>NZ_JACRVU010000001.1 GCF_018811945.1 Gluconobacter sp. P1C6_b
GAGCTGAGGGCCGGGCTTGGCAGATGGATCGCCCATTATAACGAAAGGCGTCCGCATACGGCGCTGGCTGGACGTACGCCCGATGAGGCGTATCATGACGTGCCGACGCCATCTGGTCCGGGGTTAACCCCGGACCAGATGGCCAACAGCAACGCCGTCAGAAGGGCGGCATAACAACAACCGGGTATAGCTTATCAAGCCCGCAAAACTGTCCGAACGGACGGGACCACCTCAACTTCCCCGACCGAATCAGATTATGAACAGACTGTTTCGAGACATCCCATCGTTCCGCTACGGTAGTCACGCGAAGCAGTTTTACTGGCAAAAGCGCTTCACTCATCCCCGTTCCTCCGCGTCCATAGCTGCCTCGATGGCGGCGCGGAATGAAGCGCGCCAATTACCGCCTCGGACGTCCCACTCCACACCTTTGGTGGAATCATTCCATCTTGACCGGGCTCGCGCGCAGTTCTGATCAAACCAATCGAGCCGTTCCGTGTCTGTGCGCTCGCTCATGCGTAACGGCTCCCGAAGTCCGTCAGGTCCACCGAGATCTTCCCGGCGAAAGACGGGGCGCTGACGGTGGCGACCAGACGGCTGCCGAGATATATGTCGTGGGCGCAGATCGTGCGGCGCGTGTCTTCTTTGGCGCGGCGTTCGGCGTCCCGGTATTCGGCAAAGCCCTGATCACGTCGGGGATTGGGCCTCATCCCCAACAGAGTGACGCGGAAGAGATCCGGCGAACGGGATGAAGTCCTCATGATGACTCCTTTGGGCTGAAGCCCTGGAGCCATTCGTCGGCCTTTGCGATCACAAGCCCGGTGATGATTCCGGCACCGTACAGCGTGATCACCAGACCGCACGGAACCAGCACATCCATGATCTCAGTGGACATCGCGCCCTCCTGGGAAAAGGTCCGTGCAGAAGCGCAGGAAGTTCGAGATCCGCAGATTGCGGGGCTGTGGCGCTGAACGCTCGAGCAGATCTTCCAGGGTCTGCGGGCCAGACGAAGCAGGCGGTTCCGGAAAGGGCACCGGATCTGCGGGGCGCGTAGCGTGGAGCAGCTGCACCAGCTCTTCTTCGACGGCCTCGGCTGTCTTAGTGTAGGCCGCAGCAATGCCCGCATTGGGCGCGTCTTCTGCCCGCTGACGGGCATGGACCAGGCACACGCGGCGCTCACGCGCCTTCATCTGGACTGCGACCGGGCGATCGGACAGGAACTCGGCGAAAGACTGGTCCGTATGACCACGCAGGAGGGGATGAAGCTGGCGCATCATGCGGCTGCTCCCATGTCATGGGTCAGCTGGCGGGACGGAGCGCGGCAGCGCCATGTCGTGGCGATGTCCCGAAAAGCCGTGACGAACGCCCACCGGATTCCGCTCGACAGCATCGCGTCACGATGACAGGCCGCATAATCCGCAGACCGATCCCAGTGATCAGCTTCGGCGAGCATGACGAAGGCAGGGACAGGAGCCGAAGACGCAACGTGCTTCGGCTTTAAGAGGCTGTGAAGGCTATCCGGCATGCTGCGGCGCAGGATGAGGTGCGCTTTCGCAACATCGAAACTGATGACTGTGTGAGACTGGCGCGTCTCACCTGCGGGCAATGACATATCGATCTCCATCGCGTCGGTGCGATGAAGAAGCATTACCGGCGGTAATGTTTAACAGCAAGGAAAAACTTACCGGCGGTAAGTTATTTTTTTAGCGCATCTATCATCCGAAGAAGGATTTCTTGGCTTTCAGGCGACAGTTGGCGGGCCTTAATGAGAATCGCCTGTTCCTGTCGAGTCTGCGCCTTGACCTCTTCTTCCGGCTCTTCACCAGTCAGTAGCCAGTTGATCGATTTACCCAATATTTTCAAAAGCGCTGGGACACGCTCCCTCCTGGGCGAGGAACGCCCGGATTCATACTGTGTAACGGCATTCTCGCTGACGCCCAACATGGCGGCAAGTTCCGCTTGGGTAAACCCCAAATGTTCTCGTTGTGTTCTTATCCGCTTCCCCATCGCTATCGCAGCTGGAGTCGGCGGATTTTTTCGAGAGGGCTTGCGATCAGTCATGAGACCGGCATGGCAGAGCTTTTCGGTCCTGCCTTCTTAGTTCTGTTGCATAAAAACCTTACCGGCGGTAAGGGTGACGTATGTGCACGGAAATCCTTTCTCAGATCAGAAGTCGACGGTATGCCGTCAGGGACATCGCAGCAGCCTGCAATGTAACAACGCAGGCTGTTTCGCAGTGGGAGAGAGTTCCGCGCAAACACCTTGAGCCAGTTTCGAAATTGACGGGTTTTTCGGTGGATCAACTTCGCCCTGACCTCTTTCCAGACAGCAAAGCTGCATGAGCATTTTTCATCCTTTCAATCGTAGGTCGCGCTCACATCGCTGTCTGCAAGATGCTGTCTCGGCATCTTCTGGCCTTTCAGTGACCAGAAGGCTGAGAACATGCGAGGAGACGATCAATCTCCTATCGAGATCTTCTCGACCATCTCATCAGAGATCCGCTTGTACGCGTCGTTCAAGTCTTCCACCTGGGCATAAATATCCCCCCGGCCACTTAGGAGAATTTCCTGAGCCACCTTTGCGCGACTTTTACAATCTTCCTGTGAAGCAACACGAAAATCCTCAAGAAATTTCACAGGATTATTTACGTTCTTCAAGCAAACGAAGAGGAGCGTGTTTAACACTTCAATGGTTGCTCGGGATTCTGCTTTTAGTTCGTCGATATCTGTTTCGATGGTCACCGGAATCGTCTCCTGTTTGTTGTTGCAAACACAGGATGGACGATCGTGGTCGAGGACGCGAGTCCTCGGCCATGGCAATGGGAGGACGCGCATGACGCTGCTTTCCCGTATCAAGACAGCGACCCAGATGGCCGTCAAAGCCATCGGTGGCGTCGATCCTGCAGCCGAGGCGTCCCGCGTCAGTCGCGCCCGGATCTCGGAGTATCAGAAGCGGCATAGCAGCTCGGTCATTCCGGTCGACGTTGCTGTAGCACTGGACGAGTTTGCCCAGGAGCCGCTGATCCTCACGGTCATGGCCCAGCATCTCGGTTATGTCCTGGTACCGATCCATGTCGGTGAAGGGCATATCCCGCAAAGCATGGAAGCCGTTGCCAAACGGTCAGGCGATACAATGGCGACCACCCTGCGCATCATGGCGGACGGCGTCATCGATGACGGTGAGGCCATCGAACTTGAAGCGGATCTCTGCAAGCTCCAGATGGCCGTAAGCCATGGTCTCCGCGCTGTTCGTGCCCGCATCAAGACGGGAGGGACGCCATGACGTTCCAGGTCCCTGCCACGTTCGATCGTGATGACATTCCGGCCATGGCCTTTCTGAAGGTTCTGCCCGCCGAACTGCGTGGTGTTTTCCATTCCCTGATGGACGCCCTGAAATCTGCCCGTGACGTGGTGTTCCGCGTTGGCGGTCGCGCGCTCGATGACGTTCAGGTGGCGCAGATGGCGTGTGAGAACGTCGAGGTGTTGCGCCGTAACCTGCCGGAACTTGAGGTCACGCGGTTCATCCTTCGGGACGAAGACGGCGCGCTCTACAGCCCACACCTCGTGGAACGGCAGATCCGGCGTGCAGAGCGTGCTGCAGTCCGTGCAGAGCAGCAGCGCAGGCTGGAAGAATTCCAGGCGCGTCAGGAGGCCGGAGAATTCGCTCCTGGTGCGAGTGTGAAGGCTATGACCTCCCGCACCAATGCGTTTCGGGGCGGTCGTCCACGTAAGGGCGAGACAGCAGAACAGGCACGGGAACGTCGGGAGCGTGAAGCGAACCAGCAGCGGGAAATGCGCCTGCTGACGCCTGTGACCGGTGGAAAGAATTCGGAAACCGGAAACCAAAACCAGTTTTCAAAAGAGGTTTTGGTTTCCGAGGGTTTAGGTTTTGAAACCGGTTTTGAGGTTTCCGTAGATCTAGAATCAGAGAAAGATATATCCCCTTCTAGTTCTAAATCTACGAAACCGGCAGAAACCCAAACCGACAAACCGGTTCTGGAGATTTCAGAGAGCCTGATCTCCCAGACTGTGGCCCGTGTCCTCAAGATCGGGCGCCTGCCAGACGGTCAGGCTGGGTTTGCCAAGAGCATCTGCGGTCGCTTCCTTCGGCAGGGCCTTCCGGCCGATGTCCTGGTCGAGGCTGTAAAGCAGCATACCGAGAAAATGGCCCTTAATGGCGATACTGCCAACAAAATGGGCGCGTTCTGTAAACCGATCGAGCGGTTCTGGGCCGATCATCAGGCAGGAGTGTCAGTCCTTCCAGAGCAAAGGCCAGAGCCGGTTGTGCGGGAAGCCTGGGAGGAGCAGGCACATGCCGCCTTTGCCAAGGCGCAGGAAGTCTGGAACGAGGCATTCCGCGAAAAACGGGATTTCTCCGCCGTGCAACGAGCATGGCCAGATCTGGCGAAGGCCCATGACCTTCCCCCGTGCTCTTACGATCGGTCTGCCTATCTGGACTGGCATCGCCCGCAGGAGCAGGCAGCGTGAGGGCTTCAGGGTACGAACGGCAGCAGCACAACTGGTATGTCGAAGAGCAGTGGGCAGTCGAAGCGCTGCTGGATGCCGAGCGTCCCTTTCATGGAAAGGTGATGGACCCATGCTGCGGTAAGGGTACGATACCGGATCTTGTGGCGAAGCATCCATCATGCAGCCGTGTTCGCAAGTGTATTGGAAGTGATCTCATCGACAGATCAGATGGACGTTTTCGCATTGGTGACTACGGCATCACGCTTGCAGCCATGAAGCCCGATAGCGTGATCAGCAATCCTCCTTACGGCGGGGAAGAGCGGGAATTCATTGAGACAGCGCTGTCTCACACGGTCGATCGTGTCGTCGTTCTTTTGCGCCTCGCCTTCCTGGAGGGAATAAAAAAGAAGGTTTGGTTTCAGGATAAGCCGCTCGCCCGTGTCTGGGTCTCAAGCCGTCGCATCTCGATGCCACCTGGAGGATCTGGCGTGAAGGCGAAGAACGGCTCAATCGCCTATGCTTGGTTCGTCTTCGAGCATGGCTTCACCGGCAATGCTGCCCTGGGCTTGATCTGACGCATGATGCTCCGTCGTGCTCTTGCCCGCCTCATCTATTCCGAATTCGACACTGTCTGTCTCGAACGCGACCAGGCGCAACAGCGCGCTGACACCATGGCGAAGACAGTAGCGAATCAAGCCCTGGAGATTGTCACTCTTCAGGCCCGTCTAGCGCGGTTCACCTCGAACCGGGACGACAACGGCCGTTTTTGTAAGCGCAACCCCACATGACGTGGAATGCAAATGACTATTGCCTCCAAGGCTACTGAAGAAGTTAGAGAAGATATCGTCCCGCTTGTCGGGGCTTGGAATAACCGTTTCACCTTTACTGAACTGGACTTAGGTAAAAACAGACCATCAATCGAAGTCATCCGACGCGGCGTCGGACTTTACAGTCTTCTCCGCAATGGAACGATCACGCAGCGCCACGTAGACGGTGCCCAACGATGGGCGCGTGATTTCGAGACTGGCATTATGGGCGCAGCAGACCCGGAAAGGCGCTCAACCGGTCAAGGCACGCTGGAAGACATGATGCTGGCGCGATCGGCAGCTGTCACGCGCTGTGAGGGCGTGAGGCGAACATTGGGGCGATATGCGTCTGACTTGCTCGTTCTACTCGTCTTGGACGGATTGTCTGTTGCAAAAATCGCTGAACTGTACGGAAAGAACCGTCAAGGCATGACGGGAGCAGTCGAATTGCTTCTCGAACAGTTGGCTGATTACTACGAAGGAAACCAAATCCATTAAAAACCTGTTGACCTGAAACAGGAACAGACAGTAAACATCTAAGCTCTACAGAGGCGTGTGACCATTGAAGGTCCACGCCTTTTTTGTTGGCGTTTTCGCCTTCCTGCCAAAAGCGAATCAGAAATGCGGACACTCGCACCTGCGAGCGCAGGCGACGTGTGCCGTCGCGGCGCGCAGCACTTCCTTGTGCTTGCGGTCGAGGGAAAACGGGCGCTTTGCGTGCCCGTCATCTTCAACCGCACATTCATTCATCGCGCGGACGTTTCGCTATGGGACAGCCGCCGCGAAAAATCGCTCCAACTTTTGGGGACGACAGTCGTCCGGTGCACAGATCATCGCTGGCATCGCAACGGCTGGGATAGCCGCATCATGCAGGCTACGCCCGCATCCATGCGAAAAATCCTTGTCAGCCTATGCCGGGATCTCGAAGCCCAGGCGATTGAGGCTGGTCAGCCAGGATTGTATCAATCCGTCCTGGCACGCGGTCCCAAACTGGGTGACCGAGGGCGCAAGAAGGGTGGTTCGCCATCTGACTGACAGGCGCGAAAAGCGACGCGATAACCCGGAGTTATCTGACAGGCCCACCTGGGCAGAGTGTCAGATAACCCGCCGCAAGGGTTCATAACCCGTCAGATAATTACAGTTATCTGACGGTTTTTCAGGGTGTCCGCAGGATCGGAAACCTTTATAATTCAATGACTTGTCGGAGAACTGGGCCCATGGCACCAGCAACGGCCGCGAAAAGGCCCCGTATCTCTGATGACGATCGCCTCGTGAATATGTGGCTTCACAACCGCTCCGCGAACACGGCCCGCGCCTATCGTGCGGACGTGGATGCCTTTCGCCAGTGGGCCGACAAGGCGCTGGCGGATGTGGTGCTGGATGACCTGCAAGGGTGGTTTGACAGCCTCAAGGGATCGGACGCCACGCGCCGCCGAAAGCTGGCCTCCGTCAAATCGGCTCTGGCCTTTGGGGTCCGCGTCGGTTTTCTGGATGTGGACGTTGGCGCAGCGCTGCGCCTCGAGCGCGGGCGGGATCGTCTCAGTGAGCGCATCCTCACGGAAGAGGATGTGCGGCGCATTATCGACCAGGAGCCGTGCCCACGAAAGCGGGTCGCGCTCCGAGTTCTCTACTTCATGGGTCTGCGCATTTCTGAAATGTGCGCCCTCACCTGGCGAGATATGACACGGCGTCAGCAGGGAGGCGTGGCCTCCGTGTTCGGCAAGGGGAACAAGACACGCCATGTGCTTGTGCCCGCAAAGCTGTGGAAAGAGATCGTGGCTGTGAGAGCTGACGACTGGCGCCCTGAAACGCCTGTTGTCCCCGGCCACGATGGGAGCCCGCTTCACTTGAGAGCTGCACATCGCCTCGTGAAGCGGGCGGCGAAGCGTGCCGGATTGCCAGATGCCTCGGCGCACTGGTTCCGGCACGCCCACGCATCACACGCCTTGGACAATGGCGCGCCCGCGCATGTCGTCCAGCAGACTTTGGGACATTCCGACCTGAAGACCACGACAAGATACGCCCACGTCCGCGAAGGCGACGGTGGCGGCAATTACCTGAAAGACTGACGCCTCATGAAAAGGCGGCGTCGGCCATTATTGGAGAGCAAAGTGAGCACTCGATACCGACGCCGACCTGAAACGCCTGCCGAGATCCGGGCGGAGCATGTCGATTTCTGGACCCGGGCGGCCGAGCGTTACGAACGCACGGCGCAGCATGCGCGGATGCCTGGAATGAAGATCTGGGCAGCAGCTGAAGCGCGCCGCGCCCGCGCAATCGAAGCCGATCGCAAGCGAGAACAGGCATGAACCACAATCCCGACGACTACATGAAGGATTCCGCAGGACGGCTGGTGCCACGGGCGAACGTGAAGCCTGAAGACCTTCTGCAGGACGAGCTGGTGCGCAAGCTGTTCGAACGTGCGCGCTCCATTCGTGAGATCATGCGCCAGTTTCGTGAGGACGCGGACAGCGACATTCGCGCCTTTCTGGATCTTCTGGCCGAGCAGTATGGAGCCAAGAAAGGCGGCGCGAAGGGCAATCTTACGCTGGCGACCTATGATGGCTGCGAGCGCGTGACCATCGCCATCAGCGACACCATCACGTTCGGCCCTGAACTTCAGATCGCCAAGGAACTGGTGGACAGCTGCCTGACACGCTGGACGGAAGGCGGCAACGCCAACATCCGCGCCGTCGTTACCGATGCCTTTGACGTCGGCAAGGAAGGCAAGCTGAACGTGTCCAAGATCCTTGGGCTGCGCCGGCTTTCGATCGATGATGAAGAATGGCAGCGCGCCATGCAGGCCATCACCGACGCGGTGAAGGTGAATGCGTCGCGCAGCTACATCCGGTTCCACGAACGCGCATCGCCGGACAGCGCGTTCATTCAGGTTCCCTTGGACATCGCCAAGGCCTGACCAGCTTCCCGCCATTTGATTGGACGCAGTCTGTGGTGGGGGATAAGCTGCATACACAGCTGATCCGGGTGCTACCAACACCCACAGCGAAGCTGCCCCACCGACCACTGCAGTGGCGGGGCTTTTTATCGGGTAAATGAATGAGGGAGTCGAATCAGGGTCTAATCCCTGTCGCACCAGTGCGTCCTGTTGCGGCTTATCTGGGTGGAAAACGCAGTCTGGCAAAGACTGTCATTGCTCGCATCCAGAACGTCCCGCACGTCGCCTATATCGAACCTTTTTCGGGCATGGGTGGCATTTTTCTGCGGCGTCCTTTCCAGGCGAAGTGTGAGGTCATTAATGACCTGAATGGTGACATCGCCAACCTGTTCCGAATCCTGCAGCGGCATTATGTGCCTCTGATGGACATGCTGCGCTGGCAGGTGACCAGCCGTGAGCACTTCGAGCGACTCCGAAGCGCAGAACGCGACACCCTGACGGATCTCGAGCGAGCCGTCCGGTTCCTGTATCTCCAGCGCACAGCCTTTGGCGGCAACCCAAAGTGGACAGCCTTCGGTGTTACTGCCAGCGCATCAGCACGGTTTGACGTCGCCAAGCTCGGTCCGATCCTGGAAGACGTACATGCCCGCCTTTCGCGCGTGGTGATCGAGTGCCTGCCTTGGCAGGACATCATCAAGCGCTACGATAAGCCAGGAACGCTGTTCTATCTCGACCCGCCATATTGGGGGAATGAAACGGATTACAGAGCACCTTTCAGCCGTGATCAGTTTGAGCAGATGGCAGACGTTCTAGCCTCGATCCAAGGCCGGTTCATTCTCTCTCTGAATGATCGACCTGAAGTCCGAGAGACGTTCAAGTCTTTCGAGATTGAAAGCGTCCTGGCGCACTATTCCATCAATCCTTCTTCACAGGGTAAGCGTGGCGAAGTCTTGATCTCCAACTGAACTGACGATGAAAGGGTGTCATGGCACTGCTGCGTTGCATCAACAGCGGGCTGACAGTGCTGGACACCAGCATCGCCCGCGAACCACCCAAGCGCGCAGACGCGTTCTACGTCTCGAAGGAATGGCGCGCCCTGATGGGCACCATCCTGAAGCAGCGTGGACGCGTCTGCGAAGGCTGCGGCCGGTCTGGCTGCCGGATCTTCGGCGATCACATCGTCGAGCTGAAGGACGGTGGCGCCAAGCTCGATCCCGCGAACGTCCAGCTGCTCTGCGGCTCGTGCCACACGGCCAAGACGGCGCGGGCCAAAGCGCAGCGCGCTGCAAATCACTGGTGAAAAACGGCGRAAAACCGCCATTTTCTCGCGTTTTTGACCCGAAAGGCGACCGAAACGGTCCCGATTAAGGGGGGTGGGGCAAATCTTCGGCCCGACCCCGGGGGCGTAACCGCGCCAGTCACACGCGTGAAAAATTTTCCTGAAATTACGAAATGAGGTGCGCACCATCCTGCGCAGGACGGTCCAGAATGTCGAAGAAACCGCCAGCAAACTGGGGAGAGATTGCAAGCGCCTACTGCGCGGGAACGCTGTCAAACCGCCAGATTGCCAAGCAGTTCGGGATTGCCGAAAGCACCCTGCGCAAGCGCATTGTGTCCGAAGGATGGGAGAAAACAGGTGCGCAAAAGGTGCGCACCCGCGCTCCAAAAGTGCGCACCGATGCGCACGCCGGGACGGCTGCGCCAAAACGTGCCGCCCCAATCGTCGCGGAAGCCATACCGGACGACATCGAGGGCCGTCTGCTCTGCCTGGCAGAGCGAATGACCGACGAACTGGAGCAGATCACCGCACACCATGGCGAGATCTCGGAAGCCATCGAAATCGAGACGATGGACGACGAAAACCCGCGCCGGCGTGAGGCAATGCAGAAAGCCATTAGCCATCCGGTCCGGGCCAATTCGCTCAAGACGATTGCGCAGACTGTGGCACTGCTGGGCGGCAAAGGTGCCAGCAAAAAGGGCAAGAAAGAGCAGCTGAAGGACGCGGCAGAAACGGCGTCCTCCGGCCGCTTTGCTCCCATGCATCAGCCAAAGCTCGTGGTGAACAATGGCAAGTGATGGGACGGTCAAAACCACCTCACGAACGCGGAAAACTGCGCCAAAGCGGACCGGGGTCAGGAAAGCGGTCAAGCAGGCTGCTGCCATTGGCGCTGCCGTTACCACGCTCACCTGGTCGACAGCCTGTCCGGCCTGGGAAAAGCGCATTTTTGCCGGCGAAAGCCTGATCCCCTGCGCACCGCTTTTTCCTGAAGCGGCCAAGCAGGGCATGGATGTCTTCAATGCCCTGAAGCTCGTCGACGTGATGGGCGAGCCAACCATCGGTGAGTCCTGCCGGCCCTGGCTGAAGGACTTCGCGGCATCCTTCTTCGGATCCTACGACCCGGACACCGGCGTTCGGCACATCAGCGAGTTTTTCCTGCTGGTCAGCAAGAAGAACACCAAATCGACCATCGCGGCCGGCGTCATGTTGACCCAGCTGGTGCTGAACTGGCGTCGATCTGCTGAATTTCTGATCCTGGCACCGACCAAGGAAGCGGCCGACAACGCCTTCAAACCAGCGAGGGACATGGTCCTGAATGACCCGGATCTGGACGCGATCTTTCACGTCCAGCAGTACAACCGCATCATCACCCATCGGCAGACCGGGGCGACGCTCAAAGTCGTGGCTGCTGACGGCCAGTCGGTGGTCGGCAAGAAGGCGACCGGCATTCTCGTCGACGAACTCTGGGAGTTTGGCAAGAAGCCGACAGGCGAGAACATGCTCATGGAAGCCATGGGCGGCATCTCGTCGCGCCCTGAAGGTTTCGTGATCTATTTGACCACCCAGTCCGAGGAAGAGCCGGCCGGCGTCTTCAAATCGAAGCTGGACTATGCCCGTTCCGTCCGTGACGGGAAAATCCAGAACAGGAAGTTCTTCCCGGTCATCTACGAGTTCCCGGCCGCGCTGATCGAGGCCGAGAAACACAAGGATCCGGACTACTGGTACGTCACCAACCCGAACCTCGGCCTATCGGTCGGGACTGAGTTCCTGATCAGCCAGTATGACCAGCAGAAGGAAGCCGGTGAAGGCCCGCTTCGCGTCTGGATGGCCAAGCACCTCAACGTCCAAGTCGGGCTCTCCCTGCGAGAGAAGGCCTGGGCAGGTGCGAAATACTGGGAACAGCGAGGAAACCCCACCCTCACCCTGGAAGACGTGGTCAGCCGCTCCAGTGTTCTGGTCGTGGGCATCGATGGCGGTGGCCTGGACGACTTTCTGTCCATGGCCGTGCTGGGCTGCGATACCGAGACCGACGACTGGCTGCACTGGCAGCGAAGCTGGGTATTCCGCGACGTTCTGAAGACCCGAAAAGAGGAAGCGCCTCGCTATCTCGATTTTGAGAAACAGCATGATCTCGTGCTGGTCGAGGTCATGCAGGACGACATCATCGAGCTGGGCGAAATCGCTGCAGATCTCAATCGGTCGGGCAAGCTGGCGCTGATCGGCCTCGATCCGGCCGGTGTGGCGGAAATTGTCTTCGAGCTGCGCCGGCAGGGGATCGAGGAAGGCCAGATTGTCGGCGTCAGCCAGGGCTGGAAGCTCACCGGACCGATCAAGACCCTCGAGCGCAAGCTGGCGGACGGGTCTTTCCACCATGGCGGCCGGCCGATCATGGCCTGGGCCGTTGGCAATGCGAAAGCCCAGGCCAAAGGCAACAACATCGAGATCACCAAGCAGCTGGCAGGCGGAAAGAAGATCGATCCCCTGATGGCGTTGTTTGATGCCGTGGCCTGCATGTCCAAAAACCCGGAGCCGCCCGGATCGAAGAGCATTTTTGATCGTGAGGATCTATGGGATTCCTGAATACTATTTTCGGCGGCTCTCAGCGTCCTCCCCCGGAGCGCAAAGAGCCTGTTCTGGCCCAGAGCCTCGAAAACCCCGGCACGCCACTGTCTGACATCGGCAACTGGAGCGAGTTTCTGGGCTTGCCGGGGACCAGTGATGACTGGATTCCGCCCACCAGTGAGCGCACGGCAATGGCCTGCTCGGCCGTCTATCGCTGCGTCACTCTGGAAGCCGGCGTCATCGCAGGCCTACCCCTGAGGATTTACCGGCTTTCTGACGATGGCCAGCGCGAAGAGCTGCCGAACCACCGGCTGATTCCGTTGCTTCAGACCGCGCCATTTCCGGGCCGCTCTCTGACGGCGTTCTCCTGGCGGGAACTCTGGGGTGTGAATGTCCTGCTGTGGGGCAACCACTACAGCGCCATCCGCTATGATGGGGCTGGCCGGGTCATCGGGTTTGAAGCCTTCATGCCCTGGCAGGTCCAGGTGGTGCGCCTGCCGGGCAAGGCCGGGGTGAACTTCTACGTCTGCACCCATGATGATGGCACCAGCGAGGTGCTGCATCAGGAAGACGTGCTGCATATCCCCGGTCCGGGCTTTGACGGAATCAAGGGTCTGTCCCGGATCCAGTCTTTTGCGCGTGGCTCTGTCGGTCTGGCGCGCTCTATGGAAGAACGCACCGGCCGAGTCCATCAGAACGCCTCAATGCCGAGCGGCATCATGCAGGTACAGGGCAAGATGTCGGATGACGGGTTTCGTCGTCTCAGACGACAGCTCCAGGAAGCCCATTCCGGTGTCGCCAACTGGGGAAAGACCGTCATCGCGGATGAAGGGTCGAAATACACGCCCTTTCAGCTGTCGCCGCAGGATCTCCAAACGATCGAGGCCAGACGTTACCAGGTGGCCGACATATCGCGCTTTTTCGGCGTACCGCTGCATCTGCTGAACGAGACGGACAAAACGTCGTCTTGGGGAACGGGTCTGGCCGAGAACACGCTGGCTTATCTGATCTTCTCGCTCGATGCGGACCTGCGCCGGATCGAAAGCGAGCTGAACTACAAGCTGTTCTCCAACACGCGCCTTTTCGTGGAATTTGACCGCGATGGGCTGCTCTCCATGGATCCGGAGAAAACCGCGACGGTCATGCAGAGCGAGATCTCCAGCGGTGTCAGCACGATCAACGAGGCACGCCGGAAGAAAAATCGTCCACCCGTGAAGGGCGGCGATATTCCGCTGATCAACAGCACCAACGTGCCGTTGACGACACAGGCGGCGAAAGGGCCAGACAAGCCTGCGCCTGTTCCTCAACCTTCACCAGGGCAACAGGAATGAAACGCTACAATGCCCAGGCGGGCCGGTTCTCGAACCGGGCGCTGCTGGCCTTCACGCAGGCAGGGCTTCCACAGACTCTGAGTAGCCGGCCACGGGCCGAC
Organism: Gluconobacter sp. P1C6_b; assembly: GCF_018811945.1. Classification (GTDB taxonomy): domain Bacteria; phylum Pseudomonadota; class Alphaproteobacteria; order Acetobacterales; family Acetobacteraceae; genus Gluconobacter. The sequence continues at coordinate 13,439 of NZ_JACRVU010000001.1, forward strand.
GGCCAGCCGGCCGAGATCCTGCTCTATGACGAAATCGGCTTCTGGGGCGTGACAGCCAAGGATTTCGCCACCCAGCTGGCGCAGGTCGGTCCCGGACCGATCAATCTGCGCATCAACAGCCCAGGCGGTGACGTCTTCGATGGCCTCGCGATTTATTCGTCGCTCAAGCAGCATGATGGCACGGTCAACGTCATCATCGACGGCCTGGCCGCCTCGGCCGCCTCCTATATCGCCCTTGCCGGCGATACGGTCTCGATCGCGCCCAATGCCTTCATGATGATCCACAATGCCTGGGGGCTTGTGATCGGCAACAAGGCCGACATGACGGCTACGGCAGATGTCATGGGCAAGATCGATGGCCAGATGGCAGCGCTCTACTCAGGCAAGACAGGCCAGAGCGTCGATGACATTTCGGCCCTAATGGATGCCGAGACCTGGTTTACGGCCCAGGAGGCCCTGGATGCAGGTCTGGCGGACGTCATCATCGATGATGACCGCTCCGGGGGTGGATCTCCCTCAGCCAGGGCAATTCAGCCGCCGCCTGAGGATCTGCTCGCGCAGGCCGGGGAAATCGCCCTCGCCTCACGCCGGCGCATGGCCCGTCTGGCCGAAGCCGAGAACGCTCTCTGACCATGCCCTGACCGACCTTCCGACGAGGTGGCATCAGGCCATGACTTTTCTGGAATGCCGCGCACGAAGCGCGGCAGGTCCTCCTTTCATTGCAAAACAGGAATACCCATGCGTTCCAAGGAACTGCGCGCCAAGCGTGCAAAGCTGATTTCTGACGCCCGCGCTTCGATCAACGGCGAAACCGTCACTGCCGAACAGAACGCCCAGTTCGATGCCATGATGGCCGAAGCTGACGAGCTCAAGGCGCGGATCGACCGCATCGAGGCCGCAGAGGCAGCCGAAGCAGAACTGGCTGGCCAGATCGCTGCCCGTGGCGAACACGAAGGCCGTGGCGCTGATGAACAGCGCGACCGTGAGACGCAGGAAGTCCGCGTCTTCGGTGCCTGGCTGCGTGGCGGCATGGACAACCTCTCCGGAGAGGACCGTGTGTTCGCGCTGAACCAGGCGCGACTGGGGACCGAGTTCCGCGCTGCCCAGAGCACCCAGACCGGCCAGGCTGGCGGCTACCTCGTGCCCCCGCTCTTCGCTGATCAGCTGCTGGTGGCCCTGAAGGCCTATTTCACGGCACTGGATCTGTTCGACGAGATTCCCACCGCAACTGGCGCACCGCTGCCCTGGCCGACCAATGACGACACGGCAGCCCGTGCCAAGATCATCGGTGAGAACACCACGATCGGCACCAGCGACCTGAAGTTCGGGATCTCCAGCGTCCTGGCCTATCTGTATGCCACGGATGCCGTCCTGGTGCCCTGGACGCTGATGCAGGATTCCTTCCTGGATCTGGATGCCTTCCTGCGCACTGCTCTGGCTACGCGCTTCGGCCGCACGCTGGCAGATGATCTGACCAATGGCACCGGAACGAACATGCCGCAGGGTGTCTGCACGGCCGCTGGCGTGGGTGCAACCACGGCAACCGTCGCCATTGGCTATGACGACATCCTCGACCTGCAGCACAGCGTGGATCCGGCCTATCGTCAGGGCGCTTCGTTCATGCTGAACGACACGACGTTCAAGGCTCTGCGCAAGCTGAAGGATGACGAAGGCCGTCCGCTGTGGTCTCCGTCCATCGCTGCGGGCGCACCGGACACGTTCGCGGGCTCTCCGCTGAACATCAACCAGAGCATGCCGGACATCGCGGCCGGCAATAAGGCCATGCTGTTCGGCAACTTCAAGAACTATAAGTTCCGCAACGTGAAGGGCATGTCCGTCGTCCGCCTCAATGAGCGTTACGCAGACTCCTTGCAGACGGCATTCTTCGGATACGGCCGCTACGGCGGGGGCATGCCGACACCTGGGGCCGCCATCAAGGCCCTCCAGACGGGCACCGCAGCACCCGCTGGCGGCTGATCCAGTGCAGGAGACTGATCAGTGAGAAGCATTTCCGTCGGGTCAGCTCCTGCACTGGTGCCTCTGGCCTCTCTGGAAGACCTGAAGGCAGATCTGGGCATCACGGATGCCCAGTCTGACCAGGCTCTTCAGCGCTTTCTTATGGATGCCACGCAAGTCGTCCTGGCATTCATCGGCCGGCCGGTCCTGTCCCAGACCTGGCAGGATCAGGTCTTTGTGCCTCATTTTCCACGCACACTGTCCCTTCTGGTCGGGGCCTACCCCGTCCAGAAGGTTCTGGGGATACTCCGCAACGGGACAGCGCTGTCGCAGGACGAAGTCGATGACCTCGTCATCGCGGATGAGTGCGGCGAGATCTACCGGCCCGATACGGAACGGCCGTTCTGGCCACCGGGCCGCTATGAGATCACCTATCAGGCTGGATACCAGCCACCGGCCACGCAGGACGATGGCACAGCGCTTCCCGGGAATATTCCCCGACCGATCCAGCTTGCCATCCGAAGGGTCGCAGCAGCGTCCTATTATGCCGAAGGTCGCGACCCGGCCCTGAAGTCAGAAAGTGCTCAGGGCATCGGATCGACCAGCTGGGTCACACCAGATCCAACCCTGGGCGGGCTGACACCTGAAGCGGCTGGTCTGGTCCAGCGCTACCAGTCTTCGGGGATAGGATAATGGGATATCAGGAAGCCTGCCGTCGCCGGCAGATCCGCAGGAAAGGCCGGCTGATGACGCTGACACGGCCGAGCGGGACCAAACCGGTCACACTGATGGCCTATGCCGCGCCGCCTGCGACGGCGGCACTGGAAACAGGCGTATCCGTCATGCCTTTCGTGGCGGAAACCCTGAACGACGAACTGGCAGCAGCAGCCTACGGACAGCCCGCCAACGCGGACATCCTGACGGATGGTGGCCGCCAATACGCGCTGACAGATGCCGCACCCGTCTATGACGGCAGCGAGCTCTGCGGCTGGAAACTCATTGCAGCAGGTGGAACATGACCTCACCCGTCGTCTGGCAGGATGCCTTTGATCGCGCCACGGCCGCCGCCACGCCGCTGGGACTGGTGGTCAAGGATGCACTGGCACAGGATCAAGAGACGAACAGCAGTCCATGGGTCTATTTCGAGACGGCGAGCGCCTCCTCCGGACGTCTGGGCGTGGGTGAGATCGTCGACGAAGAAACCGGCCAGATCTGGCTGCACCTGATGGTGCGGCGCGGAACGGGCGCGATCGACGCCATTACGAAACGCAAGGCTCTGTCCGTCGCGTTTCGGGTTCCGGTCGCGCCGCTGCCTGCCGGTCTGTTCTACGACGATCAGGGCTTCGATCCGCCTGACGACGATCAGACCGGCAACTGGGTCCGCTTCTCTTTGATGGTGGATTATCGCTACCAGGACATGGTCCTGTCGGCGTCTTGAAATTCCTGACACAGCCACCTCCGGGTGGCTTTTTTTATGAGGTGAGACATGGTCTTTACCGGTGCCACGGCGGGCTATCAGGCCGCCGCGCAGGCGAACGATACCGCCATTTCCTATGCCATGGAGCCAACTTACGGCGTTGCGGCTACAGGAAATTACCAGCGCACCCGCTTTACGGGTGAAAACTTCAAGCAGACAGACACGACCCAGCGTCCGGACGAAATCAATGCCGATATCGAGGCCGCACAGGCCGTTCTGACGCAGACCTCCGTGGCCGGCACACTGTCGGGCGCGCTGTCTTACGGTACCTATGACGACATGCTGGCGGCCGTGCTGGGCGCAGACTGGGATGACAACGTCGTGCAGAACGGGGCGGTCGTGAAGACCTGGACGCTCATCGAAAAGATGAACGCCAAATGGCTGGTGCGTCCAGGCAGCTACTGCACCCAGGCGCAGCTGACCTTTGCCCAGGGCAGCTTTGCGTCGACGTCTTTTGACTTCTCCTGCAAGCAGCAGACGCTCGCGGACGCCGATCCGGCCACGACCTACACCGACGCGCCCACGGGTCGTGTCTTCAACACGGTCGACAACTTCGTCGGCATGACCGTGAACGGCGTGGCTCCGGATGGCTGCGTCAAGCAGGTCCAGATCACGCTGGCCCGCGATGGCGCAGGTTCGGATTATGGGATGGGACATGCCGATGCCTGTGGCATCCGTGTCGGTCAGATCCTCGCTTCGGGCTCGGCGCAGATCTTCTTCAAGACCTGGGACATGTATCAGGTCTGGGCCAATGGCACGCAGGGTCCGATCGTCACTACGGTCAAGGACGCGGACGGCAACAGCTATGTCCTGACCTTCCTGAATGCGGCGCTGCGTAATCCGGTCATCAATGCCGGCAGCAAGAACACCTCGATCGTCGCCACCTTCGACATCGAGGGCAATCCGCAGGCTGGCGGTGGCACGTTCAAGATCCAGCGCATCCCGGCGGCACCTCCAGCCGCGCCTTCTGGCGGCTGATCCCCGGATCTCCGCGCTTTTTATCCCTCATTTCAGACTGGAAAAATTAACATGGCCAAGCTCTCTACCTTTTCGCGCGATCTCGCCAGGGTTTCCGAAGGCGAGGAAATCGAAGTCGGCCCGGAAGGCAGCACCTTCTTCATCACCACGCGCGGCTTCACACCGGCCTATCGTGACACGCTCTATGCGCTGCGTCTCGAAGCCGCCCGCGATCTGAACCGCACTCAGCGTGCCGGTGCCGGCTTCTACGCGCCCGACGCGCTGCCACCGACCACAGACGATGTCTGTCAGGGCAAGGCGATTGCCCGTGAATGCGTCCAGGGTGTGCGGGGTCTGGATGGAGCTGATGATCAGCCGGTTTCTGTCGAGGATTTCCGCAGCATGCTGGAAAGCGGCAACTACCCGGCTCTGACCACGCTGGCCATTATGGCGGCTGGCCGCGTTGGCAGTGACCGCGCCGAACAGGCCAAGGCCGCAGCGGGAAACTGATTGCAGCACTCCAGTGGGAACTGGAATGGGGTGCCTTTACCGGGGAGAATGAACTCCCCGAACTGCGGGAAACGGCCCTGCAATACCGGGTCCTTCCCGATCCCTGGAACGAAGTCCCCTGGCGGGCGTGGCATGAGCTCCAGCATGACCGCGTCTGGATCACAGACGGGCTCGGCGCATCGATGGGGATGATCCGCGTCGTCTCACGGCCGGGACCAATCTCCTGGCTGGCGATCGATCGCTGGTGTGAGGCCAACCGCGTGACGGACGAGGAACGGGTTTACGTCCATGACCTGATCCGCGCCCTTGATGCCGTCTTCCTGCAGCATCGCAACAACGCGATCACTCAGGACATCCAGACCCTCATGAGGAAATGACATGGCGTCTGCGCGCAGCGTGGCTCGCAATATCCGCCTGTTCCGCGATCAGGCACTGTCTCCGGCTGCGCAATCCGCACGGCTGGCGGCTGTGGCCATCAAGATGCGGGATCAGGCTGTCCAGAGCGGAGATGCGCCGCCCCACTGGCTCACGATCGTGGATGGTCGACAGGGCGTGCCAGAAACGGACGTGCGGCCGGACGGCTTCATTCTCTACAAGTTCAACGTCATGGGGCTGGCGGCCAAGGCTGCGCTTCAGCTGTGCAGGGATCGCTCTCCGGTACGATCGGGCCGCTATCGCGACAGCTGGATGGTTGTCGTCGACGGCAAGCCCTGGACGCAGGACGTGGCGGACATTCCAGAAGGCGCATCCGTCATGATCGTCAACCCGCAACCCTATGCGCGCAAGATCGATACGGGCGCGATGAAGAACATGTCTGTGCCTCCGGGCATCGTCGATGCCGTGCGCAAGCTGGTGCAGCGCAAATTCCCGACCGTGAACGCAGCCCGCGCCTTTGTGAGCATTCCCTCCGGCCTGATGGAAAATGCTCCCTACATCCTGCGGCGTAGCAAGGGCCGTAGCAAAAGCCGAGCCGCCGGAACGGCCCTGACCTATCCGGCAATGATCCTGACAAAACGCCTCTGAAGGAACGCGACCATGGCAACGGTTGAAGAGATCGAAGTTTCCTACCGTAGCCAGATCGCATCACCAGCTCAGGCTGATGCTGCTGCGCTCGATGCGGTCGCGGATAGCCTGGACAAGGTCGCCGACAGCGTCGAGGTCACGGATGCAAAAATCCAGCGCAGCACCAAAAGTGCTACGGGATGGGTCAACTCCCTCGATACTGTCACAAAGTCGGCCAATGCCCTGCAGAATGCGCAGAACAAGCTGGCCGAAGTCCAGCAGACTGTGTCTGACGGCGTGCGCCGTGGTGAGATCACGCAGGCCGAGGCAGCTCGCACAATCGATGCACAGGCCGCCAAGGTCCAGAAACTGACGCAGGCCCATGAAGCGGCCGTGCAAGCGTCGAAGGGCGCCACGGTCGCTGTGGCCGAGACGACAGAGACCGCACGTCTTTCCAGCCAGCAGATGGGTATCCTGGCGGACGAAGCACACAAATTCTTCGATCAGATCATGGCGGGCGGATCCGCGTTCCAGGCCGCCTTTTACCAGGTGCCGAACATGGTCCAGGTCATGGGTGGGTTCGGCAGCACGATCGAGACCGTCACGGGCTTTCTGATCGGACCGGCCGGTCTGGCGCTGGCGGGCGCGGCAGCTGCTGCGGCCGTCTACAAGGTCGGATCCTCGGCCGAGGCCGAACAGGAACAGCTGGCGACGCTGTCTCAGCACCTGCGGGCTACCCGTGACGATTACACTGCCATGGCCAGCGCGGCGGAATCCGCCTCTCGCCAGCTTTCCGCCAGCAGCGGCCTGTCGCTCGATGACAGTCGCAGCGTGACCACGACCTTTGCGGCCGTGCCCACGGTCGACAGTTCCAGCCTGGCGTCTCTGACGCAGGAAGCGCGGGATCTGGCGGAAGTCATGGGAGAAACAGTCCCGGCAGCTGCCAAGGAAATGGCGGGCGCCTATGCCGATCCTGCCAAGGCGGCGCAGGACTTTGCCGATAAAGGGCTGCTGGGCGTGCATCAGGGGCTGGTCAGTCAGGTCAAGGATCTTCAGGACAGCGGCAACCGGATGGAAGCCTGGCAGCTTCTGATGGGACAGCTTGAATCGGCCACGCGCGGCGCGGTCGATCAGGGACTGACACCCTTTCAGCAGGCGGTTCGCAATCTCAAGGATGCCTGGGCCGGTCCGATGGAAGGGGTCGAAAATTACGGCAACAAGATCGGGGACTTCCTGGTCTCGCAGGCCACCAAAAGCATCGACGGCCTGACGGGCCTGATCAACAAGGTCAAAGAACTCAAGGGCTGGATGGACAGTTTCCAGCCCGCCCATGTCGCCTATGAGGCCCAGCAACAGCAGATCCAGCAGGGCACCAGTTCGGGCATGTCGGGGCTGATCGATACGGTCGGCCAGCAGATCGGCGCGAACTCGGACGTTATCTCCCTGGCGCACCGGATCCAGCCGGTCGAAAGTGCGACGGGGCAGTATGATCGCACGGGCGCGGTCGTGATGTCCTCGGCTGGGGCGATCGGTGGCATGCAGGTCATGCCGTCCAATGCGGCCGGCAATGACCTGACGGATCCGACCGGCAACGTCACGGCGGCCGAGCGTCTTTTGGTCCGGCTCTATTCCAAATACGGCGGCAATGAGCAGCTTGTCGCCATGGCCTATAACTGGGGCGAAGGGAACGTCGACAAATACCTGCAAGGACAAGGCGCAGTCCCTCAGTCCGTGCAGGACTATGCCCAGAAGGTTACGGGCGGCCAGATGTATGGTGCCACCACCATCGCCACGATGCAGGGGAAGGTCGATGACGCGACAAAGACGTCAGATGACTCGACAAATGCGAAGTACGAAGAACAGACCAACGCCATCAAGCAGCTGACCTCTGCCCAGGAGGCGCTGGATACGCTGCACAAGGCGGGCGTGGTCACGGACGCGGATTATGCGGCGAGAACGCAGGCTCTGACCGAACGGCTGATGGCGCATAAAGGCGTACTGAATGACCTGCGGGATCCGCTTCAGGAACTGGCTCATCAGCAGCAGCAGGCAACGGATGCCGCCTGGGCTGGTACGGCCGCGCAGAAGGCCATGGTCCAGGTGGATCAGCAGGTCGAGGAAGCCGCTCGCAAGATGGGGCAGTCCCATGCAACGGCAGCGCAGGTTCTGGAGGCGGAAGCCAACGAGCAGCAGGTCCTGACGGGCGAGTTTAACAGCAGCATCGAGGCCATGAACCGCAAGACTGCGGCCCAGGAGAATGTTCTTAAGGGATATGATGCCAGCAAAGGGAGCCTGGACGATTATCTGCGCTCTGTGGAGGCCTATCAAAGCGTTCAGGACACATCTCTTCCCAAGGATAAGGAACAGACCAGGCAGATTCAGGAAAAAACTGATGCGATGAAGCGTGCAGCGGAAGTTCAGGGTGACCTTGCTACTGCTGGGAAGCTTTACGGCCAGAGCCTCGATCTGGATTACATCAAGGCGGAGACGGCTGCGCTCGGACAGGATTCCGATGCTGTTTCCGTTCAGATGGCGGTTCTTAGAGAACGAAATGAACTCCTGAAGAACGGCAAAGATCTGACGTCTAAAGCATCGCAGACCGATCTGGAGAACGTCGCAGCGATCCAGACGGCCACGAACGCCTATCAGCATCAGCAGGACACGCTGAATGAACTGACCAGCGATATCTCCTCGGCAGCCGACACGCTGTCGAGCAGCTTCACGCAGGCTCTGGTCAACGCCTCCAATGGCGGGGTGACGTTCAAGTCTGCCATGCAGGGTGTGGAAAGCCAGCTGATCTCCGTGATCGTCAAGCTGGCGCTGATCAATCCGCTCCTGAGCGCGATCGATGGCAAGAGCCGGACGACACTGGGCGATGTCTCTTCCATTCTGTCTGGTGGCTCGTCGTCTTCAATCAGCTCTGGCGCGGCTGCGATCAGTACAGACACGGGTGGCTGGGGATGGAATCCCCTGACAGCAACGGGCGGATCTGGCGGTTCCACGTCCTGGTTGTCTTCTGGCCTCAAGACCAACCTGTTCGGCACGGCCACGGTGGGCAACCTCCTCGGCGGCATCGGTGGCGGTTTTGGGATCGGATCGGCACTGTCAGGAATCGGTGGCGGGTCACAGACGAATGGTCTTATCGGAAGTGGCTTAGGTGCAGCAGCGGGTGCTGTTGCAGGTTCATTTATTCCGGTGATCGGCACCATGCTGGGTGGCGTCATTGGCGGTGGTCTCGGCGGCCTGCTCGGCGGCCTCTTCTCCAAGACCCATTATGTTTACGATAGCGTACAAGGATCAGGCGGACAGCTTTCGATCGGCAGCACGCGCACCAAGCACGCCAGCGACGACGTGACGGCAGGCTTGCAAGGTCAGCTTGATGACCTCAACGGCACCTATGGTGACCTCGGGATTTCAGTCTCCGATGGCAGTTATGGTGACGTCGGGCATTATCATAAGGGTAAGCACAAAAGCACAAAGACGCTGGCTGAACTGCTGGGGAATGTGGATCTCACCAGCAGCGATGATACGTTCAACAAGGCACTGCAGGGCGGATTGCCGTCCAGCTTTGATAGCGTCGAGAGCTACGAAAGCACTCTGTCATCCCTCAAGCAGACAGCCGATGCGCTGGATAATCTCGGTGTGCATGTCACGAAATTTGATAGCGCAACGAAGATCACGGTCGGCCATCTTGATGGCTATACGGGCGATCTCGCCACCATGTTGTCGGGTCTGGATGGTAAATCCATTTCCACATCTGCTCTGAGTAACGAAATCAGCACGTTAAAAGGCCTGCTCGACATTACCGATAGCGGCTCTGAGAGTTTGACGTCTCAGGTGGAAGATCTCCAGCGCAGTTATCAGAATGCAGCCCGCGACGCCGCAGCCTATGGGATGGACGCTCAGGTCCTGTTGGATAAAGGCAACGCCATTGCGAAGCAGATGATCGATGCTGAGACCACGAAACTGGCCCAGTCGGAGCAGTCCGTGCAGGCACGCTATCTGACAGCCACGGGCGATGATGAGGGAGCCGCGCTGCTTAATCAGCAGGTTTCGGCCGATCAGCAGGTCCAGCAGCTGAAAGACAGCTGGCAGTCTTATCTGGGCGATAGTTACGCCGATAATGCGACCTATCAGGCGCAAATGACGGATCTGCAAAAAACTCTGGCTGCAGAACGCCTTCAGATTCAAGCGTCCTATCAGGGTACCAGTCTGGCCCAGCAGAAAGAATACCTGTCGCAGGCCGACCAGTCTGTCGCATCGGTCTTCTCGAATCTGTCCAGCTATGCCCAGGGGCTTTTGACGTCAGATGCTTCTCCGCTGTCCTCACAGGATCAGTATCAGGTTGCGAACGACAACCTCCAGTCGGATTACCGGGCGGCAAAGGGTGGAGATTACGATGCGCTGTCGCGGATTCAGAGCGATGCCTCCACCTATCTGTCTCTGGCAAAGACCCAGCTGGGATCGGGGACGGCATATGCCAGTGCCTACCAGAAGACCCTGAGCCTGCTGCAGTCCCTGGCCGGAATGGACACCCAGAAAGTGACATCCAGCCTGATGCAGAAGCTCGCCCAGCAACAGGTCAATGCCTCCACGCAGACAACGCAGGCCGTCAACGCCCTGAAAACTGCGTTGCAGACCGAGATCCAGCAGCTGGCACGGGTCATGATTACCAAATCAGCCTGACAGGATATTTCCCAGACATGACGGTATTTCGGACGGTTGAGCTGGATATTGTCCGGCCTGCCACGACGTCGGGAGACGTCACGCCTCCCGGTTACGGAACGCAGCCTCATGGCGTATTGTCCGGAGATCAGGAAGTTCTGGAAAGCGTGGAAACCCTGCGCTTTTCAGATGCTGGTTTCGTAGATGCGGATGGTATCCCCTATCCTCCCTATGTGGCGGACGCTTTCGCACTCGACCGTGGCCTGACCCTGACGGCAGATGCCCTGGGAGGTTCGCGTTCGGTGGGATCGATCACTCTGGCCAATCCTGAGGGCGTTCTGGACAGCACAGTCCTGACCCGCGTGAATGATCATCTTCCTGTCAGAATCAGGACAGGGCGCAAGGTTTGGGATGCCAGTCGTGGCCTAGATGTCGACCCTGCGATGTCCAGCCTGAAGCCGGTCTTCGCAGGTCTTGGGAAAGGCTGGGCGATTAACCGTACCAGCGTAGGTGTGGATCTTCTGGATGCCACCTACTGGCTGGCCAGCACCATGCCTGTCAGTCTGTATGGTGGAACCGGAAAACTGGACGGAGACAGTAACGTTTCCGGCCGTGCCATGCCCCGGCTGCGTGGGACAGCGTGCAACATCACGCCCGTCCTGATCGATAGCACGAATGATGTTTATCAGGTCTCGGATGGTCCGGCCGACATCACCACGCTCTATGAAGGCGGTTATACCGGAATCGCCTTCTCAGGCGTAGTGGACGATCTCTATGCCGCCAGTCCACAGGCCGGAACCTATACGGTCCAGACTGGTCCTGCCGGGACCTGGTTCCGGCTGGGCACGAAACCCGTTTACACCATCACGGTCGATGCGGTGGGCCGGTTCCGGTCGGGCGCTGCACCGGCAGCTGTTGTGGACATCCTGCGACAGCTACTGTTGGAAGACCTGGTCTTTCCGGCGGCCTATATCGATGCGACTTGGGGGGAAACCTCTGTCTGGAATTGGCCGGGAGGCTGGTACTGGGATGGTTCTGCCAGTGTAACGGGCGCGGCAGCCGTCAGTACTCTCCTGTCAGGACTGGGTCTGTCCCTGGTGCCGACCCGCACTGGCACCCTGCGGCCCATAGTGCTGTCCGTGCCGTCACGGAATGCCGCTCCTGTCGCAGCCCTGACCTCTGATATGATCACGAACCTGTCAGCCGGGACGCTGGACAGTTCCCTCAGCCCACCGACATGGCGGTGGCGGATCGGTTGGCAGCATAACTTCACGGTGCAGGACCCCGGCTCCACCCTGCATCCCTTGATCCCGGCCGATCGTCAGTCCCTTGTGGCCCTGGCAGACCGGGCGGCGGTCTGGTGGTCAACGGATGTGCGTTCCCGCTGGCGGGTGCCAAACGATCCCGCTCTGATCACCACGGCACTTTCCCGGCAGGAAGATGCCATTGCATCTGCCAGTCGTCACGGCGCTCTATGGGGCACGCAACGGCGACTCTGGGTCGTCGTTGTTCCACAGGATGCGGCTTGGGCTCTGGATCTGGGCGATGCCGTCTGGTTGCAGGCCCCGGCTCCTGGTCTGACAGGTGGGGCTCCGGGCGTGGTGATCAGCGAACAGATCCGGTCAGCCGATCAGACTGTTACCTTTCAGATATTGGTATGACTTCATGGAAAACTGTGGCTTCGGCTGGCAGAACCGTATCCTGGACGCGGCCCTTGCAGCCGATGCCCAGATGCCGCGTCTGCCAGTCTCAAACCTGCGCAGCCAGCAGGGCGCGCCCAGTCTCGGCTGGCGTATTCCCGGAACAACGGCGGGACTAACGCTGACCCTTACGGATGCCGTGTCCTTCCGCGCGTTTAGCCTGCACCGGACCAACCTGACGACTTCAGCCACCTGGTCTGTCACGGCATCTCGTGGCGGTGTCATCATCTGGCGGATGCCAGGAGGGCCGGTGGCCAACGGACAGACCCTTTTGGTGTCGCCTTCAGTGCTCCTGGCGGACACCGTGAGAATGACAGTTTCAGATCCCACCAATCCCGATGGCTGGCTGGATCTTCCTCTCGCCTATGCGGGGCCCCTGTTTCAACCGGTCCGCAATTTCTCAACTTCCAGCACGGCGGGCCGCACGCTGGGGCAGGATACGATTACCTCTCTGGCAGGGACGGAGTTCGTGGAAAGCCGCTGGTTCCAGCGCAAACTGTCTATCGTTCACCAGTCCCTTGGCGACGCAGATGCTGTGGTCATGGACCAGATCCTGCGGGTGGCGGCTACTGGCCAGAACATTCTGTTCCTCCCCGATCCCGCTGCCAGTGGTGCGGATCTGGCGGCCAAAGCCGTGTTCGGACGTCTGTCCGGCAATGACCTGTCCAATCCTTTTGGCGTGGCCGACCGCCACGCCCTGACCCTCGACCTGACGGAGCGTCTATAATGGCAGCCCCCCAACTGGCAGATTTCGTTCTGGAAACGGCGAACGCGCCCGGCACAGGCGTCATCACGCTCAATGGCGCAGTTGAAGCACGGCGAAGCTTTGCGGCGGCTTTCCCCAAGGGGGGCAGCGTGTTCTATTTTGCCGATGACGGTGCACAGTCCGAATGGGGGATTGGTACGCTGGACGTGACCGGCCCTGTGACCCTGACCCGTAGCGTGATCAAGGGCAATACAGCCGGAACAACTGTCCCGTTAAATTTCACAGGAACAGTGCGGGTCTACAGTGAGGTCCCCGCTGAATCTCTACCGCTTGTGGGTGAAGACGGATTTGTAACAGCAGGCGGGAAGGTTCTGGCTGATCGGGACTGGATGACCCAGAATTTCGTGGGGCAGCGCGATGGCGCTGTCCGTTCCGATCTCTTCGTGGCTCCCCGCAACAGTACGGATACCCTCTCTCCCAATATCGGGGCGGGGCTCCTGACGGGAGAAGCTCTGACAGCCCGCGCCTGGCTGACCGTCAATGGTGCCGGATCCGCGCCTTCAGGCCGTCTAAGGTTTACGGATGGTACGTCTTCGGTGGATCTGGAGATCCTCTCAATCGTCACGCGTGGCTGGGGGCAGCAGCGTCTACCGATCGGGACCATTCTCATGTGGTACGGCGCACAGGCCGATGTACCCAAAGGGTGGAGCGTTTGCGACGGCAGCAACGGCACGCCGGACATGCGCGGGCAGCTGCCCATGGGCGCCTCATCCGACGATGAGAAAGGCTCAAAAACAGGACAGAAGACCTGGTCCGGCAAGACGGGCGATCATACCCTGACGGTGGACGAGATCCCGTCACATACGCATCGGTATTCCTATCGCAGCTGGTCGGATTCCGGGCGCGATACGGCCCATAATATTGTGTCTGATGCTACCAGTGCAGCGGGGTCTTTCGATACATCAGCCACTGGGGGTGGTCAGGCGCATAGCCACGACATTCCGGAGATCGACCTGACACCACCCTCGGTGCGGGTATGGTTCATCATGCGCACCTCCTACCCGGACAACGATACGACTACGGGGGGTGGCAGCAATGGCGGAGGCGGTTCCGGCTCGGCAGCTGCGGCCGGAACAATGGCTGCGAACCTGACCACCTTTATCCGCAATTATTCGAATGATTCCCTTTCCTGACATCGGAGGCCGGGACGCATGACACGTACGCCGCATCCCTACACAGCCGATCCGGAGATCTACCTGGTCTCGGGAGACGGAATCTGTCGCAACAACATGCATTACGAAAGCGGGCGTGCCGGATATCTCCCCAACGACGCTTCCACGTCTGAAAGCCAGGCGCTTCTGGCACGCGGCTACGTCCGGCATTATCTGGCGACCGGACGCGCGGCATCCCTGGCAAATGCCCGGACCCTAGCTAATGCCGCCATCCGGTATTTCTTTCTGGGCGATCCACCCGATGACCCCTCCACCCCTTGGAATCATCACTGGGTGGTCAATGCCGGAGACAGCTTCAACATCAAGGGGCCCGTCTCCCCCGATGGCCATGCGTTCGATGGTGTTGTGGCAGCGGATGTGACGTTTACAGACGGCGTAGCAAACCTTCCGGCCACACTCTCGAATGTGTACGGTGTGTTTACGGGGGTGCCTGTCTGGGGGAATGTTTTCTCCAAACTTCAGGACGGCGGACAGTTCCATGAGATCGACTGTTTTGTCGACCGGGACGGTTATCTGTTTACCTATGTCAGTGGCGCGGCTGACAGTATCGAATTCAGTGTTCCAAACGAAACCCAGAGTGCGATTGCCCCTGGCACTCTTAGACTGAAGGACACGACGCTCTCGGGAAACTTCAGGGTCAGTTATGCCCTGTGGGACGATACGATTTCAGTCGACTATGCGGCCCGGTTCGATGCATGGCCGCTGTGGCATGCCGTGGATGACACGACCTTCAATACAGCACCGGATGCACTTGGTTGGTTTGTGGATCTTTTTGACCTGCTGGCCAGGCATGACACCCTGACACCGACGCGCTGGGGACAGGCCCGTGATGCCCTTCTGGGCATCTGGCAGAAGGTCTGCGTTCTGACCTCATCAGTTCCATTTCTGTTTCGCAGGGATCCAGACGGGGTCACCTACGACAGCTGGCCTCTGACCTATCTGAATGTGCTCATGACGGACGGGTCCACGAAAGCCGCCCCCACGTCGGCACTGACCTATGCGCGTGAGGCGGGGAGCGGACTGGCAGTCTTTACCTTGCCTGCAGACGTCAACCGGGCTGCGTTCCGGTTTGTCCAGGATGCTGCCAGCCTGTCGCTCGGTGCCGAATCCGGGATCCGTGCAGAGGTCAGCAGTACTGTGGCGCAGACATTGTCCCTACGTCTGACAGCCCGCCTGGCCACGGGAGAAAGCGGGACCTGGACAGCCTCTCTTCAGGCGACGACAGCCTTGCAGACCACAATACTGTCTCTGGCAGACTTTGGCATGGGGGGTGTTCTGGCATGGTTGCCAGGGACCACGGAATTCACCTTTGGATCGGTTCAGGCATCGACAGTGTCTGCGCAGACGGATACGGGCCAGTCTGTCCTGACGCGGACCTATGTCATTGCGGATACAGGCGCCGGAGCGGGTTTCTCGGTTTCGTCTGTTCCGGGGTGGTCAGACGGAACGGCACCTGTTCTGGCTTATCTGACCTCACAGGTCACAGGTGTTCTGACGGTGGTCGATGCGGCGGGATGGCGGTGGGAATACTCTCTTCCGTCGCGGAGCACGGCGGATCCTCTGGTTCTGTCGTGGAGCAATTTCCGCGCGTCGTCCTATCAGACGAACACCGGCAGCCCTCCGGCGCAGGCCGGAACTGCCACGGGAGCGTTGCAGACCATCCAGTGGGGTAACACGTCTGCGACCACGCCCTGTACTCTACAGGTTATCGCGGTTTACAGCGCGGCTCCGTACAGTCTCGGAGCCAGGGCAGTCCTCTCCCGTGCAGAGATTGTCGACACGATCACTGATGCCCATACCCTGACTATTGGCGATGTTCAGGTGACCGGGGCGACAACGGTGAACCAGCCTTACACGCCTGGAGCACTGCCATTTGGATGGGGGTCGTCATCAACCGGTCAGTATGCGTCCGGAGGAGGTGGAACCTGGCAGGGTCCGGCTTATATGGGCTACCAGCAACCTGCCGTCTGGTTCCTGATTGGCGATTTTGGCGCAGCGAAAAACATGCTCCAGATGATGCGGGACAGCCAGAAAGCCTACACGGCGCAGTCGCCCAGTGGAGCCAGTGGGCCTTTCGTTCCGACTTGGCTGTTTCATCAGTGGGACTCTGAACAGTATGGCGCGGGCGGTACGTTTGTATTTGGTGGTCCGGATCCAAACTGGTTCTGGGGCGGCTACACGTATCGGGCTTTTGCGCATGCGGCCGATTTCTGGCAGCGCTGCATTCTGTCGGGATATCTGGCCGACACGGGCGGATCTGAGGCTGAGCAGGCCACGGCGCTCGCGCAGGACGTGGCGGGAGCATTTCTGGGATGGCTGAACAGCTGGCTGGGTCTGAATCCGCAAGCCTTATCTCTACCCACACAGTTTCAGGCCGCGCAGGATCCGTCCGAGGTTATGGCGGAGCCGCATCAGGTGGCACTAGCGCTCAAGGGTGCCCTGTGGTGCAAGATGGCGGGCTATGACAGCACGGTCTGTGCCACCGTAATCGACCGTCTGATCGGCATGCTCGATGCTGCCGTTGTTACCGTGGGCGACATGGCAGGATCGCTTTCGCCCAATCCGGACGGACATCAGTTCTACTCATTCTGGGCCGGGGAAATCCTCGATGCCCTGTCTCTGTACATGCTGAATTACGGATCGGAATGACCGCACAGATGGCTTTCCGATCCTGTCTTCATGCTGCCTCCGGGCGGCTTTTTTTATGGAAAAACGATGCCTGATACCGTCACGGCCACACCGACCGACCAAGCCCTCACCGAAAAAGACATCATCATCCGTGCCCTGGAAGATCGGGTTCTCAAGCTGGAAACTTTGGTCTCGGCTCTGGGAGATAATCAGTCTGATCTGCGAGCGGAGATGCGATCGGAAATCGCATCCCTGCGCAACCAGATCAACGATCTGAAGGAAGATCTGGAAGCCGGGATCAAAGCGCTCGGCTCCAAGGTCGATCGCGTCATAGGCGGCAAAGCCGTGGTCACGGCGCTCGTCACTCTGGCGACCTCGATCCTCGGATCCGGGGTGGTTCATTTGGTGGTGTCGATCGGACAATGACGGGCCTCAATCTTTCACAGATCAAACGTCTGTGGATCCGTCCCGCCTTGCAGGCCATCGGCCTGGACGATCCGGCTCACGTCAATATCGTGACGGGCATCGGGCTGGTCGAGAGCGGCTATGTCTGGCTGGAGCAGCTGCACGGTGGACCTGCCAGGGGGTTCTGGCAGATGGAACCTGCCTCCCATGACGACATCTGGAAAAACTCGTTGCCGGCACCGTGCCGGTCGAAGATCGCGTCCGGATTGAACCGTCTGTTGTACGGCCAGCCTCATTCCGCCGATCTGATGATCGCGCTCCCGCTGTATGGCGCGGGCATGTGTGCGGTCAAAGTCCTTCTGGCGCCTGAACCGATTCCGGCCGCTGACGACGCGGCCGGTCAGGCGCGGTATCACAAGCGCTGGTACAACAGCCCGCTTGGCGCGGCCTCTGTGATGGCCAACATCTCGGACTTTCAGGCCGCGATCACCGCCTGACTCTTCCTCAAAAATCTGGAGAACACCATGGACTGGACAACCCTGTTCCAGACGGTCCTGCCGTACCTGCCTGCCAAGTATGCCGGCGATCTCGTCTCGATCCTGACCTTCCTGATCGCGGCGGCCGCACTGGCCATGCGCTTCTGGAAGCCGCCCGCCTTGGGCAGCAAACTGGCGCTGCTCTACAAGGCTCTTTCTGCTCTGGCACAGTCGAAGGGCTGGAACACCAACGCCTATCAGCCCGATGCCAAGGCGCTGATGATCCCAGCCGATGCCAGCCGCACGATTGAGGCGGTCAAGCTGGGCCTCGATCCGGCCTCGACCCATCCGAAGTCCGGCGAGCCTCCCAAACCGACCGCCTGACCCGAAGGAGATGGGCTTCCGCCTGTCAGACCGCTCTTTCTTCCACCGCCCTTTGAGGCGGTTTTTTTTGTGTCTGGAGACATCATGCGTAATCTCTTTTCGTTTCTTGAGGGCTGGTTTGGCCGTCCGGCCCGTTCGCTCTGCGCCCTCCTTCTCGTTGGGTGCTTCGGGCTGGCGGCTTGTCAGACCACGCCGAATACAGCCACCTTCAACACGGCCGCGCTCAACAATGACGCCACGGCCATCGCCTATGCCGTGCAGGCGATCGAGGGCATTCCGGAACTGGAAAGCCACCTGTCTGCTGCGGACAAGGCGAAGTTCGACAACCTGATTGCCCAGATCAGGAGCGTGACGGCACAGGTCGCCGCCAACTCGAACGGCGCCATCACCGTTTCCACCGGCAGGGACTGGGCCCGGAGCCTCGGAGCCGATCTCGAAACCCTGCTGGCGATCGCAACGCCGATCGTGAAGGCCTATTCGCCGTCGACGGCCGGTTACATGAGCACGGTATCCGCAATGATCCCGCTGGTCGAAGCGCTGGCCGGTGTCACGGCCGCACCCTATGCCGCACCCATCCAGTCTCCGGAGCTGATCCGCGCCCGGATCTATCAGGGGGTTTGAGGATGTCGCAGCATGTTTTTTCCGGTGTTCCGGATGGCCGCCAGTCCGCTGACACTTGTGAAAAGATGTCCAGGTTTCGTCCCAAATATCGAGCGCTTACCGATGAGGAAAAGGAACTGCACGACCGGCTGAAGGCGAAGGCCGTCGAGCTAGAATCGCTAATCGAAGAGATCAAGCCGGGCCGTTATCGCAGCTTGGCGATGACTGACCTTGAGGCCGCGATCATGTGGGCGGTGAAGGAACTCACGTCCTGACGACAGGGGGAGCGGCTTCGGCTGCTCCCCTTTTTTTGTTTCCGGAGATCCCATGCAGGACAGAAAACTAGGCAAGCGCGCCCCGAAACACGATCCGCGCACCTATCGCCTCAGCCGGGTGCTGGCCGTGCGTCTGCCAGCCGTACCCGCTGCGCAGGACTGGTCGCAAAACGTGCCCTATCAGATGTGGGGCAATGACCGCTTCGGCTGCTGTGCCTTTGCGGCTCACGCCGCCCTGGTGGCGACCTGGACGAAGGCCGCACAGGGTCTGGTCATGCTCTCGACCGAGACGGTGCTGGCGAATTATGCGGCGCTCACGGGCTTCGACCCTGCAACCGGGGCCAATGATAACGGCACCATCCTTCTGGACGAGCTGAACGCCTGGCGCCGTGAGGGTCTCCTGCGGCCGGGGCAGACGCGCGATTACCTCACGGCCTATGGCTCGATTGTGCCCACGGATGTCGTCGCAATCCGCCGCGCCATCGCCTATCTCGGCGGCGTGCTGGCCGGTGTGCAGGTGCCACGCGGATTCCTTGAACTGGGTCTCGGCGAGACCTGGGACTGGAATGCCATCACCGATCACACGCCTGCCGGGGGGCATGCGATCGCACTTGTCGGATACAATCCGGATGGCGTGTTCTTCAATACTTGGGGCGCTCGCACATTCATGCCATGGGACACCTTCACGCGGATTGCAGACGAGGCTTACGGCCTGCTGTCGCGGGAGAACTGGCTGGGCGTTCCTGGCACGGCCCCGACCGGTGAGGACTTCGACGCCCTGCTGGCGGAAGTGAGGGCCGCATGAGGACTCTGACGCTTTGCGGCCTGCTGGCTCTGTCGGCCTGTTCGACCGGATCCGTTGCGCCCGTCACGATCAGTCAGGCGATTGCAGGCGTGCAATCGGACCTGACACAGGCCGGTGTCGTCAGTGTCTCGGGCGTGCAGCACTGGACGGCCGATCAGGCCGCCCGGTTCGACGCGAACGTCCGGGCGCTTCAGTGCGCGCAGCAGACGTCGGATCCGGTCGTGGCAATGATTGCCGGGCCGGTGACGATGAATCTGTCAGGGACGTTCAGCCAGTCGGGCTCGTTCTCCGTATCGGCATCGTCGGCCGTTCCGGTCTTCGGGCTCCAGGCCGATGCCAGCCGGACGAAAGGCCAGACCTTGAACGTGCCCGTCCAGTTCGTGCCGCTTTCCGCCCTGGCTGATGCGGAGGCCGGGCGGCAGGTCGGCTATGCCGGGGCGCTATTGGCGCAGAGTGATGCCGTGCGGGAGGGAGTGGCTGCTCGGATTGAGGCAGACCGGACGGCACTGGCAACGCATGTCGAGGTGCTGATCTCGTATGTGCTAAGCTGTTTTGATAAGCAGATCCGAACATTTGTGGGCGTTAAGAAGTAATAGGAATTGTTGCTACTGAGTGGCACATTCGGATTGGGTCGAGAAGTTTATTCAATAATGTATCGTATAATAATATAATTATAGTTATTTTATTATACGATAATTATTCTTTATCTTCTTGAATTGTTTTACCATTATTCTTTCTGATTTAACGGCGGTAATAAATATTAATGGTATAATTGCAGAAATTCTTAAAAACCTTATTATATTATTGTGTGGCCCTCCGCCCCTCACTACCATTCCACACAATTTTGTTATGCCATCGTAAGCAGAAAATACAGGCGATCCGCTAAGCCCATTAATGGGAAATAGTACCGATTTTGGGTTTGTTACCCTAACCTCTGTCAATGCACCATTATCTTTTATGTTCGCGCGTTCGCATATCAAACTCCTTTGATCCAACACAATACCCTCTTTTTCGTAGTCTATTGTATTAAAAGCTTCTGGATATCCCGTAACTAGGAAAAGAAAACATTTTTTTATATCAATTTCTTTTTCTACATAAATATTGTCTATACCTATTTTTCTAGCATCTATCTTAAATACATCTACGTCACCATCAAATGCATTTGAGTCTGCTTCAAATATAGCTACATCCGAAACATCTTCATCATCATATATATCAATATACTCTTCAACATTCTGAATTGGATGATAAGCGATAACGGGAACCCAATCTTGATCAGTGAGTTTTTTTCTATCGATTGTAATTCTTCGTTTTAATATTTTAATTTTGTCTAATGAATCTGAATCAATTGTATTGGTTAGTCTATTCGATATAACGTGCAATGCTGTTATAATAAAGTATCTCTTTCTTAATCCATAAGACCATTTTATTATGAAGCAAGTTCCCCCTCTCCATGTATCAATAAAATCTCCAGTACCACTATGATATATAATAGGCCGGCAGCATCTTTCAGCTCTTTTTATATGTCTTATGTTTAATTTATGTCTTCTCAAATAATCTTTCATTTATTCGGGCTCTATTCTGTGATATGTTGTAATTTTGGTTAAAATATAGTTTGTTTCTTGATTTCATATTAGAATCTGGATGTTAAAACTTATACAATTATTGTCAATTTCCGAGAGGGGCCGATGTAAGAGAACGTTACCAACTTCTCGCCCTTACGATCTCCTCCAGCCTGGTCGTGTAACGCGCCGATAACAGAGACTGTCGCGGCGACCATGTCCGCTTCAGTCCCGTTGATCCCGGCCGGAGCGTCCCGCTTCCGAAACGGGCGTTCACCGCATCGAGTGCCGCCATGACCGTGGCGGACTGAATTGGATCCCGGGATGCGAACATCAGGCCCTGGCTGCCAGCAGGACGAAGGTCCGACAGGATGACGCCTGCCTTGAAGTAACGATAGCCCGGGAGCCAGAGGGCGCGGCCGAGTTCTGTCGCATGACGGATCAGATCCCGGGCATCGGACGTGGGCTCGATCGTGATGGCTGCGTGTTTGGCGTACCAGGGATCGCCATTGTGCGGATTGGTCTGCATCAGGACGGAGAGATGCGCCGCTTCCAGTCTATCCTCTCGCAGCTTCTCCGCGGCGCGTGTGGCGTAGTGTGCAATCGCCTCACGGATCTCGTCCCATTTCAGCAACAGGCGACCGAATGTCCGGGTTGAGGCGATACTTTTGCGGGTAGCAGAGATATCCGACAGAGGCAGGCAGGATTGCCCGCGCAGTTCCGCCTGAACGCGGCCACCCACAACCGTCAGCATCTGCTGAACGCTCTTTGTATCAAGCGCCACGAAATCAGCAATCGTCTCGATGCCTCTGTCCTGAAGTTTCTGTTTTGTCTGCCGGCCGATTCCCCAGACTTCCTCGATCCCGGTGCGGCGGTACCAGTCCTGGCGTACGACCGGGTCCATCAGATCGCACAGACCATCCAGATGCGGATGATCCTTCGCAAGACCATTCGCCAGCTTGGCAATCGTCTTGGTCGGCCCCCAGCCGATGCAGGTGGGGATCTTCGCGTGCTCGGCCACGTCCTGGCGGATCTGACGGCAGCGCTCATGCAGATCTCCGGGCAGGTCACTCAGATCGAGAAACATCTCATCGATCGAATATGGCTCTACGGCTGGCAGTCGCTCTGCCAGGACCTGATACATTCGCCGCGACATGTCAGCATACAGCGCATAGTTCGAGGAGTACCAGACGACCGACTGGCTCTCGGGACGTTTGCGGGCGATGTGCCAGGCATCTCCCATTTTGACACCAAGCGCCTTGGCCTCGCGGGTCCGCGCAATGGCGCAACCGTCATTGTTGCTGAGCACCACAACGGGCCTGTGCTTCAGGCGAGGCTCAAACGCGCGCTGGCAGGAGCAGTAGAACGAATTGCCGTCGATCAGCCCGTAGACACGCATCACACGTCCGTTCGGACCAGGCCGGTGGCCACGGCCCAGATGGCGACATCCGTATCGTCATCGACCTGAACGGACGACGCCTGGGGAGAAGACGACCGCAGCCACCATTCTCCGGCACGCTGGGTCAGTTCGCAGACCCGCAGCTCATCCCCCACGCTCGCCACGACCACGACGCCAGCCCGGGGGGAGACGGCAGAATCAACGACAAGAATGTCTCCGTGCCGGATAGAGCGGCCCAGAAGCGCATCGCCTTCCACCCGGACCGGGTACCGACTGGGCTGCCGAAGATCCAGGGCGACCGACATCAGGTCAATCGTACCCTCGATGTTATCGCCTGCGGGGGATGCGAAGCCGGTCGTGCGGTCGCCTTGGTAATTCATGTTTCTGGCCTCCATAATGAGAACAGAAAGAGAACATATCAGGGCACGTCAATGGTTTTGTGAGAACGATTCTGGGAAGTCATTTGTTTGCAATGGGATAGAGATCCAGCTTTCTCCCCTACTAAGAATCCATGCTTAGACAGTCTGTGCCAGTGGCCCAGAAAATTCCGTACAGGATGGATAAAACAGCCCTTATTGGATCGCTGGATCTGGGGTTTTTGGCCGCTTTCCCGGTAAAACAGTGTTTTGGTAAGGGAGAGGTCGACAGTTCAATCCTGTCCAGCAGCACCATTTTTCCTTCTTTTCAGAGACTTGGCAGTTCGAGCAGTCTCAGATCCCCCATCATCGCAGACCGCAGCGCATGGTTGTCGTGAATCACTTCCGCAAGCGGAATGTGGATCATCTTGGCGAAAGCCATCTGCAAAACTCCCCACAATCGCTGAATGATGCCCGGGCAGAAGCAGCGGCGTAAAAAAAGCCGCCTCTCCAACCGGAGGGCGGCTTTTCGGGGTGGTGCGCCTTTTAATCGCGACGGTCGCGGATCTTTACATAGGCAATAGCCGCATGCTCGGCACAATATGGCTTTCCGGGAAGCGGTGTCGCGCCGCAGAAATGAAAACCCGGTGTGCCAGGATCGCCGATAGGCCAGCAGCAGGACGGGCCACGGCGGGTCGGGCGGTCGATGCCAGCGGTCGAAAAGCGGGGCGGCATGGCCGGACGCGGCACAGGAGCAACGCGGGGTTCCGGTTTGGGGGCTGCAGCAGGCTCCCGACGGGCTGCGACAGGCTCCTTGGCAGCCGCCGGAAGGGGACGTGTGGCGGCGACGGGCTGGGGCGTCGGCTTTGCGGCTTCAGGGGCGACAGACGGTGCCTTACGGACCGGAGCAGCCGGCTTTTCTGCCACCTTCTCCGCAACACTTGCAGACACCTTGGCGGGAGCCGCATCCTTATCCGCAAACAGGTCCACTGCCGCAGGTTCGGCAGCCTTGGCGCGAGAGGGGCTTTTACGACGGGGGGTGGCTTCCGTCGTACCAGTTTCACCGTCCTTAACCTTGCGGTTGCGGATGGGAGACGGGCGGGGCGGCAGGCCCAGACGGTGCGCCTTGCCGACGACGGCATTTTTGGTGATGGAGAGCTGGCGGCCGATTTCGGCGGTCGAAAGTCCCTGACTCCACAGATCGCGAAGTCTGGCGATCGTCTCGTCCGTCCACTCCATATGTTCGTTTCCCTGTCCCGCTTCGGTGCCTGAACCGGCCCGATATCCTGTTGATTTTCAATCCCGGACCACCGGACCCGGAACATCTTCGGGACGTTTCTTACCAGAAACTCCCCGCCACGTCGAAGGCGGTTCTTACGAGGCCGGTTCGGCGACCCGCTGAAGCTCCACAAGGCCGTTCACGACGGCCAGCGCGATTTTACCACGGACCAGCGCCTGGGCATCCAGACCGAAAAGTTCGCGACGCCAGCCCTTCAGCGCACCGACATCGGTTTCACCAAGCGCAATCAGGTCCAGATCGTCCGAAGAAGCCACCAGACGGGGCGCCACCTTGTGCTGTTCACACTTGGCGGCCAGCAGGACCCGCAGAAGCGCCACGAGGGCTGTGGACGGACGGGGCCGGTCGGATTTGGAAGGGGCCTTGGGAAGCTCGGACTCAGGCAGTTCCTGCGCGATACGGATTGCTTCGAGCAGGCCTTTGCCCATCTTGCCCTCGGCAAAACCCCGGGTCACGCCCCGGATGCGGGAGAGAGCCTCGACCGTATCCGGATGAACGGCCGCGATTTCCAGCAGGCTTTCGTCACGGATGACGCGCTGGCGGGGGATATCGGCGTTCTGGGCCTCCTGTTCGCGCCAGGCTGTGACTTCGCGCAGGATACCGAGCATCCGGCGGTTGCTGGTGCGGGCCTTCAGCTTTTCCCACAGGCGACGGGGATCGGGACGGAAGGTCTTTTCTTCCGTCAGGATAGCCTGTTCGGAGTCGGCCCAGTGCAGACGGTCCTGTTCGGCAAGCTGTTTGCGCAGAGCGTCGTAAACCGTGCGCAGATGCGTGACATCAGCCGCGGCATAGGCGATCTGCGCCTTGCTCAGCGGACGGGCTGACCAGTCACTGAAACGGTGCGCCTTGTCGATGCTACGACCAGTAATCGCGCCAACCAGACTGTCATAGCCAACCTGATCGCCGAAACCGGCCACCATGGCAGCAACCTGCGTATCGAAAACCGAGACCGGAAGGCGGTCGAAAATGTGGAGGAAAATCTCAAGATCCTGCCGGGCGGCATGAAAAACCTTGGTGCAGTCTGGCTTGGCCAGCAGCGCGCCGAGGGGGGCAAGATCAATACCCGGAGCCAGTGTGTCGATCAGGACAACATCTTCAGTTCCGGCAAGCTGGACGAGGCACAGCTCGGGCCAGTAGGTCCGTTCCCGGACAAATTCCGTGTCGATGGTCACGAAAGGCTCGTTCTGCAGTTTTTCGCAGATACGGGCCACCTCCTCGCTGGAGGTCAGGAGAACGGGGGTCGGGAAGGTCGGAGCTTTCGAGCGCATGACATGATCCTACACAAAGCGCAGGATCGTTACCACGCCCTCTAAACGTCCTTCCCTGCCCCGTTTTCGGATCGATCAGAGAGACTGGTCGATCCAGGCCTTGAGCTGGCTCTTCGGCAGCGCCCCCATCTGCTGGGCCACCGGCTTGCCGTCCTTGAAGACGATCAGCGTCGGGATGCTGCGCACACCATATTTGGTCGGGGCTTCGGGATTGGAGTCGATGTTGACCTTGGCGACCTTCAGGCGCCCCTGATACTCGGCGCCGATTTCCTCAAGTGCCGGTGCGATCATCTTGCATGGGCCGCACCATTCCGCCCAGAAATCGACCAGAACCGGACCTTCGGACTTCAGGACGTCTGCGTCGAAGCTGCTGTCGCTGACGGCGACGGTGTTTGCGCTCATGAGGGTATTCCTTGTGGCGAATGAAGTTTCTGAAAACGGATATCGGCTGCCCTGCCCCTCACTGCAAGGGGCTTTTGACCTGCATCAAGCTCCGGGACGGACCTGATCCAGCAGCGAGGACGAAAGTGTGACAACGGCCGGTCCTTCCGTCCAGACCAGAGAACAGTGAATGTCGTAGCCGGGATGAAGTTGCTCCAGCACGGCACGATAGGCCGCCATCTGCCGCAGATAGGCGACCGGCGTACGCTCGGCCCGCAGAGGGGGATTGCGATTCGTCTTGTAGTCGCAGACCCAGATCTGTCCGTCCCCAATCCGCAGACGGTCCACCTGCCCCAGCACCACGCGCCCCGCGCTGACACCGGAAATCGGCTGCTCCGCACGACTTCCGGGCGCAAAAAGCCGCGCAAGGTCGGGATGGGACAGGACACCCAGAACCTGCTGGGCCAGACGATCGATTTCCGGTTCCGTCAGGCCAAGCGCCCGGCGCGACAGCCAGCGCAGAGCCACATCCTCGCGTTCTGCGGCCGGAGCTTCGGGTAGGAGCTGGAGCAGACGATGGATCATCGTACCGCGTCGCATGGCCTGTTCGCGCACCGGCGTAGGACGACCAGCCAGAAGCTCCAGCGGCGAACGTACAGCCGGAAGATCACCGAACTCCGCACCATCCGGACGACTGGGCGCGAGCGGACGCGTCATGGCATCCTCATGCGGCGTAATGACAGGCTTCCAGTCCGGCGCATGTCCCATCCAGTCCGGCAGGGTTGCGCAGGGCGGCTCGACAGATCCGGGCTGGAAAGCAACGGGGGCAAGGGTACGCGCCTCTTCCAAAACAAGACGCTCGCCCTCCCAGCCGAGATTCATCGGTTCGGACCGGGCATTGGCCAGTTGCTGGAAACCAGCCTCGCACTGCCGATACCAGCTTGTATCCGCAGGCTCGCGTTTGGCCCCGGCCCCGCAGATCACCAGCCAGTCACTGGCCCGGGTCAGGGCGACGTAAAGCAGGCGATTGCTCTCGGCGCGGGACTTTTCGGCGTCCCGTTCGGACAGGGCAGTCGTGACGGCCGTTCCCATGTCCTTTTTCGGCACCCAGAGCGGGAGTTCGAGCGACCCCGCCTCTTCCCACAGGAAATCGCTGCCCGGCGGCGGCTTTGACGTCGTGTCCGGCATGACGACCAGACGCGCCTGAAGTCCCTTGGAGCCGTGCACGGTCATGACGCGAACAGCACCGAGTTCACTTTCAGCTTCGCGCTTGCTGGTGATCTCGCTGGCTTCGAGCCAGTGCAGGAAACCCTGAAGCGATGGCGGATGCAGCCCTTCATAGCGCAGGGCCGCCGTCAGCAGTTCGTCCACCGGTTCGGCTGCTTCCGGCCCCAGACGCCGCAGCAGACGTGTGCGACCGCCATGCTGGCCCAGCGTTTCGGCGAGCAGACGATAGGGAGACGCATAATCAACGCGCGCATAGAGCGTGGACAGCATCTCCCAGGCCGCACGCCAGTCCTCGCGCTCCCGATGACGCTCCCGCAGAACGGTCCAGAGCGGCTGTCCTTTCGGGCCGAGGGCATGGGCCGTGCCATTGCGGGTCGCGAGCGCCATCAGCGAGTCGTCCGTCAGACCACCGAGCGGGGATGTGAGAACGGAAGCCAGCGTCAGATCATCCTGCGGTAGGAGCAGAGCCGCACAGAGCGTCATAAGATCGCGGACCGCGACCTGCTGCGTCAGCCCGACCCGGACCAGCGTTGCCACTGGCACATTACGCGATTTCAGAGCCCGGATCAGCGAACGGAGAAACGGCGAGCGTCGGGGGACGAGGATCAGCACGTCTCCTGCGGTCAGAGGTGCCTGTCCCGGTTGCGGGGGGCGCCCGATCTGCTGATCGATCCATTCCGCAAGGGCTTCGGCAAGACGCTGGGGGGCGCTGCGCTGTCCCGTATTAGCGGAAGGCGCACGCCACGGCGTCAGACCTTCATCGTCATCCTCGCCCTGCACCACAGGGACGAGCGGCCAGAGTTCCACGCGACCACCCTGCCCCGGCCGGGCCGAGACGTGCGGGCGGAGCGTCTTTTCATCGTCCTGAAGCAGGCCATGCGCCGCGAGAGGCTGGGAGAATACCGCATCCACAAAGGACAGCACGGGCGGGACCGAGCGGAAGGAGACGTTCAGTTCCGGATCACGCCACAGCAGACCGGCATTGCGGACCCGGCTGGCAAATTCATGACGCCAGCGGTGAAACTCCTCCGGCTGGGCGCCCTGAAAGCCGTAGATCGACTGCTTGTAATCCCCGACCGCAAAGATGGTGCGAGGACGTGGCCCCATATCCCACGCACCCTCACCTGCGAAGAACTCGGATGTGAGCGCGCCGGCGATTTCCCATTGCAGGCCGGAATTGTCCTGCACCTCGTCCAGCAGCAGATGGTCGATGCCACCATCGAGCTTGTAGAGCACCCAGGCTGCACCGGGATCGCGCAGGAGATTGCGGGTTTCCTGAATGAGATCGTTGTAATCGACCAGACCACGGGCGGATTTGCCGTCCTGAAACGCCGTCAGCATGGGCGCGGCCAGACCGAGCAGGGCACGGTTCAACAGGACAAGACGCGCGCTCTTGAGGCTGGACTGAAGATCTACGAGCCGCTGCGCTTCGTCCTCCAGCAAAGGCACAATGCCCGGAACGGCTTCCTGCGCCTTTTTGGCGACGATCCGGTTCATCTGCCGCACGGTCCCCTTGTCCGTCAGCAGGCATTTCGCCCAGATTGCGGGCGCACGTTCAGCCGGTTCCGTCCCGAGCCAGGCTAGCATCTGCTCGACATTAGCGCGCGCAGCAGGTGTCACGAACCCAAGCACGTCACGCAGTCCGGCCCGCAGGTCATCTTCCTTCGGCGGCTGGCAGGCGAGGCTTTCAAGGTCTTCAAGGCTCTGCTGCCCGGCTTTCAGGGCCTTGCGATAGGCACTGACCACGCTGTCCGGCAGGGTCGCCCAGCGCTCCAGCAATGGCCGGGCGCGGCTTTCCTCCATGTTCAGCGTGCGGATGCGCTGGAAGAAGCGATCCAGCCCCACCGTGCCCGCGACATCGGCCGCAAGCTCCGGCGAACGGGTCAGCCCGTCTTCCATCGCTTCACGCAACGCCAGGGTGGTGTCGGTATCTTCCATCAGCGTAAAATGCGGATCGACCGAGGCTTCCAGCGGAAAACGGCGCAGCAAAGACTGGCAGAAGGCGTGGATCGTCTCGATCCGCAGGCCGCCCGGCAGATCAAGCACACACAAAAACAGGGCGCGGGCGCGACGGCGGGTTTCGTCCGTGTTGGGAACGTCGAGGCTTTCGAGCTCCACACCCAGCTTCGCATCCGGCAGCGAGACCCAGCTTCCCAGCTTCTGCTGAAGGCGGTTGGCCATCTCGGCAGCGGCGGCCTTGGTGTAGGTCAGGCACAGGATGCGCGAAGGATGCGCGCCATCGGCCAGAATGGTGTCACCGTCATCGGTCTGCACATAGAGCGGCAGCATGAGCCGCAGCAGACGGTCGATCAGCAGCTTGGTCTTGCCCGAACCGGCCGAAGCCGAGACGAACACCGAAGCACGCGGATCGGAAGCCTGACGCTGCGTGCGGTCAGCGGCGGCAATGACTTCGTCGCGGGTGATGGGGCGTGTGCCGGGGGGCGTCACAGGCGGCATATCGTTCATTCGCCCTCTCCTTCCGCATAAGCCGCGCGCCATTCATCCACGCGGGCAAGCTGGGCATAATCCGTGTAGCGCGGGACATGTCCGGCCCAGGGCTGGGAGCGGTAGGGCTGATCGGGATTGTCGTATTCGTCCACGAGGGTCCGGAGTTTTTCCATGGCCTCCGCAATCAGGGTGGGCGCGTCCGTGCCGGAACGTGAGCCCGGCACCTCGCTTTCCTTGCCCGGATCGTCACCGCCGGTCAGGTGCCAGTAGAGCAGCTTCTTCGTCTCGACGGCCGGAACATCCTTGAACGCCCCTTTCGTCAGCAGCGCGCCTTCGAGCACGAGCTGGACGGACCAGCCTTCCGCCACGTTCTTCCCGCTAGGCGGCTGCCCGGTCTTGTAATCGAAGACTGTCGCCAGACCGTCCGCACCAATATCGATCCGGTCCGCACGG
This sequence comes from Gluconobacter sp. P1C6_b, assembly GCF_018811945.1. GTDB lineage: Bacteria > Pseudomonadota > Alphaproteobacteria > Acetobacterales > Acetobacteraceae > Gluconobacter. Next base: position 43,608 of record NZ_JACRVU010000001.1, read on the forward strand.
CCGCGCAGTTGAAACGGCGCAAACGCCGCTTCAAGACGGAAAGCCGCCTCGACTTCCACGAACCGCCCCTGCGCCGGGCCACTTTCTTCCATCTCCAGACGGTAAGCCGCTTCCTTTTCCGCCACCCAGTCCGCAATCCGGGCCAGACGCGGTCCCCACCAGTTCACGAGAGCCGGGCGCATATTGGCCTTGGCCAGTTCCTCGGCAAAAACGCGACGCAGAATGGCGCTCGCATTGGCGGGCCAGCGCTGGGGGAAGTCGCTCAGGACGCGTTCCATCGCATCATGCACGATCATGCCGAAATCAGCGTGTTCCGCGCCTTCCTCCAGCGGCTTGAGCGCCCGGAGCTTCAGGACATGCTTGGCATAGATCGCATAGGGATCGTGCATCCAGGTCTCGATCTCAGTGATGCTGAGACCACGCGGACGCAGAGCAACGGGCGGCCGCGGCTCGGGCGGCGCAACGGCCTCGGCCCCTGCGAGCGGTTGATCCAGACAACGCTGCCAGTCCAGCGCGGGATGTACCGGCAGGCTCTGCGACCGTCCGCCAAGAAACGCATCCATCCGCACCATCCAGCGCGCAGGAACGCCGGGCGCGCCCTCACGCCGGGCCGAACTGGCGAACACGGCCTCCTTCGACGCCAGGATGGTCGAGACGAAATCATGCGCGCTCACACCCGTCTGCCGCTCCGGAGACGGAAGCCCGACCCGCACACGCATCGGGCGGCTCAGCCAGGGGCCCGGATCGGTCGCGGGCGGCCAGACGCCCTCGTTCAGACCGCCCAGCACCACGACATCGAATGCCAGAAGCCGCGCCTCCAGCACGCCGAGGATCGAGACGCGCGGATGTGCCAGCTCCACACCCCCGCGATGGGCCCGCAAACCGGTCAGCATCTGCCCGGCCATGGATGTGTTGAGAAACGAATCCAGATGCGTCAGGCGCTGTGGCGGAAGGATGCCGGTATTGACGATCAGCGCCGCTAGATGCCGCGACAGGGCTTCACCGTCCTCACCCAGCCACAGACGCGCGCCCGGATGGCGCGGTTCGTCTTCCGGTGCGTCCAACTCTTCTGCCGTGGCTGCCAACGCTTCCGCCGTGTGGATCAGGCGTTCAAGCAGTTCCGGCAGAGGCATGGCCCCCTCGATGGACAGGAGCGGATCGAACGCCTGCTCGATGCGTGCGATGAAGGCAGCAGGGCCTTCCGGCTCATCGGGGGCGTCCGCGCTGGCGCCGTGATCGGGCGCATGTTTCTTCTGGGTGTAGTCGTGCAGCGCGGCTTTCAGTCCCGCGATGCCCGGCGCAGGAGCTGGTCCACGCAGCAACAGCCGCTCCAACCGCCGAGCAGAGGCGTGGCAGTCACCCGGCGTGCGGCCCAACGAGGCGAGCGGGTGTTTCAGAACAGACAAGAGCGCCACCGGGGACAGTCGCGCTTCGGCGGCAGTCGCAATCAGACGCAGGAAGACAGCGGCCGGAGTCTGGGACAGGGACTCGCCCGCACTATCATCGGCATGGATGCCAAAACGCAGAAGCTCGGTGCCCACACGCTGCGCCAGCGCCCGATCCGGCGTGACGAGCGCACAGGTTTTCCCGGTTTCAGACACGGCATCGCGCAGGATCAGGGCGATGGCCTGCGCCTCCTGCTGCTGGTCCTGCGCGGGGAGAATGGAGAGGCCGCTGATATCACGGGGGCGACTGTCCTGCCCCCAATGGGCAATGCCGTGCTCCGGCAACAGGACCTCGCGCAGCATCAGTTCGCGCCCGCGATCCCGGCCGCCATCCCAGTCCGTCAGTTCCTCGCGGGACAGACCCAGATCCGTCAGGATTTCCTTCAGGCCCGCCTGCGGATGCGATGGCGGCAGATCGGCCCAGATCTCGTCCGCCATACCCAGATCCACGCCCGGCAGGATCACGAGCCCGGCAGGAAGCCGCGCCACCACGGCCAGCACGTCCGACACCGCCGCCGATCCGTCCGCGAAGCCCACACCCCAGACGGGAGTCAAAGGCGGCTTTTCCGCCCAGGCCTGCGCCTGCGCCTTCAGGCGCGCGATCTGCCGCGCTACGGGATTGGAGAGCCCCTCTTCTTCCAGCCATTTCGGCCAGACGGCGGTCACGATTTCCAGAAATTTCAGCGTCTGCTGCCAGTGATCGGAGAAGCGCTCCTCCACCGCGTCCGGCAGACGTTCGGCCAGATCCACACCGCTGCGCTCGGCTTCGTCCATCAGATCCGCCAGCGCCTTGGCGAGCGGCCAGGCGCGGTCGATCCCCTTGGTGCTGTCCACCCCAACGCTCACGAGCGGCGTCTGGAGGATCAGCATCGACAGCACGGCCAGACGACGCTGCGGCTCCACGGCAGGCGGCAGGACAACGTCGATCCCGATGGACGCCAGCGCATCCTCGTCCACGTCATTGATCGCGACAATCCGCGGCAGAAGGGCGGCCTGTGTGTCCAGAACCCGCAGGAAGGCTTCCATCAACGCACGGCCAGCACGGCGGCTGGGGACGAGGATCAGGCCGGGGCCATCTGTGCCAGCTGCCGGGTCCTGCTCAAGCCATTCCTGCGCCACACGGTCCAAAAACGGCTCCGTGCCTGCAATGGTGACAACGCCGCTCATGGGTTCAGTCCCGTCAGGCGCTCTTCGGGCCAGCCCGTCAGTTCCACGACCCGAGCGTCTTCAGTGTCTCCGGGGGTGAATGTAAGATGCAGCGCGCCTTCCGGCAGCAGATCCCCGGCCCGTTCCGGCCATTCGACCAGCATGATACCTTCGCAGGCCTCGTCCCAGGCCAGTTCATACAGCGCATCCGCCCCGTCCAGACGCCATAAATCATAATGATGCACCGCCCCTTTGGGGGTCTCGTAAGGCTGGACGAGCGCGAAGCTGGGGCTGGGCACTTCCATCTGCGGGTCCTGAGCCAGATGACGCAGGAACGCCCGGGCGAACGTGCTTTTCCCGGCGCCCAGTCCCCCCGAAAGCGCGAGACAGTCTCCGGGCGCGCAGCAATCGGCGATCAGGGCCGCCAGAGTTTCGGTTGCAAGCTGGTCATCGAGGCGTATCTGCATAAACCCCAATGTGGCCCGACTGCCCGGAGCCAGCAAGCACGTTTGGGGAACATCCGTGCCCGTTCAGCCGGATGTGTGCTGAAGAAGTGTCTTCCACCGCGCCATGACGGGGCTTTCCTGAAACTCCGCCGCCCGCTGACGGGATCTGACCGACATACGCTGACGCTGTTCAGGAGCGCCCATCAGCTCCAGCAAAGCGACGGCTAGGGCCTCAGGCTCTTCGGGCGGAACCAGAAATCCGGTCTCGCCATCGCACACGATTTCCGCTGGCCCGGTCTCGCAGTCGAACGCCACGACCGGTACGCCCGCCGCCATGGCTTCGAGCAGTACCATCGGCAGGCCTTCATAACGCGAGGACGCCACGAACAGCGCGGCACGGGCGTAGTCGGCGTCGATGCCCCCGGTTGCGGGCGCGATCGTCACATGACGCAGGCCTTCCGCCTGTTGCAGCAGGGCCGCGCGATCGGGGCCGTCCCCGCGGATCAGAAGCTCCCACCCGACACTCCGCGGGTCCTGCTCCACAATCCCCCAGGCCCGGAGCAGCAGGTCGTAACCCTTCTGCTCCGTCAGCCGTCCCGCCGCCAGAACCAGACGGGACGCTTCCGGATAAGGCCTGTCCGTCACAGGTGGAGCCATGTTCGGAATGGCGGTCAGCCGCGTCCGTACTCCTGTCCCCTCACGCCACAGAACCGTATCCCGCTGCGTCAGGACAACGACATCATCAGCCCAGCGCCCGGCGATCTGCCGCCCCCAGACACGCTTGCGGCGGTTCAGCGTCACGTTGAAGTTGAAATGCTCCCACACAATGCAGCGCACACCCGCAAGCCGTGCGGCCGCCACGCCGTAAAGCGCGTGGGTGGACTCCACGACGACCAGCGTGTCGATCCGCTCCCGTTTCAGCAGACGCGACAGCCGCCAGACGATGCGGAACCAGGAGTTGAAGATCTTCACCGGCCGGTCGAACAGAGACGAGACGGCGATTTCGGGCGACAGCGGAAAGGCCGGCGCACCCGCACCCACGAGCTCCACCAGCCGCACGTCACAGCCCTGACGGACCAGCCCGTTCATGACGGCGCAGGCCGAGCGTTCCGTCCCGCCAAGGCCCTTGAGGTCCTGAATTACAAACGCATATCGTGCCTTCAATGCCCTACCCCAACCCCTTCAAACCGATTATGAAACAGGTCATGACGACTGCACCTCAAACCCTCAACACCGATGTCGCGATTGTCGGCGCCGGTCCGACCGCCCTCTTCGCCGCATTCGAATGTGGCATGCTCAAACTGTCCTGCGTCCTGATCGACGCGCTCGACAGCGTAGGCGGACAATGTGCGGCGCTCTACCCGGAAAAACCGATCTACGACATCCCGGCCCATCCCGCCATCGAAGGCGGCGCGCTGATCGAGGCGCTCGAACAGCAGATCGCACCCTTCGACGTACCGCGCCTGCTGGGCTCGCGGGTCGAGACACTGGAAGGCCAGCGCGGGGCGTTCACGCTGAAAACCGCACGGGGCGACGTCATCACCGCGAAGGCCGCCATCATCGCAGCCGGTGCCGGTGCATTCGGGCCGAACCGTCCGCCGCTCGACGAACTTGAAGCCTATGAGCGCACGGGGGCCGTGCAGTATTACGTCAAGAAACGCGCCGATTTTGCCGGCAAGCGCGTCGTGGTCGCAGGTGGCGGAGATTCCGCGCTGGACTGGGCCCTGTCCCTCTCCGAAGTGGCCGCGCAGGTCTATCTCCTGCACCGCCGGGACCGCTTCCGCGGCGCCCCCGAGACGCTCTCGCGCATCGAGCAGCAGATTGCAGCCGGCAAGATCGAGAAGGTCGTGCCCTATCAGCTCCATGCCCTGCATGGCACGGACGGCGTGCTCTCGACCGTGGAAGTCACGACACTTGAAGGCACGTCCCGGCATATCGAGGCTGATGCGCTTCTGCCGTTCTATGGCCTGTCCACCGATCTGGGGCCGATTGCGCTCTGGGGTCTGGACACGCATCGCAACACCGTCCCCGTCACCCCGGCCACGCTCGAGAGCAGCACGCCGGGCATTTTCGCGATCGGAGACGTAGCGACCTATCCGGGCAAGCTGAAACTGATCCTTCAGGGCTTCTCCGAAGGCGCCATGGCGGCCCATGCCATCCATGCCATCGTCCATCCCGACACGGCCCTGCATTTCGAATATTCGACCAGCAAGGGCGTGCCGGGCTGACGGAGCGGGGCAGACAGGTTTTTTCTCAGCGCTGAGCTGGCTTTCATGGCTTCAGGGCGGTTTCACGAACGACAACACAGCAGGACAGATATGAAAGTCATCGTTATGGGCGCCGGCGTCATCGGCGTGACAACGGCCTGGTATCTCGCTCAGGAAGGACACGAAGTCGAAGTCATCGACCGCCAGCCGGGTGTGGGTCTGGAAACGTCCTTTGCCAATGCGGGTCAGGTCTCTCCGGGCTATTCGACTCCCTGGGCCATGCCGGGACTGCCGTTCAAGGCCGCGAAGTGGATGTTCGAGAAGCACAGCCCGCTCGTGATCCGTCCGCGTCTCGATACGGCCATGTTCCGCTTCATGGGCGAACTGCTCATGAACTGCACGGAAAAAGCCTATGACATCAACAAGGGCCGGATGCTGCGGATCGCGGAATATGCGCGTGACCGTCTGGACACGCTGCGTGCGGAGACCGGCATCACTTATGACGGCGCCCAGAAGGGTCTGATCCAGCTGTTCCGCACCGACAGCCAGATCGAATACGCTGCCGAAGACATGCGCCTGCTGGCTGAAAGCGGCGTCGAGCACAAGCTGCTGACTGTGGACGAAATCCTCGCCCGCGAGCCCGGCCTTGCCCATGCGCGGCACCTGCTTAAGGGTGGCCTGCTGCTGCCGGGCGACCAGACGGGCGATGCGCATCTCTTCACGCGCCGTCTGGCCAAGATGGCCGAGGAGAAGGGCGTGAAGTTCCATCTCGGCGTCAATATCGAGGCTCTGGAAGCCGCCAGCGATGCCATCGTCAGCATCCGTACAAGCGCCGGCCGCATGACCGCCGACCGCTATGTGCTGGCCCTCGGCAGCTACTCCCCGCGCTTCCTCAAGCCGCTGGAACTGCGTCTGCCGATCTATCCGGTCAAGGGTTACTCCCTGACCATGCCGATCACGGATGAAAGCCGTGCCCCTGTCTCGACCGTCAATGACGAGACGTACAAGGTCGCCATCACGCGCCTTGGCGACCGCATCCGCATCGGCGGCACGGCGGAGCTGAACGGCTTCAATCTGCGCCTCAGCCCGGATCGTCGCGAGACGCTGGAACTGTCCTTCAGCGAAATGTATGGCGGCGGCGACCTGTCGTCCGCGAAATACTGGACGGGCCTGCGCCCCTGCACGCCGGACGGCACGCCGATCGTCGGCCCCTCCCCGCGCTACGGCAATCTGTGGCTCAACACCGGCCACGGCACGCTGGGCTGGACGATGGCGGCAGGCTCCGGCCAGATTGTCGCAGACCAGATCTCCGACCGCCAGACCGCCATTCCGTCGCTCGACCTGTCGCTCGACCGCTACGGCGTCTGAAGTCCGTTCCCGTCCGTAAATCTACGGACGGGAGAGGAACGCCCGGACATCCTGCATCGAGACGGTTCCGTCCCGGCGCAGGAGTTCCTCCTTGCCGCCCACATGGTGCGGCATGACCATCAGCGGCGTGCCTTCATCCATGAAGCGGATCCGCAGATCGTTCCAGCGCGGCGCCACGAACCGCCGGAACGACTGAACGAGCGCGCACTGATCGATGCACCAGTTCGTTGGATTGGCCGGATCATACGCGACCTGAAGATAATCGTGCAGGAAGGCCGCAATCTCCGGCAGCCTGTCCGTTTCCCCGAACCATGAAATCCCGGCCCCAAAACCCCACGGCTCGCCAAACGTCTGACGCCCTTCATGATTGTAGGCATAAAGCCGGAAGCCATAATCAGCGGTATTCCTGAGGTCATCGAACAGCGTCAGGAAGTCTTTCGGGAAATAACCGTCACAATCGGCGGTAATGACCGGGCACGGATAACGGCGCACCACTTCGGGCAGCATCAGATACCGGATCGCCGTGTAGGTCGCAGCATCACGCCATGTCAGCCGGCCATGAGCCAGAGTAACATCGAGGCCGAAATCCCTTTTCGAGACGGCGTCCATCAGTTCGCGCATGAAAGCAAGCTGCTCCGGCGTCGGCGTATCGATCCCCAGACACAGCCGGATCCGGAACGCCGGGTCCGGGCGGCTGGCACAGACCCTGAGCAACGACAGCAGCAGCTTGGGCAGGAAACGGAAATATCCGGAATCGCATCCGAAAACGAGACAGAGCGCGGGCAACTGCGCACCCGGAACAGGCCCCGGAGCAATACTGGCCTCCCAGTCCCATCCTCCCATGCCCAGACGATCAGGAACCGGCTGCTCCATACCCTCACGCGCAGCCCCGCCCAGCCAGGACAGCACGCCACAGTTATAATGGATCGGCATGAGCCCGGTCCGAATGGTCAGGGCCTTGGCGGCCGCATACTGCTCGTCAGCGGCATCCACATTGCCCGCAAGCCAGAACTGATGCCCACTGCAAAGAGCACTCCAGTAACTGTCCCCGTTAAAACGCCGGTCCAGTTCCAGCAGGGCCTGCCGGGGTTTTTCCCCAAGACGCAGGGACGTCTCCTCGAAGCGATGTCCATAAGCCTGCCGGACGTCCCGCCCATCGCGTTCCGAAAGCGGCATGGGCGTCAGAACCCGTTCGAACAGTTCGTCAAAGGGCGTCAGACGGAGATGCCGCAGGCGATCCGGCACCAGGAACAGGGCGTTTTCACCCTGACGTAAGCGTGCGTCGAGATCCTGCATCCGCTGCGGAATACTGCCCTCCGGGAAGCGCTTCAGCAGGGCCGCCTGCAGCAGCTCAGCCGCCCGGATATGATGACCGCAGCGCATTGCCAGAAGGGCTGAGAAATACAGCATGTCCGCGCCATCATCGGCCCGACGCGCCAGTTCCAGCGCACGCTCCGCCAGCACCAGTTCGCCACAATCCACACAGATCAGCGCCAGATATCGCAGGCGGGACAGATCCTCGGGATACAGGGCAACCTTGAAGGCCTCGGACTGAAGGCTCGCAAACGAATCCCGGATACGGGTCCAGGGCGCCTGATCTCCGCGCCGCACGACATCCCGCACATCTTCCAGAAGAGCCACCACTGCGGGCGACGGACAGGGCTCCAGCCGCAGGAGAGGCACATTTTCGCCCCTCAGAAGGACGGAGCCGTCTTCCTTCACCTGCACACTGAGCGTTTCCAGAGGAGCCGCCCAGTCCCCGACCCGGAGTTGGAAATCCTGTATCGCAGGGCGCAGGGCCGGAAAGGGTTCAGCAGCAACATGCCAGTGACGCGATACCAGCCGCTGCAGTGCCGGCAGACCCGCGACCGGCAGGGCAAGGAACTGCTCCCAGCCCTGGATCTGCGATGCGGTCCCACATCCATGGCCGGGTGCCGCTGTCAGAAAGACATTACCAGCCCGTACCGCGTACAGGGGACGTCCCCCGGACGGATCGATCGGCTGGAGTTCCACGAGACCGCCGCCCCCGCTCAGCGAGACAGGGTCCGCCATCCCTGCGATCACATCGGACAGGGACGCCAGAGACAGCGAGAAACCACGCTGCGCGACAATCGAGCCATGCCAACTCAGAAGACAGGAAGTCATGCGAGCAGCGTAGTGAGGGCTGCGGGCGCATGCAAATGCCTGCACACACCCTGCCAGCATGTGACGGAGTCATAAAAAAAACGGGGCCTGCCTGAGCAGACCCCGTTCCGTGTCCTATGGCCCTGCGATAGGCCGGAAGACATGTCCTCAGTTGGACGGAGCAGCTTCGGTCGGAGCGGCGTCCGTGGCAGCGGAGGTCTTCTTGTGGTGCTTGTGCTTGTGGTGGTGCTTCTTGCCCTTGCCGTGATGCTTCTTCGTGCCCGTCTCCGTGGCAGCATCGGACTCGGCGGCAGGTGCAGCAGGCGTGGCTTCGGCAGCCGGGGCGGCAGGAGCTTCAGCGGCAGGCGCAGCAGGAGTAGCCGTCGTGGCGGGATCGGCGAACGCCGGAGCAGCCGTCAGGGCCAGGGCGGAAACGGCAGCGATCAGGGAACGGTTGAAAAGACGCATCTGGAAACGGAGCTCCACAACAGAATAAAGACAAGCCAGCTTTCAGTTTTCCCGAAGTGGCCTTGGCCGCAACATTATCATTCCTGTCGGGCACGGTCGCGCATTAACTTTATGAAATTTCAGTCCCGCTTCCGTGCAATACACAAAGACGCCTCAATTCAGACAAACTCCATTATGCACTCATGAAAAAAGGCGTGCCCCGGAAGTTCCGGGACACGCCTTTTCCATGAAACCAGTCCTGAAAAGGACGGATCAGCCCTCGCGGGACTTGGATGCACGCTTGCGCTCGTGCGGATCCAGATAACGCTTGCGGATCCGGATGGCAGACGGCGTGACTTCGACCAGTTCATCGTCCTCAATGTAGGCAATGGCCTGCTCGAGACTCATGCGGCGCGGCGGCGTCAGAAGCAGAGCTTCATCCTTGCCGGATGCACGCATGTTGGTCAGCTTCTTTTCGCGGACCGCGTTGATGTCGAGGTCGTTCTCGCGGGAATGCTCGCCAAGGATCATGCCCGTGTAGATCTTCTCGCCGGCATCGACGAACATCGTGCCGCGGTCCTGAAGGGCAAACAGCGCATACTGCGTCGTCTGACCATCTTCAGCCGAGATCAGCGAACCGTTACGACGGCCTTCGATCGGGCCGACATACGGCAGGTAGCCATGGAACAGACGGTTCATCAGGCCCGTACCGCGCGTGTCGGTCAGGAACTCGCCGTGATAGCCGATCAGGCCACGCGACGGGATCAGGAACGTCAGACGGACCTTTCCGCCACCGGACGGACGCATGTCCTGCATGACGCCCTTACGCAGGGACATCTTCTCAACGACGACACCGGAATACGGCTCGTCCACGTCAACCAGGACTTCTTCGAACGGCTCTTCGCGCTCGCCTGTTTCTTCGTTGTTGCGGAACAGCACGCGCGGACGGCCGATCGTCAGCTCGAAGCCTTCACGACGCATCGTCTCGATGAGAACGCCAAGCTGAAGTTCGCCACGACCAGCGACTTCGAACGCTTCGCTTTCCGGGCTTTCCGTAACCTTGATGGCCACGTTGCCTTCGGTTTCCTTGAAGAGACGGTCACGGATCTGGCGCGACGTCACCTTCTTGCCTTCACGACCGCCCAGCGGGCCATCGTTGATGCGGAAGGTCATGGACAGGGTCGGCGGATCAACCGGACGCGACGGCAGGGGAGCCTCGACAGACGGATCGGCGATTGTGTCGGGAATCGTGGCTTCGGACAGACCGGCCACGGCGACGATGTCACCGGCTTCGGCTTCGTCCACGGGCACGCGGTCCAGGCCACGGAAAGACAGCAGCTTCGTCAGACGGCCGGTCTCGACAACCGTGCCATCCGGACGCAGCACGCGCACCGGCATGTTCACCTTCGCACGGCCCTGGTCGATACGACCTGTCAGGATACGGCCCAGGAAGTTGTCGCTCTCGAGAATGGTGGAGACCATTCCGAACGGCGCGTCCTTGTCCACGTTCGGCGTCGGCACATGGCGCAGCACCAGGTCGAACAGCGGGGCCAGATCCTTCTTCGGTCCGTCCAGCTCCAGATCGGCCCAGCCCTGACGGCCCGAAGCGTAAAGCATCGGGAAGTCGAGCTGGTGCTCGTCGGCGCCGAGGGAGGCGAACAGATCGAAGATCTCTTCGTGCACTTCGTCCGGACGGGCGTCGGAACGGTCGATCTTGTTGACGACCACGATCGGACGGATGCCACGGGCCAGCGCCTTGCCAAGCACGAACTTGGTCTGCGGCAGCGCGCCTTCAGCGGCATCGACGAGGATGATCGCGCCATCCACCATGCTCAGGATACGCTCGACCTCACCGCCGAAATCGGCGTGGCCCGGCGTATCGATAATGTTGATGCGGGTTTCTTTCCACACAACGGACGTGCACTTGGCGAGAATGGTGATGCCACGCTCGCGTTCGAGGTCGTTGCTGTCCATGGCGCGATCAGCAACATGCTGATTGTCACGGAAAGAGCCGGACTGTTTGAGAAGCGCGTCAACCAGCGTGGTTTTGCCATGATCGACGTGCGCGATGATGGCGATATTACGGAGTTCCATGTGGTCTTCCAGACGGGAGGCATCGAAGAGAGGATTTGCGCCGTCTTCTGCACTGAATCCCGCCAATATGCAAACTCTGTCACTGTCTTTTCGTCCTGAAGATGCCTTGAGCCAGCGGGAAAGCTGGGCCACATCTCACAAAACACCGCCCCTTTGAGGAACTCAGACCATGCCCGACCACCAGCCCACTGGTCCTTCCGCACCCGGCACCGACGCCCTCAGCCAGCTCGGCCGCGCCACCACCACGCCGCAGAGTCCCGAGGAAGCCGTCCTCGAACGCGTCCCCTCTCCCCATCAGGGCCGGCAGTATGTCGTGCGCTTCACGGCGCCAGAGTTCACCTCGCTCTGCCCGGTCACCGGCCAGCCGGATTTCGCGCATATCGTCATCGACTACATCCCCGGCAAATGGATCGTAGAGAGCAAGTCTCTCAAGCTCTTCCTGACCAGCTTCCGCAATCATGGCGCCTTCCATGAAGACTGTTCCATCGCCATCGCCGAGCGTCTGGTCGCGCTCCTCGATCCGCAGTGGCTGCGCATCGGCGCATACTGGTATCCACGCGGCGGCATCCCGATCGACGTGTTCTGGCAGACAGGCGAGCCGCCGAAGGGCGTGTGGATTCCCGCGCAGGACGTGCCCGGCTATCGCGGTCGCGGCTGAACCGGACCATGACCGAAGCTGCCGCCATTGCCCGCTCCAGCGGTCCCGTCACGCAGGCACGGCTTGTGGTGGACTTCCAGCGTCTCGGGATCACGCCCGGCATGACGCTGCTGGTCCATGCGTCGCTAAGCCGGATCGGGTGGGTCTGCGGCGGCGCGCGGACCGTGATCGAAAGCCTGCTCCTGGCGGTCGGCCCGGAGGGCACCATCGTCATGCCCGCGCAGTCTTGCGAACTGAGCGATCCGTCAGGCTGGTGCGATCCGCCGGTGCCGGAAAGCTGGTGGGAAACGATCCGTGCGACCATGCCGCCTTATGATCCGCGCCTGACCGCCACGCGCGGCATGGGGCAGATCGCCGAAACCTTCAGGACATGGCCCGGCGTGCGGCGCAGTGCGCATCCGCAGGTCTCGTTCACGGCGCTTGGCCCGCTGGCCACGGACATCCTCTCCCGACAACCGCTTGAAGATCCGTTTGGTGTGGCTTCTCCGCTGGCGGTCCTGGCGGACAGGGACGCCCATGTCCTGATGATCGGAACGGGATGGGAAAGCTGTACGGCGTTCCATCTGGCCGAGCGCCTCGCCGAGCCCGATGGCCCGACGCAGGAAGATGGAACTGCCATTATGGTGGATGGGGAGCGGCGCTGGGTCCGCTTCCACACACCCAGCACCACGCCCGAACGTTTCCTCCCGGCGGGCGCCGCACTGGATGGGCATGTCATGCTCCGGCATGGGCATGTGGGGTCAGCCCCGTCCCGGCTTTTCCCGCTCGGCGAAGCAATCCGGCAGATTGCTTCGGTCTGGACGTCTTTCAGGCCCTGACCCTCTCCTCCATACTGCTGCCTGCCAGTGCACGCGTTGCCCGCATGGCCGTCAGAACCAGCGCCAGACCATAAACCAGGGCGACAATATCCACGCCGATCACGTTTCCCGTGATCGGCCGTGCCAGCAGCAGCAGTCGCGACAGACCATCAGTTACGGGGATCAGCAGGGTCAGGACACCCGCCAGCCCCACAAGCGGACGCGTGCTGCGCTCGCCCCCCAGCCAGACCGCCATAACCACACATCCGAACAGGACAGCGTAAAACAGGGCCTCGATGTTCTGATAATGCCCCCCTTCCGGCAGCAGGGGAACAGCCGCAAAAACGGCTGAAACACCACAGACGCATCCGAGCATCCCTCCCGCCGTGAGCACCGAAAGCAGACGTGTGCCGAGACTGTCCTGCGACAGTCCGGCACTGCGCTCCCGACGGCGCCGCGACGACAGCCACAGACGGTTTCCGGAATAGAACAGGAAGGCCCCGCCAAAGCCGAGCAGCGCGTAACCTGCACGCCCCCACAGACCACCGAACGTCCCGAAATGCAGCGCATAGATTGTGGTCAGCGCCAGAAAGCCTCCCCCCTGATGACCAGGCAGGAAATCCGTGGACGTGATGCGGCCGCCGCAAGGATCAACGTCCACATAGCCGCCATCGGGACGCCGGGTAACGTGGCGCGTATCATGTCCGGTCACGCGGAGGGAGAGTTTGCCGTTGCGGGTGGAATAGACGAGCGCGTCCGGCTCGAAATCCGGAACCTGCTCTGCCAGAGACGCGACCAGCGCTCCCGGCTCCAGAAGCGGCCGGTCAATTCCCGGGTGCCCACTCCCGTGATGGTGGGCATGGGCTCCATCGCGTCCCCCTTGCGTACTTTCAACAGACAGGGCCGGACGGAAAAGGTTCTGCTCCAGGGTCATAATCGGGCGCTGGAAGGCAAATCCCGCAGCCGTCGCCGCCATGACAATATGGAAAGGAAGCGAACACACGCCCAGAAGCGTGTGAAAATCCAGCCACATCCGGCGCAGGCTTTCTGTCAGACGCAGCGCGAACAAATTCCGGAGCAGAGAGGGCAGCACCATCACTGTCCCCGATACCAGGGCCACCGCATAAAGCAGCGCCACGATCCCCATGACCAGACGGCCGGATTCCCGCCCCAGCGGCAGTCCGATACGCTGATGCAGGATATTGATGAAACTGGCCGCCTGTGAGGGGGTCTGTGTCCGCGTTATCAAACTGCCGTCCGGGGCCAGACCGGCATACATGGTCCGTGCGGGACCATGTTCACGGTCATGGGATGCAGACCACATCAGACTGGAGGGATGGGCAGCGTCGGGATACAGAATTACCGTATGATTTGCCACGGCAGACGGATCGGCCGCGAAGGCCTTCTGCAGAAGGTCAGGAAGATGATCCACCGAGACAGCCGCAGGCAACGCGGCCGGCCGGGCGGACCAACTTTCCACCACGCCCTCGAACATCGTCATGCCACCGGCATAGAACGCGACAAACAGAAACAGCCCGGCCATGATGCCGACCCAGCTGTGAACATTCCGGTACAGCCGGACGATATCGCCACGGATCTTCATACCAGGATGCCTCGCAACAGCAGATAGGCGGCCCAGACCACCCCGTTCAGAACGCCCAGCGTTGTCCAGGCCCGCACGGGAGAGCGGAAAAGGAAGGACAGGGCCAGAACGACACCCCAGACAGGACCGGGAAACCAGCGCAGGATCTGCGCGGCAGCCGTCCTGAACTGGGCATCGGCATGAAAGAGCAGGCCGAAAATACCCATAAGCCCCGTGGCCAGGGTGGCTCCGAGAACAAGCCCCGCCAGCCCTTTGCCTGCCCATCCCCGTCCATCCAGCGGAGCGTTGCGCGACTCTTGCACAGTATCGGTCACAGGCTGCGTCCCTCCCGTTTTCCGACTGCGACCAGAAGCGTGACCCCGATGCAGGACACCATCAGAAGCGTCATGACGATCAGTATCGCGGCCACAGGCTGGAGAACGCGACTGAAGAGGATCGTTCCGGCAATCAGGCATCCCAGACCACACAGCCATCCGGACCGCCCGGGCAGTGGCGTCTGCCGCAGGCGCTGGGAGGGCACGGACATGTAGAACAGGACAGCCGACAGAACGACAGCCATGGTTGCGAGGATCAGGACAACCAAGATGGTCACCAGCGATAGGAAAGGGTTACGAACACTGCCCGGCCCGGAGCCCATGCACAAGCAACCGAACGCGTACAGACCGCAACATAATGGCGGTTCGCAAGATTGGTCCCGTTGAACTGCACCCCGAAACGCTGATAGTCCACATGGGCCTGAAGGTCCCAGACAAGCTGGCTGGGAACGGAGAAGGTCTCGGGAAGTGCGCCGGCTGTATTCCCCGTATAGCGAACACCGCCGCCGATCCCTGTCATCCAGTCCTTCGTCAGCCGGAAATCCCGCTTGAGAAAGAGCGATGCCATATGGGACGGAATAGCGACCGGCCGCTGATTGAGCTGTGCGGCAACGGTCGTTTTGGTAATCCGCGGATCCTGATAGGTAAACGAGGCCAGCATATCGATGCGATACGGCAGGCGCCCCACGCCTTCGGCCTCGAAGCCCCGGGTGCGCTGTTCGCCGGTCTGAATGTCATAGGTCGAATCTTCAGGATCCGTCGTCAGGACATTCGTCTCGACGAGATCGAAGAAATCCGCAGTCAGCATGAAATCCTCGCCCCACGGCGTTCCATGCGGCGGCTTGTATTTCAGACCGGCCTCGATCTGCCGCCCGCGCGTTGGCAGATAGGGCGTGTTCAGACGCGTCGTGCCGACCTGCGGCTGAAATGACGTGGCGTAGGACACATAGGGCGACAGGCCGATCGGCGATTTGTACAAAAGCCCCACGCGGCCTGTGAAGGCAGTGTTCTGCTGCGGCGTGCGGCCGGCTGTCAGGTTATCGACCGTCAGGCTCTGGGTGAAATCTCCCCGCCCGGACAGTGTCAGGTAGAAATCATGCCACCGGGCCTGTTCCTGGGCATACACACCCGTCTGGGTCTCGGTTTCATTGGTATTGGTCTTGGTTCCGTAGCCTGGCCAGGAGATGGGCCTGTAGACCGGATTGTACAGATCCAGAGACGGGGCCGTCTTCTGTCCACGACGGTTGGCCATGAAGTCGCTCCGGAAATCCACGCCAAACAGGATTTCATGCCGGACCGGCCCCGTCCGCAGCTTCAGGTCCGAACGCGTGTCCAGTGTGACATTGTTGTAGTTTGCAGACTGGAGAAGCGCCTGACGTGTCAGCGTCCGCTGGTCAGCAGACAGGGCAACGGCCGTCACATAGCGGTAAGACAGGTCCAGATGGGCGTAACGCATGTTCTGATTGATGGTCCAGTTGGGAGTCAGACGCCGCGTGAAACTGTATCCGATTGCGGCCTGCCGTTTCGAATAGACATCATAATCCGCATCGCTGTTCAGGAAATTGCGCGCGATATATCCATACGGGCTGGCATAGATCGTACCATCCGCTGGCAGGAACTGGGCCGTCGAACCCGCATCGAGCTGTTCATAGCTCGCCAGAATCGTGAAATCCGTCCTGTCATCCGGGCGCCAGCTCAGAGACGGCGCAACATAGACCTCATTGTTCTTGATGTTCTTCGCATAGGTATCGGATTTCCGGAGCAGCCCGTTGAAACGCCAGAGCAGCGTTTTGGACCCGTTGAGTGCGCCACCAACATCTGCCGCCCCCTGAACGCGACTGTAGGATCCTGTCTGGAACGCGACCTGATTCTGCTGGTCCACGCGCGGGCGCTTGCTGACGGCATTGATAATCCCGCCGAGTTGTCCGGAACCATAAAGCGCCGAAGACGCCCCGCGCAGCACGTCCATTTCTTCCAGCCCCCAGGGCTCAATACTGAAGGACTGGGAACTGGACGCATCCGGCGTCCGGGTGCCATCCAGATAGATATCCGGAGAAAAGCCCCGGATCGTGCCCAGATAGCCGCGCGGGTCATCCTTGGAGCCGTAATCGGAAACACCAGCCGCGTATCGTACCGCTTCGGAGAGGCTGCGCGAGTTGAGCATCGACATCCGGGCCTGTGTGATGACCGTCAGGTTCTGTGGAACGTCCTCAAGGGGCGTGGACGTCTTGGTCGCGGCATTCCCGTTCGCGGCCAGCAGACTGGCATGACTGGCATGAACCCGGACCGTCTCCACGGCTCCGGCACGGGAAGAAGAGAGCCGTTTCTGGGCATGAGATGCCCCCGGAATATGCTGATGGCGGTCCGTCCCGCCCTCCAGATCCTGCGCAGATACAACACCTGCGGGCAGCCCGATCAGGATCGCCGCACAGGGAATAAAACATGCATGCACCCGCATCACACACTCTCGCTCCATAAGAGGCGCGGGGTTTATCACGAATGATAATTATTCTCAACTAAATCAGAAAAGCCCTTCCTTCCATTCCCTCCCGCCCCCTGATCCGGGAACGGGAGCAGACGAACGGATCAGAGCGTAATGCCGAGCTGACCCTGGAAATACAGCAGCGGCGGCCGGTTCTCATCGAGTTCCAGTGCAACGGGACGCGCCATGAACAGGGCATGCGTGCCCCCCTGGAAGGTCTCGACCAGTTCGCAGTGCATCTTGACCAGTGAATCGCGGACGAAGGCCGTGCCATCCGCCGCGCGCTCGATCACGTCCGACCCGAACTTGTCGGCCGTGCGGCTGGCGAACAGCATTGCCACGTCCTTGTGGTCGTTGCCCAGAATGCTGAGGCCGAACACCCCGGCTTCCGCAATCGCACGATAGGTCGCGCTGGCCCGGTTAAGACAGATCAGCAGCAGGAGCGGATCGAGGGAGACGGACGTCAGGGCGCTGATGGTCGCGCCCTGCTCGCCTTCGCTGCCTTTGGCCGTCACCACGGCAACACCCGTGGCGAAATGGGACATGGCTTTGCGGAAATCGGTTTCGTTCGGAGTCGTCATGACAACCTCCTTGCCATAATCTGGCAGCAAGCGCACCTCCCCTTCAGAACCCCAGCGTCATGTCCGCCCCGAACAGGATACGCCCCATGTGATGCTGGTCATCGAACGGCCGCGTATTGTTAAGCGAGCGGTCAAAGCGCAGCTCCGGCCGGAACTGGAGCAGCTTGACGTGATGCCCCACATCCGGCCGCCAGACAGTATTGAGTGTCAGGGCCCCATACGTCGTGGCGGGCGCGGATTCCGAACGCGTCGGATTGCCGAGCAGGGCCTGCGCATAACCTTCATTCTCCGCAAAACTCGCCACGAAACTCCCGGTATTGTCCCGATACAGCTCGGCACGCGCATTGACGGTCAAATTCGGACGAATGTGCCACCCGCCCCAGACGACCGCACTGTATGTATCGGCGCGCAGGCCTTCGTCATGAAGCTGGTTCAGCTCCGCCGTGACGCTCCATTTTTTCGAGAACGTCCAGGTCCCGTTCAGATCGTTCCAGTACCGCATGGCGCCATTCGCACGAGCGCCCAGCGACCGCACGGCATTTTCCGGCCCGACCCGCAGCAGATAGGTGAAGGACAGATGCCCGTCCGCCAGATTATTGCCCGTGACACCGATATAGCCGGCAGGACGACCATTGTTGTCGCCGCGTCCGAAAGACGTCTGGTTGCCGGTATCCGCACCGAACTGAAGATCGAAATGGTCATCCAGATGGAGCTGGAACATGCCGCCCACATGCTCGAACGGCGTGGAATATTCAGTCGTATAGGCCAGCGTATAGAAAGCACGGGTCGAGGGATCGAGCGCCTCCACACCCATGGGAGAGGTCAGGATACCAATCTGCCCATCCAGCCCTTTGGCCGTAAACCAGGGCATGTGGATCGCAACATTCGCGAAGACCGGCATGGCCTGATAGCGGCCGTTGATCCAGCGGTCTGAAACACCGGCAATCGTGTAGCTGCGGGCGTCGGAGCCATAGAGCATCCGCAGGTTCATCCCCAGACCATACCCGCCACCGATCGGATCGACCGGTTTGGTGAGCGTGAAGGTCAACTGGTTCAGCGTCGCCTGATCGGCATAGGGGGAAAGGAGCTGGCCGAAATTGAGGTTGCTGGCGGGATGGCTGGAACTGCCCATCACCCCCCCTTCGATCTGGGCGCCAAAGGAGACATCGGAAAACCACTGATCCGTCCAGGCCTTGCCCTGCCCGGTCGTGGTCTGCTCCCCCACGGTCTGGGCACCGGCAGCGGAGACTCCGAGCCCTGCAAAAACCGCCAGTATCGCCCCAAAACCCCGACTGAAACGCTGCCTCATGCCATCCACCTTCCGGTTGCATGAGGCAGCCCATAGCACAGACCTGATTTTTTACTTAATGTTGCTAAAGGGGAATATTCCTCAGAATTTCGCCGTATTCGGATCAGCGCCCATCCGGCCATCCTTGCGGTCCATCTGTTCGATGGTCTGCATGTCATCCCCATCCAGCACGAAGCCGAACACATCCAGATTTTCAGCCAGACGCTTCGGATTGACCGATTTCGGAATGACGATCAGCCCGTTCTGAAGATGCCAGCGGATCACGACCTGTGCCGGAGTCCGGCTGTGCTTTTCGGCGATCTTCCCGATCCGCTCATCGCTCAGAACGCGCCCCTTGCCCAGCGGACGCCAGGACTCAGTGCGGATGTTATGTTTCTCATGGAATTCCCGCAGGGCGCGCTGCTGGAAATCGGGATGCAGCTCGATCTGGTTGACGACCGGCACGACACCCGTGGCATCCATGATCCGTTCCAGGTGCTCCGGCTCGAAATTGGACACGCCGATGGACTTCACACGGCCGGATTTCTTCAGCTCGACCAGCGCCTTCCACGTCTCGACATACTGCCCCTGAGCCGGCATCGGCCAGTGGATCAGATACAGATCCAGCACTGGACGACGCAGCAGCCGCGCACTTTCGTCATAGGCACGCATGGTCTTGTCATAGCCCTGCTCGTCATTCCAGAGCTTGGTCGTCAGGAAGACATCCGGATGGTCTTCCAGACCTTTGCCGACACCTTCCTCGTTCTTGTACAGGCGCGCCGTATCGACAGACCGGTAACCGAGCTTCACGGCCTCCTTCACGACCTCGGCCGTCTCATCCGGCGGCGTTTCCCAAACCCCCAGCCCGATCTGGGGCATGGTGTGACCGTCATGAAAGGAAATCACGGTCTGGGCCTCGGCGGATGGAACCTGTGACGACATGTCTGTCTCCCTGCAAAGATGAAAACCATAGGCACAAAGCCTGCTGACTGACCAACGCCCGCGCCGAATGCCGGGTTCAGTCCCCTTTCAGCAGAACAGCCAGTTTCCGGCTGAATGCCGCAACCGTGAACGGCTTGACCAGCAGCGCACAACCCGGCAGCAGGGCCTGATCGCCCAGAACACTCTGTTCGGCATAGCCCGTGATGAACAGCACTTTCAGCCCGGGCCAGCGTTTCAACATCTGCTCGCCCAGCTCCCGGCCGTTCATGCCACCCGGCATCCCGATATCACTGACGAGAACCGCGGGCGGCACCCCCTCCGCGGCCAGCGCCTCAGCTGACGGCCCATCGGACGCCGTCAGCACGATCCCGCCCAGATCCGTCACCATGTCCGACACGATCATCCGCACGGCCTCTTCGTCATCCACGACGAGAACGCGCTGCCCCTCCAGAAGGCGCGGCTGGGACGCAACAGACAAAGAGGGCGGTTCGGGACGGATGGTTTCCTGCCCCTGATAGCGTGGCAGCCAGAGCGAAACGACGGTCCCCTGCCCCGGCGTGGAGTGGATCTCCACCTGTCCGCCTGACTGCTGGGTAAAGCCGTAGATCATGCTCAGCCCCAGCCCTGTCCCCTCCCCCAGCGGCTTGGTCGTGAAGAACGGGTCAAAGGCGCGCTGCACGATCTCGGGAGGCATGCCGCAGCCTTCATCCTGCACCGTCAGCACAACATAATCGCCCGCCCGGATGGACATGTCAGTGGCGACATCAGCCGTCAGAACCCTGTTGGCACTCTCAAGCCGCAGCATTGTCCCGCGGTCATGCATGGCATCGCGGGCATTGATGCACAGGTTCAGGATCGCGTTCTCAAGCTGATTCGCATCCACCCGCGTCAGCCACAGGCCCGGCTGCAGATCGAAAAGGAGCTCTATGCCCGGCCCGACCGTCCCGCGCAGCAGACTTTCCAGCCCCCGAACGAGCACATTCATGTCCGTGGGTGTGGGATCAAGGGTCTGACGCCTCGAGAAGGCCAGAAGACGGTGCGTCAGCGACGCAGCCCGGCGGACCGCATCCTGCGAGGCCGCGATGTAACGCCCCAGCCCGTCTGTCCGCCCCTGCGCCAGCCGCAGTCCGATCAGTTCCAGCCCGCCCCCGATCCCGGCGAGCAGATTGTTGAAATCATGCGCCAGACCGCCCGTGAGCTGTCCGACAGCCTCCATTTTCTGCGCCTGGCGGAGCTGCTCTTCCAGTTCGTTGCGCTCGGTCAGGTCACGCCCGACCGCATAGATCGCATCGCCCTCATCGTTGCAGTTCCAGTTATAGGTCCGCCAGCTGCCGTCCGATCGCCGCATCCGGACATCCAGCCCCGCCGTCGGCCAGGGCGTCCCCGCCAGCAGACGCTCGAACGTATCCAGCACCATGCGTCTGTCATCCGGATGACACAGCGCATCCAGCCGCAGACCTGCCAGCTCGTCGACCCTGTAGCCCTGCGTCTCTTCCCAGCTCGGGCTGACCGCAACGTAATAGCCGCGACGGTCGATGATGATGAACAGATCGCGGGCAATGTTCCACAGTCGGTCACGCTCGCGGGTGCGCTGCAGGATCCGCTCTTCGAGCATGACGTTGAGATCGCGGATCTGCTGCTGCGTACGGGCCTGCCGCATGGACGCATGGGTGCGGTCCGCCACGGCGCGGGTGAAAACGATTTCCTCGTCCGTCCAGATATGGGGCGCATCGTGGCAGACGAACATCAGCCCCACGAAACGCCCGAACTTGAAGATCGGAACGCAGAGGATCGCCACGATACCCTCGGCGTCATAGCGGGCATCATAACCCGCCGTCAGGGCGTCGGTATGAACATCGGCGATGGCCACGGGCTCACCCCGCCCCAGGATCGGCCTGAACTCGCCATAATCCGCGAACATCCGCACGCCCACCAGAGGCCGTGTGACCTCCGGCGCGCCGCCAACGGTCATGCCGGTCCAGTCATCATTGACGACGCCATAGCCCGCGCCACTTGCATCCAGTTCACGGCAGATGATGCGGGCCGCGACCTCTTCCATCATGCTGGTATCATCCAGCGCGCGAAGCTGGTCTCCCAGCTCGACCAGCGCGGCCTGACGCAGGGCCTGCCGCTTGCTCCGGTCGATATCGAAGACAATGCCGGGAAAGCGGGCCACGCGCCCCTCATCCCCCAGGTCGCAGCGTCCGTTGCCTTCGAACCAGCGCTGCCCTTCCGGCGTGTCCACCCGGAACTCGAACCGGCATTTTCCGCCCCGCCGCGTCGCCGCCGTGACGGCCTGAACCACGGCGAACCGGTCCCGCGGGTCCACCGAATCATAAATGACATTCGGCATGACGCCTTCGCGCATCCGGGCCGGATCCAGCCCAAGCGTCTGCGCAAGCCGGGCATCCCCGGTCATGCGGGACGTGCTGTCATCCCACATCCAGGTCCCCGCGATCGCGCCTGCCTCAAGTGCGAGCTGGAGCCGCTCGGCGGACTGGTTGGCTTCCGTCAGGTCACGCCCGATCGCCAGCAGACGCCGCACATCGCCGTCCTCGCCAAAGACCGGCGTAACGGCCACGTCCCAGAACCGGCGCTGCCCCCGCATGGTCATGGCATAACCCTGAAACCGTGCGGTCTCACCCGCCAGAGCAGTCTGCACTGCCAGAGCGGCCCGGCGGCGCGGCTGCCCCCGCCACAGATCGACCCAGGGCAGGCCGTGCATGATGATCGGGCTGTCCATTTCCATGGACCGGATACCGCCTTCATTCACAAAGCGGATGCAGCCCTCGCAGTCGAGGATGTGGATGCAGTCCGGCAAACTGGACAGAAGCAACCGCGTGAATGCCTCGCTGGACCGCAGGGCTTCCGCCGTCATGGAGGCGGAAGACACATCCATCGCCAGCCCGACGCTGCGGCGGCTGTCGGGCCGGCTTTCATCTTCCCGCCACCCGCGCAGCAGAACATGCCGCAGCAGGGAACTGCGGGGGGAGCGGGACTGCGCCTGTCCTGAACCGGGCACGGACGGGGATGAGACCAGAATCCGGAACCGCAGCTCGTAACAGCCCTCATCCCGCAGTTCGTCCTCAAGGCTGCCGTCATAGACCAGCCGGTCATCGGGATGCAGGAACATCAGCAGTTCGTCTATCGGCACACCCACGGCCAGCCGCTCGGGCGGCAAGCCCCAGAGGCTCGCGAAACGCGCGTCCCCCGTCACCACGCGGGTTGCGAAATCGCAGCGGTAGAACGCGACATCCGCCGTGTCCGCCATGCGCTGCATCCGCAGTTGCATGCGTTCCACAAGCTCATGCTCACCCGATGGCGGGGCCGCGGCGCGCTCGCGCAGCAGATCATCCACCTGCAGGGCGCACAGGGCCAGGACATGCTCGAGCGCAGGCGCATTGCGCCGCACACACAGCCAGACCTCAACCGCACCGGAGCGCACCGGCAGGAGCCGCACGGTGCAGGCATCGAGGGACTGTCCATCCATGAGGCAGGCCGCGCCTTCCGCGGCGATCGCACTTCCCTCGCCGCCCAGAACACGCACGCCATCGGCATCGCGCAGCAGAAGCGCAGCCTCCCCCCCGCCTTCCGCAGCGGCCAGGGCCAGAAGATGGACACACAGGATGGACGCACGGCCGACAGCAGGCGCCGGAGGCAGCATCAGCGCTCCGGAGGCCTTTTCAGTGCCCTCCACAAGATCCATCATTCCTCCCTCTCAGCGCCTGCATCCTGACACATCCTGTTTCGGAAGTATGTCACAGCAATAGCAGATCCCGTATGCGTCGCATCCTGTCACGAAACCTCTACAAAAGAATGTGCCACTTTCCCGCCTCCCTGACGTTCCTGTCGGGACACGATCACATTTTCAGGAGTCTCCCATGCTGAACCTCGATCTGAGCGGCCGCACCGCCCTCGTTACCGGCTCGACCGGCGGGATCGGCCTGGCCATCGCCCGGAAACTGGGCGAGGCAGGAGCCACAGTCATCATCAACGGCCGCAAACAGGAAGGCGTTGATGGCGCCCTTGAAAAACTGGCCAAGGCCGTTCCGGGCGGCGCGTTCCGCAGTGTCGTCGCCGATGTCGGAACCGCCGAGGGCTGCAAGGCGCTCTTCGAAGCCGAAAGCAGCGTGGATGTCCTCGTCAACAATGCCGGCATCTTCGGACCGAATGATTTTTTCCAGACGACAGATGAAAGCTGGGAGCACCTGTTCGAGGTCAACCTGTTCTCCGGCGTACGCCTGTCCCGCGCCTATATGCCGGGCATGAAGGAGCGCAACTGGGGCCGCGTGCTGTTCATCGCATCGGAATCCGCGCTGAACATCCCGGTCGAAATGGTGGATTACGGCGTCAGCAAGACCGCCATGCTGGGTCTGGCCCGCGGGCTGGCCAAGCTGATGGCGGGCACGAACGTGACGGTCAATTCGGTCCTGCCCGGCCCCACACTGTCCGAAGGTGTGGAGGACATGCTCAAGGCCCAGAACCCCGACAGCACCCGCCCGGTCGCGGAACTGGCGGCAGATTTCGTGCAAAAGCACCGCCCGAGCAACATCCTGCGCCGCATGGCCACGGTCGATGAAGTGGCCAATCTTGTCGCCTATGCCGCCTCGCCCCTGGCATCCGCCACCACGGGCGCGGCCCTGCGTGTCGATGGCGGCACCGTCGACACCATCTGATCAGCCAGACGGGGGCACATCCCCCGCCAGCCGCTGCAATGCGGTCCGGACGTCAGGTTCGACGGCCGGATCACTGCGCAGGGACAGGAAAACAGTCTGCGCCAGCGGAGCCGCACCGTCTCCCTTGCGGAACCATGCCCGCAGGAAAACCTGCAGACGCTTGCGGACGGATACGGGCGTAGTCTCCCGTGCGGCGGCATCGCGCAGTTCGATCACCCACAGCCCCAGCGCCATCGCATTAAGATGCCGCGCCATATAAGCGAGCATCACATCACGCGGGACGCCCTGACAGCTCCGCACAGCGCGCACCATGCTGGCAGCGTTGATCGCCAGCCACTGGTGAACCGTCTGCCCGCCGCCCCGCGCGATGAAACGGAGCTGCTGCTCGACCCAGGCCGACGTACGCCGCAAATGGCTGTCAGCGCGGAACGGAAATACCACGCCGAACGTGACGCGCGTGAAGATGACCGCCCCCAGAAAGGCACTGGCGCCGTTAAGAAACGACACCTCGTCATAACGCATGAGATTTGACGGCCCGATCAGAACAGGCAGGAACATGTTGAACGAAAACGCATGGTTCACGAGCTTCGGCGCCCGGGCGGCCAATCCGCCAATTACCATCGGAATCAGCAGAAGCAGCGCCAGATATTCCGGCGCCGTGACGGCGGGCACAACGAAAAACGCATAGATCCCGGCCACACCCGCGCACCACACCGCCCCGCGATAAAAGCCGGACGACGCCAGTGCGGGGATCTCCCGGGTCGCCAGCAGGCCGTAAACCAGCGCCACGAAAGACACGAAGGCCGGCCCGGAAGGCCAGGCCGTCACTTCCCATAAAAGCCAGGCCCCCATGATACCGGTCGCAGCCCGCAGTCCGTTCAGGACCGCCTCGAGGATATGGCGCGGAGAGCGTGTGCGGAACGCGAAACGGTCATGACGCGGCGGAGCGATGATCGCCTGAATGTGATTTCGTGCGGCCTCGAGGTCCCGGTCCACATCAATGCCCGTCGCGCCGCCCTGCGCCCGGGCCAGAACGGCGAGCAGACGCGCCAGAACCGCCCTTGCATGATCCGCGCTGCGCCGGGTGCCCGACCCCATTTCAAGAACATCGAACTCGATGCGCGTATTGGCGTCCACCAGTTCGGCCAGCAGACGCCCCTCGGTTTCCGGATCGAACCGTCCCGCCCGCAGCACATCCGCATGGGACGCCACCTTTGCCGTGACCTGCTGAAGCTTTCCGAGCAGCCGCGTGCGGGCTTCTTTCTGCACATTCGGCAGGAACAGGACCGCCAGCCCCGCTTCGCAGACCGTACCCAGCATGATGTACGTGCCACGCGCCATCGCGACATTGAACACATCGTCAGGCTGGCTGATCGCGCCGGTCGCCACGATGGCGGAGGTGAAGCTGATGACCAGAAATCCGTACCGGCGATAACCGTCCAGAAACGTCGCCCAGCCGCAGCACAGCCCGATCCAGAGCGCCAACGCGATGAAGAACAGTCCGGCCTGCTGGGGGAACGCCGCAATCAGGGCCACGCCCATGCAACCCCCGATGATCGTGCCCGCGAACCGCCAGCGCGCCTTGGACAGGCTCTCCCCGCGCGAGGCCGTCGCCACCACCCAGACGGTCAGTGGCGCCCATTGCGGGCTGTCCAGTTCCATCCACATGGCAATCAGCAGGGACAGGATCGCCGCCACCGACGTGCGGACGGCAAAACCCAGATCCTTCGCAGACGGCGCAAACAGCCATCCCCAGCGCTGGATCAGGATATCCCGCAGCTCCGATCCGAATGTTGATCCCGACACCGCGAGATCAGCCGCTCTCCCGCCCAAACCTGACACTCTTCCGTCCGAAAAGCCGCAATTTTCGAAGAACGGTCAGGCCCTGTCCAACACATTGTCATGATTGCATCATAAGTCACACTTATGACTTTCATCAGACGGTCAGGGCATCTTCCAGAACGAGCTGCGTCGCGATTTCCCAGCTCCGGGACATCAGGGCCGTCTGCACCGGCTGCTTCAGCCGCACCAGCCCAACCCCCGGCGAAGGGCATGACGCAAGCCGCCGGATCTGCAGCGGCATGGCGGGGTCGCGCTGGTGCGGCAGGGCCGCGACGGGCAGGATCGTCGCCAGACGCCCGGCCAGCAGCTCCACATACAGCAGTTCGAGCGCATTGGTCTCCAGCAGCACATTGGGCCTGACCCCGGCCTTCGCAAAGCACTCATCCACGATCTGCCGCGTCCGCATGGAATGGCCCAGAAGGCCCAGCGGATGTTCGCCCGCATCCGCCCAGCTGAACGTCCTGCGGGACGGCAGCTCCATCCGGGATCCCGCTACAAAGACATACTGTTCCGCATAAAGCTGGTGCGTCTCGAAACGGCCGTCTTCGGGAACCTGATCCAGATAGATCAGCCCCATCTGGAGGCGTTGTTCGGTCAGATCATGCAGGATGTCGGTGTTGGCGGACACCGTCAGTTCGATATGGAGTGCCGGCACAGCGGCCCTGAGGCTTTCCATCAGCAGCGGCATGATCTGGATGGCGGGCGGGATGGTGCCGATGGAAAGCGTGCCACCTGCGACTTCATGCGCGAAATCGGCTTCCTGACGCAGACCGTCCAGAGCCGCAATCGTCTGCCGCGCCCAGGCCAGCACGCGCTCGCCTTCCGGGGTCAGCCCCAGAACACGCCGGTTGCGCCGGACAATGGGCACGCCAAGTTCATGCTCGAGCTGACGGATCGCCATTGACAGCGCGGGCTGCGACACGTTGCAGTGTTCCGCGGCCCGGGAAAAATGCCGGTACTGGTCGAGAGCGATGAGATAGGTCAGCTGACGCAGGAACACGAGGGCTTGTCCATGAACACGGAAAGGGTAGGAAGTGTGTCGCCCTGATCCATCCGTGGCAATCCGTCAGGCCGCGCGGAAGCGCGTCCCCGCCTCCCCATCTGTGACCTGATTGCATCAGGACAGAAAATCCAGCCGATTATCACATATAGTTTTGAATATTTTCCCAATTATGCGTTATACTTTAGGGCTCAAGATGGCGAATCATCGTGCCTGTCACAGAAGAGCCTTCCCCTCGATCCCCGGCACAGGCTGTTCTGTCCGGTTTTTTCTGCCTTTCCCCTGACAGGTCTGCCCTGCGGGTCGCCGGAGTTTTCCCGTCATGAGCGACACAGTGCTCAACCCCTCCCCCGCCCCTTCTGCTGCCGCAACCAAGGCGCCCATGGTCGGGCGCATGATGTTCGCTGTTGCGCTGGCTGCGATTGCAGGCCTGATGTTCGGACTGGATGTGGGCGTCATTTCCGGCGCACTCGGCTTTATCCGTGACGAATTCCATGCTTCCGAATTCGAGCAGTCCTGGATCGTATCATCCATGATGTTCGGCGCGGCCGTGGGGGCCGTGGGCGCGGGCCGCATGTCCTATGCGTTTGGCCGCCGCCGCTCCCTGATCTTCAGCGCATTCCTGTTCGTGGCGGGAGGACTCGTCTGCGCCCTCGCATCCTCTGTGTCCGAACTGATCATCGGGCGCACCATGCTGGGTCTGGCGATCGGTATCGGAAGCTTCGTGGCTCCGCTCTACATTTCCGAAGTCTCGGACATCTCGCGGCGCGGCAGTCTGGTGTCGATGTACCAGCTGATGATCACGCTGGGCATCCTGCTGGCCTTCGTGTCCAATGCCATTCTGTCTTACAGCGGCTCATGGCGCTGGATGCTGGGGATTATGGCCATTCCCGGCACGTTCTTCCTGATCGGTTCGTTCTTCCTGCCCGACAGTCCGCGCTGGCTGATGCTGCGTGGCCGTCATGAGGAAGCCCTGTCGATCATGAAGGAACTGCGTCACAACCCTGAACTCGCCCATCAGGAAATCCGCGACATCCAGGGACAGATCCATGACCGTCAGCGCGGTCTGGCGATGTTTCTGGAGAACCGCAACTTTCGCCGCGCCGTCATGCTTGGCATTGTGCTTCAGGTCATGCAGCAGCTCACCGGCATCAACGTGGTCATGTACTACGCGCCACGCATCTTCCAGGAAGTCGGCTTCGGGGCGAGCGGCCAGATGTGGGGCACGGCCATCGTCGGCGTGGTCAACTGGCTCGCCACGTTCATCGCCATTGCCTTTGCGGACAGCTGGGGCCGTCGTCCGATGCTGATCACGGGATTTGCCATCATGTCAGCCGGCCTCGCGGTTCTGGCGACCATCATGTCGGGTGCCGTCGGCAATACGGACCTGTCGCATTACCTCGCGATCTCGGTCCTGCTGTGCTTCATCGCAGGCTTCGCCTTCTCGGCCGGTCCGCTGGTCTGGGTTCTGTGCTCGGAAGTCATGCCGCTGCAGGGGCGCGATTTCGGCATCACCTGCTCGACCGTCACCAACTGGGTCACGAACATGGTGGTGGGCGCCACGTTCCTCGGCCTGCTCACGACACTCGGGGCCTCACACACCTTCTGGCTCTATGCCGGACTGAATGCGCTCTTCATTTTCATGGTTCTGTTCTTTGTCCCGGAGACGAAGGGCGTGTCTCTGGAATCCATCGAGACGAAGCTCAATCAGGGCGTGACCCTGCGCAATATCGGCCGCTGAACCCAGCCCCTCAATGGGGCCCTTACCGCACAAAAAAAGCCTCCGCTCCAGTCAGGAACGGGGGCTTTTTCATGTCCGGAGCGTCAGCCGCGACCGGCAGCGATCTTGCGATCGGTATTGTACTGGCTCAGCGCATAGACCGACCAGATGGCAGCCGGGATCCAGCCGATCACCGTGACCTGAAGGACCAGACACACCAGACCGGCAAACGGACGGCCGATGGTGAAGAACTGCAGCCAGGGCAGAAGCAGGGCAAGAATGAGACGCATGATGCTCTCCTTTCACAAAGATGCTCTGACATCAGTGATCGTTGAGAAACGCTCGGGATGCAACTCCGGTTCATGAGGACCCGCGCGAACGCAGGCCCCAGAACGCCTGGAGTGACAGTTCAGAGCGACTGGCCAACCGGCTTGGACGTCGCCGTCTTGGTCCGCATCCATCCACCTTCGAAACCCGCGCGCTCCAGCCCGGTCCGCAGATAGGCGTTCTTCTTCATCGTGTTCCACACAAGGCCGCTGCGCCAGTTTTCCAGCATCAGCAGGATCGGCCCCTGATCGATGCCAAGCTGCTGCCCGTCGACCCAGTAGCTTTTCTGGTCCGCAAAGGACGGATTGAAAGCGTCGAGGAACCCGTATTTGTTGTAAATCCGGTCCCCGTAACGGGCGCGCATTTCCTTGAGCGCCGGCAGGGCGATTTCCGGCGCAAAGGCAATGGACCCACCCACAGCCGTCGGCGCAATCGTACCATCATCCAGAATGTAATCGCGCCCGGCTCCGCGCGCGCTATAGGCCAGATAATGGCGCTTCTTGCCATCATAGACCTGCTGCGCATCGCCCGGACCGTCGCAGGCGGTCAGCCCCCAGATATTGGGGCCGTAATCCTTCCAGTCGCCCGGATTGGCCTGCGCATAGGCCCGCTGGGCATAGGCGGCTTCACGCCCGTTCTGGAAATAATCGACGTTATGGGCCCGGTCCCACGCATCCTGCACGCCCCGGAAATCGATCCAGGATTCGCTGTACTGATGCCCGAACATCGGCGCGAAATTCAGCAGCTTGTGGCCCTGGAAATCGCCCCACTGGTTTTCATAAGTCGCGGTCCATGCCTTCCAGGTCTCGGCCGGGAGCGGATGCGTCGGTGAGCCAAGCGCCTGAAGATAGATGATCAGACCCTCGTTATAGCCCTTCCAGTCGCTGGGCAGGAACGTATGCGGCGGCATCCAGCCCATGCTGAGCCAGGGACCATGCGCCTTCATCCAGGTCCAGTCGATCCGGCGATACAGCTTGTCTGCAACGTCGCGGATTTCCTTTTCCTGCGGCGTGTCATGATCGAAATAGGACTGCGAGAAGAGCACGCCCCCCATCAGCAGCGCCGTGTCAACGCTGGACAGTTCGGACCAGTCCGCAACACGCAGGCCGGTATTGGGATCAAGGAAATGGTAGAAGAAACCCTTATAGCCCGCAGCCCCCGAGACGTGATCGTTCTGCGGCAGACTGGCCAGGAAACGCAGTGTCGTCAGGGTCCGGTCCACGGCCTGCTGGCGGGTGATGTAATGCCGCTCCACGCCAATACCATAAGCCGTCAGGCCAAATCCGACGCTGGCAATGCTCGCCGCGCCATTGGGAAGCGGCGCACGGTCCGGCACAAGGCCATTCTTCGGATTGCCGTTTTCCCAGAACCAGTTGAACGTGCGCTTTTCAAGATCATCGACGAAAGCCGCATCGGCCGCCGGCAGACTTGCGGGCTGGAGCGCCGGCGTCAGCGCGGTGCTGACTGTCGGCCCGGCCTGTGCGATGCCAAACGTCCCCGCCAGCGCCCCCAGCGCAAACCCGACCTGACAGAGGCGGGAAATCCGGGATTTTTTCCTTCGACCACTCACGGTGGCTGGAGAGAAAGTCGGGACTTCGGAAGTCCGCTGCGTCCGGTGCTGCATGCTCATGCGGGGGAGGATAAGCAGAAGGAGCAACACAGACGCACCCACCGTTACATCAACTTTCCGTGACGCTCGAAAAGTGAAGGAACTCCGCCCTTGCAGCCTCAGACTTTATGACAGGATTGGGGCGAATGTAACATCATCAATATCTGAAATACCAGTCTTCGAAACGCCAGCATCACTACACGATTCTGCCTGACACAGCATCCGGGCCGCAATTTCCGCCGTCACGAAGGTCGCGATGACCTCCGGCCGCTTGTCCCGCACTCCAACATCCCCGATCGGACAGACAAGACGGTCGATTTTCTCCTGCGGAATGTCGATCTGCCGGAAGGCGCTTTCGAACCGTCTGCGCTTCGTCCGGGACCCGATCATCCCGACGTAACACAGATCGCCCCGCTCCAGAGCCGCGCCCGTAATGAGCGCATCCAGCGTATGGCTCTGGGTCAGGACCAGAACGCCCGAGCCGGCAGGAGCCGCGTTCAGAAGATTTTCCCAGCGTTCCGTAACATGCGCCTCAACCCCGGACGGCACGATCCCGAACTCCTCCTCGCGCGCATCAATCCAGATCAGCCGGAGCGGCAGAAGTGCGAGGGAACGTGCCAGAGCGCGCCCCACATGCCCGGCTCCGAACAGAAGCAACTGAGGCAGCTTCTCCCATTCCGCACGGATTTCAGCCTCAAGGCCCTCTGCGTCTTCCACACGCTCGATGCGAACCGTCACCGCCCCGCCACAGCACTGGTTGATGGCAGGCCCCAGCGAAATATGGCGCTCGACCGGAGCCCCACCCGCCGCAAGAAGGGCCCGCCCCTCTGCCATGCAGTCCCATTCCAGACGTCCTCCGCCGATCGTGCCGCTCTGTTCGGTCCGGGTCAGGAGCATGAACGCGCCTTCTTCCCGTGGCGTCGATCCCCGGGCGCGGATGACGGTCAGGCGCACCATGTCCTGCCCCTCCCGCCGCCATCGCAGAACATCCGTCAGCATAGTCAGCCTGCGCGCTCTTGCAGCGCCATGAGGGTTTTCAGAACCCGCTCAGGCGTGGCGGGA
Source organism: Gluconobacter sp. P1C6_b (assembly GCF_018811945.1). Classification (GTDB taxonomy): domain Bacteria; phylum Pseudomonadota; class Alphaproteobacteria; order Acetobacterales; family Acetobacteraceae; genus Gluconobacter. The sequence continues at coordinate 75,786 of NZ_JACRVU010000001.1, forward strand.
GCATCCAGTTTCGGACAGGTCCGGTAGTCGTCCAGACTGGCGATCGCATCCGAAATGGCCTGCAAAACCGCGACCCCATGCACGAAAGGCGGCTCTCCGACGGCCTTGGAGCGGAAAATCGTCTCCTCCCGGTTGGGCGCGTTTTCCAGCAGTTCCACATTGAAAATCCGTGGCCGGTCGGAACAGGCCGGGATCTTGTAGGTACTGGGCGCATGGGTCCGCAGACGGCCACCTCCATCCCAGACCAGTTCCTCCGTCGTCAGCCAGCCCGCGCCCTGCACGAACCCGCCCTCGATCTGCCCGATATCGATATCCGGATTCAGGGACTGCCCGGCATCATGCAGGATATCCACACGGTCGATGCTGTGCTCGCCCGTCAGCAGATCAACCGATATTTCCGCACAGGCCGCGCCATAAGCGAAATAGAAGAACGGCCGCCCGCGCCCGGTCTCGGGATTCCAGGAAATTTTCGGCGTCTTGTAAAACCCGTTTGAGGACAACGACACCCGCGCGAAATAAGCCTGCCAGGCGAGTTGCTGGAAGGTCATGACTTCTGCGCCGACATGCACGCCATCGGACCGGAAATGGATATCTTCGGCAGCCACACCCCATTTCTCGGCGGCGAACGTGATCATCCGGTCCTTGATCTTGCGCACTGCGTCCAGCACCGCCATGCCGTTCAGATCCGCCCCCGAGGACGCCGCCGTAGCAGACGTGTTCGGAACCTTCCCGGTCGTGGTCGCCGTGATACGGACGCGATCCGCCGTCAGGCCGAACTCACGCAGGACGATCTGCACCATCTTGGTGTGCAGCCCCTGCCCCATTTCCGTTCCGCCATGGTTCACCTGAACCGAGCCATCCGTATAGACATGCACCAGCGCGCCGGCCTGATTGTAATGCGTGGCCGTAAAGGAAATGCCGAACTTCACCGGCGTCAGGGCAATCCCGCGACGGATGATGCGGCTGGTGCGGTTGAACGCCCGGATTTCGGCCTTACGCGCCTGATAGTCACAGCGCTCGACCAGCTTCGTGAGGATCTCGGCCGTAATCGAGTCCTCGACCGTCATGTGGTACGGCGTGAGATTGCGCGTCCCAGTCCCGTAAACATTGCGCAGCCGGACCGTCACGGGATCAAGTACGGTCGCAAAGGCGACTTCCTCAATCACGCGCTCCGCCGCGACAATGCCCTGCGGCCCGCCAAACCCGCGATAGGCCGTGTTAGACTGGGTATTGGTTCGCAAAGGCTCGGATTTCAGCCGTACATCGGGATAGAAATAGGCATTATCGGCGTGAAACAGCGCCCGGTCCGTCACCGGTCCGGACAGATCCGCGGCCCAGCCACACCGCGCCGCCAGAACCATGTCCACGGCCAGAATATCACCCTCATCGGTGAAGCCGACGTCATAATTGATCAGGAAGTCATGCCGCTTTCCGGTCGCCATCATGTCGTCATCGCGGTCCAGACGCGCCTTGACGGCCTGCCCCGTCCGGTCAGCGGCAATAGCGGCCAGACAGGCCCAGGCATTAGCCTGCGTCTCCTTGCCACCGAACGCCCCGCCCATCCGCCGCACTTCCGTCGTGACCAGATGATGCGGCCGCCCGAGCACGGCCGCCACCAGATGCTGCGTCTCGGACGGGTGCTGCGTGGAGGACCAGACGCGCATTTCCCCGGCCTCTCCGGGCTGGGCGAGTGCGGCCTGCCCTTCCAGATAGAAATGCTCCTGCCCGCCGATCTCGATCTGCCCTGACAGACGGCGCGGCGCGGCTTTCAGCCCCTGTTCCACATCCCCGCGCTGCATGGTCAGGGAGCGCCAGACCATCGGGCTGCCATTCTCCCGCGCCTGCGCAATGTTCAGGATCGCAGGCTTTTCCTCATACTCGATCTTCGCCAGCCGCACGGCCTGACGCGCGGCCTGACGCGAGGTCGCCACCACGGCGAACATCACCTGCCCCCAGAAATGGACATGATCCGTCGCCAGAAGCGGCTCGTCTTCCCGATGAACCGGGCTGATCTGGTTTTCCCCCGGCACATCGTCCGCCGTCAGCACGCACACGACACCCGGCGCGGCGCGCACGGCGTCCAGATCCATCGAAACGATCCGCGCATGGGCTTTCGTGCTCAGTCCCGGCACGAGATGCAGCGTGCCGCGAGGTTCGGGCATATCGTCAATATACGCCGCCCGCCCCGTCACATGCAGCAGCGCGCTTTCATGCTTCATGCTGGTCGAAGCCGCTCCCGGAACGAGATCAGACATGCGCCAGCCCCCCCGTCCGGGTGAGACGCGCCTGACCGCCGCCCGTCGTCTCCTCGAAAAACCGCGTCAGCAGATTGGCGGCCACGGTCTGCCGATACCAGGCACTCGCCCGCATATCCGTCAGCGGGGCGAAGTCTTCCAGAACCGCCGCCTGTGCCGCCTCAAGCGCCTCCTCATTCCAGACCCGTCCGAGCAATGCCGCTTCCGCGCCAGACGCCCGCTTTGGCGTAGCCGCCATACCGCCATAGGCCAGCCGTGCCGCAGTGATCCGCCCTTGAACGTCCGTCTCAATCATGAAAGCCCCAAGGACAGCAGAAATATCCTGATCGAAACGCTTGGAAATCTTGTAGGCCCGGAACTGAGAACCCCGTGGGGGAACAGGAATGGTCAGGGCCTCCACGAACTCGCCGGGCTGCCGGTCCTGCTTTCCGTAAGCAATAAAATAGTCTTCCAGAGCGATGGACCGACGCTCCGAACCGCGCCGCAGATGCAGCATCGCATTGGCTGCAATGAACATCGGCGGCCCGTCCCCAATCGGAGAACCATTGGCGATATTCCCGCAGACAGTCGCACTGTTGCGCACCTGCGTGGAGCCCAGACGGCGGATCATTTCCCCCGCATCCGGCAGCAGGTCCGCAATAGCAGAACGCGACTCCTGATACGTCACCGCAGCCCCGATCCGCAGCCCCTCGGGCGTTCTGGTCAGAGCACGCAGTTCCGGAACGCGCCCGATGGGTACTATGTGCTTGAGACGACGCATCCCCTTCGTCACCCACAGCCCCACATCCGTGGCTCCCGCAACAATGGTCGCCTCCGGATCGGCCAGCAGGATCTCCGCCAGATCGTCGGCGGATGCCGGAATGCTGAGCATGCCCTCAGGCCCCTCAAGCCGCACACTCTCGCCGTCCTGCAACGCCGTCAGACGCTCGGCAATGACGTCCACCTGTGCGTCGAAACGATCCGGACCGGCTGCCATCGCCTGTTTCATGGCGCGCACGATGGGCGCATAGCCGGTGCAGCGGCACAGATTCCCGGCCAGCGCGTCATCAATGGCCTGATCATCCGCCTTGGCCCCTTCGGTTTTGCGATAGGCGGCCATCGACATGACGAAACCCGGCGTGCAGAACCCGCATTGTGAGCCATGCTGCTCGACCATCGCCGTCTGCACGGGATGCGGCGCATCCGGCGTGCCGAGATCCTCGATCGTATAGACCTGTGCGCCGTCCAGCATGCTGACGAACTGGATGCAGGCATTGACCGCCCGCCAGTTCAGCCGCCCGTCTTCAAGCCGAACGACCAGCACCGTGCAGGCCCCGCAATCGCCTTCATTGCAACCTTCCTTGGTGCCGGTCCGGCCACGCTCACGCAGCCAGTCCAGCAGGGTCAGCATCGGGGACAGATCCCTGAGCGTGCAGAGGTCTTCCCCCAGATAAAAGCGGATGGTCTGGCGCATCGGGCGGAATCTCAGGCAAAAAATACGAGGGGGGCGTGCAGACTTCTGTGCCCCACCGCAGGCGTTGCCGTCTATATCCAAGATCTGAACGAAGCGTTGCCTTTTTTAGATCAGGGGATAATGACAGGCGACCGTCCGGCCTTCCGCGATCCTGTGGAGTTCCGGCCGTTCCTGCGCGCACCGCGGCTGGGCCAGCGGGCAGCGCGTGTGAAACGCACAGCCCTGCGGCGGATTTATCGGGCTTGGCACATCGCCTTTGAGCGGCGGCGGCAAGGGCCGGTCCGGACGCGGCACCGCGTTCAGCAACGCCCGCGTATAAGGGTGGGCCGGGGCTTCCAGAACCGCCAGCACATCCCCTTCCTCCACAATCCGCCCCAGATACATGACGGCAATCCGGTCCGCCATCTGCCGCACGACCGCCAGATCGTGGGAGATGAACACGCACGCCACACCCAGCGAATTGCGCAATTCCCGCAACAGATTCACGATCTGCGCCTGCACCGACACATCGAGCGCGGATGTCGGCTCATCCGCGACCAGAAGATCCGGCCCCAGCATCAAGGCGCGAGCAATGTTCAGACGCTGCCGCTGCCCTCCCGAAAACTCATGCGGATACCGGGACAGAACGGACGACGACAGGCCAACCTGCTCCAGCAGCGTCCCGATCCGCTCGGCAATGCCAGTCCGTCCATGAATCCGCATCGGTTCGGCCAGCGTATCGCCGATGGTGCGGCGCGGATTGAAGGTCGAGGACGAGTCCTGAAACACCATCTGCATCCGCGGCCGCCAGCGCCGCAAAGCCCGGTCCGACAGGCCGGAAATCCGCTCCCCCTCAAAGAACACCTCGCCCGAACTCGGCACCCCCAGTCCGATCAGCGTCCGGCCCAGGGTGGACTTGCCACAGCCGGACTCTCCGACCAGCGCCAGAGCCTCCCCGCGATGCACGACCAGCGACACATCGCTCACGGCCCGCAGGGTTTCCCCGTGCGACAGGCGGTAGTGTTTGCTGAGGTTTTTCGCTTCAAGCAGGATGGTCATGCGTCGTACAGCACGCAGGCCACGCGCCGCCCTTCTTCCGGTTCACGCAGCACCGGACGCACGGCACAGTCCGATCGCACGAAGCGACAGCGGGGCGCGAAAACACACCCTTCCGGCCGCGCATCCGGAGCCGGTGGACGCCCCGGAATGGTCGGCAGCGCCTCTGGTCTCGGCCCATCCAGCGGCGGGATCGCCTCCAGCAAAGCCTGCGTATAGGGATGCAAAGGCCGTGCCATAACCGCTGCAACAGGTCCCTGCTCCACCACAAGCCCGGAATAAACGACCGCCACATGCGTGCAGGTCTGCGCCACGACGCCCATATCGTGCGTAATCAGCATGACACCCGCCCCGCTGTCGCGGATTTCGCACAGCAAGGTCAGGATCTGCGCCTGCACCGTGACATCGAGCGCCGTGGTCGGTTCATCCGCGATTAGAAGCGCGGGATCACAGGACAACGCCATCGCGATCATGGCGCGCTGGCGCAGACCACCGGAAAGCTGGTGCGGATAGCGTTTTGCTGCCGCTTCCGGATCGGGCACGCCCATCCGCCCCAGCAGAGCCACGGTCCGCGCCCGGGCTTCACGACGGCTGACGGAATCATGCAGGCGGATCTGTTCATCAATCTGAGCCCCGATGGAACGCACCGGCAGGAATGCCGCCATCGGATCCTGAAAGATCATGGCCATGCCCGCACCACGCAGACGCCGCCACTCCCGATCCTTCATCCCCAGAAGCTCGCGCCCTTCAAAACGGATGGACCCCGAAGCCTTCAGCCCTGGCAACAGCCCCATCACACTCATGGCCGTCAGGCTCTTCCCCGACCCGGACTCCCCCACCACGCCCAGCGCATCCCCACGCCGCACGGTGAGAGACACATCTTCCAGCAGGGCGGTCCCATTCGGCAGTTCCAGATGCAGATGATGCAGCTTTAAAAGAGCATCAGCGCCCATGCCGTCCCTCCATGATCCGCGGATCCAGCAGGGCATAGAGCCCGTCCACCAGCGCATTGGCGATGACGACGAACACGGCGGCATACATGACCGTCGCCATGATGAGCGGCAGGTCGAGCGTTGCCAGCGCCTGATAAGTCAGCCGCCCCACGCCCGGCATGGCGAAGACGACTTCCGTCAGAAGCGCGCCACCCCCCAGAAGCTGGGCGAAATCCAGCCCGAACAGCGAAATATAACTCAGCCAGGACAGCCGTAGACCATGCCACAGCCACACGCGCACCGGCCCCGCCCCCTTGGCACGTGCCGTGCGGATGGCGTCTTCGCCCATGGCAGTCAGCAGTTCGGAGCGCAGGACCCGCGCATACAGGCCGATGAAACACACCGCCAGCGTCAAAGACGGCAGGAACAGCGCCTTCGCCCAGCCCCACGGGCTCTGCGAAAACGGCACATATCCAAGCGGAGGCACCCAGCGGAACAGAAACGTGTCATGCCAGCGGCTCTGGGTGACGAGATTGACGACCTCGCCGAGCCAGAACACCGGCATGGACAGGCCGATCAGCCCTAGTACCATCAGCAGCCGGTCCACCCAGCTATCCCGCAGAACAGCCGAAGCAATCCCGAAAACCAGCGATCCACTGACCCAGAAAAACGCTGCCCACAGCACAAGCGAGAGCGTCACGGGGGCTGCCTGTAGCACTTCCGGCACGACGCGCTGCCCGTGATTAACGAAAGACGTCAGGTCCCGGCTGATAAACAGCTTTTCCATCATCTTCACATACTGAACGGGCAGCGGACGATCGAACCCATACTCCGCACGGATGCGTTCCACGACCTGCGGACTGGCACCCCGTCCTGCAATACGCGCCGTCGGGTCGGCGCCCGGTGTCGCGAAGAAAATGCAGAACACCAGAACGGAAATCCCGAAAATGACCAGCAGCATCTGCCCGGTCCGGGAGGCAAGACTGCGGATCATCGGCCCGCCCCTTTCGGATCAAGCTGATCCCGCAGCGCATTGCCCAGAACATTGAGCGCCAGCACGGTCAGAACGATCGCCAGTCCCGGCACGATGGCCACCATGGGTCGCGTATAGAGCAGCCCTTCCCCGTCCTGAATGATCGTCCCCCACGACGCCGCCGGCGCCTGCACGCCGAGCGAGAGAAACGACAGTGCGGATTCCGCCAGCATGCACAGCGCCATGACCAGTGGTGCCAGAACAGCCATGGTCGGCGTCAGGCCCGGCAGGATTTCCCGCCACAGGATGCGCCAGTCCGACGCTCCCATCCCCCGCGCCGCCATGACGAACCCTGCCTGCGACAGGCTCAGCGCCCGCGCCCGCAACGGCCGCGCCGCATAGGGCACATAAACCAGTGCGATAATCCCGATCGGGATCAGCAGATTATCCGCCCCGATGGTCACAGGACCCAGCCGGATTCCATGCCCCACCGTGACGACGGAGAGCGAAATCGCGAACAGATAGACCGGGATCGCCCAGAGCATGTCCAGAATGCGCGACAGGATCAGGTCGATCCAGCCGCCGAAATACCCCGCACAAATCCCGATACAGGCCGCCAGACACAGGCAGAACGTCGCAGAAGCCGCCGCAATCAGCAGGGAATTGCGCCCGCCATACAAAACGCGCGCCGCCACATCCCGCCCCTGCGAGTCCGCCCCGAGTGCATACGGCCCCGGCCGCCAGTCCGGCCCGATCGGACTGAGCCCCAGATGCAGCGGATTGTCGTTGGGCTGCATGAGATCAACATGCTGCCCGTTCCGGATCGTCGTACCAGCAATGTCGGAAGAAAACGGATCAATCCCGTTAAGCGCCGCATAAAGCGGGGCGGACAGGCAGGCGAAGATGATGGAAGCCAGCAGCAGGGCCGCGAAAGCGCCGTCACGGCGCGTCAGAACAGCGCGGATAATCCGCCGATAACTTCCTTCCACGCCTGCTCCATTCCGTTCCGGTTCGTGATCTTTTTTCGTTCTACAGCACGAACACGTCCGGACAGAAGAGGCTCCTCGTCAATCAGACCATCTGGCGGCCGGGTTTGCGCACGTGCTGGCGGATGCGCTGCTGCAGCGCGACCAGATCGGGAAGGAGTTCGTTGTGGAGCGCACGCACGCTGTCATGCGCGGCATAGAAGCGTCTCGTCCCGCTTTCGCTGACCAGAATGGCCGCGCCGAGAAAAACACCGTTGATTTCGATAACTGTTGAACCAAGCATGATGCCGGACCCTGAAGAAAGAGCCCGACAGTCCAGTTGTCGGGCGTTATGACACGCCGGAGACCATTGCCTCCGGACCTGAAGCGGAGCAGCGTTTGCGCTGCGAGCTACACATTCGACACATCATTGACCGACTGGTCCTGTTGTTGTGGATGCCACCGGAGCGGATCACATACGACGTCATACGGCGCAGCGTCAATATATAACGCATGAACATGATGTGATATCGACTTCACGTCCGTAATAACGCTATTAATTCGTTGTAACGGAAATCATCATTTACCGTCTGCCCTTTCCCCCATTTCCCGTGTTAAGTGAGGCCATGAGCAAGAAGGTTCCGCTGTCCCCCGCCCCGTTCGAAGGTTATGCCGCCCCCCGGGGCCGCGTTTTCAACTCCTTTCTGGAGACGGTGGGAGGTACACCGCTGGTCGCGCTGCCACACCTGACCCAGCGTGAGCATCTCAATGGGCGGCTGCTCCTCAAGCTGGAATTTTTCAACCCCCTCGGCTCCGTCAAGGACCGGATCGGCGTGGCCATGCTACGGGATGCCGAAGCACGCGGCCTGATTACGCCGGGCCGCACGGTGCTGATCGAGCCGACCTCGGGCAATACCGGCATTTCGCTCGCTTTCGCGGCCGTGGCACTGGGATACCGGCTGATCGTCACCATGCCGGAAAACGCCTCGACCGAACGCCGGAAAATGCTGCGCCTGATGGGTGCCGACACGGAACTGACCCCTGCATCCCGTGGCATGGCCGGCGCCATCGAACGCGCCGAGCAGCTCAACCGCACCCTGCCCGATGCCTGGATGCCCAGCCAGTTCGAAAACGACGCCAACCCGGCCGTACACGAAGCCACAACGGCCCGGGAAATCTGGGAAGACACAGCAGGCAAGGTCGATATGGTCGTGGCCGGTCTGGGAACGGGCGGTACGGCGTCCGGCATTGCCCACGGGCTCAAAAAACACCGCAAATCCATCAAGGTCTATGGGGTAGAACCGCGCGAAAGTGCCGTGCTGCATGGCGATGAGCCGGGCCCGCATGGCATTCAGGGCATCGGTCCGGGTTTTGAGCCCGACACGCTGGATCTCAAGGCGCTGGATGGCGTGTTCGAGGTCTCCGAGCAGGAAGCGGTGGCGACGGCACGCCTGTGTGCAGCCGTTGAGGGCATTCCCATCGGGATTTCCTCGGGTGCCGCGCTGTTTGCGGGAATGGAACTGGCCCGCAAGCCCTCCAGCCGGGGCAAGACGATCGTGGCCATCGTCCCGTCCTTTGCGGAACGCTACCTCTCCACACAGCTCTTCGACGGGCTGGCCTGAGCACCAATAAAACAACTATAAATAAAAGTTGTTTTATTTAATAGTCGTTTATGTTCGTTATTAGCTCCAGATCCTGTTCCGCTTTCCTGCAAAAGAATCGGGGCGGCTGAGAGGAGATAACGTTATGAACCTGTTTTCCGGCCGTCCGACATCTTTCGATCCCGCATGGGCTACGCACAGCCTGCCTGATACGGGCCGCCAGCAGTTCGCCGGCGCGTTCCAGCGCCTCGGCCAGCAGGTCGAACTGCTGCTGGTCCCTGGCCTGTTCGGTTCGGGGCCGGATCACTGGCAGTCCCACTGGGAACAGGCTTATGGCCTGAAACGTCTGCACCAGACAGACTGGGAAACGCCCCGCCCTGCAGACTGGGAAGCAGCGCTCACTGCTGCGGTCGAGGCCTCGTCCCGTCCGGTTTTCCTGATCGCCCACAGTCTCGGAGCCGTGCTGAGCGCCAGATGGCTGAGCCAGCATGGTGGACAGCGCGTGGCCGGGGCGTTTCTGGTCGCACCTGCGGATATTGACCAGACGGCCCATCCGGACGTCACACGCATCCGCTCTTTCGGCCCGCTTCCCCGCACGCCACTGCCCGTTCCCACCGCGATCATGGCCAGCAGCAATGACCCCTGGCTGTCCCTTCCGCGCGCACGCGCGCTGGCCGGTCAGTGGCAGTCGGATTTTCTGAAGGCGGGCGCTGTCGGCCATATCGGCAGCAGCGAACCGCTGGGCCTGTGGGAGCATGGCGCAACCGCCATGCTCGATTTCGCCCGCAGGAAACTCCCGTTCCGGGTGCAGTAAAGGCCCCCGGAACACTCCGCCTCAGGACTTGCCCGAGATCGGTTTCCAGCGGTTGAGCAGCAAGGAGTTGCTGACCACCGAAACGGAACTCATGGCCATGGCAGCGCCCGCCACGATCGGATTCAGCATCCCGAAAGCCGCCAGCGGCAGGCCCAGAATGTTGTAGATAAAGGCAAAGAACAGGTTCTGCCGGATCTTGGACAGTGTCGCATTGGACAGCGAAATCGCATCCAGAACACCCGTCATCTCGCTTTTCATCAGCACGACATCGGCCGTATCAAGAGCGACGGCAGAGCCCGCCCCAATGGCAAACCCCACATCGGCGGCGGCCAGTGCGGGCGCGTCATTGATGCCATCGCCGACCATACCAACCAGACCGCCCTGCGCACGGTATTTCGCAACACCATCCGCCTTGTGCTCGGGCAGCACGCCGGCGAGATAGTCATCCACACCGACCTGCCGCGCCACGACAGAGGCCGCGCGTTCATTGTCACCCGTCAGCATCACGACCCGGATGCCCCGGGCCTTCAGAGCCTTCACGGTTGCCACAGCATCGGAACGGAGCTCATCCGCGAGCGCGATGATCCCCAGAACCTGACCGCCCTGCGCCACGGCGATGACGGTATTGCCTTCGCTTTCCAGCGCGGCAACCGGCAACGCAGACAGATCCAGGCCACTCGCCTGCATGAAGGCTGGCGAGCCCAGACGCGCTTCCTGCCCGCCGCACCGGGCAATGACGCCCTTGCCCGGGACCGCCTGGAAGTCTTCTATCACAGCAGGAGCATTCCCCTCGTGGCTTTCGGCATAATCCACGATGGCACGGGCCAGCGGATGCTCGGAATTATGCTCCAAGGCATATGCAACACCCAGAAGCGTATCCACCGGAACACCCACCGCCGGATGAACGGCTGCAACCGTGGGGCGCCCCTGCGTCAGGGTACCGGTCTTGTCGACGATGATGGTCCTGAGCTTCTCGGCCCGCTCCAGCGCATCGGCATTACGGAACAGAATGCCGGACTGCGCGCCACGCCCCGTCCCGACCATAATGGCCGTCGGCGTCGCCAGACCCAGCGAACACGGGCAGGCAATGACCAGAACGGACACCGCTGAGACAAGACTCCATGTCGCGGAACCGGTGACGGCCCAGCCGATCAGGAAGGTAAGAACGGCGATCCCGATGACGGCAGGCACGAAAATGCCAGAAACCTTATCGGCCAGACGCTGCACATTGGCTTTCGACCCCTGTGCCTGCTCGACCATTTTCACAATCCGCGCCAGCGCGGTATCTGCCCCAACTCCCGTCGCCCGGACACGCAATGCGCCATTGGCATTCATGGTCCCGCCAAAGACCTCGTTGCCGACGTCCTTGAGAACCGGAACGCTCTCACCCGTCAGCATGGACTCGTTGACTTCAGAAGAACCCTCGATGATCTCGCCATCTACCGGCACGCTCTCGCCCGGACGCACGACGAAAATATCCCCGACATGCATGTCCGCAACGGCGCGATCCACGATCACGCCATCGCGTTCGACATGCGCGATCTGCGGCTGAAGCTGGAGCAGGCTCTCGATCCCGGCGCTGGTCCTGTTCTTGGCGCGCGTCTCCATGAGCTTGCCAAGCGAGATCAGCGTGATGATGGACGCACTGGCTTCGAAATAGACATGCTGATGCAGTCCGAACACCACGACAACCGCACTGAACAGCCAGGCGATGGACGTTCCCAGCACGACCAGCACATCCATGTTGGCCGACCCGCCCCGCACGGCATTCCACGCCCTGCGATACAGATGCGCGCCACAGACGAACTGCACGATCGTCGCAAACAGGAACTGCAACGGAACCGGCACGATCATGCGGCCGAAGAACATGCCGATCATTTCGGCAAAGAGCGGCAGGGACAGGATGAGCGTCAGGATGAAGCGGTTGCGCTCACGCTTCCAGATGGCGGCCCGCTTGGCTTTGGGGTCTTCACGCGTTCCCTCATCCAGACGCGTTGCACCGAAACCGGCCTTTTCGATCTTCCCGATCAGGAAGGCCGGTTCGACCACGCCGGGAATGTAATTGATATGCGCCCGCTCGGCCGCGAAATTCACGCTGGCCTGCACGGAAGGCTGGCGGTTCAGGATCTTCTCGATCCGCGCGGCACAGGCCGCACAGGTCATGCCCGACAGCGACAGGTCAAGGCTCTGCTCGTCCACGGAAAAACCCGCACGACGCACGGCCGCCACGACGCTTTCAACGGAGGATGAGGCGTTTTCAAAAGCGACCTGCGCGCGTTCGGACGCAAAGTTCACGGTCGCCTTCACACCGTCCTGACGGTTGAGAACTTTTTCAATCCGCGCGGCACAGGCGGCGCAGGTCATGCCACCGACGGGGAAACTGATCGTTTCTGACATCTGGATAGGGTCCTGTCGGCTAGGAGGATTCTGCAAAGAGTTTGTGAGAAATATACCCCACCACCCTATTTTTCAAGCACGGAAAAGACGGCATTCCCATCGCCAAGCATAATCTCGTGATCGTGGAAGCGGCACAGGGCATCGCGATGCGCCACACTGATGAAGGTGGTGCCTGGCAGCGCGGAAAGAAGGGCCTCGTAAAGGCGGCATTCATTGCCTTCATCCAGAGCGGAGGTCGCCTCATCCAGAAACAGGATCGCGGGCCGGAACAGGAGCGCTCTCGCCACGGCCAGACGCTGCTGCTCTCCGGGAGACAACACATCGCCCCAGTCAGCGATTTCATCCAGCCGAGGGCTGTATCCCGCCAGATTCACGGCTTCCAGAGCGCGCTGGCAGGACAGTGTTTCATAACGGTCCGGCGTTGCGGGATAGCACAGGGCCTGACGCAGGGTGCCGGACGGCACATAGCTGCGCTGAGGCAGAAACATGGCCTGCCGCATGTTGAAGGACACCGCCCCACTCCCGTGACGCCACAATCCGGCGAGTGCGCGCAGGAACGTGCTTTTCCCTGAACCTGACGGCCCACGGACCAGCCAGCGCTCCCCGCTTTCCAGCACCAGCGTACCGATCCGGGCAATCGGTTTCGTATCCGGAAGGCAGAGCGTAAGGTCGCGGATCTGAACCGAAGGGATTTCCGATGCGAAACGTTCAATCCCTGTCTCGGGCTGCTGGCTGACCGTCCGCTCGAACTCACCCAGACGCTGGAGCACCGAACGCAGCGTCGCCAGATCCGCATAATTGAAAATGAACCATTCCAGACTGATCCGGACCTGCGTATAGGCGGAATTGATCTGTGAATAGAGGCCGAATGTCAGGGCATGGGCCATGGCTTTGGGAGCCAGCATCAGCCACAGCGGGACCGTTGCGACACCGGTATAGACTTCCCCGATGAAATTGACCCGCCAAGTGTAGCGCACGACGCTCCGCCAGTTGGTGGCGATATGCGCCAGATAGCCGGACAGTCGCAGATGCTCGGCGTCCTCGCCGCCATAAAAGGCGATCTGTTCGGAGTTGCGCCGGATATCCATCAGCCCCGCACGCAGATCCGCGTCGAAATGCTGCTGCCGGTAATTCGCACCGATCAGAGGCGAGCCGAACCGCTCCAGAATCCCCGAGGCCGTCAGGGTCGTGATGGCAGCGCCCAGAAAAAGATAACCGGGGATATGGAAATGATGGCCATGCCAGTCAAAAGAAAATACCCCCCCGATGTTCCACAGAACGACCGCAAAGGAGAACAGCGTGGTCACGGCATCAATCGCATCCAGACCGAGCTTGAGCGTCTGGACCGTCATTTGCGACAGGTCATCCGCGATACGCTGATCCGGGTTATCCGCCCGGTTCGGCCCGTGTTCGAGGCGGTAATACGCTTCTTCCGACAGGTACTGCCGCAGATAGACCCGCGTGTTCCACAAACGCCAGCGCATGGACAGGACCTGCGTCAGATAGGTCTGCGTTACATGCACCCCCACCGAGCCCACCGTCACCAGCAGGTAAAGCGGCAGCATCCCGAGACAATGTGCGACCTGACCGGCAAAAAATGCATCGAAAAACCGGTGATACCAGGCGCCGAACCAGACGGCGGACTGAACGTAAAGCACGGACAGTCCGATGGTCCCTCCCAGAAGGGACCAGGCCCACCACTTCTCTTCGGATTTCCAGTAGGGAAAAAGGACTTTCCAGTCCGAAAGTGAATGTGGCGGGGTCGTTTCGTCAGTAGTTTGCACGAAGTGTGGCCATGAAACTGCGGGGTGCGGCAGGGAAGTTGAACTGCCAGACACCGCTGGCGCGCTCATAATAATAGCGGTTGGTCAGGTTTGTCGCGTTGAGCTGCAGCTTCAGATGTTTGTTGATCTTGTAGCCGATCATACTATCCAGCGTCATGTAGCCACCCTGAACGGTCGTCGCATAACTGCCGCGCAGATTGCTGTTGGCATCAATGCCCGCACCGAAATTGAGCCCTTTCAGACGGCCGTATGGGACGTTGTAATGCACCCAGGACTTGAACATGTGGTGCGGGGAATAGACGCCGCCAAAATCGCTGACCTTCGAGTTCGAGACCTTCGTATCCAGATAGGTATAGCCGATCGAGACATCGAGCCCCGGCAGGATCTCGCCATCGATCTGCGCTTCCCAGCCCTGCCGCCGGATCGGACCAGTTGTCATGTAGAACTGCGAGTGATCCGGATCCTGAACCGGCTGATTCACGCTCTCCATCCGGAACAGGGCAGAGGAAATATTCAGTCTGCCATGGAAATATTCCGCCTTGAAACCGGTCTCGACCTGATTGCCTTCCTGCGGCTTCAGCCCGCCCCCGCGATAGGTCTGCCGACCGACCGAAGGCGTGAAGATGCTGGAATAGCTGGCATACCAGGAGATATTCGGCGTGATCTGATAGACCGTACCCAGATATGGGGTAAGCTGGCCGCGAATATCCGAGGTCGTCGTCCATTCGCTCTTCGGACCGGGGGAAACATACTGGAGCTTCTCGTAGAACCGCGACACGCGGCCGCCAAGGATCAGCGAAAGATGCCGGATCACTTCAAGACGGAGCTGTCCGTAAAAACCCCACTGATAGGCGTAGTCGTCCGTGCCGTAACCATCATCGTTCTGCTTGTAATCGATGCAGTTCGCAGCCGGCGCCTTCACGACACCCGTGTTGTTGATGCTGACATTGTTGTAAATGGCATCGCAGTTGACGTTCGCATACTGCGTCAGCTGCTCATAGGAATTATAGTTAAAGCCGAACAGCGCATGATGTGTGCGGTTCAGAAGGCGGAAACTGCCCTGGGCATACACATCCGCCGAGCGCGACGTGTTCTTGCCCCGCATCCCGACCACGCCGATATCCTGATACTGGAGCAGACCGGTTTTAGCGTCGATCGTCGTCCAGGGCTCGTTATACAGCGTATTGTAACTCTGGTCATAGAACGTGGCGCGCGCGGTCGCCGTCCAGTCACCCCAGAGCTTCTGGGTGATGGACGCAATCGTCTGCTGCGTCATGTAGTTGCTGTAACCCCAGCTCTGGCTCGGGTTGGCATCGCGTCCGCCATACCACAGGGTCTTTTCCGTCGTGACCGGCAGACCGTAATACGGCGCCGTGATGTCCTGCTGTTGGGCCGCATGGGAAACGAGGAACGTCGTGGTCGGCGTGACGTCCCATTCCAGCGCGCCATAGGCCTGCCATTTACGCGAATGGGAGTATTTGTAGAAAAAATCATTGTCCTGGAACAGATCGGCGGTCCGGAAGCGGAGCGTCTTCGACCGGTTCAGCGGAATGGTCATATCCACATCAGCACGATAATTGTTGAAGCTGCCGACCATGGCGGACCCATCGACCGCGAAATCCCGGCCCGGCTTCTTCGTGACCTCATTGACGACGCCACCAGCGCCACCGCCGCCCTGCAACAGACCCGACGACCCGCGCAGCACCTCGACGCGGTCATACATGGACAGGTCAAAGGCGGCATTGTTCAGCGTGCCGGACGCATCGGGCGTGCCATCCACGGATGTTGTGAGCTGATAGCCCCGGGAATAGTAATTCGAATTGGCCGTAGAACCTGGCAGAACGCGGATTCCGTTGATCTGGCGCATGGCGTCCGCCATCGTCAGCATGTTGGAATCTTCCATGCGCTGCTGGGTGATGACCGAAACGGACTGCGGCACATCCTTGAGCGCCACGGGGCTCTTGCCCCAGGCCTCGACGGCAGGCGCCGTATAGGTGTGGTTGGTACCCAGAACCTGGATGTTTTCTGCCTCTGTCCCGTCCACATCGGCAGAAGACTGCGCGACGGCCGTGGCAGAAGCGGCGGCTACGGAAGTGGTGACAGGCGCTTTCGCAGACTGTTGCGCCGGAGCAGCAGCATGATGCGGAGTGCAGTGAACCGGGTGCAGCGTTCTGTGAGTGGCATGGCAGACGGGTGGGTGGTTTTTCGTCCGCGCCGCGACCGTATCGGCCATGGCCGCAGGGCAGACGCCTGCCATCAGGCTGCCCCAGATCAGGGCATTGTGGGAAATGGCAGAAAGGCTGAGACGACGAACTGAAGTGCCATGCTGTGTCATAGTGTCTGTCCTAGAGAGACATGCCGGCGCCATGCAACATCCTGCGTCCTGAAAGCATCGTGTAGCGGCATGGGGCCGGTAATGAAACGCTCCTGTTCCGAATCTGGCAGACCTGGCCCGCACCATCTTTTCAGGAGGAGACGTGTCGCGCCTCAGGAAACGACGTCAAATCCCGTGTCTTCGACAACGTCCCTGAAGGCGGCGGGCGAAACCTGGGCCGGGTCGTAAGACACCGTGACCTTTCCGCCATCGAGAACGATATCCACGGCCGTCACACCGTTCACGGCTTCAAGGGCGCGCTGGAGCTTACCGGAGCAGCCGTTGCAGGACATGCCCTCGACCGTCATGTGTGCTGTTTCTGTCATGTCACGAAATCCTTCAGAGTGAGAGCCACACCCCTGTAACGGCATATCAACATACGGTGTGGGGGTAGGGTATATATAACTATTCACGATAAAACGATTCTAGCAATATCCAATTTTCCACTATTTTATTACGTTTTATATACCGTACTGGGGTATGCAATTTTCATATTGCCCCCGAAACAGATTCGACAAGTCATTTTTTTTACGTCTCGAAAAATAATCTTCCCCCATCCCCCCGGCGGGTATAGGATCGCATCAGATTCAAACATCGAATCACCCTGTTTCTTACCCTTGCTGGGACTTCTGATGGTCAGGACACATGCCCGGATCTGGATCGGCCTGCTGGCCTGCCTGCTGATGCAGGTCGGGCTTCTGCTCGGCACGTCCACCGCGCAGGCCCGGACTGAAGCGCCCCATCACATGGTCATGGCAATGCAGCACATGGCCCATCACCAGAAGCCCGAAAGCACGGACTGCTGCAGCACGTCAGCCTTCCATGCGATTCCCCATCCCCAGCAGTCTTCCGAAGGCTGCTGCCATACGCATGTGGTCTCGACTGAACCCATGCTGACCGTGGCGTCCATCCAGCCTTCCGGTCCCGTCAGTCTGGCGGCACGGGCCTTTGCGTCCGGGCGGCACGACCGTTTCAGCGGCACCGACTGGATCCCCGCCTCCCCCCCGCCAAAACTCCGCGCGCTCTGACACACGCCTGACAGGCGTGGACCCGTTCTGCTGCCCTCAAGAGGCAGACAGGGCCTGATCCTCTGTCATTTTCGCGGATTTTTCTCATGACCTTTCCGTCCCGCATCCGGGGCGGCCTGACACGACGACGTTTCGTAACGGGTATTGGCGCAGGCGGCCTTCTGGCGGCCCTGCCCCGCACCTCGCACGCATTCTCGTCCAAGGCCTCTTCCGGCATCATACCCCCCATGCCGTCCGACCGGTGGGATCTGAAGATCGGCCACACGCGCATCTCGCTGGATGGCAAGACCATGCACGCGCCGACAGCCGGAGGCACGGTGCCGGGTCCGATCCTGCGCTGGAAACAAGGCGATACCGTCAGCATCAACGTCACCAACACGCTGAACGAGCCGACCTCGATCCACTGGCACGGCATCCGCACGCCCTCGAACATGGACGGCGTGCCGGGCATGAGCTTTGGCGGCATCGCACCGGGCGAGACCTTCACCTATCGCTTCAAGCTCCACCAGAGCGGCACCTACTGGTATCACAGCCATTCCGGGATGCAGGAAGCGATGGGCCTGTATGGCGCACTGGTCATTGACCCGCGCCGCCCGGACCCGAATGCCTGCGACCGCGATTACGTGATTTTCCTGGGCGAATGGACGGATGTCATGCCCGATGACATCGTCAGCAACCTCAAGATGCAGGACGATTATTACGTCTTCCGCCAGCGCACGGCAGCCTCTTTCCCGAAGGAAGCGCACGAGGCAGGAAGCGCAGGTGCAGCCCTCGCGGACCGTCTGGCCTGGTCGAAAATGCGCATGGCCGCAACTGACATCGCGGATGTCTCGGGCGCGATCTACACCTACACGCTGAACGGTCACGCTCCGGACATGAACTGGAGCGGGCTGTTCAAGCCCGGCGAAAAACTGCGCCTGCGCTTCATCAACGGTTCGACCATGACGTTCTTCGATGTCCGGATTCCGGGGCTTGAAATGCTGGTCGTGCAGGCTGACGGCAACGATATCGAGCCTGTCCCAGTGGACGAATTCCGCATCGGCGTGGCCGAAACCTATGACGTCATCGTCCAGCCGAAGGACGAGCGCGCCTATGCCATTTTCGCCCAGAGCGAGGACCGCACCGGCTACGCAAGAGGCACGCTGGCCCCGCTCGAAGGGATGATTGCGCCCCTGCCACCCATGGATCCGCGCCCGGTCCGCACCATGGTCGATATGGGCATGGGGAACATGAAGCCCGGCGAAAGCATGAAGGACATGGATATGTCGGGCGATATGTCCGGCATGAAGATGGATGGCGACATGGCCGGAATGGACATGCACGGCATGGACATGAAGGGCATGGATATGTCGGGCGATATGTCCGGCATGAAGATGGAAGTGGACGATCCCGGTCCACCGCCCATCAATGTCGAAAACCAGATGCGCGCCATGATGCCGATCGACCGGACCGGCAGCCCCGGCGACGGGCTGGAGAACAATGGCCGCCGCGTCCTGAACTACAGACAGCTCCGCGCCACGCGCCCCGGAGCGGATTTGCGGCCGCCGACGCGGGAGATCATCCTGCATCTGACCGGCAACATGGAACGCTATATCTGGGGCATGAACGGCCGGAAATTTTCGGAATCCGGCCCGATCCGCCTCAAGCTGGGCGAACGCGTGCGCTTTACGCTCATCAACGACACCATGATGGAACATCCGATCCATCTGCATGGCCTGTGGAGCGAGCTGGAAAACGGTCAGGGGGACTACCGCCCCTACAAGCACACCATCATTTCCCAGCCGGGCTCGAAGCTGAGCTATCTCGTGACGGCCGATACCCCCGGCATGTGGGCGTATCACTGCCACCTGATGTATCACATGGATCTGGGCATGTTCCGCACGGTGATCGTGGCATGAAACACGCCCTTTCCCGCGCGGTTCTGGCCCTCGCCGCCCTGTCCGGCACGGCCCGCGCCGACCAGCCGGTCTATCACGCCGCCGATGCGCCGGAAGCGACCCCGGTCGTCTATATCGGCAACATCAAGCCCGCCATGGATCAGGGCACCTGGCTGCACGGCATCTTCAACCAGCTTGAAGGCCGCTATGCGCCCGGTGGCACCGATTTCCGCTGGGATGGCGAAGCCTGGTTCGGCGGCGATTACAACAAGATCTGGCTGAAATCCGAAGGCACGCTCGAAAAGGGCCGCCTGAGCGATGGCGACCATGAACTGCTCTATACGCGCTCCATCTCGCCCTACTGGAACCTTCAGGGCGGCGTGCGCATGGACCTCGATGACGGTCCAACCCGCACCTGGGGCGCATTCGGAATCGAAGGTCTGGCGCTGTATGAATTCGAGTTCGGGGCCACGGCCTATGTCAGCGATCGCGGACGTTTCGCCGCCCGCATCGAGGGGTCTTACGACTTCCTGCTGACCAACCGCCTGATCCTCCAGCCCCAGGCCGAGTTCAACCTGTACACGAAATCCGACGCGGGACGTCAGGCTGGCGCCGGTCTATCGGATGTCGATGCCGGTCTGCGCCTGCGATACGAAATCTGGCGGAAATTCGCGCCCTACGTAGCCGTGACCTACTCCGGATATCTCACCCAGGCCCGCCGGATCGCCCGTGACCAGCACGACGACACCGGCTCCGTCCGCTTCAGCCTCGGCGTCCGAAGCTGGTTCTGATCATTCCTGTTCAATCACAACGAAAGCCCAACATCATGCGCAAGATTTTCCTCGCACTGAGCATCCTTCTCGCCACCGGCATGGCGCACGCCGCCGACCCGTCGATGTCCGGCATGGATATGAGCCACATGGACATGAGTGGCGGCAAGATGTCCATGCCGTCATCCAGCCCCCAGAATCCGCTGGCCGGGCTGAGCATGGATCAGCAGATGGTCCTGTGCTCGCATCTGCAGACGCTCAGCAGGCAGCGGAGCACCCTGACGCCGAAAATGAAGCAGCAGCTCGCCGCCTGTCAGAAAATGGACATGGGCATGTCGAACTCGTCCATGCAGGGCCAGCCCGCACCCGGCGAAACGCTGGACCGCTGAACGCGCAGGGTTTTCAGCGCATCATCCGGCGGACGACCTGGAGAAGCTCGTCGATCGCGTCTTCCCCACCGTCGTCCTGCACCGCGCGGCGCACGCAGCCATTGGCGTGGGACGACAGGATCTGGATGGACACACCATCCAGTGCCGATTTGATGGCCGAGATCTGGGTCAGAATGTCGACGCAGTAGCGGTCGTTCTCGATCATGTTGAGAACACCGCCGACCTGCCCTTCGATCCGGCGGACCCGGTTCGTCAGGGCCTTCTTGCGGGGCTGTTCGACACGCCGGCTGTCATCGTCCAGCGGCGCGCAGCTCTCGCAGACATCCACTGCATGTTCTTTATGGGATAGTGCCATTCCAGGATCCGCCCTCTGCCAGACATTCCGAACGTAACATCATGGGTTCATGCCCGCCCAATCCGGCGCCCACAGGCCGGTGTATGCCCCCCTGCGTCCGGAATTTCCAGTCCAACGATACCCTCTCGTGTTTCGGGATCGGAAAAAACCGAGTCTCACGGCAGGAAAAACATACCCCCTCCTCCCCGGACAGTCAGGTCTTTCCTGTTGTTCCGGCTGCTTCTGCCGCGCCCTGCTCCCCTGACGGCGGGTTTCATAAAATTTATTATAAAACCGGCAGTTTCGTTCAGTCTGCAGCACTCTTGATGCAAATCATTCTCACTCCTCTTCCCGGACGGGCAGGATGCGCCTATCTAGGATGAAGGTCGGGGCTATGAGCCGCCGCCACATTCACCGGGGTACGGAACTGATGTTGTATCTGGATACACTGCCCATGGGCACACATGCCGTGATCGAGAAGGTCGAGCAGCGTGCATCCCTGGACCCGATTGCCACACGTCTGGGAGAGCTGGGTTTTGTACCCGGTGAAGCCGTGCAGGTAGTCGCAACCGGACCGATGGGCAGGGATCCGATTGCCGTGCGTCTTGGGACGTCGCGCTTTGCCCTGCGCCGGGGTGAAGCCGCGCGCGTGGGTCTGCGGACTGCCGCCTGATCTCCATGAATTCTACAGCCTCGACGCAGACGCCCGCCCCCAGTCTGCATATCGCCCTTGTCGGAAATCCGAACTGCGGCAAGACGTCCCTGTTCAACCAGCTGACGGGAAGCCGACAGAAGGTTGCGAACTATGCGGGCGTGACAGTCGAGCGCAAGGAAGGGTTCTTCAGCACTCCAAATGGTCGTGCGATCCGCGTGCTGGACCTGCCAGGCGCCTACAGCCTTGATTCGACCAGCCCGGACGAGGACGTCACGCGCGATGTCTGTCTGGGCCGCCACCGCTCCGAACCACAGCCTGAAATGCTGGTGGCCGTCATTTCGGCGACCAATCTGCGCCTGCATCTGCGCTTTCTGCTGGAACTCAAACAGCTCGGCCTGCCGGTCATCGTCGCGCTGAACATGATGGACGAAGCCCGGCGCAACGGACTCCAGATCGACGTCGCCGGATTGCAGGCCGATCTGGGTATGCCCATCGTGCCCGTCGTCAGTCTCAACCGCGCGGGCGTCGTGCCTCTTCTTCAGGCCCTCGATCTGCCCCTTCCCGCGCCACCGGACCCGCTCCCGGCGGGGATCGATCCCCACATGGAAGTGCGACGGCTTCTGGCGACCTATGTCGTCGATCCTTCCGCGGGAACGGACCGCCTGACCGACCGGCTGGACCGGCTGTTCCTGCATCCGGTCTGGGGGCCGGTCATTCTTCTGGTCGTGCTGTTCGTCATGTTCCAGACGGTTTTCGCCTGGGCGCAGCCGCTCATGGACGGGCTGGACAGCGGGATCTCGACCTTCGGGCAGATCGTCCTCAAGCCCCTGCCGGATGGCATTCTGCACAGCCTTCTGGCCGATGGCGTAATTGCCGGGGCGGGCACGGTCATCGTGTTCCTGCCGCAGATCCTCATCCTGTTCCTGTGGATCCTCGCCCTTGAGGAATCCGGCTATCTGCCCCGCGCCGCCTTCCTGCTGGACCGGCTGATGGCGCTGGCCGGCCTGAGCGGCCGCTCCTTCATTCCCCTGCTGTCGAGCTTTGCCTGCGCCATTCCGGGCATCATGGCGGCCCGGACCATCCAGAACCCGCGCGACCGTCTGGTCACGATCCTGATCGCACCGCTCATGACGTGTTCGGCGCGTCTGCCGGTCTATACGCTGCTGATCGGCGCGTTCGTGCCGCACCGCACCATCCTGGGGATTTTCGGGCTTCAGGGGCTGGTGCTGTTCGGGCTCTATGCCGTGGCCATCGTCAGCGGCGTGATCGCCGCCCGTGTCATGACGCGGGGCGTGAAGTCCGAAGAGCATCCGCTGCTGCTCGAACTGCCGCCCTATCGCCGCCCGAACCTCAAGAGCCTGGCACTCGGCCTGTGGCAGCGCGCGGTGATGTTTCTCTCCCGCGTGGGAACGATCATCGTCTCGCTGAACGTGCTGCTCTGGGCGTTGTCGAGCTTCCCGCTGCCGCCCGCCGGCGCTCCGGGTGCCCCCATCGACTACAGTCTGGCCGGACGCATCGGCCATCTGATGCAGTGGGTGTTCGCGCCCATTGGCTTCAACTGGCAGATCTGCGTCTCGCTGATCCCGGGGCTTGCGGCGCGTGAAGTGGCCGTCAGTTCACTGGCGACCGTCTATGCCATCGGGGCCACGGATGACGGCGCGGCTGACAAGCTCCTGCCGCTGCTCTCGACGCAGTGGAGCATGGCCACCGCATTTTCGCTGCTGGCCTGGTATGTTTATGCGCCGCAATGCATTTCCACGCTGGCTGTCATGCGGCGGGAAACCGGATCGATCAAAACCGTTCTATGGGCTGCGGCGTATCTGTTTGGCTTGGCCTATCTGGCGGCGTTCCTGACCTATCACATCACCCGCGCCATTACGGGAGTTCCCTGATGATCGAAGTTGCTGTTGCCCTGCTGATCGTCTGCGCCGCCGCAATTTACTGGTATGCGCGCCTCTTCCCACAGGGTTGGGGCCGCCTGCGCACGGCCGTGGGCTTCGCACCCGCCCCGCAACCCACGATCGGCAAGGGCTGCGGCGGCTGCTCGGGCTGCGACCGGTCCGGCAAGGGCGGCTGCCACTAAGATAGCCGCCCCTGCGGGGTCAGGCTTTCTGAAGGCCCGGATTGCCGCGCTCGACGGCAAAACTGGCATAGGTGGACAGCGCGCCGTCGCGAACCATAACGCGATCGATGATCTTCAGATCGGCGTGCCAGACATTTGGCCCTACATCACACAGCACATAACCGCGCTTGTCGGTCGTAGCTTTCAGATGCGGGTTCTCGCTGCGGGCGATCCGGCTGAAATGATCGTCATCACCAAGCCCGTCCGCGCCCGATGAAATGGACGTCGCCAGAAACTCGACCGAGACCGGCTTGCCCCGCCCCGGTTCAACCAGCAGGTCCCCGGCGAAATGCCGGTGCGCGTCTCCGGTCACATTGACCACATTGCCGGGGCAATGCGTGTCGATGAAATCCAGCAGGCGCTTGCGGCTGTAGAGATAGCCCGACCACTGATCCATGCTGTAAACCAGCTCGGAATGGGCGGATTTACGATGCGCCAGATCCATGAGCATGACCTGATGCGCCAGCAGGTTCCATTTCGCATTCGACTGTCCCAGACCGTTGAACAGCCATTCTTCCTGCTGCGCGCCCATCATGGTGCGCTCGGGCGACCAGACATCCCTGCCCTGCGCCGCATTCGTGTCGCCGTAAGCCTGATCGCTGCGGTACTGACGCGTATCCAGCACGAACATGTTCATCAGGTCACCGAAGCGGAAGCTGCGATAGAGCTGCATGTGGCTGCCATCGGGAATTGACGTCGCCCGCAGCGGCATATTCTCGTAATACGCCTGTAGCCCCGACGCCCGGCGCAGACGGAAAATCTCCGGTGGCGTGCCGTCCTGATCCGTATCCCCGGCCCAGTTGTTATCGATCTCATGGTCATCAAAGCTGACGATCCAGGACGTCGCCGCATGGGCGGCCTGAAGATCCGGGTCCATTTTGTACTGGGCATAACGGCGGCGATATTCGTCCAGCGAATAACATTCCGGACCGACATGGCGGCGCAGGACATGGGCCTTGTGGCCGTCAATGTCGCGCAGATGATCCCCGCTGTCCGGGCCTTCGTAAATGTAATCGCCATAATGGAACACGAAATCGATCGGCTCGTTCGCGATGGCGCGCCAGGCGGTGTAGTAGCCATATTCGTAATGCTGGCAGCCAGCTGCTGCGAAACGGACGCGCGACAGCGGCGTACCCGGCAGCGGGAGCGTGCGGCCCCGGCCAACGGCGCTTTCGTAACCCGCGATATGGAAGCGATACCAGTACGGACGGTCCGGCTTCAGACCGGCCACCTCGACATGAACCGAATGGCCAAGCTCGGGATGCGCCAGCGTCTGTCCGCTCTGCACGGGTTTCGAGAAACTCTCGTCCTCGCTGACCTCCCAGTTCACCAGAACCGGCTTGAGGACTTCCATCCCGCCCGCCTCTTCCAGCGGGTTCGGGGCCAGCCGCGTCCAGAGTACCAGCCCGTCGGACGCAGGATCACCGGACGCCACGCCGAGCTGGAACGGAAACGTCTTGAAGCTCGGGTTCTTTTCCAGATCGCGCGGAACTGCGGCCCGCAGGGCGCGGATGCGCGTGGACAGGAGGAGACCCGCACCAAGGCCGGTCAGCAGGCTTCTACGTTTCATGAACACCATGCAGCACTTCTTTCCAACAGAGCCCGGTTCGCAGCGGAACCGGGCTCCCAGAGGTCTTGGGACACACACCCTCCGTTGTGTGGACACATGGCAAAGGGTTTTGCCCACACCCCGAAGCGGCATTTCATGAAACTGTCACGAATGAGAGCGTACGAATTCCCTAAACGCTTGTCCGCCATCGCCCGGACAACTAACTCCCCGGCGCGGCGGTGATTCGAAAACGTCCAGCAACGGGAACATGGATGCGCTGTCAGCAGGAATGGTTGCGTCTTTATCGCAGGGTGCGTTCCCGGACCCGCCGGGAGGATGCGGATGATCACCTTCAGAATGCGCTCGTGAATTATTTCGAGCGACCTGAAGGCAGCGTGCAGCATCAGGAAGCCTATATTACCCGTAGCGCCATCAATTCCTCGCTCAATGCGATCCGTCGCGAGCAGCAGGGATACGTGCAGGCGGCGGAAGGGTTCGAGGCGCTCCTCGAGACCCCGGACCCTGCGCCTTCGCAGGAAGAGATCTATGAATCGGGCCAGAAGCTGGCGCATTTCCGTGCGGGCTGCGAACAGCTTCCGGACAGGACCCGCCAGATCTTTCTGATGAACCGTGTTGAAAAAATGAAGTACAGCCATATTGCGAAATCACTGGCGATCAGTGAAAGCAGTGTTGAAAAACATATCGCAAAGGCGCTGGTCTTCCTTTCAACATGGATGGATTATTGAAATACCGATCTGATGGATGTCACCAAAACCCGTGCGGCAGAATGGATTGCACGACTGCATGCCGAGGACTGCACGGAACGCGATCATGACAGGTTCCGGGAGTGGCTGGCGAGCGATCCCCGGAACGGTCCGGTCTTCGAACATCTGACCGAACTGTGGGAACTGGCAGGTGGCGTCGCAGCACCATCCGTTACGGTTCCGCACCAGAAAATAGGCCGTCGTACGTTCAGCCGGCGGCATGCGCTGGCCGGGCTGGCCGGGCTGGCCGCGACGGTTTTTCTGGCAGTGCCTCCCTGGGAAGGCGCGCATGCCAGCCGGATCGAGGAAACGGGCACCGGCAGCATCCGCGATATCCGCATCACGCCCCATACCCATTGCCGCCTCGATACCCAGACCCGCCTTGTAGTGGGGCGCAACGGACAGCAGGCGCGGCTGTGTCACGGACAGGTCATGCTCTCGACGTCCGGTCCGGACGCATTCCATCTGGCCGCTGATGGCATGACCGTGCAGCTTCACGGACAGACGGCCGCTGATATCCGGATCAACAGCGGCGATACGGAAGTCACGGCCGTTCGGGGCAAGGTGTTCCTGAGTGCCGCGGCTCTGCGGGCGGCGGGGCGCTGGGTCATGCCGGGACAGCGCCTGCGGATGTACCGCAATGGCGGGTGGAACATCGATTATCCCGATCTGGAAACGCTTCTGTCCTGGCAGGGCGGAGAACTGGTGTTCCGCAACCAGCCGCTGGCGGAAGTGATCCAGGAAATCAACCGCTATGCCTCGCGCCAGATCGTTCTGTCCGCGCCGCGTCTGGCCTCGCAGCGTCTGAGCGGCGTTTATCATGTGCGACAGGGGGATGCGTTTTTGCAGATGCTTCCGCATCTGCTGCCACTGCGCATCCGGCCCACCCATAACGCTTACGAAATCATTGCTTTGTGACGTTTCGATGAAAACCGTCACACCACGCTGAGGGTTCCGATTTTTCATCTGTCTTCCTGTCGAGACCGCATTCAGGCCCGACGACAGGAAACGAGCCCCATGACCCCGCCCACCCGTTACCCCCGCCGCACCGTTCTGCTTCTGTCGGCAGGCGCAACCATTCTGACGCAGACGCTGTCCAGCGCCTTCGCGGCCCCCACATCCAGCGTGCATATCGCGCCGCAGCCCATGGGGCAGGCCCTCGTGACACTGGGGCAGCAGACCGGTCGCAACATCATCTTCACGTCCGATGCGGTGGCCAATCTCCGCGCACCAGCCCTGAATGGCACCCTGTCGCCAGATGAGGCCGTCAAGCGCCTGCTGCGCGGCAGCGGACTGAAGGCCGAGGCCATGCCGGATGGCGGCGTCATCATCCGCAAGGGCACGTCCCCCCGCCCAAAGCCGCAGCGCCTGCGTGAGACGCAGGCGCATGAGATCGAGCAGATCGTCGCAACCGGCCACCGCACACGTTCGGTCATGAGTGTCAGCGGTGACGAAATGCAGACGCTCATGCCGGGCCAGAGCCCGATGCAGGCGCTGGACCTGCTGCCGGGCGTGACGTTCACCAACGTCGATCCCTGGGGCAATAACGAGCAGAACTCCAGCATTTACGTCCACGGCTTCAACCAGAACCAGCTCGGCTACACGATGGACGGCGTGCCGCTCGGTGCCGGGGCCTATGGCAACTATAACGGCCTGTCCCCGCAGCGCGCGGCCATCAGTGAAGATATCGGATCGACGTCCCTGTCGTCAGGCGCCGGTGCGCTGGGCACGGCCTCGACCAGCAATCTGGGCGGGACGATCGAGTTCACCACGCGCGACCCGAAGCAGAAGGCTGGCGCCACAATCAACCAGACCTTCGGCAGCTATTCCACATTCAGAACATTCGCGCGCGTTGATACGGGCAATTTCGGCAACGGCAACTCGGCCTATATGGCGTTTGCCCGTCAGGATGCGCGTCCGTGGAACCTCGGGAACGCCAACCGTCAGGGCGGATATCAGGTGAACGGGAAATTCGTTCATAAAGGCGAGAACACCACCATCACCGCCTATTTCGACTGGCAGAACAAGGCCGAGCCGAACACGCAGGGCCTGACCGCTCCGACGGATCTCTATGCCCGCGGCGCCTTCTACCCGGATCTGAACGCCGCTACTGCGGGATACCCGGCCGAAAGCTCCACGAAGGCGGGTCCGGCAACGCCGAACAACAAATATTACTTTTCCGCCGCGCAGCGGACCGACTACCTGACCTATCTGAAGATTTCCCACCGGTTCAGCCCGAACCTGAACTGGGACAACCAACTTTACTTCCATTACGACGATGGCGCGGGCGTGGTGGCGACGTCCATCCGCACGAATGCGATCCTGACCATTCTGGGCACGTATCTCGACCCGACCGGCACGAAATACATCAAGAACGGCCAGTTCACCTACAGTGTTGCAGGCATTGATCCGAAGGTCTGGGATGCCACGGGCGGCACGGCTTTTGCCGTTCGCACCACGGAATACAGCGACTATCGCGGGGGTCTGACCAGTACGCTGCATTACCGCCTTGGCCATCACAATATCGAACTGGGCGGCTGGTATGAGCGCAACAACAACATGCAGGCCCGGCGCTGGTATCCGCTGACCGCCACCAATACCCTGACGCCCTACGAACGCCCCACCAACCCGCTCTTCACGCAGTGGCAGAACAATTTCTACACCAACACGTTCGTCACGCATTTGCAGGACAGCTGGAAGGTAACGCCGCGCCTGACACTGACGGCAGGTTTCAAGTCCGAACTGGTCTATACGAACGGCACGCTGCCGATTGCCGCCCTGCCGCAGTCCCTGGCCTCGTCGGTTAAGGGCGCGAAAACGATCGTCGATACCAGCACCCAGACCATCGCAGGCGGCACGATCCCGTCCTACAATCCGTTCCTGCCGGCTTTCGGCGCGCTGTGGAACTTCACACAGCACGAGCAGCTTTTTGCCAATATCCAGGAGAACATGAACTCCTTTGCCTCCACCGGATATGGCTCGACGTCTCCCTGGGCCGTGTCCAATCAGGCGGATTTCGAGAAGTTCAAGCGCAGCGGCAAGCCTGAGTCGTCATGGACGTATGAAACCGGCATCCGCACCAGCCATCCGATCAATACGCCGATCCTGACCGGAATCAGTGGGCAGCTCGAATATTATCACGTCGATTTCTACAACCGTCTCGGCACCATCTCCCCACCGGGTCAGGGCATTTCGGGCGTCGGCAATACGGTGGCGAATCTCGGCAGCGTCTCGACGAACGGCATGGACCTGTCGTTCACGCTGCGCTTTGGCCCGCATTTCTCGATCTATGACGCCGTGTCCTATGTCAGCAGCATCTACGGCAACGACTTCATGGACGGCGCAACACTCTATGCCACGCAGGGCAAAAAGGTTCCGGCCATTCCGGCCTGGTCCGACAAGTTCGCCGTCAATTACAATCAGGGCGGCTTCAATGCGCAGTTCAGCGGCAGCTATATGGGCGTCCGTCCGGGCACGATCACCAACAGCGTCATGGTACCGCCGCGTGTGCAACTCGCCTTCAGTTCCAGCTACACGTTCCGCCACATCCCGCACATGAACAGCCTCAAGCTCCAGTTCAATGCCAGCAACCTGACGAATGCCCGGTCCTGGTCCTCGATCTCCGCGGGCGATGCCAGCACCTATACCGGCTATCCGACGGCACCCCGTATGTTCTTCGGAACGGTCTCAGCCGCCTTCTGAACCCCGCCCTTTACCCGTATCCGGGCTTGAGCCTCTTCCCCCGCAGCATGCCGCTGTGGGAGAAGAGGCTTTTTCATGCCGGCAAGAGTCCCGCCGTTCACCCCTGCTGAACCCCTCGGATCACGCAGTCGTGAAGCCAGAAATTTTCCCGCTGTCTCCTGAACCCGAGGGCGGTCTGAAGAATGCAGGTTTGCCGGGGCCTGCGGACATCCCGCCCTTTTGAAGAAGCGTGCATTCTCCGTCCCATATCAGCGCAGCAGGATGTCATCACGGAAGTGTGTCATTTGATTGCAGCAAACCGAGCGCCTATGTCTCCCTGTGTCGAAGTTGTGACGCGACACGCCACAAGAGAATGGGATGACTTCATGAAACTTCTGGCCGTTCACCCAAGTGCCCTGATGTACACACGTGTGTTCCTGAGGCTTGAACCACTTGGTCTTGAACTTGTGGCGGGTGCCGCGCGCAATGAAGGACATGACGTTCAGATCATCGATCTCCAGGTCGAGACCCATGAAGACTACTGGAAGCGTCTCGCTGACTTCAAACCGGATGCGATCTGTTTTTCAGGAAGCTATCTGGCGAACATTCCCGAGATCCTTGACCTGTGCAAGGAAACGAAACAGCGGATGCCCGGGAAGTTCATCTTTGTGGGCGGTCACTCGGTGTCCTTCATTGCGCCTGACGTGCTCCAGCTTTCCGAAGGCGCCATTGACTGCATCCTGAAGGGTGAAGGCGATGCAACGGTCGGCCTCCTGCTGGAAGCCATCGAAAAGAAGACCGACCTGCTGAAGGTTCCCGGTGCCATCACGGTGGATGGTGAAGGTCCGCCGCCGATCTTCGTGAAAAGCCTCGATACCGTGCGCCCGGCGCGCGACCTGCTGCATCACCGCAACAAGTATTTCATCGGCACGCTGGACCCGGCGGCTTCCATCGAATTCGCCCGGGGCTGTCCGTGGGACTGCACGTTCTGCAGTGCCTGGACGTTCTATGGCCGCTCCTACCGGACCGTCAGCCCGCAGGTCATTGCTGATGAGCTTGAGGCCCTGAAAGAACCGGGCATCTTCATCGTCGATGACGTGGCCTTCGTCCATCAGGAACATGGCATGGCCATCGCGGACGAGATCAAGAAGCGCGGCATCAAGAAGGAATACTATCTTGAAACCCGCGCGGACGTTCTGCTGCGCAACAAGGAAGTCTTCAAGGTCTGGAGCGAAATCGGTCTGACCTACATTTTCATCGGGCTTGAAGCCGTGGATGAGGAAGGGCTCAAGCAGTTCCGCAAGCGCGTGTCGCTAGACGCCAATTTCGAGGCACTGGAATATGCCCGCTCGCTCGGTCTGACGGTGGCCATCAACATCATCGCCGATCCGTCCTGGACGCGCGAACGGTTCGAGGCCGTGCGCCAGTGGTGCCTCGAAATCCCGGATATCGTGAACATTTCCGTCACGACACCCTATCCCGGTACGGAGATCTGGCACCGCGAGGCCCGTCGCCTGACGACGCGCGACTATCGCCTGTTCGACATCCAGCACGCCGTCCTGCCAACCACCCTGCCGCTGCCCGAGTTCTACAAGGAACTGGTCAAGACGCAGCAGGTGCTCAACACCAAGCACATGGGCTGGGAAGCGCTGAAGGGCACGGTCGGCATTGCGACACGTCTGCTGCTGCACGGACAGACGAACTTCGTGAAGATGCTGTGGAAGTTCAATTCGGTCTTCGATCCGAAGCTCCAGTTGTCGGACCACATGCGCAAACCGCGCTACGAAATGCCGGTCCAGCCGGACGTGGTGGACAAAATCGACCGCAAGGCGCTTTACGTCCACGGCCCCGGCGGTCGCCGGACACGCGCGCTCGACGATGCGACAGAAGGCTTCGTGGACAAGACCCGCATGGGCGCGGAAGCCGCCGCCGCCGAATAACGGTCAGGACGAAGGCGGAAGCGGGCTGAGACGCCAGACGTTTTCGGACGCCGGGCAGCGGCCTTTCAGCCCGCCTTCGACCGCCCGGCTTTTCAGAAGCGTGAAAGCATAAGCCTGACCATAGCATTCACGCAGGAACGCCTCGCCGACGGAAAAAGGCGGTCCCTTCAGGCAGGACTGATCGTAGTCCAGCGTCACGAGAAGTTCGGGAACCGGACCGGTCAGGGACAGGAGATGGGCGGCATAGGCCCGGCGCAGGTCCTCCGGCAGGGCGATCAGTGCGGCACGGTCATAGATGGCGTCCATCGGGCCGAGCATTTCCGGCGTCAGATCGAAAATATTTCCTGCGAAAATACGGATGGCCCCAGAAGAAAAACAACGCAACGCCCCGGTTTCCACGAGGTCGGGCATAATGCCGAGATCGCTGAAAAACCGGCGTACCGCGATGTCGCTCAGTTCACATCCGGTCACGTGGTAACCGTGCCCGGCAAGCCAGACCATGTCCTGACTCATACCGCACAGAGGCACGAAAATCCGTGCTCCCGCCGGAAGATCCAGAGCCGCGATATGACGGGTCAGAAGCGGATTGGCCTGTGTTTCATGAAAACCCGTCTCGCCGCGTTCCCATTTTTCCTGCCAGAAAACGGCATTCGACGCTGTATCCATCAGTCCGGCTTTCTTCCTGCTTTTCCCGGCTGAGACTGTGCCGGGTTCTGCGGGCGAGGCAATGGCATGTGTCGGGAAAATGTGAGAAAAGCCGCTCATGGTCATGCTCACCCCCTCCCAGCGGCAGGCGCTTGATGAAATCATTGCCGCACATGCCGCAGGACGGCCGACGCATCTTCTGACGGGGTATGCGGGCAGCGGCAAGACGACGCTGATGCAGGCTGTCGCGCGGCATTTCATGGCCGAGAAGAAGGTGGTGGTCATCACGGCACCCACCCACAAGGCCACCGCCGTCCTGCGCTCGAAAGTGGACCGGGACGTCGATTGCAGGACCATCCAGAGCCTGCTGAGCCTTCAGCCATCCTCGCAGGGCACGACCACGACCCTCGTACGCTCCAAGCGGCCGCAGACGATTGCCGATGGGATCGTGATCGTCGATGAGTGCTCGATGCTCTCTGCGGAGCTGATGAACTGGATCCGCGATCTTCTGCGCTATTGCTTCGTGCTGTTCGTCGGCGATCCGGCCCAGCTTCCGCCCGTGGGAGAAGCTGCGTCGCCCTCCTTTTCCGTGCCCTCACGCTCCCATCTGGAGACCGTCGTGCGGCAGGCCGCGGGCAACCCGATCCTCGAAGCCGCGACCATCATCCGTCACAGTCAGGGTGGTGACGCCGACTGGAGCTGGGTCCGGGATGCGCGTCAGGAGCAGATGGGCCTGTTCCTACCCAAGGATGTGGAAAGCTGGGTCCGCAAGGCGTTTCTGTCCGATGCCTTCGCCGAAGACAACGACTGGTGCCGCTATCTGTGCTGGACGAATGCACGCGTGCATCAGATCAACCGGATGGTCCGCCTCTGGCGTTATGGCGGCGAAACGCCGACACCTTTCATGCCCGGCGAGCGGGTCGTGTCCCGTGCGCCGTTTTCCGTCCAGCAGGAAGAAGGCGGCCCGCGTCAGGCGATTGCCACGAACGAGGAAGTCCTCGTCATGGACATCAAACCGGGGCGGCTTTCGTATAAATTCGAGCTCTGCAAGGACGTTCCGGCCTGGATTGCGGATCTCGCATCATGGGAAGTCACCCTGCTGACGATGGCGGGCGAGGAAATCACCGGCCATATCGTGCAGAACCAGAAGGATCTGGAAGCTGTGGACCGGCGTCTGGTGCAGGAAGCGAAACAGCAGCACCGCCGCTGGAGTCACCGTTTTGCGTTTCACAACGCCCTGCTCCAGCTTCAGGCGATCTATGCCATGACGGTCCATACTGCGCAGGGCAGCACGTTCAAAAACGTGTTCGTGGATCTCGGCGATATCGGCCGTCGCGCCCGGCAGAACCCGCTGGAGACGCAGCAGCTCTGCTATGTGGCGGTGACGCGCGCCACCGACATGGTGTTCCTCGTCAACACGGCGGGCCTTTCCGCGCGATAGGCCGCGACGCCCACAGCGACGCCAGAATGGACCCCGAAACGTTGTGCCAGATGGAGAAGATCGCTCCGGGCAGTGCAGCCAGCGGCGAGAAGTAGAGCCGCCCCAGCGTAGCGGCGAGGCCCGAGTTCTGCATCCCGACTTCCAGCGCAAGCGTGCGACAGATGCTTTCATCAAAGCCAAGCAGCCGCCCGCCCCAGTAGCCTCCCAGAAGCCCGATCCCATTATGCAGGATGACCGCCAGCAGCATGACCGGACCCGCCTCTTTCAGGGAGGGCCCCACGCCGGCCACGATCGCCCCGATGATGAGCAGGATCGACACCATGGCCACCAGCGGGAGCGCAGGCTCCACCCGCTTCACGGCGCGATGGCACAGTGTATTGAGCGTCACCCCCGCCAGAACGGGGAGCGCCACCATCGTCAGGATGCTGCGAAACAGTGCCCAGCTATCCACGGCAACACCGGCAGACACATAAAACCGCACCAGAAGCGGCGTCGCAACAATCCCTACAAGGGTGGAAAAGGCGCTGATGCTGACGGAAAGTGCGACGTCTCCGCGCGACAGATAGATCATGACATTCGAGGCCGTACCGCTCGATACGCAGCCGACCAGCACCATGCCCGTGGCCAGCGCGGGCGGCATCGACAGCAGATGCGCAATCCCCCAGGCGGCGAGCGGCATGACGAGATAATGCAGCCCCACGCCCGCCAGAACCGGCGCGGGACGACGCAGGATCCGGCCGAAATCGGCGGGCGTCAGCGATACGCCCATCGTGAACATGACGAAGGCCAGAAGCGGCGTGATGACAGGAACCAGCGTCAGGAACGGTCCAGGCAGAAGAAGCGCCAGGCCGGACACCAGAATGGCCCAGAAGGGAAAGAGGCGTGTCATCATCGGGGCGGCACCGGAGGGAAAAGGTATTTTTCAGGAGACATACGACTCATCTTGGCGAAGATGACAGAAACGCCCTTATGCCGGGCAACAGCCAGCCCGTCATCCCTCCTAAGGGAACGCACCGGAAAGAGGCAGCCCGAAAAATGCCATTAACGCGGAGGTAAGGTCGGACTGTGTTTATTACGGGTCAGGGAGTCGACGAGCGTCTGCCTGCCTTTACGGGAGTGGCCTGTACAGCCTGTTCCATAGCCTATGCGCCATCAATGACTCCTGATCCACCTACCCTGCTTGGATGCAGTGCGGTTATTTTCCTGCTTCTGGGCGTTCATTTCATCCTGTCTGAACTCTCCAGCAGAAAATGGTCGCGTATGGCCTGGTACGCAGCCCCGTTTCTTCTGGGATCGGCTTCCGGCCTGTTTTTCATTGTTCCAACCATGCTTCCCGGATTGTGGGGACTGCGGCTGGGCGCCCTGTTCATGGTCATGGCCTATGGAGCCGCGTGGCAGGCGCTCCGCGTCATGCTGGGCTGTCAGACGCGCCTTCTGCTGCTGGTATCTGGCTGCGGCCTGTCCTTCATACTTTCGGTTCTGGCCGGACCCACTGGCCTGTTCCATGTGATCAGTACGGCCTTTCGCCTGGCGACCATCGCGGCCTTTCACGCTTTGGCGGCCCGTGACCTCCAGCAGAAAGCCCCGATCAGAACCTCGGCAAGACGCAGCCTGCTGAGGCTGCTTCGCTTTTATGCCGCCGTCCATCTCCTTCTGGTGCCCTTCGTCTTCTGGCTGCCAGCCCCCCTCGGTGCGGCACCGGCCACCATCTGGGCCGTGACGACCTACAATTTCCTGGTCGTCATCGAAGTGGCGCTCTTTGCACTGGCGATGATCGCCATTCCCTGGGAACAGCTGGCGTTCCGGCAGCAGGAACTGATCCTGCAGGATCCCCTGTCAGGCGGGAGCAATCGCCGGGCCTTCCAGGCCTGGCTGGAAAATGATGGCAAGATCTGCGCGCACGAAGCCCTGCTCATGGTCGATATCGATCATTTCAAGTCCATCAATGACGCCCATGGCCATGCGGTCGGGGATCAGATCATCATTGCCATGGGCCGTGTCTGTACGGACATCCTTTATCCCCCGACGGTTCTGTTCCGCATTGGCGGCGATGAATTCGTGGTGGTATTCCAGTGTGGCAGCCTTGACGAAATGCTCGCGACCGCACACCGCCTCCGAAAGGCCTTCTCGACGGAAACCCGCCTGATCGGGGGCGGAGCCGTTACGGCAACGCTCAGTATCGGCGCAGCCCTGTGTCCCGGCCGGGGGATCCCGCGCACGGAGCTTCTGGCCCAGGCCGATAACGCGCTCTACACCGCCAAGCAGTCCGGCCGTAACCGTGTGGTTCACGCCCCATGGGACGAAAGACCCGCCCCGGCCCACCATATCCCCCTGGCCGAGAGGACCGCTCATCACGCCTGAAAACCGGTCATGAAACCGGGCGCCTGCGGGAGTGGTCCGGAGAAATGTGTCCAGAAATATGAATAATTATTGCAATTGATTTTCCTGTCCTCGAAGGACACATATCAGCCCGTCCAATCTGTTTTACTGGAATCGGGGTTTCATGGGGCCATTCTTCAACCGGGCAGCACAGGAAATACAGTCATCATTTACTGTATTTTTTCGTGATTTGTCCTGGTTATATGCCCCTCGTCTTTCCGCTCTCGGTTTTTCGATCCGTACGACAATTGCTGCACTGGTCGCTCTGGCCATCGCGTTATGGATGGAACTGGGGCAGCCCCAGTGGGCGCCCATGACGGTCTGGATCGTGGCCCAGGGCACCCTGGGCGAAAGTCTTTCAAAGGCGCGCTGGCGCGTGGCCGGGACACTGGGCGGGATCGTCTCGGCGATCGCTCTGGCCTCAGCCTTTCCGCAGGCGCCCTGGCTGTTCTTTCCGGCTCTGGCCGGGTGGATCGGGCTGTGCACTGCGCTGGGAACGCTGGTCCATAACTTCCGCAGCTACGCGTTCGTTCTGACGGCCTATACCTGTTCCATCGTATCCCTGAGCGCACAGGCGCAGCCCGATCAGGTGTTCAGTATCGCGATGGCACGGGGCACATACATTCTTCTGGGCGTGATCTGTGGCACAGTGGCGGATATGGCCTGCCGGAGCAATGTTCCCGCCAAGGCACGCGCCGCCATCCGCAGCCAGCTTCAGCAGATCGTTCTCGAAGCCGCCAATGCCTCGCGCGATATCCTGCTCGAACATGGCACGCCCGAAAGCGATCTGCACAACATCTTCTCGCTGTCTCTCAGCCTGAGCGACCGGATCGAGTTCAGCGCCATCGAGGTCGGCCGCACACGAGGGATCGTCGATTACGCCCGGGCTACGCTCGGCCTTGCCTCCCGCCTGATGTCGCGGGCCCTTGGCATGCGCAGCCGTCTGGGCGCCGTGACCAGACGTTCAGCGCGGACCCAGGACCTGCTGCATGACGCGGCCGGGATTCTGGATCGGCTGCGTGCGGATATTGATGACGAAAAGGCGCTTCAGGCCCTGCGTCAGGAGGTTCTTGCCCTGATCGGACGATGTCAGGAGGACGTCGAACAGACCGTAAGGCTGCCCCGCGAGGAAAGTGACAGCGGCACCGTTTTCAACGACCGCATCCTGATCCAGGGGCTGCAACTGACGCTGACGGAGCTTCAGCATCTTCTGGGCTGTCTGGCGGGCGATCCCGGCGAAGACCCCAGAGCCGAAAGCTACAGGCTCGCCCGTCCCCGCAACTGGTACGCTGCCATCCATAACGGACTGCGCTCCTGCGCCGCGGTCCTGATGGCGGCCTATGTGTGGGAAGTGACGGCCTGGCCGGACGGACCGCTGTTCATCACGTTTGTCTCGGTGGTCTGCGCCCGTTTCGCATCCTTCAGCAACACGGTTCTGGCGAGCAGCGCGTTCTTCTCGGGTGCGGTCTGGGCGGCGGTCGCGGCGATCATTCCCGTCTTTCTGGTCATGCCGGCCACGGCATCCTATGCGATGCTGTGCCTGACGATTTCGGTTCCGATGCTGATCGGGGGGCTTGCGACGCGCACACCCGCCCTCGCCGCGCGGGCGGCATCCTTCAGCAACTTCTTTCCGTATCTGATCGGTCTGGACAACCACAGCCGCATCAACGAGGCCGAGTGGTTCAATACGGTGTTCGCCCTGCTGAGCGGGCTCGGCTTCGGCGTTCTCGTGTTCCGCTATGTCTTTCCATTCCAGCTGACACGGTTTTACCGGAATTTCCGGCTGGACCTGCTGTCCGACCTGCGGCTGATCGGCAGGAACCGCCGGTCCATGACTGAAGCCGTCTGGGTCGGACGGATCGTCCTGGGCATGGAGCAGCTGATCGCCCATACCAAAGCCAGCAGTTCCGGCTCCAACGACCGATGGCTTCATGCCGCCTTTTCAATGATGACGGTCGGACGCAACCTGCTCCAGATCCAGGCCTATCGCGGCCAGAACAGCCTGCCCGAGAATGCACGGGCCGTCCTCTCCCGCCTGTGCCAGAGCTTTGCCAGCCCCTTTACCGGCCCCGAGGCACTGGAACTCCAGTCCCGGGATGCGCTGGAAAGTTTTTCCACAATGGAAACGGTGGAGACCAACAGCAACCTCCGCCTGCTCCTCTCCAGCATCACGGGATGTCTCATCATCATTTCGAGTGAGCTGGGACGACGGAACGACATTCTGGAAGGAACCTGAAGCAGCCTCCCGAATCCGTGATGTCAGGGCGCAGAAATGAAAGTCATGATGTTCGTAACCCCCTGAAAAACCGGCTCTCCCGGAGCATTCCGCCGCTTCAGGAGCGATGATGGGCCTGAGCTGAATTTTTGGGTTTCCGTAATACGATCAAAGTGCCAAAAGCCCTCGCGTTCGGGACGCTCAGGTCGCCGTTCCAGTCAGGAAGTCCGTCGTGTTCAAAACGCTCTCCGGTCCGGTGATCGCAGGCCTCTGCGCCCTGTTCGCCTCGACCTTCATTGCGGTGACGACCGAGGTCGCGCCGGTTGGTCTGCTGATCGACATGGCCAAATCCTTCAACATTACGGAAGGTCATGCCGGGCTGGCGGTCAGCGCCTATGCGCTGCTCGTCGCATTCGGGGCCGTGCCCATCACGATCGCCACGAGCCGCATGGACCGCAAGATGCTCATGCTGCTCTGCCTGGCCGGATACGTCATCTCCAATCTGATTTCCGCCATGGCGCCGAACTTCGCCATCGTCTGTGCAGGACGCGCCCTGGGCGGGCTGTCGCACGCACTGATGATGTCCATTGCCGCCGCCTATGCCGCCCATCTGGTGCCCGAACGCATGACGGGGCGCGCCATTTCCTTTGTCTTTGGCGGCACATCGCTGGGGTCGGTTCTGGGCGTTCCGGGCGCGGCTGCGATCAGCCATTTCGCAAGCTGGCGGGTCGCGCTTTACGTCATTGCCGGGCTTGCGGCCCTCCTGACGATCTTCATTGCGCTCTATCTGCCGCCCGTTCGCGGGGCGGACACCAAGGCGCTCAAGGTTCCGACCATCCGCTCCCCACAGGCCGCGCGCATTTTCGGCGTCGTGATCGGCGTGAACGCCGTGTTCTTCTTCGCGCATAACCTGCTCTACACCTACGTCTCCCCGCTTCTGCTGGAGCATGGCCTGCCCGAGCACCTGCTGAGTGTCGCGCTCCTGATTACTGGTGGCGTCAGCATTTTCGGTCTGTGGGGGGCGGGGCAGGTCGTGGACCGCTGGCCGGCAGCCGGACTGTTCGGCGGCGGCCTGGCCATGCTCACGGGCATGATCCTGGTTTACGGACACCTGATTTCCGCATGGCCGAGCGTGGGGGCCGTCGGGCTGTGGTGCATGGGTTACGCTGCGATCATCCCCTTCGTCATGTCGGGCGCGATCCGCGCGCGGGCGACCAGCGCCGATGTGGCAGGCGCGGCCATCAACAGCAGCAGCAATTTCGGCATCCTTCTGGGCTCTGCCATCGGCGGCCATCTTCTGAGCACGCTGGGCTTTGCAGTGCTGTGCCCGGCATCCGTCGTGATCGCGCTGGGCGGCATCCTGCTCGCAGCGTTTAATCCCGCTGCGTTTCCCCGCCGCCTCCAGCAGGACTGACGGCAGACCGCCCGAGCCGTGGAATGGCCCGGATGAACAGCAGTTCCGCGGCCAGCTCGACCAGGGTCTGGCTGACAATCACGGCCGGCAGGAGGGGCGCACCTTCGGGCACGGCCAGCGCAAGCGGCAGAACGACAAGCGAGTTCCGCGTCGCCCCGCTGAAAGCAAGCGCCCAGCCGGCTGGCGCATCCAGCCCGGACAGTCTCGAAATCCCCCAGCCCAGCCAGGGCGCGAGCAGCGCAAAGGCCACATAGACCGGCAGGACATGAAGCACGACGGCTGTCTCGTGCCCGAGATGCGGAAGCATGGCCGCAATGACGATGAACAGGACGAAGGCCGTCACCGGAACCGGCAGCAGGCCCAGCGCCGAAGCGACCTGCGCCCCCGCCGGGCTTCGCTGTGCCCCGAACTGGACAAGGCATGCCAGACACAGCGGAATGACGATCAGCCACAGAAACGCATGCAGGAAAGGCCCGGCCTGCACCAGCCGTGACACGCCCTCGCCCAGAAAGAGATGGAGCCAGAGCGGGAGCATCACCATCTGCACCGCCAGAAGGACGGGCGTGGACGCGAGAAGGAGGGCAGCATCAGCCCGCCCCATCTGGGCGAACGTCACCACCCAGTCGATACAGGGGCAGAGAAGAACCATCAGGATACCGAGCCGGATCATTCCGTCTGCTGGCGCAAACGGAAGCAGCAGGGCCACCAGAGCAGGGACAGCCACGAAATTCGTGACCAGAAGCGCTGCGAGGAACCGGACCTTGCGGAAAGCCTGCCCCAGTTCCGCAAGCGGGATCTGAAGGAAGGTCACGAACAGCATCAGGCCCAGAACAGGGTTGATGACCACGTCCCAGAATGCGGTTCCCGTCACCAGAGCAGCCGCTGTCCCGCCGAGAAGAACGGCAAGAAAATACAGCGCGATCTGACGCTGCTCCAGAAGATCCCGCATCGAAGCAAGACTCATGACGCATACCTGACGGCACCAGATGCAAAAACCCACCTCCCGGGCAGACATGCCGTCCGGGCCGGACTCCCCATGCCGGACGTCAGGTCACGGCAGCGGGGCATCAGTCGGTCGTCGCATCTTCCGGCAGGGGCTGGATCTGACGCAGCTTTCCGTAGCGGTCATAATAGAAAACCGAAGTTCCGCGCCGCTCGGCATAGCCATCGGGCTGGCCGTCCTTCGTCTGGAACAGCAGCCGGAACGCGTCCGGCTGCTCGATCACCTTGTCCCCTGGCGGACGATAGCGGTAGCGGCTGAAGT
Organism: Gluconobacter sp. P1C6_b; assembly: GCF_018811945.1. Taxonomy (GTDB): domain Bacteria; phylum Pseudomonadota; class Alphaproteobacteria; order Acetobacterales; family Acetobacteraceae; genus Gluconobacter. The sequence goes on from NZ_JACRVU010000001.1 coordinate 116,836, forward strand.
CGGCATGGCTCTTGGGCAGCGACGAGTTATGATACAGGTCGTGCATGCTCGGCTTCTTGGGACCGTCATCCGCATCCTGCGCCACAGCCGTGCCAAGGGCCGCGCCTGAAACGGCAAGGGCGGCCAGTACTGGGACAATCAACCTGCGCATGAGGCTCTCCGGTCAGTGCGTTTGTGAGGGCACTTTAGGCGAAACCGTCTTCTGGCTCCACCCACCTCCGAGCGCGCGATACAATGTCACAATATTCTGGAACCGCGCGGCCTTGACCGTGATGGCATTCTGTTGCGCCTGAAACAGCGTGCGCTGCTGCGTCAGGGTCGTCAGGTAGCTGTCAATTCCAGCCCGATACCGCATCATGGCCAGATCAAACGCCTTCTGGGACTGCTCGACCAGCTGCCCCATGTGGCGGTCCTGCGCCGTATAGGTCTCCCGCGCCGTCAGAGCGTCGGAGACTTCACGGAACGCCGTCTGCACCGCCTTTTCATACTGCGCGGCATATTGCAGCTTCTGCCCCTTCGCCATCATGAGGTTTCCCTCACTCTGCCCCCAAGTAAAGATCGGCAGGCTGATTGATGGCGAGACCGTCCATGTCTCGGCACCCGGCGTAAAGAGCTTGCGGAACTGCAGCGAGCTCGTGCCTTCGGATGCTGTCAGCGTCACACGCGGGAAGAACGCCGCACGCGCCGCACCCACATTGGCGTTCGCACCGATCAGCGTATGTTCGGCCGCCCGAATGTCCGGACGTTGCGCCAGCAGATCCGAGGGCAGGCCTTCCGGCAGATCGCCGATCATGGTCTGCGCCCCGAACGGTGCAGGTTCAGGCAGATTGGTCGGCAGAGGTGTCCCCACCAGAAGCTGAAGCGCGTGCTCGTCGTCCGCCACGGCACGCAGATACTGCGCCTCGTAAGCAGACGCCTGCTCCACCTGTGTCTTGACCTGCGCCAGCGTCAGCGCGTCCGCTTCCCCGTTGTCATACGCAAGCTGCGTCAGACGCAGCGTGTCACGCTCGGATTTCAGGGTATCGCGCGTCACCCGAAGCTCTTCACGATCCGCGAGCCACTGGATGTAGGTCGTGCCAATCTGCGAGACGGTCGTGAGCAGGACATTGCGGGTATTTTCCACACTGTTCAACACAGCTTCCATCTGCTGGCGTGTCAGGTTCCGGATACGCCCCCACAGATCGACCTCATAGGACGAGAACCCGATGGACGTCTGATACAGACGCAGCGTCGAGACGTTCGTGCCCAGCCCTGGTGCGAACGAGAAACCCGCCGTATCGGACGGGCCGAGGAACATACCCTGTCCACCCGTCGAAATGATCGGGAAAAGGGACGCGTTCTGGATCTCGTACTGACCGCGCGAGACTGTTACGGCCGCAGCCTGCGCCGCAATATCGCGGTTATTATGCAGCGCAAGCTCCACGAGCGCCTTCAGACGTGGATCGGTATAGAAATCCTCCCACCCCAGATCGGCGACCTTGGCAGCCGCCGCAACATTCTTCGCGCCCGTATCGGCAGGATAGCTGTTCTGTGTGGCCTGGGTCGGCTGATGGTAGGTAGGGGCCAGATTGCACCCCGACACCAGAAGCAGGCCGGGAAGCCCGAGAGTAAATCCGAGACGGGCCTTCATGCGCCGTGCTCCCCTTCGGCGACAGGTGCCGCCTTGTTGTCCAGATGGGCGTACGGGTCCTTGCGGTCACGCACCCGCGCAACCCGGAACAGACGCAGCACCACCACGAAGAAGACCGGCACGAAGTAGATCGCCAGCAGCGTCGCGGAGAGCATGCCGCCCACCACGCAGGTGCCGATTGCCACACGCGCCGCCGATCCCGCACCCGTCGCAATCGCCAGCGGAAACACACCGCAGACGAAGGCAATCGAGGTCATGAGGATCGGACGCAGACGCTCGCGCCCGGCTTCCAGAACCGAGTCCTCCAGACTTTCACCGCTTTCAAAGAAGGCCTTGGCGAATTCCACGATCAGGATTGCGTTCTTCACGGACAGACCCACCGTCGTCAGCAGACCCACCTGGAAATAGACGTCGTTGGAAAGCCCGCGTCCCAGTGTCGCTGCAATGGCACCGAGCACACCCAGCGGCAGCACCAGCAGCACCGCGAACGGAATGGCCCAGCTTTCATACAGCGCAGCCAGACAGAACATGATGACGACCACGGCCAGTCCATAGAGCGGTGCGGTCGAGCCACCTGAAGCAAGCTGCTCGAACGACAGACCCGTCCATTCATAACCAATGCCGCGCGGCAGCTTGGCCAGAAGCTTCTCCATTTCCGCCATGGCCTGGCCCGAGCTTGCGCCCACGGCCGGCTGACCCTGGATTTCGTAGGAGTTCAGACCGTTATAGTCCTCGACCTTCTGCGGACCATTGACCCAATGCCCGGAGGCGAAGGCATTGAACGGCACCATCGTCCCGATCGCATTGCGGACATACCAGCGGTTCAGATCCTCCGGCGTCATGCGTGCCCAGGGCTCGCCCTGAATGTAGACCTGCTTGACGCGGTCATTGCGCATGAACTGGTTGACGTAGATCGAACCCAGAGCCCCTTCGAGCGTCGTGTTGATGTCCGCGTTGGTCAGACCGAGGGCGTTGGCACGCTCACGGTTGATGTCCAGACTGAACTGCGGCGCATCTTCCATACCCAGCGGACGAACCGCCTGAAGCAGCGGATTCTGTGCTGCTTCACGCAGGATCTGGTTTCGCGCGGCCAGCAGGGCGTCGTGGCCCAGATGCCCCGTATCTTCCAGCTCCAGATCGAAACCGGTCGCATTGCCCAGCTCCATCACGGCCGGCGGATTGACCGCGAAGATCTGCGCTTCGGGATCCATCCAGAAATGCATCATGATCTCGCGCGACACCGTCATGGTCGTATGCGCAGAGCCCGGCCGCTGGTCCCAGGGCTTCATCCGGATGAAGAACGCGCCCGCACTCTGCCCCTGCCCCGCAAAGCTGAAGCCCGTCATGGTGAAGACGGATTCAACATACTGGCCGTAGGTCTTGAGCACGTAGTCGGTGATCTTGCGGTTGACGGCGGCCGTCTGCTCCTGCGTTGCCCCGTTGCGCATCGTGACCTGGCCGAAGATGATCCCCTGATCCTCATCCGGCAGGAACCCGCCCGGCACCCGCATGAACAGGAAGGCAACCAGCCCGGTCAGCAGCGCGAACCCGATCATGCTGACGACCGGCACGCGGATCATCCACTTCACACCGCCGATATAGCCGTTGGTCAGACGATCGAACGTCCGGTTGAACCAGGCGGCCGGACCACGTTCATGGCCCTTGTGCGTCGGCTTGAGCATGGAGGCGCAAAGCGCAGGCGTCATGACCATCGCCACCAGAACCGACAGCCACATGGCCGCGACGATGGTGATGGAGAACTGGCGATAGATCACACCCGTCGAGCCACCGAACGCCGCCATCGGCAGGAACACCGCCGTCAGCACCAGAACGATGCCGACAAGCGCACCCGAGATCTCGTCCATGGAGACGCGGGCCGCTTCCTTGGGAGACAGCCCCTTGTCCGTCATGACACGTTCGACGTTCTCAACCACCACGATCGCGTCATCGACCAGCAGACCGACTGCCAAAACCATGGCCAGCATGGTCAGCGTATTGATGCTGTAGCCCAGAATGGACATCAGCCCGAACGTTCCCAGCAGCACCACCGGTACCGCGATCGTCGGGATCAGCGTCGCGCGGAAGTTCTGCAGGAAGATCAGCATCACGATGAACACGAGGACAATCGCCTCGATCAGCGTCTGGACCACTTCATGGATCGACAGCGTGATGAACGGCTCGGTATCCAGCGGGTAGACGAGCTTCAGACCCTGCGGGAAATAACGGCTCAGTTCGTTCAGACGCGCGCGGACAGCCGCTTCGGTCTTGAGCTGGTTCGCACCCGGCGCAAGCTTGAGCGCCATCGCCGATGCGGGATGGTTGTTATAGACAGACCCGAGTGCGTAGCTCTGCGCTCCAAGCTCGACGCGCGCCACGTCCTTCAGACGCACCTGGCTGCCATCCTGCTGCACCTTGAGCAGGATTTCCTTGAACTGCTCCGGCGTGCTCAGGCGGGTCGGACCAATGATCGTGGCATCAAAACCGATGCCCTTCTTGGCCGGAAGACCACCCAGCTCACCCGATGAGACCTGAATGTTCTGTGCAGAAATCGCCGCCTGCACGTCCCCGACCGTCAGGCCGAAATTGTACAGCCTGGACGGATCCAGCCAGACACGCATCGCATATTCCGAGCCGAACAGCGTATGATCGCCCACGCCCGACACACGCGACAGCGGATCGGAAATGTTGGACGCCACATAATCCGCAATGTCCTGCCCGGACATGCTGCCGTCTTCGGAAATAAAGGCCAGAACCATCATGAAGTTCTTGGTGGCCTTCGTGATGCTCAGGCCCTGGGCCGTCACTTCCGAGGGCAGACGCGGCTGGGCAAGCTGCAGCTTGTTCTGGACCTGAACCTGCGCGATGTCAGGATCCGTGCCCTGCTCGAAGGTCAGGTCGATCTCCATCTGGCCGCTCGCATAAGACGAAGCGGACAGATATTCGAGATGATCCAGACCATACATCTGCTGCAGGATCGGACGCACAACCGTGTTGTTCACCGTCTCGGCAGATGCACCCGGATACATGACCGAAATGGCGATCTGTGGCGGGGCGATGCTCGGATACTGTGCGATAGGCATGCGCGTGATCGCAACAGCACCGACAAGCATGATGATCAGACCAATGACCCACGCAAAGATGGGCCGGTCAATAAAGAAGCGGGACAATGACATGCGGGGTTACTCCGCCTTTCCCGCAGGGGCGTCAGCCGGGACATCGTGAGGTGTGACTTTCGCACCCGGCTGCACCTTCTGCAGACCGTTCACGATCACCTTCTCCCCCGCCTTCAGCCCGTCTGAAACAAGCCAGGAATCCCCCACCGTCCGCGAGACCTGAATGGAGCGCTGGGCAACCTTGTTCTCACCATCCACGATCATGACGTAGGGATTGCCCTTGGCATCACGCGCCACGGCAACCTGCGGCACCAGCAGACCATTCGGATCAATGCCTTCCTGAATATGCGCATGCACGAACATACCCGGCAGCAGCAGATGATCGGGGTTCGGGAAAACCGCCCGCATGACAAGCGTTCCGGTCGACGGGTCAACCGTGACTTCGGAAAGCTGGAGCTTGCCGCGCGTCGGATAATCGGAGCTGTCTTCCAGCTTCAGGCTGACAGCCGCCGCATCCGCACCACTGCGTTCGACCTGCCCATTCGCCAGCTCCCGCTTGAGACGCAACATGTCAGCCGCCGCCAGATTGACGTCCACATAAATCGGATCAAGCCGCGTCACGACCGCAATCGGCTGGGTCTGCCCCGCCGTCAGCAGCGCACCCGGCGTATAGAGCGTACGGCCGATCCGGCCGCTGATTGGCGCGCGAACATGCGTGTAGTTCAGATTGACCGCCGCCGCTTCCACGGCAGCCTTGGCCTGGGCCACCTGGGCTTCTGCCTCACGCGCGGTTGCCAGGGTGTTGTCGAAATCCTGCGAACTCACGGCATGGGCTGCCACCAGCGGACGATACCTCTTCAGCTGACCATTCGCCCGCGCAGCGGCAGCCTGTGCATTGAGAAGCTGGGCTTTCGCCTGATCGTAAGCCGCCTGATAGGGCGCAATATAGATCTGGAAGAGCTGCTGCCCCGCTTTAACGTCCGCACCCTGTTCGAAATCACGCGAGACGATGACACCATTCACCTGCGGCCGGATCTGCGCCTGTTCATAGGCATCCGTCCGACCCGGCAGGGACGTCTCAAGCGTAACGGGCTGCGTCTTCAGCGTCACCACGTCAACAGGCTGCGGCGGCATCTGGGGAGGAGGAGTTTTTTTCTGGCATCCTGCCACCAGCAGCGGCAGTGCCAGAAGCGACACCAGAAAAGTTCCCTTCCCACCCCACGGACCGACCGCAGACAGGGCGGCAGAAGAATTCAAAGACATTTTCTGAAAAGAAGGCATGATACGGCCGCTATCCTGTGATACAGAAACCCGCTAGTTTCCCGCGAGGACGGAAACTAGCGGGTTTCTTTGACAGACGTCAATTCAGTCTGTGAAATAATATCGGAGTTAATCTTGAACAGTCCGTCGAGCAGCCAATCCGAAGACCGGAAACAGCCCTGCTGTGGCCGTCCAGCGCAGCTCGATGAAGCCGAAAGACGCATCCGGATCCTGGATGCGGCCAGTGCGGTTCTGACCACCCACGGCTATCATGCCGCGTCGATGGACAGCATCGCAGCCTGCTCGGGGATGTCCAAAAAAACCCTCTATCAGTTTTTCGACTCCAAGAAAGTTCTTTTCGAGACCCTGATCCTGGAACGGCTTTTCGCCCCCATAGACTATACACCGCTTCCCACAGATCCCATGGAGAAGCAGCTTCTGGGCCTGATGACCAGTATCGCAGCCTGCATGTTCTGCGACGAGCGCCTGAGCCTGCTCCGCTCCGTCATCACGGAAACCAGCCGCAACCCGGCCGTCCGCCAACTCGTCGCAGACCTCTTCCAGCTTTCGGGCCGTGTCCTGCCAATCCAGAACTGGCTGGCTGCACAGTCCGAAGCCGGCAGACTGGATATTCCCGACATTACCGAAGCTTCGGATCTACTCTTCGGCATGACGCTTGGCGGCCCCATGCTGGGACGGCTCACCCACTGCAAACCCCATCGCTCAAAAGAAAACCTCGAAGAATTCATGGCGTATGGAATCAGGGTTTTCCTCGAAGGCCATCGTCCGGTCACTCAGGCCTGAAGAAGACTTACCCCCCTGCGGAAACCGGCGGCGAGGCGTCTTCACGACTTCCTGTCAGCAGACGGAAAACACCTCCAGACGGCGTCCCGTTCATCAGTACCCCAAACCGTGTCTGCAGGTTTTTAAGCGTCTGCTGATCCTGCGCCCTCGACGCATCTCCTCCAATTCGCAGGACAAGAGCCTGCTGTTCTGGCGAAAGCGTTTCTTTCGAAGCACCACCGGCTCCGGGGAGACTGTCCAGCATGGGCACAAGCGCCTCAACCGCATGAGACCAGTCCCCGGCCTTTTCAGCCATCTGCGCCCGCAAGGTCCAGGCACGCGGATCGCGAATGGTCGCCAGCTCTGACACCGCTTCCTCCGGATGATGATCCGCCAGTGCAATGCGCGCTTTCAAAAGCGCCACCTCCACGGACTGGCTGCTGCTTCCACCAGGAAGTGCCAGCGCAGCATCCGGAGATCCCTCGGCAAAAACCCCAAGATCCTGTCGTGCCGCCTTGAGGTCTCCCATATTGAGCTCAAGCGTCGCCAGCCGGATCCGGACATTCGTCTCCTGGGCATTACTCCCGGACGCCAGAAGATCCCGCAGGGCCTCACGCTCCTGATCCGGCAGGCCAAGTGCCTCGTAACGACGAGCCAGACCATCGAGAATATCACCGCGCACGGCACTGTCTGACGCTTTAAGGAGCGCATCTTTCAGAAAGGCAACTTCGTTCATGTTCTGCCGCGCGCCCGAAGACGCAGACCGGGCCATCTGCCGGATAATGTCCGTTTCCTGCACAGCGACCCTGGCAGCATCATCCGGATACAGACGCTCCCATTCCTGCACCGCCGCAGCGGCCCCTTCGAGGTTTCCGCCTTCCATCAGGGCTTTGATCTGTAGAAGACGCCCATCCTTCTCGCGTTCCGCAACCCGAAGAGCGGGCAGGATGCCATCCACCTGATCCGCCACAGCCTGCGGCGGGAGAGTCTTTTTTTCCAGTGCCAGCCGGAGAGAAGCTTCACGAGCAACCGGCCAGATCAACGGCGATGGGTCATGTGCAAGAACAGAGAGCTTTGCTTCTGCATCCGGCGTATTCCGCCGCGCCGCCAGCAGGGCCTTCGCCAGAGCCACCTGTGGGCTGTCCGGAAACTGATCGAGCACTTTCGTGGCGCCATCGCTTCCATAACGCGCGATCCACTGGCTCGCCAAAGGCAATAGCCGCTCCTTCAGCGGAACTGCATACGCCTGAAGAACAGGAAGACCTGTCGCAATCAGATCCGCCGTCTGAAGACGGTCGTTTTCCGGAGATCCTGATGCGCTTTGTCCAACCCGACGGGAAGACGGCAGAAGCATACGCATCATTCCGCGCCAGAGCTGGTCTTCCGGCGTACTCCCGCCATCTTCTGCCAGCGAGGAAGAGCCTGGCCGGGCATTGAGTACCGCCGATATCTGTTGGAGCCGGCGTGCTTCAGGCTTTTCCACACCCTCGGGCCAGTCCTGCAAAGCCACGTCCATGACTTCACCCAGCAGCGGGCCATTGCCAGCCCGTGCTGCCGCCTGCGCAACCCGCATCCGAGCACCAAAGCGATCCCCCAAAGACGCCATGGCAGCAGAGGCTACACTCCGCCTGAGCGCCTCACGCAGCTCTTCTGGGGTTCCCGCCCCCAGGCTGACACCGCTCAGGGACGAACCATAGGGTTGAAGCCGGTTGGATGCCATCAGTGGAAAACTGTCCGGCCCCATCGTATCCAGGATCAGTTTCCCACCTGCCTGACGCAGCTCTACGGTGTCGGAATCAGCCGCAACCACGACGCCAATCAGACTGCCCCGAACCGCGAACCCTGTTCCCAGGCGCCGCATGGGCTGCTGAATGCGGCCTGAGCGCGTCATTCCAAGCAGCAGCCTTCGCCCTGAGTCAGGATCATCCAGCGCGACAACCTGCGGCAGACCTTCCGCAACCGGCGGCGTGAACGTCAAGGCGTTTGCATCCTGCCCAAGAAGCATATCGGCCTGAGGCTTTACATCCGCCGCAACTGACAGCGTCCACCCAGCCCCGACAGGACGAAGAACAGGATCGCGCTCGTCGGACAACGTTACGGTAATGACTGTCACATCTGACAGGATTCGGCTGGAAACAGATTTGAAAGGCCCGATCCCGGCCAAACCCATCGTATCCAGAACATGCCGCCCTGCCGCCACGAGTACGATATTCGGCCCATTGCGGAACGCCGCAACAGGCGTCAGTTCACCCAGAGGCAGCCACAGTCCGGTTGCGCCGGGGACCTGCACGGACGTTCCATAAGTGGGAGCTGTCGTCGCCTGTGACTGAGCTCCGGTGACTGATGCCGGCCCAGCAGAAACCCGTTTTTCCTGTACTGCTTTTTCGGGATGCGGAAAAAGCGGCGACGGGTCGTTCAGGAAAGCCCAGCCCGCAGGCAACAGCTTTTCATCAGCGGCTTTTGCAGGGCCAGTTTCTACCTTTTCAGGTTTGGTGCGCACGGTTATGGGCGCGGCCACAGCCGTGTCGAGCAGCGACAGGCTCAGTACAGTGAGCAGAAACGCCCGTTTCATCCGTTACCACCGATCCGGGTGGCAGGCCGTGCATGAGAGTTCACAAGGAGCTGCGTGGCAAGAATGGCGCGCTGGGGGGACATGGCCTCCATGATTGCGGACGCCTTGCGCGGATTCATCCTGTTGAGCAGCGCTACGCCAACACGCAGATCAAGAATATTGAAGATTGCTGCGGCATCTTCGGGTTTCATCGCCTGATAGATCTTGACCAGCCTGGCTGCATCATCATTGCGCAGCTGGTCCGTCTGCTGTTCGCTGTTCTCAAGGGCAGTCCGGGAATTTTCCAGCGCTGTCATCCGTCGCTGCAACTCTTCCTCAGCCGCATCAACAAGGCGCTGGCGGTCATTTAATGCTGCATCACGCCGATCCAGCTCCTTTTCCCGGGCAGCAAGCTGTTCCACGAGTGCGGGATCTGCGGGCTGCACCGTTGGTGCTGGCGCTGCGGGCACGGGTCCCTTGCAGCCCCCATGAGCACACAGATCATCCGTTTTCGGAACAGCCATCGCCAGGGTGGGTGCAGCTCCCGTGGGCGTGGATGGCGCCGGTGAGGCTTCTGTCGGCGCAGCGGGCTGCGGCTGCGGCTGCGGCTGCGGCTGCGGCTGCGGCTGAGCCATCGCAACAGTTGTCAGAGACGAAGAGGGAGAATCCGCGTCGCCCATCAGATCACCCGCGATCGCGTAGATCTTGACCCCGAGAAGAACGATCATGAGACCGCAGGCAAGGTGCAGGATACGGAAAAACATGACGTGTTATCCCTGCTTCTGCCGAAGAGCACGCAGAAGTTCACGCTCGGCAGCACTCTTGCTGCCACTGGGCTTCATGGTCCGCACTTCGTCCGGCTTCAGCCGAAGCGCGGAGCGGAACGGGGCTTCCTCGGGCCGTTCCTCAACACGGGAAGAGGCCTTCATGCCTGCGGTAGCGACACGTCCGGCGGGAAGGAGAGATTCCAGTTGCTGGGCCAGCGTCTCGGAGCGTTCGCACAGCATGGCCAGATCCCGCTTCAGGCTCTTGCCGGACTCAACGGTTTTCCCTAGGGCACGTCCGACGAGTTCTGTCGTCTGTCGCAGATGATCAATGCCGGACTGCGCCTGAGCACTGCTGGACTGGAGACTGGCGATCAGGGCATCGAGCTGTCCACGGTCACGCCGCAGGACGGAGAGGGCACGCCCCAGATAGAGACTGTAGAAAATCGTCACCAGCAACAGCATTGACAGGGCGATCTCGATCCCAAGCTGAAATCTGTCCATGAAATATGCTCCGCTCAGCTATAGGATGTGGCACGATCCGTGCCGGGTTTCTGGTTAAGAACGTCTTCGATCTTGACGGCGACCTGCCCCTGCTTCCGCCCGACCCGCCCCGTAAAAAGGACGTGTTCGCCACAACGCAGACTGACGGGAGCATCCGGCTTGCGGCGCAGGACCAGCTGATCCCCGGGAGCGAGCTTCATGATATCTTTCAGATTCATGGTCTGCTCTTCCAGAACGGCATCCAGGGTCAGATCCGTCTGCCAGAGTTCTCGGGCGAGATGGTTTTCCCAGATGCCGTCATGACCGAATTTCTCGCCCATGAACTGCTGCAGCAGAATGTCTCGCACAGGCTCGAGCGTGGCGTGGGGCAGTACGATATCCACGTCTCCGCCGCGGCCTTCCATATCGATGCCGAACCGTGCGGTAACCACCCCGTTTCCAGCCCGGCAGATCATTGCGAAACGTGAATTCATTTCCAGGCGTTCGAAATGAAAATTGACGGCGCAGAGCGGGCTGAAGCTCGTTTCCAGATCATCAAGGATGATCCTCACCATCGGCTCGATCAGCGCGCGCTCAATGGCAGTATGATGCCGCCCGGTCTGGCGGCTGGCCGGAGGGGTGAGAGCGCTGTCACCGCGGACATGCCCCCCGAGAAGGGCATCGACAATGCTGTAGATCAGAGAGGAACTCAGCACGACGACGCCGTAATTGTCCCACTCTTCCGCCTTGAAGACCGCGAACATGGCCTGTCCGGGCACGTTTTCGAGATAATCTCCAAAACGCTGCGAGCCCAGGCGATCCATAGACGCCTCGACGTTATCGCTGGTGAAATTGCGCAGGCTTGTCGTCAGGATTCTGGTAAAACGGTCGAAGACCACTTCAAGCATCGGCAGCCGCTCGGACGAAACACCCGATGTGCTGACCACGCGCTCGATACCGCTGCTGTCAGCAGCGCCCGTGACCACAGAATCCTTGCCGAAAAAGCTGTCGATCTCGGCCTGGCTGAGAACATGGTCTTCGTCGCTGCGATCGCCCAGCCCGACCATTCCCTGCCCAGACAGGGGAAAGGCGGCGGCGGGTATGTCCGTGCCCTGGTCCGCGAAAGCGGTATCAGCCTGTCGGTCGTCACTCACTGCACCAGCACCTCTACGAAAAAGAGATCCCTTACACGCAGGGGCGCCACGATATTGGTGATCTGTGCCAGCATTGTTTCCCGCAGACGGTAGATACCGCTGCCGGAAAGCTCCGAAGGCTGCATTCCGTGCAGACAGGTCTGGAATGCATCCTGAATCTGCGGCATCAGAGACGCGACATTTGCCGCGTCTTTGCCGTCTTCGACCTCAAGCCGGGCACCAATCCGGACGTATCGCGTGCGATCCGTACCGGAGTCGAGATTGGACAGAATGGTTGGAATGGTGATGGTGGTCCACTTCACCGGCTGAGGAGCAGTCTTGGCGACCGGGGTTGCCGCATGATGAAAATGCTTCCATGCAAAGGCTCCACCACCAGCCAGAAGCAGGCATGCCAGCACTGCAAGGATGATGATCTTGCGCTTACCCCCCTTCTTGACCGGGGTTTCGTTTTCCGGAGTCTCCGTCGTCACCGTTTGTCTGCCTTCTCTTTCGGACAACGCTCATCATCGGCATAAAAGATTAACAGTGGGTTTATGATGCTCAGGAAAAGGCGAGTCTTCCTTCAGACGGGAACCATCATCCTGAGCCTTGCGGCCCTTGCAGGCTGCGCGTCCCAGCGCTCTCCGTACAACCGGTACTATTCCTCAAGCGGCGCCTATCGCGCGCCCGGTCCGGCCAGCGATCCGTGGGGCCCGTACATCATTCAGGCCGCAAACCGCTTCTCGATTCCCCAGGACTGGATCCGTGCCGTGATCCATCAGGAATCGGGCGGTCACCAGTTTCTGGACGGGCGGCCCATCACCTCCCATTCCGGAGCAATGGGCCTGATGCAGCTCATGCCCCAGACCTATGCCGACATGCGCTCGCGCTACGGTCTGCGTTCGGATCCTTACGAGCCTCATGACAACATCATGGCAGGCACGGGCTATATCAGCATCCTCGCCCGGAAATACGGCGCTCCGGCTTTTCTGGCCGCTTACAATGCCGGTCCGCAGCGGCTTGAGGACTATCTCTACGAAGGGCGGCAACTGCCCAACGAAACCGTCAATTACGTTGCAAGCATCACTCCGCATCTTGGCACCCAGGTCGCCCTGACGGGTCCGCTGGCGGCCTATGCCACCGCCGATCAGCTGAACGCCTCGCAGTCCGGCACGGCCCTCGCAGGCCTGGCCCCGGCCCAGACAGCGCCTGCGCCGGTCATGACGGCGTCAGCCCGCAGTGTGGGGCAGGTCTGGGCCAGCCGGCATGTCACGAGTGTCGCCGCCCAGACACCCATCGCAGCCCCCAGCGCTGTTCCGTGCAACCCGGACGATGCCTACGATCCCGATGTGCCGTGTGCCGTCCAGCCCGTCAGCACGCCTCCCCTCGCCGCACCGTCTCCGACCTTTGTTTCCGGGCCTGCTGGCGATACGCTGACCATTCAGGAACCGGTTTCTTCCCGGCCGCTTCCGCCTGCCCCCGCCATTCCGACGCCCCATACGCTGCCGACACAGCCGACAGAATCGACCACCATGGTTGTCGGCTACAGGCGCCCTGGAAGCTATGGCCCCTGGGCGGTTCAGGTGGGTGCCTTCGGCAGCATCGGACAGGCGAAGTTTGCCGCCACCATGGCGCGACAGGCTGCCTTTACGTCACTTCAGTCCGCCCGAATCGAAGTTCATCCCACCCCCAGCCATGGCACCACGGTCTGGCGGGCCCGTCTAACAGGCATCAGCCGTGTCGGAGCGGCTCAGGCCTGCTCGACTCTTTCCGGACAGGGAATGGCCTGCATGGCTGTCCCGCCGGGACATTGAAGGCACAGTCCGGGGAACAGTTTCGGCCTCAGAAGCAATCCGCGTTGGCAATGCGGTCACTTTCGCCTATGTTCCCATGCATGCCACACATAGCTGACGCGCATGAAGCGTAGGCCCTCACGGCCCGGCCTCTCGTCATGCGGCCCCATGCAGCTTTACCGACACCTTTTACGACGACTTCCCAGGACGCGCAGATGACGACAAGCCCGGCTCCCGATCACACCCCGACCCATGCAGGGGCCATCAGTGAGGAAGGCTATCACAAGGACCTCGGACGCCGTCATGTGCAGATGATCGCCATCGGTGGCGCCATCGGAACAGGGCTGTTTCTGGGCGCGGGCTCCCGCCTTCAGGTGGCTGGTCCGTCCCTTGCGATCATCTATGCGATCTGCGGCGTCTTTTCGTTCCTGATCCTGCGCGCGCTGGGCGAACTGGTCATGTACCGCCCGACCAGCGGCAGCTTCGTGACCTATGCGCGTGAGTTCCTTGGCGAGCGGGCCGCCTATATGGCGGGCTGGCTGTCCTTCCTGAACTGGGCCATGACCGGCATCGTCGATATCACCGCCGTGGCGCTCTACATGCATTACTGGGCGGTGTTCCTGCCGGTTCCGCAATGGGCCTTCGCGCTTGCGGCCCTGGCAATCGTTGGCACCATGAATATGATCGGCGTGCGCTATTTCGGCGAGATGGAGTTCTGGTTCTCCCTCATCAAGGTCGTGGCGCTGGCGCTCTTTCTCATTGCCGGTGCCATCATTCTCGGGACACGCATGCCGGTGGCAGGCCATACGACCGGCTTTCACCTGATTACCGAAAATGGCGGAATCTTCCCGCATGGCCTGTTCTCGGCCCTCATGCTGCTTCAGGGCGTGGTGTTCGCCTATTCGGGCATTGAACTGCTGGGCACGGCCGCCGGTGAATGCGAGGACGCCCGCGAAATTCTGCCCCGCGCCATCAACAGCGTGATCTGGCGTATCGCCCTGTTCTATGTCGGTTCGGTGATCCTGCTGGTCTGCCTGCTGCCCTGGACCGAATATCATGCCGGGACCAGCCCGTTCGTGACCTTCTTTCAGGCGCTCGGCATCCCCGGCATCGGCACCATCATGAACATCGTGGTCCTGACCGCCGCGCTCTCCAGCCTCAATTCCGGCCTGTATTCCACAGGCCGCGTCCTGCGCGCCCTCGCCCTTGGCGGTTCCGGCCCGAAGGCTCTGGGCAAGCTGAACCGCAGCTCCGTGCCTTATGTCGGCATCCTTACGACGCTGGGTGTCTATCTGGTGGGCGTGATGCTGAACTACCTCATCCCGTCACGCGTGTTCGAAATCGTCCTGAACTTCTCGGCGCTGGGCATCATCAGCACCTGGGGCTTCATCCTGCTGTGCCAGCTCCGCCTGCGGGCTGCGATCAACCGCGGTGACATCGCGCCCACAGGCTTCAACATGCCCGGCGCGCCTTACACAACCTGGGCGACCCTCGGCTTTCTGGGCTTCGTCCTGATCATGATGGCTTTCGACTACCCGGACGGCACGATCACGATTGGCGCCATCCCCCTGATCGGCGCCATCCTGATTGGTGGCTGGTGTCTGCTGGATCGCGGTCGCCGCCCCGGCTGATCCTCTTTCCCGGCACAAAAAAGGGCGCTCCTGAGAGCGCCCTTTTTCATGTCCGCATGACGCGAAGCCTCAATGCGTCCGGCCCAGTTCGGACCACAGATAGGCGTAGCTCAGTGCCTGCGTCTGGGCGATTTCCTTCTGGCTGGCACCAAAACCATGACCGCCCGCCACCTGCTCCCAGTAATAATACGGCAGCTTCAGCTCACTCATGCGCCACGCAAAACGGCGGGCATGAACGGGGCCAACGCGATCGTCCTTGGTGGTCGTCTCGATGAACGGTACGGGGTATTTCACATCCGGCTTCAGGTTCTGAAGCGGCGAAATCCCGCGCAGGAACGCCTTCTGCTCCGGGATGGAAACCGTCCCATATTCACCGACCCAGGACGCACCCGCCGACATGTGCTCGTAATTCATCATGTCGAGCAGCGGGACTTCGATATCAACAGCCTTCCAGAAATCCGGATGCTGCGTGAACTCGACCCCCATCAGCAGCCCGCCGTTGGAACCACCCTGAATCGCCAGATGCTGCGGGGACGTCACCTTCCGGTCCATCAGGTCCTTCGCGACGGAAGCGAAATCGTCATAGATCCGCTGACGATGAGTCTTGAGACCCGCATCATGCCAGGCTGGGCCGAACTCCCCGCCGCCGCGGATGTTCGCGAGAACATACACGCCGCCACGCGACAGCCAGTTATTGCCGATCCCGGCCGAATAGAACGGGAAAAGCGGCACTTCAAACCCGCCATAGGCATAAAGCAGCGTCGGATTGGTGCCATCCAGCTTCATGTCCCGCCGATGGACGATGAAATACGGAACGCTGGTTCCATCGGTCGAGCGCACTTCCTGCTGCTCCACCGTCATGTCCGAGGCATCGAACTGTGCCGGCAGCGTATGGAGCTTCTGCACCGAAGCCGTATCGCTGTTGATTTCCCACAGGGTGGTCGGGCTCAGAAATCCGGTCGAGACGGCATAGGCCACCGGGCTGTCCTCATCGACGCTGACCAGATCCACGGACATGTTCTGCGGCAGAGGCAGATCCCGAAGCGTAAAGCCCGTACTGGACGGCGTATAGATCGAAATCCGACCCCGCACGTTGTCGTAAAGCGTGACGATCAGATGGCCGTGGCTCGTAGAGACTTCCTCAATCATCTGCTTCCCGGTCGGTGCGAGCAGAAGCTGGGGCGCGGCGGTTGCTGCGACCGGATCGACCAGCACCACACTCCCCTGCGGGAAAGTCTGCGTCCCGACTTTCCAGTCTTCCTTCAACTGAACGACCAGACGGCCATTGAACAGCCCCGCAACGTCCGCCTTCAGGGGAATGGCGACCGGCGTTACCTGACCATCGCGATACAGGAACACTTTGGCCGAAAACGCGTCCAGACCTTCGCGGATCAGCGTCACCTGATGTCCGGCCCCGTCATGCAGGACCTCCGGTCCGACCTCGACGTCCCTGCGATTGCCGGCAAAGACCGTCTGCGCCTCGGCCAGAGACTGCCCGCGCTTGAGCAGCTTCACGATATACGGATAGGACGATTCCGTAACATCGGCATCCGTCCAGGGATAGCTGACCAGAAGCGTATCCCGGTCCAGCCAGCTGGAATCCTGCTTGGCATGGGGCAGGCTGAACCCGCCTTCGACAAACTTTCCTGTCCGCAGATCGAACTCCCGTACGGTCTTGGCGTCCTCACCCCCATCCGAAAGATGCAGCAGGCAGAGATTCTGCTGGCTGTGCAGGCAGTCCACGCCCCCATAGACCCAGTTGCGCTTCTCTTTCGCCGCCAGCGCATCAAGATCCAGCGCCACCGTCCATTCCGGATGTTCAGACGCATAGGAATCCGGTGTCGTCCGGCGCAGGATGCCCCGCAGATGCCGGTCATCACGCCAGAAATTGTAGATCATCCTGTCAATCTGCATCGGCGACGCCAGACGGTCGTGAGTCTGAAGCAGTTTAAGCGATGTGTTGTACAGCCCCTGATACAGCGGCCCATGACCCAGAAGACGCAGGGTCCTGTCGTTCTGTGCCTTCACCCAGGACATGGCCTGCGCGCCGTTGATATCGCTCAGCCAGGCGGGGATGGTGTCGGGCGCATCGGCTGCATGAAGCGGCGTAAACATGCTGCCCGTCAGCAGAGCGGCCAGACCGGCACGGCGGAAACTGCGGAGAACTCTCACTGTCACAACACCTTCTGATTGTTTCAGATGGAAACTGTCATTCCACCATCGAAACTGCAAGTGTCGCCCCCGCAGGCGGCAGCCAGACCAGACAGGTCGTCCCTTTTCCCGGAGCACTGGCAATCCGCAGTCGTCCGCCATGCCGGTCCAGAATATGTCGCACGATGGACAGACCGAGCCCCGTCCCCTGTCCCGCCCCGTCCGTCGGCGCGCCCACGCGATAGAAACGCTCGGTCAGGCGCGGCAGATGATGCGCCTCCATCCCGCAGCCATTGTCCTCGATCCCGAGAATGACGCCTCCATCCGCAGGCCAGCGATCATCCGGGCTGGCCGCGCGCCGCGCAGACAGGGTGATGGTCAGCGGATCGCCCTCCTGCGCGCCATAACGCAGGGCATTTTCAATCAGGTTGAGGAGAACCTGAACCATCTCATCTTCGTCAGCGCGGACCAGCAGGTCGTCCTCGATCTCCAGCTTCAGGCTACGCCCTTCCTGCTCGAAACGTGGCGCAACTTCCCCGAGCACCACCGCCATGAGATCGGCCACGTCCACCACGTCCCGGGGACGCTGATGCTCATGCGCCTGCACGCGCGACAGGTACAGCAGACGGTCGATCAGACGTTTCAACCGCTCGGACTGCTGGCGCATGATGTCGAGGAACTGCTGCCGCATGACCGGGTTTTCCCCGGCAGCCCCCTGCAACGCATCGATGAATCCGCTCAGCGAGGCGAGCGGCGTGCGCAGTTCGTGGCTGGCATGAGCCACGAAATCCATGCGCATCCTGTCCGCAGCCTGCGCCTCGCTCCGGTCGGTCAGCACCACCAGAACACGCCTGTCCTGCCCCTTCCCGCCCGGGAGCCGGCGCAGCATCAGGTGAAGCGTGCGCGGAACCGGCACATCGAGCGTAAAGGTCGTGGAGCAGACCGGCGGCAGATCCCCCCGATTGATGCTGCCTGATGGACCGGCCGGGACCGGCGCCCGCAACGCCGCAGAAAGTGCAGCGCGCGCTGCTGGATGGCGAAGGATGGCGCCAACCGTTTCCCCGAACTGGGACGCGGCTTCCTCGTTGACCTGAACGATCGCTCCAAGCCCGTCCAGCACCACGGCGCAGGCTGGCAGCGGATCAACCGGCAGGTCGGCCGGCGACACGGGTGTCAGATAATCGTCAGGCGGGGACGTCGGCACCCGCGGCTGGCGCAGAAGCAGCCAGACCGCCAGCACCCATCCCGCCAGAGCCACGCAGACGAGGACCATGCCCACCTGCAGTGGCAGCGTATCCGCTGCAGGCGGCAATCCTCCCGGCGGCACGCGTCAGCCGCCGTCCGTCGTTGGGCCGTCATCCAGGGCATACCCGGCCGCGCGCACGGTCCGCACCAGATCGACTTCTCCCGGACCGTTGATGGCCTTGCGCAGACGCCGGATATGCACGTCGATCGTCCGGATTTCGACATGGATGTTCTGGCCCCAGATCCGGCGCAGCAGATCCTCGCGGGAGAACACCTTGCGCGGATTGCGGATCAGCAGATCCAGCAGGCGGTATTCCGTCGGTCCAAGGGAGAGCATCCGCCCGGCCCGCTCCACGCGATGCGTCTCCGGATCCAGCGTAATATCCGCAAAGGACAGCCGGTCATAGGAAGACTGGTGACGCCGCAGCAGCGCCCGCAGGCGCGCATCGAGCGTATCGATGCTGCACGGCTTCATCAGATAGTCATCCGCACCCGTATCGAGCCCGCGGATCGCATCCTGCTCGGCCGAACGCGCCGTCAGAAGCAGGACCGGAACGTCGCGCAATGCGGGATTGGCGCGGATCCGGCGGCACACATCCAGCCCGGACAGGCCCGGAAGCATCCAGTCCAGCACCACGGCATCCGGACGGGCCGTCTCAAGCGCCAAAAGGGCCGCTTCCCCGTCTTCCGCCGTCTCGACGCGATATCCGCGCTGCTCGAGATTGTAGCAGGTCATCAGAAGCAGGGCCGGATCATCCTCGACCAGAAGCACAAGTCCCTTGGCGCGCGCCAGCGATGGCCCCTTCACCGGACGTCAGGCTCCTGCACCGTCTCTGCCACCGTCAGGGCCGACGCCGGAGCTCCGCGAGGACGAAGAGACGGAAGATTCTCGCCAGTCACGGCATAGAAGACGCGTTCGGCGATGTTGGTCGCATGATCGCCGATCCGCTCGAGGTTCTTGGCGATGAACAGCAGTTCCGTGCAGGCGCGGATATTGCGGGCATCTTCCATCATGTACGTCACGAGTTCGCGGAACAGCGCCGTGTAATACTCGTCCACGGCGCGATCCGAATGCCAGACTTCCATGGCGCGGTTGGAATCCTGCTGCGTGATCGCATCGATCGACCGACGCAGGTTTTCCTGCACCAGACGCCCCATGCTGCGCAGTCCCGAGAGCGAAATCTGGTTTTCCGGCATCCGGATCCGCAGAGAGCGCCGCGCGATGGACGAGGCGTAATCGCCAATACGTTCCAGATCGCCGGTGATCTTCAGGGCGGCCACGATCTCGCGCAGGTCGCCTGCCATGGGGCTGCGAAGGGCCAGCAGACGGATCGCAAGGCCTTCGACCTCGCGTTCGAGCTGGTCGACTTCCGGGTCCTGACGCGCGGCCGCATCCGCGGCTTCCTCGTTGCGGTCCGCAATGGCGGAAAGCGCGAGGGCCACCTGGTTTTCCACGATGCCGCCCATCTGCGCCATCATGGAGCGGAGCTGCCCCAGCTCCTGCTCGTAGCTTTTGACGATGTGAGATCTGTCAGCCATGACGCGTTATCCAAACCTGCCGGTGATGTAGTCCTGGGTCTGCTGCTGCTTCGGATTGGTAAACATCCGGTCCGCGCTGTCCACTTCGATCAGCCGTCCCATGTAGAAGAATGCCACCTGGTCCGCGCAACGCGCAGCCTGCTGCATGTTGTGGGTCACGATCGCGATCGTGAACTCTTCCTTAAGTTCGTCGAGAAGCTCTTCGATACGCGCCGTGGAAATCGGATCCAGTGCCGAGGTCGGTTCGTCGAGCAGCAGCACTTCCGGACGCGTCGCAATCGAACGGGCGATGCACAGACGCTGCTGCTGACCACCCGAAAGACCGGAAGCCGGTGCATTCAGACGGTCCCGGACTTCATTCCACAGCGCAACACGCGTCAGCACGTCCTGCACACGCGCATCCATATCGGCCTTGTTCAGCTTCTCATGCAGCCGCACACCAAAGGCGATGTTGTCGTAGATCGACATCGGAAACGGCGTCGGCTTCTGGAACACCATGCCCACGCGGGCACGCAGGATGTTCAGGTCCAGATCGCGCTCCAGAACATTGCGTCCGTCGAAAATCACCTCGCCCGTCGCACGCTGGCCGGGATACAGGTCGTACATGCGGTTGAAGACCCGCAGCAGCGTCGATTTACCGCATCCGCTCGGCCCGATCATGGCCGTGACACGGCGTGCCGGGAAATCGATCGAAATGTCATGCAGGGCGTGGTTTTCACCGTAGTAGAAATTCAGGTTGCGGACAGCCAGCGCCACTTCAGGGCTTTTCGCCACCTGCGGATCAGTCTCGGTCATCATGGAATCCTGTATCATCCCCTGCCTTGTTCCCGGGGTCATCCGCGTCGCGCCGAAACGCGGACGGCAATGTTGATGGCCAGCACACCCATCGTCACCAGCAGCGCGCCGGCCCAGGCCAGCTGTACCCAGTCTTCATAGGATGCACCGGCATACTGGTAGATCGTCACCGGCAGGCTCGCCATCGGCCGGTTGAGGCTGAAAGACCAGTTCTGGTTGCCGAGCGACGTGAACAGCAGAGGCGCCGTTTCACCGCTCACCCGGGCCAGAGCCAGAAGAATACCCGTCAGAACGCCCGTCTTGGCAGAACGCAGGCACAGAGAAAGCGTTACCCGCCAGCGCGTCGCGCCCAGAGCTGCCCCGGCCTCGCGCATGGAGGTCGGGACAAGCCGCAGCATATCCTCGGTCGTACGCACGATGATCGGCACCGCCAGGATCGCCAGTGCAACAGAACCCGCGAGCGCGGAAAAATGCCCGAACGGCGCCACCAGAACCTGATAGACGAAGAGGCCCACCAGAATGGACGGCACCGACATCAGCACGTCGGAGACAAAACGGACGCAGGACGCGAATTTATTGGTTTCTGTCCCGTATTCCGAAAGATAGATCCCGCATCCGAGACCAAGCGGCGTTGCCATCAGCAGCGCCATGAAGGTCTGGATGAGGCTGCCCACGATCGCGTTCGCCAGCCCCGAGGACGAGCCGGGAGGTCCCATTGGCTTCATGATCGCGGCGGCAGACAGACCGGCAAGTCCGCGTGACAGCAGCGTCCACAGAATGGATGCCAGCACCAGCACCAGGATGCCGGCCATCACCATGCCAAAAGCGGTCGCCAGATGATCGGCGCGACGCCGACGGGCAGCCCGCGGGTTGGGCTTCCAGCCGGTTGTGGAGACGACGGTTTCGCTCATTTCGTATCTCCCCGCAGCATCCGCGCCAGCGCCAGACTGGCGAAGGACAGCAGCATCAGGATGAAGCCCAGCGCCAGCAGCGCGGACAGACGCAGCGACCCGGCCGGGCTTTCCGGGAACTGAAGGGCGATCAGCGACGCCACCGTGCTGCGGGGCGCAAACAGCGACCAGCCGACAGCCGTCACGTTGCCGATCACGAAGGTCACGGCCATGGTTTCACCCAGGGCACGCCCCATCCCAAGGACGATCGCACCGATCATGCCCGTCCTGGACCAGGGAACTACGACCTTCCACATCACGTCCCATCGCGTGGCCCCAAGGCCATAGGCGCTTTCCCGCAGCATGGCGGGCATGGCGGCAAACACGTCGCGCATCACGGCCGTCATGAAGGGCGCGATCATGACGGCCAGCACCAGCCCGGCCGTCATGAGGCCAGTGCCGAAGGGGGCGCCATGAATAATGAATCTGATCCCCGGAACATGCCTGAAATGGTGGGTCAGGAAGGGCTGAACCGTCCGGGCCATGAAGGGGACGATCGTGAAAAAGCCCCACATACCGAAGATGATGGAGGGCACGGCCGCCAGAAGCTGCACGGCCGTGCCAACGATCGCGGCAATCCGGGGGGGAGCCATCGCCGTCAGCCAGAACGCCGTCCCGAACGCCAGTGGCAGGGCAATCGCCACACCAATCAGCGTGCTGACGATGGTACCGAACAGCGGTGCCCAGGCCCCGTACTGGTCGGCGACCGGGTTCCAGACATCATGGAAGGCAAACCCCAGACCAAATGTCCGGAAAGCCTGGCTGCCTCCCACGCCCATAAGGACCACAAGGCCACCCAGCACCACCAGAACCAGGAGCGCCGAAGCAGCGACCAGAAGGTGAAATGCGGTATCGGGCCCGCTGCGGCGGCTTCCACTGTGGGAAACACCGGCCTTGTCGCGGGCCTCTTCGGGCTGCGTGGCTGTGGCAAGGGTCATGCGTGAGGAGCTCTGACTTGAAAAACGGGCGTTATCCGGCAGCTACAGCCACCACACCAGTGCATTAGCCGTCCTGTCATGGAAGAACAACCGGAACAGGAACGACACGGGATGAAAGATTTATGTCATCCCCACAGGCCATGGCCGTTACAAACCGCCGTGAACGGTCAATGGAAGGCGCGGGCAACAGCTCCGAACACCTCACCCGGCAACAGATCATGAAATTGCCGACCCGAACCTGAATTCGCGACGCAACCGTGGCACGGATGACACGTTTAAATGAGCGACGGCCCCGGAACAGTCAGGGGCACGAGAAGATTTTCACGACCTGAATCCCGTCTTCGGGTCGCATTCCGATGTTCAGGAGTATTCCCATGGTTTCCAGAACCGACCGCCACGTGACGCAGAACAACACGGCGGACAACACCAAAAATGTTTCCATCGAGACGCTGAACGCCCGTCTTTCCGACCTGATCGATCTGGCGCTGATCACCAAGCAGGCCCACTGGAATCTCAAGGGACCGCAGTTCATCGGCGTTCATGAAATGCTCGACGGCTTCCGCTCCAGCATTGACGGTTTTTCGGATACGGTCGCCGAACGCGCTGTCCAGCTTGGCGGAACGGCACTGGGGACCGTGCAGGATGTTTCCAAAAACAGCGCCTGCAAGCCTTATCCGAACAACATCTATCGCGTGGCCGACCATCTGGCGGCGCTGATCGACCGTTATGCGACGGTTGCCAACAACATGCGTGAGTCCATCAAGGTGACGGACGAAGCTGGCGATGACGATACGGCCGACGTCTTTACGGAAGTGTCCCGTGGCCTCGACAAGCATCTCTGGTTCCTTGAGGCCCATGTCCAGGAGCCGACGGGCCAGATGCGCGACGGCGATCACAAGGGCAGCCGGAGCTGATCACCCCCGGCATCGACTGAGACTTCCAGCGCCCCGCAGGTCTCCTGCGGGGCATTTTTCTGTTCAGAGACAGCGTTCGAGATGCTCGCGGGCAAACACCAGTTCCGGGGCCTCGCGCGTCCAGCGTTCCCCCACCTCCGGCTGCGGCTGAATATCGACCTGTGGCGGCTTTTGTTGGGGCACGGCTGGCTCCGGGGCCGCCTGAGGTGCCGGCCCATCTGGAAGTACCGGTGAGATCAGGGCAGCCAGATGTTCGAAATCACGGGTCTGCAACGGCCCCGGCGCGACGCCCGGTTTCTGCTGGACGATCCAGTCCTTCGTCAGCTCCCTCAGATTGCCCCATTCCCGTTCCCCCTCCGGTGAGGGCGGGCTCGACATCCCTGCCTGTGTCGCCACTGCAAGAGCATGAAGATCCGGTTCCGTAAGCAGGGACGGATGGGATGACACGTCTTTTCTGCACACCCAGCGGCCCAGAGCGCTTTTCAAAACCGATACAACGTCATTCACCATTGTAGCTTCTCCCTGCCTCATTTTGCCCGATTCCCTGTCCGGACGTCAGTCGGTTGAATCTTCGAACTACAGAAAAATCGTGAAAAAGACGGGAAATATCCAAAATCACACCAAGACTATTGATAAATACAATCGCGTTACATTATGATTAACGACAGATACCCGCAGACATTATAGTATAAATGGTTAATAAATGCTTAATTCAGAAGCCATTAGCTCATCAGATTCGACGTATGTCAATATACTTCATGCCTGCCATGACCATCAGGCGGTTGCCTATTATGAGAAACATGGGGCGTCGACAGTCGAGCACGCCTTTGCCATCGCCAATATTCTTCATATTCACAGCAAGGTTCTCGAAGCTTCCTATTTCTACAGGGTGGCTTTTGATCTGCACGGCAAGACGCAGACGGAATTTCCCCTGCCCCAGTCTCTTCTTCAGGTCAGACTGCTGTGTCTCCTGAAATCTTCTAATGTGCCGCCACCGGAAGAACTTGAGGAACTGGCGACATATTCACCTGCACTCGCCAATTATATTCGGGGCATCCAGATCGCATGGCAGGATGGGAAAGTCGGACAGGGCCTTGATCTCATCGGAAATGCTTTTGAAATATTTCATTCCGGAGAAGAAATAGACAGACTTTATCTGGAACTGGCCCTGCGGTACCCGCCCGTCGGCCTCAGGAGCGGGGAAGATATCGCCAGTCCGAACCCGATCCCCTCCCATCTTTACATGTACTGGGATTGTAACCCACCGGAGGAAATCAGGGACAACATCCGCTATCATCAGGAAATGCTCGGAACCCGGTTTACGATCTTCGATCGCGAGTCAGCTATGAAATGGCTTTATGATCATTACGGCAAGGAAATTTCCGAGATCTTTCGCAAGGTCCGCCACCCTGCGGAAGGCGCCGATCTGCTCCGCCTGTATGTCCTCATGGCCAATGGCGGATGGTGGCTTGATGCCGATCTACGGATCCGTTCCCTGGATGCCTGGAAGAAGCTCACGACCGGCAGCATCAAGGAGTGTCATCTTTTCACGACACATAATTACGTGCTGCATAATGATTTCTTCGGTGCCGCGCCGAGCAATGGCATCGTTTCCAACGGCGCCATGATGGCGCTGGTCAACACATTTGAGCATTGCGGGCTGTATATTGCCTTCAAGACCGGCCCCGGCGTCCTCAACAGGGCTGTCAGCCGTGCGATCTACAATGCGCTGCAGAGCCACAGACCACTCTGCGACCTTCAGATTGACGACCAGCACCAGTTCAATGAAACGGTCGAGGAATATGAGGTCACTTACAAAAATCTCGGCGCAAGCTGGCATAGCGCCTGAGGCAACAGAAGGGCCTGAACCCTCCTGTTTCCTCTTTCAGGACCGGTGCGTTTTCGTGATCCGCTCGACCAGATCGTCGTAACGCTGCAGATAGTCGTTCAGACAGAGTTCAGCCTCGGCGTAACGCCGGGCTTCCTGCCCCAGACGACGAGCCGTCCTGCGGTCGTCCAGAAGCGCAAGCGTGGCTTCGGCGATCTTTTCGGGCTCCAGAAACGGCACAAGCCGGCCCGTAACGTCATCCGTAATGAACTCCCGCACCGGCGCCGTGTCGCTTCCGATGATCGGGCAGCCTGTGGCCATGGCTTCGCGCAGGGACCAGGAGGCGACGAACGGATAGGTCAGATACAGATGGGCATCCGAGCGCCGCAGAAGGACACGGAAATCATCGTATTCAACCTTGCCGACAAAATGCACACGCTCAAGATCCAGCCTGTCTCCCAGTTCGCGGAGCATCACCTCGCGCCAGCTTCCGCCATCCGGCGGTAGCGTGCCATAGCTGACGCTGTCGCCGCCGACGAGAATGACATGCGCGTCCTTGCGTTCGGAAAGAATACGGGGGAGCGCACGCATGATGACGTGGAAGCCGCGATAGGGTTCGAGGTCACGGGCCACATAGGTGACGAGCGGGGTTTTGGGCGTGATCCGGACATCCTTGATGACAAGATTGCGCCGTCTGGCCTGTGGTTCGGGGGAGCAGAGCTCCAGATTGACGCCTTCGCGCAACAGGGAAATCTTCTCCTGCGCCCAGACAGGATAGGTTCCGAGCTGGAACTGCGTGGGGCACTGCCCATATCCGTTCGCCAGGCAGAGTGCCTGCAGATTGATCGCGTTCTTGACCCGCACGGAAGCGGCGAGCTCCGGTGAAGGCGGAAATTCCGGGTCGAACCCCACGTCGTTCTGGTCGGCGTGATAGAAGAACTCGAAATATCCGAGAATTGGGCAGTCCGGAAAGACATCGACCAGATTGAGCAGTTCACCCCAGCCGTGATGGCCGATGATGATATCAGGCTCATACCCCAGCCCCTTGAGCGTCCGGGCTGCCGTTGCGACGGCTTCGGCCCGGAGCAGGCCGTATTCGAATTCCCTCAGGCTGCGGTGGGTTTCCATCGAAGGCAGGCGCGGTACGCGGTAAATGGCGCGGCGGACACCGGGAATATGATTGCTGTTCGCTTCGGAGATGAAGACGATCTCATGACCCTGCGCCAGAAGATGGCGGACAAAATGCAGGAACTGTCCTGGGAAATTCTGGTGAACGAATAGATAACGCACGTCTTCTCCGGAGCGACAGGACGCCTCTGCGGTTTCCTGTTCGCGCACGGAGAGGACAGCAGATGACAGCGGTTTTCAAAGACGACCGGAAAGGGAAAGTTCCCTCGCCGGTCACTTGGTCAGGCATCAGCGACGGATCAGGATGCCGGGGTGGACTTGCGCTTTCTGGGAGATGCCGCCTTGGCAGGCGCTGCTGCGGCTTTCGAAGCGCGGGGCTTCGCCGGAGCCTTGGCGCGGGTCGCTTTGGGGGCGGCCTTGGGCGCTGCGGTTTCCTCACCTGCAGGCAGGATTTCCAGCAGGAAGGCTTCCAGCGGCGCCAGGCTTTCGGCTTCCAGCGCTTCGGAACCGTCCACGGGTCCAAGACGCGTGCCGTCCGTGAACGTCGCCGTCAGGCGGATCCGGTGCGTCTCGGCGGACTTGCCTTTCAGGCGGACGCGCAGGCCCAGAATCGGGAGCGCCATGCCCCGTGAACCGCAGTACTGGCCACCTTCAGCCCAGGGAGACAGCCAGCCCTTGCCGAGAACGGCCTGGTATTCGATGTCCGACGCCGGGATACCCTCTTCGGGAGCGACACTGAAACCTTCGATCCAGCTCTGGCTGCCGGGAACACCCATCCAGTGTCCGATGCCACTCGTGACATCGCCACGGCGCTGGATATGGGCGGAAATATCCTTCGAGATCTTTTCCGCAACGGTCTCAGTCGCTTCAGCGACGACCGATGCGGCCACAGGGGCCGGAGCCGCGGCCGACTGGGGTGCAGGCTGTGCGGGAGCCGGGGTCACGGGACCGGCAAGCTGAGCCACCTGCAGACGCGGTGCGGCATGCGTGCTGCCCGGTTCCTGATAGGTCGTCACGAGAACAGCGGCCGGGCCTCGCATCACCCGGACCAGCGCAGCGCCGTTCGAACCGCCGATCCAGCCATCCTCCTCGAAGGTGCTGATCGTCACGATCCCCGGCGCCGTCCCCGGAGCGCGCGAAATCCGGACTCCTGGCAGTCCGGCCGGACCCGCGGGCGCCTGGCCGGCAGCATGGAAGATGCAGAAAATACCTGCATCCAGAACCATCATGTGTGCACCGGCCTTGAGGTCGATGACCCGGTTCTGTCGTGGTGCTTCGGCGGCGTTAGACATTCCCTACTCCCAATTGCGTCCGTTCTTGCGGGCAATAATACTGGCATGTTTCATAAACTGTCACGAGTGGTCATGACAGTTACAAGCAGCAGCCCGACGATGCGTTGCACCAGTTTTCATAAATACCGGCTTCTCTTTCGGCATTATAGTGGGCTGTTTCGATAAAAAAGGTAAATCACCCGTCATCATACTGCCCCCCATCGCCCCAACAGAATCATGGCAAGCTGGTAGGGTGCGACACCGAGGGGCACCGCAAGACCGGTCGCGCTTCTTCTGACCCGTTCACCCTGCGCGCCCAGATCAAAGCAGACCGCTTCCAACCCGCTGCGCCAGACCTGACCCAGAGCGTAGCACCATGTTTCGGGCGCGATGGAAGGAATCAGTCCCACATCCGGCTGCTGCTGGCGGATCAGGGCCTGGACCTCGTCTTCGCGATATTCTCCCGTTACCCGGACACCCCGCGAGATCAGGGCATCGTCGTCATGGGTATGGCCCACCAGAGACAGCACGATGGGCAGGCGATGGGTCTGGATCTCGGTCGCCAGCGCCAGCAGGACGTCATACCCTTTCCACTGGCTGATCCCTCCCACGACACAGACCCTGAGCGGTTCTCCGCGGGTCGCATGACGATGCAGCAGGATGTCTTTGTGCAGCGCCGCGTCATCTTCCAGCGGCAGGGCTTCGATGCTCAGACCGGGGAAATGTCGGCAGATGCGCCGGACCGTATCGTCGGAAGGCGCCATGAGCCTGCGCGCGCCGGATAGTTCCCGGGCAGAGCGGGCCAGAAGGGCGGCAATGGAGAGGTCTTCGCCGAGATAGCTTCCCCATCGTGCCACACAAAGTTCACATCCCGCTGGGTCCGGTTCCCCACAGTAACGCCCTGCCCCGTCACAGAGCGAGATTCGCGGGCAGAACCAGACATGATCATGGATGAAGACGTCATACGGAACGCCGAGCGCCTCGTGCAGGGTCCGGATGCAGGGCGCGTGCCCGATCAGATGGTGCCACTCCACCGCCCGGACACGCAGGGCGGCGAGCAGGTCCAGCAGGGACGGCAGTTCATCCGGGAGACGGTATTTCAGGTTGGGAAAGCGTTTTCCATCAAGGGCGTATTCGAGCAGGCAGCCGCTTTCATGGGGACGAAACGCGAGAGCCAGAACGCCGTCCGCCTCGAAAGCCTCTGAACGCTCACGCACGACACGCCCGACGCCGCCACCGGCGTCATGCTGCACCATGAGAATGGCAGGCCGCCCCGCGCCCTGCCGCATCAGCCGTGCAGCATCCAGTCTGCGACGTGTTGCGTGCAGGGGATCGGCGGTGATGAAACGCGCCACGAGGTCATGATAGCCGGGGTGCAGGGCATTGAGGATATCCAGATTCCGCACGCCGAGAGCGTTCTTGGCTGTTCCGAATGATGCGGATCCGACATGGGCCACGTAAAGCTCCGGCGCAGCGAGGTGTCGGAATCCTCTGGCCGTGGCGCGGAGGCAGAAATCATTTTCCTCGCCATAGCCCTGGGCGAACAGGTCTTCGCGGAACAGGCCCGTTTCGGCCAGACAGTCCGCGGAAATCGCCATGCAGAACCCGTGGGCAGTGGGCAGGTCGATCTCCGTAGAGAGAGCCCCATTCTTCTGGCACAGCCGGTCCATCGCGCGCATTTCCGCAAGGGATGGAACCGGGTTGGGACGGTCCGTGGACGGGTAGGACAGGATGGTGGCATCGTTGGAAAGCGGCGTGACCGTACCGACATCGGCTCCTGCAAGCCTTGCCCGCAGCCGCTCGACCCAGCCAGCCGGGACAAGCGTGTCACTGTTCAGCAGCAGGATGTCCCGTCCTGCCGCCGCCCGCATTCCGTCATTGGCGGAAATCGGAAAGCCCCGGTTCCGGTCGTGACGGATCAGGGTCATCCGTCCGTCCTCCGCCAGTTGATCGAGCGCCCGGGCCAAAGGTGGCTCCGGGGTCGCATCATCCACGACGATCACCGGTACATCCGCCGGGCATGTCGCAAGAACGGTCCGCAGGCATGCCATGGTCCGGACCCGATCGGCATAGACCGGGATTACGACCGCGCAGCCTGGACTCTGGCGCGGAAGATGCGGACGCATCCTGCCCGGACGGATCTTCAAAGGACGTAACCGTGCCGGCAGATCCCGTGTCTGTCCCGAAACCAGCTTCCCCACCAGAGGATCAACGGGAGCACCCGTCAGAAGACGGCCGTTTTCGTTCCATAAATCGAGGGGCCCCTCATCGCGGTCGGGGCACTCTTTGGCCGGAACGTGAAACACCCGGTAGCGCGCCAGAGGGACGTCGCTGTCCACATCCTGCGCGAAGGCTTCGGCCCGGAGGACGCAGCCGTTCCAGAGTGTGATTGCAGGGACATGCGCGGGTTCGGCCGGCGTCCAGATCCAGCCTCTCAAGCCATCCGCCTCCGCTTTCACAAAGGACTCGCAGCGGGTCAGGGCGGCTATATCCAGCGGACTGCCAAGAACATGCCGGCGTCCGACCTGGACCGCCAGATGCCGTGCTGAGCGCCAGCCTTCCGGAAGGTCATATCGGCCGCCCGAGGCACCCTGTGCAATTTCCCGCCCATCAAGAAACAGACGGAACGGACGGGACGTGCCGATATGGACGGTGCCTGCATTGGATGCCGTCATCCATCCCGGCAGCCCTGCGGAAACTGTGATCTGTTCCGCCAGAGGATAGGTTTCCGGGGTCGCATGAAAGACGGACAGGGCTGCCTGCATCCGGGCTGTGGCGTCCTCCATGCGCTGCAGCCGCGCCAGACAGACGACTTCCAGAAACGCCGCTTCCCGCAGCCCGAAATCCTGGCGCAGATCCTCCATGCGGACCAGGCAGTCCATGAGCCTGCCCGCGGAAAGACAGGCCAGCCCGACAGACCACTTCAGATTGGGGTTATGCCGCGACATCCGTTCGGCCCGCTCGAGCCAAAACAGGCCAAGCGATGTGTTGCCTGCCTGAAAGGCGGCATGCCCCCGGGCAAAGGCTTCCTGCGCCCTGCGGCTCATGGCCTCACGCCACAGGGCGCGGTCCTCGTCGCTGACGATCCGTCCAAACCCCGCGAACGCCGCAGCGGGGGTCTTCGGACCGGAGGGAGGACGATCAGCAGACACGGAGATCAGTCATCGTCGTCCGGCTGCGCTTCGTCCAGAAGGGCGAGCTCCACTTCAGCGTCCCTGATATTCTGCGCTTTCGCACGCTCCAGCCAGATGCGACCTTCTACCGGGTCCGTCACGCCAGCCAGTCCGCGCACGAGATAGCGGCCGAGCATCATCTGGGCGAGGCCGTTTCCACGCTGGGCGGCCTTGCGGAACCACAGCTGCGCCTGCGGGCGGTTCTCGGGGACATCATGGCCGCCGCCATACATCGCGGCCAGCGAGAACATGGCGTCCACGTTGCCGCTCTCGGCGGCCTTGCGGTACAGCGTCAGGGCTTTCTCATGATCCTGACGGCCGTTGATGCTCCCGTCCACGAGAAGCCCCGCTACGGTAACCTGCGCCTCGGACATGCCCGCATCGGCAGCCTTTTCCATCCAGTAGAGCGCCTGCGTGGGATCGGGCTGCACGCCGCGCCCTTCCAGCAGCATCCTGCCGTACCAGTACTGCGCGTTGACGACACCATCGGCAGCTTTCTGCATCCAGCGGGCCGCTTCACGTCCATCCTTCGTGCCCGTCACGCCTTCGGCAAAGCACACACCCAGATTATAGGCCCCGACCAGATCCCCCTTTTCGGCGGCTTTTTCGAAACGGGCATGCAGAGCCTGCTTTTCATCAGGGGTGGCGGACGCTCCGGCGAGAATCAGGTTCCCGAAATCCGCATCCGCATGCGCATCCCCCGCTTCCGACGCGACCCTGAACCAGTGCGCCGCGACATCGGGATCCTGATGGACGCCATTTCCTGTCAGATAGAGAAGCCCCAGGGCCCGTGCAGCGCCGGCGTGTTTCTGCTCGGCAGCCAGGCGGTACCATTTGGAGGCTTCCATCAGATTGGGAGGCAGATCGCCGCCATTGGCACACAGATCACCAAGCAGGGCGGCGGACTGCGTATCCCCATTCGCCGCAGCACGCTTCAGCCAGGTTTCAGCCCGGCCGTAATGCCGGGGCGTGCCCGTTCCTTCCAGCAGCATCAGTCCGTAGCGCGCCTGAGCGGTTACGATGTTGCGTTCCGCCGCCTGATGGAAATAACTGGCGGCCTTCCCGAGATCCCGGGGCACGCCCGAACCTGATTCGTACATCCTGCCCAGAATATCGAAAGCCGTGCCGAGACCACCTTTTGTCGCTTCGATCAGATGCCGGGCGGCGGCAGACAGGTCCTCGTCTGAATGGGCCTCCTGGAGAATGGAAAGCGCCACACCAAGATGGCCCTGCGAACACCCCGCGGCCGCGGAACGGTCGTACCAGGACCGGGCCTGCGTCAGGTCGCGCAGGTCTTCCGGTCCATTGGTCAGGATATATCCCAACAGGGCCTGTGCATCCGGGGAGCCGGCATCCGCAGCGATTTTGGCCCAGCGCAGACCAAGGTGGAAATCCGGATGTCTTGGGCCTACCTGCGGCACATGCGAGAGATCCAGCCCCTCGCTGGCCGTACGGATTTCAAATCCTTCGGGCAGGCCGACCGTATAAAGGGTGGCCAGCACGAAAGCCGCTTCGATATGCCCTGCCTCGGCGGCCTGATAGATCCACCGAGCGCCATCTTCGAGACTGGGCGGAACCCCAAGCCCGTCCAGATAGGCGCGTCCGACCCGGAACACAGCCTCTGCGTCTCCTGTGGCGGCGAGGCGGCTGAGAAGCGCGAACCCCTGAACAGCCTGACCGGTTTCCGTGAGATGGATCGCATATTCCAGCTTTCCCCGAGAGGAAAGAAGAGCGGAAAGGCGACGTTTGAACGACATGAGCGACACAGGTCCTGAATAACTGTCATACAGGAACGCCCGGTCTGTACCGGGCGTTCCTTTGAGCGCTTCTGGGGACGCTCCGTGCTTTTATTATGGCTCTCTCATACCATTGGTAAGTGCCGGCGTAATCTTGTTGAACAGATACTGCAGCACGGTCCGTTTTCCGACATCGATATCAGCCGTCAGGGACATGCCCGGCATCGGATGGAAGAAGGAGGGCTGCCCATGCAGGGTGTAACGGTCGATCCGCAGACGGACACGATAGACCCCCGAAGCAGTAGCATCATCAGACGGTGTATTTCCGTTACTGCCACCACCGGCGTTCTGCGAGGAGGGCGTGAAAGCATCCGCACTGATGACGCGAACCGTCGCTTCCGCACCGCCGTACTGATCGTACGGGAAGGTCGCGAATTTCAGCAGCGCATGATCGCCGACCTGAACAAAGCCCATATCCTGCGAGCGCAGGACGGCTTCCATTTCAAGACCGTAGCCCGTGGGAACGAGGGTGATGAACTGTCCGGCGGACTGAAGAACAGAGCCGACAGAGCCCTGTGCGATGGTCAGGACAATACCGTCTTCCGGTGCACGCAGCAGAACGAGATCCTGACGTAGACGCGCCTTTTCATAGGAACTGCGGTATTCGGCCAGATGATGCCCGGCTTCGGTCAGGTCCGAATAGATCTTGGCCTGCCAGTTCCCGATATATCCGTCACGCTCGGCCTTCATGGCGGCCAGCTTCTTCTCTGCGGAGTTGGCGCTCTGCTGGGCAGCGATCTCCGCGCGCTCGGCTTCCATCAGTTCGGTCTGCGCGCCAAGGGTTGA
Source organism: Gluconobacter sp. P1C6_b (assembly GCF_018811945.1). GTDB lineage: Bacteria > Pseudomonadota > Alphaproteobacteria > Acetobacterales > Acetobacteraceae > Gluconobacter. Next base: position 150,491 of record NZ_JACRVU010000001.1, read on the forward strand.
AAGACGGGAGCCGACCTGATCGGCCTGTTCCCGCTGTCGCATCTGCAGGACCTCGGAGGCGACGCGCATCTTGCTGCCATACATGGCCGCATTGGCCCTGTAGCCCTGGATATCGCTTTCAAGACTGGCGATCTGCTGGGCATAGTTCTCGACATGCGCCTGGTATTCGGTCTTGCGGCGCAGGAAAGCGGCGCCCTGCTCGACCGACGCAGGATCGTTCAGATTGACATGATAGTCCTGCCCCGCGGCTTCCGCTTTCAGACGGTCATATTCCGCCTGATAGGCATCACGCTGCAGATGCATGTTCGTGATGTCAGCCTCGGTGATGGTCGGATCGAGATGGGCAAGCACATCACCCTTTTTCACGAAATCGCCAACATGCACATCGATGGAACGGATGATGGAGGTTTCAAGCGGCTGCACGACAATGGTCGGCTGTGTCGAAATCAGCCGGCCCGGTGTGGAGACGACCCGATTGATCGGAAACAGGGCCATGACCGCAAGACAGGCCAGGAACAGGCCGCCGATCAGCAGAATGATGTAACGCGCGGCCGGGGTAGCCGGAAGATTGATCAGTCCTGCCGTTGGTGAATGGAATTCAAGCAACGCCAGCGGCATGTCGTTGGGCGCGAAAGGATCGGTAGCTGTCCGCGGAACATGCTGGTTGAAGTCTTCATCGGACTGGCCGGAAGGCTGGCCCTCATTGGGGATCATGTCGGAAGAGCTCATGATTACTCTCCTTCCGTCAGTTGCCCGGCAGAACCGGGAACGTCGTTATCTGTCATGTGCCGGTTCTGCTGCAGCCAGAGCATGCGATAGATTTCACAGCGCTCCAGAAGGATCCGGTGAGGTGCGATATCGACCAGCTTGCCCTGATCCATGACCGCGATCTGGTGACAGTTTACAAGAGACGACAGACGGTGGGAAACGATCACCATCGTCCGGCCCTTGCCGATCCGTTGCAGATTGGCGTTCACGAGTGCTTCGGACTCTGGATCCAGCGCCGATGTGGCCTCATCCAGAATCATCAGCTTCGGATCACTGATGACCGCACGGGCAATGGCAAGCCGCTGCCGCTGCCCACCCGAGATGTTGGTCGAGCCTTCTTCAATCCAGGTATCATACCCGGCCGGCATGCGCTCAATGAACTCTTCGGCACCGGCAAGACGCGCGGCGCGGATCGCGTCATCGATCGTCAGTCCCGGACGGCCCGCCGTGATGTTGTCGCGGATCGTTCCACGGAACAGGAAGTTGTCCTGAAGTACTACGCCAAAGGAACGGCGCAGATGGGTCAGGTTGATTTCACGCAGATCCACGCCATCAAGACGCAGATACCCCGTGTAGTTCCGACTCACACCCTGAAGAAGGCGGGTGATCGTCGATTTACCGGATCCTGAGCGCCCGACGAGACCCAGCATCGTTCCGGCAGGAATATCGAACGTGACGTCATTGAGGGCCTTGGTTGTCGAACCGGGGTAGGAGAAGTCGACATGATTGAACGACAGCGCTCCCTTGACGACAGGGCGCATGCCCGTTGTCAGCGCCTTGGTTTCCGTCGGCTGGTTCAGGACCATTCCGGCTTCGCTCAGGGAGACACTGACCTCGTTGAAGGCCTCCATCAGCTTGGCAAGGTTGACGAGCGGGCTGGCGACACGTCCACCGAGCATCATGAAGCCCATGAGAGCACCGGCCTGCATGGAACTCGCATTCGTCAGGATCAGATAGGCGCCCACCAGGATGATGCCGCGGTTGATGAAAATCTCGAATGGCATGACCAGGGTCTGGGGCCAGCTGGCCATACGACCGGCCGCAAGTTTCCAGCGCACCACATCTGCCGTACGTTCATCCCACAGTTCACGCCGCGTCGTTTCCAGGGCCAGGGTCTTGACTGTCCGGATGCCGGCAACCGTCTCATAGAGAATGGAGCCACGCTTCATTTCGGCGAGCACCTGCCGGCCAATGACACGTGTGACAGGCGGCAGGAACACCACCACAATGAGACCGATGCATCCGGCAGCGGCCAGCGTCATCCATGCGAGAGTCGGGCTCATCACGAACAGGACGGGCAGGACCACGATCAGGGTGAAGAGATCCAGCAGGGTGCTCATCAGCTGCCCGGTCAGGAAGTCCCGGACCTTGAAGACGGCCATGAAACGACCCAGGATTTCACCCGTCTGTTCGCGCTCATAGAACTCGAGCGGCAGGGCAAGCAGCCTGTTGAAAGCGTGCAACGAGATACGGGCGTCCAGTCGGGTTGACAGGATCAGGGACAGCTCGCGCCGGGCGTAGGTCAGCAGGATTTCATAGAACGAGAGAATGATGACAAAACCGCTCAGGGAAACCAGCGTCGCCATGGAGTGGTAGTTCACCACCCGATCGACAACCTGCATGACGATAAGGGCGGGGAAGATCTGCAGAATACTCAAAATCAGCGACGCAAAGGCGATATCCCGCATCACCTTTTTTTCGCGAAGCACCATCTTCGCGAACCAGAGCAGATCGAACTTGGCGTCCGCCTCGGATTCGTCACGCCGGCGTTTGACCAGCAGCACATCGCCGGTCCAGACCTGCATGAGACGCAGTTCGTCGACGGGAACGGGGGTATCGCCCTCGCCACCCATCGGATCACGGAGCCATACCACGCCCTTTTCGGCATCGGCGCGGACCATCAGACCGGCCGAGCCATCCTTGAACATCAGGACAACAGGCGGGGAATTGCGGATCTTGACGAGATAACGCCACCGCAGGCGCATGCCCTTGGCAACGGCGCCCTGTTCGTTCAGCCAGCGCGCGAGAGTGGCGGGAGACGGCGAATCCTCACCTGGCTCCGCCGCAAAATCGCGGATATCCAGTTCCAGGCCGTGATAGCGGGCTGCGGCCAGGACAGCGTAAAGCCGGATGACGGTTGGACTGACTCTTCCGTCGGGGCCTGACAAGCTCTGGGTATGCTCCACGAAATGTCCTCTATGCTGTTGTCGCGCCAAGGCGGACCAAAGGGCGGCACCAAAGGCAGGAACGCCAGTTCATCTTCTCATGAATAGAGAAGACTCCCTTTTCCGTCACCACCCCTGCAGGCAGGAACTGAAAAATACCTGATGCCAGCATACTCCAGACAGATCAAAAACTCATTAACACCTTCAAGCATAAACACCCTCGTCACGAGGACGTTTTATTGAAAACACGGGATATGATCAGAGAAAACCATATCCCGTGTCCTGTTATTCCGGAGCGGGTGTTTTGTCTTTTCCCTTTTCGTCACGGGGTTTGGGCTTTTCAGAAAGTGTTGGCTTTCCTCTCCTCCCCTTCAGGGACCGTTACTTCGTCGTGTACCCCCCGTTGACGAGAATGGTCTGTCCGGTCATCCACCAGCCGTCCGAAACCAGGCAGCGGACGATGGGTACGATGTCCTCGATATCGGTCAGACCCGTTTTGCTCAGGGACGACAGGGCGGCGGCCGTCTTGTGATAGGCCACAGCTTCCGGGGCCTCCTGACCATAGAAGAACGGCGTATCCATCGGGCCCGGACCAATCGCATTGACGGAAATACCCCGCGCACCGAACTCCTTTGACGCCGCACGCGTCACATGCTCGACGGCGGCTTTCGAGCCGGCATATGTCGAATAGAACGGCGTATAGGCACCGAGCAGGGACGTCACGATGGTCAGGAGCTTGCCGTTGTCGTTCAGGTGCCGCCCGGCTTCCTTGATGAAAAAATAGGCAGCCTTGGCGTTGACGGCGAACATCTCGTCATACTCGTCCTCGGACGTCTCCAAAATCGGCTTCTTGAGAACCTTGCCCGCCGTATTGATGGCGATATCCGGTTTTCCCAGTGCCGCGACAACGTCGGCAAACAGTTTTTCATTCGCGGCAGCCGTCGTCAGATCGGCCTGGAAGGCCTGTGCCCGCACGCCCTGCATTTTCAGGGCCGTAACCGTGGCCTCGGCATCCGCTCGGGTGGCGGCACTGTTATAATGAACAGCGATGGCGGCTGCGCCCTGAGCGGCGAGATCGAGAGCGATCAGCCCGCCCAGATTCTTGGCACCGCCCGTGATGAGAGCGGTTTTTCCCTTGATGCTGTGATCGGCCATGTTGAGGAGTTCCTCGCGCTGTATGGATGATGACAGGGACTATGATTTGTCAGACAATCCGGAAAAAGCATGAAAACCTGACATCATCTATCAGGATTAACGAACAGCCTCCCCCAGCATGCCGGAGACATCATGGACCGCATCGACCTGCTCCGCATTTTCATCCGGGTCGCGGAAAGTGGCAGCTTCACGCATGCGGCCGATACGCTTCAGATGCCCCGCTCCACGGTTTCGACCGCCGTGCAGGAACTGGAAAACCGGCTTGGCACCCGTCTTCTGGCGCGCACCACGCGATCGGTCCGGCTGACGGATGATGGCCGGATGTTCCAGCAGACTGCCCTGCGGCTGCTTGGGGACTTCGAAGACGCTGAAAATCAGTTCCGGCTCCACAGTTCCCAGACGCGCGGGCATGTGAAGGTCAATCTTCCCAGCCGGATCGGACGGCTGATCGTCGCGCCCGCCCTTCCTGAGTTTCTGGACCGTTATCCGGGGCTGGACATCGAGCTTGGCATGACGGATCGCAGCATCAATCTGGCCGAAGACGGGACGGACTGTGTGCTGCGGGTCGGGCCTTTGCAGGATTCGAGCCTGATTGGCCGGAAACTGGGGCTGCTGCCGGTCTTCAATGTCGCGAGCCCGTCCTATCTGGCGCAGCATGGCACCCCGCAGACTCCCGCCGATCTGTCGGCGCATCAGGCGCTGCTCTACGCCTCGCCCACCACGGGCCGTATCGAAGACTGGGAATGGGAGCACGATGGCCGGGAAGACAGCAGACCGGTCCGGGGACGCGTGACAGTCAACAGCGCGGAAGGAGCCGTGGCCTGCTGCCTGGCAGGGTTGGGGCTGGCGCAGCTTCCCGCCTATGACGTGCTTCCCCACATCCGCAGGGGTGAACTCGTTGATATCCTGCCGCAATGGCGGGCCGCCCCGCTTCCGATGACGCTGTTATACCCGCACCGGACACATCTCTCCCGCAGGCTGGAAGTCTTTACGGACTGGCTGACCGGGCTTCTGGACACGCACTGTTTTCCCAGAGATGCCGAAAGCTGAACCCGGAAAGTGGCTGCTGCCCTTCCCTTTTGCGGCTCTCTGGCCCATCTGAAGACAGACTCCACAAGTCCCGATTGGATTTCTGATGCAGCTCTCCCGCATCTATGCCTCCCTGCCCGAGCGTTTCTCTGCCCCCCTCTCCCCGGCGCCGTTTCGCAATCCACAGATCGTGGCGCTGAACGAGCCTCTGGCGCATGAACTCGGGATGGACCCGGACTGGCTGCGCAGCCCGGCGGGGATCGCCTTTCTGAGCCAGGGCCTGCGACCGGACGGCGCCGCGCCTGTGGCCATGGCCTATGCCGGGCATCAGTTCGGGCACTTCGTCCCGAGCCTCGGGGACGGGCGGGCCATGCTGGTCGGTGAAGTGACGGATCGCTCCGGGCGCCTGCGGGACATTCATCTCAAAGGGTCCGGACCGACGCCATTTTCACGACGCGGAGACGGACGGGCGGCTCTGGGACCGGTTCTGCGCGAATATGTGGTCAGCGAGGCCATGCATGCGCTCGGCATTCCCACAACACGCGCGCTCGCGGCCCTGACAACAGGCGAGAGCGTCGCCCGCGAGACGATGCAGCCCGGCGGCGTCATCGTGCGGGTCGCCTCCAGCCATGTGCGGGTCGGGACGTTCCAGTATTTCGCAGCGCAGGGCGATATCGAAGGGGTGCGCATTCTTGCGGACCATGTGATCGGGCGCCTGTATCCGGAACTGGCAGAGGCTGAAAATCCCTATCTGGCGCTTCTGCAAGCCGTGACGGCGCGGCAGGCTAATCTGGTGGCGCGGTGGATGCTGGTCGGGTTCATTCATGGCGTCATGAACACGGACAACATGTCCATCGCAGGTGAGACGATTGATTTCGGGCCCTGCGCATTTCTGGATGCCTATGACCCGGCGAAGGTCTTCAGCTTCATCGACCAGAACGGACGCTATGCCTACGGAAACCAGCCCGACATGGCGCTGTGGAACCTTGGGCGCCTGGCAGAAGCACTCCTGCCCCTGCTCGACAGCGATCGCGAGAAGGCGATCGAACAGGCCAAGGACGCGCTGGTGCGCTTTGATGAAGTGTTCAACTGCACCTATCTCGGCGGCTGGCGGCGGAAGCTCGGTCTGGGGCGGGAAGAAAACGGAGATCCCCGGCTGACGGGACGCCTGCTGACGGCCATGCATCGCGGAGAAGCAGATTTCACGCTGACATTCCGACGGCTTGGCGACGTGGTTCGGACGGGACAGACGGACAGTCTCGTGGCGCTGTTCGGGCCGGGTTCGGGAATTGAAGACTGGATCAGGGACTGGCAGGCGCGGCTGGGTCGGGAAGAGCGCCCGACCGAGACCTGTTACACGGACATGCAGGCCACGAATCCCCGCATTATTCCGCGCAATCACAGGATCGAAGAGATGATCCAGGCGGCCGTGGCAGGCGATTATGCGCCATTCCACCGTCTGGTTGAGGCGCTGTCACACCCGTTTGATGATGCGGCAGACGGGTTCGGGATGCCCCCGGCGCCTCATGAAAGGGTCATGAATACATTCTGCGGCACCTGACGCGCCGCAGGGGATAAGGATCAGAACGGCCGGATCAGGCGACTTTCGGCGTCAGCAGGCGGCTGCGGTTGAACAGGCTTCTGACCTGGGCATACAGCGCGCCGAAATCCGGCATGCAGGCATTGTGAAGCGCACGCACGCTCTCATGCGTGGCATAGAAACGCAGGGTGTTCAGGCTTCCACTCATGATGGCCGTTCCCAGAAAGACGCCATCAACATGAATGACCTTGGAACTCAGCATTGGTCTTCAACCTCGTCATGGCTCCCGCGTCGGGAGCTCAAAATGTTTCCACGTTCCACACTTACCCCTGTTCAGGGTTCCACTAGTCAGGAACGCTCCACTAACGGGGGTGATGCCACATCGTTGCCTGACAAAACGTGACCTTTTTATGATACGGCGTGCCGTCTGCGGAACGATCCTGCCCCTTCCCCAAGGCTCCATAAGGGGCAGGGGATGGACTCACCCCCAGCCATGCGGGAAAACGCAAATCATGTCTCGCAACGCTCCTTCCGCCCCTCCCCTGACCGCCGCTGACCTGCCACATCTGTGGCTGCCCTACACCCAGATGCAGACCGCCCCCTTCCCCGTCGAGGCCGTACGCACGTCCGGCAGCCGGATCACGCTTGCGGACGGCCGGGAGCTTGTGGACGGGGTGGCAGCCTGGTGGACGGCGTGTCACGGCTACAGCCATCCGCATATTCATGAAGCGCTGGTCCGTCAGGCGGAACGGATGCCGCATGTGATGTTCGGCGGGATGGTGCATGAACCCGCCATCCGTCTGGCCGCACGGCTGGCGACCATACTGCCGGGCGATCTGGAACGGGTCTTTTTCACCGATTCCGGATCGGTCGCGATGGAAGTCGCGATCAAAATGGCGCTGCAGTACCACATCAACCGGGGCACCATAGGCCGGACGAAGATCCTGTCTTTCCGCGGCGGCTATCACGGGGACACGCTGGGCATGATGTCCATCTGCGACCCCGAGGAAGGCATGCACAGCCTGTTCGCGGGGGTCCTGCCCGAACAGGTTCTGGCCGATCTGCCCGTGGATGCGGACAGCTTGGCGCGGCTTGAAGCCCTTCTGGCGGAACGCGGCAACAGCGTCGCGGCGATGGTCACGGAGCCTCTGGTTCAGGGCGCAGGGGGCATGCTGTTCCATGACCCCGAGGTGCTGCGGCGTCTGCGCGAACTGTGCGACCGGCACGGGATTCTGCTGATCCTCGATGAAATCTTCACCGGCTTTGGACGCACCGGGACGATGTTCGCCTGCGAGCAGGCCGGGATCGTGCCGGATATCGTGGCGCTCTCCAAAGCCCTGACGGGCGGAACCATGGCACTGGCCGCTACTGTGGCCCGGCGGGGTGTCTTCGAGGCGTTCCTGTCCGACAGCGCTGGGCACGCCCTGATGCATGGACCGACGTTCATGGCCAATCCGCTGGCCTGCGCGGTGGCCAATGCATCGCTGGACCTGTTCGAATCCGAGCCGCGACTGGAGCAGGTCGCGGCGATTTCGGCCCAGCTTGCGCGGGACCTGGAGCCATGCCGCACCCTGCCCGGCGTCAGGGATGTGCGCATTCTCGGCTCAATCGGCGTGGTGGAACTTGAGACGCTGGACAATCCCGATGCGCTCCGCCGGGCCTTCGTGGAGCGTGGCGTCTGGATCAGGCCGTTCCGCAACATCGTCTATCTGACGCCCGCCTTCACAATCACGCCCGAAGAACTGACATGCCTGACGACGGCCATCGTGGACGTTCTGCGGGAGGGCGCATGAGCCTGTTCGACAGCCATTTCACGGCCACCCTGACTGACCGCGAGGCCGTCGGAACACGCCGGAGCCTGCGCCCTGTGGTCCGGCAGGACGGGATGATTGTCCGCGACGGGCGGCGGATGCTGGATGTGTCGTCCAACGATTATCTGGGGCTGGCGGATCACCCGCTGCTGCGCGAACGCGCGGCGGACTGGGCGCTGCGCTTCGGCACCGGTGCGCGCGCCTCCCGATTGGTCAGCGGCACGCTGGACCTGCACCGGCAGGTCGAGACGAAAATGGCCGCCTTCAAGGGCTGCGAGGACGCGATCCTGTTTGCCTCGGGCTGGCAGGCCAATGCGTCCGTCATGCCGGCTTTGTGTGCCCTGTCCGTGGCCCGGACGGGCGCACCGATGCTGGTATTTTCGGACCGGCTGAACCATGCCAGCCTGCATCATGGCTGCGCGGCGGCTGGTGTGCGGCAGATCCGGTTCCGGCACAACGATCTGTCCCATCTGGAAAGCCTGCTGGCCCGTGAGGCCGAAAAACCCGGCCTGCGTATGATCGTGACGGAGAGCGTGTTCTCCATGGACGGAGACCGTGCCGATATTCCGGCCCTCCGCGCGCTGGCGGACCGGGCAGGAGCATTCCTTTACGTGGACGAAGCCCATGCGACCGGTGTTCTGGGACCACAGGGTCGCGGCCTGTCCTGCGGGATGGCCGATCTGACGATGGGAACATGCAGCAAGGCGCTGGGCGGGATGGGCGCGTATATCGCGGGCTCGAAACCGCTCTGCGACTATCTGGTGAACCATGCGTCGGGCTTTATTTACAGCACGGCCCTGCCCCCTGCGGTTCTGGGCGCGATTGACGCAGCACTGGATGTCGTTCCGAGTCTGGATGGCGAGCGCGCCGTGCTGCTGGAGCAGGCCGAGCGGCTTCGGACCATGCTGCATGGGGCTGGACTGTCCACGGCAGACTCCACAACACAGATCGTTCCTGTCCTGATCGGGGAATCCGAACGCGCCATGGCTGTGGCCGCCGGGCTTGAAGAGGCGGGCTTCCTGACAGTCGCAATCCGCCCGCCGACCGTGCCAGCCGGAACCGCGCGCCTGCGTCTGGCGCTCCATGCCGGGCTGAGCGATGCGCAAATCGACCGTCTGGGGCAGGCCGTCATCGCTCTGATAAGAGACGTCGCATGACACGGGCACTTTATCTTGTGCATGGCTGGGGCTTTGACGCCTCCTTCTGGGTGCCAATGCTGGCACATCTGCCGGATGTAAGCGCGCAGGTCGTGGATTGCGGGTATTTTGGCTCGGAACATCGCCCTGCCCTGCCGCAGACGCCCTATCTGGCTGTCGGACATTCAGCCGGATCGCTAGCGCTGCTGGGACAGGAGCTGCCGGGATGTGAGGGGCTGGTTTTTCTCAACGGCTTTCCGCGTTTCACAGCCGCGCCAGATTTCCCGGACGGGACGCCTGAACGAGTTCTGACCCGGATGCGGGCTCGCCTGAAACGTGATCCTGCTGCCGTTCTGCATGATTTCCGCGCTCTTTGTGGAACGGATGCGTCTCTTCCCGGTACGCCAGATGTGGATGCACTGGATCGTGGACTGGACGCGCTTCAGACTCTGGACCATCGCTCGCAGGCTGCGGACTGGAAAGACCGGCTACACTGGATGACGGGCACCGACGATCCGTTCGGCGCGGCGAAGACGGGTTTTGCGACAGCAGGCGAACAGGTTGAGGGTGGGCATCTGCTGCCCCTCACCCATCCCGGACTCTGCGCAGATTTCATACGGCGGTGGCTCGATGACCTGCGCTGATACTCCCAACGACATTCTGCGCCGCAACAGCATTGCCGCGCGATTTGACGCCGCCGAGGACTATGACGCCGCCGCTCATATCCAGCGCCGCTGCGCTACGGCGCTGATGGACCGCATCCAGACCGCGACGGCGGATCATGTACCCACGTCCATTCTGGAGTTTGGCTGCGGCACCGGTTTCCTGACGGCGCAGCTGGCGAACCATTTCCCGCAGGCCAGCCTGCTGGCCACCGATCTGGCGCCCGGCATGATCGCGCGGGCACGTCAGCGACTCTCGGGAGAGGCCACCCGCTTTCACGTCATGGACGCGGAACACCCGGATACGTCCGGTCCGTTCGATCTGATTGCCTCCAGCCTGTGCCTGCAATGGTTCTCGAACCGGAGCGACGGCTTGCGGCGGCTTTGCGACCTGCTGGCACCACAGGGCCGGCTGATGGTCACGACACTGCTGCAGGACAGTCTGGACGAATGGAAACAGGCCTGTCTGGCGGAAGGCGCGCCCTGTGGGGTGCCGGATTATCCATCCGCGCAGACGGTGCAAACCGAATGGCCTCCCGGTGGCGCAGGAACATGGGAAGTGCTGACGCTGCATGATCCCGTCGATAGCGCGCGTATGTTCCTGCGGGGTCTGCGGCAGATCGGCGCATCGGTTCCGCGCGTCGATAGCTCCCCCGCCAGCACTGCGGCCCTGCGCCGGGCCATGCGGCATTTTGACCGTACGAGTTCCAGCGTGACCTATCAGATCGGCATCGGGTCATTCGTAAAATCCGGCGTGAAAACGGAAAGGACAGAGCCATGAATTTTCAACGCGGGGTTTTCGTCACGGGAACGGATACCGGGATCGGCAAGACGCTGGTCAGCGCCATTCTGTGCCGCGCCTGGAACGCCACCTACTGGAAGCCACTTCAGACCGGTCTTGCGGATGAGGAAGGCGATACGCCCACCGTCCGGGACCTTGCCGGGTTGTCTCCTACGCGTATCATCCCCCCTGCCTATGCATTTCAGGCCCCGCTTGCCCCGCTCGCAGCGGGCGATCTGGAAAACGTGACCGTCAATCCGGGACGGCTTGTCCTCCCGCAGGTGCAGGGGCCACTGGTTGTGGAAGGCGCGGGCGGCCTGATGGTGCCGGTGCGTGAAGACATGATGATCGTGGACCTGATCGAAAGCCTTGGCCTGCCGGTCGTGCTGGTCACACGCAGCGGACTAGGGACAATCAATCACACGCTTCTGAGCCTTGAAGCGCTGCGGCGGCGCGGTATTCCCGTGGCGGGCGTGGTGCCTGTCGGACCGCCGAATTCCGGCAATGAACGGGACATTTCGCGCTTTGGCAAAACGCAGATCCTGTTCCGGGTTCCGCATCTCGACGCAATAACGGAAACATCTGTCGCCGGATTGTCTGGCAATGTTCCGTTACTTGATGTCTTGCAGCAACAGATTTCACAATAATGTGTCATTCTGAGCGCATGCCATAAAAAGGCCGCGCCAGCCCTTGTGAAATGGCATCCTCATCATAGAAGGGCTCTTCGCAACGAAAGTCTTCCAGCGTATCGCTGAAAGACCGGTCTTCGTTTCGGAGACGCCGACAGAAACTGGGATATTGGGAAAAGTATGAGTATCCTGCGCCGTGATCTGGTCAAGCTTGGGGCCGGACTGACCCTTCTGGGAACAGCTACCCGTATGGCCCATGCCCAGTCCACAGCCACAACGCCCTCTCCACCGACCGGGCCTTCCGCGCCGGAATCGGCGCCTTTTGACAATGACACTGTCCGGATTCTGGCGCAGCGCCTGTCGAAAAAGCCCTATTCTCCGCCGTCTCCGACGCTGCCCGCTGCAATTGCGAACATGGATTTCGACCAGTTCCGCAGCATTACCTTCAATCCCGAAAAGGCCCTGTGGCACGACCAGAATCTGGCGTTCGACGTGGAGTTCTTTCCGCGTGGATTCCTGTACAAGCCGCGGATCGGCATGAACGAGGTCACGGGCGGACAGTCCACGCCCATTCCCTACGATCCCGATCTCTTCACCTATTCCAACCCCGTCCTGCGCGTCACGGATGATCTCGGTTTCTCGGGCCTGCGTCTGCGCTATGCGATCAACACGCCGGGCGTCATGGAAGAATGTGCCGTCTTCCTCGGCGCATCCTATTTCCGCGCCGTGGCCAAGGGCCAGAATTACGGACTGTCCGCCCGTGCGTTCGCAGATGGCACGGGCAATCCGAAGGGCGAGGAATTCGCCCTGTTCCGCGAGTTCTGGCTTGAAAAGCCGGAGCCGGGCGTGGAATCCATCGTCATTCACGCGCTGCTCGACAGCCCGTCTCTAACCGGCGCGTTCCGCTTCACCATCCGTCCGGGCGATACGACCGTCTTCGACGTCCAGTCCTCGCTGTTCCCGCGTCAGGACATCACGGAATCCGGCATCGCACCGCTCACGGGCATGTTCTATTTCGACGCCAACGAGCGCAATCACGTCGATGACTGGCGCCCTGCCGCTCATGACAGCGAGGCGCTTCAGATCTGGACGGGTGCGGGGCAGCAGCTTTACCGGCCGCTCATCAACCCGACCGACCTTCAGTTCTCGGCCTTTGCCGACAGCAGCCCGCACGGTTTCGGCCTGATGCAGCGCAAGAGGTCCTTCCACGACTACGAGGATCTGGCGCTCAACTACCAGAAGCGTCCGTCGCTGTGGATCGAGCCCATCGGCAACTGGGGCGATGGTGCCGTCGATCTCGTGGAGATCCCGACGCCCAACGAGGTGAACGACAACATCGTCTCCTTCTGGCGTCCCAAGCAGCCCATGAAGGGCGGGCAGGAATACAGCTACATCTACCGGATGTACTGGGGCTGGGACACGCCATGGCCGACCCAGATGGCCCGGGTTGCTGCAACGCGGATCGGTGGGGTGACCGACCATGCCGATGCACGGTTCTTCGCGATCGACTTTACCGGCGCGCCGTTTCAGAACGTGCCGCAGGGCACGAACTTCCATCTGATTTCGCAGGCCACACCCGGCACGATCCGCAATGTCGTGGTCGAGCCCAACCCCGAAATCCAGGGCTGGCGCACAACCTTCGAGTTCGTGCCCGGGGATGCGAAAATGTGTGAACTCCAGGCCCAGCTCGCCGGCGATCAGGGTCCGATTTCAGAAAAATGGATGTATCGTTGGACGCCGTGACCGAATTCTCCCCTTCCGCCGGGCCGGCCGCAGCCCCGTTCCTGCCGCCGGAAGCGCCGCTGGCCATGAAGGCGCAGAACCTCCACCAGCAGCCGGACCGTCACGGCAGATCTTTCCGTACCTTGCCGACCACGCCGTCCTTCCTGTGGCTGCGCCGCCTGTTCGTTTTTGGCGGTGCGCTGCTGCTGACGGGCTACGGCATGTACAGGATCAACCAGGTCTTCAATTCGCTCGGTGTCTCGGCACTGGGCGTCATCATTCTGGTCCTGTTCGCCATTCTCGCGTTCTGGATTGCCCTGTCCTTCACGTCCTGCCTGGGTGGTTTCGTCTCGCTGATCCGGCGGGGCGGACTGGGGCTTGGCATCCATCGCACGGGACCGCTGCCGGAGCTGAAAAGCCGCACCGCCGTCTTGATGCCGACCTATAACGAGGACCCCACGCGGGTTCTCGCCGGTCTACGCGCCATCCATGACAGCATTCTGGCAACGGGCCAGATCGACGCTTTTGATTTTTTCATCCTGTCCGATACGACCAATCCGGATGTCTGGGTGCAGGAAGAGCGGGCTTTTCTGGAGTTCCGGAAAGCCACGAATGGCGAAAAGCGGGTCTTCTATCGTCGCCGTCACAAGAACGTCGATCGCAAGGCCGGCAATCTGGGCGACTGGGTGACGCGGTTCGGCTCGGCCTATCAGCAGATGCTGACGCTTGATGCAGACAGCGTCATGGATGGCAGCCTGATCGTCCGCATCACGGCGGCCATGGAGCAGCATGACGGTGTGGGCCTGATCCAGACCCTGCCGGTTATCGTGGGGGGCCGCACACTTTTTGCCCGGATGCAGCAGTTCGCAGGCCGCGTTTATGGGCCGCTGATCGCGCATGGCATTGCCTGGTGGCACGGTTCGGAAGGCAATTACTGGGGCCATAACGCCGTCATCCGTACGCAGGCTTTCGCGGAACAGGCTGGTCTGCCGCATTTGAAGGGCCGTGCTCCATTCGGTGGTCACATCCTGAGCCATGACTTCGTGGAAGCCGCGCTCATGCGTCGCGGGGGCTGGGCCATTCACATGGTGCCGGGCCTGTTCGGTTCCTATGAGGAAAGCCCGCCGTCCCTGACGGATGTCGCCATCCGCGACCGTCGCTGGTGTCAGGGCAATCTGCAGCACAGCAAGATCCTTGGCACGAAAGGCCTGCACTGGGTCAGCCGCGTACACATGCTGACCGGTATCGGCTCCTACATCATGTCGCCGCTCTGGCTGCTGTTCCTGCTGTTCGGCATCCTGATCTCGCTTCAGTCCCATTTCTATCACCCCGAATATTTCGGCACGAAACCCACGCTTTATCCGCACTGGCCGCGCGTCGACCCGGTCCAGGCGAAGCTCGTCTTCATCGGAACAATGGGGATTTTGCTGGCGCCGAAGGCTCTCGCATTCATCGCCATGATATTCGACCGCGCGGCCCTGCGTGGATCGGGCGGCATTTTCCGGCTGGCGGTTTCCATCGTGCTGGAGACGCTGATCGGCGGCCTGATCGCGCCGATTGCCATGCTGATCCAGACCTCCGGCGTTATTTCGATCCTGCTGGGCCGGGATTCCGGCTGGAATGCCCAGAACCGTGACGATGGCCGGGTCTCGCTGAAGGAAGTGGCGCACGGTTACTGGATCTACACAGTGTTCGGGCTGCTTCTGGCGGTCGCGGCCTGGTCGGTCTCGCAGGCGCTGTTCCTGTGGATGACGCCGGTGTTGCTGGGACTGGTGCTTGCCATTCCGCTGGCCGCGCTGACAGCGAGCCGGGATGTCGGGCTGGGCCTGCGCCGGGCCGGGCTGCTGCTGATCGAAGAGGAAACAGCACCTCCGCCGATCCTTCAGCTCGCTGCGGCCAATGACGCGGCACGGGAACGCGCGGCCCATGCGCCGAACGCTCCGCCGGAAGAGGCTTTTGCCGCACTCCGCCAGAACGCCACTCTTCTCGCAGCCCATGAAGGCGCCCTGCCCCCGCCCCGCAAGCCGGGCAGTCCGATCGATGCCAATCTTCTTGTCGGGCTGGTCAAGCTGAGGGAGGCACCATCCCTGCAGGTCGCGCTGGAGCGCCTTTCACGTCAGGAAAAGGCCGCCGTGCTGGGAAATCCCGAAGGCATCCAGCTCATGGAGCAGCTCAAGGCCTGAAACCCGCAGCGCTTTACGGCATAAAAAAACGCCCCGGCCATGACAGCCGGGGCGTTTTTCGTTGAGACGATGAAGCCTCAGTGTCCGACAACGGCAGAGTCGCCGAGGGACTGAGCCTTCTTGATGACGTCGTTACACGTCGTGACGCGCTTGTCCTTGGGCAGGGTGCTGATGTCGAAGACATTGCCGCCAGCCGTCTGGAGCAGACCCTTGCCACCGAGCGAATAGAACTGGTCGTTCTGGACGTCCGGACGTTTTGCCAGCGTGCGGGATGCCACGATCGGCGACGTGCCGAGCACCAGCTTCTGCTGCACACAGTAGTAGCTCAGCCCCGCAACGTTGCCGGCCTGTGCGTTTTCGATGGACGGAAGACCATCCGCGCCCAGCGTGCCCGGCGATGCGGCGGTCAGAATGTTCTTACCACCGGCAACGGCCTGAAGATTGGCGGAGGGCAGGGTCGCCTGCGTTCCGGCCGGGATCGTCGGGACGGGGCTGCTCTGCGGGATCGGCGGTACCGTCTGGGCAACAGCTGCACCCGAAATGGTCAGGCCAGCAGCAGCAAGAACAGCGAAATACTTGTTCGAAATCATGGCACTCTTCTTTCCATATACAGGATGTCCTCTGCGCCCCTGAGAAGGAGATACAGAAATCATCCGGTCTGGAACATCGTGAAGGATGCTCCGTTGCCTTGAGTAACACTCGAGACCCAACGTGGTTTCTTTGGAGCAGTCCTTTTTCCTCATGGCCGCCATGCGGGAACTTTTGGATCATCACGTTTTACCGAACGCATCACAGACGTCTGTTTCCCCACAGGAGCGCATTGAACGGCGGCAGTTTCTGCGTCACAGTTTCCCCATGTCACAGACCCCCGATGCTCCCTCCGCCACACCCGTTCCTCCCGTCGCCCGCCGTGAGCCGCTGACCACCACGCAGCTTGGCCGGACGCGCACGGATTCCTATGCCTGGATGAAAGATGAGAACTGGCAGCAGGTCCTGCGGGACCCGTCCGTTCTGCGCGAGGACATCGCCACGCATCTGAAAGCGGAGAACACCTATGCGGAGGCCGTGCTGGCGGACATGGAACCGCTGCGCGAGACGCTGCTTCAGGAAATGATCGGCCGCATCCCGCCGGCGGAGTCTTCCGTGCCGGTCCCGGACGGAAAGTGGGAATATTATGTCCGCTTCGAGGACGGAGCGCAGCACCCGCTGCGGGTCCGTCGCCCGCGCGGCGGTGGCGAGGAGCAGGTGCTGCTCGATGCCGATGCTCTGGCGAAGCAGCACGACTATTATGCACTGTCTCAGACCGACCATTCCCCCGATCACCGTTATTTCGTCTATGCGGAGGACATTCAGGGCTCCGAGGTCTATCGCATTCAGGTCGAAGATCTGGAGACGGGCGAACTCTGCGCTCCACCAGTGCCGAGCACGACGGGCAGCTTCGCCATTTCGCCCGACAGCCAGTGGCTGTTCTGGATCTACCGGGATGACAATGGCCGTCCGTCCAAGATCTATCGTCGTCCGCTGACGGGAGGCGAGGATGTTCTGATTTTTGACGAAACCGATCCGGGATTCTTCCTGAGCATCGGCGTCAGCGCATCCCGCAAATGGATCCTCATCGAGCGCGGCGACCATGATACGAACGAGACGCTGCTCATCCCCGCCTCCGACCCGACGGCCCTGCCGGTCGTGGCGGCCCCTCTGGTGCGAGGCGAGCGCTATTCCCTGACGCACTGGAACGACCGCTTCATCATCCTGACCAATGCGGGCGGGGCCGTGGACTTCCAGTTCATGCAGACGCCCGACACGGCCACGGGACGCGAGAACTGGACGCCGTTCGTGCCGTATCGCGAAGGGCATTATCTGCTGGGGGCCAGCGCCTCACGCGGGCATCTCGCCTGGGCCGAGCGGCGGGACGGAAACATCCATATTTTCGTCGTACCCGAGGGCACGGAAGGCGATATCCGCGCGCAGGCCAAAGCCATCGGCATGGACGAACCGGCCTATGACCTGACCATGCTGGGCACGCTGGAATACGATGCCCCTATCCTGCGCTACATCTACCAGTCGCCGACCAATCCGGCGCACTGGTACGATTACGACATGGCAAGCGGTGAGCGCGTTCTGCGCAAGATCCGCGAAGTCCCATCCGGCCATGATGCGAGCCGCTATGAGACACGCCGCCTGTTTGCAACATCTCCGGACGGCGCGCAGGTTCCCGTTACGGTCCTGATGCGCAAAGGGCAGGCTCTGAATGGTTCTGCGCCGCTGCTGCTGTACGGATACGGCTCCTACGGCATCGCCATGGACGCCGATTTCTCCACGACCGTGTTCAGCTTGGTGGACCGGGGCTGGATCCATGCCATCGCCCATGTCCGCGGCGGGTCCGAAAAAGGCTGGAACTGGTTTCTGGACGGGCGCGGGACGAAAAAGCCCAACACCTTCATCGATTTCATCGCCTGCGCCCGGCATCTCGTTTCGGAAGGCTATGGTTCGGCCGGACGCATCGTCGCGCAGGGCGGCTCGGCCGGTGGTCTGCTGATGGGCGCAATCACAAACATGGCACCAGAGCTGTTCGCGGGTATCGCCGCGCAGGTGCCGTTCGTGGACATGCTCAACACCATGTCCGACGTCTCCCTGCCGCTGACACCGCCGGAATGGCCGGAATGGGGCAATCCGCTGGAAGATCCCGCCGCCTATGACCTGATCGCCAGTTATTCGCCCTATGACAACATCGAAGCCAAAACCTATCCGCCGGTTCTGGCAATGGGTGGCCTATCCGATCCGCGCGTGACCTACTGGGAGCCCGCGAAGTGGATCGCAAAGTTGCGGGAAGTGACGTCCGGCGGCCCGTTCCTGTGCCGCATCAACATGGAAGCCGGACACGGCGGCTCGTCCGGCCGCTTTAAAAGGCTGGAAGAAGTCGCGCTCGTCCAGGCCTTCGCCATCTGGGCCATCAACAGAGCCTGAAACAGAACCCGTGAATAAGAGTTTTTGGGTTCCGCCTTTTTCCCAAAAGGTGGAGAGCTTCGAAGCTTTTTGAAAAAAGCTTCACCAAAAACTTTTATTCCAAAATCCTTATCTGTGTCCGAACAGGTGGCGGATGTCGTCGCCAAAGTGCTGGAAGGCGGCATGGGTGGAGCGATGACGGCGGTTGCCTTCTTCCGACACGACCGTCACGGTGGCCGTCATGCCTGCGGCGAGCGTCAGGTCATCGGGGATCTTGTCAATCTTCACGCGGACCGGGATACGCTGCGCCAGACGCACCCAAGTATAGACCGGGTCCACTTCCGGCAGGCCCTGCTTGTTCACCAGCGCATTATTACTGGCGATACCACGGGTGATGCTCTCGACATGACCGAAAAGCGGGTCGTGATAGCCCATCAGATCCATGCGGACGAGATCACCTTCGTCGAGGTCATGAACCTTGGTTTCCTCGAAATAGCCGTCCACCCAGTAGGAACTGGTGTCGATGATGTGGATGTTGACCACGCCAGCGGTTGCGAAATCACCGGGACGCATGATGAGGTTGGTCACGATGCCGTCGATGGAACTGCGGACTTCCGTTCGTTCAAGATTGATCTCAGCCTGACGTTCGGCAGCCTGCGCCGCATCGTACTGGGCCTGCATCTGCTGGGACAGGGCCTCGTACTGCCGCTTTTCCTCGACGGAGACGGCGGTGCCGGGAATGGCCTTGCGCCACTGGGCCTGAACGACGCGGAATTCCAGATCGGCCTTGCGTTCGGCCACACGGGCTTTGGCGGTATCGAGCGCCACCTTGAAGTCGAACGGATCAATGACATAGAGCACGTCCCCCTTGTGGACGAACTGGTTATCCTTCACCCGCACGTCGAGGATCTGTCCCGACACACGGGGCGCAATGTTGGCGACCTGTGCACGCACCTGTCCGTTCCGGGTCCAGGGAGAGGCCGTGTAGTAATCCCACAGAATGACGACCACGAGAGCCGCCACCACGAGAATGGAGAGCGTGATGGTCAAGCGGATCAGGCGATGGGCACTGGCAAGCACGGGACGGTCACCTTGGTTTCGGAAAAAGGAATTCGAAGCGGGGGTAAAGGGGTCAGAGGATCAGTGTGTAGATACCGATCAGGCAGATCAGGATACCGAACTGGGCCAGTGGCGGATCCCAGACGAAACGCCACAGATCGAACCAGCCCATGATCCAGCGCAGGATGGCCAGCGTCAGAAGCGCCAGCGCCAGATTGATGACGAACGCCGAAACCAGCACGCCATCGAGATCGACAACCTGTGTCATCACCATCGTTTGCGTCCTATTCCATAATGATGCACGGCGGAACGGTTCAGGCGCACCATGGTCCGCACTGCTTCAAGACCACCGATACAGTTGATGATCATGGACTGCTCTTCGCGGATACCGTCGGACAGGCGCTCGAAGAACATGGCCTGAAGTTCGGGAATTTCGGCTTCCAGAAGGCCGAGCCGGTCATGAGCCAGCAGGCGGCGGACATGACGGACCATGGGCCTGAGGCCATGGAGATGCCCCGCCTGATCCAGATAGTGCCGGACGCGGGCGATCGTACTGGAAAAGTCCTCCAGAGCGACGAAGCGGTTGAAGACACGCCGGGAGCGCAGACCGGGATCGTGCATCCGGTCCGTCCACATCAGGAACTGGCTCAGACGTTCGTATTTCCGGCTGAGAAGCGGCGGCCCCATCCGCTCGCCATGCCCGGCAAGCTGCGTCTCCAGATCATAGGCGATAGAAACCGCCAGCCGGAACCGGTGCCGCCGCGCCGTGGGAGGCCAGAGCAGGACCAGCAGCACGAAGGAGAGTACAGCCGCCATCGCATAGAAGGTATTGCGGGTGATGAAGGCCAGGGGGTCGTAATTGTGGTGATTGCCGAGCCCGATGAACACCAGAAAGAACACGCCGTAATTGAAGCCGATGGCGCTCGTTTTCGGATTCATCAGCAACAGGCAGGAAATGACAGTCTGCGGCAAAAGCACCAACGCCAGACCCAGCATGCTTTCAACATGGGGCAGAATCATGAAATCCAGCCACGCTGCCACGAGAATGCCCGCAGGCATGCCAATGATCGCGCCCTTGCCGAACTGCGCCGTATCGATGGCCGTGGACGCCAGCGTCAGAACCAGCGCCGTCTGGGACAGGGCAGTGACAGAGGCCGGGATGCTGGATGCAAGGCAGAGCGCCGCCGCGACGCTGAAGCCCAGCAGAACGCGCATCGCGTTGATGAACGCCGTCACATAGTCCGGATTGCTCTCGAGATGGGCCAGCTTGAGCGCATCGCCCGCCGGGGTGGCGCGCAGAAGCGTGTTCATACCGGTTCGAATGTGCAGACGGTTACTGAGCAGCGTCGAGCAGCGCTCGAAAAACCAGGCTTCCCGCGCCGAAGGGACGAAATCGGGGTCTTCCTTGCGGATGCCGTCCAGAATCGTGTCCATCGTTTCAAGACGTGTTGTGCCGTCCTCGGAGCGCTCGTGCCAGGCCCGGACGTGACGGACCAGAATGTCGGAAATGCCGCCGGTTTCCAGAAGCCATGCGATCGCACGGCTGGTGGTCAGAACCGTCAGCATGCCGATGATGCCCAGCCGCGCTCCCGCCATCCGCAGGCGTCCGCGTTCGACTTCGGTCCGCGCATAGGAAATCTGGGTCATGAGCGCGAGAATCTCGCCGCTCAGCCCGATCATCTCTTCCGGCGTTGCAATCGGTTCGCCCATGATGGCGGACTTGCCGGTCTGCCGCACGCGATGGGACAGCGTCTCCATGGCCGTGGACAGTCTGCGCCAGGCTTCGGGAGAGCCGGAGAGGATGTTCACCACGGCGATGGACGCGACGCCGATGGCGATGTCAGAGGCACGCGCGATGCTGACAGGGTAGATGTTCTGCGGATCATCCATCGTGGGGATGGCCACCAGCGCGACCGTATAGCCTGCCAGAAGCGCCCCATAGGACCGGAAATCGCGCTCCAGCGACCCTACGAACGCACAGGCCGAGATCCAGAGAGCCGCGCCACCCAGAGACAGGGCGCGCTCCTCATTGAACATCGCAACAAGAATGATGGAGACGCTGACGCCCAGCACGGTGCCGGCCAGGCGGTAGAACGCCTTGGACAACGCCTGACCGCGCAAAGGCTGCGCCAGGATCATGACTGTCACGCCCGCACTGGCCGGAGAGTCAAGCTGCGACCAGAAGGCCGTTCCAAGCGCCAGGACAAGTGCAAACCAGGTCCTGAGACTGAACTGGAGCCACCCCGGGCGAAGAACTGACTGTAGTGCCGCGGTCAAGAGCGATACCCCTTACCCGGCACAGACTTCATCAGAAACAGTCCCACGGCCCTCATTACCAGAATCAGACTTCCAACCTTAGGAGCGCTTGCCCGGAAAAGTTAGTCCTCGAATCCTCTGGACATGTTTTGACAGACGGCGTTTTCGCATCTGCGCCGTCCGGGAGACTAGTCTTCCTCGGGCGGGAGAGCGTTGCAGGCCGCAGTCAGCTTGGGATCCGGATGGGCTGTGGCCGTGCGGCAATAGGTTCGGGCATCAGCACCACACATATTCGTGACATCCTCCATTTCCGAGGAAAGAACGTCACGCGCGACGCCAATATCCTGATTGTGTTCGGGATCGATGCCTTCTTCCTTGCTCAGCGCCGTCTGCGCCTGGTGCATCTCCTTGAGCGCGTTGATGCAGGAGTCGCCCGCCGCGTCCGGATTGGTCTGCAGCACCCGGAGGATCTTGTTGATGGCAAAACCCTGCTGGTTAATCGTGGGATCGTCGTCATTGGTCTTGGCCTCGCCATCATCGGCCCGGGCCGCGACAGGGCTGGCGAGGGCGACAGCGAGAGGAAGAAGAGCCAGCAGCAGGGCGGGACGGGAATGGCGCTTGATCATGACTCTTACGTTAGGAGAAAATCCGGACCGGACAAAGACCCTGAACGAGGCTGTTGCAGGTTGTTGCAAACAGGCCGCAGCGAGGAATTCCGCCGCCTGCATGGCTTGCCAGCTTGACTCTGCAGGGCGGGATAGGTAATCGGGGCCATTCTTTCGCGGGCGTTCCGGCCCGCTGTCCGGTCCGCAAGGGCCTTACCCGTCGAGAGCCTGTCACCATGAAGATCCGCAACAGCCTGAAGTCCGCCAAGGTCCGCGACAAGGACTGCCGCGTTGTCCGCCGCCGCGGCCGCGTTTACATCATCAACAAGAAGAACCCGCGCATGAAGGCTCGCCAGGGCTGAACCCCTTGGTCTGCCGGATGACGGATGGACGGCGCTGGCTGATGGCTGGCGCCGTTCTGCTTTGTAGCCCGGCCCTGACTTTTCTGCCAGTTCAGGCTGCACGCGCCGCAGATCCTGCCGCGTCCGGCCCCGCAGCGCCTTCTGCTGCACAGCCTGCCCTTCCCGGCTCCCAGGCGGGAACCGCAAAGGCCACGCCTCCTGCTTCATCGCCCCATCCGCCACGCAAAACGCTCCATGACCGCCTTGTGGATGCGGAAAAGGCTCTCGCCATGGCGGGGAACGAAAAGCAGGCTGGCGAAATCTCCGAACGTGCCGAAGCCCTCCGCAGCCGCGCCCTGACCGGCAGCGTGCAGATGCTCATCAGCGATTCGCATGATGCGCTGGAGAAACATGATTTCCAGCAGGCGCAGGACGATCTGACGGCCGCGATCACGATCCAGCCTGACCAGTCCGTGCTTTACCGTCAGCGCGCCGCCATCCGGCTGGCTGCGGGCGACAGCAACGGGGCCATCGCCGATCTGGGCGTCCAGCTTCAGGCAGATCCCGGCGATCCGACGGCCTGGGGCATGCTTGCGGAAGCGGAACATGAGCGGCATGAGCCCGAGGCTGCTCTCAAGGCCTTCCATCAGATGCTGCTGCTGAATCCGAAATCCCCCGATTCCGACAAACAGCTCAAAACGCTGGAACAGGCCCGGGACGGCCAGCAGGACTGACGCTTCTGGCGGTGTCGACCACCTGTTGCTCTGGCAACCCCTTGTATTGCCGGGTGTTCATCCCCTGATTCCTTTTTTCAGGAGATTTTATATGACAAAGCAGTCCCCCGCCCACGCAACCGCCATCCCCCAGGCCGAAGCCAAGAAGAGCTGCTGCTCCAAGATGAAGACCTGCTGTCAGAAGGCTACGCGCGCCCGCGAAATCGGCCTTGCTGGCATGACGGCCATGGCAACCTTCGGGCCCAAGCGCTTCCGCCCGTATTTCCAGCAGATTCTTGCCGTCATCGCAGTCGTCACCGCCACGGTCGAGTTCTTTCGCAAGCGCAAGGGCTGATTTTTCCGCCCTAAAGGAAGGAAATGGGGTCGATATCGATATCGACCTTTGCTCCCCCGGTAGGTTTGATATCCCCAAGCCACTGACGCAGGATCGGCTGTACGGCGATGCCGCGCATCGTCCGCAAGAGTAACCGCCTGCGATGCCGTCCGCGCAGGACGGCGAGCGGCGCCGGAGCCGGTCCCAAGACCTGCACCCCTTCCCGCTCCGGTGCGGAAAGTGCAATCTCTCTCGCCAGCGCATCTGCCGCTTCTGCACTTGGTGCGCTCACGATCAGGGCGGCCAGCCGTCCATAAGGCGGCCAGAAGGATGGGCGTCTCTGTTCGGATTCCTGCTCCATGAAGGTCTGGAAATCGTTGGAAACCAGCGCTGTCATGACGGGATGCTCCCCCACATAGCTCTGAAGCAGCACGCGCCCGCGATGCTCAGCCCGCCCCGCACGGCCCGCCACCTGATGCAGAAGCTGCACCGTCCGCTCCGCCGCACGCAGATCCCCACCGCCCAGCCCCAGATCGGCATCGACCACACCCACGAGCGTCAGCTTGGGGAAATGCCAGCCCTTGGCAACGATCTGCGTGCCGATGATGAGGTTGACCTCACCATCGGAAATTTTCCGGACCGCTTCCGCCGTGGCCGCCGGAGAACCGAGCGTATCAGACGACATCACCAGCAGTTTCGCGTCCGGGAACCGTAGCTTCGCCTCTTCCGTAATGCGTTCGATCCCCGGCCCGATGGGCACGAGGGAGTTCTCCGCGTGACATTCCGGGCAATCCTTCGGAATGCGCTCAGTATGGCCGCAGTGATGGCACGTCAGAATGCCCCGAGCCCGATGCTCCACCAGCCAAGCCGAGCAGTTCGGACACTGCATCCGGTGCCCGCACGCCCGGCAGAGCGTCAGCGGCGCATAGCCGCGCCGGTTGAGGAACAGCATGGCCTGCTCCCCCTTCTCCAGCGTCTCGTCGATGGCGGTGCAGAGCTTGGGCGACAGAAACAGGCCGCGTTCCGGTGGATCGGCCCGCATATCCACGAGTGAAACATCCGGCAGGGTCGCCCCCCCATGCCGCGCGGTCAGAAGTTCATGCCGGTAACGACCGCTCTCCACATTCGCGAGCGTTTCGAGCGATGGCGTGGCGGAAACGAGAATGGCCGGCGCATCCGCCAGACGGGCGCGGACAACCGCCATGTCCCGGCCATGATACATGACGCCCTCTTCCTGCTTGAAGGCGCTTTCATGCTCCTCGTCCACCACGACGAGGCCCAGATCGGAAAACGGCAGAAACAGAGCCGAGCGGGCACCGACTACAACACGAGCGCTGCCTTCCGCCACCGCACGCCATGTCTCGCGCCGCCGTTTGGCCCCGAGATCGGAATGCCAGACAGCCGGTTCGGCCCCGAAACGCCGGATGAAACGGTCCGTCCACTGGGCGGAAAGCGCGATTTCCGGCAGCAGGACCAGAACCTGCTTGCCTTTGGCCAGACAGGCCGCCACAGCCTCGAAATAGACCTCCGTCTTGCCCGATCCGGTCACGCCTTCCAGCAGCGTGACCTGAAACCGCCCGGCCTCGACGGGCCCGCAGAGTTCCTGCGCGACCTCAGCCTGTTCTTCGGAGAGCTTCGGTGCACCATGGCTCGGGTCCGGCGTTGCGAATGGGACCGCCACGGCGATAACGGCTTCGCGCAGCAGACCAGCAGTGGCCAGACCACGGATCACGGCGGCACTTGCCCCACTTCGGGAACCCAGTTCGGCAGTCGTCATGGGTGTGGACGAAGCAAAATTGAGGACGGACCGACGGGCCGGCGTGATGCGCAGATCGCCTTCCGGCATTTCCGTCCGTACCCAGCCCAGAGCGGGTCTGGGCGCATCCTTCAGATGGATACGCGTCGCCATCGCCAGCACCAGACCCGGCGGGGTCAGCGTATAGGCGGCAACCCAGTCGATGAAGCGGCGCAGGCTCTGAGGAAGAGGCCGAACATCCAGCTTTCCCGCCACGGGACGCAGACGCGCAAGCGGAACTTCACGGCCGACCGGCAAGGCAAAATCGGCAGGCAGGGTGCGATCGGTTTCCCAGACACAACCCACGGTTTCGCGTCGGCCCAGCGGGACCGTGACGAGTTCTCCGGGCTCAAGCGGCATAGGGGCGAGGTAATCGAGCGGCCCCGGAAAAGGCAGCGGCACGAGCACCGAAACGCGCGTTCCGGCGGAAGATGGCTTTCGCCACGGGGCAGGCTTGGATAGGCTGTTGGATGCCATGACCGTATCTAACCTCCCACGCTCCGAAATGCCATGACGGCCACAGTAATGGCGCTCGATGCCCTGCGGGACTGGACCGAATGGCTGACACATGAAAGGCGTTCGAGCCCACGTACGGTCGAAGCCTACCGGCACGATATCCTGCTGGCGTTGACGTTTTTTCAGCAGCATCTGGGCGCCGAGGTGACATTGGCGGACCTGGGAAAACTCTCACTCGCGGACCTGCGCGCCTGGCTCGCCCATGAAACGGCCCGCAGCGAACAGCCAACCCGCCGCACAACCAGCGCCGATTCGCGGGCACGCTCGCGGGCGCGGCATGTCTCCGCATTGCGGTCGTTCTTCCGGTATCTGGGCCTGCGGCATGACCTCTCCAATCCCGCGCCCTCCCTGCTCGCCACGCCACGCACCAAAAAGCGCCTGCCGCGTCCTCTCGGGGAAGACGCCGCCCGCGCGGCGGCAGAAGGTATTTCCGACGATGCCGAAACCAGTCTGGCCGCGTTGCGGGACCGCGCGCTGTTCACGCTGCTTTATGGCACCGGACTGCGGATTGGCGAGGCGCTGTCGCTCAATATCCGCGATCTGAACAATGCGGGGCACAACATGCTCCGGGTGGTCGGCAAGGGTGGCAAGGAACGGCTCGTGCCCCTGCTTCCGGCAGTGATCGAGGCCCTGGAGAGCTGGAAAGCAGCCCATCCGTCCCCCACTCCCGATGCGCCACTGTTCTGCGGGGTACGCGGCGGACGGCTTAATCCCGGCGTGGCCCAGCGCGCCATGCGGACCTGGCGCAAGGGCGAAGGCCTGCCAGATTCCGCAACGCCCCATGCCCTGCGCCATTCCTTCGCGACCCATCTAATGGAAGGCGGGGCCGACCTGCGCACCATTCAGGAACTGATGGGCCATGCCAGCCTCTCCACGACGCAGGCCTATACGCTGGCGGACGAGAAACACCTGCTGGATGTCTGGCGCAAAGCCCATCCCCGGGCGGGTCAGGAGTCATGAGGCACCTTCTGCCAGCCGCCCTGATCCTGGGCATGGCGCTGTGCGCGACAGCGGTTCATGCCGCCCCCGTCTGCGAGATGAGCCGCGCCGTCGTACTGCCACTTCGCGATGACGGGGGGTATCTGAGCGTGTCCGTCACGGTGAACGGCCGAGCGGCCTCGATGATCGTGGATACGGGCTCGGAAGGAAGCCTCATGACGCCGGCCGGCGTTTCCGCCCTGCGCCTGCCGACCGATCCCGAACACCGGACGATGATGCAGGGCCCCAATGGTAGTCCGCGCCTGGTACCGAACGTCCGGATTCAGGATCTCCGGCTTGGTACGCATCCTGCGGCGGAGCTTCCCCTTGGCCCCGGGACGATGGCCGTCGGGATGCTCCCGGGTTCGCCGATGATCACGCCCCCCGTTCTGGGTCTGCTCGGGGCGGATGTTCTGGCGGATTACGATCTGGAATTCGATGTCCCACACCAGCGCCTGACTTTATGGACCATCCGTCTGGGCTCCCGTCTGTGTCAGCAGCCCCCTGCCTGGACCGGGCACTGGACGACCACGCCCGTACACCGGCAATCCGGACGCCTGAGCGTGGCTTTCACGCTGGACGGCCTAGGGGGCACGGCCCTTCTGGACAGCGGTGCGCGCTCACATATCGTGAGTACGGATTTCGCTCATCGCCTGGGCCTGACTGACGACCAGCTCGCGCTCGACCCGGGTGGCCTGACCGCGGGCGTGGACATGAAGGAGCGCGAGTACCACTGGCACCATTTCGGGCGCCTGGAACTGGGCGGTACCGTCTGGACACGACCGGTCCTGACAGTCGCCCCGGTTCACGATCAGGCAGACATGCTGCTGGGCTCGGACTGGTTCGCCCATCACGAGATCTGGCTGTCCTACGCCACGAAGCAGCTTTTCTTCCGGTAAAGCCACAAAGCCTTCACCTGCCCAAGGTACATGCTTTATCGGGTAATAAACGCCAGAATATCGGCGTTGATGATGTCTGCATGTGTCGTATGCATGCCATGCGGATAACCGGGATAGATTTTCAGCGTGCTGTCCTGAAGCAGCCTGTCCTGAAGGACAGCCGCGTTCTGGTAAGGCACGACCTGATCATCATCGCCCTGCAGCACAAGCACCGGCACGGTGATGGCCTTCAGATCCTCGGTCTGGTCCGTTTCGGAGAAGGCTCTGATACCCTCGTAATGGGCCTTGGCGCTGCCCATCATGCCCTGACGCCACCAGTTGCGGATCGTGCCTTCGGAAACTTCTGCTCCCGTGCGGTTGAAGCCGTAGAACGGTCCGGTAGGAACATCGAGAAAGAACTGTGCCCGATTGGTTGCCAGTCCGGCCCTCAATCCATCAAGAACTTCGATCGGAGCACCTTCAGGGCTTCGCTCTGTTTGTACCATCAGAGGGGGCACTGCGCTGATAAGCACAGCTTTGGCAACGCGCCCCTGAGGTTGGCCATATTTTGCGACGTAGCGGGCCACCTGTCCGCCGCCTGTTGAATGGCCGACATGGATGGCGTTTTTCAGATCGAGATGTTCCACAACGGCCGAGGTGTCGGCCGCGTAATGGTCCATGTCATGACCGTCACTCACCTGTGCCGACCTTCCGTGACCGCGACGGTCATGCGCGATGACGCGAAATCCCTTGCTCAGGAAGAACAGCATCTGCGCGTCCCAGTCATCGGCACTCAGCGGCCAGCCATGATGAAAAACAATCGGCTGGGCATCCTTCGATCCCCAGTCCTTATAGAAAATCTCTACACCGTCAGATGTGGTGACAAAGGACATGATACGCCTCCTGGCTGATCAATAACGGGATACTGGTCAGAACCTAACCTTGAAGCTAACTTCAAGGTCAAGCTGCGTTCATGACCGGAGGTAAATCGTGAAGATTGGAGAACTGGCACAGCAAAGCGGACTTACGCCCTCGCGCATCCGCTTCTATGAGCAGATTGGCCTCCTGAAGGCGGTCGGGCGTCGTCCCAACGGATACCGGACCTATCCACCGCAGGCCGTGATGATCCTGGGTCTTATCATTACGGCGCAGCGGGCCGGGTTTACGCTGGACGAAATCCGCACCCTGCTACCCTCTGATCTGACGCACTGGGATCATGCTGCGCTGATGGATGCCCTGACACGCAAGATTGCGGATATCGAAGCGCTGCAGGTACGCCTGACCCAGAGCAGAGCGCATCTGCTTCGTCTGATTGAGGATATTCAGGCGCGCCCCGACGACATGGACTGTGCAGCCAATGCACATCGTGTCCTGACGAATATGCTTGCGGAAAACCCTGAAGCCCTCGACGTCACATCAGGCGATATCCGCCTTCTGGATACGAAGGACCGCCGTCAGTCGCTCAGCCCTAGCCGCCGCAAAAAGACGGCACCCCGTTAAGCCCCATCCAGAAGCGCCACGACTTTCTTGGCCGTCGCCCTGGCAGAAAAGGGGTTCTGCCCTGTGACCAGCCGTCCGTCGGTCACGACATGGGACATGAATGGCAGGAGTGCCTTTTCGTAAATCGCCCCCCGTGCCTTCACTTTCGCTTCCGCATTATAAGGCACTTCGCGCACAACACCCGCCAGTCTTTCCTCGGTCCATGAAAAACCGGTGATCTTTCGGCCGGAGACCAGAAAAGAACCGTCCGCACGCCGGATGTTCAGAAGCCCGCAATATCCATGACAGACAGCGGATACGATGCCGCCCTTCTCCCAGATCGCGCTGGTGATGGCCTGAAGACCGTCACTGTCCGGGAAGTCCCACATCACGCCGTGACCACCGGTGAAGTAGATCGCGTCATAATTCTCGGGCCGCACGTCATCAGGGCTTTGCGTAGAGTCCAGCAAAGCCATTCCTGCGGGATCGTTCAGCCATGCCCTGGCCGACTGATCGCACATGGGCCATTTCAAAGCCTTGGGCTCAAGCGGAACCTTCCCGCCTCGAGGACTGACAATATGCTGTTCAAACCCCCTGGCGGCGAACACATCCCAGGCATGTGTCAGTTCCGACAGCCACAATCCGGTAGGATGAGCAGGATTGTCGAAATGAGCGACGTTGGTGGCAACGTGAAGGATACGGCGGTTCATGACTGGCCCCTTTCGTGTGGCAGGGTACTCAAACACCCATCCTGTAACGTTCGATCCTGGCTGAAGGTCAATCTCCTGTTTGACCTTAAATCTGACTCGAACGTTAAGCTGCATATCCCTCATCTGTCAGACAACGCAGAGGCTAAGACATATGCAAACAATTCTTGGCGCGAACGGTCAGATCGCCACCGAACTGGCGCAGAGCCTGCATCATGATCATACGCGTGACCTGCGTCTGGTGAGCCGCAATCCCCGCAAGGTCAATGAAGACGATGCTGTTATGGCTGCGGACCTGATGGACGTCCGACAGACCACCGAAGCGGTGAAAGGCAGCGACATCGTCTATTTCACAGCTGGTCTGCCTCCGGACAGCAAACTCTGGGAAGACCGGTTTCCCATCATGCTGAAGAATGCTTTGCAGGCCTGCCGGACTGCTGGCGCGAGCTTTGCCTATTTCGACAATACCTACATGTATCCGCAGGACAGTCAGCTTCAGACGGAAGAAACCCGCTTCGCGGCCGTTGGCCGGAAAGGTCGGGTCCGCGCCGCAATGGCCTCCATGGTGCTGGAAGAAATGGCGCGGGGAGACATTCCCGTGCTCATCGCCCGCGCACCGGAATTCTATGGTCCGGGGAAAACACAGAGCTTCACCAATGCCCTGATCATCGACAGGCTGAAAACCGGAAAAAGGCCTCTGGTTCCTGTCCGTGACGATACACGCCGCACTCTCATCTGGACGCCGGATGCAAGCCGTGCGCTGGCAATGCTGGGCAATACACCGGCTGCTTTCGGGCAGACCTGGCACCTGCCATGCTGTGATGATCGGCCGACCTATAAGACATTTGTCGCCATGGCGAGCAGAGTTTTCGGACGGACGCCTTCCTATTCGCTCCTCGGAAAGTGGCCGCTGATCATGGCGGGCATTTTTTCAAAGCAGATACGGGAGATCAGGGAACTGCTCCCGCGTTATGAACAGGACAATCTTTTTGATTCAGCGAAATTCAAGCGTCATTTTCCGGAATTTTCTGTCACGACGTATGAAAAAGGGCTGGAACTGATCGGGAGGGAGCGGAAAGACAGATAACGCCTTCCGTTCCTCTCCAACAGCCATGCTGATGAGACGTATGATCAAATAAAAAAGGCCCCTTCCCGAAGGAAGGAGCCTTTTTTTGAAAAGCGGCGCTCATTCACCCTTGAGGCGTGAATTGCACTGCGACCAGTAGCCGCCGCCCTTCTGGATCCATTTCAGCGAACCGTTTCCGCCGTTCGCCTTGTTGGCGTTGTACTGGGCCACGCAGGTCTTCTGACGGGCCCTGCCAGCGGAGAGCTTGCTGAACTCCGGCGAGATGGCCGTCGGGAACACGACATTGCCAGACGAAGCAACCGCGGCCTTGGGTGCGATAGGAGCCTTTGTCGCGGCAGGAGAAGAGTCCGACGCTGCGGCGCTGGTTGAAGCAGCGGGGGTTGCCGCAGCGGTCGGGGCAGTTTCAGCCGCGGCGGCCGGAGCGGCGGCAGCCTTGGTCGTTTCGCCACAGCTGGCAGCCTTGAAGGCCTTGTAGGACTGGCCGTTCAGGGAACCGTTCTGCTTGGCCGTCTTGAATGCAGCGTGGCATTCCTTGGCCGTCATGGCATGCGCGGGGGCAACGCTCAGCCCGGCGGCCAGAAGTGCCGCGAGGGAGAGGCCGGAAAAGGCTTTTGTAAACGTCATACAGAAAGAACCTTCATTCTGAAATCGGCGGGAGAAAACAGCCCCCGCAGCGTAACCGCCCGATGGGCGCAGTCAGTTGATGCGCTCACCATGCAGAACCATGTCGAGACCTTCAAGCTCCTCTTCCGGCGAGACCCGCAGGCCCATCACCAGATCCAGAACCTTCAGGATCAGCGTCGTCATGATAACACACCAGACCACGGTCACACCCACGGCCTCTGCCTGTGCAATCACCTGATGGACGCTGGCAACCGTCCCTTCGGGGTTGGAAGCCGAGGCGGATAGTGGACCATAGGCGAAAGCACCGGTCAGGATGGCGCCGATGATGCCGCCCGTACCGTGAACGCCGAACGCATCGAGACTGTCATCATAATTGAAGCGGTGCTTGAGCCAGGTGGCGCTCCAGAAGCATCCCGCACCGGCGATCAGACCGATGAGGACCGCGCTGCCCGGCAGGACGAACCCTGCGGCCGGCGTGATGGCGACCAGACCGGCCACCGCACCCGAGATGATGCCCAGAGCCGTTGGCTTGCCCGTGCGCGCCCATTCGACGACCATCCAGGCCACGCCGCCCGCTGCCGCAGCGACCTGCGTCGTCAGCATGGCCATGCCCGCACGGCCATTGGCGCCCAGTGCGGAGCCGGCGTTGAAGCCGAACCAGCCAACCCAGAGCAGGGATGCGCCGATGATGGCGTAGGTCAGGTTGAACGGAGACAGGTCTTCGGTCCCAAGGCCCTTGCGGCGCCCGAGAACGATCGCGCAGACCAGACCGGCCACACCGGAATTGATGTGCACGACCGTACCACCGGCGAAGTCCACCGCACCAAGCCCTGCGACCCAGCCCGTCGGGCTCCAGACCCAGTGCGCAACCGGCGCATAGACCAGCAGCAGCCAAGCCACCGTGAAGACACACATGGAGGAGAACTTCATGCGCTCCGCATAGGCGCCGGTGATGAGCGCCGGGGTGATGACGGCAAACGTCATCTGGAACATCATGTAGACGCTCTCGGGGATCGTCATCGGCACGGCAGCGGGCGTGCCCGCACCGAGTGTGAAGGCGGAATCAACACCTTCATGGAAGTTGTCCGCCACACCCCGCAGCAGAACGCGGGACAGATCCCCGATCCAGGGCGATCCGGTCGCGAACGCCAGACTGTAGCCCGCGACCATCCAGACCAGACTGCCGATGCAGCAGATCATGAAGGACTGGATCAGCGTCGCCAGTACGTTCTTCTTACGGACCATGCCGCCATAGAACAGCGCCAGACCAGGAATGGTCATCATCAGCACAAAAGCCGTGCTGACGAGCATCCAGGCCGTATCACCCGTATCGATAGGTGCGGCGGCCGGAGCCGCCTGAGCGAGCGCAGGGAGAATGGCGGTGCCGGCTGCGATGGAAAACGCGGCGCGCTTCAGCGCACAGGCGGCCATCAGAGAGCGCCCTCGCCGGTTTCTCCCGTACGGATCCGGATAAGCTGGTCGAGGCTGGAGACCATGATCTTGCCGTCACCGATCTTGCCGGTGCGGGCTGCGGTCATGATGGCCTCGATCACGTCCTCGGCGATCGTGTCGGAAACAGCGACCTCGATCTTGAGCTTGGGCAGGAAGCTGACGTGGTACTCGGCACCGCGGTAGATTTCGGTCTGGCCCTTCTGGCGGCCAAAACCCTTGACCTCGGTAACAGTCAGGCCCTGCACCCCAAGCGGGGTCAGGGCTTCGCGGACGTCATCAAGCTTGAACGGTTTGATGATGGCAGTAACGAGCTTCACGAACGGCATATCCTCGTTGCGGTCTGGCAATCTGTATCAGAGTATGCCCCAGATCATGCCAGTCTCATAATGATATTGGCAGACCGCCCATGCCGTTTTCGCCGAAATTTTCCTGAACGCGGGATGCTGTTGCCCAAACGCGTCTCCTCAGGAGCGTCCGGACGTCGCTGCGGGAGGAGAAGCCGGCATGTCCGGGCCGCGATAGGGGCCATCCTGCGGACGGTTGACCGGTGGGGCGACCAGATTATCCGGCCAGGGGTTCTGGTCCGGCGTCCCGGAGACAATGGCAGTGCGGCCACGCGGCAGACATTCCGGCATTTCCGTGCGCAGACGGCGCAGCATGCGCTCACGGATGTCGCAGCCCAGATTCCACATCCCGTTCGCATCCGCAGCACCCGCGATCAGCCGGATGGAAATGACCTGTGCATTGCTGTCCGCGATCTGGCAGCCGATGGAGGTCTTGTCCTGATCCCAGTCCGGGCACTTGGCGAGTTCCTCGAAATAGATCTCCCGCAGGCGTTCGACCGGCGTCTGATAGTCCAGCCACAGGAACAGCGAACAGATCAGAGACGGTGAGCTGTGCGTCCAGTTCTGGAACGGATTTTCAAGGAAGTACGAGATCGGCACGATGTAACGGCGGCGGTCCCAGGTGCGCAGGACGACATAGGTCGCGTTGATTTCCTCAACCCAGGCCCAGTCCCCGTTCAGGATAAGCATGTCTTCCATGCGGATCGGCTGGGTCACGGCAATCTGGATGCCTGCAATCAGGTTCGACAGGGCCGGACGGGCGGACAGACCGACGATCAGGGAAGCAGCACCGGCGGACGCAAACAGCGAGACGCCGAATTTCTGCACCGAATGGAACACCATCAGCGAGGACGCGACCGTCAGCACGCCGAACGAGATCTCAATCAGCCGCCGCAGGACGCGGATCTGCGTCTGGTGCGAACGCGCGGTGATGTCGTCCGTGTGTTCCTTGGCCGTGATGCGATTAAGGTACTGATCCGTCAGCAGACGGAACGTCTTGATGATGCCGAAACCGAGATTGAGGATGAACAGGCACAGGAACGCCTGTTCCAGAAAGGTCATCGTCGCGGAGGTGAAGCCGGTCGTGGCCTGAAGGGCGGCACTGGCCGCGATGATCATCAGGAAGTTACGGATGGTCGTCCGCAGGCGCGCGATGATCGCATGAATGAACTGGATGCGGCGCAGGCCCGGCAGCCGTGGCAGGGCTTCCGTAATGACACGGCTGAACAGCAGCGCAATTCCCGCCGCCAGAAGCAGCAGGAGGATCGAACCCAGCGGAGCGGGAAGCCAGCTCAGAAGATTCCCGACCCGGCTCATGGAATTGACGTAGGAATGTTCGATCATGCGCTGTTCGGTGCCCTTTCCTCTGCATATTCAAAGTCTGTCCCTTCCCGGCACGCTGTCAGGAAAGGGAGATGTGCGGCAGAGGCTCAGGCCTTTCTTCCGCGGACGGTCATGCTGACGCAGGACAGAACATCAGGGGGAATGAATTGTTCCCTGCCTTCCGGGCATCATGCGAAATTACCGGAAGAAAAATTTCTCCCGCAGGATGACAGTGAAGCACAGCAATGGCTACCTGAGTAAAATTTTCTTGGCGCGGACGCTTTCGGCATCATGATTGACTTCGAAAAACCGTACCTCCCGTCGCCTCTCTTTAACGCTATAGTTTGCAGATTTCCGGAGTGCCCATGGGTTATGACCTCAGTATTACCCGAGCCCCATCTGGACAGGACGCACGGGCCGTAGCCTGACGCTGGAAGAACGGTTTGACGTCATCCAGCGCGATGAAGAGCTCTGCTTCGCCCTCTCCTCAGACCCTCGGAAGTCTCCGGCCCGCCTGTTTCATCGGGCCGCTCTGGCATTGCTGCAGTTGAAGCTGGCGCGCTGCGGGTCGTAACGCGCGCCGCCCCCTTCCGCTCAAACCGTCGCAGGAGTAGGACAGGGGCAGGGAGATGAGTACGATGAAAAAAACCCATTACGACCTCTGCATCAACGGTGCCGGCCCCGTGGGCGCCACGCTGGCGTGTCGTCTGGCGGCAGAGGGCGTGCGCGTCCTGCTCATCGACCGCAGTGCCCTGCCCGGCATGGAAGATCCTGCCCTGGACGGCCGGGCCTATGCCATCGCAGAAGGCTCTCGCCGGATGCTGGCGGACGCAGGCATTTGGGACAATCTGCCCAACGTGGCCCAGCCAATCCATGAGATCCTCGTGGCGGACGGGCGCCCGCATGAGGCCCCGTCCCCGCTGACCTTGCATTTCGGCCCCGAAGACGCCCCCGAAGGCCAGAGCTTTGGCTGGATGGTCGAGGCACGGGACCTTCGACTGGCGATCAACCGGACGCTGAAGCAGTATGACAGCCTTGATGTGCTGGCGCC
Organism: Gluconobacter sp. P1C6_b; assembly: GCF_018811945.1. Classification (GTDB taxonomy): domain Bacteria; phylum Pseudomonadota; class Alphaproteobacteria; order Acetobacterales; family Acetobacteraceae; genus Gluconobacter. The sequence goes on from NZ_JACRVU010000001.1 coordinate 186,560, forward strand.
GGATCTGGGGAGCTTCACGTTCCATCCGGATCATGTCTCCATCCGTCTGGCCTCCGGGAAAACCGTCACGGCCAAGCTGGCCGTAGCCGCGGAAGGGCGTCGCTCCCCGCTGCGCCGTCAGGCACGGATTGGCCTGACCAAGATCCCCTATAATGAATACGGCATCGTCGCGACGATCGCCCATGAAAAGCCGCATCATGGCGTGGCGCTCGAATATTTCCTGCCGGAAGGGCCGTTTGCACGCCTACCCATGCCCGGCACGACCGAACACCCGCACCGCTCCGCCATTGTCTGGGCCGAAGGCGAAGGCCGCGCCCAGCGTTTCCATGCCCTGCCGGACGAAATCTTCGGACGCGAGATCAAGGCCCGCATGGCGGATGAGGATCTGGGTGAGATCATCCCGGTCGGACGCCGCTGGATCTATCCGCTCTCGGCCCAGTACGCCCAGAGCTATATCGGCCCGCGTCTGGCGCTGGCCGGTGACGCCGCGCACGGCATCCATCCGATCGCAGGGCAAGGCCTGAACATCGGCTTCCGGGACGTGATTTCACTCGCTGACCTGCTGATCGAGGCCCACCGGAACCGCAAGGATATGGGCAGCCGCGAGCTTCTGGTCCGCTATCAGCGCCGCACGCGGCCGGGCAACATGGCCATGCTCGCCGCAACGGATGCGCTCGAGCGCCTGTTCGGCAACGACAATCCCGTCCTGCGCCGTCTGCGCGATATCGGCATTGCGGGCGTCCAGCGCTTTCCCGCCCTGCGCCGGGCCTTTGTACGAAAGGCCATGGGCGTATGATGGGAGCGGCCGAGGAGACCTCCATTACCGACAGGTCATCGGACCTCGTGGCCTTCTGGAAGGACATGCAGTCCCAGGCATGCAGCTGCCATGACCCACTGATTCAGGATGTCTTTTCCACCAATATCGGCGATCATCCGGATTTTGCATCCGCACTGGCCTCCCTGCTGGGCACCAAACTTGCGGACCGCTCCATCCCCGCGACGACGATCACCCGCCTCGTCGCCTCAATCCTGAGTGCCGAGCCCGACATCGCGGAAGCGGCAGCAGCAGATATTCTCGCGACCTATGACCGCGATCCGGCGTGCCCGGACCTCGTCACGCCGTTTCTGTTCTTCAAGGGATGGCAGGCGCTTCAGGCCTACCGGATTTCGCACCATCTCTGGACGAAAGGCCGCCAGCATCTGGCGCATCATTTCCAGAGCCGGATCAACGAACTCTTCGCCATCGACATCCACCCTGCCGCCCGTCTCGGACGGCGGCTGAGCATCGATCATGGAACGGGAATTGTCATTGGCGAAACCAGCATCGTCGAGGACGACGTCTCGCTGTTTCAGGATGTCACGCTGGGCGGCACGGGCAAGCTCAGCGGCAACCGTCACCCCATCGTGCGTCGCGGGGCCATGATCGGCGCCGGAGCCAGAATCCTCGGGCGCCTCGTCATCGGAGAGTATGCGCGGATCGGCGCGGCCTCCGTGGTGCTGGAAGACATCCCTGCCTATGCCACTGCCGTCGGGAACCCGGCACGGATCGTGGGCACCACGCCCCGGCCAGCCTGACCTACATTTCAGGGGCCGGAGCCTGCGCCCCGGCCCCCTGAGAGCTGTTACTTGTTCGAGAACTTGAACGTCGTCGTGTAATCGAAGGTCTGGCCCGGCTTCAGTTCGGTCGTAGGGAAAGACGGGTGGTTCGGGCTGTCGGGATAGTGCTCGGCCTCGAACGCAATCGCGTCGCCCTGACGATAGGCATGACCGGACACACCGGCATAGCCGCCATCCAGCGAGTTGGACGTATAGACCTGCAGTCCCGGCTGGTTCGTCAGGATCTCCATGCTGCGGCCCGAACGCGGATCATAGACCTTGCCCGCCAGACGCGGCGCCTGACCGTAAGGCCCGTTGACGACCCAGTTCATGTCATAGCCACGCGCGTACATCATCTGCGGATCGTTGCTGCGCAGACGGTCCCCGATGACGGTCGGCTTGCTGAAATCGAGCGGCGTGCCGGCGACAGGCGCGATCTGGCCGGTCGGGATGGACGTTGCGTCCGTCGGCGTGAAGCCATCGGCGTTGATCTGAAGCACTTCCGGCTCGATGGAGCCCGAGCCTTCGCCGTTCAGGTTCCAGTAGCTGTGGTTCGTCAGGTTCAGAACCGTCGGTGCGTCGGTCGTGGCGACATAATGCAGCGACAGGGCATTATCCGTGCCAAGCGTATAGGTCACATGCGTCGTCAGCTTGCCAGGAAAGCCCTGATCCCCGTCCGGGCTGACCAGCTTGAGCGTCAGATACGCACCGCTGGCATTGGTGCCGGTCTTTTCGATCGTCCAGACGTTCTTGTCGAAACCCTTCTTACCGCCATGCAGGGCATTCGGCGGAGCCGTCACGTCGGTGTGATAGATCTTGCCTTCAACGGGAAAATTACCGCCCGCGAGACGGTTGGCGTAGCGGCCGATAATGGCGCCGAAGAACAGGCCGCCCTTGGCGCTGTCGACCGTGTAGCCCTTCAGGTTGTCGAAGCCGAGAACCACGTCCTGAACATGCCCCTCGCGGTCCGGCGTCTCGACGGACTGGATGATGCCGCCATAGGTGATGACGCGGGCCGTCGTGCCGAGGCCGTTCTTCAGGGTCACGATCCGCACGGGCTTGCCGTCCGGCGTGGTGCCCCAGGGCTGGCTTGCAACGGTGGGATGCGCCTGTGCCACACCGACGCCTACGGAGAGGGCCGCGACAGTCGCAAGAAGCGCGCTTCTGGAGCTGAAGAATCTGGACATTGAAAACCTCCCGGGTGTTGAGTTGGGGCCACAGTGGTCCCAAAAACCCTGAGGGGTCAAAGCCCCGAAAGGGACGGAAGAGCCTCTGGATCGTTAAAGCAGATGCCCTCTTCAAACGACCAGCATTTGCAGACATACAGGGATGCACGCTATCGGAGGATACGTTATGACTACGCCCCTCCGCAGTTTTCCGCGACGGATGGCGTGTGGCCCATCGGGGTTCATGGAGTCCTGCAGGGAACGGATTATGAAAATTTCCGTTTTCCTGTGACTTCTTCGTGAGCGCAGGGCCGGGAAGGGCATTTTGGGGATGGTTATGGACTTTCGGCAGGACGAAAACGAAATCCGGGAGACGCGCTCACGTCGTGTGTCACGCCGCGGCAGGGCTCTCGCAGGGGCCCTCGCCCTGCTGACGCTCGGAGCCTGTGGCTCGCTGCGCAACCCGCCGCCGAAGGATCCGGACGACCTGGCGGACTACAAGGCCGCCAACGACCCCTACGAGCCCGCAAACCGCAAGATGTACAACCTCCAGATGTGGGCCTATCACAAGGTCCTGCGCCCGGTGGGCAAGGCCTGGATCTGGGCGGTTCCCAAACCCGTGCGTCATTCCATTGCAAACGTGAATGAAACCTGGCGCGAGCCTGCCGTGTTCTTCTCCGACGTGGGCGCGGGCAAGCCGCGTCGTGCCGGAGATGCTTTCATGCGCTTTGCCATCAATATGAGTGCTGGCGTGGCTGGCTTTTTCGATGTCGCCGGCCTCGTCGGCTACAAGCAGCACGAAACCGATCCCGGCCTGACGCTGGGCACCTGGGGCGTGGCGGGCGGCCCGTACCTGTTCGTGCCTTTTGTCGGCCCGACCAACATCCGCGACGGCATCGGCTACGGCATCAGTCAGGGCCTGACGCCGATCAACTATGTGCCTCGCGGCTATGATCTGCTAACCTTCAACTGGGCTTACAACGTGGCCGGGACCATGGAAGGCTATGCCAGCTCCATCGACCAGATCGACCATCTCGAACAGGACAGCCTGGACCCGTACTCCTATATCCGGAGTGCCTGGCAGCAGAACCGTCAGAGCCAGATCGACACCATAAAGAGCGACGATCGCGCAACCACCCCTGACTGGTACAACTGAGGAGAACGACATGTTCAACGTATTTTCGCGCCGCACTGTTCTTGGGGCCGTCGTCTCCCTCGCCGTTGCAACGGGGGCCGCTCACGCCAGCACGGCGACGGATTTCGTGAACTCCTTCGGGGGCCGTCTGGCTGCCGTGGTCAACTCGGGCAAGTCGCTGGACGAGAAGAAGAAAGAGGTTCTCCCGCTGCTGCAGGAAAATGTCGATATCACCGGGATCGGCCGCTACTGCCTCGGCAAGTACTGGCGCACCGCAACCCCCGCCCAGCGTGACAAGTACATCTCCCTGTTCGATCAAGTGCTGGTCAACACCATCACCGACCAGATCGGCAACTATCAGGGCGTGAGCTTCCGTGTCACGACCACCACCACGACACCGGAAGGCGAGCGCGTCAACGCGTTGATCGACCGCCCGGGCCAGCCGGAAGTCAACATGCAGCTGATCATCGGCGGCAACCCGCCCAAGGTCGTGGACATGTATGGCGAAGGTGCCAGCCTGCGCATGAACCAGCGCGGCGATTACAGTTCCTATCTGGCCCGCCATAACGGCGACGTCGATGCGCTGAACGCCGCCCTTGAGCGCCAGCTGAGCCATCATCAGTAAGATACTGCTCCAGACACCGCTTCTGCGGTTGTGAGTTCCTGAAACGGACGGCTTTCCAGTGGGAAGGCCGTCCGTTCTGCTATCCAGCGCCCATGAGACAAGACCGGATGACAGACCCGACGTTTCCAGAAGCCGGAACAACCGTACGGAGAAAGGGTCTTCCCGTTTTCGGGCTTCAGCGCATCCTACTGGCGATCTTCACCCTCGCCTGTCTGACATTCTTCGGTTGGGCATGCTGGAAAGGCCTGTGGTTCCTCTCGTTCTGCGACGAGGGCGAACATCTTCTGGGCGGCCGGATGCTGAACGAGGGCGGCAGGCTCTATGTGTCCTATGTGGACACCCACGGACCGGTCATCTTCATGCTGTCCCAGCTCTACGGCGCCCTCTTCGGATGGCATTTCCCGCAGGGCGCACGGCTGTTCCTGCCGCTTCTGGCGCTCATGGCCGCCGCATCCCTCTGTGCCACATCCGCCCTCCCCGGACCCCGACAGCGCCTTCTCGCCAGTCTGGTCTTCGTCGGGGGACTTGCGTCCTACTGGCTGATGGACGCGTTCTACATGGTCAGTTTCTACGCCGTGGCCGGATTTCTGACCGTGGGACTGCTGGCCCTGTTCGTCGTCCCGGCCTGGTTCGGCAGAACCCCCGCCGCCCTGCCTTCAGCGCTTGCCGGTCTGATCCTGATCCTGATCCTGGCATGCGCCTATGCCTATGGTCCGGGGGCGCTCCTGATCGTGGCGTCCGCCATCTGGCTTCTTGCCGGACAAAAGGAATACCGAACCATCAGGGCCTTCGCAGGGGGCGCCCTCCTGGGTGTATTCCTGCTGGGTCTGTGGTTCATGAGATATGCAGATCTCGGAAGTTTTGTGGTCTTCCATATCCTCTTCAACCAGATCGCCTATGCCCCGTTCATCCATTTCGGACCGGGCACCTTCCTGCTCTCGCTCCTGCCCTCTTTTCAGGGTGAAGCGTTTTACCCCACCCTCGCCCATCTCCTGCTCATCGGCTCGCTTCTCTTGTTGCTCTACCGGCGGCCGGGACGGAACAGGATCGCCATTCTGATCGGCTTCGCGGGCATTATCCTTCTCAACGTGCGGGCCGCCGTGGGCTTCAAGGACGGGCAGACCCTGATCGTAGCGTTCGCGCTGTCAGGACTGGGGCTCATGGCGTTTTTCCAACAGCGGGAAAAGCCGGGCAAGACGGTCGGCAAAGCTTTGCCCTGCGCCATTCTGACAGTGCTGGCGCTCTGGGGGGGCAGCCAATTGGCCACCAACACCCCCTTCGGCTGGACCTACCGGGACACCACCCACAGGCCGCCCTACACGCTCTATCAGCCGGTCAATGACGCCATCAGCCAGAAGGTCCGAGCCCTCGTCCCGCCGGGACAGCCCATCCTGATGCTGCCCTACATGCCCGAATTCTACTGGATGGCCGACCGGAGACCGCCTTATGGATATTACGAGTATCTGCCCTGGGACTGGGTTTATGCCCGGCACGCCATCCCGGGCTATCCACATGATCTGTGTCAGAGCCTGCTGAAAGACCCGCCGCCCCTGATCGTCTATACGCCCGAGAGCGATCCCGCGTCCCTGACCGTCCGGCCGTTTTTCGCCTGCGTCAGGGAAAGACTGGCCAGCCTTTACATGCCGGTCGAGGGGTTCCCGTCCCTGCACGTCCTGCGCCCCCGATAGGGCGCCCGTGCGTCAGTCCGCCGTGATTTCGTACAGAAGCATGGTGTCGCCGTTGCGATCGAAGGTCTGGGTGTGGTGCAGGCCGAGACTGCCCAGAACCGTGCGGGACGCAAGATTGTCTTCCCGCGCAACGGCCACGATCCGTTTCTCGCCACAGTCGAGCACATAGCGCAGGGCGGCCGCAGCGGCTTCGCGGGCGATGCCGCGCCCGGCGGCCCAGGGGAACAGGGCAAAGCGCAGCCCGAGACCGCGCCCGTCAGGACGTTCGTGAACGCCCGTGATGCCGACGAAGCGGCCATTTTCGCGGATGGCGAAGATCCCCACGCCGCGCCGGGCCCAGAAACTGACGTCCTCCGCCATTTCCTCTTCGGTCGTGGTCCGGTTGCGAACACCACCTAGCATCCTGGCAAAGGCACCAGCATCGCCCTTGAGGGCAACCATATCTTCGAGATCCGGCCAGTTGACCGGAGTCAGGACAAGCCGGGCGGTACGGATTTCACGCCCCAGCACTCAGCTCTCCCCGGGCCTTCAGCATAGACCCTCAGTGAACGGAATATCCCGCCCACCGAGGGGAAAACGCCGGATCAGCGGGCCAGCGGGCGATACTTGATACGGCCGGGTTCGGTCGCATCCGGACCCAGACGGCGACGTTTGTCGGCTTCGTAGTCCTGGAAGTTGCCTTCGAACCACTCGACATGGCTGTCACCCTCGAAAGCGAGGATATGCGTGGCCAGACGGTCAAGGAACCAGCGATCATGGGTGATGATCACGGCGCAGCCTGCGAATTCCGCCAGAGCGTCTTCGAGGGCACGCAGCGTATCGACGTCAAGATCGTTGGTCGGCTCATCGAGCAGGATGACGTTGCTGTCCTGCTTGAGCATCTTGGCCAGATGGACGCGGTTGCGCTCACCACCGGACAGGACGCCCACCCGCTTCTGCTGGTCGGACCCCTTGAAGTTGAACGCCCCCACATAGGCGCGGGACGGAACCGTGCGCTTGCCGAGCTGGATGACGTCCGTACCGCCGGAAATCTCTTCCCAGACCGTCTTGCTGTCATCGAGCGTGTTGCGGGACTGGTCGACGTAACCCAGCTTCACCGTCTCGCCGATCTTGAGCGAGCCGCTGTCGGGCTGGTCGTCACCGGTGATCATCTTGAACAGCGTGGACTTGCCCGCGCCGTTCGGTCCGATCACACCCACGATGCCGCCCGGCGGCAACTTGAAGCTGAGATTGTCGATCAGCAGACGATCGCCAAAGCCCTTCGTGAGGTTCTCGGCCTCGATGACCGTGCCACCCAGACGGGGACCCGGCGTAATGACGATGTCCGCGGTGCCACCAGCCTTCTCGGCATTGGCGGCCAGCATTTCTTCGTACTTCGTGATACGGGCCTTGCTCTTGGCCTGACGGGCCTTGGGCGAGCTGGAAATCCACTCCTGTTCGGCCGCCAGGGCACGCTGGCGGGAGCTTTCTTCCTTCTCTTCCTGGGCCAGACGCTTGCGCTTCTGGGTCAGCCAGGAGGAATAGTTGCCTTCGAACGGATAGCCGCGGCCACGCTCGATCTCGAGGATCCAGTTGGTGACGTTGTCGAGGAAGTAACGGTCATGGGTGATGACCATGACGGTGCCGGCATAGTCACGCAGCGTCTTTTCGAGCCAGCTTACGCTCTCGGCGTCGAGATGGTTGGTCGGCTCATCGAGCAGCAGGATGTCGGGCTTTTCGAGCAGCAGGCGGCACAGCGCCACGCGGCGCTTCTCGCCACCGGAGAGGTTCGTCACCGGGCTGTCGGCGGACGGGCAGCGCAGGGCATCGAGCGCGATCTCGAGCTTGCGGTCCAGTTCCCAGCCGTCGCCGGCGTCGATCTTCTCCTGAAGATCGGCCTGCTCGGCCAGAAGGGCCGTCATCTCGTCGTCGGACATCGGCTCGGCGAACTTCATCGAGATCTCGTTGAAGCGGTCCACGGCCTTCTTCAGCTCACCGAAACCCTGAGCGACATTCTCGCCAACCGTCAGGCTCTCGTCGAGCTTCGGCTCCTGTTCGAGATAGCCGATGCGCGCGCCTTCGGCGGCCCAGGCTTCACCGCCATATTCCTTCTCGATGCCGGCCATGATCTTGAGCAGCGTGGACTTACCCGCGCCGTTCACACCAAGGACGCCGATCTTGACCCCCGGCAGGAAGGACAGGGTGATGCCCTTGAAGACTTCACGCCCACCCGGATAGGACTTGGTGAGGTCCTTCATGACATAGACGTACTGGTAGGCGGCCATGGGAGGTCTCCTCAATCGGTGGATGGGCGGGGAAGAAGCGGAACATCCGTCCCGCATGAATCAGGTCGACACACCGTGCGCCCGGAGGGACTCGAACCCCCAACCAAGCCGTTATGAGCGGCCGGCTCTAACCAATTGAGCTACAGGCGCGCGGGTGCAGTCCGAAATCGCCCAACTCGGGTCTTTTTGCAAGGGCCGACATGGTGGAACATGTCTTTTTAAGTTAGTGTGTCACGCCTTCCCGTTCCTGAAAGGCCGTTCAGGCGACCTTTGCTGCCGTTGCGAGATGGCGCCAGTGGTCCGTATTGCCCGAAGGAATGTCCGATGCCTGCATATACTGCAAAACTGCACAGCGGTGCCCATCTGACATGATACAGGCCGGGCCGGTCGCGCTCATCCGCAAACTGCGATGGCTTTACGCTCCCGATCCGGTCATGGCCGGATATGCGCTCCGGACCACCTGCACGTCCCTGCTCGCCCTCGGCATCGCCCTGTGGATGGAACTCGGCAGCCCCCAATGGGCCGCGCTGACCGTCTGGATGGTCGCACAGGGCACGCGCGGACGCAGCCTTGCGAAGGCCAAATGGCACCTGTTCGGCATGGTCGTCGGCGTCATCAGCGGCATTACGCTGGTCGCGGCCTTCCCGCAGGCACCGCTGATGTTCATCCTTCTGCTGGCGGTCGGGATCGGCACGTTCTGCATGATCGGCACGTTCATGCCCGGTCCGGCATCGATGACGAACTACCGCATCCACGGCATGCGCGCCTCGGGCTTCACCTACGCCATCGTCTCGCTCGACGGCATCGCGGACCCGCACCACATCTTCGCCATCTCGATGTCGCGTGCCACCTACATCCTGCTCGGCATCGTGCTCGAAGCCTCGATTTCGGGCCTGTTCCAGTTAGGCCTGACCAAACGCACCCGCCACCAGCTCGCCAGCACGTTCGAAGACACGCTTAAGCCGGCCCTGACCGCCATTGCAGGCATTCTGGTCGGCAAGGAAGGGGCCATGCAGAACGTGCAGGCCATCTTCACCCAGATCACGACGCTCGGCGATCAGGTGGAGTTCGCGGAAGTCGAGCTCGGCCGCCACGACCATGCCGGAGATCACGCCCGCGCGGCCCTGGCCGACATCGCGGTGCTCCTCGCCCGCGCACTCGATCTTGCGACCCTCATGCGCCTGCCGCTCAGTCAGGACGACATGTTCCACAGTGAGGCCGAGGCCATCCGCGACATGTTCCTGAAGCTGCCCGCCCGGCTGGAAGGAACGGAGAGCATGGCCTCCATCCTGGCCGACCTGCGAACCCTGCGCCGTCAGTGCCGCCAGAAGGTCGTCTCGGATTTCAACACCGCGCAGCCGGACGATGCGACCCGCGAGGCCGTCCTGCGCCACGGCATGCTCCAGCAGGCCCTCGTCGAGCTGATTGATTCCCTGCGCATGGCCCTGACCCAGTTCGAGGCCAGCCGCCATCCTGAGGCCCACGACCATTTCCATTCACCGATCCGCTCCTACCGCGACTGGCAGCAGGCCATCACCAACAGCCTGCGCTCCTCCGTCACGGTTTTCGGCGCGGGCCTGATCTGGATCTGCACGGCCTGGCCGAGCGGACTGACCTTCATCATGTTCGTCTGCATCGTGTGCAGCCTGTTCTCCACGCTGGAGCGGCCGGCGCTGGCCACACAGGCCTTCCTGCGCGGTGCGTGCTGTGCGGTCGTCGCGGCGGGCATCCTCAACCTGGCCCTGATGGGCAAATCGACGACGTTCGAGATGCTCGGCATGTGGTCCGGTCTGGCGATGATGATCGGCGGTCTGGCCTTCGCCTACCCGCCCCTGACCCTTCCGGCTGTGTCCTACAACCTGTTCCTGCCCATCCTCATCGGGCCGTCCAATCAGGCGAAGACGGACGAGATCGTCTATTTCAACACGGCCCTGCCCCTGGTTCTGGGCCTGCTCTACGCCTCATGGATGTACCGGGTCTTCCTGCCCTACGATCCCGCCCACCAGCGCTGGACCATGCGCGAGCACATCCTGCGGGACCTGCACCGCATCGCCGATGGCCGGGCCCAGGAAACGGTGGACAGCGTGGTGTCGCGCAACGTGGACCGCTTCGTCCGGCTCATGACCAATTCGGGCTCGACGCCGTCACCCGTCATCCAGGCCTATCTGACGGGAATCCTGTCAGGCATGCGCGTCATGCTCAACCTGCTACGGCTTCAGGCCATCCGGCGTGACATGCAACTGAGCCCCGACGCCAGACAGGCCCTGGCACTGGTCATGGGACGCATGAGCCATTTCAGTGGCCGCTATCACGGACATTACGGCCGCACCCTGCGGGCGACGAAGCTTGCGATTCTCCGTCTGCGGACCTGCGAGCGCAATGAAGACCGCCCGCGTGAGCGCTTCGTCCTGATCGCAGCCCTGACCAGTCTGGACGTCATCGCCACGGAACTGGACACGAACCGCATCTTCTTCGATGCCCGAAGCCCGTATTTAGACCCCTCGCTCACGCCCGCGGAGCTGGAATCCACCGGTTGAGTCCGCGGATTTTCCCCGGCTGACACAAACCTCACGAACTGATCACGAAGAAATGTTCTGCAACACACTTCCCTTTTCCGGGAAACCGGAGAATTGTTCGATTTCAGCCGCGGGTGACCGCGGACGACAGGTTTAAGACCTACTGGGTTTCAGAACTAAGGATACCGTGATGTTTCGTCGTATCGTGCCCGTCCTCGGCCTCGCCCTCGGGCTGGGTCTGGCTTCCCAGGCTGCCATGGCACAGGAACAGTCCCCCCCGCCCCCGCCGGCCGTTCAGGGTACGCCTGGCAAGGACTTCACGGGCGTCTCGCCCACCAACCTGGCCGGCATCATGAACTACTGCGTCGAGCAGCAGTATGTCTCCTACGATGAAGGCAACCCGGTCCTGTACGGACTGAGCGAGAAGTACAAGGCCACTGAACAGACGGTCGGCAACTTCGACTATGCGCTCGGCACGGCCGGCTATTTCGACAGCAACGGCAAGCGCTACTACCTCGTGGCCTACACGAACGAAGACGATCGCCGCGCCGCCTGTCACGCCGCCGTCAAGGCCGCACAGCCGATGCTCTGAAGCCCATTCCGCAAGGAACGGATCTTCAGAAGCTCCCCCTGCCATACGGCACGGGGAGCTTTTTTTATGTCTGCTTCCCGCCACTGGGCATGACTTCTCCCCATTCCACTCTGGGCAGAGGCTTCGGGCACCGGTAGTATCGCCGCCTCTCCAAACAGTTCAGGACATGGACATCATGGACGTTTCCAAGATCTCGCCCGGCAAGGACCTGCCCAACGACATCAATGTCGTCATCGAAATCCCGCAGGGTTCGCAGGTGAAGTACGAAGTGGACAAGGACAGCGGCGCGCTCGTCGTGGACCGTTTCCTCTTCACGCCGATGGCCTATCCGGCAGCTTACGGCTTCATTCCGGGCACGCTGGCCGCCGACGGCGATCCGGCAGACGCCCTTGTCCTGACGCCGGCTGCCGTTGTTCCGGGCTCCGTGATCCGCGCCCGTCCGATCGGCATGCTGAAGATGGAAGACGAGAGCGGACAGGACGAGAAGATCATCTGCGTCCCGCACGACAAGGTGCATCCGCAGTTCACCAATGTGCATTCCGTGGATGACCTGCCGGAAATCACGAAGAAGGCGATCACGCATTTCTTCGAGCGCTACAAGGATCTGGAGCCCAACAAGTGGGTCAAGGTCACGGGCTGGGCTGACAAGACCGAAGCCGGCAAAGTCATCATGGAAGCGCTCGCCGCCGCCAAGTAAGGCAAATCAGGCTCAGGCCGGGCGCATCCGCCCCACTCACGGCGCTGTCTGATGCTTTTGCAAAAAACCCTGTCTCCCTTGGGAAACAGGGTTTTTTCTTGCCCAACATCACATGAATTTGTGATTATCTATGATACAGGTAACATTATTTTATGATCTTTAGCGGTCAATGCGTGTTATCCCGCCGTTGCTAACCTGCTTTCCAAGGAATCAGCGGCTTGTCTCGAGTTCATCTTCACGCAGCTTTCTGCCTGGCCACATTTCTTCCGTCCTGCGCAATCGCCCAGAGCCTTGGAGCCACAAGCACCACAGCTCAGGATGGCACCGCACGGACATCTCCCATCTCCAGCACGGGATCCGCTTCCAGCTCAACGCCATCAACCGTCCAGAGCTACACTCCCAACGCAAAAGTGACCCAGATCCAGGTCACTGCGCCCCTGCAGCCCGATACGCCGGTCGTCTGGCCGTCCGAAAACTCCGAACTCCCCAGCGAGCGCGTCAACACGCCGCTGAACCAGGTCTATTTCGGCCATGAATGGGTCCCGCCCCTGCCGCATCCCGAAGCCATTCTCGTCGATCCGTTCGGCTGGAATACCTGGCTGCGGGACCGGGGCGTGGCCATCATGATGGATACGACCAACGAGTTTTCGGGTGCCATCACCAGCCCGACCAAGGGCTATGGCCTGCGTCAGGGCAGCAGCAATGCCGGCCAGTACAGCCTTGAAAACGACATCGACTGGGAAAAGCTCGCCAATGTGCGCGGCTTCTCGACCCATGCGCTTGTCGTGGGCCGGTACGGCATTCCCGGCAGCCGCATGTTCGGTGACAACCTCAACCCGAGCTCCGAAATTTACGGCGCCGGCGGCAACGTGGTCGTCCATCTCGTCTACGTCTATGCGGAAGAGACGATCGCCAAGGGCCGTGTGGACCTTGCGGGCGGCCGTATTCCGCTGCTGAACGATTTCTCGGCCAGCCCGCTGTACTGCACCTTCCAGAACAACGCGTTCTGCGGAAACCCCAAAGCGTCTTCCGACAACATCACCCATTCGTCCTATCCCGATGCAAGCTGGGCCTTCCGCGTGCGGACGCGTCCCACCACCAGCACCTACATCCAGACAGGCGTCTATTTCTCCCAGGCCGGCATTTACGCCAACACGCAGTATCGTACGGGCTTCAAGTTCAACGGTGCGGATATCCACGGCGAGGCCATCCCGGTCGAAGCCGGCTGGGAGCCGCTGTTCGGCAAGGACAAGCTGCCCGGCCATTACAAGGTCGGCTATGCGATCGACAATGCACCGCACAAGGACAACTATTACGATGTGAACGGGCAACCGTATGTCCTGACCGGGAATTCGGCCCGCACCCTGAACTATTCATGGTCGGCCTGGGCACTCGCGGACCAGATGATCCTGCGCCATCACGTCAAGGGCAATGCTGATGCGGGTCTGATTCTGCTGGGCGGCATGTACGCCAACAGCCCCCGCACGCAGCTCAGGGCGCAGCAGTATTCCGCCGGCCTGATCGACAGCGGATTCTGGGCAGCCCGCCCGCTGGATACGATCGGCATCAACTTCTCCTATGTGCGCGTCTCCAAATACGCGACAGCAACGGAGCGTCTGCAGGCCATGTACGGACTGCCCCTCATGTCCAGTTCCCTGACGCCGCAGACATTTGGCGAAGTGCTCGAAGCGACCTACCGCATCCATGTCATGCGCGGGATCACTTTCGCGCCCGACTTCCAGTACTACTTCCGCCCGGGCGCCCAGAAGGCGCTCAAGGACGCCGCGATGCTCGGCTTCAAGAGCCACATCCAGTTCTTCTGAGCCCCTATCCGGGAAGCACCGTCTCGCACGATGCTTCCCGGACATTCCGGCCACACCGTTCTTTCATCAGGGTGGCCAGATCCGCTGCCTGCCTGCGGATTTCCGGAATGGCCGTCGTCTCGAACAATGTTCCCCAACGCATCGGCCCCACCGCGAACAGATCTCCGGAACACCGTCCGGCCGCATCAGTCAGCGCGCCATCCTCGCGGCAGTGCAATCCGCCCAGAGCAGTCTCCCGCACCATTCCGTCCGCCAGAAGCCTATGGGGGAGAGTGTCCACCATCTGTCGGTAAGCCCGGCTTGGCCCCGTACAGTTCACGACATGATCGGCGGACAGCGTGAACGGGCCTGTCTTGTCACGTGCCCGGACCAGAACTCGCCCGACCTCAAAACCCAGATGGGTTACCTGCCCGCACCGACAGCGCAGCATGCCGTTTTCCAGTTCCGCAACCATGAAATCCGCCACCTCCGGCGCGATACGATGCCGCACGATGTCCCAGCGTCGCTGAAGATGGCGCCGGAAGCGCCTTTTTTCCGCCAGATCCAGAGCCTGCCACAGCGGATTGATCCGCGGACGCAGCGCATCGACCGCACTGCGCCAGCCGATCCCTTCGGCCAGCCGGTCCCGGAACGCCCGGAAATACGCCCGCGCCGTCGCAGGTGTTCCCGGAGGAATGATGTCCGTTTTTGCGGGAGTGGAGGGCGCATGACGCTCGGGACACCAGCCGTGACGGGACAGGGCCACAACCCGCCCCCGATGGCCGTTTTCGCGCAGGCGCATCAGCACGTCGAGGAAGGTTAGTCCCGTTCCGATCAGGACAACCGCCGCATCGGGCGCGACCTGGTCATAGAAGCCGTTATCCCAGCCCGAGGGATGATACTGCCCGCTCAGGGCCAGATCCGGGTCTACCCGGGTGACAGGCGCGGGGCCGAAATTGCCGGTTGCGAGCACAACCTGATCTGCCTGAAGCTTCTCTCCATTCCCGAGTGCCAGTTCCAGCCGCCCCGCAACACGCTGGCACGACAGAACGCTGGTCTGCCGCCATTCAGGACGCGCCTCCGCCCAGAGACTGGACAGATACTGCCCGAATACGGCCCTCGGCATAAACTGGTCGGGCGTGACGTCCGGATCGTGATGGACGCGGAGCCAGCGCAGGAAATGCTCCGGATCATCGGGATCAGCACTCATGCCGCCCGCTGAAACATTGAGGAAATGGCAGGGAGACAGCGTGGAATAGGCCAGCCCGACCGCAGGGCGTTCCGCAGGATCAATCACAATGATCCGCGCCGGAAGATGCAGCCGGCGCAGGTTCCAGGCCAGCAGCGTTCCGCTGGCCCCGCCCCCGATAATGGCAATGAGAGGCCGGTCTGAAGGGGACATGCTGCCGTTTTTCTCCACAGGATCGTCTGCGAAACGAAGCATGGCTGAAACAACAGAAACTGAGCGGGACGTTTCGTAACAGACGTTCTCGAAACCCCGTGCAAGCCGCGAAAGAACAGCAGAAACCGTTCCCGCAAACCGGAGCGGATTAATAATTTTCAGTCTGTTGGAATTCTTCTGGAGCGGGCGATGGGATTCGAACCCACGACCCCAACCTTGGCAAGGTTGTGCTCTACCCCTGAGCTACGCCCGCACTCCGTGGGGGCTTATGACCGAATCCCGAATATCATGCAAGAGGCAACATGCGCCTTCCATCAACAGGGTTCAGACACGCAGATGGAGGGATATCAGGATGGGAAATCTGAAACGAAAAAAGGCACCCGAAGGTGCCTTTTTCGATGGAGCGGGCGATGGGATTCGAACCCACGACCCCAACCTTGGCAAGGTTGTGCTCTACCCCTGAGCTACGCCCGCACTCCGTGGTGGGGCTTATGACCGAATCAGCGCCACCGCGCAAGAGGGATTTTTCGATTCAGGAGCAATATCCTCTTTCGGGCACAGCACCCTACGTCACAGCCGTGCACCCGGGACTTGCACACGGGGCACGCACATCCGATCTTTCAGGGAACTTGTCTTTCCAGCGAACGGTTCCCGCCCCCATGAGCAGCACATTCGACGAACACCTGATTGGTCAGTCTTCCGGCAAGGCCCCGGCAGGCGCAGCCGCCACCATCATTGACGCCGATCAGACGACCTTCATGGCGGATGTCGTGGAAGCCAGCCGGGAAATCCCGGTTCTGGTCGATTTCTGGGCCCCTTGGTGCGGTCCGTGCAAACAGTTCACCCCTGTGCTCGAAAAGGTCGTCCATGCGGCTGGCGGGCGGATCAGACTCGTCAAGGTCGATGTGGAAGCCAACCAGGCCCTCGCCGCACAGCTCGGCCAACTGGGTCTGCCGCTCCAGTCCATCCCGCTCGTCGTGGCTTTCTGGAAAGGTCAGGTCCTGGATCTTTTCCAGGGCGCCCAGCCGGAAAGCGAAGTCCGCCGCTTCGTGGAGTCCCTTCTGAAACTGGCCGGTGACGTCATGCCCGCCACGGAAATCCTGGCAGCAGCCCGTCAGGCCCTGGCTGACGGGCACGCGGATCAGGCCGCCGGTCTGTTCTCGCAGCTTCTGGAAGCCGAGCCTGAAAACCCGGAAGCCTGGGGCGGCATGATCCGGGCGCTCATTGCCCTGAACGAACCCGAAGCCGCCCAGGACGCTTCCGCTCAGGTGCCTGCAAAGCTGGACAGCCATCCCGAGATCACCGGTGCCCGCGCCGCGCTGGCGCTCCATGCCGAGGGCGCCAAGGCCGCCTCAGAGCTTGAAACGCTTCGCCAGCAGAGCGCTGCCGCACCGGACGATTTCGACCTGCGCGTCAGACTGGCCGCCGCCCTCAACGGCGCAGGTGAGCGGGCTGAAGCCGCCAATACCCTGCTGGATATCCTCCGCAAGGACCGCAACTGGAACGAGGGCGCCGCAAAAACCGAGCTTCTGCGCTTTTTCGAGGCGTGGGGACATACGGATCCTGATACGCTGGCGGCACGACGCAAACTCTCTTCCCTTCTGTTTTCGTGAGCCGATGACCGAAACGCCCGACCTTCCATCCGCCGAACGTCCCCGCCGCGCGCCTCCCCTGACGGAACTGACGCTGGCGGACATTCCGCCACGCGTCGGCCTGTTCCCGCTTTCGGGTGCGCTGCTGCTGCCGGGCGGACATCTGCCGCTTCTGGTCTTTGAGCCGCCTTATGTGGCCCTGCTTGAGGATGCGCTGGCCGGGCGGCGGATGATCGGCGTGATCCAGCCCCTCATGGACCCGGACACGGACGAGCACCCCCTGCTCTACCGGACCGGAACGCTGGGCCGCATCACGGAATTTACCGAGCATGTCGATGGCACGTTTTCCGTGACACTCCTCGGCATTTCCCGTTTTCGCCTGATCCGCGAGACGCCGACGGACCAAGGCTGGCGCGAAGGCATCATAGACGCCACGCCCTTCGCGGCAGACCTCGTCGAGGAAGATCCACTGCCGATCAACCGCGACTTACTGCTGAACGGCCTGAAAACCTATCTCGAATCCCGCGACCTGCAGGCAAGCTGGCCGCTGATTGAAGATATGGACGATGAAACGCTGCTGGTTGTCCTGCCGATGCTCGTGCCGTTCACGCCGGTGGAAAAACAGTCTCTTCTGGAAGCCATGACGCTGGATGAACGCGCGGGGCTCTTGCTGGATCTGCTTGAGAGGGGCATGGAATAGTCATGACTACAGAACTCGATCCCCGCCTCCTGTCCCTTCTGGTCTGCCCGGTCACCAAGGGGCCGCTGACCTATGACCGCGAGACCCAGGAGCTCATCAGCCCCCGGGCGAAGCTGGCTTTCCCGATCCGGGACGGCATTCCCATCATGCTGCCCGAAGAGGCACGCCAGATCGACGCCTGATCCCTGTTCGGGGGATCAGACCTTTTCTGCCGTACCGGCCGGAGACGGCATTTTCCGGACCTCCAGCGCACGCTGTGACGGTCGGGGCGGGCTTTTGCGGACCTTGAAGTTCCGTACGACGCGCGTCAGTTCGCCGGCATCGCCGACCAGTTTCTGGCTGGCGCCGCTGGTCTGGTGAACGATCGCGGCGTTGCTCTTGGTCACCCCCTCGAGCTGTGTCGTGCTGGCGTTGATGTCCATGATGCGTCGGGCCTGAGCCTCGGCCCCTGAGGCGATCTGTCCCACCGCTGTTCCCAGACGCTCGACGGATGTGCTGATATTGCCCAGTGCCGTACCGGTCTCGTCGACCATCTGCACGCCGCGCTGCACGTCTTCCATGCTGCTGGCGATCAGGGATTTGATTTCCTTGGCTGCCGTGGCGGAACGCTGGGCCAGGGCCCGGATTTCCTGTGCGACAACTGCAAAACCACGCCCCGCGTCTCCGGCATGGGCAGCTTCGACGCCGGCATTGAGGGCCAGAAGATTGGTCTGGAACGCGATCTCGTCAATCACGCCGATGATCTGGACGATCCGGTTGGAGGATGACGAGATCTTGGCCATGGCCTCGACGGTTTTGGCCACGATATCGCGACCCTGCTCGGTTTCCTGACAGCAGTCGGCCACGGTCGTATCGGCCTGCCGGGCCTCGTCCGCGACTTCCTTCACCGAGGACGTCAGTTCCGTGATGTTGCGCGCTACGGCCGCCAGGGCGTCAACCTGTTCGGCGATGCGGCAGGTGATGTTCTCGGTGGATCCGCTGATTTCGCGGGCGCGCTGCTCCACGGCCCCGGAAGTTTCGCGGACGGCATGGACGATGCGCCCCAGTCCTTCGCAGGCCCGGTGTAAAGCGCCGCTCATGCGGGTCGAGCCATTTTCCAGCGCCGGGTCAATCTGCTGGACCAGATCGCCGCCCGCCATGCGATCAAGCGCATCCGCCAGCGCGTCCGACAGGGCGGCAAGGCTCTGGATCCGCTCGCTTTCGGCGCGTGAACGCTCACGGACGTCCAGATTCTGCGTGTAGGTTTCAAGCCCGAGTTCCATGTCCAGAAGACCGCAGCGGATCAGCAGGCCAATCTGCGCGGCAGCCTCCTCGGCGGTGGTTCCCCGGGCCGGACGCCGCAGGAGGCGGTCCAGGAAGCTGCGGCGCGGTTGCGGCCAGTACTGACGGAGGAGGTCCGTCACCATGCCTTCGATCAGCAGGGCATAACCGCCGACATACCACTGCGGCTTGAGGCCGATCCGGGCGTGGGTGTTGCCGATGGCGCGGGTGCTCTCGACGTAATCGGCGCCGAAGTCCCCTTGAAGGATCCGCTTCCAGTGCTTTTCCTGCTGGTTGCGCGCACCGATGCGATGCTGCTCGTTGGCGAAAAAGCGGTTCAGGGCCGGAGTCTTGTGAATCCGGCCATAGAAGCGGTCCAGCGCAGGCCCGAGCACCCCCAGCGCCTGAGGGCGAATTCTGGCCAGATGGGCTTTCTCAGCTGCGCCGATGCCAAGAAACAGCAGCCGCTCGGCAATGTCTGCCTTGACCTGCTCAGTCATAGTCGGAGTCTCCAGAGCGTGGATTTGGCGCGTGTTCAGGGCAATGCCCGTAACACACCAAGAGTTACGCAATCATGAAGAACGGTCGACAGTCTTCGGGTCAGTTGGACCCGCTGTTCTGTCCGTAGGAGACTTCGGTATCGGGGGTTGCGGGCTGGGGCGCTATATTGACGCTGTTGCCCTGACCGCCGCCGAAGGACATGCCGCCCGGGGACGAGCTGCTGGCGGTGTCATGCGAGGGCGAGGACGGACTTTCCGCACCCGGCGGCATCGGCATGACCGGCGCGTCATCGGCATAGGACATGCCGCTGGCCTGACGGTGATGGGTGCTGCTGTGGGGATGGTGGCCAGGTGCTGCGCCTGGCGGCGGGAGGGCGGCCATGTCCGGCGCGGGCCCGCTGAACATGGACCCGCATCCCGCCGTGGCGAGAAACGAGAGCATGAGGAAAGGGGAAACGAAGCGCATAAGACGCAATATAGCACTTTTCGGCGGTTGACGCATCCCTTTGCGGGATGGGACACAGCGCGTTCTTCCCGCCGCCCGCCCCTGCCAAGCGGCATGTCCAGCAAGGATGCATTCACCATGTTCGAAGGCCGGATCACGTCTCCCGCCGCGCGGCGCCGCGCCTGGTGGGACAGTCTGTTCGTGGACCACTCCATCTTCCGGCTGGGCTGGACCAATCTCGCCCCCGTCGTGCCGGGCAAGGTCTGGCGCTGTAATCATCCCACGCCCGCGCGCCTGCGCAGCCTGACGCGGCGCCTGCATCTGAAGACGCTCGTGAACCTGCGCGGGCATCGCAAATGCGGCTCGGATGCGCTGTCCCGCGGGGCCAGCGCCAAGCTGGGGCTGGCCCATCTGGACATGGCTTTCGAGAGCCGGGGGGCACCACACCGCGACCGCATTCTGCGCTTTTACGACATGTACCAGACACTCGCTTTCCCCATGCTCATGCACTGCAAGTCCGGTGCGGACCGGGCGGGTCTGGCATCAGGTCTGGTGCTGATGTTTGAAGGCGGCACGGCGCAGGACGCGCTGGGGCAGTTGCACTGGCGGTTCGGGCATTTCAACCGCTCGCGCACGGGCATTCTGGACGCGTTTTTCCTGCGCTATCAGAAGGAAGCCGAAGGGCGTGTGCCGTTTCTGGACTGGGTCCGGGACGAGTATGACGAGGACCGTCTGCGGGCCGATTTCAAGGCCGGGAAGCTGGCGTCTTTCGTCAATGACAGCATCCTGCGCCGGGAATAAGGCTCAGTCCGGTTTAACGTCTGCCGGGCCGAGAGAGCGGATCAGGTCCAGCATCCGCTTACGGACCGCAGGGTCCGGGATGCGGTAATAGGAGCGCACCAGATCGACCGTCTCGCGGCGGCTGAACAGGGCGGCTTCGTCCACCGGGAGATCGAACAGGCGTGGCGGCGGTGCAGCAGGAGCGCGTGGCGGTGGAGCTCCGAATGCCGACTGCGTTTCGGCAAACCCGGTGACGGGGGCCTGCGTGGCGGACGTCGGCGTGGCGGACGTCTGGCCGAAAGCCGGATTGAATGTCGGAGCGGAACCGGAAAACGACCGTGGCGCGCTGGACGGCGCGGACGGCCGTGCCTCCTGCATATCATCGAAAAAGAAGCCGATTGGCACATCCAGAACCTGCGCCAGATCGTACAGGCGGCTGGCACCCACACGGTTGGCGCCGCGCTCGTATTTCTGGATCTGCTGGAAGGTCAGTCCCAGAGCCTCGCCCAGCTTTTCCTGCGACAGCCCCATGAGTGTACGACGCAGCCGGATGCGGTTGCCGACATGGACGTCCACCGGTCCGGCCGCAGCGGAACTACGGGATTCAGGGCGGGCGCGATCCGGGGAGGAATCTTTTTCTGACACATGTAAATGGTTAATAAGACAACCCTGGATTGTCAATGTTAACCTTTATACACCCCCAGGTCCCAGTCGCGCTTCTTCCGTTCCGTGGGGACGAGCGCCAGAACCATGCACAGGATCGAAAGCGCAAGCGGCGTGGCGCGGCCGAAGCGGGAAAAGAAGGTCGGGGGGAGCGGTGACGGGATGTCACTGACCAGCACGTCGGCCCGGCCCCAGCCCAGACGGGCGGTTTCATGCCCGGTCGCGTCATAGATGGCGGAAATGCCGGTATTGTTGGCGAAGACGACCGGAAGCCCCTCTTCCACGGCCCGCATCCGCCCCGTGGCGAGATGCTGGCGGGGGCCGGCGCTGTTGCCGTACCAGGCGTCATTCGAGATCGTGACGAGCCAGTTCGGGCGCTCATTGCGGGCCGTGACGGAGCCCGAGAAAATGATCTCGTAGCAGACCATCGGGCCTACGCGCCCTATTCCCGGCAGATCCCATGTCTTCAGGCCCGGCCCCGGTGTCAGGACGCCCGGCAGGACGTTGAAGGGCAGGATCCAGGGCTGGTATTCCCCGAACGGGACGAGGCGGCTCTTGTCGTAGATCGCCGCGATACTGCCATCAGGAGCGACGGCAATCAGGCTGTTGAACCAGTCCTTGCCGGATTCACGGTCCGAACCGATCAGCGCCGGGGCGCCATCGGCGGCGCGGGCGATCATCTGGCGGGCAAGTGCGTCTTCGTCCAGCAGGCCGGGGAAGCCGGATTCCGGCCAGATCACCACGGGCGGACGACCGCCCTGCGCGAAGGCTTTCTGTGCGCCCTGCGCAGTCAGGTTCAGATAGCGGCGGAAATTACCGACCGCGTCGGCATGGCTGATGACTTCGGCTTCGGGCACGTTGCCCTGCACCAGCACGGCGCGGGGATTGGTAATGTTCAGCGGCATGACGGACGACAGGCGCCATGTTCCTGCGGCGATCCACAGCACGGACACAGCCAGCACGGCCACAGCCGCGCGTCTGCCACGGAACAGGGCGAGAGAGCCGAGCACCAAAGCGAGCGACAGGCCGTCCACGCCCAGAACCGAAGCCGGCTGGATCATGACGTCTCCGGCGAAACCCGGGAGTTCCAGGTCACTTCCCAGCGGGTTCCACGGAAAGCCCGAGAACATGAAGACGCGGCCCATGTCCATGACGGTCCAGCTTCCCGCGAACATCAGCACGCGCCGCCAGCCGGGCCGCACTACGCGACACAGGATCGCCGGGACGCAGATGAAGGGGGCGATCAGTAGCGCCACGCCGGGGGATGCGAAGGGGACGACCCACCAGAATTCATGGACACGGGTGAGGATGGCGTTGGTCAGCCAGTAGAGCCCGACCGTGTGGAATCCCATGCCGAACAGGAAGCCGCACCAGGCCGCCTGTTTCCATGACCGCGCGTCTTCGGACGCGCGATAGAGGATCGTCAGTCCCACGGGCAGCAGGAACAGGGCGTGCACCGGCGGCAGGGACAGGGCTGCCAGCCCACCGGCGAACAGCATCAGTCCGGCCAGGCGCCAGCCACGGACAGGGAGCGTCGAAATCATGAAGGAACCGTCCGGCTGACGAAAAGGCTGAAACAGAAAAACAGCCGGATCGTGAGGATCCGGCTGCGGGAAAGCTCAGTCGAGGGCGTCGCGCAGGCGGCGCTCGTAATGGCGGTAATACTTATCCGCCAGAAGTTCGCTTTTCACCAGAACGGCGACGTCCGTGGTGTTGAACTGCTCGTCCACGACCGCGCCGTCGCCGACATAGCCACCCAGTCGCAGATAGCCCTTGATTAGCGGGGGCAGCTTGTTGAGGCAGGCGCGGTAGTCGAGCACATGCGGATCGGTCCGCTGCATTTCCACATAGCGGTCCGGAAGCGCGCGGATGCGCAGGGCCGGCGGGGCCAGGTGGTTGTGATGCATGTAGGTGAGCTGGTCGGCCAGGGCGTCCGGGTCCGTGCCCGGAAGACTGCCACAGCCGAACAGCACGTCAATCCGGTGCAGGAAGATGTAGGACGCAATCCCGCGCCACAGGAGCTGCATCGCGGAGCGGCCGCGATATTCCTTCGCCACGCAGGACCGCCCGACTTCAAGCAGGCGACCGGGAAATTCCGTCAGGGTGGAGATATCGTATTCGGAGGACGTATAGAAACGCCCGACCTTCTCGGCAGCATCGGAGCGCAGCAGACGGTAGGTGCCGACGACGCCGGCGGCGCCGGGGCCTTTGGCGTGGTCGATGACCAGAAGGTGATCGGCGGCCTCATCGAATTCGTCCACGTCACGCTTGGTGCGGAAGGCACGCTCGTCGGGGCGGGCGCCGAGTTCTTCGAAGAAAACACGATAGCGCAGGGCCTGTGCGGCGTCGCGTTCCTCGGCCGTCTCGGCAATCCGCACCCCCAGCGTGCCGCCGCGCAGTTCCTGAAAGCCGCCTTCGCGGTTCAGGGAAAGCGTGGAGAGCGTCTCCATCTGGCGCAGCGTTTCCTCGCTGCTGGCCAGCGTATGGGGTGCCGGAGTCGATGCAGGAGTCGAAACTGAAGCGACAGTGGCGTCATCTGGAACGGAAAGGGGTGTGCCAGCCGGTTTGGTGGTCATGATCCGCTCTTGTTTCTGTTTTCTGAAGGAGATTTTTTCCTGTCATCGGGTTCGGCGCGGCGGCCGAACAGTTCGATCCGATGCGAGACAAGATCAAATCCCAGACGCTGGGCAAGCTGGGCCAGAAGACGGACCGGCTCCTCGTCCTCGAACTCGATGACGCGGCCACTGTCCACATCGATCAGATGATAGTGATTGCCGCTGTCACTGGCTTCGTAACGTGCACGACCGCCGCCGAAATCACGGCGTTCAAGGATGCCCTTTTCTTCCAGCAGGCGGACCGTGCGGTAGACCGTTGCCACGGAAATGCGGCTGTCGATCTCGGACGCGCGGCGATACAGCTCCTCGACGTCCGGGTGATCGTCAGCCACGGACAGGACATGGGCGATCACCCGTCTCTGCCCGGTCATCTTCAGGCCGCTTTCCACACACAGGCGGGCAATGTGCGAATCATCCGGCACAGGGGAAGACGGGGCCTTCCGATTCCCTGGGCCGGCGCGTCTCTCGGCGATTTTCGTATCTGCGACCATATCTGCGGCCTAGCCGAAAAACAGGCGTCTTGTCCACTTCGTGGCGCCTGTCAGGCTTTTCCTGCCGCCGGGATGAAGAAACCGGCGGCAGGAAAAAGCGGCTCTCAGTCTTCGCGACGACGGCCGAGGCCGATCTTGCGGGCCAGGGACGAGCGGTGGTTCGCGTAGTTCGGCGCAACCATCGGGTATTCCGGCGGCAGACCCCAACGCTCGCGGTATTCCTGCGGCGTCATGTTGTAAGCGGTCTTGAGGTGACGGCGCAGCAGCTTCAGCTTCTTTCCGTCCTCGAGGCAGATGATGTAGTCCGGGAAAACCGACTTGCGCGGCGAAACGGCCGGCACAGGCTTTTCAACAGGAGCCTCTTCCGGAACGTTCACCGTTGCAAGAGAGTCATGGACGGACCGGATCAGGGCCGGAAGAGCGTCAGCCGGAATATCGTTGTTCGATACATAGGCCGTAACGATCTGCGCGGTCAGCTGATGCAGTTCGGGAGCATTTGTCTCTTGCGACATTGTAGTTAAGTCCTTCATCCTTGAGCGAGTGAGCATGTAGCAGTCATAAATTGCCCAGTTCAAGCATAAAAAGAAAGAAACATGTGCGTGACAGAAAATGAAACATTTTTCATAGATATAACTGAAAAAAAATGCCCCATGACCACAGTATATGTCCGAACAAAACTCGACACCATGACTTCCGGGCAGAGACTTGAGGTCCGACTTCGCGGAACAGAGACACGGAAGAATGTTGGCGCGTCGGTAAAGGCACTCGGTCACGCAATTCTGGCGGATTCACCTGTTACTGACAGCCCGGATCTTTACTGCCTGACCGTCAAACATCGCTAGAAACAAGTACCAGGGCGTCGCTTCCGTCCCTGTAATAAGCGCGACGGAGCCCCGCTTTTACAAAACCACACTTCTCATACAGCGCAGCTGCCTGATTGTTACAGACTGCTACTTCCAGAAATACTTTACCTTTGCGCAGAACGTTCTGCACAAGAGCCTTACCGATGCCACGGCGCCGGAAATCCGGGTGTACGGCCAGGGTCAGGATTTCCGTCTCGTCCAGAATGGTCCGCGCAAGAATGAAGCCGACGGGGACAGTGTCGATCACGGCAAGCGTCGCTTCAGTCCCGGGGCCTGAAAGCAGGGCGGCAAATGAAGTTGCGTCCCAGACTTCTCCGCCGCGAAACGTGACTTCATGCAGCGCACCAAGAAGCGGCGCACATTCGATCCCCATGACCCTTAACTGGAAATCCTTTTCAGGACTGTTCACAGTGGCGCAGGCCTCAGACCGGCAGCGGGGGGCTTTGCTTCGGGGGGATCGACATAGAGCGGCATCAGCGGACCGGGCGTGACGCCCTGTGCAGCCTGTATGATGCCCAGCGCATAAGGCGCCTCGCAGGGAAGCACGGGACAGAGCCAGTCGGTCTTTTCAGAAATGGCGTCGCCCGTCACACAGGCCCAGCCTGCAGGATCGAGATCAACAATCTGGCTGGCTGTGACCGGACCGTGCGGCGGATCCACGAAAACCCGGCCACGACGGGCGATACTCACACAGACGGCGTCCGGACGGGCGAGTGTGGCGCGAATGGCCGCCCCCAGCGTGACACCGATCGTGGGACAGTTCCAGCCTGCCGCCAGTCCTGCCGCCAGCGACAGGGAAGACCGCAGGCCCGTGAAGGAGCCCGGCCCGATGACGGCAACGATGCGATCAGGAGCCGTGGTCCAGTTGTTCTGCGCCAGCAGCTCACGGATGGCGGGCGCGAAATGCTCGGACGCGCCGCGACCGGCCATCAGTTTTTCCGCGACGATACGCCCGTCCTCGACGAGCGACACCAGACTGGTCAGGCCGGTTCCAGCCCCTGCCCCGTTGAAAACGACTATCCTTACAGACCCCGTCTTTACAGACACAAACACGCCTCTCCGAAGTCCAGACGGGGCGCGCGGGGTTCGGCATGGTCGGGGGCGGGCTCGTTTTCCGCCGGATAACCGAGGCCCACGAGGAAGTTCACGCGCCAGCCGGTCGCGTTCAGCAGCGTGTCCTCGACCATGAAGCTGTCGAAACCGGACATCGGCATGGCGGACAGGCCAAGCATCCGGGCGGCCATGATGAGATAGGCGCCTTCCAGCGTGCCGTTGCGAAAGGCCGTCTCGTCGGACAGGCCCACATCGGCGGCGAACCAGTCGCGCAGGCCTTCCTGCGGGTTCAGGCGGGGGAGCGCCTCGAAAAACAGCGGATCATGACAGACGACGGCCAGCACCGGGGCCGCCATGGCACGGGCCACATTTCCCGGCGACAGGGCGGGGCGGATGCGCTCGCGGGCATCCTGCGTCGTGAGAAAGACGAAGCGACCCGGTGAGCAGTTGCCGGAGGTCGGCCCCAGCTTCACCAGATCATACAGACGGCGCAGGACATCCTCCCCGACCGGGCGCGGCGAGAAGCTGCGCGGCGTCCGGGCCTGCGTGAACAGGGCTTCCGCGCCCGGAACCGGTGCGCAATCAGGGACTGTCTGGCCGTCCATAGTTCAGTCCTCGACCTGTTCGACCGAGACGACTTCGGGAACATAGTGCCGCAGCATGTTCTCGACGCCGTGCTTCAGGGTCGCGCGGGAGGACGGGCAGCCGGAGCATGCGCCCTGCATGGCCAGATAGACCACGCCGTCCTTGTAGCCGCGGAAGGCGATGTCGCCGCCGTCACCGGCAACAGCAGGGCGCACACGGGTATCAAGCAGATCCTGGATGCGGCTGACGACTTCGGCGTCTTCGGGCGACACGTCATGTTCCGGAGCAGACTGCGTGCCAGACAGAACCGGACGGCCGCTTTCGAAGAAAGTCGTGATCGTGCCCAGGACGACGGGCTTGAGATCGCCCCAGCTGATGTCGTCGGACTTGGTGACGGAGACGAAATCGCCGCCGAGGAAGACGCGGCGCACGTTGGGCTGGTCAAACAGCGCGGTTGCCAGTTCGGAGCGTCCGGCAGCGACATCCGCATCGCCGAAATCGACGGGACGGGCATCGCCGGTCACGCTGCGGCCGGGCAGGAATTTCAGGGTGGCGGGGTTGGGAGTGTCTTCGGTCTCGATGAACATCGTGGTCATGTCCTTGCGTTCCAGTCGCCCTGACATGTGCCACTTCTCCCCAAGGTGCAAGTGTCGGGACTGCATTGGTCCGACTTCCCGTGTTTTTAACGGCAGGCCGGATGTTTTCAGACCTGTTCGCCCTGCCCCTCGGTTTTCCTTGCCGGAGAAGGGAGTCCCCGGGGCAGGATGATGGTTGCACGCAGGCCGCCATAGCCTCTCGAGGCATCTCCACGCCCCAGAACCAGAGAGCCGCCCTCGCGCGCGATTTCACGCTGGACGATTGCAAGCCCCAGCCCGATTCCCCCCGTAGCGCGCGAGCGCGACCCTTCCAGACGGTAGAACGGAGTCAGGACGCGTTGGTATTCGCTTTCGGGGATGCCGGGACCGCTGTCGCTGATGGCGATTTCCAACGCGCCGTCCTCGCGGGTGCGGAGGGTGGCGAGGACATTGCCGCCATAGTTGATGGCGTTTTCGATCAGGTTCGACAGCACGCGTTTCATGGCGAGCGGACGAACATGGACCAGAGCGCGGTCCGGCCCTTCGTAACGGGCCTCGTGCCCGCGATCGACATGGTCGTCCACGAGAGTTTCAAGCGTGGCGACGATATTGATGGTGCGGGGCACTTCCGGATCATCGGCGCCAGCGAGATACGCCAGAATGCCGTTCACCATGGCTTCCATTTCGTCCAGATCGGCCTCGATGGCGGCCTGTGCCTCCCCGTCGTTCAGGAAACCACAGCGCAGACGCAGGCGGGTTAGCGGCGTGCGCAGATCGTGCGAGACGGCTGCCAGAGCCTGTGTGCGATCATTGATGAGGCTCTGGATGCGGTCCTGCATGGCGTTGATGGCATGGGCCAGCCCACGCACTTCGGGTGGTCCGCGTTCGGCCAGCGGCACCCATTTTTCACTGGAGCCGATGCGGTCCGCGACCGAGACCAGCGCACGGAGCGGCATGCTGAGACCACGGATCAGCATGGCCGCCGCAATGGCCACCGCACCCGCTGCGATGGCGGCCGAGGCGAGACCGCGCGTAACACGGTGATGGCCGAGCATGCCGGGCACGCGGAAATGAATGTAGCTTCCGTCCGGCAGGCGTTGGGAGCCCAGCACGTCCGCGCTTCCCGGTCCCAATGTGTAGAGGTCCAGATGGGCCTGTTCGAGAATGGGATCGTCTGCGGTCAGACGCCTGACGAGCTGCGTGAGCGCGACCGGGTGATGGCCCGGCAGCGCAGGCGTGATCGAGGCGGGCTGCCACGCCACGCTGAGTTCGCTGCCCGAAAGCATGACGGCCAGAAAGGATCTCTGGCTGACGGGGGCGGCGGCGAGAACGCGCAGATCCGTGCTCAGCGCCTCGCCCAGCTGGGCGATGCGCACGTCATCAACGATGTAGGTCTCTGCCTGACCGTAGAAAATGGCGTTCGTCAGGAACACCAGTGTCACTGCGACGGCCAGGACAACGCAGACGCGCCCGACCAGCCCCAGCGGCCACAGCAGAATGCGATTCTGGATGTTCAGACCCGTTCAACCTCGGCAACAAAGATATATCCGAGGCCGCGCACGGTGCGGATCAGCTGATCGGCGTCCGAACCCAGCTTGCGACGCAGACGGCTGACGAGAACGTCGATGCTGCGGTCCGACACGTCGCCCAGACGGGTCCGCGACAGTTCCAGAAGCCGGTCACGGGCGATGACCCGCTGAGGGTTGTCGAGAAAGCTTGTCAGCAGATCGTGTTCCGCGCCGGAAATATCGACGGTGGCCCCGGACGGGTCCGTCAGTTCACGGCGGCGCAGGTCGAGCGTCCAGCCCGCGAAACGCAGCGTCTCACGACGGACGCGCTCCTGCGGGGCGCCGGTCGCAATGCCACGACGGAGAACCGCACGCACGCGCGCCAGAAGTTCGCGCTGGCCGAAAGGCTTGGGAACATAGTCGTCCGCACCCGATTCGAGACCGTTCACGCGGTCGCGTTCCTCGCCACGGGCCGAGACCATGATGATCGGCACCTGGGCCGGCGGGGTTTCGTTCTCATGCGTGGCGCCCTGCCCGCTGCGCAGCGCGCGGCACAGTTCGATGCCGCTTTTGCCCGGCAGCATGATGTCCATGATGATGAGATCGACGGGAGCCACTTCGAGCGCAGCCCACATCTCGTCCCCGCAGGCAACGCCACGGGCACGGAAACCGCCGCCCTGAAGGGCACGGAGAATGAGGGTCCGCATGCCCGCGTCATCTTCGACGACGAGGATACGGGCGGGAAGATCGGGGTCAGAAAGATTTGGCACCATGTCTTTTCCATAGTCTCCACAGGGTTGGCATCACAAGCAACAAATCCTGACAACAACTGTTCCCGATACTTTAGCGCTCATGACGAAAAGAGATTAGCATCGTACAGTACAACGCATCACGGCCATGCCCGTTCTGCTGGCCCGTTTCATGCGTTCAGTCGGAGTCGCCCATGTCACGAGTTTCTCCCGGCGTCGTCAGTGGCGCCAGTTATACGGCCCTGATCAAGGCCTGCCACGAAGGGGGCTATGCCCTTCCCGCCATCAATGTCGTCGGCACCGACAGCGTCAACGCGGTTCTGGAAGCGGCTGCCCGCAACGGATCGGACGTCATCATCCAGGTTTCCAACGGTGGCGCGCGGTTTTATGCGGGCGAAGGCCTGCCGGATGCCCATCGGGCCCGTGTGCTGGGCGCGGCGTCCATGGCGCGTCATGTCCATCTTCTGGCGAAGGAATACGGCATCGCCGTCATTCTCCACACCGATCATGCCGACCGCAAGCTGATCCCCTGGCTCGACGACCTCATCACGATGAGCGAGGACGAGTTCAAGGCGACCGGAAAGCCGCTGTTCACGTCCCATATGCTCGACCTTTCCACGGAACCGCTGGAAGAAAACCTGGCGACTTCGGCTTCCATGCTGAAGCGTCTCGCACCTCTGGGCATGGGGCTGGAAATCGAACTGGGCGTGACGGGTGGCGAGGAAGATGGCATCGGCCATGACCTCGAAGAGGGTGCAGATAACGCGCATCTCTACACGCAGCCCGAGGACGTGCTGAAGGCCTGGGAGCTGCTCTCCCCGATCGGGACGGTGTCGATCGCCGCGTCTTTCGGCAATGTTCATGGCGTTTACAAGCCGGGCAATGTGCAGCTTCGCCCCGAAATCCTGAAGAACTCGCAGGATGCCGTTCAGAAGGCGACGCAAAGCGGTCCCAAGCCGCTGCCGCTGGTCTTTCATGGCGGATCAGGGTCCACGATTGCGGAAATCGACGCGGCCGTCTCGTACGGGGTGTTCAAGATGAACCTCGACACCGACATCCAGTTCGCGTTCGCGCATGGTGTGGGCAGCTATGTTCTGGAACATCCGGTGGCCTTCCAGCACCAGATTGATCCCGGCACCGACAAGCCGATGAAGTCGCTCTACGATCCGCGCAAATGGCTGCGCGTGGGTGAGAAGTCCATCGTCGAGCGGCTGGATGAAGCCTTCGAGATCCTGGGCTCCAAAGGCAGGTCCGTCGCCCGCAAATCCTGACGGGACCGGCGTTCAGGAGGCTTTGGCCTCCTGAAAGGGTTTCCGGGCTTCAGGGGCCGGGCGTGGCCGAAGCGAGCTGCGCCTTGGCCACATCGCGGCTGTCGGGCAGTGCGTCTTCCCATCCGCCACCGAGCGCATTGTAAAGCCGCGTCAGATTGGTCGCCAGCGTGGCATCGCTGTTGGCGAGGTCGAGCTGGGCGGACTGGAGCTGCGCCTGAGCGTTCAGGACGTTCAGATAGTTCGTCAGGCCGCTGCGATACTGGCTCTGGGCCAGCGCGAGTGCCTTGCCGTTGTCGTTGACGGCGTTCTGCAGCCCCTGACGGTGCAGCTGTTCGTCGCGATACGCGATCAGGGCGTTGTCCACGTCATGCCAGGCCTTGATGACCGTCTGCTGATAGGAAATCGCGGCCGCCTTCTGTGCGTATTTCTTCAGCTCGAGCTGGCCGTACAGACGGCCGCCCTGGAAGATCGGCAGGGAGATGGACGGGCCCACGTTCCAAGCGCGGGCGTTCCAGAAGCCCAGATCCCGGAAGGACAGGGTCTGAAAGCCGAAATCGGCGTTGATCGTGACCTTCGGATAGAAATCCGCCGTGGCCTCGCCCACTTCGGCCACAGCACCGCGCAGACGGGCCTCGGCCTCGCGGATATCCGGGCGGCGGTGGGCCAGCTCGGACGGAAGACCGACGGGCACGACCGGCGGGACGACCGGGACGCCGGCGTTCTTTTCCAGTTCGGCGTTCAGGCTTTCCGGTGGCGCGCCCAGAAGCAGGGCCAGCGCATTTTCTTCCTGCGCCACGGCCTGTTCGAGCTGCGCTTCCTGACCCTGCGTATCGTGCAGGCGGGCCTGTGCGGAATCCACGTCCAGTTCCGTCACCAGACCGCCGCGATAGCGCTCCTGCACAATGGTGGCGATCTGGGTCAGAATCTGGATGTTGTCGCGCAGGATCTTCAGGCGCTGCTGGTCGCCGCGCAGGCTCATATAGCCATGTGCCATATCGGCCTGCTGGGCGATGAGGACCGAGCGACGCTCTTCATCCGTGGCCTGAAGGTCGGCCTTGGCGGCATCGTACTGATGCGCCACGCGGCCCCACAGATCGATTTCATACGTCGCATCGATCGCGCTGCGCCACTGGTTCAGCAGCGGGATGGTCGCCCCGCCAGCCGCGTTCTGAAGCATCGGCCCAACGGTGCTGCCGATCGAGCCGCCTTCGGATTTCGCGATGCCGCCCGCGACATGGCCGATGATTTCCTGCAACTGCTTGGTGCTGTACTGGCTGCGCTGGTACGAGCCCGAGGCGCTCAGGGCCGGGAAGCGTTCGGCACCCGCCATGATGAGCTGCGCGCGGCTCTGCGCCAGATTGGCGGTCGCGAGGCGGAAGGACAGGTTCTGGTTGACCAGACGGTCTTCCAGCGACGTCAGTTCCGGATCGTGGAAGACCTGCCACCAGTGACTGTCGGCCTTCATCTCGCTGACGATGCTGTCAGGCGCCCCAGCTGTATGGTCGGCGTAATGCGCCGGCGACCAGGGCTTGGGCGCGTGGTATTCAGGCCCCACCATGAGGCAGCCGGACAGGGTGAACAGGGCGCAGCCGCAAAGCAGCGCGCGGGAAGTGAAGGCTGCGCTCACAAAGAAACTCCTGAGGCGGAAATGATCTTGCGGTGACCGACCGGTTCGGTCAGCATGTCAGGAACTCGACCTGACGGACAGAAGGATCTCTCGCTCACATGACGGGCATCATGGACGACGGCAGAGCGGGCACTTCCGCCGGGGCCGATGAGGCCGGCAGCGCCGATCCTGCGGGGTGCGCCAAGCGCGAACAGATCCTGAAAGGTGCCGGAACGGTTTTTCTGGCGAATGGATACGAAGGGGCGTCCATGTCCCGCATCGCGCAGATGGCAGGCGTGTCCAAAGGGACGCTGTACAACCATTTCGATGGCAAGGCGTCCCTGTTCTCCGCGTTCTTCGAGGAGCAGGCCCGCTGCCGCCTCGCGCCCATCGAGGCTCTTTCGCGCGGTGAGGGACAGTCCATCCGCGTGACGCTGGTCCGGTTTGCGGACATGGTCGTCCATCTGCTTGTGTCGCCCGTGGCGCTGGGGCTGTACCGCATCATCGTCGGCGAGGTCGATAAATTCCCCAATCTGGCCGACACGTTCTGGCGCTACGGCTTCGACCGGACGCTCAGCAACCTGACGGAATACCTGACGCGCAGCGTGGCCCGCGGTGAGCTGGACATCGCCGATCCGCGCCTGTCGGCCGAGCAGTTCATGCTTATGTGTCAGGTCAGTATCGTACAGCGGCGCCGGTTCGGGCTGCCGGTCGACGACAGCGATGCCGCCATCGCGAAGTTCGCCGCCTTCACCGCCGACAGCTTTCTGAAGATGTACGAACCGCGCCATCAGTGACCGCCGCCCGAGGCCTGGGCCTCCTTCTTGCCGTTGGGTGACAGCAGGAAGCACAGCGGCACCACGAACAGCGCGATCACGCCGATCCAGTCGAACACCTCGTTATAGGCCAGCATGGCGACCTGCGAGGTAAACTCCTGAAAAAGCCGGTAAATGGCGAAGCTGTGCGCCTGCGCGGCTGGCAGACCATGGGCCTGCGCGACCTGTTGCGCGTTGGCAATATAGGCATTGAACTCCGGGTTGGCCGGGGTCATGTGGTCCGTCACATAGGTCTGATGCCGCTGCCGGGTCTCGATGATGGCGGCCGTGGCGAGCGAAATCGCCAGCGAGCCGACATAGTTCCGGGCCATCGAGAACAGGGCCGAGGCATCGGAGTTCAGCTCGCGCGGCAGGGTGGAATAGGCGATCGTCGAGATCGGCACGAACAGGAAGGCCAGAGAGGCCGTCTGGCTGATGCGGTAGAACATCAGATGTCTGAAATCCGTCCCGGCATAGAGGTTCGAGGCCTGGAACATGGCCATGCCCATCGCGAAGAATCCGAATGCGATGAGGTAGCGCATCTGGATGAACTTCATCAGCCGCCCCACGATCGGGATCAGACAGATCACCGCCACGCCGCCGGGGGCGAGCAGCAGGCCGGAATTCGTCGCGGTGTAGCCGAGCACCTGCTGGGCGAACTGCGGAACGATGATGGCGGAAGCGTACAGTGTGGCGCCGACCATCGAGATCAGCAGCATGCCAGTCGCGAAGTTGCGGTCCTTGAGGACCGACAGGCGGACCAGCGGGTTCTTCGCATAGCACAGCCAGACGATCGCCCCGATGACGCCAATGGCGCCCAGAATGCCCATGGTGACGATGAAGGGCGAGCCGAACCAGTCGTCATCCTCGCCGCGGTCGCACATGACTTCGAGGCAGCCGAGGCCCAGCGTGATCAGGCTGATGCCGATCACGTCCACCTTCTCGCGCTTCCTGCGCTCCCACGGAGGGTCTTCGACGAAGGCTGTCACGGCCATGACCGTGATGATGCCGAAGGGCACGTTGACGAAGAAGATCCAGCGCCAGGAGAAATTGTCCGTCAGGTAGCCGCCCAGCATCGGGCCCAGAACCGGACCGACGATGGTGGCGATGGCCGTCAGGCCGAACGCCGCGCCGCGCTTTTCGGGCGGGAACGTGTCGAGAATGATGGACTGCTGGCTCGGTTGCAGGCCGCCTCCGAAGAAGCCCTGCATGAGCCGGAACACCACCAGCATGGGCAGCGACGTCGCCAGTCCGCACAGGAAGGACGAGACGGTGAACATCGTGATGCAGATGAGGAAGTAGCGCTTGCGGCCGAACAGCCGCGACAGCCAGCCCGAAATCGTCAGGACGATTCCGTTCGCCACCAGATAGGACGTGAGCGCCCAGGTGGCGTCATCATACGAACTGCCGAGCGACCCCGCGATATGCGGCAGCGCCACGTTGACGATGGTGGTGTCCAGCACCTCCATGAAAGCCGCCAGCGTGACCGTGACGGCCACAAGCCACGGATTATGACTGGGTTTCCAGTCCTGATGCCCGGCAGTATCGCTCATTTCACATAGACCGTCGGCACGACAGACAGACCAAGGGCCAGCGGGATGTTCGGATCAAGCCCGCTGTCCAGCACGATCTTCACCGGGATACGCTGCACCGTCTTCACGAAGTTGCCGGTCGCATTCTCCGGAGGGAAGGCGCTGAAGGATTCACCCGAGCCGAGTTGGATGGAATCGACGTGGCCGTGCAGTTTGAGCTGCGGATAGGCATCGACTTCGATGTCCACCTTCTGGCCCGGACGCATATGGGTGAGCTGCGTTTCCTTGTAGTTCGCTACGACCCAGACTTCCGGCTCGACGATGGAGAACATCTGCTGGCCGGTCTGCACGAAATTGCCGCGCTCAACGTTACGCTGGGAAATCCAGCCGTCATGCGGGGCGCGGACTTCCGTCCATTCCAGGTTCAGACGGGCCTGCACCAGATCCGCATTGGCCGAAGCGAGAGCGGCCTGTTCCTGCGAAACGCGGGCATCGGCATTGGCCACGTTTTCCTTGACCGGCTCAGCCTGCGTGAGCTGACCCTGGGCCTGAAGCACGCGGGCTTTGGCCTGATCCAGTGCGGCGCGGGCGTAGTCGATGTCCTGCTGCGACGTCGCGGCACGGGCCACCGAGCGCTGGCGGCGGTAATCGGCTTCAGCCTTGACGAGCTGCGCCTGTGCCGCAGCAAGATTACCCTGTGCGGTGACGAGCTGTCCCGGGAAGTTCTTGTGCGCCACGGCCAGCATCAGCTGGTATGCGTCGATATTGGCTTTCGCCTGCGACACGGCGGCTTCGGCCTTGTTCAGGGACGCTGCATAGTCGCGGCTGTCGATCCGCACGAGCAGGTCGCCCGCATGGACGAACTGGTTGTCGTTCACCAGAAGCTGCGTGACGTAACCGTTGACGTGGGGCGCAATGGCGATCTTGCGACCGGCCGTGTAGGCGTCATCCGTCTCGATATTGTTGCGGGTCAGGAAAAGATAGGCCCCGATACCCACGAGAACCAGAACCACCAGCAGGATCAGCGCGACACGGACAAGGGGATGGCGCTTTTTCTGCGGCGTTCCGTTCTTGTCGGATGTCGTGTCACCCTGCGCGTGATCGGCCTGATCGCCTTGCGCCATAATGTTTGTCTCGCTTTGAAAACAGGTCTGTCAGATCGTGACCGGATGTGCTGTGCGGGGCCTGGAAACCCTCTACTGACCGATCGGTTCGGTCATCCATGACATATCGTCTCACGGGCTTCAAGCTGGAAAAAACTGATCCGTTTCCATTCTTTCGTCAGCCCCGCCCCTTACGCCCCCGGCTGATCCAGAAACTCCCGCAGACGGGAGAGACCCTCACCGAAGTGCCGTCGCTCACTGCCCCCCTGCGCCCCGTTCCCCAGCCGCAGCAGCCAGGAGGGATGGGCAAGTGCCAGACGCCGGACGGCTTTTTCGCCTGTCCCCACGGTCCATGACGTTCCACGCACATCCGACATCGCCATGCCCGGCCCGTCCAGCGCCCTGAGCGCCGTGGCGCCCAGCGAGACGATGAGTTTGGGACGAATCAGCGCGATTTCCTGCTCCAGCCACGGCCGGCAGGCCACCACATGCGCTGCATCCGGGTTCTGATGGATGCGGCGGCGGCCCTGAAGACGGAAGCGGAAATGCTTGACGGCATTCGTCAGATACAGCGCGCCGCGCTCAACCCCGGCCTCTCCGAGGGCCTCATGCAGGAGCTGCCCCGCCGGACCGACGAAAGGACGTCCGGCCAGATCTTCCTGATCGCCCGGCTGCTCCCCGACCACCATGATACGTGCCTCTGCAGGCCCCTCCCCGACCACGGCCTGCGTCGCCGGACAGTGCAGCGGACAGGCCGTGCAGGTCCGGACCTGAGCAGCCAGCCCCTCAAGGGTCTCCGCCATGTCCGGCACCTGTGTGACCAGACGTGTTTCACGGGCCCGCAGGCGCTCATGAAAAGCCGGTGCAGGCTGGAGCTCCTGTTCCGCCATTGTCCGCACCCTCGCTTCGGCTCCGGCAACGAGCTGCGGGATCAGGCGGGTTTCCGGAAGGTTCTTCCAGTAACGGCCGGGCATTTCGCGGCGCATCGCTTTCGTGCGCACACGCGCCGGATTGAAGGTCGAGGCATAATAGGTGTCCCACAGCTCCCCGAAACCATCATCCAGCTCCGGCCGCTCGCAGGGTTCCGGACTGTAGACTACCTCTTTCCCGTCCCAGCGGATCGATCCGCGCGGGGTGAGGATCATCCAGTCCATGTCCGTAAATCGCTTCGAGAAGAACGGAGCGATGCGTTCGAGAATGTGGTGCTGCGGCTCGAACCAGGCGAGGAACCGTCGCCTCGCGTCCTGCCCCTCGCCCCGCTGGACGGGATCTTCCCGGAAGCGGAGAAAAGACGCCATCTTGTGGCAGTCCTCCCGGTTCTGCCGCACCATGATCCGCGCTTTTGCGATATCGACATCCGTCACCACGTCCAGCAGATGCGGATTCCCCTGCACCCGCCAGGCGATCCGGTAGGCAAGTGCGAACCGACCGGGATCGGAATGGCACAGCAGGTCCCGCAGCAGCGCGATGCAGGACGCCCGCAAGGTCACGGTTTTCACGACAGGCAGGGCCGTCAGCGCCTCCAGCCCGTCGCCGTTATCGGTGATCTGGCCGAAAAGATCCGTCTCCCCATCCCGGATGCGCCAGTCGAGGGCTTCGGGCGGGATCGCGCGCTGCAAGGCTGCCCGTGCCATGTCCCGCCAGGGCTCGAAATCCGCACTGTCCTCAAGAGTCAGAACATAGCGGATCACAGAAGGCTCATCTGCCGGGGCGCGGGACTGAACCGGCTGCGCAGATCCTGCCGGTCGGTCAGGCGGCCCGGACTCCAGCCCGGCGTCTGCACGAACGGGCGCACCTTGCGGATGGAGACGTTCAGCCGCGCCAGATCCTCCAGCCGTACTGCCTGATGCCGCCGCGCCCTGAGAATGGACGCCACGGCCTTGACCCCCAGCCCCGGCACCCGCAGCAGCATTTCCTTCGACGCCCGGTTCAGATCCACCGGAAACAGCGCCCGGTTGTCCAGCGCCCAGGCCAGTTTGGGGTCCAGTTCCAGATCGAGCATTCCGTCCGCGCGCCCGGCCGTCAGTTCCCCGAAGGCGAACCCGTAGAACCGGAACAGCCAGTCCGCCTGATAGAGCCTGTGCTCGCGCTGAAGCGGCGGACTTTTCGCGGGCAGCAAAGCCGAAGCGTCCGGAATGGGACTGAAAGCCGAATAATAGACGCGACGCAGCCCGTAAGAGCCGTAAAGATTGGCGCTGCTGGCCAGGATATCCTGATCGGACGCCGCATCCGCGCCTACAATCATCTGTGTGCTCTGCCCACCCGGCGAGAAGCGTTCGGCCCGGCGCCCGGTATGGCTGCGCTCCTTACCCGCGTCGATCTTCAGACGCATCTCGCCCATCGCCTGCCGGATACCCCCCGCCTTTTTCTGCGGCGCATACTGCTCCAGCCCGGCCACGGTCGGCATTTCCACATTGATCGACAGACGGTCCGCATAGCGCCCGGCTTCTTCCAGCAGGCGCGGGGAGGCATCGGGGATGGTCTTGAGATGGATATACCCCCGGAACCCGTGCTTCAGCCGCAGATCCCGCGCCACCTGTACGAGCTGTTCCATCGTGTGATCCGACGAACGGATGATGCCCGATGACAGGAACAGCCCCTCGATGCAGTTGCGCCGGTAGAACTCCAGCGTGAGCCACACGACTTCCTCGGGCGTGAAGCGGGCACGCTCCACATTCGAGGATGAGCGGTTGATGCAGTAGGCGCAGTCATAGACGCAGAAGTTGGTCAGCAGGATCTTGAGCAGCGACACGCAGCGGCCGTCCGGCGTAAAGGCGTGGCAGATCCCGTTTCCCGTCGTGGAGCCCAGGCCGCCGCTTTTGGCCGAGTCCCTGCGCCCCGACCCGCTCGACGCGCAGGACGCATCGTATTTCGCCGCATCGGACAGAATCGCCAGGCGCTGGGAGAGAGATTTCTTCATTGCATGTTCTTATTTCGTTCCAGAATACGAAGCGCAAGAAGAATCGTTAATTTAACCAGTTGTTTCCCAGTTTTCCGTTATTTCCGGGGGGCTTTTTTTAACGGGGCAGATTCAGCTTCCGTTAACCACTCCCCCCTATCCTGACTCCGCAAACCTGCACCGACGGAGAACAGATTCAATGTCATTGTCAATCAATACAAACACTGCGGCAATGGCCGCACTCCAGAGCCTCAACCAGACGACGGCTGACCTGACCAAGACCGAAAACGCGGTCTCCACGGGCAAGTCGGTCAACACGGCCTCTGATAACCCTGCAATGTACTCCATTGCCCAGAACATGACCGCCCAGATCTCGACGCTGTCGGGCGTCTCCACGGGCCTCGCGTTCTCCGCCCAGGTGCTGAACACCGCAACGACCGGCCTGTCGAGCATCTCCAGCGCACTTCAGTC
The DNA here is from genome assembly GCF_018811945.1 of Gluconobacter sp. P1C6_b. Taxonomy (GTDB): domain Bacteria; phylum Pseudomonadota; class Alphaproteobacteria; order Acetobacterales; family Acetobacteraceae; genus Gluconobacter. The sequence goes on from NZ_JACRVU010000001.1 coordinate 226,119, forward strand.
GCTCGCGACCACGATCGGCACGAACACGACGGGCGTCGACAACTCGACCCTGGACGACGCCATCACCAAGACGCTGGCGTCCATCGACTCTGCTGCCACCGGCGCGAAGTTCCAGGGCGTGAACCTGCTGTCCGGCCAGACGGGCAATGGTACGACCTACACGACCCTGTCCACCGCCATGGATTCCCAGGGCACGATGTTCACCCAGAATGGCTTCGACGTGACGTCCGCGGGACTCGGTCTGACGAACCTGAGCATGGAAATGTCCGGCTCTTCGCTGGCGCTGGGCAGCAGCACCGGTACGTCCACGGCAACGGCGCTTGGCACGAACAACGTCATCCAGCTCAAGAACACGACGGCCGCAACCACAACAGCTACGCCGAGTGCAACGACGCCGTCCGTTACCTATGACTTCATCGCGGACGACCAATCGACCGCCGGACAGGGCACGGCTCTGGGTATGGTCAGCCTGGCGATCGGCGGATCAGGCTCGGACCTCGCGCTTGGCAAGGACGGCAAGCTGACAAGCTCCGGCTCGGTTACAATCAAGTCCCAGACCACGGCATCCGACGGATCGATCACCTATTCGCTGTCAAACGGAGACAGCATTGTCCAGTCCAAGGATGGCAATGGCAACTCCGTTTACACTGCCAACACGGCATTCGACTCCAATGGCAACGTTACGACCAAGTCCGTCATCACGGACGTCAACACGTCTTCCGCAGCGTCGCTGAGCACTACGGGTGGTACATCCAGCGCCCAGAGCGTCAAGCAGGTCGACCTGATGACGCAGGCTATGGAATATCAGGGTTTTGGCGTCTCCCGCGATTCCAGCAATAATCTGACGATCGCCGGAAACTCTCTTGACGCGACGTCCACGGAGATGGGTACGGTCAGCGCCGGGGCCTTCACGGCCGGTACAGCCGATACCACCACGGGCTTCACTGGCAAGGCCACCGCCGTCACCGGCGCGTCGGTTGTCAGCGCCGTCGTTCAGGCTGCAATTTCCAGCGTGACGCGCACGGCGTCCACGATTGGTTATTCCAGCACGACGATCTCCAACCTCCAGACCACGACGTCCAGCCTGTCTGACGCCCTGACGACGGGTGTGGGCGCCCTGACGGACGCCGACCTGGCAGCAGAGAGCGCCAAGCTGACCTCGCTTCAGACGAAGCAGCAGCTTGCTGTTCAGTCGCTGTCGATTGCGAACTCGCAGTCGTCCACCCTGCTCAGCCTCTTCCGCGGCTGATCAGGTTTCTGAAGGGCGCCGGTTTATCCGGCGCCCTTCAGGCCCAGACCTTGAACCCCTGCCGATATGCATGACTGCTTCAGAAGCCTGCGGCCCCATCCCGCAGCGTCTCCTGAAACAGTCTTTCCAGAAAGGAGTTTGCCTTCGTGACTTATGCATCCTCACAGTATCAGAAACAGTCCGGAAGCTACCTTTCTTCGCGGGAAGTCGAGGTCATGGCGTTCCGGCACGTCAATGCACTGCTGACGCAGGCTTCCGATCACGCGGCAAAGGTTGCAGCTCTGGCCGCCAATCTGAAACTCTGGAGCCTGCTGTCCCTGAGCGTCGAGCGGGTCGACTGCCCTTTGCCGCCTGTTCTGCGCGACGATCTGATCAAGGTCGGATCCTGGTCGATGCGTTATTCCAATTCCGCCTTCAACGCGCCGAAGGATCTGCAGCCCCTCATCGACATCAACAACGACATGATCGAAGGCCTGGCCGCTGCACCAGTGCCCCAGAACGTGGCACCCACCATGCCCGGTGCCTATTCCGCAGCCCCGGCGAGATCCTCGCTGGAACTCGTTGGCTGAAATCCGGCGGGGCTGCCTGGTTCTGCCATCCCCGGTTCTGATGTGCTGTTTCAGGGCACCGGCTCAGCCTGGCGCCCTTTTTTCATGCCCTGGCCGCAACAGGGAGTACGAGGCATTCCGTGCCCCGCACTTTTCCGCAACCTCAGGGGGTGACGGCTATCCGGTTATCCGACCGGTCGATATCCGGGATGACGTGATCGGGGTCCAGCGTGACAGCCTTGAGTCCGTCATGCACCGGTAACGAGACAACGATATCGCTGCCCTGACGCCAGGCTTCTGTCGGAATGCGGATTTCCTCCGATTTGCCATCCGCATAATCCGCCCGCAGAAGAACGGGAAGCGGGAGGGCTCCGTAATTGCGCACCTGCACGGTCGCGGGCTTTCCGGCATCATGATGGATATCGCCCAGCGCATAGTCCGGAGCAGCATTGGTGAAGTACCAGCCCCGCCAGAACCAGCCCAGATCCTCGCCCGCTTCGCTGCTCATCAGCCGAAAGAAGTCGGACGGGGACGGGTGCTTGAACGACCATTCGGAAATATAGCGCCGAAAGGCCGCATCGAACCGGACCGGGCCGAGGATCTGTTCGCGCAGAAGCTTCAGTCCATAGGCGCTTTTGAAATAGGTCACGCTGTGGCGATATTTTTCGGACACGCTGTCTGCAGCCGTCATGAGCACGGGCGCATCCGGATCGGTCAGGACGGGGACGATGTCCTGCGCGGGATTGCCGGTCCTGGGAGCGAATTCGGAATCGCGCTTGGGAGCGAACTCGCCGTTGTTGAAGTGGTCTGAGGCATACACGTCGATAAACGTGTTGAAGCCCTCGTCCATGAAGGCGTTGCGCCGTTCATCCGTGCCGACGATCATCGGGAACCAGCCGTGGCCCAGTTCATGCGTCGTAATCCAGAACAACTGCGGATCGCGGTCGCTCATGCCGTCAAAGACGATGCCCGGATATTCCATGCCCGCACCATGTCCGCCCAGATTGACGGCGTTCGGCCAGGGATATTCGAACCACTGCGACGAGAAATACTCGATGGCGTGTTTGACGTAATCCGTTGAGCGGTCCCAGCCATGCGGCCCGATCCCTTCCCGCGGATAAACCGACATCGCAAGCCGGGGCACGGCATGATAGTTCGACCAGGGCACGATCGGCGGCAGGTTGATCCGCGCGGCGTCCCAGACGAAAGCCGGCGAGGCCGCGAATGCCACGTCGCGCGTATTGCGCATGGCGTAATGCCAGGTGACTTCGCCGCTCTGCTTCAGGTGGCTTTTCGGGTCGGTGATGTCATCGAGCGTGCGGATCATGACGCGCGTGTCGCTCTGGGCTGCCTGCGCCAGACGGTTGCGCTCGGTGGGTGTCAGAACCTGTTCGGGATTGAGCAGCGCGCCGGACCCCACGAGCGTGTAGTTCCACGGCACGGTGACGCTGTAATCGAAGCTGCCATATTCCAGAAAGAACTCCTGCCCCAGATAAGGCAGTGTGTTCCAGCCGCGGCGGTCATCATAGACGCTCAGGCGCGGATACCACTGCGCGACTTCATAGATGTCGCCTTCACGTGTCGGCGTAACAGCCGTGCGGCCACCCCACGGACCAGGCAGCGTGTAGTGCCAGTCGATCTTCACGAAAGCCACGCCATGCGGATCAATCGTGCGGGGGAGCGTAAGCTGCATCCGCGTATCAGAAATCAGGGGCGTGACATCCACTTCGCGGCCACCCTGAACGACCGAGACATGCTCGATCACCATGCCGTCGGTGTGATTGCCAGCCAGATTGTGACTGCTGACGACCGCGCCGATCGCAGAGCGCGTATCGGCACGGTAGATGTTCTGATCGAGCTGGAGCCACAGGACGTCCAGCGCCTCGGGGCTGTTGTTGCTGTAGGTCACGGTTTCGGAACCGTGCAGGACGTGAGCCTGTGTGTCGATCCGCGAATGGATGACGTAATCCGTGCGGTTCTGCCAGTACTGCGGCCCCGGAAGACCCGACCCAGAGCGATAGGCGTTCGGAGCATCAGGGAGGGTCAGGGGGGCGAAGACGGCTGCCGGATCGGCGAGTGTTTTTGCAGTAACGGTCTCGGGCAGCAGGGCAGCGGGAACGAGCACGCCTCCCAGCAGAGGAAGCAGAAAAAGGCGCACAGACATCCGGGGCGGACCCTCCGTTCGGTGGTTCGATGTTACCCCGTTATAATGTCGTCAAGCGCTCCCAGATAGGATGCCAGGTCAACTTTCAGGGGCATCAGATAGGCATTGTCGTTTTTCCCGCGGATGACATCCAGCATCCGACGCGCAAAAGCGATATTGCCCTCCAGCGTCCCATCGTAATCACGCGGGAATACCACATGGTTAACGCGCTCCCAGTAACGACGGGATTTATCGCCCAGAACGGGAGAAATGCCCCAGAACACCGTGTCGTCCCGCAGCCAGTCCATGCAGTATTCGAGCATCGGAATGTCGAACAGCGGCTGGGTGAAGAACCCGCAGGCTCCGGCGTCGCGCTTGCGGGCGATATCTTCGAGTTCCTGATACGGCGCGCGGCGATAGGGATCGAACACCGCATAGACCTTCAGATGCGGGGCTTCGCGGCGGTAGCGTTCGATGATCTGGGCGGAGGTGTTGGGATAGACCTTCCAGTCGCTTCCGGCTGGTGGCGGATCGCCGGCGACGACGAGGATGGACGTCAGTTCCGGACGGTCCGCGCCCGGCAGCGGCGCACCCGGAGCGATATCGACGGCACGGATATGCGGGATGACCTCAAACGGCGCCTGTTTCGTGACCAGAGAGGCGGCATCGTAGCTACGCAGGGGGAAGCGCATCAGGTCCGGAACATTCAGCGTGCTGACCTGCGGCAGGACATCGCGCACGGTCTGCACATCCGTCAGCAGGGCCTCTGCCGAACGCGGAACCAGCTCAACCGAAACGCGGGTCATGAAGACGCTTCCGCAACCGCCTGCGTTGCACGGGCGGCCTGAAGCGTGTTGTGCAGCAGGCAGGCAATGGTCATGGGTCCCACACCGCCCGGAACCGGCGTGATGTGACCGGCGATCGGAAGCGCTTCATCGAACGCCACGTCACCGACCAGACGGGTCTTGCCGTTTTCGGCCGGAACACGGGTGATGCCAACATCGATCACGGTCGCTCCCGGCTTGATCCAGTCGCCACGGACCAGCCCGCTCTTGCCCGTTGCCACGACCAGGATGTCCGCTTCCCGGGCCAGTTCCTTTGTGTTGCGGGTGTGGATATGGGCGACCGTAACCGTGCAGTTCTCCTTGAGCAGGAGCTGTGCCATCGGCTTGCCGACAAGGTTGGACGCACCGATCACCACGGCATGCTTGCCGGTCATGTCCTCATGGACGGATTTGAGCAGCATCAGGCAGCCCAGCGGCGTGCAGGGCACGATTCCGTCGATCCCGAGCGACAGGCGGCCGGCATTGACCTCGCCCAGACCGTCCACGTCCTTGTGCGGGGCAATGGCGTTCGTCACCGCAACCGGGTCGATCTGGGCCGGGAGCGGAAGCTGCACCAGAATACCGTGGATCTTCGGGTTGGCGTTGAGCTGGGCGATCAGGTCCAGCAGTTCATCCTGCGACGTGCTCTGCGGCAGCATGTGCATGAACGAGCGCATGCCCACGCGATGGGTCTGGATCGCCTTGTTCTTCACATAGACTTCAGAGGCCGGGTCATTACCCACCAGAACAACGGCAAGGCCGGGAATGGTATTGCCCTGCTCGACGAATTTTGCCACTTCACGCCCCACCTGATCAGTCAGGGCGCGGGCGATGCCCTTGCCGTCAATGATCTTGCCATCAACGATCTGGGATGCCGGTTCGGAAGGCTTCTCGGGGGACAACATGCTCATGGGCACTCCGGATGACAACTGGCAGTCATTTCAGTTACGCTGACGAACAGGCCGTGACGGCCGCAGGAACTGAGGATGGTCTCGTGACCGACGAAATACGCAAGAACTTCGCCAGTGACAATGTTTCCCCCGCCTGCCCCGCCGTGATGGAGGCCATGATGCGCGCCAATGAAGGCAGCGTCGGATCCTATGGCGACGATATCCTGAGCCGGTCGCTGAATGCGCGGTTCGGCGAGGTCTTCGAGGCAGAAGTCGCGGTTTTCCCTGTCGTGACGGGGACTGCGGCCAACAGTCTGGCGCTTTCCGCGCTCGTGGCGCCCTATGGCGCGGTGCTGTGCGACCAGAGCGCGCATATCAGCAATGACGAGGGCGGGGCGCCGGAATTCTTCATGCATGGCGCCAAGCTCGTCACGCTGCCTTCCGCCGATGGCCGGATGAGCCCTGAGGCTCTGCGAACGGGTCTGCAGGCCAATGCGCAGGGCGGGATTCTCAAGCCCCCCATCCAGGCGCTGTCCCTGACGCAGGCCACCGAATGGGGCACGGTCTATGCCCTGAAGGATCTGGCGGCGCTGTGCGGCATCGCCCATGAGCAGGACCTGCCCGTCCATCTGGATGGCTCGCGGCTGAGCAATGCCATCGCGCATCTGGGCTGCACACCGGCCGAAGCGACATGGAAAGCCGGGGTGGATGTCCTGTCTTTCGGCGGCACGAAATGCGGCGCGCTGGCGGCGGAAGCGGTCGTGTTCTTCGTCAATGAGCGCACGCGCCCGGCGCTGAAGGATTTCGAGCGGCGCATCAAGCGCAGCGGCCATCTGTGGTCCAAGGCGCGGTTCCTGAGCGCGCAGCTTCTCGCATTGCTGGAAGACGGGCTGTGGCTGAAGAACAGCACGCATGCCAATGCCATGGCGCAGCGGATCGTCGAGGGTCTGCGCCGTCATGCCGGAGCGCAGCTCCCCTTCGAGACGCAGGGCAACGAGGTCTTTGTCATCCTGCCGGACCTTCTCGTCAAAGAACTGGAAGCCGCGGGCTACGCCTTCTATCGCTGGCCGACCCCGGAAGGGGTGTCGGGCACCCTCATCCGGCTTGTGCCGAGCTTTTACACCCGGGAGCAGGACGTTGACGCACTGCTTGCAGAGATTGCCGCCTGAATGATCAGCCTGTTCGACCTGTTCAAGATCGGGATCGGTCCGTCTTCTTCGCACACTGTCGGCCCCATGCGTGCGGCCGCACGTTTCGCAGATACCCTGCCCCATGCGGCGGAGGTGTCGCGTCTGCGCGTCACGCTTTACGGCTCGCTCGCCTGGACGGCGCGGGGCCATGCGACGGACCGGGCCGTCATTCTCGGACTGGCGGGAGAAAAGCCCGACACGATGGACCCGATGCTGGCGGACAGCATCGTGACCTCCGTGAACCAGACGCATCTGATCCCGTTCAGGGGCCATCCCACGCCGTTCGAGCCGGAAACAGACATCGTCCTCGACACGAAGACCATCCCGCCGGTTCATCCCAACACGCTCCAGTTCGAGGCATTCGATGCCGAAGACCGCCTGCTGGCCTGCGCGCGGTTCTGTTCGGTGGGTGGCGGGTTCATCGTCCCCGAACAGGCGACCGAAACCGCGACCTATGCCCAGCCCGACATGCCGTATGACTTCACCAGCGGCGCGGAACTCCTGACCCGCACGCAGGAAACGGGATTCGATATCGCGGGTGTGGTTCTGGCCAATGAGAGCGTGCTGCGGCCTCGCGCCGAGGTCGAGGCGTATCTGGACCAGATCGTGGTCGTGATGATGGACTGCGTGGACGCAGGGCTGCACCGTTCGGGCACGCTGCCGGGACGGCTGAACGTCCGCCGACGGGCCGCAGCACTCTACGAACGGCTTCAGGAACAGAGCCGCAGCAACCAGCCCACCGCGCACGGGATCATGGACTGGATCAGCCTGTTCGCCATTGCCGTGAACGAAGAGAATGCGGCTGGAGGGCGGGTCGTGACGGCACCCACCAACGGTGCTGCGGGCGTGATCCCGGCCGTGCTGCGCTATTACCGCGAGTTCTGCCCTGAATATTCGCTCGACGGGCAGCGCCGGTTCCTGCTGACTGCTGCGGCCATTGGCGGACTGTTCAAGCTGAATGCGTCGATTTCAGGCGCGGAAGTCGGCTGTCAGGGCGAAGTCGGCGTTGCGTCCTCAATGGCGGCGGCCGGACTTGCTGCGGCTCTGGGAGCAACCCCGCTCCAGGTGGAGAACGCGGCCGAGATCGGGATGGAGCACCATCTGGGCATGACCTGCGACCCTGTCGCCGGGCTGGTGCAGATCCCGTGTATCGAGCGCAATGCCTTCGGGGCGATCAAGGCCGTCAACGCGGCGTCCCTCGCCATGCACGGCGATGGGGCGCATCACGTCTCGCTCGATCAGGTCATCCGCACGATGGCCGAGACGGGCCGCGACATGAACCATCGGTACAAGGAAACGTCCCTCGGCGGTCTGGCAGTCAATTTCCCTGAATGCTGATGGTATTATGCTGAGGGCGCTCAGGCCACGATCATGAACTGCGCGATGGCATCGGCGGCCCGCTGCGACGCTCCGAGCAGAGGCTCACCAAAAGTCTCGCGAAACAGCTTTTCCTGCGCCGGGCGATAAAGCGCATGACGCTCCTGCGCGTGGGCGATGGCGGGCATGAGATCGTCGAGATCCTCCACCACCTCCCCGAGCGTCCAGTGCAGGAAATACGGATCATCCCGCCACGGCAGCTTGCGCGGGTTCAGGAAGACGCAGGGACGCGGGATGCCCAGGAACTCGTACACCTGGCTGCTGACATCGCCGATATAGAGCGCGGCCTGGGACGTGTAAGTCATGTCCAGCATGGCGGACGATCCCGTATCGACCATCACTTCCGGACTGCGCTGGCGTTTGAGCTGACGCTCGCGGATGCCGAAGCCCCTGTGGAAGGTCTTGATATGGGGCGCCACCACGAGGTTGTAATCGCTCTGGGCCTTGAAGCCCCGGATCAGCGGCATCATCCAGCCTGATGCCGAGGTAAGTTTGCGCTGGTAATGCGGATTGTACAGCGCAAACGGTCGTCCATTGGCGAACGAGATCGTCTTCTCCCGCTGCACGGCCTCGAACACGTCGAATTTCGGGTAGCCGACAACGCGCGTGGTCTCCGGCCGCAGCAGGCCCCTGTCCTGAAAATAGCCTTCCACTTTCGGACCGGGCACGAGCGTCAGATCGAATTCACGGACGAGATGCTCGTCATTGACGTAGCGGTCCCCGGCACCGTGCATGAGCAGGATGAGTTTCGGGCCGGAAAGTCCCATCTCCTTCAGAACACCCGCCGTGTATTCCGTCGCCACCACCGCATCGTACCGGTTCAGCTCGGCGATGTTCTCCCGCAGCACCACAAGTCGCTCCTGATCGAGCCGTCTTGCGCGCTTCAGTAGGCGGGCCTTGAGGGATTTGGGAAAAGCCTTCAGCGGCAGGGCTGGCACGTCCAGCGCCTGGCGGATGCGGGAGAGATGCTCCACCGTTTCCGGAAAGCTGTAATACTCCACCACGTCATGACCCGGAATTGCGGCAAGGGCGCTGGCGACCGAGGCCGTGTGGTAGCACTGATATGGTTCAGCGATGTAGATGAAGGCGATTTTCATGACTGATCAGATGCGTCCTGCCTGAAAAAACAGGCTGAAACCTGCATTTTTTCGTGGTGTGGCCTTCAGGAAAAACGGATCGCTGCCAGATCCCGTCTGCAGAAACCCTGACAACGAGATGTGTAATAATTCCTTCATAATCCCTGACCGCCCCCTGTCAAGAAACATCCGCCTCCCGCGACATTCCCCTGCGGCATGGCCACGCAGCATGGACAGTTTCGGGGCTTTGTGGTCAGTAAGGCCCGCATGTCCGGCGAGCGCTCCGTTTTCAGATCCATTTTCCGAAACGTCAGCGTGCTCACCCTTGGCCGCATCGCCAATGCGCTGTGCAGCTTCATCTATATCGCCCTGGCCGTCCGGGCGCTGGGCCTGTCCGATTTCGGACTGCTGATCCTGATCCATTCGCTGGCCTCGACCAGTTCGGTCCTGTCACGGATGCAGTCCTGGCAGACGCTGATCCGTTTCGGCAGCGAGAGCTTCGGCAATGGCGATACGGATCTCCTGCACCGGGTGATCCATTTCTGCATCCGCCTCGACACGCTCTCGGCCGCGTTCGCCATCGTGTTTGGACTGGTGGGCGTGCAGATCTATGGACACACCGCACACTGGTCCACCCATGTCCGGCTCCTGGCGGACCTGTATGTGTTCGTCAGTCCGCTGATGTATTCAGGCTGGGCGAACGGCATCCTGCGGATGGCGGGGAAATTCCATCTCGTCCCGATTATCGACAGCTGTGCGGCCCTCGCCAAGACGTTCGGGGTCCTGCTGGGCTATGTGCTGCATCTGAAGCTCGGATATTTCCTGTTCGTCTGGGCCATGACGATCGTCATCGATTACGGCTTCTACATCCATTACGCGCTGGATATCCTGCACCGGAAATTCCAGTTCCGGTATTTCCGGGCCTTCCGGCACTGGCGCTGGCAGCTTCCGGGCATGTGGCAGTTCACGCGCGCGGCCAGCGTTAACCAGACGCTGGGTAACATCTCGGGCCATGTCGCAACGCTGCTGGTCGGCAACGGGCTGGGACCGGCGGAAGCCGCCGTCTTCCGCGTCTGCCGCCAGATCGCGGACGGGATCGTCACTCCTGCGCAGCTCATCTCTCCGGTCCTTTATCCCGAACTGGTCCGGATGCGGGACCGGCAGGACTGGCGGGGGCTCAAGCGCGTGACGTGGAAGATGTTCGGCGTTCTGAGCGGGCTTTCAGTCGCGCTTCTGCTGCTCTCGGCGTTCTTTGGCTCGACGATTTTCCGCTTCCTGCTGCATGTCCATGTGCATCACACGTCGCTCTATATTTCCATCATGCTGCTGGCGGCGGTGTTCAGCCTGCTGGTCATTCCACTGGAGCCGCTGCTGATCGTCGTGGGACATGTGAAGTTCCTCATGACCAACCGCACGGCCATCATGGCGGTCTATTTCCCCGCACTGTATGTCCTGACCCGGCATTTCGGGCTGGCGGGGGCCTGCCTGTCGACGGCGGCGTGCAATGCCACGATCCTGCTCTCGCAGATACTGGGCGTGTGGTTCTTTTACGGTCGCATCGGCAAGGCGGAGCGCTGACCCGGATAGAGGCTCAGTGCAGGAGATGCGTGGCGTGGGAGGAATGGTGGAATACGGCATACCCCGTCACTGCCACTTCCACGCAGACCAGTTCCACAACGAGCAGAACCTTCTTGCGGGTTGAAAGCGCCCTGAAGCGGGTTTTGATCTTCGCATCGTCTCCGGTCGCGGCCCAAGCAATGGCGGCGAACCAGCCCGCAAACGTGAAGGCAAATGCCAGATTGACTACAAACGCCTCGCGCCAGTGAACCTTGCGGGTACAGAGCGCAATGATCGTCGGCAGAAAGGTCAGTGCCAGCAAAGCCAATGCTGCGCCGACGAACTTCATAACAGTGATCAGGTCCACGCCAACACAGTCCCGGCTCGGGTGAAAGCCCGACAGTATTTCGAATACGATACGAAAACAAACACAAAAAAGCGGGAAGGTCTGACCCGTCCCGCCTTTTCTAGTTCTGGTGTGCCTCTTATGTGCCTCTTACTGGGCGTCGTCAGAGCTGTCGTCGTCCGAACCGTTCGGGGAGACGGCAACGAAGAGCTGCTGTCCGTCACGCAGGATCCGCAGGAGCGGCGGCTGCTTGCGGCCCAGCGCCTCATGCACCTGCGCCACAACGGCTTTGGGCGACGGCGTGACGTGGTTGCCGACCGCCACGATGATGTCGCCCGGACGGATGCCGGACTGATCGGCCGGAGAACCCTGCACGACATCGGCCACGACTGCGCCCTGCACGCTGTCATCGAGGCCCAGTTCCTGACGCGCCCGCGGTGTCAGCGATGCCAGAGACACGCCCAGCTTGCCCGCGCCGGACTGTGCGCTGTCGGTTGCATCGCCCGAGGAATGATCCTGGGCGGACAGGTTGCCGACCGTGAAGTTCACCGTCATCGGCTTGCTGTCACGCAGCAGTCCGAGCGTCGCGGGCGTGCCCGGCGCAATGGAGACGACCTTCACCGCGAGATCGTGGCCGTTCTTGATCGGCTTGCCGTTCAGCGTGGTCACGACATCGCCGCTCTTGATGCCGGCCTTCTCGGCCGGGCTGCCCTTGGAGACAGACGCCACCAGCGTTCCGCGCGGCGGAGCACCGGGCTCCGGAGACTGGAGGTTCAGGGCCTGCGCCATGGTCGGCGAGATGTCCTGTCCTTCAATGCCAAGATAGCCGCGCGTGACATGGCCGGTCTTTTCAAGCTGGCTCACGACGGATTTCACAGTGTCGGACGGGATCGCAAAGCCGATGCCGATCGAGCCGCCCCCATTGGGCGAGATGATCATGGAGTTGATGCCCACGACCTTGCCGTCCTGCGTGAAGAGCGGGCCACCCGAGTTGCCGTGATTGATCGGCGCATCAACCTGAATGAAGTCGTTATAGGCGCCCGAATGCAGGTCACGGCCCAGCGCGGAGACGATACCCGCCGTCACCGTGCCGCCCAGACCATAGGGATTGCCCACGGCAATGACCCACTCACCCGGCTGGACCTCATCGGAATCGCCAAGCTCGATGAACGGCAGCTTGCCGGTCGGCTTGACGCGGAGGAGGGCAACATCCGTCTTCGGATCGCGTCCGATGATCTTGGCGGGCAGCGTCGTGCCGTCATCGAGCGTGACCGTCACCTTGGTCGCGCCGTTCACGACGTGGTTGTTCGTCACGACATAGCCGTCAGACGAGATGATGAACCCCGAACCGCGGGCCTCAACCGTGCGGTTGGGCTGCTGCTGCGGCATCATCTGGAACGGGAAGGGAAACGGGAACGGCATGCCGCCGCCCTGTCCGCCGCCACCGCCCGGACCGTTTTCCTCTTCATCGGCCACATCCGCCTTGATGTGGGACGTGATGGAGACGACGGCCGGCTTCACCTGCTTGACGAGATTGACGAAGTTGGGAAGCGTCTGGACGCCAGTCTGCGGTTTGATGGCTCCGCTGGCGGCTGTCGTGGCACCTGCCTGGGGAGCCGCCGAGGGCGCTTCCGCAAAAGCGAACGGCGCCGAAACCAGCATCGTGGTGGCAGCGAGGGCGGAGAGGGACGCGCGAAAACGTGAGGTCATGTCAATCCCGACTGGTTACGAAAACATCATGGCTATAGCGTTGAACTATGGACCCCGTTCCCGTTCCGCAAGCTGACCGGCGTGTGAAACATCCGTAAGTTCATGACGGACTGTGAATTCAGGCGTCCGGAACTCTCTTCTGCGCGGGAGTGCGCAGTCTGCGGAAAAACGCCTTCAGCAGTTCCGACGCCTCGCGTTCGCAGACGCCGCCGATCACTTCGGGACGGTGCAGACAGGACGGACGCTCGAAAATGCGCGGCCCATGTTCCACGCCGCCGCCCTTGGGATCATAGGCCCCGAACACGACGCGCCCGATCCGGAAATGCACGATCGCCGCCGCACACATCGGGCACGGCTCCAGCGTCACGACCAGGGTACAGTCCGTCAGGCGCGGATTTTTCAGTCGAGATGCTGCTTCACGCATCGCCAGAAGCTCGGCATGGGCCGAAGCGTCATGCGTACCCTCCACGTGATTGCGCGCAACGGCCAGAACGCCCCCGTCGAGACCGAGCACGACCGCGCCCACCGGCACTTCTCCGCACGACGACGCCTCACGCGCGGCCTGCAGTGCGGTCTGCATGGCCGGGCCGATATCCGTCTGAATCCTTGTCTCACCCTGAATCATGATGCGATGATGCGGCGCATGACCCTTCCCCGTCCATCCCCTTCGCGCCGCGCGCCACTGATCGGCCTGACACTGGATCATGAACCCGGTGGGCCGGGGCAGTTCTCGCGCTATCCGTTCCATGCGCTGCGGGAAAACTACCTGACGGCTGTGAGCGATGCTGGCGGGATGCCGGTCTGTCTGGGCTATGACTGCGATGCCGAAGCCCTGATGGCGCGGCTGGACGGGCTGATCGTCACGGGCGGAGCATTTGACGTCGATCCGGCGTTGTATGGTGAGCCGGCTCATCCAATGACCAGCCCGCGCCCGGCGCGGACAGCCGCGGAACTTGCTCTGCTCCGCGCTGCGCTGGCGCAGGGCAAGCCGGTTCTGGGCATCTGTGGCGGGATGCAGCTTCTGGCTGTGGAGGCCGGTGGCACGCTGATCCAGCATCTGCCGGAAGAGCAACCGGGGGCCCTGCAACACGAACAGCCCAATCCGCGCCACGAGCCCGGACATGACGTCGAGATCGTCCCCGGCACAAAACTCGCGCAGATCGTGGGAGCGGACCGTATGGCGGTGAACTCCTCGCACCATCAGGCCGTGCGCGACCCCGGAGCGGCCAGAATCTGCGCCCGCGCGCCGGATGGAACGATCGAGGCCATCGAGCTTGAAGGCCCCGGTTTTGCCATCGGCGTACAGTGGCATCCCGAATTCTCCCTCGACCCCGGCGACCGTCGCCTGTATGCGGCGCTTGTGGAGACTGCACGATGACCGACGACAATACCGAAAACACCGCCCCCGGCATGGAAACCTCAGGCCCGAAAGGCGAGCGCATCGCCAAGGCGCTGGCCCGCGCCGGCGTAGCCAGTCGCCGCGATATCGAACGCATGATCGAGGATGGCCGCATCAAGCTGGGTGGACAGATCGTCACGCATCCGGCGACTTTTGTGCAGCCGGGCGACATCGTGCTGGTGGACGGCAAGCCCGTGGACTCCCCCGAGCGCACGCGCCTGTGGCGGTATCACAAGCCCGATGGCCTGATGACGACCCACAAGGACCCGCAGGGCCGCCGGACCGTGTTCGACACGCTGCCCGAGGGCATGCCGCGCGTCATCAGCGTCGGGCGTCTGGACATCAATTCCGAAGGCCTGCTGTTGCTGACCAATGACGGCGAACTGGCCCGCCGCCTTGAGCTTCCGGGCAATTCCTGGGTGCGCCGTTACCGCGTGCGCGTCTTTGGCGTCGTGGATGAAAAGCGTCTGGCCTCGCTGATCGACGGTTTCGAATATGAAGGCGTGCGCTACGGTTCCATCGAGGCCGCTCTGGACTCCACAAAGGGCGACAATTCCTGGCTGACGGTCAGTCTGCGCGAAGGCAAGAACCGTGAGATCCGGCGCGTCATGGAAGGGCTGAACCTGCATGTCAGCCGCCTGATCCGCCTGTCCTACGGACCGTTCCAGCTTGGTTCGCTGAAGGCGCGCGAGCTTGAGGAAGTTCCCGGCAAGACGCTGCGCGAACAGGTACCGGACCTTCCCGCACCGAAGCGCCACCGGACACGCTGATCGATGCGGATTGTTGGAGGAGACAACAAGGGCCGCGCCCTGACCGCGCCGTCCGGAACCAGTACGCGCCCCACATCGGACCGCACGCGACAGGCGATTTTCGACATGCTCGCCCATGCCCCCTGGTACGGGCGGGACGAGCTGGAACGGGCGCTCGTGCTGGACTGTTACGCCGGAACCGGTGCGCTGGGCCTCGAAGCCCTGTCGCGCGGGGCGCAGAAGGCCGCGTTCATCGAGCGCGACCGGAATGCGCTTGCAGCCCTGCGCGCCAATCTGGACATCTGCAAGGCCCGAGACCGCTCCCGCGTCCTGAGTTGCAGCGTCACGCATCCGCCCAAAGCCACGGAACCCTACACGCTGGTTTTTCTGGACCCGCCTTACGGCAAAGGTCTGGTCGAATCGGGTCTGCGGGCGCTGGCGCGGACCGGCTGGCTGGCGGAAGGCGCGCTGATCGTGGGCGAGACGGGCGCCACGGAAGAATTCACGCCCATCGTACCACCTTCCGAACACTTTATGCCCACATTGACGCCAGAAATCCTCTGCGAGCGTCGTTTCGGGGCCGCGAAGGTGACGATCTGGAGGCATTCCTCCACTTTTCCTTAATTTTCCCTCTGTATTCAGTACCCTGTCGGCTATAGTTCAGAGTGAATTTTACAAGCCGCTAATCCAGAAAACCGACGGGGTGACGAGACTTGGCCGCGTTCAGCCGATCGACCAGTACAGTGCGCAACATCGTCCGCAACGCGCATGACCGGCACATGACACCAAAACTGCGCAGTGCCCTGCGCGCACGCTGCATGGAGCTGCTCGGGCTTGTCCTGCTGATCTTCGCCGTGGCGGTCGGAATCGCCCTGTGGAGCTTCAATCCGCACGATCCGTCCTTCAACACCTCGACCGGAACGCAGCCGACGAACCTGCTGGGCCGTACAGGCGCGACCATTTCGGACGGACTGATTCAGTGGCTCGGCCTCGGCAGCGGCATGCCGATCGTCATCCTGCTGGCCTGGGCCTGGCGCATGGTCCGCCATCACGGCATGAGCCTGCCGATCCTGCGGATCGTGGCTGCCCTCGCCCTCCTGCCCGCCAGCGCCACCTTCATCGGCACGCTCCAGCTACTCGTTCCCGGGCTTGAAGTCGCCTGGCCGACCGCCAGCGGTCTGGGCGGGGAAATGGGCGTGTCCTGCGCGCATCGCCTGCTGGACGCGGCCCATGCGGAAGCCGGTTCCGCCGGAAACGCGATTGCCGTCATTCTGGTCCTGCTGCTGATGGGGCTTCTGCTCCCGCTGGCCATGGGTCTTGAAGCCCGCGAATGGCGCGCACTGGGTCAGACACTCATGCTGCTGGGCCGCCAGCCCTTCTCGCTCGCCAAGCGCATGAACGGCCCGCAGACCACCGATCGACCCGCGCCCGACCCGCGGATGTATGAATTCCAGCCGAGCCCCGCTGGTGGCGCTCCCGCTGCGGATGCGGCCCCCCTCTCTTTCCTGCGCCGCAGCTTCGGCAAGAGCGATCCGCGCTCCCGTCCCGCGCCCTTCGTGCCGCAGAATACCGGCTGGATGCAGCCACCGATGGAAACGCAGGACGATCCCTACAGCCAGCCTGCCGCGGAAACGCGCCCGGTCAGCCAGACGGAAGCCGCGGCCGCCCGCGCGCGCCAGACCCCCGCACCCGAAGAAGAGGACGTCCCGTCCAACCCCTATGCCGAGCGTCTGGCCCAGATCGCCCGCCAGCGCGACACGCCGCTGCCGCCCGCGCGGCGCCAGATCGACGACGAAATGGACGAGGACCTGCCGCAGAGCAGCATCGACACGCCTCCCGAACCCGAGCCGCAGAAGCGCGGCCTGTTCGGAATGCGCCGTCCGGAACGTCCGCCCGAGCCTGTGCCCGCACGCCCTGTTGCGCCGCGCAATGCCGTAACGACCGGCTGGGAACTGCCTTCCCTGTCCCTTCTGAACCCGCCGCCGCCGCATGCGGTAACGGGTCCGTCGCAGGAGACGTTGCAGTCCAATGCGCGCCTGCTGGAAAGCGTTCTGGCTGATTATGGCGTGCAGGGCACGATCGGCGATATCCATGCCGGCCCGGTCGTTACACTTTACGAACTCGAGCCCGCACCCGGCATCCGCTCGTCCCGCGTGATCGGGCTTGCCGACGACGTGGCGCGCTCGCTTTCCGTTCTGAGTGTCCGTATCGCGACCGTGCCGGGTCGCAATGTGATCGGTATTGAAGTCCCGAACGCCAAGCGCGAAACGGTCTATTTCTCCGAACTGCTGCGCACGCCGGAATGGCTGAACGGCACCGGACGTCTTCAGATCGCACTCGGCAAGGATATTGCCGGTGTGCCGGTCTATACGGACCTCGCAAAAATGCCGCATCTGCTCGTCGCAGGTACGACGGGTTCGGGTAAGTCGGTGGGCGTGAACGCCATGATCCTGTCGCTGCTCTACCGGCTCAGCCCGGAAGAGTGCCGCCTGATCATGATCGATCCCAAGATCCTCGAACTGTCGATCTATGATGGCATTCCGCATCTCCTGACGCCGGTCGTGACGGAACCCGCCAAGGCCGTCAGCGCGCTGAAATGGACCGTGCAGGAAATGGATCGGCGCTATCGCCTGATGGCGCAGCTTCAGGTCCGCAACATCAACGGCTACAACGAGCGCGTGAACCAGCTTCGCGCCACGGGTGAAATGGTCACCAAGCGGGTCCAGACCGGCTTCGATCCCGAGACGGGCCGTCCGGTGTTCGACGAACAGCAGGTCGCGACGGAAAACCTGCCCTATATCGTCGTCGTCATCGACGAAATGGCCGACCTGATGATGGTCGCGGGCAAGGAAATCGAGACGGCGGTGCAGCGTCTGGCCCAGAAGGCCCGTGCAGCCGGCATTCACGTCATCATGGCGACGCAGCGGCCTTCCGTTGACGTCATCACCGGCACCATCAAGGCCAACTTCCCAACCCGGATTTCCTTCCAGGTCATCAGCAAGTTCGACAGCCGCACCATCCTTCAGGAACAGGGCGCGGAGCAGCTTCTGGGCCAGGGTGACATGCTGTTCATGCAGGGTGGCGGACGTATCACGCGTGTCCACGGCCCGTTCGTGGCCGACGATGAAGTCGAAGCCGTGGTGGCGGATCTGCGCTCCAAGGGAGACCCGATCTATAATGATGACGTGGTCTCCGGGCAGGATGACGACAGCGCGGGCGGCCTGACGGCGGGGTCCGGTTCGGGCGGGGACGGAGAAGGCAGCCTGTTCGATCAGGCGGTGGACATCGTCATGCGCGAAGGCCGTGCCTCCACCAGCTTCATCCAGCGCCATCTCTCCATCGGCTACAACCGCGCGGCCAAACTGATCGACCAGATGGAAAAGGAAGGCATCATCGGCGCTGCCAACCATGTGGGCAAACGCGAGATCCTGATCCGCCGCAAGGAAGAGCATGAAGACTGACCGG
The DNA here is from genome assembly GCF_018811945.1 of Gluconobacter sp. P1C6_b. Classification (GTDB taxonomy): domain Bacteria; phylum Pseudomonadota; class Alphaproteobacteria; order Acetobacterales; family Acetobacteraceae; genus Gluconobacter. The sequence continues at coordinate 244,642 of NZ_JACRVU010000001.1, forward strand.
AAAGACCGGATCCGCCGCGCAAAAGCCGCGCGCAACGCACACAAACCACGGCGCCTGCCCCAGCAGGCCGCCTCCCCTGCCCCGGAAGGGCTCCGCACACCATTTCACCCCGGCATGGACATTCCCGTCCTGCTGGAAACACCCCGCTTCCTGATCCTGGACAAACCAGCCGGGCTGGCGGTTCATCCCGGGCCATCCACACGGGATTCCGTTGAAACGCGACTGCTCCCGCATCCGCGCGGGGGACCGTGGCTGGCGCATCGGCTGGACGCGGATACATCCGGCTGTCTGCTGGTCGCACGGCGCAAGACGGCACTGATCGAAGCGCAGAAGGCGTTTCAGGAGCGGCAGGTCCGCAAGCTGTACTGGGCCGTCGTGGTGGGCGATCTTCCGCAGGACAGCGGCGAAATCGACGCGCCGCTTCTGCGTCAGTCTGACGCCTTAGGCTGGCGGATGGTCGTTGATGCAAAGGGCGACGAGGCCCGCACACGCTGGCGCGTTCTGGGGCGGAGCAAAGGTCTGTGCTGGGTGGAACTGGAACTGCTTACGGGGCGCACGCATCAGGCGCGCATCCATTGCGCAGAGCTCGGAACACCAATCCTTGGCGATCCGGTTTACGGAACCGCGGCTCCGGACGGATCAACCCCGCCTGTGCTGCATCTTCTGGCCCGCAGTCTGGAACTGAACCTGCCGTCTGACACGCTCAGCGCGCAGGCGGCTCCGCCAGAGTTCATGGCGGAGACGCTGCGGGCGATGGGTTCTGAAAGCGTCGCTCAGTCCTGAACGAGTTTCAGGGTTCCGACCACACTGCGAACGATGATGTGATCGCGGCCATCGCCGACCTTGCCGGTGGCCGTAATCGTCCGGACTTCTTCCGAATGGCCGGATTCTTTCTCCCAGTTCCCCATCTGCACCGTGAGACCGAGGGATTGCTGAAGAGGGAGCGTCGTCTCTGAACGACGCTGTTTCAGGCGGATATCGAATGTTCCGCCGAAGCCGTGAGGCAGATGGATCGTCATGTCGCCGCTGAGCGTGCCGATATCAATCGTGCGCATCTGGGGCGCGGTGTCGAGCATCAGGGTCATGTCTCCGCTGACACTGCGCATCATGATGTCCCGGCCCGCGTGATCGAGAGTGCTTTCGCCACTCATGGTGCGGATGGAGACGGCGCCGTCCGCGTGATCCAGCGTGACGTTTCCACTCGCGCTGCGGACCTCGACGGCTCCGGCGGCGTGCTCCACATCCAGCGTACCGCTGAGCGTATGGACGTCGAGCGGGCCTCGCGACTGCGTGACGTGGATGTCACCGCTGACGGTCCGGACGGACAGGCTGCCATCCGATGTCCCGACGCTGACATCTCCGCTGATGGTAGAGAGCTTCCCGCCTTCGGGCAGGGTGGACTGGGAAATATCGTCCGAAATCGAGGACTGGCTCAGCGGTGCGGCGCAGACCGGAAAGGCCAGTGCGCTCCCGAGAGCGAGGACGGGAAGAGAGAGCGTGAAACGGGTCATGGGGTGCGATCTTTCCGGCTTCAGAACTGTGCAGTGGCAACGGGGCGATTGAGCAGAGCGGAATGAACGCCGCGCGCGATCGCCCAGGCCGTAAGGATTCCCCAGGCAAGCGTAAGCCCCCATGGCACCACCATGAACACCAGTCCAAGACCGCCCGTGATGGCGCCCAGACCCGCGACCATGAGATGGATCATCCCGATGACCGTCAGGGCCAGAACACCGTACCAGAACATCCGGATCTGCCAGTCCAGTTGTGCGCGCTTCAGACCCGTCGCGGAGCGGCGCCCTGAATGCGCGATCATCACCCCGATCAGGGCGGTCACGCCCGTGAAGAAGCCGGCGATGTACAGGGCATAAACCAGCAGGACCAGATCACGCCCTGTTTCAGCGTCGTGTCCGCGGCCGTAGCGGTTTGCGGGTTCATACGGGGCGTAGGATGCGTACATGAGGGAAAGCTCCTCTGAGAAAAACTCGACAGCAACCTTGATGCATGAACCGTGCCAGAACCGGCTTTCCCGCTTCTCTGGCAAGACCAGCCAGTCCAAAATCCGGGAAACTGGCGAATTACGCCAGTTCGACGGCGAAACCTACTCGGCCAGAACGCGGAAGCGTTCCGGCAGCGGGCCACGTCCGGCCAGAAAGCCCCGCAGGCCCACAATGAGCGCAACCAGCAGGACGATGTTCCACACAACGAAAATACCGATCGGGAGCAGGAAGAGAAGCTGACCGGGCCCTGAGCTTCCCGGCGGTTCCGTCATGAAGCAGGCCAGAAACAGGGCGGCCGTGCCGATGATGAACGCCACGTCGTACCAGAACAGGCGCACCAGCCAGTTCAGATGCAGCCGCTCCACGCCGCCACTCGATCCGCGCAGAATATAGGCAAGGATCACACCCGCCAGAAGGCTGATCCCCGTAAAGAAGCGGGCGATATAAAGCGCATAGACGAGCAGGACGCCGCCCTTGCCCACATTGCGGCTGAGGTCACGGGAAGATCTGGAGAATTCGCTCAAGCGCGTTTCCTTGATGAAGGTTTACATGAAAACGCCCGGCCAGAGGGGCCGGGCGCATGGTCACTCGATGGTGATGCCCGGAAAATTCTAGCGGCCCAGTTTACGGAGTTTCACACCCTGCATGAGCCGTTTTTCGATGACCGCGAGAGACATACCCCGGGTCTCGGGGACGAAGAGGATCGTTAGCAGCAGGAACAGCGCGTTCAGCCCGGCGAAGAGCCAGAACGTACCCGCCGTTCCCAGCGTCTGCATGAGCGTCAGGAAGCTGACACCCACCAGAAGATTTGTCATCCAGTTGGTGAAGGTCGAAATGGCAATCCCGAAATCGCGTCCAGCCAGCGGCTGGATTTCCGAACACAGGACCCATGTCAGCGGCCCCGCCGACATGGCGAAACCGGCGCAGAAGATCATCAGCAGGAAGACTGCAGCAATCTGGGAGGACTGCGTGGTCATTCCGGTCTGGAGCAGCATGGCCAGCACGCCCATGCCAAGCGCCATGACCGTGAAACCCGCATAGAGGATCGGCTTGCGGCCCCAGCGATCGACCAGGCCCAGCGCCACGAAGGTCGCGAGCATGTTCACCAGACCGATGATCGCCGTGCACCACATCTGGGACTGTGCATCGAAATGCGCGGCCGCGAGAATATTGGGCGCGTAATACATGACGATGTTGATACCCGCGAGCTGCTGCATCATCTGCAGCATCACGCCCAGCGCCACGGAGCGGCGGAAATTGGAGTTGGTCAGGAAAAGTTTGAAGCCTTCCTGTTTCGTCTCCAGCTGTTCGCGGATGGCGCGGATTTCCTTGGCGGCTTCCAGCGGATCATCCCGCAGGTCCAGCAGGATCTGCTTTGCTTCTTTCTGCCGCCCCTGCGCCATCAGCCAGCGCGGGCTGTAAGGTAGGAACAGGACGCCGATCAGGAACAGAACAGCCGGGATACCGGCGACGCCGAACATCCAGCGCCAGTTGCCGCTATAGGAAAAATACGTATCGGACAGGAACGCGATGAAGATGCCGACCGTCACCATGAGCTGATAGGTCGAGACCATCGCCCCGCGCGCATCCTCGCTGGCAATTTCGGACAGGTAGAGCGGTGCCGTGAAGGCGGAAATGCCGACCGCAATCCCCATGACGACCCGGAAGGAAATCATGGAGGCGACCGACCAGCTCATCGCACAGCCGATCGTCCCGATGACGAAAATCGCGCCGCCCACGATCAGGGAATGCTTGCGGCCAAGCGCCTTGGACATCCAGCCCGCACTCAGCGCACCTGCTGCCGCACCGGCCATCATGGAGCTGACGACCCATTCCAGCGCAACGGTGGACGCGTGATATTCCCTGCCGAAAAGATCCAGCGCACCCGCGACTACCCCGATATCAAGTCCGGACATGAGGCCCGCCAGCGCCGCGATCACGCCGATGGCGATGATCTTGAAGCGTGTTGCATCGAAAATGGATGTGCTGGTGTCATCCTGCGGCAAGAGGGTCTCTGTCGTTCCGGCCTGATCATTCATCTGGTCGTGCGTTCCTTTCACTCAGTCATAAAGTGACACCCTCCTGTTGCCGGGATGTCATAGCCATAATCTATAGCACAAAACCGTTTACAGCGGCAGGGCACTGCGGATTTCGCCGACCGTGAAGCCGTTCCAGTTCCGCAGCGTCTGGACGGATGTCGTGTCCAGAATGTCGCGGTCTGCTGCGTCCACACACAGGGTTTCCCCGCCGAAGCGACGCAGCAGGGCGGACATCGCGACCTCTGCGGCACGGTTGGCGCCGTCATCGGTCTTGATCGCCAGACCGAGGCCCAGCTCAGGCAGGGAGGCAATCATCACACCTTCCGCGCCCATCTTCACGAAAGCCCTTGTGCCGAAGCGATCCATGATCTTCGTGTCGTAGCGCCCCGTCCCGGCGACCATGAACGGATTGGCTGCCACGGCCTCACGAAGTCGTGTAGCCGCACGGAAACGCCCTTCGGACAGTCCGGTTCCCGCGCCAAATCTTGCAAAACCTTTCGCCAGAGCTTTCAGCGGAACGGCGTAAGTCGGCATGGAGCAGCCATCCATACCGCGATTGCTGTCGTCATGCGGCGTATCCATCATCGCGGCGAGCACATCAGTCACGCGGCGCTGGATTTCGTGGGACGGATCGATATAGCCGGTCGGATCGATGCCCTGATCGCAGGACAGGCACACCATACCCGCATGCTTGCCGGAGCAGTTGTTATGCAGCGGGCAGGCATTCTGATGGGCGGCAGCCAGAGCGCGGCCCGCGGGTTCATAGGTGGGCCAGTGAGTTCCACATTCCAGGGACCCGACATCCCGGCCCACGGAAGCCAGCATCGTGGCAGCCATTTCGGCATGGGCCTTCTCGCCGCCATGCGAGGCGCAGGCCAGAGCCAGCGCGTCACTGCTCAGTCCAAGACGGTCAGCCGCGCCACTTTCCACCAGTTCGATGGCAAGCAAGGATTTGACGGTCGAGCGCGGGAAGACAGCGGCATCCACGTCACCGCAGGACCAGACCATGCCACCATCAGCATCCACGACGACGGCCCGGCCCAGATGGTGGGATTCCACACGTCCGCCGCGCGTGACCTCGGCCAGAAGGCCCGACTGTGCTGCCATAAAGAATTCCTCTCCCTGCCTCTCATGGTGTCTGTCATGACGTTTATGGTCCGAGCACATAGCACGGCCGGCCGTCCTGGCGATCCTCCGTCAGCCAGGGCTGGATCAGACGCCGCCGCACCCGGACAACGCCCATCTCGCCGGCGGCAGAGATATCCGCGAGGTCTTCCGCCAGATTGATGGCCGTGCGGAACATGAGGCTGTCCGCCAGCGGCAGACCATTTTCCACAAAGTCCAGGGCGGTTCCGGCATCCGTCAGATGGTACACAAACGCCTCTCCCGCGGGAGGGCGAAAACCGGCGGGATCCAGCAAACAGGCCTCGACATCCGCAGCGGCCAGATGTGTGAGCGGCGGGCTCCAGTCCAGAAGGTCCGGCTGTTCCGCCGCAGGCGCGGGAACGCGAAGTGGCGCACTGGAGGAGCGGCGACGGCGAGACTTCGGCAGCTTTTCAAACAGGGACGCCGGGGGCGGGGAACGGCGGCCCATGATGTCTCAGCCCGCTGCGGTTTTGGGACGCCGAACCGGCGTAACGCCGGCTTTCTGGCAGGCCGCGCACAGGCCCTCGATTTCAACGGTTGCGGCTTCGGCACGGAATCCCATGCTTTGCGCCGCGCGGGTCAGGACCGGGGCGATGGCGTCCTGCTCCAGTTCCCAGGCGCGGTCGCAGCCACGGCAGATCAGGAACTGCGCGCGGTGCATCCCGCCAGCGTCATGATGATTGCAGCCATGCGGACATTCCACCGCATGCGAACAGCCGACAAAGGCGCTGAGCCGCTCCAGACGGTGGATCAGGCTGTTCTCCAGCAGGAACTCCAGCGCGCGGTAAACCGTAGGCGGCGCGGCTTTCGGATGGGCGGGGCGCAGTCTGGCCAGCAGGTCATAGGCGCCCGAGGGCTTTTCGCTCGACAGGATCAGACCCAGCACGAGACGGCGGGTTTCCGTCAGGCGCTGTCCGTTGCGCTGGCACCATTCGGCCGTGCGGTCGAGGCGTTCCGTGACCTCGGGCGAGAATGTGAGCGTGTCAGCAATGGCAGAAGAATCCGGCATGAGGGTCAATATGGCATCCCCGTCGCGCTTTGCCGAGAGACCCCGCCACAAACAGCCATCAGGTCGCGAACTGCCGCACCAGATCTCGGATCACGACCGGGTCGGTTTCGAGCATGACCTGCCGATGCAACTGGTCGCAGTCTTCGAGCGTGAGGGTGCGGATCAGGCGTTTCACCCGCGGCAGGGAGGCGGAGTTCATGGAAAAGGACCGCAGACCCAGGCCGATCAGCAGCGCCACCACCCGCGGGTCGGATGCCATTTCCCCACAGACCGAAATCGGACGGCGCGCGCGCAGCGCCGAATCCGCCGCAGCCGCAATCAGCCTCAGCACACCGGGATGGAGTGGGCTGTAGCGGTCCGCCACCATGGAATCCGCGCGGTCCACGGCGAGCGTGTACATCGTCAGGTCATTGGTGCCGAGCGCCATGAAATCGGCGTGCCGGGCCAGCGTATCCACCGTAAGGGCCGCAGCCGGGGTCTCGACCATGATCCCCAGCGGGGGCAGCGGATCGGGGAGCGTGTGTCCCTTGCGCTTGAGGCGGCGCACAACGCGGTCGTAAATCTCGCGGGCATCCACGATTTCGTCCGGGGACGTGACCATCGGTAGCAGGATCCGCACCCGGCCGGGGGGAACGCCCTCGGCAGGCTCGGCGGCCCGCAGAATGGCCGCGAACTGCGTCTCCAGAACCTCCGGCACCCGGAGCAGAAGCCGCACGCCCCGCAGACCCAGCGCTGGATTGTCGCCATCCGCGACCTGCTCCGCCAGACCCAGCCTGCGCATGCAGGCACGCCCCTTCTCGCCGCCCCAGTCCAGCACGCGGATCGTGACGGGGCGGCCGTCCATGGCCTGGACGATGGCGCGATAGGCGTCTGTCTGGCCGTCTTCGTCCGGCAGATCCTCGCGTTCACCGAACAGGAACTCGCTGCGCAGCAGGCCAATGCCCTTGGCGCCATTGCGCATCAGCATCGGCAGTTCCGCCGGAAGTTCAAGATTGGCGGAAAGCTCGATGTCTTCGCCGCTCTGAAGCTGGGCTGGGAGGCGCTTGAGGCGCCCGAAAGCCCGCTTTTCCTTCACTTCACGCTGTGCGGATTCCGCCGCCAGACGCAGTTCGGTTTCGTTGGGGGAAAGCGTGACGGTGCCGAGATGCCCGTCCACGACCACCATCTCGCCTTCCTGTACTTGCGCCATGAGGTTCGGCACGGCGAGGATGGCGGGAATGTCGAGCGCGCGCAGCAGGATGGCCGTGTGATCGGCCCCACCACCGCCCTGCGTCACCACGGCCGCAATCCGGGCCGGGTCGATCATGGCGACATCGGCCGGACGGAGCTGCTCGGCCACCAGAACGGAGCCAGGTGGCAGGCTGGAAAACGCGCGATAGGAAATGCCGGTCAGGTTCCGCACGAGGCGGCGGCCGATTTCCTCGAACTCTCCCGCCAGACGCAGATTGGCATCGGCTTCCTGCGTATTGTTCTCGCGCGCCACGGCCTCGGCCATGCGCGAGACCTGCAACGCCAGTTCCCGCGTAACTTCTGAAACGGCGGCCTCGGCGCACAGCCCCTCATCGGCGATGCGGCTGCGGACCTGACGCAGCAGCCGCGACGGGCCGAGCATCCGCTCATAGACCATCAGAAGGGAGGCAATTTCCTCGCGGCCCTCTTCCGGCAAGCCGACCAGCCGGTCCCGCATCTTTTCGATCTGGTGAAGCGCGCGGGCGATCGCCTCATCCAGCCGGACGCCCTCGGCTTCCGGCCCGATGGCGCTGTAGCGCTCGGTAATGTCGGGAAGGGGAAGTTCCTCGACACGCCCTGCGGGGCCAAGCCCCATGCCCGGCGTGATGGCCTTGCCCTGAAGGAAAACGCCGGAGCGCGGGCTGCGGCGGGAGGAGCGGGCGGAACGGCTGCGGGTCGGTCGCCCTGAGGCTTCAGTCACGCTCGCCAAACCCGTCCGCGATCAGGGCTGCCAGCGCATCGAGCGCTTCGGCCGCCTGCGGACCATGGGCGCGCAGCGTGACGTCCTGCCCTTCTCCCGCACCCAGCATCATCAGCCCCATGATCGACAGGGCGGAAACGACATTGGTGCCATGCGCGATCGTGGTCTCGGCGTCAAAACGCTCGGCCGTGGTGACGATTTTGGCAGCGGGCCGGGCATGAAGGCCCAGATGATTGACGATGGTGACGGTGCGGGGGGCAACTGTGCCGGGAGAAAGGGTCGTGTCGCTCATTCAGTGAACTCAATTCAATGAACCGGCAGCGTACAGGCACGCGGCCCGCCATGAAGACAGGGGTCCGGAAGCTGGGACGCCACGGCGATATACTTCCGCCCGGCCATTGTGGCCTTTTCCACGCAGCCTGCAAGGTCCAGATCCCGCCGCGTTTTCGCCAGCTTGACCAGCATGGGCACATTCACACCCGACACGACCTCGACATGTCCCGGCTCCCGCAGGGAAAGCGCCAGATTGGACGGCGAACTGCCGAAAATATCCGTCAGCAGCAGCACCCCGTCACCGGTATCGAGACGCTGAAGCAGACGTTCGGCCGCCGGGCGGAGCATCGCCGGATCATCATCATCCGCCACGCCCACCACACCGACCTGGGTCTGGGGTCCCACGACGTGAACCAGCGTTTCCAGCAGGACATCCCCAAGGCGCCCATGCGTTACCAGCATCAGTCCGATCATACCGTTGTGTCCTGTGAGGGATCCTGGGGTGGAACGGCCCAGCGCCAGGACGCCAGACCCTTGCGGGCAAGTTCGCGGTGCAGGACCATCATTGGCCCGACCGGTACGGTTTTCGGGAGAATGCGGGCGAGTTCTTCAACGATCGTCACCGAGCGGTGGCGACCGCCACTGCACCCGATGGCAATGGTCGCGTATTTCTTGCCTTCCGCCACAAACCGGGGAAGCACAAGCTCAAGAAGGCTCTGGATATGGCCGAAAAATGCGGGATAGGCCGGGTCCGACTTCACATACTGCACCACTGCCCCGTCCAGCCCGGTCATGGGCTGAAGAGCGGAATCATAATGGGGATTGCGCAGGAAGCGTGCATCAAAAACCATGTCCGCCTCGCGGGGCAGACCGGACGGATAGGCAAAGGACATCAATGCAACCGTCAGCCCTTCCCCGCCCGTGCTGCCAAAGCGCGTCTCGATCAGCTGTCGCAGTTCGGGAGATGGCAGGTCGGACGTGTCGATAACCAGATCCGCATTGGCCCGCAGCGGGGCCAGAAGAGCGGTTTCCTGTTCGATTCCGGGAAGAATGGTGCCGCTGGTCACCAAAGGGTGGCGGCGACGCGTGGCGGTGAAACGACGCAGAAGGATTTCGGGTTCGGCGGTGGCGTAAAGGAGCTGGACCGAGCAGTCGGGCAGAAGTCGCAGGCGTTCAAGCTCTTCCAGCACGCGGGAGGCCTCGAACCCGCGACTGCGGACATCGATCCCGATGGCCAGATTCTGTCCGGCCCGTGAGGCGAGCGCCTGGATTAGGTTCAGGGGTGGGTTATCCACGACCTCATGACCCAGATCTTCCAGAACCCGCAATATGGATGATTTTCCCGCCCCGGACAGACCCGTCACGATCAGGATCCGGCGGGAACCATGATCATATCCGGATATGGAGCCAGACTCGGGATGGTTCGCCGATGCCATGCGCCACACTCTAGCCCTTTTTCTTTTTGTGCGGAACTATTTCGCACCTTCACGTTTCCGCAACATTTTCGCCTGCGCCGGCGACCCATTCATAGGTGCCGCAACAGGCCTTCAGGGCCGCCCTGATCCGCGCCACCGTTCCCGGAAAACCGGGCTCCAGACGCAGCATGACCGCTCCCGTCCAGGGGTCCCGGCAGGGCTCCGGCAGACGCGGCTGCCCCTCCCCCAGGCAGACCCGCAGACGCACCGCTGCTTTTATGACAAAAGGTGTCCGAAGGATTCCAACCCCCCGAACCTCGATCAGCCCCGCAAGACGTTCAGGAGCCGAGGCCACGGCGCCGTCCAGCACAACCCGGTCATCCGCCACGAGATCGAAACCCGCATCCATCAGCCGCAGGGCCAGTTCGGATTTCCCCGAGCCGGGAGGGCCGGAAATCAGCACGCCGTCTCCGTTCCACGCCACACAGCAGGCATGGACCGAGCCTTCAGGCAGAAATGACAGGACGGACATGATGGATTGCGACCTCCACGGGAGCGGACTAAGACCTTGGGCTGGACAGGGGCATGACGGATCCCTGACACGGAGCAGGACCACGAACCCATGGGCGCATCCTTCCCTCACCAGACCGTCACCGTACATGGAGACGAAGTCACCTGCACCGATTTCAGTGGCTTCAGTCCGGACGGGGACCGTCCAGGCCGGCTGTCGGATGAATGTCAGGCAGCACTTTCCGCCATTTCCGAAGCTCTGGCCGACCATGGCCTCACCCTGGGCCATACCCGGCACGTCGCCGCCATGATTCGCGAAGGCCAGACCTTCGCCCAGTGTCAGGGCGCCCTGAACGAGGCACTGGCAGCGGCAAAACCCGCGCTGACCCTGCAGATCGTGCAGCGTTTTCCCCTGCCCGAGCAGCGCATCGCCCTCACTCTGACCGCTACTCCAGATAAATAACAGCAAAACACGCCATTTTATGGCGTGAAGTGCCGTTTTTACGGATCAATGGCTTTTAATAACTTTCCCGAACGAATTTAAGGCGCGAAAAACAGAAACTGGCACGCTTCATGCATTGAAGATTTCCAGACGCCACGAGCGTCGGATTCCTCTTCAGGAGCTTCATGCCATGACCCGCTTTTCTTCCCTTCTGCTCTGCGCCCTGTCTGCCAGCATTGTCCTCCCGCTTCAGGCCGCTCAGGCTACTCCGACCCCGGCCAGCACTGGCAGAGTCAGTATGACAGTCGATCTCTCCTCGCTGGATCTCACATCCCGGAAGGGCTGGGAAACGGCGACGCAGCAGATTACGCAGGCCTCCCACGCCGTCTGCCACCAGCTTCAGGAGGAGGACTGGCTGCTCGCAACCGATGTGACCGACTGCGAACAGGCTGCCCTCTCCGATGCCCGGACCACTCTGTATGACCTGCGCGACCAGCAGCGGGCCAGCCGCAGGAACGGACATGTCTTCCTTGCACTATCTGGCAGGAAGTAACGGTCATGGCCCGACATCTCCTCCCGCTGCTGGTCCTGGCCCTCCCCTTTGCGGCGACGCTCGTGCCGGGCGTGATCGACGGGCTGTCCTCAGGACCGGCCATTACCATTCAGGCCCCGGCCGGGCTGCCAGCCTCAGGGCGCGCGGGGCAGCCGCACCACAAAACAGGCGCCACGGATCGCCCCGGACGCATCCATCCGGTTCTCGGCGAACAGACTGCCGCGCAGGGCGTGAATGATCTGCCGGCTGATCGCGAGGCCGAGTCCGGAATGCTGGCCGAAGTTTTCGGTCTGGGGCCGTTCTGAATAGAAACGGTCGAAAATGCTGTCGAGCTTTCCGGGCGGAATGCCGGGGCCCTGATCGGTGATGGTGATTTCAACCACACTGCCGGTCCCGGGCCCTTCCCCTGCAATATCGCGCGCGCTGGCATGCAGGGCGATGATGCCTTTTGGCGGCGAGAACGACACTGCATTGCCGATCAGATTGCGCAGGACCTGCACCAGCCGGTCCTCCACGGCCAGCGCCTTCAGCGGCGGATCCTGATCGCGAACGTCCAGCCGCAGGACAGGATCATTCTCACGGCGTGTCGTCTGATGCATTTCCGCCAGAATGGACAGAAGAGCCACGACCGAAACGGGCTCGGGACGTACGCGGGAGAGTTCCGCGTCGATACGGCTGGCATCGGAAATGTCCGTAATCAGACGGTCGAGCCGTTTGACGTCGCTGTTGATGATGCCGAGCAGCCTCTCGCGCCGTTCGGCGATCTGGATGCGCGGAAGCGTCTCGATGGCCGAGCGGATGGAAGAGAGCGGGTTCTTGATCTCATGGCTGACATCGGCGGCGAAGCGTTCGATGTCATCCATCCGCGCCCACAGCGCCAGCGCACTGCCGCGGAGCGACCGGGCCAGAACGCCGATTTCGTCACGCCGGGCCAGAAGCCGCTCCGGCACAAGATCCTTGCGGCCATCCGTCTCGCGCATGTCGTTGGATGCCCGTGCCAGCGTCAGCAGCGGGCGGGCGATCGTGAGCGACAGGTACCAGGACAGCAGGACCGTCACGACCAGCGCCGCCAGAACCAGTGAGAGGATCGAGGACCGGACGGCAAAGAGCGTGCGATCCACTTCGGGCGCATGGCGGGTCAGCTGGATCTCGCCAACCGTCACGCCATCGCGCACGACAGGCTCCACGACCGTCACAACAAGCTGATGGTCCTTGGTGCGCCGGATGAAGGGCGGCAGTTCCGCCTGGGAATGGAATGGCTGGGCATCATGCGGGCCGTCCATGGCGGTGTCGTTGGTGTCGAGCGTCACTTCCTCGCTGGACGTCAGCGGCAGAAGCGACAGGAGCCAGTCGTAGAAACTTTCGAGAATATTGTTCCGGGGCGGCTGCCACGATCCTCCATCGACAGGGTCGGGAGCGGCATGATCCTGTTTGCCACGCGAAGCCGTGCGACTGTCCACGACAAGCTTGCCGTCCGGATCGAACAGCAGGGCATGGGCATTGGGGCTCGGTTCGGTCAGACGGGCCAGCAGGGGGCGGGCCTGCGCGACGTCCAGTTCCAGATTGCCGCCGGGCGCCGGATGACCGGGCGCATGGGCACTCACCCGGACGGCGGACTGACCAAGCGCTCCGGCATAGATATGGGCCTGCTCGCGCAGGGCATTGACGTCGGTTTCCAGCAGGCCGTTCTGGAACTGGTCCAGAAACAGCAGCGTGACGGCCAGAAGCGCAAGGGGCAGGGCATTGAGCAGCAGGATCCGCACCAGAAGCGGCGAAGCCAGACGCCGGCGCGACAGGGAGATCTCCGACGCCCGGCGGGGGCGCAGACGCCTCAGGATCTTTGCGCCGACCCTCCGCAGGGACTCGCCCAGCCCCGCACGGGCCGATTCGGCGCGGCGCCGGTCGCGGCCCTGTTCGAGCCGGTCAGCGTCCAGTGCCTGACCTGTCGGGAAGGAAGCGGAGTCATCATCCACGCGCGCTTACTCGTCCCGGTAGCGGTAGCCGATGCCGTACAGCGTCTCGATCTGGTTGAACTCATCGTCCACCTGACGGAACTTCTTGCGGACGCGCTTGATATGGCTGTCGATCGTGCGGTCATCGACATAGATGTTGTCGCCATAGGCGGCGTCGATGAGCTGATCACGCGACTTCACCATGCCCGGACGCAAAGCGAGCGCCTTGACCAAAAGGAACTCCGTGACCGTCAGCGCAATGTCCTGGCCGCCCCACAGGCACTGATGGCGTGTTTCGTCCAGCGAGAGCTGGCCGCGCACGATGGCGGAGCCGACGGCGGCAACACCCGTGGCCTCGGCCCGACTGGCATCCTGACGGCGCAGCAGGGCGCGGATGCGCTCGATCAGCAGGCGCTGGGAGAACGGCTTGGTGATATAGTCGTCAGCCCCCAGGCGCAGGCCCATGAGCTGATCGAGTTCCTCGTCCTTGGACGTCAGGAAGATCACCGGCAGGTTCGAGCGCGCACGCAGGCGCTGGAGCAGTTCCATGCCGTCCATGCGCGGCATCTTCACATCCAGAACCGCAAGGCTGACGGGGCGCGAGGTGATGCCCTGAAGCGCACTTTCGCCATCGGTATAGGTGTGGACGGTAAATCCTTCGGCTTCGAGCGTCATCTGGACGGAGGCGAGAATGTTCCGGTCATCGTCCACCAGCGCGATGATCGGCGCGGCGGAGGCTCCGGTCGGCGTCTGCGAGGCAGGCGCGGACGGCGCGTAGGGGGTTCGGGGCGTCTCCATGAGGGGTCCGTCTGCTGAAAACTGTTGCGGCTTTTTACCTATAACCCATGATCCATGATGGCGGAAAATAGGCTTTTCAATGACATGATGCGTCGCTATGCGACCGCGCAACCCTTGTCTTTGAGACAATCAGCGTTATCTCCTGAAGAAGTACGGGGCCGCATGATGGCCCGTCCCACTAAAGAAGGTCGTGACATGACAGACCACAACGCATCGCCGGAAACGGCCCACGACGTGCCTGAACAGGGCGTCGAGACCTCCGGCCATGAGACTCCGGGCATGAACGAAACCGGCGGTGAAACGCTGGAAGAGACCACACCGGAAGCCCGGATCGAAGCCCTTGAGGCCGAAGTCGCGGAACTGAAGGACCGCTGGGTCCGCTCCGAAGCCGAAAGCCAGAACATCCGCGCCCGCGCCAAGCGCGATATCGAGGATGCGCGCCAGTACGCCATCCAGAAATTCGCCCGTGACGTGGTCGAGGCTGCCGAAAACCTTCAGCGTGGCCTGGCATCCCTGCCTGCCAAGACGGAAGGCGAGGATGTCCTCATCACCAAGCTGCGTGAGGGAATCGAAGGCACCGAGCGCTCCTTCATCAACATTCTCGAACGCCACGGCATCACCTGCGAAGACCCGACCGGCAAGCCGTTCGACGCCAACCTGCACCAGGCGATGGCGGAACAGCCGTCCGACCAGCATCCGTCGGGTCACGTCATGCAGTCTTGGACGCCGGCATGGCTGCTCAAGGGCCGTCTGCTGAAGCCGGCCATGGTCGTGGTTGCCAAGGGTGGCGCACAGGCTGCCCCTCAGGGCGTCGACAAGACGGTCTGATCCTTTCCCCCGAAGCAGAGGGGCGAAGGACCGAAATCCCACGTCGGGGATTTCTTTGCGGAACGGCAACCGGGAATGGTTGGCGTTCCGCAACACCCTGCTAAAGTCGGCTCATGAGTCGCATTCTTGTCATAAAGCTCGGCGCCCTGGGCGATTTCGTTCAGGCATTCGGAGCTTTCGCGTCCATCCGGGCCGCTTTTCCCCACGCCACACTCACCCTCCTGACCACTGCGCCTTTCGTGGATCTGGCCCGTGCTGCGCCGTGGTTCGACGAAATCCTGACGGATGACCGCCCGTCGATGAGCAACCTGCCGGGACTGTGGCGCCTTTCCAGAAAACTCCGCGGCTACGACCGGGTCTTCGATCTTCAGACCTCGGGGCGTTCGAAAACCTATTTCCGCCTTGCCGGACAGCCCGCAAACTGGTCGGGCATTTCCGGCGGGTGCTGCCATCCGCACGGCAATCCGTCACGCAACGACATGCATACGCTGGCCCGTCTGGATGACCAGCTTCATGATGCCGGCGTCACACCACTGCCCCGCAGTGTTCCGCGCTGGCTTCAGGGACATGGGCCTGAAATCGCAGCGCCCTACGCCGTTCTGGTGCCGGGGGCGGCGTTCCACCGCCCGCAGAAACGCTGGCCCACGTCGCGCTTCGCCGAGATCGCCACTGCGCTTGTGGCCAAAGGCCTTCGCCCGGTCATCGTGGGAACGCAGGCCGAGGCTCCGCTGGCTCAGGACATTCTGCGCCTCTGCCCTACCGCCCTCGACCTGACAGGCCGGACCACGCTTCTGGAACTGGCTGGCGTGCTGGACCGGGCGAAAATCGTAATCGGGAACGACACCGGCCCGATGCATCTGGCCGCTGCAATGGACACGCCCTGCATCACGCTCTTCGGGCATGACAGCGATCCGCGCCTGACGGCTCCCCTCACCCCCACGGCAGGCCGGACGGATCTGATCGTGGTGCCTGATCTGGCGATGCTGCCCGCCTCCCGGGTCGAAACCTGCATGGAGGCGATGCTCTCCCGATGACCCGGGTCCGCTGCGTCATGATGCAGAAGAACGAGGCGACACTGCTGGAGCCCTGGATTCTGTGGCACGCAGCGATCTTCGGTTTTTCAAATCTGACTGTCATCGACAACGGCTCAACCGATCCGACGGTTCTGGACATCCAGACGCGGTATGAAGGCAAAGGTGTCCACATCGTCAGGGACCATGCGTCCCCCGGCGATTTCCTGCACAAGGGGGATGTCATTGCCGGGATCATCCGGCAGTGGGACGCGGAGAATGCCTGCGATTTTGCCGTACCATTGGATTGCGACGAGTTCCTGACGGTCTTTCTGGACCAGCTTTCGCTCGATCCGGAGGTCATCCGGCGGCAGTTCGAGTATCTGGTGCAGGAAAACGCCACGTTCATTACGGACCGGCTGCTGCTGAATGTGCCGGAGGCTCCGGATTACTATCTGCCCCAGATCGTGCGGCGCGGGCTGTTCCGGGCGCAGACGCTCGTCAGTCTGGACCGCGGGTTTCACAACCCTCAGAGCATCTATCCCGAGCGCTACGTCCGCACGCCGTTCGTGCATCTCCATCTGCACAATCGCCCGGACTATGAAGAAATCCGCCGTTTCGCGCGGCAGAAACTGGCTGCTTCGGACGCCGGCGAGACGCTGGAGCACCCTCAGGATGGGACGCATCTTCACTTCTACTTCGAAACCGGCGCCGCAGATTTTGCCGCCGGATACCGGCCCGTCCCGAATATCTATGCTCCCGTGATCGCACAGCGTCTGCGGGAACTGGGAATTGATCCGGATATCCTGCTTGGAACCGGCAATACCATTCCGCATCCGTCCCTCGACGTTCCAGCTGGCTTTGTCACGCATCGGGCACGGGATGACGGACAGCAGCACGAATACCGGGTGTTCGATCCGGTTTTTTATGCTCGCAACAACCCGGATGTGGCGCAGGATGCCTATTACGGGATCTGGCCGCTCGTCCATTATCTCACCTGTGGATGGGACGAAGAGCGGCAGTCCGATCCCGGTAATGTCCCGCCCCTCGTGCTCCAGATGGACAAAGCGACCTGAAAACGGACTGTCTGTCCGTCTGGGGGTTGCAGGGCGGCGGGGATTGAGGCCATTTACCGGTTCGTTTTTCGGCAGAGTGATCTGCCGTCCCCACTCGCACAGGAGCGATCTCCATGCCCGCCATCACACTCCCCGACGGAAGCGTCCGCACATTCGACGGGACGGTGACGGGCACGACGATCGCAGCCTCCATCGGGCCGGGTCTCGCCAAGGCTGCCATGGCGATGGAAGTGGACGGCAAGCCCGTCGATATCGGCACCGAAATCAGCAGCGATGCGTCCGTGAAGTTCATCACCCGCAAGGATGAGGATGCGCTGGAAATGATCCGCCATGACGCGGCGCATGTCCTGGCCGAGGCCGTGCAGTCCCTGTGGCCTGAAACGCAGGTCACGATCGGACCGAGCATCAAGGACGGCTTCTATTACGATTTCTCCCGCGAGAAGCCGTTCACCCCGGAAGACTTCCCGGCCATTGAAGCCAGGATGCGCGAGATCGTGGCGGCCAATACGCCGTTCGTCCGCGAGGTGTGGGACCGTGACGAGGCCATCCGTTTCTTTGAAGAAAAGGGCGAGGACTTCAAGGCCCAGCTGATCCAGGATCTGCCAGAAGACGAGCAGATCTCGATCTACCGTCAGGGTGAGTGGCTCGATCTGTGCCGTGGTCCGCATCTGCGCACGACCGGCGATGTCGGCACGGCATTCAAGCTGATGCGCGTGGCGGGGGCCTACTGGCGCGGCGATCATCGCAACCCCATGCTCACCCGCATCTACGGCACCGCCTGGCGCGACAAAAAGGAGCTGGACGCCCATCTCCTGCGCCTTGAGGAAGCCGAAAAGCGCGACCATCGCCGCATCGGGCGCGAAATGGATCTCTTCCATATTCAGGAAGAAGCCGTCGGGCAGATTTTCTGGCACCGCAAGGGCTGGCGCCTGTACACGGTCCTTCAGGACTACATGCGTCGTGCGCAGGAGCGGAACAACTACGAGGAAGTGCGCACCCCTCAGCTCGTGGACCGCGCCCTGTGGGAGGCTTCGGGCCACTGGGACAAGTATCGCGAGAACATGTTCATCGCGACTGTCGAGGACGAGGACAAGACCCTCGCACTGAAGCCAATGAACTGCCCGTGCCACGTGCAGATCTTCCGTCACGGTCTGCGCTCCTATCGTGAGCTGCCGCTGCGGATGGCGGAATTCGGCGCGTGTCACCGTTACGAGCCGTCCGGTGCGCTGCACGGCATCATGCGCGTGCGCGGCTTTACGCAGGACGACGCCCATATTTTCTGCACGGACGACCAGATTGCGGACGAGACCGCGAAGTTCGTGAAGATGCTGGCGGAGGTCTATTCCGATCTTGGATTCGACAGCTTCCGCGTGAAGTTCTCCGACCGTCCGGAAACGCGTGCGGGCTCGGATGAAGTCTGGGACCGGGCCGAAGGCTCGCTCAAGAAGGCCTGTGAAATCGCGGGCGTCGAGTACGAGTACAACCCGGGCGAAGGCGCGTTCTACGGTCCGAAGCTGGAATTCGTACTGACGGATGCCATCGGCCGTGACTGGCAGTGCGGTACGCTTCAGGTGGACTATGTCCTGCCGGAGCGTCTGGATGCGTCTTACATTGGCGAGGACAGCAACCGTCATCGCCCGGTTATGCTGCATCGCGCGATTCTCGGCAGTTTCGAGCGCTTCATCGGCATCCTGATCGAGCAGTATGCCGGCAAGTTCCCGCTCTGGCTGGCGCCGACGCAGGTTGTCGTGGCGTCCATCGTCTCCGACGCCGGCGACTATGCCAACGAAGTGGCCGCGACCCTGAAGGCGGCGGGACTCCAGGTGGAGACCGACACCCGCAGCGACAAGATCAACGCCAAGATCCGCGAACACAGCCTTGCGCGCGTTCCGGTCATTCTTGTCGTGGGTCGCCGCGAGGCCGAGGAACGCAAGGTTGCCATGCGGCGTCTGGGCGGCGCGGCACAGGAGATCCTGTCGCTCGCCGACGCCGTTGCAGCCCTTGCGAAAGAGGCGCAGGCCCCCGACATCGCGCGCTTTGCAAAGGATTGAACGTAATCCCCTTGCACCGGGCGTAAGGCAGGACTATGTGCAGAAGGAACGGGATCGGGAATGGCCGTATCCCGCCTTTCTTCGTGAAGGCGGATGCTGGTGACCGGGCCCGAACGAAACTGATGACAGGAGCTGACCATAGCTAGACCGCCGATGCAGGCCGCGCCCACCCGTGAAGGACCGCGCGTCAACGAGGAAATCCGTGTTCCGCAGGTTCGTCTGATTGACGAAGAAGGCGAAATGCAGGGCGTCATGACGACCCGGGATGCCCTGATGCGCGCTTTTTCGGTGGGTCTCGACCTTCTGGAAATCAGCCCGACCGCTGTTCCTCCTGTCGTGAAGATTCTCGACTACGGCAAGTTCAAGTATGAGCAGCAGAAGAAGAAGAACGAAGCCCGCAAGAAGCAGAAGGTCATTGAGATCAAGGAAGTGAAGGTTCGTCCGGGTACGGGCGAGCATGACTTCCAGACGAAGCTCAAGGCCATTCACAGCTTTCTTGACGAGGGCGACAAGGTTAAGATTTCCCTGCGCTTCAAGGGCCGCGAAATGGCCCATCAGGAGCTCGGCATCAAGATGCTTGAGCGTATCCGCCAGGAAGTCGAGGAAAAGGCGAAGGTGGAGCAGATGCCCCGCCTTGAAAACCGCCAGATGCTGATGGTGATTGCACCCCGCTAAGGGGCGCTTTCAGTCCGCAAATGAAAAACCGGCCACCCTTTCGGGATCGGCCGGTTTTTTTATGCCCTGTCCGTCAGGCTGCCTCGGCCTCGAGATTCGTCCGGTAGAGCGCAACGAACTGCCGCAGCATTCCTGCGATCTCGGTGACCGGGGTTTCCCAGTCCCCCGAACGGGGCTGGCGGAAGATCCGCATGCTCGGATACCAGGGCGTCGTCGTGACGGTTTCGCCCCAGCGCCAGCATGCATCGCTGCGTGAGATCATCCAGACCGGCAGACCGAGTCCACCAGCCAGATGGACTATGGATGTGTCCACGCTGACCAGCAGGTCCACACCGTAAAGCCGGGCCGCCGTATCGGCGAAATCCGTGATCCCGTCCGTCACGTCGAGCACGGGCAGACCCGTTTCGGCAATCTGGTTTTTGGGCATGCCAAGCTGGAAACTGACGAAACGGATGCCGTCCACTTCCATCAGGGGCGCGAGTTTCTCCAGAGGCACACTCCGCCGTCGATCAACCTGTGTGGCAACAGGATCATGCGTTCTCGGGTCACCGTTCCAGACGAGCCCGACAATCAGATCGGGCTGTGCGGTGTTTTCCGTCAGGCTCTGACGAAGCGCGCCTCCTTCCCTGACCTGCTCTTCAACGGGAACGGACAGGTATGGGCAGCCGGGCGCTGTGGACGGCGTCATCTTCAGGCGGAATGGCAGGCCGACCATCGGGCAGTGCAGGTCCAGATGCAGCGAGGGATCGAGCACAGAGACGATCTGATCGATCCCTTCCACCCGTTCCAGAAGCCTGACCAGCGGGATGGGGACCTGAACCACGACCGTGGCTCCGCGCGCCTTGAGCAGGGGTACAAAGCGGATGAACTGCAGTGTGTCGCCATAGCCCTGTTCGTGATGGACCAAAATGGTCTTGCCGCTCAGGTCTTCCCCTTCCCACTGCGGGACAGTGAGGTCTGTGCGCGGGGTCTGGCAGCAGCGCCAGCGCCATTCATATTCCCGCCATCCGGCGTCGAAATTTCCGGTTTTCAGAAGACTGACCGCACGTCCGAAACGACAGACACCGTTTTCGGGAGCCAGTGCGATGGCCCTGTCATAATACGGCAGCGACTCCTCGCTTCGGCCAAGGCATTGCAGGGCATGCGCGATATTATTGATGGCCGGGACATGGTCGGGGAAAAGCGCGTCACCGGTTACGGCGTTCTCCAAAGCGTCGTCAAACAGCCCCCTGCGGGCCTGAACCAGACTGAGATCGATGTAATAGGGGGCCTCGGACGGCTTCTGCTGGATCGCGACTTTCAGCGCCCTCTCCGCACCGTCCAGGTCTCCGGCTTCCAGACAGACAATGCCCAGACGATGCCAGATTCTCGGGGCATGCACGTTCATGTGCAGGCTCTGGAGATAGAAGCTGCGCGCCTGCGGCCAGTCCCTGAAGCGTTCATAAAGACATCCTGCCAGAAACGTGGAATGGGGATCCTGAGGGAGGGTCTGGATGCCTTCACGCAGCTTTTCGAGCGCAGACGGGATGTCACCTGCCTCACCAAGAGCGAGAATGTCCTGCGCCAGCAAACGGAAAGAGTTGGGCATGAAGGCTCCTTTTTTTTTCCGTCGTAGCGAACGCCTCCTAAGAAACCCTTAAAATCCTCCGTTTTCCCGTCCTGCTGTGCGATTCAGCCTTCCAGTGTGCGGGTCAGGCGCTGCAGAAACGGGCGGATGCGCAGGAATTTGCCGTAGCCCCATTGCAGAACGGCCAGAACGACCGGATTGCGGGCTGCAAGACCCAGAGGACGCAGCAGGGGAATGGCGCGCCACATGGCGGCGAAGGCAGCAGCACCTTCATAAAGATGCCCGTCTTCCTCGGCATGGAACCGGGCCAGCAGGGTGGCCCGGTCCAGCGGGCATCCCTGGGCCGACTCCAGATTGATGAAGCGGATGGCACCACGGCGGTCCAGACGTTTCATCAACGCGATCTCGCGCCGGCAGAGCGGACAGCCGCCGTCAAACCAGACCGTCACCATGACCCGAAAAGCCCCGCCCGGGGGATGGTCATGGCGACAGTTCGGCCTGCACGGAAACATTCACCCGAAGGGTCTGCTCGTCCGGGCTGCGCTGCGGTGGAGCGGCATCGGCCATGCGGGCCGCCATGAGCATCACAGGACGCGGTCCCGGTTCCTGATAGGAAATGCGGACTTCCTTGAGGCGCGCAAGGCGCAGGCCCAGGGTCTGCGCGCTCTGTTCGGCCTGGGAGCGGACCTTTTTGAGGGCTTCCGTGCGGGCTTCCTGGAGCAGGCGGTCTCGGGTGCCGTCGTCGAGCGACCAGTCGAGGCCTTCCAGCATCAGGGACTGTGATTGAAGCTGCCCGGCCAGACCGAGCAGCCGCACGGAATCCTGTCCACTGAGTTCAAGCTCCTGCCGGGCCGTCCAGTTCCTGGGGGCATGTTCGGGCGTATTTTCATAGATGGAGTATCCCCCCGCCTTCGCCACGATTCCGTCCTGACCGCCAGCCAGTTTCATGGCTGCGGCCATCCGGCTGTTCACGTCCTTCTGGGCCGTTGCGGCGGACGGGCTGTCGGAGCGGACGGAAAGGCGCACCGTCAGTTCCGTTGGGACCGCATGGGCCTGCCCCATGACGCTGAAATCAAGCTGGGTCGTATTCTGCTGCATGTCGGCTGCCTGTGCGGTGGGAAAAGCACCCGCCCCGAACAGAGCGACGGGCGAGAAGGCCAGAGTCGCCGCCAGTAGCGGAACGGAACGGAGGCAAAAAAAACGGATCATCAGGTCTCCTGAGAACAGGTGTCTTGAGGACGTCCGAAATGCCGTCAGCGCGGTTCCGGAGCGTGTTTCAGCAGCACCAACGCCCGGCGCAGGCGTTCGATCCCCGCGCGGACATGGCCCTGCGTGCAGAGAAGGTCGCCCTGCGCGCGCAGGTGACGGGCGTCTTCCATGATTCCCAGCGGGATGGCGGCGGGAGGAGCGGCCAGCCGGGTATCCACGTTTTTCCGCAGGCGGGCGCAGTATTCCGCGTTTTCGGACGTCACCGAAATGGCATCGTCCGAATGTCCCGACGGTTGATGCTGCACCGGGCGCAGGACCGGTGACGCAGCCAGACAGCCGAGCAGACAGAAGGCCGGAAGAACGGTCGGTGAAGGCAGGGAGAAGCGCATCACGGATTGTCTAGCCCATTCCAGCTAAGCGCAGGGTGGGGTGCGGATGAAACTTCCGTCATCCCTTTTTCGAAACAGCCGGGACGACTGGAAGCAGGAGCGTCGCGGTCAGGCCGGGCTGTCCGGTTTGCACTTCACCGGCTTTGAGTTCCAGCGCGCCGCCATGCAGGCTCATCACGGCCTGCACCAGCGAAAGACCCAGCCCGGCGCCTGGTGTGTTGCGGGCCGTTTCGGCGCGGAAGAAGCGCTCCGAAGCACGGCCCAGATCGTCCTCACTCATGCCGGGCCCCTGATCGGCGACGGTGATGGCCAGACGCTCGCCCTGCATGTCCACCGACAGGGTGATGGTGGTTCCGGGGGGGGCGAACTTGATGGCGTTGTCCAGCAGATTGGCGACCGCCTGTTGCAGCAGGTGCGGATCGCCGTTGACCGGCTGGACCGCCCCTGCCCTGAAATCCAGACGCAGTCCCGCATCCTCGACCGAAGCCTCGTAGAGTTCGCTCAGCCCTTCCAGCAGCGGGCGGATGTCCAGCACCGTGAAGGCGGCGCGTCTGGCCCCGGCTTCGAGCTGGGCGATTCTCAGCAGGGCCTCGAAAATCGACGTCACCCGGTCGAGATCCATGACCGCCCGGTCGATGGCAGCATGCAGCTCCTCGGCAGACGTGGCGGTGCGGTTGGCGTCCTCGAGCCGGGCACGGGCACGGGCGATCGGGGTGCGCAGGTCGTGGGCGATGGCGTTGGAGACCTGTTTGACGCCATCCATCAGGCGATTGATCCGCTCGAGCATGGTGTTGACGGTCTGGCCCACCAGATCCGTCTCGTTGCCAGTGAGCGGGATACGCTGGCTCAGATCGCCCTGCGCCACGGCCGCTGTGGTGCGGGCGATGGAGTGGACGACCTGCCGGAAGATCCGCCGGATCGCCAGCGCGCCACCGGCTGCCAGCAATGTCACCATGATCCAGGCCCAGATCAGGGTATCGGTCAGAACGTGCCGGACGAGCTGTCGCCCGCGAACATCACGCCCGACAATCATCCGGAAACCCTGCGTCAGGGGGTAGGCGTGCATCTTGGCGTTGGTGCGAAAACCGTCGCGCTTGATGGCCAGTTCGTAAAACGTGTCCAGGCGGGTGATGACGACGGGCCAGCCCGGCAGGTTTCCGGCGAATTTGCGGCCGTCCGGGCCAACCAGAAGATACAGCTCGTCGTCATCGACGTTCTGGTCCAGCCGGTCCTGGATGGCGAGGCTGAGCGCGGACGGGCCGCCCTGAGCCCAGCGATGGGACAGGTCCACGGCATCGACCTGCACCGCGATCTCGACCTGACTGTCGAGCTGGCCGGTCGTGTTCCACCAGATGAAGGACAGGAACGCCCCGGCCGAAATCACGAAGACGAGGCCGTAAGCCAGGGCGAAGTTCAGCCCGGCCGAACGGATGGGCCAGCGCAGGCGCCGCTTCAGGAACCGTCCGAGACGGCGGACCTTACGCCGGAACATCAGGCCTCAGTCCGCTCGCAGGATATAGCCGGCGTTGCGGATCGTGTGGATCATGGGCTTGTCGAACGGCTTGTCCACTTTCTGGCGCAGGCGCGAGACATGCACGTCGATCACGTTGGTCTGCGGGTCGAAATGATAGTCCCACACGCGCTCCAGCAGCATGGTGCGGGTTACGACCTGTCCGGCGTGACGGATCAGAAACTCCAGCAGACGGAATTCGCGCGGCTGAAGGTCGATCTTCTCGCCGCCGCGTTTGACGGTGCGGGACAGCAGATCCATTTCAAGATCGCCAACCACAAGCCGCGTCTGGGGGGCGCTTTCGGGGCGGCCACGACGGCCCAGCGCCTCGACACGCGCCAGAAGTTCGGAAAAGGCGAAGGGCTTGGTCATGTAGTCGTCGCCACCGGCCTTGAGACCGGCCACGCGCTCATCCACATCCGCCAGCGCAGAGAGCAGCAGGACGGGCGTTGCATTCTTCTGCCCGCGCAGGGTCTCCAGAATCCGCAGACCGTCGATGCCACCCGGCAGCATCCGGTCCAGGATCACGACGTCATAATTTTCGCTGACGGCCAGAAACAGGCCGTCCTTGCCGTTATCCGCTTCATCCACGACATGCCCGGCCTCCCGCAGACCCTTGAGCACGAAAGCACGGACAGTCGGATCGTCCTCGACCAGCAGGATACGCATCGTTGTCTCTCTTCCTTCCGAACGCAGTCTTGCCGTTCCTGCGGGGAAGAATACCGGCTTGAGAGGAGCCGTCAAAGGCGGTTGCTACAGAAAGGTGCGTCTAGCGCGGGATGGCGTTGTCGAAATCGTCCTGCTGCGCATCACGCAGGGACGATGCGCTGATCGGTCCCCACGAGAACGGGGACGCTTCTGACAGTCCATCCCGGTAGCCGCTGCGATCATGCGACGAGGGAACGGCGCTGCATCCTGCAAGCGCGCCCAGCAGAAAGACACCACACAATCCCATGTGGGTTTTTCTGCCCGATGGCGGCTCAGTCATCGGCATCGCGGGGGCGCGCGCCGATATGGATGGGCAGCGTCAGGGACTGTTTTCCCCGCTGGATCCGGAACGTCAGAACCACCCCCGGACGGGCCGCCGCGATACTCCGCAGCAACATCCGCGCACTGGTGACGGGCACATTATCCACCTGCGTCACGATATCCCCGCGCCGCAGACCGCCCTTCTGGGCCGGAGCGCCATTATCGACACCGGCGATACCGATGGCGGTATCCCCGTCATCGAGCGTGATGCCGAGCCAGCCGTGCTCGGCGTGGCCGGTCGCCTCGATTTCCGCGACGATCGGAGCGACGATTTCGGACGGGATGCCGAAGCCGATGCCGACCGAGCCGCCAGCCGGGGTCACGATGGCGGCGTTCACGGCCACGACCTGTCCGCGCATGTTGAAGGCCGGACCGCCCGAATTTCCGGGATTGATCGGGGCGTCGAGCTGGATGAAATCATCGAGCGACCCGATCCCCAGATCGCGCCCGACCGCCGAGACAATGCCCGCCGTGACGGACGACCCGAACCCGAACGGATTGCCCGCGACGAGAATCCAGTCCCCGATATCGGTCTGCTGGCTGTCGCCCCAGGTGACATGCGGGAGCGGCTCGGGACTGTCGACCTTGATGACGGCAATATCCGTCAGCGGATCGGCACCCAGCAGGCGCGCCGGCATTTCATGCCCGTTGGAGAGCGAGACCACGACCTTGTCCGCCCCGCCCACGACATGGCGGTTCGTAACGATGATGCCGGATGGATCAACGATGAAGCCCGATCCGGCGCCGACCATTTCTTCCTGCTGGCGCTTCATCCGGTCCCGGTAGCGCTTTTCGAGCGGGGTGCCGCGAATCTGGGGCGGGATGTGGTCGTGACCGTCCGGGCTGTTCTGGGTGATGGCGATGTTGACGACAGCCGGGATCACCTGCCGCACCAGCGGGGCGAAGCTCAGCGGGCCGTATTTGACCAGAAGCGGTGGCAGAGCAGGCGCAGGCGCAGGCACGACGGCGGGTTGTGTGGGAATGCCCTGTGCGTCCGTGTTTTCACCCGCGACCGTGCGGTCGGGAATGATCGTCGGGAGCATTTTGGGCGCGGGGGCCTGCATGACCAGCGGCTTCTGCGGCCGTTCTGCAGGATGCGGGAGCGGCTGCGCAGTATTCCCGTGGCCGCGCAAAGCCAGCATCAGCCCCACCGTCACGACAGTGGCTGTTCCGGCACCGATCGCAGCAGCCTGCAGGGTGCGGTTCATGGGAAACAGGACAGGAACATCGTCATAGCCCTGCTGCTAACACAGAATTGTTCCACATCCTAAGATCATGGCGATTCAACGCCTAGGGCGCGGTTTGGGTGGCTCGGCGGTCGCGGGATCTTCAGGCCAGTCGTGGCGGGGATAACGCCCTCGCATGTCCCGGCGCATATCGGCCCAGCTTCCTTTCCAGAATCCCGCCAGATCGGCGGTGATCGCCTGAGGACGCCCCGCCGGGGACAGCAACGCGCATTGCAGGGCAAGCTGCCCATCGGCGAGCTCCGGCGTCCGGGCCGTGCCGTAAAAGGCCTGCGCGCGGGCAGAGACCGTGGGGACCGCACCGGTATAGTCGATGTCGTGCGTGCTGGCCTTGAGCGTCAGGCGCGGCGGGAGCTTGCGGTCCAGCGCGCCGAGATCGGCGTAGTCCAGACGGGCGCGGAGAATGGACAGCAGGTCCAGCGCCTTGACCTGAGACAGCCGGTCACACCCGGCCAGATAGGGCTCCAGCCAGTCGAGCGATGCCGCCAGCCCGTCATCGGACAGGTCCGGCAGATGGGGCGCGTAGGTCGCGCGGGCATGGGCCACGCGGGCCTGAAACTGGCGCCCGGCGTCCGTCCAGGTCAGGGCCTGCGCCAGATTCGCAGCGACCTGTTGCATCAGGAGGCCCTGAGCTTCCTCGGGGCTGATTTCACCGTTGCGGTCCCGCAGAACCAGCGCGCCGAGACGGAGCCTGCGGCGGGCGATGATGCGGCCGGATGTGCCGTCCAGAGTCGTTTCCACCTGCTCGCGGGTCCGGTCCAGCAGGGTCTGAGGCAGGTTCTCGGCATCCAGCGGGGCTGCGAGCGTGATTTCCGTTGAGGTCCGCGTATGGAACGCCGCACCGGCCAGCAGCTTTTCGCGGGCCAGCGGGTCATTGGCCGAGACGCGGGCACTTCCCCCGCCTGCCAGCCGGAAACGTCCAAGTTCGCCAGCAGCCTGTGCAACACGGTCCGGGAAACCGGCGGCCAGCAGCGCGCCTGCGTGGTCCGGCAGCGGTGCGAGCGGCGCGTCCCGGTCGCCCATACGGCGCAGGAAGCGTTTGGCGGACTGACGCATATGGAACAGGCTGGCCCGATCCGCGCGGGGATCGTCACGCTCAAACAGGGCGAAGCGTACGCGGATATCGGCCCCCGGCGCAGGACCGGAAGGGCGGTTCGGACGCGGACGGAGTGGATCGCGCTCTTCCAGAAGGGCTGCCAGACAGGCCGCCGTCACACGCTCCGGCAAGGTACGGGCCGCGCAGAGCATCGCGGCCAGACGCGGATGCGTGCCAAGAGACGCCATGCGTTTGCCTAGGACGGTAATATGGTTGGCGTCATCGAGTGCGCCGAGTTCACGCAACAGTTCACGCCCCCCCGCCAGCACGCCCGTTGGGGGCGTGTCCAGCAGGAGCAGGCTATCGGGCGCCGTCCCCATGACCTCCTGCCACGCGGCCGTGACGAGCGCGAAATCCGTGAGATCCGCGACAAGAATTTCGGGAGCGTCCTGCGGGCGCAGGCTGCGCTGCGTCATTTCCGACCACAGACGGATGGCGATACCCGGAGACTGTCGCCCCGCACGGCCTGCCCGCTGGGTGGCGGTGGCGCGGGATATTTTCAGCGTTTCCAACCGCGACAGGCCGGTATTCGGGTCAAGGCGCGGAGCCCGGCGCAGACCGCCATCCACCACGATCCGCACGCCGGAGACGGTAACGGAGGTTTCGGCAATGGACGTCGCCAGCACGACACGGCGCGTGTCGGACGGGGCGATGGCGCGGTCCTGATCCTCGGTCGTCTGTTCGCCATGCAGCGGGAAGACCGGAACCGTACCGTCCAGAAGCGCCTGTGTGCGGCGGATTTCGCCCACTCCGGGCAGGAAGGCGAGAATGTCGCCCTCTTCTTCCGCCAGTGCCTGACGGATCGCGCGGGCGCAGGCTTCGGGCAGGTCCCGCATGTGGGGAATGTCGCGAGTGTGGCGGATATCGATGGGGTATTGCCGGCCTTCGCTCTCGATCAGCGGGCCGTTCATCAGCGTTGTGAACGCGCGGCCATCCGGCGTGGCGGACATGGCCAGTATCCGCAGATCCGGCCGCATTTCGCGCTGCATGTCCAGACAGAACGCCAGCGCCGCGTCCAGATCCAGCGAGCGTTCATGCACTTCATCGAACAGCACCGCACCTACACCATCGAGCAGCGGGTCAGTCAGCAGGCGGCGCAGGAGCAGACCTTCGGTCACGACCTCGATGCGCGTTCGGGCGGAGACGGCGGAATCGGTGCGGGTGCGGAATCCCACGCTGCCGCCCGGCTTCTCGCCCAGCGACGACGCCATGCGCGAGGCCGCACCACGGACCGCCACGCGACGGGGCTCCACGAGAATGAGACGCTGCGTTCCAAGCCAGGGCGCGTCCAGAAGGGCGAGCGGCGTCAGTGTCGTCTTGCCTGCACCGGGAGGAGCGACGAGGACGGCGTTGGGCTGCGTCTCCAGCGTGGCCAGAAGCGCCGGCAGGATCGCCGTGACGGGAAGTTCGGGAGGAAGGGTAAAAGTCAGGGCGCGGCTCCGGCACAGCAGGGCAGAGCCGCTGTTATACCGTGCGCCTGCGCGAAAGCGATGGCGCGGAAAAGCACCTGAAACGAAAAATGGTGGCCGAAGCCACCATTTCTTCAGATCGCCTTGAGGCTTCCTGCGGACTTGCGTCCGTTGCGGCCGTCTTCAATCTCGTAAGAGACCTGCTGGCCTTCGTCCAGGTTCTGCAGCCCAGCTTTTTCGAGAGCAGAAATGTGAACGAAAACGTCTGTGGTGCCGTCGCTGGGCTGGATGAAACCGAAGCCCTTCGTGGCGTTAAACCACTTTACTGTACCTGTCGCCATTGCAGGTCTCCTTTGATAACGCAGCTTTACGCGCAAACATTCACGTAATCAGTTTTTTCAGAGGGGGAAGGTGCGCCCATGCGCATAAACGCAGGACGATATTCTCCAGCCAGAAAAACAGCTGCGCTCTGAATATGCCGTCAATTTCCGGAGGGACGCAAGTTTAAAATAAAACCCTCTCCGCATATTTCCCGAAAGGAAGCTCCGGGGGAATGGTTTATTTTTGAGTTCCAGTATCTGCACCAAATCCCTGAAAAAAGACGTCTTTCATCTTTCCAGGACACTTTTGGTGCAGACGGAATTTCTTTCCCGACACGGGTTTCACATTTAGCGGAGCGGAAAGCCGAGCCTGTGCAACACCGTGCGGATAACGTGGCGTCCGCTCAGGCCTCTGAAGCTGTCCACCCGTTTTGCCACCGTCTCCGACCAGGCCCGCGAGGTCAGGCCCTGTTCTTTCTGGTAGTCGTCCGCGATGCGATCATAGGCGGCGATGCCTTCGGCCTCGTTTTCCGTGCTGTAACGCTCGCGATGCAGGACGACGTCCTGTCCCAGACGCGGTTTGTAGCCGTTCTGGGTGGCCGGATCGGGTTTGCCGACACAGAGCCCGACGACCGCGACCGAACGCGGCGGAAGGGAAAGGAGCGTGGCGACTTCTTCGGGATGGTTGCGCAGGCCACCGATATAGACCGTGCCCAGACCGAGGGATTCGAACGCGGTCACGGCGTTCTGGGCGGCGATCCCGGTATCGAGCGTCGCCATGAGAAACACTTCTTCGTAGTCGAGCGCTTCATGACCCATCCCGGCCCGCTCGGCGATCCGCTCCAGCCGGGCCAGATCGACGATCCAGGCCAGAAACAGCGGCGCGACCTCGATATGTTTCTGTCCTCCGCACAGCTCGGCCAGCTTTGCGCGCGTCTCCGGATTCTCGACGGCTACAACGGACCAGACCTGAAGATTGCTGGACGTGGCGGCCGAGGATGCCGCGGCGATACCGGCTTCCAGCGTGCCTTCAGGCAGGGCATCGGGCAGATAGGTCCGGACCGAATGATGCGACATCAGCAGGTCGAGCACCGCGTTGTCCGGCAGTGTTTTCGGCGCCGGTGTGCGGTACCGTGTCTGCCACAGCGTGGAAATCCTTTCGGAAGAGGTGCCCGACATCTGATTTTTCCTTGTTCGTCGCCTTAGTCGTCGTATGTCATCAAAGCGTTCAGGGGAACGTCCAGTTTCTCGCGGCCCTTCAGGCCCGCCAGTTCGATGAGCACGGAAGCGCCCACAACTTCGGCACCGACCTTGCGCAGAAGATCAATGGACGCCGCCAGCGTGCCGCCCGTTGCCAGAAGATCGTCCAGAACCACGACGCGCTGGCCCGGCTTGATGGCGTCCGCCTGGATATGCAGTTCGTCTTCGCCGTATTCGAGGCCGTATTTCAGGGAAATGGTCTTGCCCGGAAGCTTGCCCGGCTTGCGCAGCATCGTGAAGCCGCAACCCAGACGCAGGGCCAGCGGTGCGGCAGTCAGGAAGCCGCGACTTTCGATTCCGGCCAGGATGTCCGGCTGCCAGGCGGCGATCACGCGGGCCAGACGGGCAGTGGCAACCTGCCAGGCGTCAGGCGAGCGGATCAGGGTCGAGATATCGTAGAACAGGATGCCCGGCTTCGGAAAATCCGGAATCTCGCGAATGTAGTTCTTGAGATCGAGCGGCTGGGGATCCTGAAACGACATGGCGGCACTGCTTTCATCTGGTCATGGCAAACAGCGCGGCATGTAGGGGAGTCTCCCCCCCAACTCAACCCCTGTCCTCGAGCCCGGATTGCGCCGGACGCCTGACCTTACGTCTGATCCCGTACCTGTTCGGTGGCCTGTGCGATGGCTGCGAGAAGCCCTGCCCTGCGGAACGGTTTGGGCAGGACGGCCATACCCTGCGGGGCCATATCGCTTTCTTCGTAGTCCCCCGACATGAGCACGACGGCCATCTGCGGGCGGCGCTCGCGCAGCAGATGCGCGATTTCCAGCCCGTTCTGCGCACCGGGCAGGTTGAGATCCGTCACCAGAAGATCCGGCGCCTCATCCCCTTCCAGCGCCGAGGCACCGTCCAGGACATGGCGCACGGTCCAGCCTTCACGCACCAGAACCGTCTCGACCACCAGCGCGATGGCGGCATCGTCTTCAACCAGAAGGGCCTTCATGATGGATATTTCCTCAGGAGTGGTGCGACGGTTCTGCCACGGCAGGCAGGTTGGGACGCAGCAGGGCGAACCCCATGGCCGCGGCAAAGGCAAAACACATGAAGATCGCCATCGGAACGGCGGTCCCCGACGGCATCAGTCCGAACAGGGCGCTCGCCACGGCGCCGAAAAGATACTGCATTGTCCCTGCGAGCGCCGAGGCCGAACCGGCACGGTCGGACTGTTCAGACAGGACGCCCACCATGGAGTTCGGACCGATGATGCCCGTCGGTCCCATCGTGATGATGAGCGCGACGATGAGTGGCCACAGGAACATCGCCTTGATGTGCCCCTGCGGATCGAGATCATAATTCGAAACCAGCGCCAGCAGCAGCAGGATGGCACAGCCCGCCAGACTGACGCCCAGCGCGGAGAACAGCATCCGTCCTGTGCTGACCCGTCCGACGAGTTGCCCGTTGATGGCCGACGCACCGATCATGCAGATCGCGAACAGGCCGAAGAGCATGCCGTAATGGAACGGCGACATGCCGAACACGTCCTCGAACAGCATGGGGGCGGCCGTCAGATAGGTGAAAGTCACGAAGCCCAGGAAGCTCCAGACCAGACCGTTCGTGATGAAACTGCGCGTCCGCAGGATATAGATATAACGTTCGATGATGGAGATGGGACGCAGGTCCCGCCGGTCTTCCGCAGCGAGCGTCTCGGGGAAGATCGTCATCAGCAGGAGGGTACAGAGGCCGCCATAGACGGCCGTGGCCCAGAAGATAACGCGCCAGTCCACGAATTTGAGCGCAAAGCCGCCCAGCATGGGGGCCAGAATCGGCACCGTGCCCTGAATGACGATCAGACGGGACATCATTTTCGACGAGGCATCGCCTTCCGTCAGATCGCGGATGCACGCATTCGGCACCACAAGTCCGGCCGAGGCCATGATGGCGGAAAAAACACGGCAGATGCACAGGAACGTCATGCTCGGCGCCAGCGCGCAGCCGATCTCGCCCAGCGTATAACCCAGCATGCCGAGCAGCAGCGGCCAGCGGCGGCCGAAGCGGTCCGAGATCGGGCCGATGGTGATCTGCCCGATGGCCAGCCCGATCACCCAGGCTGCCATCGTGGCACTGCCCGAGCCCGCAGCCGTGTGAAGCTGACGCTCCATTTCAGGCAGGGCCGGCAGATAGACATCCGTCGAGACCGGCCCGACAGCCGTAAAGATTCCCAGCAGAACCGGCAGCCATGCGGGCAGGGGATCTCCCCGTCTGAATGTCATGTTCTGATCTGTCATGCGCGTCTGCCTGTTCAATTCAGGTTGCGTGGTGTGAAGCTTTTTCAGGAAGCCGGAGTGTCTGCGTTGTCCTTCGGGACGGCCTGGCCATGCTGCCGGAGCAGAATGGCGCCCAGCACACCCGACACGACGAACAGGATTCCCGCAAGCCCCAACTGAAGGACATGCCCGATCCGCGTCCCGGAGCCGACCAGCACGAAGATCAGGGTCTGCGGGAGCCCTCCCAGGAATGTCGCGACCGAAAATGGCAGCAGCGGCAGCTCGAACAGTCCCGCCGCCGTCGAGACCAGCAGGGCGGATCCCACCGGCATCAGGCGCAGCGTCAGAACCGCCCGGAAAGGCTTGGCGTGGAGCGTCCGGGCCAGGGCCGCGTAGTCCGCCTGCAGTCTGTCATGCAGCCGCGCCCGGAACGCAGCAGGAGCGAGTGCGCGCGCCCATCCATAGGCCAGAACCGCCCCCAGCATATAGGCCAGCGAACACAGGACAAGGCCGCCCCACAGTCCGAATGCCAGTCCGGCCGCCACGCAGAGCGCCTGTCGCGGCAGTCCACACGCGCTGTAGGGCACGGCCAGCAGCAGGAACCAGAGCGGCGCGCCCGGCGTCTCGTGCCAGTGCGGCGCGTTTTCCAGCAGGTGATGAATGAACGGCAGGCGCTGAAGGGCTGCCACCAGTACCAGCATCGCGCCGATCGTCAGGGCCGCGCGCCAGGGGACGAGCTGTCGCAGCGTGCGACGCAGTTCCGGATCGGGGGGAAGAGGAATCGGGCTACCCATCCCTGCCCGATACCAGCCGGAGCGCCCTTCGGCTACGGCCCGGACCATAAACAGCATTTCATGCCTGCACCGGGGGTGCCGGAACAAGGGCCGGGGAAAAAATCGACCCACTATCTTTTTCTCTTGAAGATATATCTTAAGATACTATATCGTTCGATATATCGAATAGGAGAACACAATGTTCAAACACAAGACTGACCGCTTCAACACAGACCGTCCGGATGCTAGACAGCGCCCCCATCGCGGCCATCGCCGCGGTTTCTTCCGCATGGGAGGCCCCGTCGCAGAAGGAGCAGAGCAGGGCCAGGGCCCCAACAAAGACCGCGGGCGCAGCGAAGGACGCGGCGGACGCCATCGGGGCATGGAGCGCGGTGAAGGCGGTTTCGGCCGTCGGCATGGCGGCCGTGGCGGCGGAATGGGCGGCGGAATGCGGGGGGGCCGTTTCGGCAAGGGCTTTGGTGGTGATCTGGGAGGCGAAGGCTTCACACGCGGTCGCAAGCTGACGGCCGATGAGCTTCAGCTCGTCATCCTGGCCCTGCTCGCCGAAGCCCCCGCCCATGGTTATGAGCTGATCCGGCGCCTCGAGGAGCGCTCCGGCGGCTTCTACAAGCCCAGCCCCGGCGTGATCTACCCGTCCCTCACCTATCTGGAAGAAACCGGTCTTGCCGCCGTTACCCAGGAAGGCAACCGCAAGCTCTACAGCCTGACGGATGAAGGAAAGGCGCATCACGAGGCCAACAAAGAGGAGGCCGATCGCATCCTCGATGTTCTCAGCCGGATCGGTGCCCGTATGGCTGATGTCCGCGAGGCCTTTACCGGCATCAACGACCTCGACCCGACGCTGGGGCAGGAGTTCCATGATGCGCGCTTTGCGCTGAAGGCCGCCCTTAAGTCCCGCCGTGGCGCGGATGCGAACGAACTGCGGCGGATCGTGGCCATCCTGCGCCGTGCCGCTGCGGAAATCGGCGCCCCGGCTGCTGACGAGGCGTCTTCGGAAAATGCTCCGGCCGAATAAGGCGGGGAACACTGGAGCACCTCTCCCAACGGACGGCACAATGCCGTAAAGGATGGGCCATGATCGTTCAGGACCATCCCCATTTCTGCAACATGCCCGAGGACATGCGGTATTACCGGCCGGAGCATTTCGGAGAGGGATTCATCGAGAAATCGATGGTCTTTCTTCTGCCTGAACGGCTGAAGAAGTTCCGGCGCAACCTGTGGCATGTGCGGCGCAATCCCGGGGACGATGCGGTCTATATGCCGCTGTTCCGGGTAAACTGCATCCTGCCGTCCGAACCCGCGCCGACCGGACTTCAGGGGCCGTTCGACGTCTATCCCTTCTATACCCGCACCACGAAAACCCGCAGTCGCGAGCTGGACTACTACGTTCTGTTCATCTTCCGCGACCGTATGTCCTGGATGCGCTGCAAGGCCCTGCTGGAAAAATCCTAGCCTCACGCAGCTGTGCCGTTGCGGATCGGCCTTAACGGCTCAATGATAACGGACCTTCCAACAGCACGAGGTTCCGCGTCATGGCCAAGTCCCTTTACGCCACGCTCAAAGCGCTGCCCGGAAAGCGCGAAACCCTGCGCGATCTGCTGACGAAACTGGCTGGGGACGTTCGCGCCGAACCCGGCTGTGAGCGTTTCATGGTCTATACGCTCGCCTCGGACCCCGACATGTTTCATGTCGAAGAAACCTACCGGGATGATGCGGCCTTCGAGGCTCACATGGCAACCGAGCACGGCAGGGTGTTCAACCAGACGATTACGCATCTGGTCGAAGGGGGCGGATCGACAGTCGTCTTTCTTGACACCGTGATCTGACGCTATTTCAGGTACAGATAGAACGGGATGATCCCGAAGAGTGCCCAGGCGATCATGAAGATGAACGGGGCCTGATGGGCGAACAGTGCGCCACGCTGGGCACGGCGCATCATGTCGCGGGTTTCGTCCTCATTGGGGGCCAGTGTAAAATCGGTCAGGTCCGGGCTGCGGGTATGCAGGATCCGCTGCTTGCCCTCCCATTTCCCGATTGCCGCATAGGCCGCCCGGATGCCCGGCAGTGCCATAAGGGCAAGGACAAACCCAAGGAGTGAGAACAGGGGCGGGAGCAGAAGCACCATGCTGTCACCCCATCTTTTGGTCGAACCGGTCATGGCCGTCGCATAGGCGATGACAAGAAACGCCTGCGACCCCAGAAGGGCCTGAAGGCGGCCGTTCACGACTTCCGTCTCGAACCGGATTTCCGAGCGATAAAAGGCCAGGAGTTCATTATCGGTCGGATGGCCGCGTGCGATGATCTGGCTGGTATCGGGAGACGGCGATGCGGTTTCGACCATCGGGACCTTCATGATGTGCTGGAGCACAGCTAGCGTCCCAGACACATCTCCGGTTCCGTGAGGTCGGAGGAAAACCCCTCAGATCAGCCCTTTTGCCCGGGTCAGCGCAAAAGCGGCCAGCGAGACCATGCATTTCAGCTCGCCGTCCCGGATCATGGTCTCGAACGCTTCAAGCGTCATGTCGTGGCAGGTGATGTCTTCTTCCGTCGCCTCACGATCCGTTTCGCCACGCGTCAGGTTGCGGGCCAGGAAGACATGACCTTTCTGGTTCGAGTAGCCTGCACCCTGATACATGCTGCCGACATGGATCATCTCACCGGCGCGCAACCCGGTTTCCTCCCGCAGTTCGCCCAGCGCGAGTTCGACCGGATCGACGTTCTCTTTCGTCTCCCACATCCCCATCGGAAGCTCCCACAGCCGCTCGCCAACGGGATAGCGGAACTGCTGGATCAGCGTGATCTTGCCGTCGGCATGCAGGGGCAGGATCACGACGAACTCGCCACGCTCGACAATGCCATAAAGCCCCTGCTTGCCGTTGGGATGGACGATGATGTCCTCGCGCAGGGCGGTCCAGGGGTTGCTATAGGCCAGTCGGGTCGAAAGCGTCTGGAAACCGGCATCTTTGCGGGCGTCTTCGAGACTTTTCCCGGGGCTTTTATCGGAGCTCATGGACGGATCCTGATCTTGTTTCGTTCTTCCGAATCGGCGAAACTTGCATCATGGAGCAACGCCGGATCGTGCATATCGACATGGACGCATTTTACGCGTCTGTCGAACAGCGGGACGCCCCCTCCCTGCGCGGCCGCCCGCTCGCGGTTGGGCGGGGCGAGGCACGCGGCGTTGTGGCCGCCGCAAGCTATGAGGCCCGGCGTTTCGGGGTCCGCTCGGCCATGCCGTCGGTCACGGCCAGGCGCCTCTGCCCGGAGCTTGTATTCGTGCCTGCGCGGTTTGACGTCTATCGCAGCGTCTCGGCGCAGATCCACGACATCTTCTCGCGCTACACGCCCCTGATCCAGCCGCTGTCGCTGGACGAAGCCTATCTGGACCTGACGGACCATCTGGGCGCCTATGGTTCGGCCACTCTTGTCGCGGACCGCATCCGCGCGGATATCCATGCCGAGACGGGACTGACTGCCTCGGCCGGCGTATCCTACAACCGGTTTCTGGCCAAGCTGGCCTCGGATTACCGCAAGCCGGACGGACTTTTCGTCATCACGCCCGCGATGGGACCGGACTTCGTGTCTGCCCTCCCCGTCGATGCATTTCACGGTATCGGGCCAGCCACGGCGCGGAAAATGCGTGCTCTCGGCATTGAGACGGGAGCCGATCTGCGGGAGCGGGACATCGAGACGCTGACCCGGCATTTCGGCAAGGCGGCGACGTTCTATTACGGTATTTCGCGCGGGATCGATCACCGCCCTGTCGTCGTGAACCGGGAACGCAAATCCCTCGGCACGGAGCAGACCTATCTTCAGGACCTGACTTCCAGAAACGACGCGCATCAGGCACTGGCGCAGATCGCCGCCAAACTCTGGGGCAGCGCACAGCGCCGCCAGCTTCAGGCCCGGACCGTGACCCTGAAAGTCAAATACGCCGACTTCCGCCAGATCACCCGCGCCCGAACCCTCTCTGCATCGGTTCCGTCCGAAGACGTCCTGCTGGAGACGGGCCAGAGCCTCATGACGCCGCTGTTTCCGTTCGTACCCGGCGTGCGACTGCTCGGGCTGACACTGTCGGGCTTTCATGCGGCGAAGAGCGCGCCCTGTGACCAGATGGAACTGCTGTTCTAAGGGCGCCCGGCGCTGGCCGGACAGAATTGCATTCTTTCCGGCGTCTGATGCGTTGGGGATCAGCCTGTTCTGAACGGGCCCTTTTTCCACCGCATGGACCAACGCATGCCCCGCCCCACTTTTCCGGCCACTGTCCTGCTGGCGCCGCTCCTGATGATGGGAGGCTGTGCCTCCAGAACCGCTCTGTCGCCGGATTTCGAGAAAACCCTCTCTCGCAACCAGCAGGGACACCCTTTCTCCCCGGCCCGCAATTCGGTAGCATTTCTGGGAGAACCGGACCTGTCCTCGGCGACCCCCGCGAACCTCGTGGGGACACTGCATTACTGCCGGCAGAACGCCATGCTGACGGGAAACGGAACCGGAAGTGCCACCGCCCCTGTTCAGACCGACCGGGCCTATGTCACGGGAAAACAGGGCATTCTTCAGGCCCTCAGCCTGCGGACAGGACAGCGCGAACAGTATGCCCTGCCGTCCATGCCCATGCCACTGCGCCAGACTGTCTGCACGTCCATTGCGTCCCGTCTGCGTCAGCCCGTTTAGCCTCTGATTGCAGACGATTTCACGCGCTATTGTGAAGTGCGAAAAAACACGGCCCCGTGACGACCTCCCTCATCTGGCCTATGCCAGAGAAGATCTTTTTTACAGCCGAGCCTCAGGAGAGCAGAACCATGACCGCGCAAGACACGCCGGCGGACTCACCGACGAAACGCGTTCTTGCCGTCGTCCTGTTCAATCTTCTCGTCTATATCGTGATCGGCCTGCCCAATGCCGTCCTGACGATTTTCGTCCATCAGGGCCTGGGCTACAGCACAACCGTCGCGGGCATCACATTCTCGCTCCAGTATTTCGCGACCTTCGCGGCCCGCCCCTCCGCCGGGCGGCTGGTAGACCGGATCGGTCCCAAACCCGTAGTCATCGGCGGGCTCGTCACCTGTCTGCTGTCCGGCCTTCTGATAACCGGATCGGGACTGCTGGCCGCCACGCCGCTCCTGTCGCTGGGCGTCCTGCTGTTCAGCCGCCTGCTGCTGGGATGGGCGGAAAGCTGGGCCGCGACCGGGGTGATCGTCTGGAACATCCGGCGCGCCGGAGCAGAAAATACTGCCCTCGCCATTTCGTGGAACGGCATCTGCTCCTATGGCGGGATTGCGCTGGGTGCGCCGATCGGAGCCAAGCTGTCCATGCTGGACGCACCCTATGGCGGGCTGGTTTCGGTGGGCATACTCTCGGTGGCCCTGCCGCTGTTCGGTCTGGCGCTGATCGGGTTCTATCCGGCGGTCAAACCCATCCCCTCGACCAGCCAGCCCATTCCCTTTGCCCGCGCGCTCCGACTCGTCCTCCCGCATGGTTCAGCCCTGGCGGCGGGGTCCATTGGATTCGGGGCGATCTCGTCGTTCCTGGCGCTGTATTATTCGGTGCTGCACTGGCAAGGGGCGGCGACGGCGCTGGCAGTGTTCGGATTCACTTTCGTCGTCATCCGGTTTTTCTTCGCCTCGCAGATCGCAAAGCGGGGGGGCGTGTTCGTGGCGATCGTCTCGCTGCTGGTGGAAGCACTCGGACTCGCCACGCTCAGCATTTTCCAGACACCATCCGCCGCCCTTGTGGGCGCTGCACTGACGGGGGCGGGCTTCTCGCTGCTCTTCCCGGCCCTCGGCGTTCTGGCCGTTAACAGCGCGGGTCCGGAGAACCGCGGGGCGGCTCTTGGGGCCTATTCCATCTTCATTGACCTTGCCATCGCGTGCTCGGGGCTGTTTCTTGGACAGGTCATCGAGTTCGCCGGTTACAGGACGATGTTCGCCACCACCGCCATCTGCTGTCTGGTGGGGGTGGTGATCAGCCGTTCCCTGGGCCGCCGGAGCACGTGACAGATCCTCGCTTCAACTTACACGGACCCGACATGACCATTCGTTCCTGCGCCGTCTTCTGTGGCTCCCGCTTCGGCAACTCTCCCGTCTATGCCGAAGGTGCAAAAGAGATCGGAACGGCCCTGGCGCGACACGGAATCACACTGGTCTATGGTGGCGGCCATGTCGGGCTGATGGGCACGGTAGCGGATGCAGCCCTTCAGGCGGGCGGCAGGGTCATCGGCGTCATTCCCGAATTTCTCCATGCCCGCGAAGTCATGCACAAGGGTGTGACGCAGCTTGAGGTCACGCCGGACATGCACACCCGCAAGGCCCGCATGTTCGAGCTGTCCGACGCCTACGCCATCATTCCCGGCGGCCTCGGCACGTTCGACGAACTCATGGAAATCATGACCTGGAAGCAGCTCGGCCTGCATCAGGAGCCGATCTACATCGTCAATATCGGCGGCTGGGCCACGTCCCTGGTTAACACGCTGAATGATGCGGTCGATCAGGGGTTTGCGGACCCGTCGGCCCGCAAGCTGTTCACGGTCGTCGAGGACGTGCCGGACCTGATGAGCCACCTGTCCGTCAGCGTTCCGGCCTGACTCCCGAAAGAGCGGGGCCAGTCCCCGCTCAACCTTCCAGTGTGGCCACGAGCAGACGGACCACCTCTTCCAGCCGTGTGCGGTCGGCGTCGGAAAACCGGTCCTTTACGGGGCTGTCGATGTCCAGCACGCCCACGAGCGTACCTCTGGCCACGACCGGCAGCACGATCTCCGATTCCGATGCTGCGTCACAGGCGATATGCCCGGGAAACGCATGCACGTCCGGGACCACCAGCGTCTCCCGGCTCTGCGCGACTGTCCCGCAGACGCCGCGCCCGAGCGGAATCCGCGTACAGGCCAGACGGCCCTGAAACGGCCCGAGCACAAGTTGCCCGTCTGCCTCTTTCCACAGATAGAACCCGGCCCAGTTGATCTGTGGCAAAGCCTCGAACAGCAGGGCCGCGATATTGGCCATATTGGCAATCATGTCCGTCTCGGTCTGCAGAACAGACCGCACCATGGGGACGAGTTCGTCCACGCTCAGACGATGGATGGGGGCACTCATGAGAAACTGTCCTGCAAAAAACGAAGAATGGGTCCGCCGATCATAGGACAGACGGGAAAAAACGGAAAAGGTCGCCATATTTATGGGAAATAACCATTTCCGCTAATGCTCGCGTATTCGGGAGCATTATTAGAAATAATTCACAAAATACAAAAACGGTTTCCTCGGAATGGGAGGCTTCTAAAAGAAGCCGGTCCTTTCGCCTGAAAGATCCTGTCCATGATCCTGACTTCCCAGACCCTGTCCCACCTCCCGGACTCCATCCTGACGTCGTCCTACGACCGGGATGCGGTGACGCCTGGCATTGTCCATCTGAGCGTCGGCAATTTCCATCGTGCCCATCAGGCCGTCTATACGGACCGCGCGCTTGCGCTGGCGGACCAGTCGGGCTGGGGCATTGTCGGGATGGGTCTGATGGACCATCCGGCGGAAGTGGCGAAAGCCGAGGCCCTGCACGCGCAGGACGGGCTCTACACCCTGCGCGAATGCCCGCCGAACCGGCCCGATACAGTCCGGATCGTGAAGTCGCTGGTCGAATACATCCATGCCCCTGCCGACCGTGAGGCCGCGCTGAAGCGTCTGACGGACCCGGCCATCCGCATCGTCAGCATGACGGTGACCGAAGGCGGCTACTACATGGATGAGGCCGGTCGGTTCATGACCGAACATCCCGCCATTGCCGAAGACCTGCACCGCCCGGTCCCGCACACGGCGTTTGGCCTGATGACGGAAGCCCTGCGTCAGCGCCGGGACGCCGGCGTTGCGCCATTCACCATCCTGTCCTGCGACAACGTTCCCGCAAATGGCGATGTCGCGCGCAACGCCGTGCTGTCCTTCGCACGCCTGCGGGACGCGGAAGTGGCGGAATGGATCGAGGCCAATGTCGCATTCCCGTCCTGCATGGTCGATCGCATCACCCCGGCCGTCCACCCCGCCGACGTGACGCGTCTGGATGCGCAGAGCGGGATCGAGGACCGTGTTCCCGTGTTCTGCGAGGACTTCATCCAGTGGGTCGTGGAAGACCATTTCCCGGCCGGACGTCCGGCCTGGGAGCAGGTCGGCGTGCTGTTCACGGACGATGTCGAGCCTTACGAACAG
The DNA here is from genome assembly GCF_018811945.1 of Gluconobacter sp. P1C6_b. Taxonomy (GTDB): domain Bacteria; phylum Pseudomonadota; class Alphaproteobacteria; order Acetobacterales; family Acetobacteraceae; genus Gluconobacter. Next base: position 286,563 of record NZ_JACRVU010000001.1, read on the forward strand.
GTCAAGCTGCGGATGCTGAACGCGTCCCATTCCACGCTGGCCCTGCCGGGCGTGCTGATGGGATACCGGCTGGTCGATGAGGCCATGGGCGACGAACATCTGGCCGCCCTGCTGCAGCAGTTCCTGCGCCATGATGTCGAGCCGCAGCTTACCGCCCCGCCGGGCATCAGTCTGCCGGATTACGCGGCCCAGCTTCTGCAGCGTTTCCGCAACCATGCCGTCAGCGACCAGCTTCTGCGTATCACATCCGACAGCACGTCCAAGCTGCCGGTCTTCCTGCGGGCCACGGCCGAGGACGTTCTGAAAAAGTCTCAGGACCCGCGCCGGATCGCCTTCGTTCTCGCCTGTTACTGTGCCTATCTGACCGGCCGCGATGACGTGGAGGCCACATTCGCCGTCACGGAACCGCGCCTCAGCGCCGAAGACCGTGCTCTGGCGCTGGATGCGAACCCCGCAAAGGCTCTGGATATGAGCGTGTTTGCCGGCTGGGGGCTTGAAGCCTCGGCCGAGTTCCTCACGCGCTTCATCCAGACCCGCGAAGACCTGAAAACACGCGGCACGGCTGCCGTCCTGAAGGATCTGGTCGCAAACGTATAAAAGTTTTTGGGTTCCGCCTTTTTTCAAAAAGGCGGAGATCTTTGAAGCTTTTTGAAAAAAGCTTCACCAAAAACTTTTGTACCTGTCAGTCCGAGACGCGGGCGATATCGGCACCGCAGGCAGCGAGCTTGCGGTCCACGCCTTCATAGCCACGATCCAGATGATAGATGCGGCTGAGCTGCGTCTCACCTTCCGCAGCCAAGCCTGCCAGGATCAGCGAGAACGACGCCCGCAGATCGGTCGCCATGACGGGCGCGCCCGACAGCTTCGGCACACCACGGATGATGGCGGAACGGCCATGCACGTTGACGCGTGCGCCCATGCGATTGAGCTCCGGGACGTGCATGAAACGGTTCTCGAAGATCGTCTCGGTAATCATGGACGCGCCCTCGGCCACCGACAGCATCGCCATGAACTGCGCCTGCATATCGGTCGGGAAGCCGGGATACGGCTCCGTCATGATGTCCACGCCCTGAAGCGTGCCGCTGCGGCGGACCCGCAGACCGCGCGCCTCTTCCACAACTTCGACGCCCGTTTCCTCAAGCGTGCGGATCACGGCGCCCAGATCATCGGCCCGTCCGCCCACCAGCAGCAGGTCGCCGCCCGTGATGCCGGCCGCGCAGGCATAGGTGCCGCACTCGATCCGGTCCGGCATGACGGCATAATGCGCGCCGTGCAGCTTCTCAACACCGTCGATGACCAGCGTGCCCGAGCCTTCGCCCGTGATCTGCGCGCCCATGGCGTTGAGGCAGTGCACCAGATCGCTGATTTCCGGCTCGCGCGCGGCGTTGACGATATGGGTGCGTCCCTTGGCCAGCGTTGCGGCCATCAGCAGGTTCTCGGTCGCGCCCACACTGGCAAACGGCAGGATGATCCGGTCACCCTTCAGCCCGTCCGGAGCAGTCGCGTTGATATAGCCGTTCTCCAGACGGATCTCGGCGCCCAGCGTCTCCAGCCCCTTGAGATGCATGTCCACAGGGCGCGTTCCGATGGCGCAGCCACCCGGCAGGGACACTTTCGCCTCACGGGCCCGTGCCAGAAGAGGGCCGAGCACCAGAATGGAGGCACGCATCTTGGAGACGATGTCATACGGCGCCTCGACGGAGCCGATCTCGCCACCGATGGAGAGCGTGCGTGGCCCCGCCTCCTCGACGGTGATGCCCAGCCCCACCAGCAGGTCGCGCATCGTCTTGATGTCCGCAATGGCTGGCACGTTGGACAGCACCAGCCGTTCGGATGTCAGCAGGCCCGCGACCATGAGCTTGAGGCCGGAGTTCTTGGCCCCCCCGATCTCGATTTCGCCTGTCAGGCGGCGGCCACCGCGAATGATGAAACGGTCCATGGTGCGATCCTTGAGAAACAGGCCTTGAGAGCTGGGCTTTAGAGGCGGGGCGTGGTGACGCCGGACTGGCGCATGTATTTTCCAGCACGGTCGGCGTAGCTGACCTCACAGGGGCTGGCACCCTGGAAAAACAGGAACTGACAGATGCCCTCGTTTGCATAGATTCGCGCGGGCAGCGGCGTGGTGTTGCTGATCTCGATCGTGACCTGGCCTTCCCATTCCGGCTCCAGCGGCGTGACATTCACGATAATACCACAACGCGCATAGGTGGACTTGCCGAGACATACCACCAGCGTGTCACGCGGGATGCGGAAATACTCAACCGTATGCGCCAGCGCGAAGCTGTTGGGCGGGATGGTGATGTCGCCGGTGCGGGTTACGAAGCTGTTGGAGGCAAAGTTCTTCGGGTCGACGATAGCGCTGTCCACGTCGGTAAAGATCTTGAATTCATCAGCCACGCGCGCGTCATAGCCATAGGACGACAGACCGTAGGAAATGACGCCTTCGCGCTTCTGGGCCTCCACGAAAGGCTCGATCATGCCTTTTTCCCGGGCCATCTGGCGGATCCATGTGTCGGGCATGATGGGCATGAAGGCACTCCTGAACGAGAGCGGCTGAAACCGCTCTCTGCGTCTTAACCCACCTGCTCTAGCGAGCGATGGACGATCACGCAATGTGTCGGGTCAGTCATTTTTCGTGAGCGTCTGTGGCACACGTCCCAGCAGGGTCTCCAGCCATTGCGGGCGCAGTTCGCTGGTCAGCACGCCTCCCACGATCAGCGCGGCACCAAGAAGGGTCGCAGGGGGCAGATGATCACCCGCCAGCCAGCCTACGAGCCCGCCCCAGACCGGCTCTCCGGCATAGATCACGGCCGCCTTTGTGGGCGAGACGGATTTCTGCGCCCAGTTCATCACAACCTGCACCAGCGCGCTCAGGCCGCCCAGTGCCAGTGCACAGCTGAACCAGATCCACGAGAACGCAGGAATCGCCTCCCCCGAAACCGGGACCATCAACCCGGCGAAAAGACTTCCGGCAAAAAGCTGCATGACCGTCACGCGCAGGCTGTCCACACCCCGCGCGTAAAGGCTGATCAGGACAATCTCGACCGCAATGGCGATGGCTGCGAACAGCGTCAGAAGATCCCCGCGCCCGAAGGACAGCGACAGCGCAGCGGGCCCCGCCAGACAGACGAGTCCGGCGAACGCCAGCGCGATCCCCAGCCAGCTCATCAGATGTGGCGCCTTGCGCAGGAACGCCCACTGGAAGATTGGCACCAGCGGTACATACAGTGCCGTGATGAAGGCGGAGCGGCTGCTGGTGATGTCGCGAAGGCCGGCGCTTTGCAGCACGTAGCCGGTCGCCAGGGCCACACCGATCAGCGCGCCCGCCCGGATTTCACGTCGGTTGAAATCCAGCAGTTTCCGCCCGGCCAGCAGCCCGACGAACACCGCTGCCATCATGAAGCGGACAAAGACGAAAAAACGCGGTCCGCACTGCTGCATGGCGATGTGCAGCACGAGAAATGTCCCGCCCCACAGCACCGTCACGCCCGTCAGCGCCAGTTCCTGCGGCGTAGGAAGGGGAAAGCTGCGTTTCACAGAGGTTCAGCGATCATCACTAGAAGATGAGGCAGCGTCATCCTGCGGCCGCGCACGCTGCTGCTGCTTGCGGCGCATCAGATTGGCCCGGAGCGCCTTGGCCTCACGGTTTTCACGCTCTTCCTTCGCGGCCGCGGCGCGGTCACGGATGATCTGCTCTGTCGGTTTTGCGTCCTTACTGGTCATGGCTGTATTCCTCGAATGTCTCCCGCAGACGGGTGCCCAGAAGTTCGTCATACACACCCAGCGTGCGGGCCTGCATCAGCGTTGTCGTATAGTTGGCGACGGCATGGGCCCGGGCCTTTTCCGCCAGCCAGTCCAGCGCGTCTTCGTCTGTTTCCAGAACGCTTTTCAGCGCGTCCGCCAAAGCTTGCGGATCATCCGGAGGCACGACCAGACCCGTCTCACCGGGCAGAATTGTCTCCATCATGGCCCCCTGTGCCGTGCCGATCACGGGGCGACCCATCATCTGCGCTTCCACCAGTGTGCGTCCGAACGGCTCGGGCCGGAGCGAGGGCGCCACGACAACGCTCGCCAGTTCGCAGGCGGCTGGCATATCGGTGCAGGTTCCGGCGAAGCGGACATGCTCCTCAAGGCCAAGTTCCCGCACGCGCTGTTGCAGCCTGCGGGAGAACTTCCGGTCGTTCTCCGGGCCGGCCAGAACGCAGATCCAGCCTCTCCCCATCCGCGGGCGCAGCAGGCCCAGCGCCTCGACCAGAACGCCCTGCCCTTTCCATGCCGTCAGCCGTGCGGGCATGAGGATGATCCTTGCCTCGACAGGCACGCGCCAGACCTCGGCCAGTTTCTGCACACGCTCGCCGGAGATCGTGCCGGGCGTGAACTCCCGCAGATCCGCCCCACGCGGAATGACGCGCAGGCGGCTTTCCGGCACGGCGTATTCGCTGCGCAGGCGGCGGGCGATGAACTCCGAAATCGCAATGACGCGGGTGCCGCGTGCCAGCACGGAATTATAAAACTTCTTGGCCCGCCATTTCGCCTCATGAACGCCATGCCATGTCGTCACGAGCGGGATGTTTTCCCGGCGGCAGGCGATCCACGCGGCCCAGGCCGGAATCCGCGAGCGGGCATGCACAAGATCCACGCCCTCGCTGCGAATGATCGCCTGAAGATCCCGCGCCCTGCGCAGCACGGCGACAGGGGATTTTTTCTTCAGATCAAGTTCGATATGCCGTGCGCCGGCATGACGGAGCTGCACCAGCAGCCGGCCGGGGCGCGAGGCAACCAGTGCCGTTCCACCGCCCTGCGAGATTGCCGCGGCAATCTCCACAGCCCCGCGCTCCAGGCCGCCCGTGCCCAGCGCGGGAAGAACCTGAAGGATGACGGGAGAGCGGTCGGTCATGACGGTCGGAGGTGGCCTGTTCCGGGAAGATCTCTGTGAAGGAAGACAGCCTGTAGCCGGGTCTGGATGCGCTTCCCACCCGAAAAATGGAAAAAACGGCCCCGGAAACGACAAAGGGGCGGTCTCCGTGCCATTTCCGGCACGAAAACTACCCCTTCCGTCATCCGGAGGCCTCAGCCCCCGCGTTCTCAGCCCTTGTGATCGGGCAGGGCGTAGACGACCAGCTGATCGCTGACCGGCGTCATCATGAAGTGATGACCACCCGCCATGATGGCGACGTACTGGTGGCCATTGGCCTCATAGGTCATCGGGTTCGCCTGACCGCCGCCCGGCAGAACCGCGCTCCAGACCACCTTGCCGGTGTGCTCGTCGATGGCACGGATCTGGTTATCCGTAGCCGCCGCGATGAACACCACGCCACCGGCCGTCACGACAGAGCCGCCATTGTTCGGCGTACCGATTTCCCACGGCAGACCCGTCGGCAGACCCCACGGACCATTGGCGCGGGCCGTTCCCAGCGGATGCTGCCACAGCACCTTCTGGCCATGCTTCATGTCAATGGCCGTGATCATGCCGTAGGGCGGACGGTTGCACATCATGCCCGTGTACTGATCCCAGAACGGGGTCACGACAATGCCGTAAGGCGTACCGTCCATGGCGCCGTTACCTTCGGCACCACCGCCACCCGGCTTGTAGTTCGGGTCATCGATCGGCATCAGGCCAAGTTCGTCAGCCTTCTTGCGGGTCACGAGCTGGTCGTACATCGGAGTGATGTTCCAGTTCGCAATCAGGATGCCGCTCTGCGGGTCATAGGACACGGAGCCCCAGTCGCTGCCGCCGTTATAGCCCGGATATTCGATCCAGGGCTTGTCGACGCTCGGCGGCGTGAACTCACCCGTATAGTTCGCACGGCGGAACTTGATACGGCAGAAGAGCTGGTCGATGGGGGACATGCCCCACATGTCCTTTTCCTTCAGATCCGGTACGCGCAGGGCCGGAAAACCCGTGGACCAGGGCTGCGTCGGCGAACGCGGATCGCCCGGGATCACGCCCGGCGACGGAGCGGGACGCTCCTCGACCGGCAGGATCGGCTTGCCGTCACGACGGTCGAGCACGAAGGTCTGGCCGCGCTTGGTGGGCATGATGAGTGCGGGGACAGGCTGACCATCCTGGCCGGGCATGTCCATGAGCGTGGCCTGCGAGCCGATATCATAGTCCCAGACGTCCTTGTGAACGGTCTGGAAAACCCAGCGCGGAGAGCCGGTCTTCACATCCAGCGCGACGACTGCGGACGACACCTTGTTTTCTTCAGGGCTACGCAGGGCGCTGTAATAGTCGGAAGCCGAGTTGCCGGTCGGGACGTAGACGAGGCCCAGCGCATTGTCGCCGGTCATCGCAGCCCAGGAGTTCGGCGTGCCACGGCTGTAATGGTTGTTGCCGGTCGGCTGGCTGTGGTCATCGGGGCGGTTCACGTCCCAAGCCCACAGGAACTTGCCGCTTTCGGCGTCATAGCCACGGATCACACCCGACGGGGCCCAGCGGCGCTGACCATCCAGAACCTCATGATTGACCACAACCACACCGTTCACGACCGGCGGCGGCGTCGTCATGGAAACGAAGCCGGGGACGGATTCGCCAAGACCCTGCATCAGGTTGACCTGGCCGCCATTGCCGAAGCCCTCGCACAGATTGCCGGTCGCGGCATCAACCGCGATCAGGCGCATGTCGAGCGTGCCTTCAAGGATACGGTTATGGCAGGGCTGGCCTTCCGGCACCTGCGACGACGTGAAATACGTCACGCCCTTACACGCGGCGGTGTAGGGAATGGCTTCGTATTTCTCGTTGATGTTGTGACGCCAGATCTCCTTACCCGTCGCCGGGTCGAGCTTCATGATGTCGTTCTGGGCCGAGCACATATAGAGGCCGTCACCCACCTTGATCGGCGTGGTTTCGGCAGCCCATTTGTTCGTCTGGCCCGGCCGCGGATAGCTGCCGGTATGATAGACAAAGGCAACCTTGAGCTGATCGGCGTTCTGCGGCGTGATCTCTGACAGCGGCGAATAGCGCATCTGGCTGTCGTCATGGCCGTAGGCGGCCCAGTCTCCGGAGGCGGGGCTGGCGCTCTGCTGCGGGGCCATCTGCGGAACATCATTCGGATCCATGGACCCGATATCCGGCAGGTTGGCCGCGTTCACACCCGGAGCCTGGGGCGCATAGGGGGACGGGCCGGAAAAGCGGCTCTTCGCGGCTGGCGTGTTCTCGGTCGGCTCGAAGGAATTGCCGCTGCCATTGCCGGGGCCCGGCACGGAAGAGGTCGGCGAACCACCGCTGCCTGCGGGGGCGAACTGGGCATTGGCAGCCAGCGGTGCACAGGCCAGCGTGGCACAGGCAACGGTGGCGAGAAGATGGGATCTGCGCATCAGACGGCTCCCCTCAGGGTACGGCGGGTTTCCATCCGGCGAAGAACCGGAATGGTGAGGGCGACAAGAATGCCCAGCAGCGTCGGGCCGAAAGCGCGCGGAAGAAGGTCAACGGGGCTGAAGCCCACTTCCCACAGGGACCAGACCCAGGTGTAGGCCAGCGCACCCAGATACAGGTATGCGCCCAGCGTCCGCCCCATGACCATGAAAACACCGCCAGCCACCAGCAGAATGCCACAGATGACGTAATAGACAGAGCCGCCCAGCATCGCGAGGTCGCCCCCGGCGATCACGAAGTACAGCCCCACCAGAATGATGACACCCCCCAGGAGCAGTGTGAGCCACTCGGTCAGGGTTCTGCTGCCATAAGTATTTGGCATTGGTGAAAGCCTCCAGAACTGAAAGTCCGGACGGTAAGTCCAGACTTTCAGGAAAGCTACGGTTCTTTTTCAATATTGTTGAATATAATTCTAACAAAACCGTGTAATAACACGGTTGCACTTCAACAAATTCAAATACACGTTACCTTTATTACCCGGCCGGGATTGTTACAACCGCCCCTGCCGTATGGTTCGTCGCCGCGAGGGCCGCAAGAACCTGCACCATCGTAAACGCCAGTTTGCTCTGGAAATCGCGATCGCTGATCCAGAACCAGGTGTTGTTGTAACTGACCGCGGCATAGCGGGAGTCCGGCTCTTCCCGGCTCGAATGGATCACGACTTCCGGACGGTTCTCGATCCCGACCTGCCCGATCGTGGGGGGCGTACGGCCGCTCTTGATGTCATCTTCCGGTACCTCGACCTCGTAGGCGAGCTGCGTCAGCATCGCGAGCATGGAGCGCGTCAGGATCGCGATCTGCTTGCCGGGATGCTTGGGATACGGGCCATAGACGATCTCAGCTTCCTCAGCCCCCGGGTCGAGATGCAGCAGACGGCGCACCTCCGCCTGGATCGCCAGAAGGTTGCTGTCCGATGTCGAGGTCAGGACCAGATAGGAGCGCTCGGTGCCCGTGCTGCTTCCCCCGTTGCCATTGCTGTCGGACTTGCCCCCGTTTTTCTTGCTGTCGGGCGGGGGCGGAGTCTCGCTCGTGATCCGGATGGTCATGGCCCCCTGGATCTGAAGCTGCCGCAGGTCGTGCAGAAGCAGATAGAAGCGGACCGAGCCACCCCCAGACGGTCCCGCGCCAAGCCCGCGGACATTGGAAAGTCCATCAATGGACTGTGCCGTCAAACGCAGCAGCGTGTCGATCGGCAGGCCACCGAGGCTGAGCGGCATGATGACCGTCGGCGAGATCGGCCGGACCACGTTCTCGGCATATTGCTGCCCCGTCACCGGCTGATAGGTGAAAGTCGGGCTCTCACCCAGGGACATGGTTCCCGTGCCGAACAGGTAGTTCCCGACCGCCGTCGCCGGATAGGCATAAAAGCCGCCGCTGATGCTCTTGGAAACGCTGTAGCCCGCAATCACCTGCGTCGTATCAAGGAACGTCGGCGGATCGGCATAGCGCAGCCGAACGATGTTCAGCAGCATCTCGTGCTTTTGGGTATCGCCCAGCGCACGGGAGTATTCGAGCTGGTCGTTCCGCAGTTTTCCGGGCCCCATCGGGCCACAGGCGGAGAGACCGGTTGCGGAGAAAACGGCCAGGGCAGCCATCAGCGTGGCACGAAAGTAAGGATGATTCGGCATGGCTGTCTGAAGACTGTCCCATTGGCAGGCAAAGCGGAAGGTCCAACCTTACTAGAGGGGGATGTCCGTATCGGAAACAGCCATCTTCCCCTTCCGGCCCCATGAAGCGAACATTCTCGACGAAATGTGTCGTCCAAGTGCTTGAAACACCTTGCGCCGTTGCCTAGATCAGTAGTCGGAACACAGGCCCGTGAGGGTCTGGATACGTCAATAGGGTCCGACCCGGTGCCTCACAGGGCCGGGACGGACCGCTGAGAGGACTGATATTACATGAGCAAAGTCATTGGCATTGACCTTGGTACCACCAACTCCTGCGTTGCCGTACGCGAGGGTGACGAAACCAAGGTCATCGAAAACAGCGAAGGCGCCCGCACGACGCCGTCCATGGTCGCCTTCACCGACAACGGTGAGCGTCTCGTCGGACAGGCCGCGAAGCGTCAGGCCGTCACCAACCCGGCCAACACCCTGTATGCCGTCAAGCGTCTGATCGGCCGTCGTTACGACGACCCGACCGTCCAGAAGGACAAGGAGATGGTGCCGTACGCCATCGTCCGTGGCGACAACGGCGACGCATGGGTCGAGGCACGTGGCGAGAAGTATGCTCCGTCGCAGATCGCGGCCTATGTTCTGGGCAAGATGAAGGAAACCGCCGAGAGCTATCTTGGCGAGACCGTCTCCCAGGCTGTCATCACGGTTCCGGCCTACTTCAACGACGCCCAGCGTCAGGCAACCCGTGATGCCGGCAAGATCGCTGGCCTCGAAGTTCTGCGCATCATCAACGAGCCGACCGCAGCCGCCCTCGCCTATGGCCTTGGCAAGCGCGATTCCGGCACGGTGGCCGTGTATGACCTTGGTGGTGGTACGTTCGACGTCTCCATCCTCGAGATCTCCGACGGCGTGATCGAAGTGAAGTCCACGAACGGTGACACGTTCCTGGGTGGTGAAGACTTCGACAACCGCATCATCGGGTTCCTGGCCGACGAGTTCAAGAAGGACCAGGGCATCGACCTGCGTGGTGACAAGCTCGCCCTGCAGCGCCTGAAGGAAGCCGCCGAGAAGGCCAAGATCGAGCTGTCCTCCTCCAAGGAGACCGAGATCAACCTGCCGTTCATCACGGCTGACGCTTCCGGTCCGAAGCACCTCGTCGTCAAGCTGTCCCGCGCCAAGCTGGAAAGCCTGGTCGAAGACCTGATCCAGCGTACGCTCGGCCCGTGCCGTGCAGCCATCAAGGACGCGTCCGTCTCCGCCAACGAGATCGACGAAGTCATCCTGGTCGGCGGCATGACGCGTATGCCGAAGGTCATCGAGACGGTTAAGGAATTCTTCGGCAAGGATCCGGCACGCAACGTCAACCCTGACGAAGTGGTCGCCATCGGTGCCGCCGTTCAGGGCGCTGTCCTGAAGGGTGACGTCAAGGACGTCCTGCTTCTCGACGTGACGCCGCTGTCGCTGGGTATCGAGACGCTGGGTGGCGTGTTCACCCGTCTGATCGACCGCAACACGACGATCCCGACCAAGAAGAGCCAGACCTTCTCCACCGCCGAAGACAACCAGAACGCCGTGACCATCAAGGTCTATCAGGGCGAGCGTGAGATGGCAGCTGACAACAAGCTGCTGGGCAACTTCGACCTTCAGGGCATTGCTCCGGCGCCGCGTGGCGTGCCGCAGATCGAAGTCACCTTCGACATCGACGCCAACGGCATCGTGAACGTGTCTGCCAAGGACAAGGCCACGAACAAGGAACAGCAGATCAAGATCCAGGCTTCTGGCGGTCTGTCCGACTCCGACATCGACCGCATGGTCAAGGACGCGGAAGCCAACGCTTCTGCCGACAAGGCCAAGCGTGAACTGGTCGAGCTGCGCAACAGCACGGAAAGCCTCATCCACCAGACCGAGAAGTCCATCACTGAAGGTGGCGACAAGGTTCCGGCGGCTGACAAGTCCGAAGCTGAAGCCGCGATCGCCGAAGCCCGCGAAGCTCTGGGTGGCGAAAACCTCGACACCCTGAAGGCCGCCAGCGAGAAGCTGACGCAGGCTGCCATGAAGGTTGGTCAGGCCGTGTACCAGGCTGGTCAGGGCGCTGAAGGAGCTGCTGCTCCGGAAGGCGAAAAGAAAGACGAAAACGTCGTTGATGCCGACTTCGAAGACCTCGAAGACGACAGCAAGAAGCACTGATCGGGTGACTTCCGCAGGCGGAGCTGAACGCTCCGTCTGACCCTGTTTTCCGAGGGCGCCCGTTCCCGCAAGGGGGTGGGCGCCATTCTTGTTTTCCGGCCCTCCACAGGGACCGCCTTCAGGACCGCCCCAAGGACCGACCATGGCCACCAGAATCGACTACTACGAATCCCTTGAAGTCTCCCGCACGGCCTCGCAGGACGAGCTGAAGAAAGCCTTCCGCAAACAGGCCATGCGGTACCATCCCGACCGCAATCCGGGTGACGATGCCGCCGAGCAGAAGTTCAAGGAAATCAACGAAGCCTATGACGTCCTGAAGGACGAGCAGAAGCGTGCAGCCTATGACCGCTACGGCCATGATGCCTTCGAAGGTGGCATGGGCGGAATGGGCGGCGGCTTCGGTGGTGGCTTTGCCGGTGCAGGCGGTCTGGGCGACATCTTCGACCAGATGTTCGGCGACATGATGGGGGGTCGTCGGGGTGGTGGACGCCGGACCGGGGCGGATGTCCAGGTCCAGGTCGACATCACGCTGATGGAGGCCTTCACGGGCGTGACGAAGGACGTCGAGGTCCGGACGCGCGTGACGTGTGAAGCCTGTCATGGTTCGGGTTCGGCCGATCCGAAGGCTGGCAGCAGCACCTGTCCGACCTGTCATGGTGCGGGCAAGGTCCGCGCACAGCAGGGCTTCTTCCTCGTCGAGCGCCCCTGCCCGACCTGTCATGGTTCGGGACGTACCGTCGCCAATCCGTGCAAGGTCTGTCACGGCACGGGCACGGAAGCAAAGACGGAAACCATCAGCATCGACATCCCGGCAGGGGTCGAGGATGGCACGCGCATCCGCATGGCCGGCAAGGGCGAGGCCGGTGGCGAAGGCGTGCAGCCGGGCGATCTGTATGTCCACATCTCCGTCCTGTCGCATGACATCTTCCAGCGCGACGGCGCGAACATCTACTGCCGCGTTCCGCTGCGCATGACGCAGGCGGCGCTTGGCACGGAAGTCGAGGTTCCGGTTGTGGATGGTGGCCGCAGCAAGGTCCGTATCCCCGCCGGGACGCAGACGGGCGAGACATTCCGCCTGCGTGGCAAGGGCTTCTCGGTCCTGCGCTCCTCGGCCCGTGGGGACATGTACATTCAGGTCTCCGTCGAAACGCCGAGCCATCTGACGAAGCGCCAGCGCGAACTTCTCGAAGAATTCGAGAAGGAAGCCGGGGACGACCATGCCAAAGGCAGCCCCGAAAACAGCGGCTTCTTTGCCAAGGTCCGCGACTTCTTCGAAGGCCGCTGATCTTTCAGATCTGCAAAAACCCGGTGCTCTCTACGGAGACACCGGGTTTTTTCATGTCAGGCCGCGCCGAAAATATCCTTCAGGGTCTGCTCCATCACCCCGGCATCCAGCGTTTTCCCCAGCCAGTGCTCCACGCCGATCACGCCCTGATTGACAAGCATGCCGAGCCCGTCCAGCACGGTGCAGCCCCTGCCTTCCGCTTCGCGCAGCAGACGCGTTCTGGGCGGGTTCGGGATGACATCGGCAGCGATCAGCCCTTTGCGCAGGGTTTCAGCCTTCAGGGGCGGCATGGCATCGGCATCACCCAGACCGATGGAGGTCGCGTTGATCAGGATGTCCACGCCTTCAGGCACACTGGCCTCACCGTCCCAGGCCTGAACGTCGGCTCCGGCGGATGTATTGTCCCGCACAAGGGCTGCAATGGTTTCCGCTTTTTTGGGATCGCGGTTCATGACCGTGATGTGGGCAGCGGACGCCAGCCCCAGTTCCACGGCGATGGCACGCGCGGCTCCCCCCGCACCCAGAAGCAGGACTTTCTTCCCGGATGGGTCCGCGACCTGTTTCAGTGATGCCAGAAAGCCCTTCCCGTCCGTATTGTCACCGATCAGACGCCCGTCCCGGATGGAAACGCAGTTCACCGCACCGATGATCCGGGCGGACTCTGCCAGTTCGTCAAGATGCTCGATCACCGCGACCTTGTGCGGCAGGGAACAGTTGAACCCGACCCATTCCATGGCCCGCGCGCCTGCGACCGCGTCCTTCAGACCCTCCGCCTTGACGTCACAGTTGATGTAACGGGCATCGATCTCATGGTGCCGGTACGCGGCCTCGATCATGGCGACGGTCGGGTTGTCGTCGCAGGGCGTTGAGAACGATCCGGTCAGGATGCTGCGGAAATTCTGCTGGCTCATGAAAGGCTCCTCGGATCTGTGCTTGTTTTGCGTTCATCCCAGATGACGCACGGGGGCACAGAAGGGTCCATTCACGTTCTGGAAATATCAGTTTTCCGGAATGCTCAGGCCCAGCAGGCCTGCCTCACGACCTGTCAGCAGATCGGCGAGCGTGTAGCGGTCCAGCACCGCCAGAAACGCGTCCAGCGCATCGCCCAGCACGCCACGCAGCACGCAGGCCGGGGACAGGACGCAGGGCCGTCCGTCCGTGCTGTTGCGGCCTTCACAGTCCACCAGCATCATGTCGTCTTCGGTGAAACGGACGACCGCGCCCACATTGATCTCTGAAGCCGGACGCGCGAGTTCCAGCCCGCCACCACGCCCGCGGACGGTCGTGACGAAACCGCCCTGCCCCAGACGGTGCACGACCTTCACCAGATGGTTTTCGGAAATGCGATAGGCCTGCGCGATCTCGCGGATGGAGACGCGGCGTGACGTGTGAACGCCAAGGTGGATCAACACGCGCAGGGCGTAATCAGTGTGCAGTGTCAGGCGCATGGCGACTCCTCTGCCAGATTGACAGGCGCAGGTCACGTTTTTAAAGATGTATTTCAAATACACCTTTAAGGGGACCGCTCATGTCCACTTCCGCCGACCGCAGCCTCACGCCCGAGACCATCGCCATCATCAAGGCGACCATCCCGGCGCTCGAAGCCCATGGCGTGACGATCACGTCCGAAATGTACCGCCGCCTGCTGGCCGATCCCGCAATTGCGGAGATGTTCGACCCAACCCATCAGTCCACCGGAACGCAGCCCCGGGCGCTGGCCATGGCCGTGCTGGCCTATGCAAAGAACATCGACAATCTGGGTGTAATGGGTGGTGCGGTCGAACGGATCGCACAGAAACATGCCAGCCTCGAAATCCAGCCGGAACACTATCCGCATGTCGCCACGGCCCTGCTCGGCGCGATTTCGGCCGTTCTGGGCGATGCCGCAACACCGGAAATCCTCGATGCCTGGGGCAAGGCCTACTGGGCGCTCGCGGATATCCTGATCGGCCGTGAGCATCAGCTTTACGACAGCAGCGCCCATGCCGAAGGCGGCTGGACCGGCTGGCGTCCTTTCCGCATTGCCCGCGCGGTGCCGGAATGTGCGAATGTCACGTCGCTTGAACTGGAACCCGTGGACGGCAAGCCGGTCATCAGCGCCGTTCCGGGGCAGTATCTGGGCGTCGATCTGGATATTCCGGGCCATGGCCGGACGCGCCGCAATTACAGCATCACGTCCAGCCCGAACCGGAAGAGCTATCGCATCAGCGTGCGCCACGTTCCGAACGGCGCGGTTTCGGGCTGGCTGAACAGCGGGACATGTGAGGGGACGCAGGTCCTGCTATCGCCGCCTGCCGGTAATTTCGTGCTGCCGGAAAAGGTCGAGGGACCGCTGGCCTTTGTGTGCGCCGGAATTGGCATCACGCCGATGATCGGGATGCTGGAAGCACTGGCTCAGCCCGGCGTCACGGCACCCGTTCATGTCGTGCAGATCGCCCATTCCGCAGAAACCGCGCCGTTCGCGGAGCGGCTGGCGGAACTGTCCCGCAATTCGGCAGGTCGCATCCGAGTGGTCACACGCCTGACGGAGAAAGAGGGGCGCCCGACCGCCGCCTGGGTCGCCGAGCAGCTGCCTGGCGGTGTCTCGACCTATCTGTGTGGTCCGACAGGCTTCATGCATGACATGGTGCATGGCCTGCCAGCAGCCGGTGTTCCGGCCGAACGCCTGCGTTACGAGACGTTCGGACCGGATACGGGCGTGACGGACTGATTAAAGCGCGCTGGCCTTCTGCTCCGCGTCCGACAGGATGCGGGCACGGTCCGCACCACCATTCGTGGCGAGGCCTTCGGCCTCGATCACGGTGAGGTCCGTGATGCCGATCATGGCGAAGACGGACTTCAGATAGCTGAGCTGATGCTCGAAAGACGCGGCCGGGGAGCCCTCGCCATAAAGGCCGCCACGGGCCACGGCGAGCACGACCTTCTTGCCCTTGGCCAGACCGTCGATCCCACCGCCGGACGTGTAGCGGAACGTCTGGCCCGCCACCATGATGCGGTCGATCCAGGCCTTGAGCTGGCTGGGAATCGACAGGTTGTACATCGGCACGCCGATGACAACGATGTCCGCGGCCTTGAAGTCCTTCAGGGCATTGGCGCCAGCGATCAGTTCGGGGCGGCCCGAAACATCCGGCGTCAGCTCCTTGCCGAGCCAGGACAGGGCTTCGACATCGAGATGCGGCAGCGGATCGCTGGCGAGGTCGAGGGAAATGACCTCGACGGACGGGTCTTTTTTGCGGAACTGGGCGACAGCCGCGGCACTGACCTGACGGCTGGCGGAGCTGTCACCGAGGATGCTGGAATCGATGTGGAGAAGTTTCATTTTGATCTTTCCGGTTCCTGATCGTAACCAGCACCAGATAAGGAACCTTTGAACCCCGCCGCAAGAAGGCACATTCCGGAGCCATAGGCACATGGATGTTCGCGTCAGCGAGACTGCCCCGTCCCCATCCCCGTCAACCTGCGCGCAGAACAGCGATGCCTGCGCCGTCATCCGCTCCATTCTGGCGCGCACGACGGACAAATGGAGCATCCTGATCGTCAAGTCGCTCGGTCGGGGACCACACCGTTTCAGCGAACTGCGCCGCGCGATCGACGGGATTTCACAGCGGATGCTGACGCTCACCCTGCGCAATCTCGAACGCGATGGCCTCGTCCTGCGGACCGTGACGCCGACGACTCCGCCGCGCGTGGATTATGAACTCACGACGCTTGGGGAATCACTGTGGACACTGACCGAAGCCTTTGGTCAGTGGGCGCTGTCGAACCGCCCCGAAATCGAGGCGGCCCGCAGCCGTTTTGACGCCCGACTTGACGCCAACACCTGATTTTTCCGTTCTGATGGACCGACCATGACCCTGATTTCCGCTCCCCGTATTGGTATCGCCGGCATTACGGGCCGGCTTGGAACGCTCTGCGCCGAAGAGGCCGGGTCTGCCCTCGTGGGCGGCCTGTCCCGTACTGCGGACGCCCAGCGCAACATCACCACCGACCCTGCCACGCTTGCGAAAAGCTGCGATGTGGTGATTGATGTCAGCCATGCTTCGACCGTCCCGGCTCATGCGGCAGCCTTTGCGCAGGCCGGATGCGCCTGGGTTCTGGGGACGACGGGCCTCGATCAGGGGGCGCAGGATGCCGTGAACGCGGCGGCGCAGCATATTCCCGTTCTTCAGGCCGCCAATTTCTCACCGGCGCTGACACTGTTTCTGGAACTGGCCCGTCAGCTTGGCGCAGGCCTGCCGGATTATGATGCGGAAATTCTCGAGGTTCATCACCGTCAGAAGCTGGACGCCCCGTCCGGCACGGCGCTGGCGATTGGCCGGGCTGTGGCGAAAGGACGTGGAGTCAGTTTCGAGGACGTAGCCCGGACCGACCAGAATGGTCGCCGGCCGGATGGAGCGATCGGATTCGCCTCCCTGCGCGGCGGACAGATCGTAGGGGAACACGATCTCGTCCTCATGGCCGCCGACGAACAGATCACCCTGTCCCACCGCGCACTGGACCGCAGGGTCTTCGCCAGAGGCGCGCTGCTGGCCGCAAAATGGTTAGCAGGACGTCCCGCTGGCCTCTACACAATGGCCGACGCGCTCAAACCCTGAGCCGGAATCAGGGTGCAGGGATCAGGATCCCTGCCGGGCCCGGGCAGAGCCCGGACTCCCCCGATCAGCCGCCAGCAATCGGCAGGTTCACACCCGTCATAAAGCTGGAATCATCCCCCAGCAGGAAGGCCACCACGCCGGGAATTTCGTTGATGTCGCCATAACGGCGCATCGGGACGCTGCCGATCATCTGCTCGGCCACGACCTTGGGATCGGTGGAGAAATACTGGCTTCCGACCTTGGCCTGAAGCTCGACCTGGCGCTCCCACATGAAGCCGGGGCCCATGTAACCGGGGCTGATGGCGTTCACGCGGATGTTGTAGGGGGCGAGATCGAGCGCGGCGGTTTCTGTCAGGGCGATGATGGCGCCCTTGGAGGCACCATAGGCGGCCATGTTCGGCGGCCCCTTCACACCGGCCATGCTGGCGGTGTTGACGACGCGACCATAGTTCTGCGCGATCATCTGGCGCGTGACGGCCTTGAGCACGTGGAACGCGCCGGTGACGTTGATCGTCAGAACGCGCGCGAAATCCTCGGACGGGTAGTCCTGCACAGGGGCGAAAGCGCCCTGATACCCGGCATTGTTGAACAGGAAGTCGATCTTCCCGAAATCCCGGACCACGGCCTCCACCGTCCCGGTCACGGCGTCTTCGGATGTGACGTCACAGACATAGGAGCGGGCTTCGACGCCCTTTTCCCGAACGGCTGTTTCAGCCTTTTCCAGAGCCTCGCGGTTCATGTCCAGCAGGGCAATGGCCGTTCCTTCCCCGGCCAGACGGAGGGCGGTCGCGAGACCGATATTGCCACCTGCGCCGGTGACCAGACAGACTTTACCGCTAAACTGCTCAGCCATTATGCTTGTCCTGCTCGACTGTTCATGAGGAACGCATCCCATCTGACAGATGGATTGCCGATCTGCATTTGAACGTCAACCAGACCTCACGGTTGAAAAAGAAGGAGGGTTCCGAGCCTCTCTTTTTTGTGATCATCTGCCGTTTTCCGGGCCTTTTCCGCAGAAAACCGGGTTCAGACCTCTTGCTACCCCTTGACCCTTGCGTCCAATTCCGCCAAGCCGTCCCCTCCCTGAATGCCACAGCCTGTCTGCCAAGACACCCTGTGGCCCTTCTCACCACTCATTCCCTGCG
Source organism: Gluconobacter sp. P1C6_b (assembly GCF_018811945.1). Classification (GTDB taxonomy): domain Bacteria; phylum Pseudomonadota; class Alphaproteobacteria; order Acetobacterales; family Acetobacteraceae; genus Gluconobacter. Next base: position 304,766 of record NZ_JACRVU010000001.1, read on the forward strand.
AGGTCCCTGAGTGCGCAATCACGGCGATTTTCTTTTCACGTCCGAGTCCGTTTCCGAGGGCCATCCCGACAAGGTGGCGGACCGCATTTCCGATACCGTTCTGGACGCCTATCTGCAGGCCGATCCGGAAGCGCGTGTTGCCTGTGAGACGCTGGTCACCACCAACCGCGTCATCCTGGCCGGTGAAGTCCGCGGCCCCAAAGAGGTCGAAGACACGCTGATCGACCGCGCCCGTGAAGCCATCAAGGACATCGGCTACGACCAGGAAGGTTTCTCCTGGAAGAAAGCCGACATCACCTCCTACCTGCACGCACAATCCGCCGACATCGCCCAGGGCGTTGACAGCGGCAGCGACAAGGACGAGGGCGCCGGTGACCAGGGCATCATGTTCGGCTACGCCACGCGCGAGACCGAGCACCTGATGCCTGCGCCGCTGTATTACGCGCAGACGATCCTCGAGCGCATCCGCGACTACCGCAAGAACGGCGATGCCCGCGGCGTCGGCCTTCTGCCGGATGCCAAGAGCCAGGTCACGCTGCGTTATGTCGATGGCAAGCCCGTCGGTGTCACGTCCGTCGTGATTTCCACGCAGCATGTCGAGGGCATGAGCCAAAACACGATCCGCGAGACGCTGCGCGACGTGGTCAACGGCATCCTGCCGGAAGGCTGGACCTGCCCGGAAGACGAGTTCTACGTGAATCCGACCGGCAACTTTGTCATCGGTGGACCGGACGGCGATGCCGGCCTGACGGGCCGCAAGATCATCGTCGACACCTATGGTGGCGCAGCCCCGCACGGTGGCGGCGCATTCTCCGGCAAGGACCCCACGAAGGTGGACCGTTCGGCAGCCTATGCCGCACGTTACCTCGCCAAGAACGTCGTCGCTGCCGGCCTTGCCGACCGCTGCACGATCCAGCTCAGCTACGCCATCGGCGTGTCCAAGCCGCTCTCGGTCTATGTTGACCTCGACGGAACGGGCAAGGACGTGGACGAAGCCCGTCTGGGTGCGATCCTCAACGAGGTTGTGGACCTGTCCCCGCGCGGCATCCGCAAGCATCTGCGTCTGAACCGCCCGATCTATGTTCCGACCTCCGCTTACGGCCATTTCGGTCGTGCGCCGGATCCGGTTCTGGACAACTTCACCTGGGAGCAGACGGATCTGGTCACCACGCTGCGTGGCGCCCTCAACCGGTAATCTGGCAGAAAACCCCTGGTCGAGTCTCTCAAACCCCAGCCGGAGCGGCTTTACGGCCGCCAGCGCGGCCATCCGCTCCGGGCCCGGCAGCAGCACCTTCTTGAGAAAGCGCTGCCCCGGCTTTCCTTTACCTCACCGGAAAATCCTGCTGCGGGATTCTCCGATGCGGTCTCACGCGTCTTTCTCGAAATCGGTTTTGGCGGCGGCGAACATGCCATCGGCCAGTCCGAACTGAACCCGGATGTCGGCTATATCGCTTCCGAGGTCTTCGAGAACGGTCTGTGCTCCCTGCTTTCGCGTCTCGTGCCTGAGGGTGAGGAAGACACGGCCACGCCGCCGCCCCATTTCCGCATCTGGGCCGAAGACGCCCGCCTGCTGCTCAAGGACATGCCCGACGCATGCCTGGACCGGGCCTATCTGATGTTCCCGGACCCGTGGCCCAAGGCCCGGCACGCCAAGCGCCGCTTCGTGCATCCGGAAAACATCAAGCAGATGCACCGCGTCCTGAAACCCGGAGCCATCTGGCGCGTCGCCAGTGACCATCCCGTCTATCAGGAGTGGGTCACGGAAGTGATGGGCCAGCAGGACCTGTTCGATGCGCCGCCTCCGGCCAGGGAACGTCCCGACGGCTGGTCGCCCACGCGCTATGAGGCCAAGGCCTTCCGCGAAGGGCGCGTGCCGTTCTACTGGACCTTCACGCGCCGTCCCTGAAATCTCCAATCCAGTTATTCAGCGAGTTTCCTGACATCATGATCCAGATCGAACGCGAAGAAATGGAATTCGATGTCGTGGTGGTCGGTGGCGGTCCCGCCGGTCTCTCCGCCGCGATCCGCCTGAAACAGCTGATGCCGGATGCGGGCATCTGCCTGATTGAAAAAGGCAGCGAAATCGGCGCCCATATCGTCTCGGGCGCCGTCATCGAGCCGCGCACGCTGGACGAACTTCTGCCGAACTGGCGCGATCTGGACGCCCCCCTGCGCACGCAGGTGACGGAAGAACGGATGCTGTTCCTCACCGAAACGCGCTCGTTCGAAGTTCCGTATCTGGACCGCGTGATGCCGCAGATGGCCAATCACGGGAATTATGTCGTCTCGCTCGGGGAAGTCTGCCGCTGGCTCGGCGAGCAGGCCGAAGCCCTTGGCGTGGAAATCTATCCGGGTTTCTCGGGCGCGGAACTGTTCATCGAGAACAACCGCGTCGCCGGTGTGATCACGGGCGATATGGGCATCGAACGCAACGGCGAGCACGGGCCGAACTTCACGCCCGGCATGATCCTGCGCGCCAAGCAGACCATCCTGACCGAGGGCGCACGCGGCTCCCTCACGGGCCACGCCATGAAGCGTTTCGGTCTGCGCAAAGGCGTCGATCCGCAGACCTATGGCCTCGGCGTCAAGGAAGTCTGGGAAATCCCGGCAGAAAAGCACCGCCCCGGTCTTGTGCAGCACAGCTTTGGCTGGCCGCTCGATGACCATACTTATGGGGGCGCCTGGCTCTATCATTTCGGGGAAAATCTGGTCAGCTTCGGCTTCGTGACCGGCCTCGATTACGCCAACACCTATCTGTCCCCATTCGAGGAAATGCAGCGCACCAAGCTGCACCCGGCTTTCCGGGAGCATTTCGAGGGCGGCAAGCGTCTGATCTACGGCGCACGTGCTCTGTCCGAAGGCGGCTTCCAGTCCATTCCGCGCCTCACCTTCCCGGGCGGTGTGCTGGCTGGTGACTCGGCAGGCTTCCTGAACGTGCCCAAGATCAAAGGCACGCATACGGCCATGAAGTCCGGCATGATCGCGGCCGAAGCCGTGGCCGAGGCTCTGGAAAAGGACAAAAAGGAAGCCGCCAGCATGACGGCGCGCGTCCGCCAGTCCTGGCTGTGGTCCGAACTGCGCGACGTCCGCAACATCCGCCCGGCTTTCGCGAAATGGGGCATGAAGCTCGGCGCGCTCTATGCCGGGATCGACAGCATGATCCTGCGTGGTCGTGCGCCCTGGACGCTGCACCATCCGCATGCCGATAACGAGACGCTGCGTCCGGCGTCGCTGTGCACGAAGATCGAGTATCCCAAGCCGGACGGGAAGATCACCTTCGATCGCGTCAGCTCGGTCTTTCTGAGTGGCACGAATCACGAGGAAAACCAGCCGGTTCACCTCAAGCTGCGCAACGAGGCCATCTGGCGCACCGTCAATCATGACGTGTTCGATTCGCCGGAGAGCCGTTACTGCCCGGCTGGTGTGTATGAACAGGAACAGACGGGCGAAAACGCCTGGCAGCTCCGGATCAACGCCCAGAACTGCGTGCACTGCAAGACCTGCGACATCAAGGATCCGACGCAGAACATCGACTGGTGCACGCCCGAAGGCGGTGGCGGTCCGAACTATCCGGTCGGGATGTAATTTTCTTCCCGCAAAAGGGCACCGCCAGAACGGAGTGTGACTTTTCCGGTCAGTCCCGCTACGGTGACGCCCGTTTTTGTGGCGGCGACAGCAGCGAAAGATGACGATGAAAGTTCTGGTCCCAGTCAAACGGGTGGTCGATTACAACGTCAAGGTACGTGTAGCGGCCGATGGCAGCGGTGTCGAAACGCAGGGCGTGAAAATGTCCATGAATCCGTTCGACGAAATCGCGGTCGAAGAAGCGGTGCGCCTGCGTGAAAAGGGCGCCGCAAAGGAAGTCGTGGCCGTGACCATCGGCGCACAGGCCGCGCAGGATGTTCTGCGTACGGCCATGGCCATGGGTGCGGACCGCGCCATTCTCGTCCGCACGGACGACGCGCTTGAGCCGCGCGCCGTGGCCAACGTGCTCAAGGCGATCGCCACGCGCGAGGAAGCCGGTCTGATCTGCATGGGCAAGCAGGCGATCGACGACGACATGAATGCCACGGGCCAGATTCTGGCCGCCAAGCTCGGCTGGCCGCAGGGCACGTTCGCAAGTGCCGTAACGGTTGCCGATGGCCGCGTCGAAGTTGCCCGCGAGATCGATGGCGGTACGGAAGTCGTGTCCCTCACGCTCCCGGCCGTGGTTACGGCGGATCTGCGCCTCAACGAGCCACGCTATGCGTCCCTGCCGAACATCATGAAGGCCCGCAAGAAGCCGCTCGAGACGATCGAGATCGACAGCCTCGGCGTTGATACGGCGTCGCGCCTCACGGTTGTCTCCGTGGCCGAGCCGTCCGAGCGCAAGGAAGGCGTGAAGGTGAACAGCGCGGCCGAACTGGTCGAGAAGCTCAAGACAGAAGCGAAGGTGATCTGATGACCGCTCTTGTTCTGGTTGAAGTCGAAAACGGCGCGGTCCGTCAGGCTTCCCGTTCGGCCGTTGCCGCGGCCTCCCGCTTCGGTGCCGTCGATGCCATCGTGTTCGGAGACGGCGCACAGGCCGCTGCTGCCCTGCCGGGTGTGACGCGCGTTCTCAGCGTGCCGGGTCTGGTCAACGATCTGGCCGAGCCTGCCGCCGATCTGCTGGCTGCCCGCGCGAAGGACTACAGCCACATCGTGGCCGCCGCCTCCGCCACCGGAAAAAACATCCTGCCGCGTCTGGCAGGCCTGCTGGACGTGCAGCCCATTCCCGATGTGGTCGAGATCAAGGATGCCGACACGTTCGTGCGCCCGATCTATGCTGGCAACGCCCTGGCGACGGTCCGCTCCGCCGACAGCATCAAGGTGCTGACGATCCGCGGCTCCAATTTCGATCCGGTCGCTGCCGAGGGTGGCTCTGCTGCCATTGAGACGATCGAGGCTCCGACCAGCGAAAAGTCTGTCTTCGTGAAGGTTGAGCTTTCCGCATCCGACCGTCCGGAACTGGAATCCGCCCGCGTGGTGATTTCCGGCGGCAAGGGCATGAAGGACGCTGCAAACTTCAAGCTGCTCGAACCCATCGCCGACAAGCTGAACGCCGCCATCGGCGCATCCCGTGCGGCCGTGGATTCCGGGTTCGCCCCGAACGAAATGCAGGTCGGCCAGACCGGCAAGATCGTGGCGCCGGAACTCTACATCGCAGTGGGCCTGTCCGGTGCGATCCAGCATCTGGCCGGCATGAAGGACAGCCGCGTCATCGTGGCGATCAATGCCGATCCGGAAGCCCCAATCTTCAAGGTTGCCGATTACGGCATCGTGGGCGATCTGTTCGAAGTCCTGCCTGAGCTTGAAAAGGCGCTGTAAGGCGTCCTGTTCCTGAAACGGCAAAAAAGGGGCGCCCCATGACGGGACGCCCCTTTTTTCATGACAGGACCTGACACAGGTTTAACTGGCACTCCGGTCCCCATGAGGCACTCTTCCTCTTACGGAGACCCTCATCATGACCCTGCGCCAACTGACCCGTGACATTCTGTCTTTCCTGCCTGTCCTTCTGGGCTTTCTGACCATTCACAGCGCTCTTGCCGCGGCCTATGTCGTGCCTTCGGCCTCAATGGAGCCTACCCTGATGATTGGCGACCAGATCGGCGTCGTTGTGCCAAGCTATGGTCTCAGCACCGCCAACCTCCCATTCGGAGACGCTCTCAGGCCCTCGTCAGAAACGGAAGGGCGCCTCTTCGGACACCTACCCCATCGCGGAGACGTTGTCGTGTTCCGCGCGCCCGCCAATCTGCATCAGAGCTGGGTCAAACGCGTCATTGGCCTTCCCGGTGACCGGATTGCACTTGTTCATGGACACGTCATCCTGAACGGCACGGAACTGCCCTGGAAAGAGAGGGGGCCCGCGCGAGAGGAAAGCCGCAGAGGTGTCTGGCTGCCCGCAGAGCGCTATGAAGAGACCCTGCCGGGCAATGTGCGGCACGATATCCTCAAATTGTCGCAGGACGGCGAACTGGATAACGTCACCCCTTTCACCGTTCCCGCAAACCATCTCTTTGTCATGGGGGACAACCGCGACAATTCCGCCGACTCCCGCGTCAGCGTTGCCGACGGAGGCGTGGGGCTTCTGCCCGTATGGAATCTTCAGGGACAGGCGAGAGCTGTCCTCTGGTCATGGCGGCATCTCAGCCGAACGGCACTCATTCTCTGATTTTTCACCCAAGCCCCCTTGCAGGAAAGCGTTAACCCCTGTAGGACAAGCGCCGTCGGCCGGAGTGTAGCTCAGCCTGGTAGAGCACTGTGTTCGGGACGCAGGGGCCGGAGGTTCGAATCCTCTCACTCCGACCAGCCGATAATTTCTTCAGAAATCGCTAAAACCGTTTCTTGGCCATAGGCCAGCGCATATCTGCGCCTGAAACGCAAAAAGATGCCCTCCCCTTTCGGGAGAGGGCAAAATGGCTTCAGGAACGCTTGTCCCAGGCCGAAGAAGTGGGCCAGACGCCCTGGGCGTAGACCTGCCCGTAAGCGTGGACTTCCGTCAGATAGGTCCGTTCGCCGTCGAGAACGATCTTCACCGTAGGCGCCAGCGTGCCGCCGATACGATAAGTTTCCGGATTCTGCGGATCAGCCGAACCGGGCTGCGGCAGGGTATCGATGAAGGACTGCACGTAGCCAGCAGGATCCACGAAGTGCGAGTAGGTCTCGTACGGCGCCGAAGACGGATTGCCGAGCACGAGGCCGGAGCCGTTCAGCGGAGCATACGGACCGAAAATGCCGTTGCGCGACACGAAACCATACACACCATCCGGGCCCGTGCTATTGCCGGTAAAGGTGGAGTGATGAGAGATCGTGAACAGATAGGTCAGACCGTCCTGGAACACGACATGAGGGCGTTCCGTCTGGTCATTCACGCCGAGCGCGGTGACAAGCGCCGGCAGCATTTCCCACTGCGAGAAATCGCCCTTGGTGGCGTCGGATGTCAGGCGCGCAATACCGATCGCGGCCGCACCGTACTGCGCCCCGGCCGGAACGGTCGTGGCCGGCGGCACGAGACCCATTTCGTCAGAGCCGATGGTGAAGTCACCGCGCATGCCCGGGACATTGCCTTCGAACAGGGCGTAGATCTGATTGTCGTCCGGGTTCCGGAAGATATGCGGATCGCGGAAGTCCCAGTACTGGTCCTCGACGATATTGGCGTAATTCACGCCGTCCGCCTGGAACATGTCCGTGCAGACATCGAAGCCCTCGAACCACACGCCGTTGGCGTCCGCGAGAATACGGCCCGTCGTGTAGGACGGAACAGACTCGGAGGGGGTGTCATTGACGGAGGTGTAGAACAGATCAACCGTGCTGTTGCTGTTCTCGCGCATGACCGCGCAGCCGGACCATTCCCAACTGCGGGAATTGGCGCCTTCCTTGATGACACGGCCGCCGAACGTCCAGTCCGCGCCGTTGCCGGTACGGCTGTAGTAGTAGCCGATATAGGAATAGTTGTTACGGCTGTGCCAGCCCTCGACCGTATCGCCCGTTGCGGAGCGGTCGGCCACGAGGGCGAACATGACGTACCAGCCCTTGAAGGTCACGGTCTTGCCGTGGATGTCGCGCAGCAGCCAGGTATCCCACTGCCACACATCGGAATCGATGACCGGGAAAGCATAATCGATGACCGGCATGGTCGTCGTCGGATCATCGGTATGAATCTTCATCGCGTCAGCGATCGTCCAGCGCGAACCCGACTGGATTGCGCTCTGCGTGCTGGAAACAGCGTTCATGATTTTTCCCGTAACTGAAAATGAAAAAGAATCAGACGGTCTCCAGTAACCGGAAGAACACCGCTACTGGAGACCGAACAGAAGAGACGGTCGAAATCCTGTCCTGAGCCGTAATATTTGTGCAGGAAAACGTGTCTTGCTTCTGACGTACGCAACAAAAAAAGTCCGCTCCCCGAGAGAGTGGCCTTTATGAAAATCATTCTGTGAAATTGCGTTCTGAACCGATTTTTGACTATCTTTTATGGCTCAGTGCCATAGTTATAGGAAAAAGCTGCGCGCACTGCAAGCTAAATAAAATGCACCGGTCTTTCCGACCCTAGACTCACAAAAACCCCATCCGCTGACGGGTAGGGTCCTGAGGACAGTTGAAAAGCGGCGAGGCTCAGCCGCGCTGAAAGCCTGCCATGGCAGAGCGGGACAGGTCTTCGAGAAGATCGATCGCTCCTTTCGAATCGTTCAGGCACGGCACAAGGGCAAACTCTTCCCCCCCCGCTTCCATGAATTCTTCCCGAAGTTCGTTTCCGATCTCATCCAGCGTCTCGAGACAATCCACCATGAAGCCTGGCATGATGACGGCAATCTTCGTGATTCCCTGGGCCGGCAGGGCTTGGACGAAGGGCGCCGTATAAGGCTGGACCCATTCCAGCGGCCCAAAACGGGACTGGAACGTCAGGGGCATCTGCTCCTCACTCAGCCCCAAAGCCTGACGCAGGGCCGAGATCGTGCGCTCGCACTCATCGCGATAGGTGTCGCCCTTTTCGATACAGGTTTTGGGAAGGCCATGAAACGACGCCACGATCTGCTGCGGCTTAAAGCTCAGACCCGCAAGCGTGTCCTGCACGGACGTCTCGAGGGCGCGTATGAAAGCAGGATGATCCGGAAAGGACGGAACAGTCAGGACGGCAGGCTGACGACGCAGACGCATGAGCGCGCGGAAAAGCTGGTCGTTGGCGGTTGCGGTCGTCGTAGCGGAATACTGCGGATAAAGCGCAATGCTGATAATCCGGTCACAGCCCTGATCCATCAGGCTCTCAACAGCCTTCGCAACGGAAGGACGGCCGTAGCGCATGCCCCATTCGACAGGCACACCATCGGCCCGAAGCCGCTCAGCCAGCCCTTCGGCCTGCCTGCGCGTATAGACCCGCAATGGCGAGGCATTTTCTTCCTTATGCCAGATCCGCGCATAGTTTGCGCCGCTGGCAAAGGGGCGCTTTGTCAGGATGATACCCTGCAGAATGGGCTGCCAGATCAGTGGGGGGCTCTCGATGACACGACGGTCAGAGAGAAATTCGCTCAGATATCGCCTTACCGAAAAATAGCCTGTGTCATCAGGCGTTCCGAGATTGATAAGGAGAATACCGGTCCGGCCTTCTGGCGGAGGAGCGATGCGGGGTGTTTTGTGAAGAAATGCCATAGTGCCCTCTACTGTGGAACCGGGCACTGACTTAGGAAAGAGGGAAAGCGTCTGGAGATACGCGCCCCTTGCGGGACGCTATCGTCGATGCCTTACCTTCGCATAGGAAACATCCGGTTTCCGGGTCCCTTGCAGCAAAGTATAGGCAAACACCGCAACAGCGACGGTCATAGGACCAACATACGGCAGAAGAGTATTCGTCAGAGCCATACTTGCCTCCTTTGAGCCTTTGGAAAAGATTTTCTGGTAGGCTCAATTCAGAGATTGAGCACATCTTCCCCGTGTTTCAACAAAAAAATTCGGAATTCTTCAAAAAACATTCAAAGAAACGAAATATCCAAATACTTTCAATGGGTTAGAAGAATACGACTCTGCATGATCTTGTCGTCTGCAGGCAACCATCCCATCTCGAAGCTGTTACAGACACACCATCTGATTTTGAAACAAGGTTTTCCAGACATGGCTACACAGGATCCCGTCATTTACGTTGTTGCTGACGGCGAAAAAGCCCGCTTCCTGCGCCTCGAAGGGGCACAGCTGCGCACCATTGCAAATTTCGACCTGCACAAGGGCTCCAACGCGGAAACGGATGTCGGTTCCATCAAGGCGCCGCGCGAAAACCCGCATGAGCAGCTCAAGGAGCACTTCACGCGCGATCTGGCCGCCCATATCAACAAGGCCGCACAGAACAGCGACGTCGAAGGCATTCTGCTTGTTGCTCCGGCTCAGGCCTCGCACGAAATCCGCGAGCATCTCGACAAGCCGACGGCAAAGAAGCTTTTCAAGACCCTGGTCAAGGATCTCGTCAACACGCCGGACCACGACCTTCTGAAGCATCTCGACCGCCCGGAAACCGGCTGGCCGGAACTCGCTTCCGTCTGATCCCGCTCAGACCTGCGGGGAAGCCGTCAGACGGCTCTTCCCGCAATGCAGGGCTGTCTGACACCGGTCGTTCCCGGCCAGGAAGAAGGCAGCCCCCGCAGACAGCGCACGGCCAGAAGGCCGAAACACTGCGCTTCAAGAGCATCCCCGTCCCATCCCAGGACATCCACGGATGCCACATTCCCCAGACAACGCAATCCGTCCATCAGCACCGGGTTATGGCGCCCGCCTCCTGCGACAAACCACGTTTCAGGCTGCACCGGAAACGGCGTCCGGGCCACGGCCTCGACGGTAAAGGCTGCCAGTGTCGCCGCCCCATCTTCCGCAGACAGATCCCGTACATACGCCATGGCTTCCGGATGAAAGCTCAGCCGATCAAGCGATTTGGGCATGGGCCGCGCGAAATATGAGATCGCCAGCAGCTTCTCCAGAACATCCTGACGAACCGTTCCTGAAGACGCCAGCGCGCCCCCGAAATCACACGGTTTGCCGGTATGCCGCAGAGCCCAGTCGTCCAGAAGGGCATTGCCCGGGCCGGTATCACAGGCCCAGACGCCGCGCTGCCCATGCTGGTCCTGGGGGCCCAGAACCGTCACGTTGGCGACTCCGCCAATGTTGAGAACGGCCACGGGGCGCTGTTCCTGCTGAAGCAGGGCGGCGTGAAACACCGGCACCAGCGGCGCCCCTTCCCCCCCATTTTCCAGATCCCGCGACCGGAAATCGTGGATGACCGGCACACCACACAGATCCTGCGGCAGCCGGGCATCCCCGATCTGCCAGCTTCGGCCGCGTTCCGGTTGATGCAGGATGGTCTGGCCATGAAAGCCTATGACCGCGGGCTCCAGACCCGGCGCTTTCTCGCGCAGCAGACGCACGGCGTCCACATGCCGGAGGGTCAGCTCCCGCGTGACGGCCAGAACTTCGGCATCATCAGCAGCAAGACCTGTCGCACGATCCAGAAGCTCGCGGGTCCGGGCGCGCAGCTCCGGGCTGTAAGGCACGGTCAGGGACGGCCCCATCCGCCCGATGCGCACGCCATCCGTTTCGATCAGGGCGGCATCCACACCGTCCAGGGACGTGCCGCTCATCAGCCCGAGTGCCCAGACCATCGCGGGCGCGCCTGTGTTTCGTGTCGCGCTCAAAGCTCCGCAAGCGCCAGATGCAGATTGCCCTGACACCGCTCCAGAAGTGCTTCGATGTCTGCCAGAGCCACCCCACGCCGCAGCAGGACCGCACGTTTCGTATTCCCCTGAGCCAGTTTCAGGGCTTCACGCGCCTCCTCGGCCGTCCCGCCAGCCAGCTCCATAACCATGCGCTCCGCACGCGCCTGAAGTTTGTCATTGCTGATGCGCATATCCACCATGCGCCCGCGATAGACGTGCCCCAGCCGCGTCATCAGCGCCGTGGAAAACAGGTTCAGCGTGACTTTCTGTGCAGTCCCGGCAGCCATGCGTGTGGACCCCGCCAGAACCTCAGCACCCGTCGGGATGCAGATCCCGAGTTCCGCTTCCCGTAGCAGACGCGATTCCGGATTGCCGCTGACACCGATCGTCAGCGCACCCGCTTCCCGCCCGACCTGAACGATGGCGCAGGTATAGGGCGTGTTGCCGCTCGCCGCGACGCCGATCACCACATCATGTTCATTCGGATGATGTTCCATGAGATCAAGCCGCGCCTGATCTTCCCGGTCTTCTGCGCCCTCGGCGGCCTGGGTCGTCGCACCCGCCCCGCCGGCCAGAAGCAGGACGAGTTTCTCCGGAGCCAGACCGAAGGTCGGCGTCAGTTCAACACCGTCCTGCAATCCGATCCGCCCGGACGTCCCCGCCCCCGCATAAACCAGCCGCCCGCCGGCCTGAAGCCGGGGCACAGCGGCCTCAACGGCACGCTCGATGGACGGCAATGCCTCACCGACCCGGTCCAGAGCCGCCTTCTGGGACGTCAGAAGCCGGTCCAGAAGAACATCGAGCGACAGACGCTCGATATCCTCATTGGCCGCAAGAACCGTCTCTGTGCGGGATGACGTCATCACTCAGTCTTCATCTTCATCCGGTACTTCGTTGCGACGGAACAGTTGCCCGTCCTTCAGAAGTCCCTGTTCCACGATGCTTTCCGCAATCTGGACCGCATTGAGCGCTGCGCCCTTGCGCAGATTATCGGACACGCACCACAGCGCCAGACCGTTCTCGACCGACGGATCGATCCGCAGACGCGAGACATACGTCGCATCTTCGCCCACACATTCGATCGGCGTGACGTAGCCGCCGTCTTCGCGCTCGTCGCGCAGGATCACGCCCGGCGCCTTGCGCAGCGCCTCACGCGCTTTCTTCAGATCAACCGGCTTCTCGCACTCGATGCTGATGGCCTCGGAATGTCCGATGAAGACCGGAACACGCACGCATGTCGCCAGAACCTTGATGTCCGGGTCCATGATCTTGCGGGTTTCGACCGCCATCTTCCATTCTTCCTTGGTCGCACCGTCGTCCATGAAACGGTCGATATGGGGAATGACGTTGAAGGCGATCTGCTTGGTGAACTGCGCGACCGTCGGCGGATCATTGACGAACGTGCCCTTGGTCTGGGCGAACAGCTCATCCATGCCGTCCTTACCGGCGCCCGAAACGGCCTGATAGGTCGAGACCACGATGCGCTTGATCCGGAACAGATCATGCAGCGGCTTGAGTGCCACCAGCATCTGCGCGGTCGAGCAGTTCGGGTTGGCAATGATGCCACGGCTCGCCTTGCCAATCGCTGCCGCATTCACTTCCGGCACGATCAGCGGCACGCCCGGCTCCATGCGGAAATGCGACGTGTTGTCGATCACCACACAGCCCGCAGCCGCAGCCTTGGGCGCATAGACGGCCGAAACCGCACCACCCGGCGAAAACAGCGCAATGTCCCAGCCCTTGAAGTCGAACGTCTCGAGGTTCTGGACTTTCAGGACTTTCTTGTCCCCGAAAGAAATCTCACGCCCGGCCGACCGCGGAGAGGCCAGCGCCACAACTTCATCGACCGGAAAGTCCCGCTCCGCCAGAATTCGCAGCAGTTCACGCCCCACCGCACCCGTGGCGCCAACAACCGCAACCCGATAACCCATGATCTTTTCCCGTTCCCTGAAAATCAGCCCGAAAAGGGCAGACGCTTTAAAAGCGCCGACAGACGGTGCCGCCGCAGTTCGTAGCGGGCCTTGCGCCCCGTCGCCATGTAGTTGAGCTGGATCGCATACCGTGTTCCCACGAACTGCCGATGCCCGTGCCAGGTTGCCGGACCGTTCGGAAACACCAGCAGCGTCCCTTCCGCAGGCGTCACTTCGACATCGAAATCCTCGACATCATCCGGCCCGTTCAGCAGCCGCAGACAGCCATCGCGCGACGCCCAATCTTCCCCGCGCGGGTTCAGATACAGCAGGATCGTGACCAGCTTGGCCTCGGAATCCCGATGGATCCGCCCGTCCTTTTCCCGCGTGCGCCCGCGCATTGTCAGCATGGTCGGCGCATCCGCCAGATCCAGCCCGAATTTCTCGGCCACCAGCGCCTTGAGCTTCGGCCCCTGCAATTCCGCAATCATGGCCGAGACACGCGGCGTCAGCTTCAGCGCTTCCGGCGGAAAGGAGCCGCCGGACTTCATTTCCGGCAGGTCCGAGACAACCGCCTTCAGATCGTCGTTGCCGATGAAATGCGGCACCACCAGATGCGGAAACGGTTTTTCCGCAACGGGCATGCTCTCGAACGCATCATAATCAAGGGAAATCCTGCTCATGGCGCAGGAGGCTAGACGCGGCCCACGTCGGCGACAAGGCCTATTCCACACATGTGAGACCTGCCTTTTGCGAAAGAATATTACCCCCGCAGCGGCTTATGTGCCTTCACCATCCGGCTCGTCGCCAGATAGCGGACATATCCTGCCCCCAGGTGGTTCGCACCACCCGTGCAGACATGGGGCTCCGGATGCGGAGAGGAGCGCCCGTCCCAGACCGTATGAAGCAGGCGCGGATCGGTCCGGCATTCCAGCATCCGGTGATCCACACCCGACTGGCTGACTTCATCCGTCAGAACCGCATGCGCGGACAGACCGTCCCGACGCAGCTCCTGCGCTCCAGCTGACACATCCGTCAGCGCAAGACCACTTCCCGTCAGAACTGCAAGAAACAGAAGAGCACGCATCAGCGAAACTCCCATCCCAACAAGGCCGGCTCAGGACCGGTCACCAGACTAGACGACTCTCAGCCCTGAAAAGTTGCGGCAACTTTGTGGCACAATGAACAGATTTTTGCCTTCAAGCGGTCCGACCACTGGAATTATGCTCGATTTTCCTGCCTCATTTTTCGCCCCTTCCTCGACCCAAGGCGTCCTTTCATGAACACACGCTCCCTCGTCCTTCCCGAACTCCTTCCCCTTCTTGAAGAGATCCCGACGGTCGATCTTTCTGCGGAATCCCTGCCCGCCTTTCGCGCTGGCCTCGAACAGGCCGCCGGACAGTCCTTTCTTCAGGCCGAAGACTATCCCGTCACCCTGGAGCGCCTGAACATCCCCGGCACGGAAAACGCACCTCCCATCCGCCTCCTGACCGTCCGTCCCCGCAAAGAGGCCACAGGCCCGCGCCCGGTTCTTCTGCATCTGCATGGCGGCGGCTATTTCGCCGGCCAGCCCGAGCTCACCACGACCCAGCTCTGCCAGTTCGCACAGGAACTGGACTGCGTGGTCATCTCCCCGGATTATCGCCTCACTCCGGAACATCCCTTTCCGGCCGCGATCGAGGACGCCTACACCACGCTCTGCTGGATCACCCGCAGCGCCGACACACTCGGGATTGATCCCGCCCGCATCGGCCTGACCGGCGAGAGCGCGGGCGGCGGCCTTGCTGCGGGACTGGCGCTCCTGACCCGGGACCGGGAAGGACCGGCACTGCTGTTCCAGAACCTCATCTATCCCGTGCTCGATGACTGCACGATTACGGGCCAGCCCGATGCTTCCCCGGTCGGGGGCGAGTTCCTGTGGACCCGTACCAGCAATACCTTCATGTGGACGGCCCTCCTCAATCCCGTAGCGCCCGGTTCGGCCGACGTCTCGCCCTATGCCGCCCCGGCCCGCGCCACCGACCTGTCCGATCTGCCCCCGGTCTACCTGTCCGTCGGCGCGCTGGACCTGTTTCTGGATGAAAATCTCGCCTACGCACAGCGCCTGATCCATCAGGGAATCTCTGTAGAGCTGGAAATCGTACCCGGCGCCTGCCATATCTTCGACCGGACAGATACCCCGGTCGCCACCCACTCCATCACCCGTCGCATCGACGCCATGAAACGCGGCTTCGGTCTCTGAACAGACGGCGCGCGGGACAGACGAAGATTGGCCCTGTTCCGCCAATCCGTTAGAGTGCACGACCACCAGACAGGCCCCCGGCTCCCCACAGGTCACAGGAGCCGGGGACACAGGAGACAAGTTCATGGGCGACCATCGTGATGACCGGGACGCCATCAACGGCGAAAACACCGTCTATCTGGCGGAGCTGCACACACGCTGGCAGCACGACCCGGCCTCCGTGGACCCGGCCTTCGCCTCCCTGTTCGAGACCCTCGGCTCAGAGCGTCTGACCGGCACGGATACGGCTGATCAGACCGACGCCAGCGCCGAGAGCCTGAAATTCGCCTATCGCCTGCGCGGACATTCCATCGCAGCACTGGATCCGCTCGGCCTCGCCCCCACACCCGACATCCCCGAACTGACGCCTCCCGGCGCAGACCGGGACCTGATCGCCCGTCTGCGCCGCGCCTATTGCGGCACGACAGCGGTCGAGTTCATGCATCTTCAGGACCAGGCCCAGCGCCAGTGGTGGATCGACCGTCTGGAAAATCCGGCCCCCGCACCTTCGCTGGACCAGAAGCGCATTCTCCTCGCCCTCACCCGCGCCGAGGGCTTCGAGCAGTTCTGCCAGAAGCGTTTCATGGGCATGCGCCGCTTCGGCCTTGAAGGCGGCGAGAGCGTTATCGTGGCCCTGCGGACCCTGATTGATACCGCCGCACAGGACGATGTGCGCTCCGTCTCGCTCGGCATGCCCCATCGTGGCCGCCTGAACGTGATGGCCAACATCCTGCGCAAGCCGTTTGCCGCCATCCTCAGTGAATTCGCCGGTGCATCCTTCAAGCCCGACACCATCGAGGGTTCGGGCGACGTAAAATACCATCTCGGCACCGCCACGACGCTCGAGCACGCCGGACACACCGTCCGCATCTCGCTCCTGCCCAACCCATCCCATCTGGAAGCCGTGGACCCGGTCGTGCTCGGCCGTGTGCGCGCCGATCAGGATCGCGAGAAGGACCGGGACCGCCAGCACCATCTGGGCATTCTCGTTCATGGGGACGCAGCCTTCGCGGGACAGGGCGTCGTGTACGAAACCCTCAGCCTCTCGAAGCTGGAAGGCTATCGGACGGGCGGCACGGTTCACGTCATCATCAACAACCAGATTGGCTTCACCACCGTCCAGTCCGACGCCCATTCCGGCCTGCACAACACCGACATCGCCAAATCCGTTCAGGCCCCCATCCTGCACGTCAATGGCGACGATCCCGAAGCTGTCTCCCGCTGTGCGTTTCTGGCCCATGAATGGCGCCGCACCTTCCAGTCCGACATCGTGCTGGATGTCGTCTGCTATCGCCGCCACGGCCATAACGAAGCCGACGAACCCGCCTTCACGCAGCCTGCGATGGTCCACGCCATCCAGTCCCGCGCCACGACACGCAGCCTCTACGCCCAGCATCTGGTCCGCACCGGCGTCATGACCGAAGCCGAGGTCGAAGAGATGTGGACCCACTTCCAGAACCGTCTGGAAGAACAGTTCGAAACATCCAAGACCTATCGTCCGAACAGCACGGACTGGCTGGACGGCCCGGAAGACCCGACGCGCCTGCAGGATGAGCAGGACCGTATCCAACCCATGACCGGCGTCCCTCTCAGGCGCCTTCAGGAAGTCGGAGAGGCCATCGGCACGATCCCGAAAGATCTGGCCGTTCATCCCCGTCTGGCCCGGCAGATCGTGGCGCGCGGCAAGGCCGTCGCCGATGGCGGCCCGATCGACTGGGCCACGGCCGAGGCCCTTGCTTTCGGCACCCTGTCGATGGACGGACACCCCGTCCGTCTGTCAGGGCAGGATAGCCGCCGTGGGACGTTCAGCCAGCGTCACGCCGTCCTCTTCGATCAGGAAACGGGTCGCGAAGACACGCCCCTGACCCATATCGCGCCCCATCAGGCACCACTGAACATCTGGAATTCGCCGCTCTCGGAATATGCCGTCCTTGGCTTCGAATACGGCTATTCCCTCGGCGATCCGGAAGCCCTGGTTCTGTGGGAAGCGCAGTTCGGCGATTTTGCCAATGGCGCACAGATCATCCTCGACCAGTTCATTGCATCAGGTGAAACCAAATGGCTGCGGACCTCCGGCCTGACCCTGCTTCTGCCGCATGGCTATGAAGGTGGCGGCCCGGAACATTCCTCAGCCCGCCCAGAGCGCATCCTTCAGCTCTGCGCCGAAAACAACATGCGCGTGTGCGACATCACCACACCCGCCAATTACTTCCACGCCCTGCGCCGCCAGATTGCGCGCCGCTGCCGCAAGCCGCTGGTCGTCTTCACGCCCAAATCCCTGCTGCGCAACAAGGATGCGGTTTCGATGCTGGACGAAATGGGACCGCATACGCGCTTCCAGCCCGTCATCGCGGACCCGGCAAAGGAAGACGGCGCACGCCGGGTCATCCTGTGCACCGGCAAGGTCTATTATGATCTCGTTGCCGAACGGACGCGCCAGAACCGCGACGACGTCGCCATCATCCGTGTCGAACAGCTCTACCCATTCCCGCACCACGCCCTTATGGAGCAGCTCATCCGCCACCCGGATGCGGAACAGGTTCTGTGGTGTCAGGAAGAGCCGCAGAACAACGGCGCATGGATTTTCGTGGACCGTCGCATCGAACGCGCCCTGCGAAGCTGCAATCATCGCGTGCAGCGCCCGGATTATGTCGGCCGCGAAGGCGCTGCCTCTCCCGCGACAGGACTACCGGGCGTCCATGCCGCCCAGCAGGAAAAACTGGTTCAGGACGCCCTGTCCTGAACCTTCCCGGCCTGAGCAAGCCTCAGGTCGGACCACCCTGATAGCCGTAGCTGCTCCGCCCCGCACCGACATTTCCGTAGTCATCGCCACGGAACTGTCGCGACCCCTGACCACCATAATCCGGCCCACAGGCCGCAAGAGCCGCCAGCAGCGCAAGCGCCGCCCCAATCCGAACGCGCGTCATCAGCGTTTCCCCCTTAATGTCGTTCCGTTGCGCTATCCTACGCCGCAAAACGGCCCTGAGCTACCTCTCGACAGCCTGAAAGCCTGCGTCAGGCCTCTTGCTCACAGGATCTGCCGCCTCTTCATCCCAGCCGGATCAGGCAGGTGCGCGCCTGTACATTGGTCTCTCTTGCAAGTGCCGAAGTGACGCTTTCGGCATGGCTCTCTCTCTCATCTTCACGAGAAAGGCAGGGGTCATCCACTCCCGGATCCTGCTCCCCAAAGGCGCGTCAGAGGCTTTTCTGGACCGAAGCACACTCTGGAACGAAGTCGAGCGCGTCGAAAAACATAAAGATGCCCAACTGGCACGGGAGGTAGAATTTGCTCTGCCGTGAGAGCTTAGGTCACGTTGACAAAAGACCTGACCCAGAACCTTGCGGCGGCGAGGTTGAGGAAACTGATGAAGAACAGGGCAGTCTTGTCGTAGCGGGTTGCAGCTTGAGGTGGCTGAACATCCGCTCGATGCGGTTGCAGTCCCTGTAACGCCGCCACGTAATCCACCCAAGCCCTCCGGATGAGCCCCTTTGCGCAAACAGCCTGTGAGTGAGCACGGACCACGATGCTGCCAATCATCGTCCATTCCTGATCCGTCAGCCCGCCTTAGGCCATATCTCTTTGCTCTGCCCCTTAACCAAGGGGCACAAAGTGAATCAGATCTCAGGCAGATCATATAGATCTTTTGTCAACGTGACCTGGTTTTCGATTACTTCGATCTATAATTGGGGCGCGACCTGAGTAGCGAAGAGCTCCAGGGACCGAAGAATGAAATGGTGTTCAGGGTCGACGGAATGAACCTGAATAGCGATTTCAGTCGCATGATCGAGCGTTCTGTCTTTTGACAGAGAGGCCAAGACATCATCTGGCGTTCCCAGATGAACATCAAATGTCCGGATCAGGGTATCGATATTCGTATCGTCAATCGTATGCCCCGCTGCCCTGAATTTTTTCACCTGCCGCGACAGACCTTTTCTGGCCAGTTGCAGGGCCTCTTCCCGGTCATCTGCGACGAAAACCGATCGCGAAGCAAGGATCCGGGGTTCCTGCCCCGATGGCAGAGCTTCAAGATATGCCTCAACGATCGGCAACTGAAGATCCGACAGGCTCGCGTCCGGCCGTCCGGCAGGGCGCGGCTGCGTCCGGGAGAGCAGCAGGCCGTCACTGTCTTCTCCGGCCTTTTTGCCACCAAATGCCGAAAAAGTCGCCTGCCAGCTCCGCTTTTCCAGTCCCGTCCCCTGCGGCCACAGATGATTCCCGCCTGGAAGTTCTTCGCCCTTCCAGGCGGATTTGACCGTATTCAGGTTATGGTTGAAGGTTGCATGACGATTCTCGAAACGCTCCCCGAACGCCAGATAGGACGCTGGCGTTCCCCCCGAACCGAATCCAACTTCCAGCCGCCCCTGTGACAGGATGTCGGTCACGATCGCATCTTCGGCCACGCGCACGGGATCTTCCATCACGAGAGTGACCACTCCCGTCCCCAGACGAATACGAGACGTATTCGCCGCAACATAGGACAGGAAAGGAAAAGGAGACGGCAGCCCCCCTTCATCGCCGTGGAAATGGTGCTGCGCCACCCAGGCGCTTTTGAAACCGTAAGTCTCTGCGGCCCTGATCTGTTCAAGCGCCAGCGCGTAACGCTGGCTGGCCGGAACGGCATCCAGAAGACGCGTGAAAAATCCGAACTGTTTTCGTGACACGGTCGAAATCGCTTTCAATATGTTCCCAATAAAGCCGGGCGCAGGATCTTTCCATGCGTCCGCAATAATGACCTTTTCCGGGAGGAATTCTCAGGCCTGTTTTTCTACCGGAAGGGTCGGATACCCCAGAGACAGCATCAGCCTGTTCGCCCAGTTGAAAAACGAGGACGCATTGATCAGATCGAAGATCTCCGCATCATTAAAACCGGCCTGACGCAGAACACGCACATGAACGTCTGAAAAACCAACGGGCGTTTCCGAGATCTGGCGGGCCACTTCCGCGACAAGCAACCATGCCTCCGTCGCATCGACGGGCAGGCTTCCGGTTGCAAGCAAGACGGCCAGCGCCTCGGCTGAACCTCCCTGCCGTTCGCTGAAACGGGCATGAACAGACGCGCAGTAAATGCAGCCATTGAACCGTGAAACAGCCGTTGCAGCGAGTTCACGCTCCCTGCGAGGAAGTCCACCAGCCGTGTTGTAAAAGATATCCTTGTCGCTGCGGGTCCGCGCGCCCAGAACCTGCGGATCACGCGCCAGCAGCATGAAATACGGGGACTTGGCGCGGGCGCGGTCCACCAGCCCTTCATAATGAACTTCCGTCAGTTCGCTTTCTTCAAGCGGCGAAAGCCAGGGATGCCAGTCCAGAAGGGCCGTAGTGAAAAGGGCAGGTTCCCGGTGCTCCTGGGGGGATGCGTTCTGTTGGGTAATGCTCATGATGTGCTCTCCGGAAGACCCTGACCCACGGCGGGGCCGGCATGACGCAGCACTGTCAGGCCATGAATGATCCTGACCTGAAAAGTGAGAAACGAAACGAGTTGGGACAGCGTCACGATGGCTGTTTCGCTCCACCCTGCTTGCTGTAGAGCCTCAAGCGCGTCGGCCGACGCATCGCGCGGATGATACACAAGAAGATGCGCATGCTTCAGAGCGGCAGACAGTCGATTTCCGATTTTCCCGGCAGAAACATCGAACACAAGGCCATTGAGATCTTCCTTAGACAGTGCCCCTTTCGGGTAAGCCCCGTAAGGCCCTCTCGTTCTGCCCTCACTTACGAACTGTCTGATGGCGGCGGAGAGAGCATGGCCTTCTCCGCTCCGTTCCAGAAGACCCAGATACAGGCGATAAATGTCCTGTTCCCCATGCAGTCCCGCGACAAATGACGCGACGGCCAAACGCTCTGTCCTTGAAAAGCCTTCGTCTCGCTCCGGGTTGAGTAGAAGCACCGCGCTTTGCTGGGCATTATCACGCAGAGCGTTGCGGCCACGCCGCAGAGTATCAAGCCATGATCCGCTCTCGATCCCAACGACATAATCGATAAGGTCCTGAGGCGGCTCCGCTTCGAAGGAAAATCCTGTAGTCATCGAATCACCCAAAAAGAATGAAGTAAAATGGTGGGTCAAAAGACATATCCGACCTTCGCATAGTAATATCCACCCTCATATCCGCCAGGAGCGGTCGTCGGATACTTGATGGTTCCCTGGGTTTCAGAAAGCGTGCTTTCCTTCACCCGGGTCGGAAATTTATTGAACAGGTTGTTTGCCCCTGCCGTCAGGGTAAAACCGTGTCCAACCTGCGCACTGAACGCAATATTGGTCTGAACCTGCGGACGAATATGCGTCCAGGTCGAGGACGGATCGCCGCTGTAGTTGATCCATTCCACCCCGGCATAACGCTGCTCCTGCACGTACACATTATACCGCCCCTTGGACCAGTTCAGGGCAAAGGACTCCTTGTTCTTGGGAGAAGCCCTCAGGAGATTGTTGCGCGAGAGGCTGTCGTAATACGTTTGCCCCAACTGCTGCAGAACCGCGGGTGTGGCAGCGTAGTGGGTGACTTCCGTATCAGCCACATTGGCCTGCACACTTCCGATCAGCACCCCCCAACGTGGCGCAAGCGGAAACTGGTAGCTCAGCTTGGCCGTAAAACCGTTGGTTGTCGTATTGCCGATATTGGTCATGTAATTGACGAATATCCTGTCCGTCGGGCTGCTGGTGATGCCTTGGGCGTAAAGGAATTCGTTCATCTGGGTTCCGGAAAACTCCGTTGTGCTTTCGATCCGGTCATTGATATCGATGCGGTAGCCATCCAGCGACAGATGAAGCGCATCGAGCGGAGACCAGTCGAACCCGATATCGTAACTGCGGGATGTCTCACCTTTAACGCCCGTAGCACCCAGAAGCTTGGCCACCGGATCAAATGACGAAAGATTCTCCGTCACCTGTCCCGGACCGGTAGATGTCGCATTGTAATGAACGGCCCCCAGAGTAGGCGCGCGATAACCCGTGTTGACACTGGCACGCAGCGCAAAACGCTTGCTGAAATTATACCGCATCCCGATAGAGCCAGTCGGCGCAGCCCCCTTGTCGGAATAGCTGACAGCCCGTCCCCCGATCGTCATTTCCCATTTTTGCGTCAGGAACAGATCCAATCCAACGTGCCCGTCGAAAATATCCCGCGACCAGTTGCCAGCATTCTGGGGTTCGAACCCGGCATACCCCGCTGCACCGGAGCTTGGCTGGACACCCGTCTGCCCGACAAGCACGGGTCCGGTCGCCCAGGACTGATAGTCACCCTGGCCGATCTGATAGGTATCGTGCCGGTACTCAAGGCCAAAATTCAGCTCCGCAGGTTTGGCGAGACGCGGGATAGCGAATTTTTTCGAGAACTTGGCTCCGCCGATCAGTTCGGATGCAATCAGCTGGCCTTGATGAAAACTTGTCTGGCTATCAACGCCAAATGTCGGGTTTTCATCATTTTCAACATCTTCGTTCACCCGCTCACGACCAAAGGACGCATAGGTATTCCAGGCCAGCCCGTCATTGAGAACGCCACGGAGGCCACCATTGACCTGAAAATCCAGCTCATCAAATGTTTCGATTGGAGAATATCCATTCGGATAAAGTTCGCGCGTTGTATTGTTGTTGGCCGGACCACGAAAAAACCCGACGCGATCCGTCGAACGATGTGCCAGCGTTCCGGTCGCATAGCCCTCCACCCGATCCGTAATGGGGATATGCCCGTTGAAGCTGAACACTTCCGCAAGAGATTTGCTGACACCTTCGACGCGATTGACGTCCTGCCCGACGCGACGCTGCATCTCCGCATCCTGCGGCAGAGAGTAGAGATTGGCCGTATTCAGGGCATCACGATGACTGGGAAGCTGGTTCAGAACCTGCCAGGCAATATCGATACCACCGCCCTGATTGCCTATCTTGCGTTCAATGTCGCCATAAGCCTCAACGGCCTGACCATCTCCAGCATAATATCCACTGTTCATGAGATTGACGGTGCCACCATTTCTGGCACCGGACTTGAGAACAATATTAATGGCGCCCCCGATGGCATCTTGCCCGTAAAGAACCGTAGCACCTTCCGTAATGATCTCGATATGATCAATTGCACTGAGGGGAATCAGGCTCAGATCGGCCGGCTGAGTCCCCTTCGCCGGGCCGTCCCCCCAGTTTCCAAGGGCACTGATATGGCGTCGGACACCATTGACCAAAACGAGGGTCTCATCGGCGTTCAGGTTTCTTAAGATGACAGTCTGAGTTGGAGTTGTGGAATAGGCACCCCCACCCCCACCCGGTGGCGCATTCAACTCAGGGGATGTCTGCTGCAATGCCGCGATGACATTGGTCTGCCCGGTCTGAAGAAGCTGAGCCCCCGTCACGGTCGCAACCCGCACCGTACTCTTCGTTGGCGTGGAGACCCGGAAAGCAGAAGCAACATTCTCCCGACTTCCCCTGGCCACGACCTGTTCCACAGCACCATGATCTTCCACATCCCTCGAGCCAACGGGATGTAATTCCGCTCCAGGACGCGTCTGACGTGCGGATACATGACCTTCAGGACGCGCCTGAGCCACCTCAGCCGTCATGCGGCTTTCCTTGTGACTTCTCCGGACCGACCGTTCATCATCGGTATGCTTTGTTCCATCCGATGCGACAGCCACAGGCGCTACGCCCAAAGACAGAAGCAGGGTGGTCGCAAGCGTCACGGGGCGTATGCCTGCATACTGCAGGCGATCATAACTCCGTCTGTACAGCATCTCTATTTCACTAACAGGCATGATGTTATTCCGACTGCGAATCACTATGTAGAAAAGTTCCTAGTGATTTCTGATACAGGAAAAACTTTGTTGCAAGTTATTATTTTAATTAAGCTATATTTTATAGTGTTTTATATTCCCAAAAAAACCAAGGATTTTCCTTGAATCATGGCCAAAAAGGAGCGTGTCGCATTTAAAACAGACAGGAAATTTTTCTGATCTCATTGCCAGCCCCTGTCCATAATTATCATTCCAAGATAGCATAATCCCAATTAACACTAATATTTTATGTTGATAATGTTCCTCATTCTGCCTGCGACCACATCATTGCGAAGGTAAAAATGCCGGTTCCCGCTGCCTCACCTCTCCGGTCGCTGCCCGCGGGCCTGTTTGCGCTGATCTGCGCGCTTTCCATGCCTGGCGCAGAAGGTCATTCCCAGAACAGAACCATCACGTATCTGGACCCGCAGGAGCACACGAACCTTTATCCGCCCGCTGGAGGATTTTATCCCAATGGTGGAATTCTGAGCCAGATTACGGACCGTCTGACCTGGCAGGACCCCACGACGCTGGAAATCAGGCCATGGCTGGCAACGGACTGGTCCATGAATGAGGATGATACGGAATACACGTTCCATATCCGTCCCGGTGTCACGTTCTCGGATGGATCGCCGCTTGACGCGCGGGCCGTAGCCCAGAATTACCAAACCTATGGAAAAGGCAACCCAGCGCTGCATTTTCCTGTTTCAGAGGCGATCAGCAATTTCGACCGCGCGGAGGTCATTGATCCCCTCACCGTAAGATTTCACTTCACCCATCCCGCGCCCGGCTTCCTGCAGGCCACCTCCGTTCTGGGATCGGGGATCGTCTCACCCGGCACCCTGCAACGCTCTTTCGACGAACTGGGAACAGCCACCAACATCATTGGCTCCGGACCCTTCGTCGTCTCGGCAGATATTCCGGGCAAGGAAGTCGATCTTTCTGCCCGCAAGGACTACAACTGGGGTCCGGAAAACCGTCCGGCGCGGGCAAAGACGGACCAGATCAAGATTCTGGTCGTGCCAGAAGACAGCATCCGTGTCGGCGCACTTCTGGCCGGTCAGGCGGATATCATCCGTCAGGTCGAGGCTTATGACGAAGAACAGATCAGACATGCTGGTTACAGCCTCCATGCGCCCTCGACCCGTGGTGTAAACACTGGCATCGCCTTTCGGCCCGATAACCCCCTTGTGGCGGATATCCGCGTTCGCAAAGCTCTGCTACACGGAACCGACCGACAGGAAATCGTTACTGTTCTCTATTCGGAGAACTATCCTCTGGCGCGTTCCGTGCTGTCGTCGAAAGCCGCCGGATTTGTGGATCTTTCGGAGAAACTGAAGTTTGATCCCGTCCTTGCCGGTCAACTGCTCGACAGCGCGGGATGGAGACGCGGCGAAAACGGCCTGCGCTACAAGGACGGACATCCGCTGCGTCTGGGAATTCACATCTCCCTCCCTCATCCGCAGAACAAGACAATGCTTGAGCTTGTGGCGCAGCAGTGGCGCCGGCTGGGTGTTGAACTCGATATCATGTCTGGCTCTGCCGCAGGGGTATTGCTCGACAACCTTGACCCGCAGAGAACCCCTCTGACTGTTTCGGAAGTCGGCCGGGCAGATCCTGATGTGCTGAAAAGCGAATTCTTTCCCAAAAACCGGGATGCCCTTTTGCAGAAAGGTGGGCAGAGCAACAAGGTACAGCATTTTCAGGACGAAACCCTGAACGCAATGCTGCTCGATATCGCCTCCCGAACCGATCGCGCCGAACGTCTGAAACAGGTCGTTGCGGTGCAGGAATACCTGATCGACAAGGCCTATGACATCCCGCTTTTCGAGGAACCGCAGGTCTATGCCACCTCTCCAAACCTGACGGGCCTCGGGTTCGAAGCTGTTGGGCGGCCTGTCTTTCAGAATGTGGAACTGAACCGCCCATGAGCAGCTTCCGACATGTCTGCATACAGCTCATCCGCGCCCTTCTGATCCTGTGGGGTGCTTTCACGGTGACATTTTTCCTGCTGCAGATGATGCCCGGCGATGCCGTCATGGTCCGGTTCATGGATCCCGAGCTTGGCCTCTCCCCCGAACAGATCGAAGCCATGCGTGTTCTCTACAGCGGCTCTTCAAGCCCGGTGTTCCAGTATTTCCACACCATCCTGCGGATGCTTCACGGAGATTTCGGATATTCCGTCCAGCTCGGTGTACCTGTCCGGACGCTGATCGAAGCTGCATTGCCCGTCACTCTGCGTCTGGCCGTAGTAGGTTTTATCCTCTCGCTTGTCTGGACACTCCTGATTGCCATAGGAGCCAGCCTTCTTCCAGCTCGCCCGCTGCGTCAGATTTTTCAGGCGATCCCCGGATTCTGGAGCGCAATCCCCCTCTACTGGTCAGGGATATTCATCATCCAGGTCCTGTCTTTCAAACTCCGTCTTCTGCCTGTGGTGGGCGTAGGTCCCTGGGAAGGGACCATTCTTCCCGCTCTTGCCGTCAGCCTGCCGATCGCAGCTCCACAGGCCAAACTTCTGCTCCAGCAGATTGAGGAAACCGAAAGACTGCCCTTCGTCATGGCCATCCGCACCAAGGGCGCCAGTCAGCGGTCCGTCTTCTTCAGACATATCCTGCCCAATTCCGTCACGCCGTGCCTGACGATGGCCGGTATTTCCTTCGGTGAACTGATTGCGGGAGCCATCGTGACAGAAACCATCTTCGGGCTGAACGGGCTGGGACGTCTCACCCGCGATGCCGTGTCCGGACAGGATGTCGCGGTCCTGCAGGCTGTTGTCATGATCGGCGCCACGGGCTTCGTGGCCGCCAACCTGGTGGTTGACCTGCTGATTCCACTGATCAATCCGAGCCTGCGTTCCTCAGCCGGATGGAAGGAAACATCCGGATCATGAAGCGCTTCCTCCCTCCCGGCCCGGAAAGCGTCGTGTCCATAGGGGTTCTTGCCGTTTTCGGATTGGCAATCCTCTTCCCATTCACCCTGACCCACAGTGATCCCGTGACAGGCGTTGCGAAGGAGCATCTTCTGGCCCCAGGCTGGACGCACTGGTTCGGAACAGATCAACTCGGCCGCGATGTTCTGACGCGCATCGTCTACGGAGCACGGGAAACGCTGCCAGCGGCGCTTCTGGCAACCCTGACTGGCGTGGTTCTCGGCGCTTTTATCGGCGGCTTGGCAGCGCTGTCCGCACCGGTTGTGGATGCGGCCCTTTCAGGCATCATTGATGTGCTTCTCTCTATTCCGGAACTGCTTCTGGCGCTGACCGTCGTGATCCTGACAGGTTTCGGCCCCGTTCATGCCGCCATAGCCGTCGGCATCAGCCAGACCGCAGGCTTTGCACGGATCATCCGCAATCTGGTCCGCAGTCTGCGCGCCATGCCCTATATCGAGGCAGCGCGCCTGTCGGGAACAGGGTTTGGGGGCATGATCTGGTGGCACATCCTTCCCAATGCATTCCGCCCGGTTCTGGGATTGGCTGTTCTGCGTTACAGCATGGCGATCCTTTCCCTCGCCACACTCGGCTTTCTCGGCTACGGCGCGCCCCCTCCAACGCCGGAATGGGGACTGATGATTGCAGAAGGCCGTGACTATCTGGCTACCGCCTGGTGGATGACCACCTTTCCCGGTCTGGCCTTGCTGACCGTCGCGTTCGCAACAAACCGCCTTAGTCACGCCATGACACGCACGAGGGGGGATCAGCCATGAACACGCAGCGCCCTGTCCTCGATGTCAGTCACCTGGGCATTTCCTATGATGGAAAGCCGGCCGTGGAAAACATCTCCTTCCAGACATTTCCCGGCCAGACGATGGCGCTGATCGGGGAATCCGGGTCGGGAAAATCAACCATTGCCAAAGCGATCATTCAGCTGCTGCCGCCCAGTGCCTGCGTTACGCACGGCATCATCACCCTGAACGGCATCTCCCTTCCGGACGCAACACCACGCGCTCTGAATGCCATCCGCGGCCACCAGATCGGCTTTATTCCGCAGGATCCTTCCAGTTCGCTCGATCCGCGTCTTCCCGTCGGCAGGCAGATTGAAGAGGTACTCCGCCTTCATACGTCCCAGCGCCGGGCAGAAAGACGCGCGCACGTCCTGCACCTTCTAGAGCATGTCGGCTTTTCCGAACCCGAACGTCGCTTTTTACAGTACCCACATGAGCTGTCAGGCGGCATGAAGCAGCGCGTGCTCATTGCCATTGCCGTAGCCCTTGCCCCTCCCCTCATCATTGCCGATGAGCCGACAAGCGCATTGGACGTCACCATTCAGGGCCAGATCCTGGACCTGCTTGACCGTCTGCGGGAAGAAAGCGGATCCTCTGTGCTGATGATCACCCACGACCTTGCCGTTGCACGGGATCGCGCACACGACATGATCGTCCTGCGGCATGGCCAGATCGCAGAGCAGAACACGACCCGTAATCTGTTCGAAAATCCCCGGTCTTCCTACACCAGAAAGCTGCTCGCCGATTCTCCTGCTTTCCACTCACGTCCAGCAACACCAGAGCGCCCTGTTTCAGGCACGCAGCCAGCCATTCAGGTTAAAGATCTTACGATCGCATACGGCTCACGAACCGCTGTCAGTCACCTTTCATTCGACGTGCAGCCCGGAACAACGCACGGTATTATTGGAGAGTCAGGCTCCGGCAAGACGACGCTCCTGCGATGCCTGATGGGGCTCATCCCCCCGCAATCCGGCTCTGTTCATGTTCAGGGCAAAGACATCTTCTCCGAGACGTCCGCAGAACGCCGACAGCGTCTGCGGAGCATGCAACTCGTTTATCAGAACCCCTGGAGTTCTCTGGATCCACGACTGACAATCCGTCGCATTATTGAAGAACCTCTGCGCAATTATTTTCCTGAAGGGCAGGCCTGGCGTCAGGCACGTCTTCATGACCTTCTGGAACGCGTGCATCTGCCGCTGGCCCTTCTGGAGCGTTATCCCTCGGAAATATCCGGCGGCCAGTGCCAGCGCGTTGCCCTGGCGCGCGCACTGGCGGCCCAACCTGACATCCTTGTACTGGATGAATTCGTCTCCGCACTGGACGTGACAGTACAGGCCCGGATTCTGGAGCTTCTGTCCGAATTGCAGAAAGAACTCAATCTGACCTTCGTCTTCGTCTCTCACGATCTCGCCGTTGTCAGACAGATTGCCGATACGCTCTCCATCATCCGGTATGGCAAACAGGAGGAATACGGCGATGCGGAACAAATTTTCAGGGAACCTGCCTCCCCCTACACACAGACGCTGCTCCGCGCCATTCCCGGCCAGCAACACTCGGGGAAGGCGAAGAGGGAAGGATCGAAGGAGTGGTAATTTTTACCTGGGTCACGTTGACAAAAGACCTATTGGTCTGGGGCAAGATCTGATTCACTTTCTGGCTGTGGGATAACGGGCAGAGAGAACAGGCATGACACGAGGCGATCTGACGGATCAGGAATAGTCGATGATTGGACCTCTTGTCCCCTCGGAGCGGGGACGTTGGGCCCGCTCAAGCGGCGGAAGCGGACCTGCGGTTTACGCCTACATCTGAGCCGTAGGCGGGTCTTGTGCGTGAGGCGGAGAGCGGACATCTTGCATCGTAGGCGCAACTGAGGATCAGGGTAGGATGTTTAAGATCAAGGAGGATGATCTCTCCGGAGATCAGACACGTGCGTTGTTGACACTTCACCTCGCAGGCATGCACGCCTCCTCGCCAGTGGGTAGCGTCTTCGCGCTAGATCTCACAGGCTTGCAAGGCTCGGGCGTAACCGTGTGGACAGCTTGGCACGGGGAGCGCATTGCTAGCATTGGCGCGCTGAAAATTACAGAAGATGGCACTGCTGAGGTGAAATCCATGCGAACTCATCCGGACTTCCTGCGCATGGGAGCCGGTGCAGCTGTCCTTGAGACCATTATCGCCGCTGCCAAAAGGCATGGTGTACAACGATTAAGCCTTGAGACAGGTAGCGGACCGGCATTCGAACCTGCGCTCAAGCTGTATCAGCGTCGAGGGTTTGTGAAGGGTACAGCCTTTGGCTCCTACGTTCCGGGTGAATTCAATCAATTCCTTCATCTGGACCTCAGGTAAAAGCATACCAAGGTAACCGTCATAATCCGTCGACGGTAGCTGCGCTTCCGGTCTCGCCTCATGTCGGACACGTATTGCCGCGATTTGATTTCCCGTTGACGGACTTTGGCGACAATCGAATCAATTTGATGGAATACTGCCAATAGCGGCAGTCAACGGCCTTCCCTTGATCGGGCCAGTGCCGCATATTGTTGCGAAATCGTAAAGGGGTAGTAGCAATGCGGGTATTCTTGTTTCTCATAGGGACGCTTGTCACAGTCAGCACTTTTTCGAGCATTCGCGCAGCTACACCCTGCCTAGCGCCGAGTGCCGCCGCCCTATTACCAGCACCGTCGCTCGATCAAAAAATTTGGATTGCAACTCGGATTTACGACACCGTAAAGCATTATTTCGCGCACTGGGAGGCACTCCCATCGGATTATGAATTTGATACCCAATACAGAGCCTTTATTGATCAGGCCATCACCGCGAAGACCCGGATCATTTTTGACCTGTCTGTCATGAAATTGTTCGGAAGCCTCGCTAACGGACATACCAATTTTTTCGATAAAGAATTAGTTTGCCGCGATACATTGCCGTTTCGAGCTCAAAATATGCAGGGCGGCTGGGTTATTACTCGATCGCATCATCCCAATTTGATACCCGGCGATATCATTACTGCAATCGATGGTGAACCGTTTAGCAAGTGGGTCGAACAGCGGCTGCCCTACGTTCGAGGCAGCAATCTCGTCGCCAGCGAGAATCATCTTTTTACTTTTGGATTAGTTTGGCCGGCTCGCTTCACACTGCTCCTTGGTAACGGCAAACAGGTCATAATTGATCGAGACGCTCTTAATACTGGTTCATCAAGTGGCTTGCCGATGCCGCCCAGCAATACGCAAACCAACGTTTCGAAAGATGGCATTGTCCGGATTGCTATCCCCAGTTTCGGCAAGCCTGAATATGAAAATGCTGCCGTCGATGCAGTTAAGGCTCATACTGACGCACCCGCTCTCCTATTCGATCTACGTGGTAATGGTGGAGGATCAACGCCGATTAATCTCATTTATACCGTTTTGGAAAAGCCAATGCACGATATGCTGAGCGCTACGCCCCTACATATAGGAACTGTGGAGGCATGGTCTCAATCCGGTGACGGTATGCTGCCTAACGCCATGGTTCGGGACGGTGGCGAGCTAATCCAACCCAATCATCCTGTATTCCATGGACGTGTTTTTGTGCTGACCGACCGCCATTGTGTATCGGCCTGCGAAGATTTCGTGGCCGCCATGCGCATATCGCATCGTGCCACGATCTTGGGAGAAACCACTGAGGGCAGCACCGGACAGCCCTACAGTGTGGGATTTCCAGAGTTAAAAATGACTTTTCGCGTCAGTACCCGGCGGGAATACTATCCCGACGGCTCACCCTTTGAAGGTATTGGTGTCCGACCGGACGTCGATATCCCGCTGACCCGGGAGATGTTGGTGGACAAAGAAGACGCCGTGCTTGAGCGGGCCCTGACGATCATAAGGCGTTCAAACCATTGATCACTTGAAAAGCGCTTTACTGCGCCAAATGGAAGTGGGGTGGTAATGTCCGTTTTCCGGCTTCGTCGCCTGATAACAGACCATCTGCTTACCCCCCGAAAACTGCCTGTCTACTCAAGGAATATGAAGCAGACAGGCGGGATGCGCCTCATCCCGGTCGTAAGAAAAGCTGTTCGAGCTTCCGGAAAGCCGACGTTCAGACAGAGCTTTGCTTTGATCAACGTCCAAATTTACTGATGTTTCTCCAAAAGGCTGTTTTCACAGGCGGATGCAAAATAGTGTCGTCCATGCTCCTGGCGCCGTTTCGTTTTCCAGAGCCAGTGTCCCACCATGGCTGCGTACGATTTGCCTTGCGAGGCTCAGGCCGATCCCGTTTCCATTCGCCTTGAAGGAAACAAAGGGTTCGAAAATACGCTCACGCTGTGTGTGGTCGATGCCCTTGCCATTATCTTGCACTGTGATCCGAACAGCTTCGTCAATCCATGCCCCAGCGAGTTTTACGCGCGGCGAAGGGTACCCCAGAACGGCTTCCGCTCCGTTATTTAAAAGATTGAGCAGTGCCTGCTCCATCTGCCCCCGGTCCAGCCTGACCATGATCCGCTCCGGCGGCAACGAGAGTTCGAGCGCGACGCGACCGGCCCATCGCGCATCGAAGAGTCGTGCCGTCTCACATAGCAACTCCCCAAGGTCTATCGGCTGGAGGTCTGGTGTCGGCAGGCGCGCAAGATCGCGATAGCCGCGCACGAACCGATCCAGCCCGTCGGCACGTCGCCTGATTGTTGCGAGGGCCTCGTTGATCATTCTCCCTGTCTCACGCGTCGGAACTTCGCTGAACAACTCGGCTGCCGTCGCCGAGAGAGAGACGATCGGTGTCAGGGAGTTCATGATCTCATGGCTGAGAATTTGGAGCAGCTCGCGAAGCGCCTGTGCCTCGGCGGCGTTCATGCGCGCTTCAACATCCATGAGCGCCAGATAAGCGACGATTCCACCAACGCCACCTCCCTGGCCGACCGACACGGCATAGACACGCGACGATCCCCCCGATGAGGGCAGGCGGATGATAGCATTCTCCGATGCGCTTTTATCGGGTTCGATAAAAGCAAGAAGAGAGGATGGTGGTGCAATCAGCCGTCCTTCCGTTTCGAAAAGACGTCGCGCTGCCCGATTGGCGGCGTGAAGCGTACCGTCTGTCTTCTGAAACAGCAGCGGCACCGGAGCATGATCGAGAAGAACACGGTTAAGCAGTGTTTCGCGCTCTGCAGGCTGAACGACGGATGGTTCCTGACGCTGAGTGTGGCGTAACAGTTCAAGCTGCGTTGCGATGAGCGAAACCATGCTGAATACAGCCATACATACGATAAGCACGGCCGTCGCAAAAAACCCGTTCTGCCAGGCCGGGCCTGTCAGCAGACAGGCTGCGATGATGATTGACAATTTTGCCAATATAGCGAGAACGATACGCATCTATAGCCCGTACCGCGCCATCCGGCGATACAGTGCCGGGCGCGTCAGCCCTAACTCCCGCGCGGCCTGTGTGATATTGAATCCGTGCTTGCGCAGTGCCGTTTCGATGAGCAGGCGTTCCGTTTCATAAAGCGTTGTGGGAACTCCTGCATTGCCATGCTGCTCGCTGGAAGGGATTTGCCAGGTTCCCGTCAAAACCGCGCGCTCGACCCGGACACGAAGGGACCGCACGTTCTGCGGCCAGTCCCCCGTTTTCAGGGATGCAAGACAGACATCGTCCACCTCAGGCTCCGGCAGGCCGTGACGGGTAGCAAAATAATGTAAAAAATGAGAAGTCAGGGCCATAATGTCATCCGGTCTTTGATCCAGGGGCGGCACCGTTAACACCACCATCCCGAGATGAAGCATCAATCTGGGATCAAAACGCGTTTCCAGAACGTTCCGATCAAGAGATGAGAGCGCGACAACACGCGGCAGATCCGTCCTCTCCAGACTGTCGGCCAATCGGCGCTGGAGCGTCGGTGTCAGCGCCTCAACATCACGGATTAGCCAGTTCCCCTGTTCCTCCGGTAATGCGCCACATTCGTCCGCACGGATCAGGATTTCACGTCCTGCATCGCGGGACAGGGCAAAAATACGCCGTGCCAGAAGCGTCTTGCCGCTGCCCGGTGGGCCGCAGATGATAATTGGCGCGCGTGTGGGCGCGAGACGATCCGCCTCTGCGACGATCCGCCCCAACGCCGCCGAGGCCACGATCATGGTATGCTCTGTCGCCGTTTTGCGCTCAACTGGCCGACTGGCTAGGATCTTCTCGATCAGCGTCATCAGACGCTCGTTATTCCATGGCTTCATGACGAAATCGCGCGCGCCGGTTCGCATCGCTGCAACGGCGATCGCAACACCGCTATGCCCAGTGACAACCACAACCGGCAACTCAGGACGCAGAACGAGCATGTCTTTCAACAGCGCCAGCCCCTCGGCACCATTCGTTGCTCCTTTGCTATAGTTTAGATCAAGCAGCACGAGATCGATTGCATGCGTCGCAAGCTGCGTCAGGGCCGACTGCGCATCATGGGCGCACACGATATCCAAACCGCGATGTCTGAACAGCAGCCGCGCTGCTGACTGAACGTCAGGATCGTCATCAACAAACAGCATTAACGGCTTCTCATCGTGCTGCACCATCAGAGATCCTGTCGATTCGTTACGTCATCCATTTGTTTTCCTCTTGACACGGTGCCTGAGGGTGTCCGCTTCCGGACATTATGTCCGGAAGCGGACATGCAGAGATCATGATAGGAAAATAATCGTTGTTTTTCAACGAACTAACATTTGTTGGCACCATGATACACTTTTTTCCAAGAGGAGAAACAGCGTATGGATCGACCGGTCCCCCACAGTCTTTCCAACACCGACAGGCCGCCTTCCGCGCCGGGCACCGGCATGGATCGTGCGGTCCGGCCGTCAAAACGAAGAACTTTGGCTCGCCGTGCCTTGCGCTACGGCGTGCCCATCGCGATCGTTGCCTCGCTTGTGGCCGGATGGAGGCTTGTGCCCGCAGCCGGCACGCTCTCCGTGCCGCACGACCAGTTTTCACTGGCAACAGTCAGTTCCGCACCATTTCTCGATTACTTGCCGGTCCGCGCGACGGTCGCGCCGTTAAACGTCACCTACATTGATGCCGTGCAGGGGGGCGAAGTGGCTGAGGTAGTCGCGCGGGACGGTGCCCTCGTGAAGAAAGGAGAGATCCTCGCCCGTCTGACGAACCCGCAACTGCAACTGGACGTCACGTCGCGCGAGGCACAGATCGCAAGCCAGCTCGGCGCAGTCAGTGCACAACGGCTAACATTGCAGCAGACGCGTACCACTGAGGAAACACAACTGGCAGAAGCGCGCTACAATCTTCTCAAAGCGCAGCGCGAGCTTTCGATCCGTGAACAACTGCACGGTCAGGGCTTTGAATCCGACGCCAATGTGCAGTCCTACCGAGACGAGGCGAATTACTACGACCAGCGCCTCAAACGCCTGGAAGGCGCGCTGACGCAAGACCTCAAGATTGCAGACCGTCAGGGCTCGGAAATTGACGAGGAGGCGCAGCGTCTGCGCTCCAATCTCGATGTGGTCGAGTCCAGTCTGGACGCTCTTGTTCTTCGCGCGTCGTTGCCGGGGCGCCTCACCAATTTCGATCTTCAGTCCGGGCAGTCGCTAAAGGCAGGCGACAAGATCGGACAGATCGACAGCGAGGGCCTGTATCGGCTGGATGCGGACATCGATGAATTCTATCTCGGTCGTGTCGCCGTGGGCGAGCGCGCGGAAGCCGATCTCGGCAACACCAAAATTCCCATGACTGTCTCGCGCGTCCATCCACAAGTTACGAGCGGTCAGTTTCGCGCCGAATTGACCTTCGACAGGCCTCCTCCTGGCGACCTACGCCGCGGCGAGAGTGTGGATCTGCGCATCACACTGGGCGAAACGCATCGTGCGCTCGTATTGCCGAATGGGGCGTGGCTGGAAGCCAGTGGAGGATCGTCGGCCTTCGTCATGGCCTCGAACGGTCGTACGGCAGACCGCGTCAGTATCACCTCAGGTCGGCGCAACCCGGACCAGGTGGAAATCACTGGTGGGTTGCACGAGGGCGATCAGGTGATCGTTTCTTCTTACAATTCCTACAAGAACTTCAACCATCTCGCAGTCCACTAAGCAAAAGGCTCCATATATGCTGATCGAACTCTCGCACATCCAGCGCCTTTATCGCTCTGATGAAGTGGAAACCACAGCACTTCACGACATCGACCTGCAGATCGAGGCAAGCGACTTCGTCTCCATCATGGGACCGTCGGGCTGCGGGAAGTCCACGCTGCTCAATATCCTCGGCACGATCGATCGTCCGACAGCGGGTTCCTACCGGTTCGGCGAGCATGAACTGACGGCGCTGAACGAAGCGGCGCTGGCCAGATTCCGTCGTGAGCATCTTGGTTATGTATTCCAGAGCTTCAACCTGATCGACGAACTGACGATCGAAGAAAACATCGAGCTTGCCCTGGTCTACCGCAACATGCCCAAAGGTGAACGCCGCACCCGTGTGGCGCATGCCATGGACCGGGTCGGCATCGCGCATCGCGGCCGGCACTATCCGTCGCAGCTTTCCGGCGGCCAGCAGCAGCGTGCGGCCATTGCGCGCGCGATCGTCGGCGAGCCGCGCCTGATCCTCGCTGATGAACCGACCGGCAATCTCGATACGGAGAACGGCGCACAGGTGATGGATATTCTCCAGCGCCTTAACGACGAGGGCGCCACCATCATCATGGTTACGCACTCCCCCAGCCACGCCGATCTCGCCCGACGCCGCATCGACATGCTCGACGGCCAGGTCGTGATCTCCGTGCGCAACGCAATCTGAGGGAGAAGCGAAAGATGCTTACGACCATCCTGCGCAGTGTCATTCGACAGGCAAGACGGCATCCACTCTATGTCGGGCTGAATGTGTTCGGTCTGGCGCTCGGCATCGGCGTCTTTTTCACCCTCGCTCTGCTCGTGCGCTTCGAATACAGCTACAATTCTAGTTTTGCAGATGTGGATCGCCTGTTCAGGCTCGACACCGTTGCCAGCAACCCGGGAACCGAAACCCACGAATATGCTGGTACGACATTTTATGCTCTGCCATTCCTGAGGCAAGATTTTCCCGAGATCAAAGACAGCGTCCGTATCGAGGGAGAATTTCTTCAGGTGCGTCTGAATGGAACACTTGTCACCTTTCAGGGGGCCTTCGTCGATCCATCCATTCTGGACGTTTTTGGCCTTCAACTCATCAGCGGGCAGCTTAACGCGCTGGGACGGCCTGACGGGATCGTAATATCGGAAAATGCGGCAAAACGGATTTTCGGAACGTCAGATGTGCTGGGGCGTACTGTTACGGTCGATGACTACGGTCAGATGAGCCGTCACATCGTAACAGGTGTTACGAAGGACATGTCCGGTCCAAATTTCCTCTCTGATACGGAAATGATGATTCCGATCTCATCGGAACACGAACGGATTTCAAGCTGCTATTCACGATGGGGCAGCGATTGCGGCAATATATACCTTAAGCTCAGACACGTGCAGGATCGGGAATTCATCCAGTCACACCTGCACGACTTCGTCATGCGCCGCGCGTCAGGGCCTGACGATAGCGATATCGGCCTTGGACCACATCCTGACAAAACATATGCGCTGACCCTGGCGCCCCTCCGTAACGGGCGTTTTTACGATGCGCATGTCGTAGCGTCTGATGACGGCGTGGAGCGCAACGTCATCGACGGGATCGGCCTTGTCGGACTGCTGGCCTTGGCGCTGGCCTGTGCCAATGCGATCAACCTGGCCACAGCGCGTTCAGTTCTTCGCGCACGAGAAGTCGCAATTCGCAAGACTCTCGGCGCCACGCGCAAGGCGTTGTTGGTACAGTTCCTCGGCGAAGCGGTGGTCCTGACACTCGTTGCAGGCTTAATCGGGGTGGCCTTGTGCGAACTTCTGGTGCCCGGAATCGCCAGTCTGACGGGCGAAAACATCACAATTTCCTATGGCTTTGTATTGGCTGTTTTGCCGCTGGTTATTCTCGGATGCGGCCTTGCGAGTGGGCTCTATCCCGCCCTCATTTTGTCTGGGTATCGGCCTGCCCGTGTTCTAGCGGCCGCCAGAATGCCGTCAGGGGGACGAATGGCCGGTCGCATGCGCGATGGTCTTGTCATCGGACAATTCGCAATCGCGATCACTATTGTGATCGGCATGCTCGTCATCCATCAGCAGACCGAGTTTCTCAAACACGCGGACCAAGGGTTTGTCCGGTCGGGGCTCCTGATTGGATCAGCTATTCCGTCGGACGACATCGCAACGCAGCAACGGATGCATGACCGTCTTGCCTCTGTTCCCGGCGTGTTGGCTGTGACCTATGGCATGCTCGCCCCCAGCCCAAATAATAGGAGCCATTCGACGTTTACCTATGATGGCCCCAACGGCCCGGTGCGGGTTCATCTGTTACAGGACAGATGCGATGAGAATTATCTTCAGGTCTATCAGCCCCGCATGCTGGCCGGTCGCTGGTTCGATGCATCACGAGGGCAGGACAGTCGACCAGATTACAAAAAGACGCCCACGGCGATGACCAACATCATTCTCAATGAGACAGCGACGACGCGGTTCGGTTTCGCAAAACCAGCCGACGCCATCGGTAAGGTCATCGAAGCCGGTGGCCGGTCCGCAACCATCATAGGTGTCATGGCGGATCTACGTTTCGAATCCCCACGCCAATCTGTTTATCCTGAAATCATGACGTTCAATCCTCGTTTCAATACGCAGTTTGAACAGCCGATCCCCGCTATCCGCTTTTCCGACGTGCCGGTCCCAGAAATGGAACGCCGTCTGGGGCTCGCCTGGTCAAGCGTTCTGCCTGACGTGCAAGGCCATTTCCAGACAGCCGATGCGCGGCTGGAAAAATTCTATCGTGGCGACGAACAGCGTGGACGCATCTTCACGCTCGGAGCAGTCGCTGCGGTCGCGATCGCAGCGCTTGGTCTTTACGGGCTTTCTGCCTTTGCAGCCGCACGACGCGTCCATGAAATGGGTATTCGTAAGACGCTGGGTGCAACGAGTTTGCAGGTCACGATGCTTTTGCTACGGGACTTCCTTCGCCCCGTCATCATTGCTTCGCTCATTGCCTGCCCAATTGCCTGGGCCATCATGCGAGACTGGCTTTCAGAATTCGATGAACGGATTTCGCTTGGGCCGGTGTCCTTCATCATTGCTGTGGGCGGGGCGCTGACGATTGCCGGATTAACCGTGCTGGGACAGACGATCCGTCTTGCACGCGCCGAACCTGCGCGTGCACTCAGGGCGGAGTAACGAATATGCGCTCAATCACAATGTCGCTTATCGGAACAACATTGCTTCTTTCGACCGCGGCTCAGGCGCAGACCCTGACGCAGGCTCTCGCGCTGGCATATCGCAACAACCCGACCCTGCTGGGCGAGCAGGCCAATCAGCGTGCGGTGACGGAGAATTCGTCGCAGTCGCGAGCCGGCTGGCGTCCGACCGTTACGGTTAACATGGATGCCAATTATCAGCAGGGACCCTATACGAACGCTTTCGCATTGGGCACATACACGTCGAACTATGCCGAAGGCTATGTCACGGCCAAACAGACGCTTTATTCTTTTGGCCACGTGGCCAATCAGGTCCGGGCCGCGGACGCGCGCTCACGGGCAGAAGGCCATGCTCTAAGGCTGACGGAATCACAGGTCTTTACCAATGCAATCACTGCTTACATGGACGTCCTGCGGGACCGGAACGTTCTGGAGGTGCGTCGTGCTGACCTGGATATGCTAGCGCGGCAGGTGGAGCTGACCACATCGCGCTACACCCTTGGCGGTCAGCCAAGCGAGCAGGTCACACGGACCGATGTCGAGCAGGCGGAGACACGCCGTCGCTCGGCAGAAGTGGCACTGACACAGGCTCAGGCGACGCTCGCTGCCTCGGAAGCATTGTTTCGAGCAGTGATCGGTGTCGAACCACAAAACCTGACCATGCCCGATGGTCTTCCGGGCATTCCTTCAAACGTCCAGCAAGCGGTGCAAACAGCAATCGCTGCCAATCCCCAGCTTGCCCAGATGCGCGAAACCAGGGATGCCACGATCGCCGATATTGACACCGCACGTTCGCAATGGGGACCACAGATTCAGGTCCAGGGCACATTTGGTACGATCGGCCCGGGCTCGCCGTTTCGTGGGCGGGAATATAGTGAGCAGGTTGCAGGAACTGTCTCGCTGGTACAGCCGATCTACAATGGCGACCTTTACAATTCCCAGATCCGCCAGGCACGTGCAAAGGACGAGCAGGCACGACAGAACGTTGAACTCGCCAAGCGTACTGCTCTTCAAACTGTAGTGACGAATTGGCAGGCCGTGGAGAACGGCCTGGAAGCGATCAAAGCCGGTATGGCCGAAGTTCAATCGGGTGAGACGACGCTGAAAGGCTATCAGCTGGAATACGGATACGGTCTGCGCAGCACGACGGATGTGCTTTATGCCGACCAGAATTTACGTACGGCGCAGGTGGAGCTTGCGAGCAGTCGGCACGATACGATTGTGGCTGAAGCGATGCTGTTGGCTGCGATGGGACGCTTGCAGGCGTCTGACCTGCTGCCGAATGAACGGCAATATGACGCCAGCGCCAAGTTTCAGCGTGCCCGCACGCGCGGCTGGGAACCTCTGCAAGCACCCATTTCCGCGATCGATAAGGCTGGTTGGTAAAAAGAATGGTGCATTTCTATTGCATAGTTTAGGGTCTGTTAGGTCTTGATATGGTCTGCTGTAGCAGCGATGAGGATGACGGAAAGAAAAGACGCGGCTGTCTTTTCGTATCGTGTGGCGACAGCCCGCCACTCCTTGAGCCTTGCCCACAGGTTTTCGACCAGATGCCGATGTCTGTAAGCCCATCTGGGACAGGCGACTTCTGGATCATTCTTTCTTGGCGAGATGACAGGACGAGATCCCCGGTTCCAGAGATATTCATGGAATTTATGCGGGGCATTGCCACCGGCTCCGCGCTACGTCGTCTGCGATCGGGGCTATGCCTCGAACCGGTTTCGGGAAGCCCTATGGGACAGGGGCTTACGCCCGGTCATCCCGACAAAACGCAACGAACCACAGGTCGCCTACCCCAAATGGACCTATCGGCACCGACATCTCGTCGAAAACCTGTGGGCACGTCTCAAGGAGTGGAGGGCGGTCGCCACACGATACGAAAAAACCGCCACATCCTTCATGGCCGTTATCTGCATCGCCGCAACCGCAGATCATCTCAAGACCTAACAGGCCCTAGGCTTCAGTTTCTTGCAGATTAAATAAATGACGAATCAGCATGCACTACAAAAGCGACCCCAGATTTTGTCACTGTGTGTTTT
This sequence comes from Gluconobacter sp. P1C6_b, assembly GCF_018811945.1. GTDB lineage: Bacteria > Pseudomonadota > Alphaproteobacteria > Acetobacterales > Acetobacteraceae > Gluconobacter. The sequence goes on from NZ_JACRVU010000001.1 coordinate 345,911, forward strand.
CCAACGTCCCTCTGAAACCCATTATCAAACATGGGTTTGAACGTGGGCGAAAAAGCCAATCCTGATAAAAATGGCTTTTCCTGCGGGAAATTTGGAGTTGTTGGTGAACCGGCTGGGACTCGAACCCAGGACCATTCGATTAAAAGTCGAATGCTCTACCAACTGAGCTACCGGTTCATCCGCACGCTGGCTACCTCACAACCCATGAGGGCGTCAACCTCGCCATCCGGAAAAACAGGCTTTCGTCCTCATCCGCATGACAACACGTCACATCGCTCCATGGTCTCCAGCGCCGAAAGAGGCTATGGGCGCGACGTCCTGCATTTCCTGACAGCAGCCATCCTTTTTTCAGTCCCGAAAGGAAGAAACAGATGCCCATCGAGATTCTTCCCGGCTTCCTGCTTGAAGAGGACGAGCTGAAAGTCACCTATATCCTGGCATCCGGTCCGGGAGGACAGAACGTCAACAAGGTGGCCACGGCCGCGCAGCTCCGCTTCGATGCCGCGCGCTCTCCGGCCCTGTCAGACCGCGTCCGGACACGCCTGATCGAACTCGCAGGCAGCCGCGCGACCCAGAATGGCGAAATCGTCATCACCGGTCGCCGCTTTCGCACACAGCAGAGAAACCGTGAGGACGTCATCGAACGTCTGGCGGAGCTGATTCGCAAGGCGGCCCATCGCCCCACTTTCCGCGTAGCCACCCGCCCCGGGAAAGCGGCCCGGCAGCGTCGCCTTGACGGAAAATCACACCGGGCCGGCATCAAACGCAACCGCAAGGTCCGTCTGGACGAATGACAAATCTCGGTACGCTGCAATAACAAGTATTTCCTTCCAAGCACCCTGTCAGCCCCCCCGGACATCCTGATCAGCGATATGTTTCTCAAAGCGTATCCGCTGCGGAATTTCATTTCTAATTTATCGACCGAAAATACATCTTGTTGCCATTCTGCAACAGGAAAGAACTCTGTCACAAGAATCATATTTGCTACTTTCGTGTAACGAAATTTTATTATTACTATATCGAAATCCCCTCTGAACCCAAGAGTGGCGGATCATGGAGGTATAGATAGTAGTAATGAAATCCCGGCATCGCATCTCCCTGCTCGTGACAACGGCAGTTTCCGTCATGCCCTGCATGTCTGCCCTGGCAGCAACCACCACGGCGCATCCCGCCACACGTCATCACAGCGCTAAGCCCAGCAGCGCCGCTCACAGTGCTGCCCATCCTGCGGCTGCGACGGCCACACCCGCCGTTGCTGCGCCACGCAAGAAGAAGACCGACGTCAATTTCACGGGCGAAGCCGAGACCATCAACGTCACCACCGGTACGCATGCGACCAACCGCAAGGCCCGTGAAAGCTCGTCCCCCGTCAGCGTGATCTCAGCCGCAACACTGCGCCATTCCGGTATGATGAACGTCGCGGATGCCCTGACCCGGACCTACGCTTCCATCAACGTACAGGCCATGGGCGCGGATTCCGCAGCCCTGACATCCTCCATCCAGATGCGCGGGCTCGGCCCGAACGAAGTTCTGGTCCTGGTGGATGGCAAGCGCCGCCATAACACTGCCAACATCACCGCCGATGCTGGCCCGCAGTTCGGTTCCACAGGCGCCGATCTGAACACGATCCCCGCAAGCGCCATCGACCATATCGAAGTGCTCGAAGACGGTGCCGCCGCGATGTACGGCTCCGACGCCATTGCCGGGGTGGTAAACATCATCACCAAGAAGCAGGCCCATGGCATGCACACCTCGGTGCAGACCGGCGCGAACGCCTATAACGGCGACGGCTGGCAGTATAAGGTCGATGCCGATGGTGGCGTGAAATGGGGCAATGACGGCTATCTGCATCTCAGCGGCGAAGTTTACCACACCGATCACATGGTCGTCGGCGCGCGCGACCACCGCCTGATCGGAAGCTGGCCCAACAACGCCACCACGACCGGATATTATAACGGTGTCGTTCCAAACGCGATGAACGTGCCCGCTGATTCCAACAAGATCATGAGCACGCCCGAAGAAACGCGTGAAAGCCTCGCCATCGATTTCGGCAAAACCATCACCGAAGGCGTGAACTTCTACGGGCTCATCACCTACATGCACCGCCACGGCGAGGCCTACGAGAACTACCGGACGCCCAATATCGCCCCCACAATGTATCCGGCCGGCTTCTCCCCGCTCGAAACGTCGGAAGAGAACGACTACGCTGCCACGCTGGGCCTCAAGGGCGACAATTTCTTCGGGTTCGACTGGGATCTGAGCACCACTTACGGTGCTGACGGCAACAAGATCGGCAACAAGAACACCGCCAATACGGGCATGCTCGCCAGCACCTGCTCGACCGATCCGACCTCATCCTATTACTCGACCGATGGCTGTGGCTGGTCGCCCAGCACGACGCGTGCCGAGACCTATCGCATGGCGCAGTGGACCAACAATCTGGACTTCCGCCGCCAGTTCAACATTGCCCATACTGTCCCCATGACACTGGCTTTCGGTGGCGAGCATCGCCTCGAAACCTACCAGATCAAGGCTGGTACTCCGCCGTCCTATGAACTGGGCGGGACGCAGGGCTATGCCGGTCTCGGCCCCAACAGTGCCGGCAACTGGAGCCGTGACATCTGGGCGGCCTATGTCGATGGCGACTTCCACCCACTCAAGCACTGGGATCTCGATTTCGCGGGGCGCTTCGAGCACTATACCGATGTCGGCAACACGGAAAACGGCAAGGTCTCGACCCGTTATGACGTGACCAGCAAGATTGCACTGCGCGGCACGATCAGCACCGGATTCCGTGCCCCAACCCTGGCCGAACAGCACTACAGCGCCATGAACGTGGACCCGACCGGGGCCTCCGGTCTGCTGCCCGTCAGCTCAACGGCTGCCCGCGTCCTGGGGGCGAGTGCCCTGAAGCCGGAGCGCTCCGTCAGTGCCAGCGGTGGTATCGTCGTGGAGCCGGTGAGGAACTTCCATGTCGAAGCGGATGTCTATCAGATCAATCTGCGTGACCGCATCGTGGGGGGTGGCACCGTCAAGGGCGAGGCCGCAATCGAGGCCATCGAGGCCATGGGATACTCCCTGCCGCTCAACAGCATCACGCCTGACAACGTCTCTGCATACTACATGACCAACGGCGCCAGCACCCGCACGCAGGGTCTGGATATCAAGGCGGACTACATGATCCGCTTCCACAATGCCGGTAACCTGAACCTCAGCATGGCGCTGGACCTGAACCGGACGCGTCTGCACCACAATGGCACCGACACCAACGGCAATCCGCTGCTGAATGCGCAGAATATCGCCTACATCACGACCGCCTATCCACGCAGCAAGATCATCCTGAACGCGCTGTATACGGTCGGAAAATGGGACTTCAACGTCCGCCAGACACGGTATGGCGAAACCACGTCCATGCTGACCTATTATGACTGGACGGATAAGACGCTCCCCTGCCCGAGCGGCGGAAGCCTGGCCTATTCCAACAGCTGCTTCTCGCAGTTCAAGAACACGCCGCGCTGGCTGACGGATATCGAAGTCGGCTACCGCTTCAACAGCAACTGGCATCTGGCCATCGGCGCGAACAACATCTTCAACGTCCGCCCCCGTCGCGTCCCGCAGGTCAACAACTCCCGCGGCGCCCAGATCTACGACCAGTTCTCGCTGCAGGTCCCCATCACCGGCGGTTATTACTACGGACGGATCAACGCCAACTTCTGAGCCCGCTCCCAGACTACCCTACAGAAAAAGGCGTCCCATACAGGGGCGCCTTTTTTCGTTGGGGTCGTGCCCTGCACCCACACGGGGAAAATGGACAAAAAAGCCCCATCCCCGAAGGGACGAGGCTTTTTCCGTTTCAGTTCGTCTGGTCTCAGGCGGTGTGTGCCGTTTCGGCTTCACCTTCAGAAGCCAGCACGTACGGACCTGCTTCCAGGACCTGAATGGCCAGCATGCCGAGGCTGTTCGGCTGGCGAGCCGTCAGGGACAGCAGAGCGTTGCCATTGGTCCAGCGGGCAGCCGCATCGTCCTGAACGTCCCAGCCCGCCAGGCCGGCATCGGTCAGATGCTGATCGATACGGATCGTGTTGCCTGAGTCGAACAGCGTGACTTCACCAACCAGAACGCCGAGCTGACGGCGGTCATCCACGAACGGTCCAACCGTCTCGCTCGGACGGAAGGTCCGGGACACGAGGTGCACTTCCGTCACATCGGACGGGATCATGAACATCGCGCGGCCATTGGCCGTCCGGACCTGATGGATGGTCTGGCCGGTGCTGGTGACGAGGTGCAGACCGGCATCTTCGGTCAGGGCCGGAGCCTGGATGGTGCTCTCGAGACCGGCTTCGATGGCGCGGGCCTCGATCTGACGGAAGATCGGCTCGACCACGTCGCGGCTGACAACCAGCGGGGCTGCCGCATCATCGTTCCAGTTGCGTGTACGACCACCGAACGAAACGACGGTGCCATTCTGGCGGAAGGAATGGCGGTTGCCGGTGTCGAGATAGCTTTCCGTCAGCATGCCGTCTGCCATGATGACGGAATGCTCGGCCGTTTCCACATGGAAGTAATCGTAGGACGGCAGGGAGCGATCATAGATCACGGAACGACCGTTCACGAGCATACGGGCCGGAACGAAACCACCATTCAGGAACAGACAGTGTTCCGGGGTGACCAGCATGTCCTTGTAAGGCACACCCTCGGCAAACGCGTCCTTCAGAATGCGAACCGGATAACCGGCTTCGGCATCGCTCAGTCCAGCCTTGGCAAGCATGTGCGCACGGCCGGCCCAGGTCACGGTCCGCTCCACGGCTTCGCCGTTCACGAAGGCCAGAACCGTGCTGCCCAGGCGCAGGCTCTCGACAGCGACATCACCTTCCGGCGTGCGGATCATGCTGCCTGCGAGGAAGCAGGTCGTGACGCCGGCATCTTCGACAATCCAGCCATTGGTGCCGTCCTGAACGATGGATGCCGTGGCAGCCGGCGTGAAGCCGTCAGCCGTATGGATATCGCCATAGGTCAGCTCACGACCGTCAGCCAGCGTGATCGTCAGGGTGTAGGAGCCATCGGCATTCGGGGTGTAGGTGGCTGCCGTCGGAGCGGAAGACACGCCGGAGATCCCGAAATGTGTGTTGGCGGAAACGCCGTTGATCGCAAAATTCTGGGTGTTGGCCGAGTTATTGTGCAGGTAACCGTTGGCTTCAACATACACCGTGTTCACCGTCGAAGGATCAACGTTGACGGTGCTGAGGCTTTCGCTTGGCGCCAGATACAGGCTGCTGCCCTTCTCGAGATTGACCGTCCCTCCATTGATGGAGATCGGGTTCGTGGCAGTTCCCAGCGTGGCGTTGATCAGGTTGATCGTGCCACCGTTGTTCACGCTGTTGCCATCAAACACGACATTGTTGTCATTGTTCATGATCGTGATCGTGCCATCGTCACGATTCATGGTGACGCCGCCGAGTTCAACCTTCGACGGGGTATTGATCAGGATCGTGCCGTCATTCTCGAAACCGGCTGTTGCGAAGACATAACCGCTATAATTGCTGCCACCCTGTGCCGTGATTTCCAGCGTACTGTTCTGCCAGACGCTGAGGCTGCGGATCTGGTTGTAGGACGGTGCATTGGCGACAACGGTGGTCGGCGTGGTGTTGCCGTAATAGCCGACATTGACGTCAGCGTTCTGCTCGCTCTGCGGAATGGCGTCGCCGTTGAAAGAAGTACCTGTCGTGTCAACGGGCTGGTTCTGGCTGTTATACAGCGTCCAGTTCTTCGGATCGTACCAGTCACCGCCAGTGGCGGGACCGGTCCAGCGCCATGCGGCATCGTGATTGTGATAGCTGACGGCGTTGATGCTGTACTGGGAAGTATCACCTCCGGCGCTGGCTGCGGCAGCGGCCGTCGAAGCCATCTGCTGGTGCAGGTCGCTGGTAGCATAAGAGGCCGAAGCCGTTGCCGTACCGGTATCTTCGATCAACCAGCCATTCGATCCATCCTGAACGATCGTGGCCTGGGCAGCAGGCGTAAAGCCATCTGCGACATGAACCGTCGGATAGGTGATGGAATGACCGTCATCGAGCTTGATCGTCAGGGTGTAGGACCCGTCGGAGTTCTCGGTGTAGGTGGCGGCGGTCGGCTTGGAAGTGCCGCTCAGGATGCCGAAATGGGTGTTTTCGGACACACCATTGATGACAGTGCTCTGTACGGAACCGCTGTTGTTGGAGTTGCGGTCGTTGACATAGATGGTGTTGACGCTTGCCGGATCGACATTGAGCGTAGAGCCTTCACCATAAAGGTCCGCAACGAGCGTGCTGCTCTGCTGAAGGTTGATCGTACCACCGGAGACCGTAACGGGAGAGGCGACGCTGCCGAGGGTCGAGTTGACCAGGTTCAGCGTACCGTTGTTCAGGTGCGCATCATCGAGCGTCACGTTCCCGTCGTTGTTCATGATCGTCAGGATGCCGTCACCCGCCGTCACGCCACCGAGTTCGACTTTCGACGGAGTATCGATGATGACCGTGCCATAGTTTTCCAGACCGGCCGTTGCGAAAACGTTTCCGTTTCCACCCTGTGCGGTGATCTTCAGGGTGCTGTTCTGCCAGACGCTGAGGCTGCGGATCTGATTGTAGAGTATGGCGTTCGAGACAACCACGCTCGGGGTGGCGCTGCCGTAGGAACCGACATTGACATCAGCGTTCTGCTCACTCTGGGGGATGGCATAGCCGCTGAAGGAATCGCCCGTCGTGTCCACCGGATTACCGGAATTGCTCAGGACCCAGTTGTTCGGATCGGACCAGTCACCACCCGTAGCCGGGCCAACCCAGCGCCAGGCATAATCATGCTGGTGAAAGCTGGTTTCGCTGCTGTTGTAGGTGACGTCGTCGGTTCCGGTGGTCGTATCGGCCATGATGAGATCTTCCAAAAAGATTTCCGGCAGAGACTCGCCGGAGCGTGTTTGTGAATTGCTAACGGCTTCAAATAAGTTGCGCAAGTTAATAATATACAAACCAAGACCCATATCCTGTGCAAATTCGTGAATCTTTCGTGCGCGTGACATTTCCTGCCGCATGAGGGAACAGGAACCCTCCACGACGGAGACGCTTCCTGCAGGAGCCGGGTGTGGCGTGTCGGCGACGCATGCGGTATGATCAGGCAACTGAATTCTAGCGTGGTGACCTGTCTTGACCGAGCTGACCGAGCCGACTGATCTGACCCCTTCCGGCCGTCTTCCTGTGACGATCGAGGAGGAGATGCGCTCCTCCTATCTGGCCTATGCGATGTCCGTGATCGTATCGCGTGCGCTGCCGGATGTTCGGGACGGTCTGAAGCCGGTCCATCGCCGTATTCTCTACGCCATGCGTGAAAGCGGCTTCACCGCCGACAAGCCCTACCGCAAGTCGGCCCGTGCCGTCGGTGACGTGATGGGTAAATACCATCCGCATGGTGACAGCTCGATCTATGACGCCATGGTCCGGATGGCGCAGCACTGGTCGATGCGCGTCAAGCTGATCGACGGTCAGGGCAATTTCGGTTCGGTGGACGGCGATAGCCCGGCTGCCATGCGTTATACCGAAGCGCGTCTGGCCAAGGCCTCGTCCTTCCTGCTGGATGATATCGAGCGTGACACTGTCGATTTCCAGCCGAACTATGACGAGAGCGAGAACGAGCCAAAGGTTCTGCCGGCGGTTTTCCCGAACCTGCTCGTCAACGGCGCGGCCGGTATTGCCGTCGGCATGGCAACCAACATCCCGACGCATAATCCGGGTGAGGTCATCGACGCCACGCTGGCCATGATTGCCAATCCGGCCATCGAACTCGACGAACTGATGCAGATCATCCCGGGTCCGGATTTCCCGACGGGCGGCATCATCATGGGCCGCAGCGGCATCCGTCGCGCCTATGAGACCGGTCGCGGCTCCATCCCGGTTCGGGCTCGCGCCGAGATCGAGGAGATCCGCAAGGACCGTCAGGCCATCATCATCACCGAGATCCCGTATCAGGTGAACAAGGCCACATTGCAGGAAAAGATCGCCGATCTGGTGCGGTCCAAGGAAATCGAAGGCATTTCCGACATCCGCGACGAGTCCGACCGTTCGGGCATGCGTGTTGTCATCGAGCTCAAGCGCGATGCGACCCCGGATGTGGTGCTGAACCAGCTCTACCGCTTCACGCAGCTTCAGACGTCCTTCAGCGCCAACATGCTGGCGCTCGACGATGGCAAGCCGCGGACGATGGGGCTGAAGGACATTCTGGAAGCCTTCCTGCGCTTCCGCGAGGAAGTCATCCTGCGCCGCGCCCGCTTCGATCTGAACAAGGCGCGTGACCGCGGGCATCTGCTGGTTGGTCTGGTTCTGGCTGTTGCCAATATCGACGAGGTCATCGCGCTGATCCGCGCGGCTCCGGATGCCGCCACGGCCCGTGAATCGCTGATGGCGCGCGAATGGGACGCTTCGGAAGTCATCCCGCTTCTGGAACTGATCCATGACGAGGGCAATGTCATCATCGATGGCAAGGTCCGCCTCACGGAAGCACAGGCCCGCGGCATTCTGGAACTGCGCCTGCAGCGCCTGACGGGTCTGGAGCGCGAGAAGATCCAGGGCGAACTGGGCGAAGTCGCGCAGAAAATCGGCGAACTGCTGGCGATCATCGAGAGCCGTCCGCGCCGGATGGAAGTCATGCGCGAGGAGCTGCTGGCCGCCCGCGCCGAGGTTGCCACGCCGCGCGTGACGGAAATTTCCGACGCACTCGGTGACCAGACGGATGAAAGCCTGATCGAACCGGGTCAGATGGTCGTCACCATCACCCGCGACGGTTTCATCAAGCGTACGCCGCTGGAGGTCTTCCGCTCCCAGAACCGTGGCGGCCGTGGCCGCACGGCCTCCGGACGCCGTGGGGACGATATCATCGTCCGCAGCTTCAATGCGCACACGCATCAGTGGGTGATGTTCTTCTCCTCGGGCGGCAAGGCCTACCGGATGAAGGTCTGGCACCTGCCGGAAGCCGCGCCGACCGCCAAGGGGCGCGCGCTGGTCAACCTGCTGCCCGAACTGGGCACGGACTCCATTACGGCCGTTCTGCCGCTGCCGCAGGACGAGGAGCTGTGGGAAGACCTGCACCTCGCCTTCGCGACGGCCAGCGGCAATGTGCGTCGCAACCGCCTGAGCGATTTCCGCAACATCCGCGCTTCCGGCCTGATCGCCATGAAGCTGGATGAAGGGGACTCCCTCATCGGCGTAGCAACCTGCCGCGAGGGTCAGGACGTCTTCCTGGCGACGAAGAATGCACGCTGCATCCGCTTCCAGATCACGGATGAAACACTTCGTGTGTTCGCCGGCCGTGGCAGCACGGGTGTTCGCGGCATCCGCCTAGGCGAGGGCGATGCGGTCATCTCCCTGTGCATCCTCAATCACGTAGATGCCAGTGTCGAAGAACGCGCAGCCTATCTGCGCATGGCCAATGCCAAGCGCCGCGCCGAAAATGCGGCTCTGGATGACAGTGCCGAAGACGAGACCGTTTCCGGCGACGAGGAAACCGTCGAGATCACGGGCGATCTGACGCAGGAGCGTTTCGAGGAACTGGAACAGCAGGAGGAAATCCTCCTGACCGTGACGGATGGTGGCTTCGGTCGCCGCTCCTCGGCTTATGACTACCGCGTGTCGGGCCGTGGCGGTCAGGGCATCACCAACATGACCTTCTCCGCAAACCGTCGCGGCAAGGAAGTGGTGGGCACCCTGCCGACGCTGGACGGGACAGACGTCATGCTCGTCACGGATACGGGCCGTCTGATCCGTCTTCCGGTTTCGCAGGTCCGTGTCATGTCCCGTCAGGCCAGCGGTGTGACCCTGTTCCGTCTCAATGACAGCGAGACCGTCATCTGCGTCTTCCCCGTCCTCGAAGACGACACGGAAGAAGGCGACACCGACGAAGGGTCCGAAGCCGGCGCCAAGGTGATTGGCGAGGCAGATTCACCTGACGCGGCTTCCGAAGCGCCCTCCGCTGGTGACGATGCTGCACCTGACGCCTGACGTGCCGACCGATCCCCGTGTCGGGTTCTATCCCGGCACGTTCGATCCGGTCACGTTCGGGCATCTCGACATCATCCACAGGGCTTCGGCCCTGTTCGACCGCCTGCTGGTCGGCGTAGCGGTCAATGAAGGCAAGCAGCCGCTGCTGGATCTGGACGCGCGCCTTGCCGCCCTGCGCCATGAAGTGGACAAGCTGCCGCATGGCGACCGGATCCAGGTCGTCGGCTTCGATACACTGCTGGTCGATGCCGTCCGTCAGGCGGGCGCGGGAACGGTCGTGCGCGGCCTGCGCTCGGGGGGCGATTTCGACTATGAAAGCCAGCTTTCCGGTGCACTGCGTCGCCTGGCGCCGGAAATCGAGACGGTCTTTCTGCTGTCATCCGAAGAACATCGCAGCACGGCGAGCCGCATCGTGAAGGAAATCGCACGGCTGGGGGGCGATATTTCTCCCTTCGTCAGCGAAGATGTTGCCCGTATCGTCTTGTCGAAACTGGGTCGAGGGCCGACATAGGAACCTTCAATGTTTTCTGGAAGGTTCCAAGATGTCCGATACTGCAGTGCCCGACGGCAACAAGCTGGTTTTCGAGCTCAAGACTGGCAAGGTCGTCATCGAGCTGCGCCCCGATCTGGCCCCGCTGGCGTCCGAACGCCTCAAGCGTCTGGCCAGCGAAGGGTTCTATGACGGTGTGGCGTTCCATCGCGTGATCGAGGGCTTCATGGCCCAGGGTGGCGACCCGACGGGAACCGGCACCAGCGGCAGCTCCTATCCGGACCTCAAGGCCGAGTTCACGGACAAGGCCAAGTTCGAGCGCGGCACGGTGGGCATGGCTCGCACGATGGCCCCGCACTCCGCCAACAGCCAGTTCTTCATCATGTTTGCCGACAGCCCGCATCTGAACGGTCAGTACACGATTGTCGGCAAGGTGATCGAAGGCATGGAATACGTGGACCAGCTCAAGCGCGGTTCGGGCGCCGGTGGCGTGGTCAAGGACCCCGACACCATCGTCAAGGCTTATGTCGAAGCCTGAGTGCTGCTGAAAAAGCAGGACTACGGGAAAGCCGGTGCAGTGATGCACCGGCTTTTTTTATTGCCTTTTCCTGGGCGGGCGCATCATAGCTCCGATCATAAGTGGTACTTATGAACAGATAGAAACATAAGATTTCACTCTCCTTTTTCAGGATCGTATGGTCATCACGATCAGAAAAGGAAGAATAACAATGATGATCAGAAAGAAAGCTCTGGTATTCGACGCAGTATTACTGTCCTGCGCTCTTGCCCTGTCCGCCTGCTCAAGCGGTGTTGCCAATGGAACCGATGGTCGAAGCCATTTCGCCAACTCCGTTGCCGTGGTGACGCCTGACCCGTCCAGTATTCCGGACCGCGCGATCTTCTGAGACCCGATCCACGGGCTGACAGGAAAACACCCTGCCATGGCGGATGTCGACCGACATCCGCCTTTTTTTGTCTGCTACCCGATTTTCCTGACCGGATCAGAACGGGATTTCGTCGTCCAGATCATTATCCGGCGGTGCATCCCAGCCGCCATTGCTGCCACCCGAGCGGCTTCCACCCGAAGCACCGCCCGTGTTCCCGCGGGATCCACCGCCGAAGCCGCCCGAGCCGCCAGCTGAGCCGCCCCGGTTTCCGCCGCCGAAGCCGCCACCGCCACCATAGCCACCACCGTTGTCAAAACCGCCATCATCGCCGCCACCGCCGCGATTGCTGTCGATCAGCACCAGGTCGCCGCGGAAACGGTCGATCACGACTTCAGTCGTGTATTTTTCCTGGCCGGACTGGTCGGTCCATTTGCGGGTACGGAGTTCACCCTCGATATAGACCTTGCGGCCCTTGCGCAGATAACGCTCGGCCACATCGGCCGTGCGCTCGTTGAAGATCACCACGCGATGCCACTCGGTGCGCTCCTTGCGCTCCCCCGACTGCTTGTCGTTCCAGGTGTCGGACGTCGCAACGGTCAGGTTGACGATCTTCGCCCCCGACTGCGTGTTGCGGACTTCCGGATCCTTGCCCAGATTTCCAACCAGAATCACCTTGTTGACGCTGCCTGCCATTCCCGTCCCAACCAATTTTCTCGAATTGTTCTTTTCATCCTATCCTAAACGCCCATCTATAATTGATCCAGCGTCCTTCTCAGGGCGTTCAGCTTTCACAATCGCCTTTTCTCCATATTCCGGGGTCTCCGTGAGCTTTCCAGACAACCATTCGATCCGTGTCCGTGGGGCCCGCGCCCATAATCTCAAGAATATCGACGCCACGATCCCCCGTGATTCCCTGACGATTATCACGGGGCTCTCGGGCTCCGGAAAGTCCTCCCTGGCCTTCGACACGATCTATGCCGAGGGCCAGCGGCGCTATGTGGAAAGCCTCTCCGCCTATGCCCGCCAGTTCCTCGAACTGATGGGAAAGCCGGACGTGGACTCCATCGAGGGCCTTTCCCCGGCCATCTCGATCGAACAGAAAACCACGTCCAAGAACCCCCGCTCGACCGTGGGCACGATCACGGAAATCCACGACTACATGCGCCTGCTCTGGGCGCGTGTCGGCATTCCCTATTCTCCCGCGACCGGCCTGCCGATCGAGGCGCAGACCGTCAGCCAGATGGTGGACCGCGTCATGGCCATGCCGGACGGCATGCGCCTGATGCTGCTCGCCCCCGTCGTGAGGGACCGCAAGGGCGACTGCAAGCGCGAGCTCGCCGAACTGACGCGCAAGGGCTTCACCCGCGTGAAGATCGACGGCGAACTGTATGAAATCGCCGACGCCCCGGAACTGAACCGCAAGACGCGCCACACGGTCGAGGTTGTGGTGGACCGGATTGTCGTCAAGGAAGGGCTTGAATCCCGCCTCGCCGACAGTTTCGAAACCGCGCTCGAACTCTCCGATGGTCTGGCCTACGCCGAGGAAGTCAAACGCGCAGGCGAAAAGGAGGCCCCGGCGCATGTCGTGTTTTCCTCCCGCTTCGCCTGCCCGGTCTCCGGCTTCACGATCGAGGAAATCGAGCCGCGCCTGTTCTCCTTCAACGCGCCAATGGGCGCCTGCCCGGTCTGTGACGGCATCGGCACCGAGACCCATTTCGACGCGAACCTGATCGTCCCGGATGACAGTCTGACACTGGCCGAAGGCGCCATCGCCCCGTGGAAGGGCGCGAGCACGGACTGGTACGACCAGACGCTCGCCGCCCTCGCCCGCCATTGCGGCGATGACATGAACACGCCTTGGTCTGACCTCCAGCCCGCCACGCAGGATCTCATCATCAACGGTTCCAAAGAGCCGATCGACATTCCCTATACCGACGGCGGGAAGGTCCATATCATCACCAAGCCGTTCGAAGGCGTGCTGAAGAACCTGCGCCGCCGCATGGCCCAGACGGACAGCATGTGGGTGCGCGAGGAGCTCTCCCGCTACCAGTCCGACAAGCCATGCCATGCCTGTCACGGCGCACGCCTCAAGCCCGAAGCCCTGTGCGTGAAGGTTAAGGACCTCAACATCGCCGAAGCCTCGGACATGCCGATCCGTAAGGCGCTCGACTGGTTCTCCACCGTGGAAGCCACCCTCACCCCACAACGCGCCGAGATCGCCCGTCGCATCCTGCGCGAAATCACCGACCGCCTGCACTTCCTCGATGATGTCGGGCTGGACTACCTCACGCTCTCGCGCGGCTCCGCAACCCTGTCCGGCGGCGAGAGCCAGCGCATCCGTCTGGCGTCGCAGATCGGTTCGGGCCTGACGGGCGTGCTGTATGTGCTGGACGAACCTTCAATCGGCCTGCACCAGCGCGACAATGAACGCCTGCTCGGTACGCTCGAACGCCTCAAGCGCCTCGGCAACACCGTTATCGTCGTTGAGCATGACGAAGACGCCATCCGCGCCGCTGACTATCTGATCGACATGGGACCGGGCGCAGGCAAGCTCGGCGGCGAAGTCATTGCCGTCGGCACCCCGGCCGAGGTCGCCCAAAACCCCAACAGCATCACCGGCGCCTATCTGTCAGGCCGCAAGGTCATTCCCGTGCCGACCGAACGCCGCAAGCCCAGCGGAATGCTTACCCTACACGGCGCACGCGGCAACAATCTCAAGGATCTGACGGTCGATTTCCCGCTCGGCACATTCATCGCCGTCACGGGCGTTTCGGGCGGCGGTAAATCCACACTGGTCATCGACACGCTGTACAAGGCGCTGTCCCGCCAGCTCATGAAATCGAGCCAGACGCCGCTCCCCTATGACCGTCTGGAAGGCGTGGACAATCTCGACAAAATCATCGAGATCGACCAGTCCCCGATCGGCCGGACCCCACGCTCCAACCCCGCAACCTATACGGACCTGTTCGCTCCCATCCGCGACTGGTTCGCCGAACTGCCCGAGTCCAAGGCGCGCGGCTACAAGCCGGGACGCTTCTCTTTCAATGTGAAGGGCGGGCGCTGCGAAGCCTGTCAGGGCGACGGTGTTCTCAAGATCGAGATGCACTTCCTGCCGGACGTGTACGTAACCTGCGACACCTGCAAGGGCGCGCGCTACAACCGCGAAACGCTGGACGTGAAGTTCCGCGGCAAATCCATCGCAGACGTGCTGGCCATGACCGTGGACGAGGCCCTGCCGTATTTTCAGGCCGCCCCCAAGATCCGCGACCGTCTCGCCATCCTGCAACAGGTCGGGCTGGGCTATGTCGCCCTCGGCCAGCAGGCCACCACGCTTTCGGGCGGCGAGGCCCAGCGCGTCAAGCTGTCGAAGGAACTGGCCAAGCGCGCCACCGGCCGCACGGTCTATATCCTCGACGAACCCACAACCGGCCTGCACACCGAAGACGTCCGCAAGCTGCTCGAAGTGCTGCACACCCTCGTCGATCAGGGCAACACGGTTCTGGTGATCGAGCATAATCTGGAAGTCATCAAGACAGCGGACTGGCTGATTGATATCGGCCCCGAGGGCGGAGATGGCGGCGGTCAGATCGTTGCAGCGGGAACGCCGGAAGATATTGCCGCCTGCAAAACCAGCCATACCGGCCGCTTCCTCGCCCCGCTTCTGGACGCACCAGGCGCGAGACAGCCGCGCAAGGTCACGGCCACCAAGATCACGCAGGCCATGCTCGCCGCCAGCCTGCCGCCGCCGAAAGCCGAACGCACAGCCGCGAAAAAGGCAAAGGCTGCCAAGGACAAGGCAGTCGAAAAAGCCAGCGCTGAAAAGAAGCCCAGAGGTCGCCCCACCGGATCCCGCAACAAAACCAAAGCCTGACCCGGTCTGGTCCTGAAGCGTCAAATCTTCTTCAGGACCAGACCCCTAAAGCATAAGCCAACACGACGGCGCCCAAAAGCGAGCCATTGAACAGGGTATGGCACAGCGCCGTCGTCCAGAACGGGCTGATCCCCGCATTCTTCTCGGCGGTCAGAAAACAGAAATAGAAACAGCTTCCGCCCACCACTCCGGTACAGAGTGCGGTCAGAGCAGTTCGTCCCAGATCGCCGCCATAATGAACGTAAATAAATGGCCCCACACAGGCGAACCACGCCACAAACGGCGTCACAGACCGCTGCCCCAGCACCTTCCGCACCACTACGATCGGCAACCAGAAGTACAGAAACGTTTCCATGATGGGCGCAACCACAACGGCCGCCACGGCCAGCACGACAGCTCCATGCTTCCACGTCGCGGTGCTTCCCCCGAACCCCGCGGCACGAATCAGAAGATGCAGAGGGATGGCGATCAGGGCATTGATCAGCGCATAACGCCCCGCAATCCGGAACATCCGCCGGGCCACATCCGGCCGCTGCGGAACACCCTCAGCAGCCGTCGCGCCCGCCATCACTTCTGACGAACACCCAGATGCCCGGCCCGCCGCGCCTGAGCCAGCGCTTCCTGACGCTCACGCTCGGCATAACGGCGACGCTGCTCTTCCGTCCGCTCGTTATGGCAATGCGGGCACGACACGCCCTGTATGAACAGCGGCGAGGCCTTGTCGTGCGCGTTCAGCGGTCGACGGCAGGCATGGCAGACATCATGCGTCCCGATTTCCAGCCCATGCTTCACCGACACACGCTGGTCGAACACGAAGCACTCGCCTTCCCACAGGCTTTCTTCTTCCGGAACGGTCTCCAGATATTTCAGAATACCACCCTTGAGATGATAGACCTCGTCCACACCCTCCGCCCGCGCAAAGGACGTCGATTTCTCGCAGCGGATGCCCCCCGTACAGAACATCGCGATCTTCGGCAGACGGCCTTTCGCTTCGAGTTCCTGCCGACGCCTGCGGAACCATTCGGGAAATTCGCGGAATGATTTCGTCTTCGGATCTTCCGCGCCCTTGAACGTCCCGATCGCCACTTCGTAATCATTACGGGTATCAATCAGGATCGTATCCGGATCGGAAATCAGCGCGTTCCAGTCTTCCGGCGCCACATACCGTCCCACGCCCTGGCGCGGATCGATATCCGGCTCGCCCATCGTGACGATTTCCTTTTTCAGCCGCACCTTCATGCGGCGGAACGGCAGTTCCGGAGCCCGTGAGTCCTTGCTCTCCAGATCCGCACAGCCCGGAAGCGCACGGATATGCGCCATCACGCGCTCCATGCCCTCATCGGTCCCGGCAATCGTCCCGTTGATCCCCTCACGCGCCAGAAGCAGGATCCCCTTGATTCCCTCCTTTTCGCACAGTTCCAACAGCGGCCCGCGCAATGCGGCCGGATCTTCAAACGGCGTGAAATGATACAGCGCGACAATGCGGATCGGTTCCAGGGCATCAGGCGCATCAGACATGGGGCAACCATCCGGGACATGGGGATCGCAGACAGAGCCGCGATCAGGTGGGACATTCAGACCCTGCAGATATCAGGGCCACGCCCGCCATGCCAGCACAGACCCAGTTTTCGGAAGCGTTACCCCACCGCCGCAAGCTGACTGTCGGCTCCTGCAAGGCCGCCATCCTTCATCAGCCGCCTGATGGTGTGAATGACCTGCGTCCCGGTAATCAGGCGGGAGCACTCGAACTGCCGGTCCGTGCCCTTGTGGCGCGGGCACCAGAAGAAGTCCTTGTGATCGAACTGGAAGGCCGGGTCATTCCAGCATGAATTGCAGGTATGCCAGTTGATGACCCGATAGGGCGTAGCGAACTCGTTGTCCGGATGCGTAAACCCTGAAATCATCACCACCGGCGTCCCCGCCGCATGCGCCAGCCAGGCCAGCCCGCTCGACAGACCGATGAAGAAACTCGCATGTTTCAGCCACCGCGCGCGCTCGGTCAGCGGTCGGTTTCCGGTCTGATCCTCGGCCCCGTGCGGGATATGGTTATAGACATACCCCGTGCCATGATACGGCTTCTGATCGATACAAATGACGCGATAACCCGCCTTTTTCAGAAACGCGATCACCTCATGCCAGCCACCGGGATTGTTCCAGTACTTGCACTGCGTACTGGCCTGCGTAGCGATGACCACATACGGTTCTGCAACGGGCGGTATCCCGCCATCGGGAATAGTGATGCCCGGCGGCGCATCGTTCCAGGGATCCACGCCAAGGATGTAAGCCGCCGTCCGGTGCAGCCCGACATGACGGAAATCCGTCGGCTGGCGAGTATGCTCCCTGTCCGCAAAAAACAGCCCGATATTGTAGCTTGCATAGAACCGGGCCGTGAAATCCGGTTCCGCCTTCAAGCGGTCATGCCCCACGAGCGTCAGTTCCGGATTGGCGCCCATCACAAGCGGCAGGATCGCTTCGGAGACCGAGCACGTCACCTGCGCCCCGCTCTCCTGCGCCAGACGCCGCACCGCAGGCAACCAGGCCAGCGTATCCCCCAGCGTTCCGACAGGAAGCTGCACCAGAACCGGCCGTCCCGACAGCGCCAGATCATGATGCAGCACCTGCTCCGGCGTCTCGCCCGGCTTTTCCAGCCAGACATCCACCCGAAATGGCACGAAGAACTTCTTGGTGGACGCCACCGTGCCGCCCTTCAGACGCGCATCAAACAGCACATTTCCAGTCACATGGTCCGAAAGCCGCACATGCCATTGGGAACCCGACGGCACACCATCGCACTCCAGGGACGGCACCATGACACGCGCCCCATCATTGAAATCGAACCGCACCCCCCTCGCGCCTTCCAGAACCGGCACACGCGGAGGGGCAAGATAGGGCCCTTCGATACTGCCAGACGCCGGAGACGCTGAACCATCATCGCCGCCCGTGCCGGAATCCGTCACATCCGCAGTATCAGGAACCGGTACGGCATCCATACCGCTCGCCTTTCCGTCCACGGAAGCGGCAAGTCCTTCCGGCACATCCAGTGCAACAGGCGGCGAAACAGGATCATTCGACATCATTTGCGGATACTCCAGAGCTCATGCTGAAGAACGCGCAAGGAGCCGGTTCTTCCTGCCAGTGTTGTAAGCCAGCCGCGCACCGACTGCCAATGCCGGCCGCCAACCCGCCCTGGCCCCACAAACCCGTTCCCCGCACCGAAATCCCTGCGTAAGGTACCCGCATGACCCAGATCCGAGCCATCCGCGGCCCCTTCCTGACCTTCCATGCCGATCCGTTCACCACCGATCCCATGGACGCCCTGCACCACGAGCCCGATGGCCTGATCCTGACCGAAAACGGTCTCATCACCGCCGCCGGCTCCTGGGACAGCCTGCGCGACACCATCCCCGCCGGAACAGCCGTAGACTACTATCCCGACATGCTGATTTCCGCCGGCATGATCGACACGCATGTCCACTACCCGCAGCTTCCGGTCATCGCGTCTTACGGCGAGCAGCTTCTGGAATGGCTGGAAAACTACGTCTTCCCCGCAGAAGCCCGCTACGCCGACATCACCTATGCCCGCGCTGTCGCCCGGCAGTTCCTGACCGAACTCCTGCGCGTCGGCACCACCACGGCCGCCGTATACTGCACCGTCCATCCCCACTCCGTGGATGCATTCTTCGAGGAATCCGAACGCCTCAATACCTGCATGATCGCCGGCAAGGTCCTGATGGACCGCAACGCACCCGAAAACCTGCGCGACACCGCCCAGAGCGGCTATGACCAGTCCGCCGAACTCATCGCCCGCTGGCACAACCGCGGGCGACAGCTTTATGCCGTCACCCCACGTTTCGCCCCCACCAGCACACCCGAACAGCTCGATCTCGCAGGCGCCCTGCTCGCCACGAAACCCGACCTGTTCATGCAGACCCATCTGCTGGAAAACCGTTCGGAAATCGCCTGGGTCCGCGAACTCTTCCCCGACCGCGCCTCCTATCTGGACGTGTACGACAAGGCCGGTCTCCTGCGTCCACGCGCGATCCTCGCCCATGCCGTCCATGCCGAAGAAGCCGATTTCCAGCGCTGCCACGACGCCGGATGCTCCATCGCGCATTGCCCCGGCTCGAACCAGTTCCTCGGCAGCGGCTCCTTCCCGCTCTTCAAGGCTCTCAATCCTGAACGCCGCGTCCATGTCGGGATCGGCAGCGATATCGGCGCCGGACCGTCCCTGTCCCTGCTTCAGGTCCTGTCCGACGCCTACAAGGTCGCCCAAGGCCTTCAGACGAAACTCCATCCCGCACAGGGACTCTGGCTCGCCACAACTGGCGGCGCGCAGTCCCTCGGACTCGAACACCGGATCGGCAGCATCAGGCCCGGGTTATACGCCGATCTGTGCGTTTTCGATCCGGCCGCCACGCCGCTTGGACGGATCCGCGCCCGGACCGCTGAAACCCTCGCCGACCGCCTCTTCGCCCTGACCATGCTCGGGGACGACCGCAGCATCGCCGCTACCTATGTCGCCGGCGAGCTCCTGCACAAACGCAGCCCGGTCTGAAGCCGGAGGAACACACATTAAATTCAAAATGGCACTCAGTGCCGTTTTTCTTTGACATGGGGAAATTTTTGAACTCTAGAGTTGTCTTAATTATTTTTCAGTCTCGCGGCAGTAAATACAGCAAAAGGTATTTCATCTACGGGAATACTCCAGCTCCTCTTCGGGCGCGCGACTTAAAAGCAGGAATCATGCACCGTTTCCCCACCGCTGCTCAGTCCTTCCGTATCCTGACGTCCATGACAGCCCTCCTGTCCCTCGGCACCCTCATCACGGGACAGGACGCCAAAGCCGCTACCAGCACCACCACACCTCAGGTCACGCTGGGCGATGACGGAAACAGCAACGGACAGTCCATGTTCCGCACCCTCTTTGACGGACAGCGCGCACTTGGGACCAGCGGCCTTTCTTCGCTCGAAGGGGCAAGCGGCGGCGGCATCGCAAGCTGGGCCACAATCGGCGGCTATGGCTCCAGCAAGAGCGCTGGCATGGCCATGCACTACAGCTATGTGAACCTTACCAGCTACTGGGACCAGAATGTCGGCGCCTCGATGGGCTTCTTCGACCGCGTCGAGATTTCCTACACCCACAACTTCTTCCAGACCCGCGGCACCGGCGCGAAACTTGGTATCGGCAACGGCTACCAGTTCGATCTCGACGTCGCAGGTGCCAAGGTCCGCCTCTTTGGTCACGTCGCGGACAACACCCTGATCCCGCAGGTCGCCATCGGCGGCATGTACAAGCATGACAGTGACGGCAAGGTCATCCACGAAGTCGGCTCGATGCACACGGATGGAGGAGACGCCTACCTTGCCGTCACCAAGCTGTTTCCGAAAATCGGCATCCTGATCGACACCACCGTCCGCTTCACCAAAGGCAACCAGTGGGGCATCCTCGGTTTCGGCGGTGACAGGGACAACAACTATCACGCCCAGTTCGAGGGTTCGCTCGGCTATCTGCCGTCTTTCATCCCTGGTCTGGTCGTCGGCGTCGAATACCGCACCAAACCACGCAACCAGCGTTTCACCGATGAAAGCAACTGGTTCGACGTCTACACCAGCTATTTCGTCAACAAGCATCTGAACGTCACGCTGGCGTATGTGTCTCTGGGTACGATCGCGACCTACAAGGATCAGACGGGGTTCTATTTTTCCGCCCAGACCGGCTTCTGACGGGACATTCCGGGCTCTGCCCGGGCCCGGCAGGGATCTTGATCCCTGCACCCTGATTTTATGAAACGGTGTCCGGAAGCCCCTGGCCTTTGGCGGGTTTCAGGGTAGAGCCGTGAGCCTCACCCCTCCCGGATCCGCTCGTCAATCAGCGCCTCACGCGGAACATCCGTCGCATGAGCCACCTCGTGAATCGTCCGTTTCACATTAAAAATCAGATGCAGCAGGATCGCTGACAGCGATCCGAGCGTAATCCCGCTTCCAAACACGATCTTCGCCCACATCGGAAACGTGTCGGAGATATGCGGCTGGGCCGTCGCCAGCATACTCAGCCCGATGCTGGTGCCCACAATGATCACATTGCTCTGCCGGTTGAAATCCACCCGAGACAGCGTCTGCACGCCCACAACCGCCACAGTCGCAAACATCGCCAGCGCCGCCCCACCCAGAACCGGCAACGGCACCGCAGCCACCAGCGCGCCCAGACGCGGCAGGCAGCCGAGCATCATCATGATGACCGCCGCAGCCGCTACGACCCATCGGCTCTTCACCCCCGTCATCCGCACCAGACCGACGTTTTCGGCAAAACAGGTGTAGGGAAAGGAGTTGAGCACGCCGCCGAGCATGGTCGCGATTCCATCGGCCCGCAGCGTGCGAGCGATATCTTCGGATGTGATCGGCTTGTCGACGATTTCACCCGTCGCATAAACATTGCCAATCGTCTCGATCATGGAAATCGTCATGACGATCACCATCGACAGGATCGAGACCGGATGAAATGTCGGCGTTCCGAAATAAAACGGGTGCGTGATGGACAGAAGCGGTGCGGAGGCCACATCCCCGAAATTCGCATCCCCAAGCGCCCAGGCCACCAGCGTTCCCAGAACCAGACCGATCAGCACGGCGATCGTAGCGATAAAGCCGCGAAACAGCCTCTGGATCACCAGAATGGACGCCAGTGTCCCCAGCCCGTACCAGATGCTCCGCAGCGGAACATGGTCCTGCATCACAGACGGACTGGCACCCGAAACAATGTCATTCGCCGCCACCGGCAAGAGCGCCAGACCGATGATAAGAATGATAGACCCCGTCACAACCGGCGGGAAAAACCGCACCAGCCCCGCGAAATGCCGCGCCATCAGGAACGTCACGAAACCCGCCACGATGACGGACCCGTAAATGGACAAAAGCCCCGGTGTTCCACCCCCAACAGCAGAGCCAATCGCAATCATCGGCCCCACGGCCGTGAACGTCACGCCCTGCAACAGCGGTAGCCGAACTCCGACCGGGCCAAACCCCACTGCCTGAAGCAGGGACGCAATCCCGCAGGTGAACAGATCCGCATCAATCAGATGGATCAGCGTCTCGCGCGGCAGATGCAGCGCACCCGCCACGAGGATCGGAACAATAACCGCCGCCGAATAGAACGCCAGCACATGCTGCAACCCGTAGGCCCCAAGCCGCCAGACCGGCAGTTTCTCGTCAACGGGATGCAGACCGGTCGTCGCGGCGTTCTCGGCAGTCATGAAAAGCCCTCAGCTTCCGCGATAGGTAGAATATCCGAACGGCGCCGCCAGCAGGGGCACATGTGCATGAGCCTCCGCTGCCAGTCCGAATACGATCGGCACCACATCCAGAAACGGCGGATCGGACAGAACCTGCCCCTCTTTTCGGAAATAGTCGCCAATCCGGAACTCCAGACAATAAATCCCTTTCGAAACTGCAACATCCCGCAGTTCCGGGCAACGCCCATCCGTATTGGTCTGCCCCTCGAACAGAACCCGATCCCCCTGCAGAAGACGCAGACTCACCCCTGCAGCCGGCTTGCCGGAAACCGTATCAAGAACATGCGTGGATAAAGAACTCATGCCGTAAACATATCCTTCAGACGAAGCGCTGCAATCGCATCAATCTGCGTCAGCGCCTCGGTCAGTTCCTTTTCGGGAGTGCCAGCCAGACGACGCTCCATCTCATCCATAATCACGGTTTTCGCAGCTTTTCCGGGTGCAGCGACCTTGCGCACGCAGATCACGAACGGCATGGAAAACCGTGCGCGATACGCGTCATTCAGCCCCCGGAACCGCTCATATTCCGCAGGCGTCAGACGATCCAGCCCCGCCGAAGCCTGTTCTGACGCGGAATGTTCCGTCAGATCCGGATCAATCCCGGCCCGGTGCCCAAGCTCCGGATGTGCCCGCACCAGCGCAAGCTGAGCCTCAGAACCCGCAGACCGCACGATCCGCGCAAACGCGGACAGCATAGCGTCCACATCCGCGAAAGGCCGCGCCTTCAGCGCCCCTTCCGCCACCCAGGGCGAATGCTCATAAAGCCCACCGAACTGCGCAACGAACGCCTCATCCGACAGCGCATTGACGTCAGAAATCTTCATGCCGGATGCACAGACAGCCAGTGCCGCGCGATATCCAGCCGCGTCGCCACCCAGACATCCTCATGCTTGCGGATATGCTCCAGAAACTTCAGCAGTCCCATTGCCCGCGCCGGCTTGCCCGCCAGACGACAGTGCAGCCCGACCGACATCATCCGTCCGCCCTCGCGATATAGCATGTCGAACGCATCGCGCAGATAGATGAAGAACTGCTCGCCTTCCGTAAAACCGTTCAGCGCCGCGAACTTCATGTCATTGGCATCGAGCGTATAGGGCACGATCAACTGCGCCCGGCCATTGGAACGGTCATAATACGGCAGGTCATCCGCATAGGAATCGGCGTCATAGACAAACCCGCCTTCTTCCGCGACCAGACGTGCGGTGTTCGGGCTCGTGCGCCCCTGATACCAACCGAGCGGCCGCTCTCCCGTGACTTCGGTATGCAGCGCAATGGCCTCGCGGATATGCGCCCGCTCCAAATCCTCGGGGAAATCCTGATAATCAATCCAGCGCAGACCGTGGGACGCAATTTCCCAGCCGCTCTCCTTCATGACTGCCACGGCGTCCGGATTGCGGGCCAGCGCCTTCGCCACACCAAACACCGTCACCGGCATCCCGGCTTCATCGAACAGACGACGCAGACGCCAGAACCCCGCCCGACTGCCATATTCGTACAGGCTTTCCATCTGCGCGCAACGCGCCCCGATAATGGATTTCGTGCCCACCATTTCGGACAGGAACGCTTCCGATCCCGCATCACCATGCAGGACCGAATTCTCCGCGCCTTCCTCGTAATTGATGACGAACTGCACGGCGATGCGCGCGCCATTCGGCCATTTCGGGTCAGGCGGCGTGCGGCCATAACCGATCATGTCCCGCGGATAGCTGTCCTGCGTCATGGGCGTCTTCCTTCTCAAAGCACCGGCGGATCAAGGCTGACGAGTTCTTCCGTGTCATAGGCCAGAAGGCTCGCCAGATGTTTCTCGCCGTCCTCGACGAACAGATCCCGCGCAATGCCCCGAGCCAGCTTCTCCACCCCAAAGCGCATGCCACTGATGGACGCACCCGAAAGCCCCATGCTCGGCATGGCCCCGAACGTGAAATTGTAGATCGCCGCCAGCATCGGTGCTTTGGGGTCAGACGCATCCTTCGGGAGGAACTGGAACCGCGCACCCAGATACGGATGGCTGCCCAGAAGCGCGCTGTCTTCCCCCTCAGGCGGCGTGAAATGATCGCGCCACAGCATAACAGATGACGCAACATCCCTCGTTTCCGGCCGCTGCGACAGGTCGATTGTGAACCCCGTCCCAATGATCAGGAAATCAAACCGCATCTCGCCCTGCGGCGTCGTCACCACGACTTCATCCCCGTCCATCCGCGTCGCTGTCCAGGGCGTTCCGGGATGAAAGGCAAAGTTCTCATGACGGCGACAGCGCCAGAACGTATCCTGCGGCGGCGGCTGGTTCAGGCTGTAGATCTGCCGCATGAAACGCCAGCGCGTCAGATCCGGCAGTTCCGAGAAATGCGCAAGAAAGCCTGCATTTTCCATCCAGCGATACGGATTAATGGCAGGGATTTTCGCCCGACGCAGGCACAGATCCACCCGCCCCGCACCCTTTTCCAGCGCCGTGGCAGCATTGTCGAACGCAGATGCCCCCGCGCCCAGAACGCCGATCCGCTTGCCCTTCAGAGCGTCGAAATCAATATCTTCATGCGTGTGCGCATAAACGGATTTCGGCAGCGTATCGGAAATGAAGGACGGTACATGCCACGTCCCACCGCCCTCAATACCCGTCGCAAGCACCATCCGCCGTGCCAGACGCACCGTTTCCTGACCGGCCGCGTTGCGGAACGTCAGCCTCAGCAGCCCGTTGTCCCAGCCGACATGCACCAGTTCCTGATCGTTCACGACCGGGATATCGAGCGTCTCCCGGACCCAGTCCAGATAGGCCTGCCAGTCATGGCGGGAGATCTTGTCCAGATCCTCCCAGGCCTTTGCTCCATAGCGCGCTTCAAACCAGGACTGCGGCGTGAGATTCGGAATCCCCAGGTCCGGCCCGGTTACATGCTTGGGCGTACGCAGCGTGATCATGCGCGCAAACGTCACCCACGGCCCTTCGCCGCCTTTGGAAGCCTTTTCAAATACCTGCACATTGGTCACACCCTGACGGCGCAGACCGAAGCAGGACGTGATACCCCCCTGTCCCGCGCCAATGATGGCCACATCCAAAACCGCCTTCCCGTCCCGCTCCTGCGTCAGGCTCCAGTTGCCGGTCGCATAGCGGATTTTCGCCAGATCCTCCCGCACACGCTCCGAAAGCGCAGCCAGAGCATCGACGGGAGAAACGGTGGATGTCATGTGGTCAAATCCCAAAAAACCGGTACGGACAAAGCAGCATCCGGACGCCGCCAGACCGTCTTTCCGCAACAAAATGACAGGTCACCTGTCGGTCGGGATAGTTTCATACCGTTGTAAGGGCGTATACTCCATAAAAACGCATCTCCCGTTCGCAAAAAGAGAGCAGTTCTTCCATGCCTGTCTTCTCACGCTTCCTGCGTTACTTTCTTGCCGTGGCCCAGCACGGATCGATCCGCCGGGCTTCCGAACATCTGCGCATCGCCGCCTCAGCCATCGACCGGCAGATCCTGCAGGGCGAGGAGTCTCTCGGCACGCCCCTGTTCGAACGTCTTCCCACCGGCCTGCGCCTGACAGCGACGGGTGAACTCCTCTACGCCCACGGCAAGCAGTGGTCGCGGGACCTGACCAATATGTGCGTCCAGATCGAGGACATGCGCGGCCTGCGCCGGGGCCAGGTGGACATCGCCGTCCCCGACGCCCTGACCCGCGGGTTCCTGCCGCGTCTGCTGCGCGCCCTGCGAACCACCCATCCCGGCATCACCATCTGCACCCACGTCCTGGATAACAGCCGCATCCAGGGCACTCTGATCGACGGGGCGGTCGATGTCGCCCTGCTGCTCAATCCGACCCATGCCCGCGGGCTTCTGGTCCGCGCCCACAAGGACTTTCCGCTGGGCTTCATCTGCCTGCCGAACCATCCCGTCGCCGAGCGCAAGAGTGCCCGCTTCAGTCTGGCCATGAACTACCCGATGATCATGCCCCAGGCCCCGCTTGCCCTGCAACGCCAGATCGAAATCCTTGAAATCGACAGCAATCTCGACATCCAGGCCGCCGCGACATCCGACAACATCCAGATGATCAAGTCCCTGGTCCGCGAAGGCGTCGGCCTCGGAATCCTCAGCGAACTCGACGTCATGGAAGAGATCACGCGCGGCGAACTGGCTTTCATTCCGATTTCCAATCACGATCTTGCCCCCCTGACACTTGCCCTGTGCGTGGACCATTCCCGCCAGCTTTCGGGCGCTGCACGGCTTGTGATTTCCGAACTCGAAAAGGAGTTCCTGTCCCCTCTGGCCCAGTCCCAGCCCGCCCCCTGATCTCTGCGTCTATTGGGAGACATAGACTGTCACATTTTTGCACCACCCTAAAAACGGCAATGGCCTGCCCTGCATTTTATCTTTGGTGCGGATAGGCCATCCGTTTTACATCCACATTTCGAATAAATACCGTTCCCAAAGTGAACCTTTCGTTTCGACAGGACAGGAGCCCGGCAGCATGAAAGACAACCGTTGGTCACCGGGCTATCGACGCCAGCTTCTTGCAGTAACCTGTCTCGCCGGCAGCGCCCTTGTTGCATTCGGCACGGACGCGCGCGCCGCGCAGACCACGAAACACCCCGTTTCGCGTCATCATGCCCCCGTCCGCAGCACGGCCCGCAGCACCGCAGCGCCGAACCGGCCCGCAGCGGCACCGCGCCCGCATGCCCTTGATGCCTCCGCGGCCGAAACGGTCTCCGTCACCTCCTCGCGCCGCGCCCTGAACGGCGGAGGCGGCATGATGCGCGTCGAAACCGCGCCACATGCAGTGCAGACCGTCACGAAGGAATTCATCAACATGCGCGCGCCGACCAGCACGGCGCTTGACCTGATCCAGAACCTGCCGAGCCTCAACGTTACGACGCCGGATTCGTCAGGCATGGAAGGCGGACAGATCCAGTCCCGCGGCCTGACCGATCTGGACATGGGCCTGATGGTGGACGGCGCCCCCGCCGCCGCAGCCAAGTATCTGAGCGAAAACGTCGATTCCGAGAACCTTGAAAGCGTCAGCGTCACGCCGGGTTCCTCCGCAACGGATCTTCCCGTCATGTCGGCAGCCGGTGGCGTCATGGCCGAGGAAACCCGCACCCCCGCGCAGAAGCGCGGTGGCCTGATCGACTTCTCCTACGGCACCAACAACCTGTCGCGCGAGTTCATCCGCCTCGAATCAGGCGAAATCGGCCATAGCGGCGTGCGCGGCTATTTCTCCTTCTCCAACACGCATGCCCGGTCGTGGATGGGCGCTGGCATCAACCAGCGCAAGCACATCGATTTCGGCCTGCAGAAAGACTGGAAAAACGGCTCCAATGCCAAATTTTTCCTGTCCTGGAACTCCGCCGACTTCATCATCGACAACTACCCGACCTCTGACCAGTTCTTCCGCTACAAGCATACCGGTCAGGGCTATGGCCGTACGAACGACAAGACGAGCAACAATTACTGGGGCAACAACAACGATCACTGGAACCAGATCTTCATCTCGGCTCCGGTCCATATTGCCCTGCCGTCCCGCCTGTCGCTCGACATCCACCCCTATTTCAGCTTCGGACAGGGCTGGGACGCGTCGCCGGATGGCACCACAACCGATTCAAACGGCGTAACACGGGGTCTGACCAGCTATTTCCTGCAGAACGAATACCGCTCGGTCGGTACGGTCGCGAAACTCAACTGGGAAATCGACCGTCACAACACGTTCTCGGTCGGCTACTGGTATGAAAACACCCAGACGATCCAGTCCTACCCCACCAGCTACCAGATGCCGGACGGCAATGCGCCGAGCCCGAACAACGCAGCCTATCTGATTTCTGCTGGCGACAAGCAGACGGCCGGTTACGAGATCCACTCGCTGTTCGTGCATGACACCGCCAAGTATTTCAACGATCACCTGACGGTGGATGCCGGCTTCAAGTTCGTCATGACGAACATCTGGAACAAGGACTATTACGGCCGCCAGGAAGGCAACCGCACGGCGCCGCTACCGCAGCTTTCGATCGGCTACCGCATCAACAACCACCATCAGATCTACCTGAACGTGGAAGGTGATTACCGTCAGCCCAGCGCGGTCGATCTCGGCTGGCTGTACACCAGTGTTGCGATCCCCAAGAACCAGTATTCCATCAAGGAAGAACTCGGCTACCGCTATCATGACGACCACATCATCGCGGACGTTGCCTTCTTCAACTACAACGTCACGAACCGCATCGTGGACCAGTATGTCGGCATGAACAGCTACAAGCCGTTCAATATCGGCAGCCAGCAGATGCGCGGCTTTGACGTCATGGTCGCGGCACGACCGATCCATGGCTTCAGCCCCTACGCCTCGGTCGAATACCTGCACGCCACCCAGGACAGCAACGTTTTCGATCCGTATCTGAACACGATGCTGCATTCCAAAGGCACGCAGGCCGTCATGGCCCCGCATGTCATCGCGAATTTCGGCCTGACCTATACCTATAAGGGCTTCTTCGCGAACGGCTCCGTCCACTACACCGGACCGCAGTCCGTCAGCATCGCCGGCGACCAGCGCATTCCGGGCTACGTCACCGATACCCTCTCCATGGGCTATCACTTCAAGCCGTTCATGTTCGCGAAGTCCCCGACCTTCCGCCTGAACTTCACCAACCTGACCGGCTCCGTCGTCCGCACCGGCGCCATGGGCGCGGTCTACAGCGCCAAGGACCCGAGCACCGTCTACAGCGGGAACATGGCGTCCTATACCGGCTACGGAAACTCCTTCATGGTCGCTCCGCGCTTCACCATGACCGGAACGGTCTCCACCGCCTTCTGATCCTGTGGGACAGCAACCCACCGGTTCCTGTCCCTGCATTCCAAACCGGCTCTCCTCCAGCGCGTTGCCGCAAGACGGCACGCATACGCCCTTAAGGGACGGAGGAGACCCCCATGCCCCCCGGCAATATTTCAAAAAAGCATTTCGCCAGTTCAGCCCTGCTGCTCTGCACCACGCTCATTGTGACATCGCACGCGCACAGCGCCCCGGTTCCGCCGGAACCCGCACCCAACCAGTCCGCCGTCACCATCATTCCGGGCTCGGACGCCGTAAAATGGCAGCCCGCGCCGCCCATGTTCCCGCATGGAACGAAAATGGCCATCCTGACCGGCGATACCAGCAAGCCGGGCCCGTTTACCCTCCGCGTCATGATGCCTTCGGGCTCGTTCATTCCGCCCCACACCCATAATCTGGACGAGATGCTCACCGTCATCAGCGGCAGTATCCAGCATTTCGTGGGACAGGATTTTTCCGCAGCACAGAAGCGCAATATGGGTCCGGGTGGTTTCGTGCATCTGCCGGTCAACGTCCCCCACGCCATCAAGGCCGGAAGCCAGGGCGCGGTTCTTCAGGTCTCGGGCACGGGGCCGTTCAGCATGACTTACGTGAACCCGCAGGACGATCCCCGCAACACGGGTCGCTGAAAACCGCGGGATATAAAAACCCTGCTCCCGAGCCGGGAACAGGGTTTTCAAAATTCAAAGAAGTAACGCGCTCATTTTCCAATCGTCGAGGTCACGATGCCAGGCGTCAGGATCTGCGGCAGCACCACACCGTCCTGATGCGGCGCGTAATACATGTAGAACGGTACGCCATCGCGCCCGTGGGCCTTGAGGAACGTCGCAATCGCGGCATTGCGGTTCGTCCAGTCACCCTTGAGGAATACGATCCCGCGGGACCGGAAGGCCTCCTGAACAGACGGCACATCCAGCGCCACACGCTCATTGACCATGCAGGTGATGCACCAGGATGCCGTCATGTCGATGAACACCGGCTTGCCCTGCGCCCGAAGCTCCGCCAGACGCGCCTCGGAGAACGGCTCGACACCCGCTTCCGCTGCCCCAGCCGCCACGGGAGCAGGCGCGGCCCGCAGTCCCTGCGCCAGCGCAGCACCACACACCACGACGCACAGCGCTGCCACAACACGGCAGAACGCCACCGTCCCACGCCCCCCTTCCAACATCGAACGCCGCTGGCCGACGCCATAGATCCAGCCTGCAAACCCGAGCAGGACAACGCCCCCGGCCGTCAGCGCCACAAACGTCACGCCCCGCTGGATCGCCGCGACCCAGAGCAACCACACACAGGTTGCGAACAGCGGGAATGCCAGAACCTGCTTGAGAATCCCCATCCAGGCTCCTGGCTTCGGCATGCGTGACGCCACGCCCGGAACGCCGGCCACCAGAATATAGGGAAACGCCAACCCGAGCCCCATCGACAGGAACACCAGAACGCCCATCACCGGCGGCCCGCCCAGCGCCCCGGCGATAGCGACTCCCATGAACGGCGCCGTACAGGGCGTCGCCACGATGACCGCCAGCAGGCCCGTCATCATGTCACCACCACGACCACTCCCGGTCTGGATCTGACCCAGACGCCCGGCGCTGACTTCAAACACACCCAGCAGATTCAGGCCCATCAGGAACAGCAGCCAGCAGACCGCGACCACAAATCCCGGCGACTGGAACTGAAAGCCCCATCCCGCCGCAGACCCGGCCAGACGCAGCCCGATCATGACGATACCCAGAGCCGCAAATGCGCCCATCACCCCGATCGTATAGAACAGCGCGCTCTGAAGCTGCACACCCCGTCCCGCACCGCCCATTTTTGCCAGAGACAGCGCCTTCATCGCCAGAACCGGAAACACGCAGGGCATCAGGTTCAGGATCAGCCCGCCCACAAAGGCAAACAGCAGAACCCGCAGCCATCCCGCGCCCGTCGGCACCTCCGCACCCGATGCCTGACCTTGAGCCGAAGCATCCTGCACAGGCGCAGAAGCCGCTCCCCCAACCGGCCGCACCTCGATCTGCAACGGACTTTCCTGCCCCGCCGCATCCTTGAGTACGACCACACCCGCCAGCGGCCTGTCCCGATGCGCCGTTTTCAGGAACTTCAGCCCCAGCGTCAGCTGCCCGTCCGACACATGCAACGGCTGGTCCGCCACCTGATCGATCACGCCCCCATCCTGCGGCAGGAACCACGCCTGCGACACGGATGCCGCAGAGAGCCCCTTGCCCGACAGCGTCAGAACGCCATCAGCAGAAACACTGGCCGCAAACGGCGACGCCACCGGCATGGCCGCATCCGCTTTATGGAACAGGGCAGCCTGTGCCCCTTCCGGAGCGTCCTGAGCCGAAGCCGGCAGAGTCAGTGTAAAATCACCGCTTTCAGGAATGCAGACCTGCGCACAGACAAGCCACTCCCCATGCGCATGAAGCGTCGTGCCACCCGAACCCTTGAGAACCAGATCCTCCGGCAGCGTCACCTCGTTGACATAGGCGTAGGACATGAGGCCGCCCTCACTGATACGCACCGGCACCGGCCAGTGGATCGGACCACCCTTGCCCGTCGCAGCGCCGTCCGCCGTCACATCCAGCGTCGGCGTGTCCCCGGCATCGCCCGGATTGATCCAGTACGTATGCCAGCCCGGCTTGAGCTGAAGCCGCAGTCCGACACGCAGATGCTGGTCCGGCCCGACCGCATCGCGATCCGTGACAAGGGTTGCGGTATCATTCCCGGACGTAACGGGCGCGCTCTCCGCTGCCAGCGCGGACGCAGACCCCAGACCAAGAAACCCTGCCAGAAGCAGGGCGGACATGCTGAACACTCGATGCAAGACAGGCTCATTCCAACAATCAGGACAGAACCGCAACCATATCACTGACTGAAACGGAAAACAGGACCTTTACGGTAGTGAAACCGCAAATGCCCTGAAAAACCGTCCCTTACGGGATCAGCCGCTCCGCCCGCAGACGGGTGAACAGATCGGTGAAAGAGTCGGGCGTGTACTGGTAATCCACAAACCCGGCGAGGCGGCTCTTGCTCATATCCGTCACACATTCCACCGGACGTCCGAGATCCGCATCCGTATGCCAGGCCGAGGCCAGCCGCCCGATCCGGCTCTCCGTCAGACCGTATTTCGCGGCAATCTGCTCCCAGAGTTCCGCATCGCCAGACAGCGTTTCCTCAAGCGAGGTGACATGGCCCGGATAGGGTGCGGCCTCGATCCCGAACCACGCTGCCAGACGCGGCCACAGCCATTTCCAGCGTACCAGATCGCCATTCACAATATTAAACGCCTCGTTCCGACCCGCCGCATTTGTGGACGCCCAGAGCAGCTGCCGCGCCAGTTGCCGCGCATCGGTCAGGTCGGTCAGGCCATCCCACTGCATAGGCGATCCCGGAAACACGAAGGGCCGCCCGGTCTCATGGCAGATCGTCGCATAGACCGCCAGCGTGCTTCCCATGTTCATCGCATTGCCGACCGCATAGCCGATCACCGTATGGGGACGATGCACGCTCCACGAAAAGCCATGTCGCTCAGCCGCTTCGTACAGTGCGTCTTCCTGATCGTAATAGAAGTTCCGCAGATCCAGCCGGGGCACTTCTTCCCGGAACGGCGTCACGGGCGGCTCTCCCGACGCATAAGCCTCGAACGGGCCGAGATAATGCTTCATGCCGGTCGTCAGCGCCGCATGAACCAGAAGCCCCGGCTCCGGCAGCGCCGCAAACAGATTGCGCACCATCGCCGCATTGACGCGGCAGTTCTCTTCCTCGGTCGCCTGACGCATCCAGGAGCAGAAGAAGACATGGCTCGGCCGCAGGTCCTTCAGCGCCCCGGCAAGCGACGATGGATCCAGCAGATCGGCCGCCACGGGCAGCACGCCCGCCACGTCATGACGCGGCCGACGCGCCAGACCATGCACCGTCCAGCCTTCAGCCACGAGACGCGCCGCAAGATTCTGGCCGACGATACCCGTCGCCCCGACCACCAGGGCAGTCCGGCCTAGTGTGACAGCAGGAACAGAAGAGGTCATGGGATTTTTCCTTTGCAGAAAACGGGGTCTGCTCCACATCTGATACGACATCCCCATTTCCACCAGACGGCACCTTTTCGTGCCCTGGTGACCAGAAGGTGCCCACTCCATGACATCGCCGCTGCCCGATCACTACCGTCAGGCACCCTTCGCCGAAGACTGTGCACCGCGCCGGATCCTGAGGCTTTTCAGCGGCAAATGGACCACCATGATCCTGCACACACTGCATCTTCTGGGCGGTACGGCCCGCCCCGGAAAGCTCCAGCGCAGCATTCCCGATCTGTCGAAAAAAATGATGACCCAGACTCTTCGTGATCTTGAAACGCAGGGTCTTATCCGCCGCAACGTCCGGCAGATCATGCCACCGCATGTCGATTACAGCCTGACGGAACTCGGACAGACCTTCGTGGAGCCCGTTGAGCTTCTCTATCACTGGGCCATCCGTAACGCCGACGCCCTCGACCGGCTCGCACGGAACGAGATCCCCCCTTCCGAATGAAACACCCGCATGAAGAGGGTAGGACAGGGCCGCCGCCCTGTGCCATGTTTACAGCACCAGACCGCCCCCGGCGGACCATCCCGTGCGGACACCGGACCGCGCGGCAGACCGCGTAATTTGCAAGGACTCATCAGACCGATGCCGTCGATACCCCGTCCCGATCCGTTTCCATCGTCTCCCACCCGAACCGGACGCGCCGTCCTCGGCATCTTCCTCTTCCTGCTTCTCGGTGTCCTGACGCTGTTCCCGGTCCGGGCGGCCGATACCACCACAGCCACCCCCCTGAACCAGCAGGAAGCACAGCAGCTCCTCAACGTCCTGAACAACCCCAAGGAGCGGGACGCCTTCACCCATACCCTCTCCCTGATGGCGCGCGGCCTTCAGGTTGAAACCCCGGCAGCAACACCGGCACCTGCGACCGCAGCGCCGGCAAAAGCCACACCGGCCAAAGCGGCCGCCGCCAAGCCCGTCGCCGAAGTCCCGCCCGATATCCATACCGGCCTGAGCAGCATCCGCCTTCAGGCGCTGGGCTATCTGCACAATTT
Organism: Gluconobacter sp. P1C6_b; assembly: GCF_018811945.1. GTDB lineage: Bacteria > Pseudomonadota > Alphaproteobacteria > Acetobacterales > Acetobacteraceae > Gluconobacter. Next base: position 380,328 of record NZ_JACRVU010000001.1, read on the forward strand.
CCTCGGCCTGTTCAGCGATCTCGGAATCGTCGGTCGCTGGGCGCATACGACACTCGCCTCGGCCGACACCCGCACCACGATTCTCCATGCCTTCGCTGGAGGCCTCGTGGCCATGGTCTGCGGCCTCGTGCTGGAGCGGATCGTCTCCCTCAGCCTGCGCAAACCCCTTCGCCAGCTCACGCAGAACGCTGAAAACAGGGAACAGCGCAACACCACCGAAACCGAGGCCACCACGCCGCAGGAACCCATCGTCGACGGCTCCAGCCAGACCCGCGCCGCGGACCAGCGGAGACAGGTCGAAACCCTGCGCTTCCTTGCCCGCGTCCCCTACGCGCTGGGGCATTTCGCGCTGAAGGCCATTCCCGTCCTGGCCTTTCTGGCCGTCGCCTATCTCGCCGTTCTGGTCCTGCCCTGGAGCGAGAAGACCGACAACGTCATCACAACGCTCGCCAACTGCTATGCTGCCGCCCGCTGCCTGTATCTGTTTGTCGAGACAGGCTTCGCGCCCCGCTCCCCCACCATCCGCCTGCTGCCCGCAACGGATGCGACCGCTTTCCTGCTGACCCGCTGGTGGAACGTGCTGGTGGCAGCGCCAGCCATCATCTTCTGCCTCTCCACACTGGGCAGCCAGTTCAACCTCTCCCCGCGCGGCACGGACGCCATGATCCGTGGCGTGGTCCTGATCGAGCACATCCTGATCGCCATCTTCATCTGGCGCATCCGGCACCTCGTCAGCCGCGCGCTTCAGCCCCGCGCCGTTCCCGACACCGCGATGTGGACCTTCATCGTCGCCATCACACGCCTGTGGTGGGTCCCGGCCATGTTCCTCGACGTCTCGCTCTGGGTCGTCTGGGCCGCGCATCTGCCCGGCGGCTATCGCTGGATCCTCGACACCACCGGCATCACCATCGGCATCCTGGTCGCCTCGCGGCTGGTCGCGGTCATGGCCTACGGCCTGCAGGACCGATTCTTCCGCATCAACCCGGTCCTGACCGAGCGCTTTCCCGATCTTCAGAAGCGCGCCGACCGCTACTATCCCTTCGCCCGCAGGATCCTGACCGGTGTTCTGCTGTTCCTGACCCTGATCGCCATGACCGAAGCCTGGGGCCTGCCCACATTCGGCTTCTTCATGCACAACGCCGTCGGCCGTCACCTGATGGATGCCGTCCTGACGATGCTGGTCGCCCTCACCGTGGCCGTCACGATCTGGGAAATCATCAACGCCTTCCTGAGCCAGCAGCTCACCCGCTTCGAGAAGTCGGACCAGATGTCGCGCGCAACCCGCCTGCGCACGGTCCTGCCCATCATCCGGACAGTCCTTCTGGCGATCATTATCATCATCGTCGCGGTCACAACGCTCTCGCAGATCGGCATCAACGTTACCCCGCTGCTCACGGGTGCAGGCATCATGGGTGCCGCCATCGCCTTCGGTTCGCAGAGCCTGGTCAAGGACTTCATCACGGGCTTCTTCATGCTCGTGGAAGACGCCATCCAGGTCGGTGACTGGGTGACGACCGGCGGCGTATCGGGAACAGTGGAAAACCTCTCGATCCGCACCGTGAAGGTCCGCGACATCAACGGCGACCTTCACATCATCCCGTTCTCGTCCGTCTCCTCGATCGCCAACACCGCCCGCGGCTACAACCAGGTCATCGTCAAGCAGCAGCTTGACCTTTCCGAGGACCTGCCCCGCGTCACCGCCATCATGGCGAAAACGCTCAAGGAAATGCGCGACGATCCGGTTTTCGGCCCCATGATCCTGTCGGACTACAACGATCTGGGCGTGGACAACAGCGACAGCGGCGGCGCCACCCTCCTCGGCAGCTTCCGCACGACGCCCATGATGAAATGGAAGGTCAAACGCGAGTTCTACCGCCGCATCACCAATCAGCTCGCTGCCGCAAGTGTCAAGTTCTACACGGGCACGTCCTACTTCACGACACCGCCCGGCAACGCCATGCGCATCACCGCAGACGTCGCCCTGCCGGCTCCTGCCAATGACGCCCCCGCCACTCCAAAGCCGCCGGTTCAGGATGGGGCGCAGGACAACGGCAAGCCTGACGGCCATACACCAGCCTGATTTCCGACCGGCCCCACCCGGGGGCCGGTCCATCACGCCTGCACCCACAATTATTAATCAATTAAATAAAGTCTTGCATTAATAGGCTGACAGGCTCATCCTGTCCCCCACAATATCGAGAACCCCCCTCCCGGTTCCCGCAGACGATTTCCCGGCCCGACCTTCCCGCGGCCCCGCATCGCCCGCCAATCGGCGAGGATCATGCCAAGGAATCCAGTGATGTCTCTTGTCCTGGTCTCATCAGACACATCCACCCCCGATCAGAAGACCGTCACGGCCGCCCCCACCGACACCCCGA
>NZ_JACRVU010000010.1 GCF_018811945.1 Gluconobacter sp. P1C6_b
TCATGCATGTCTCGCCAGGGGCAACCTGTGCGCAGAACATGCAGCATACCATTGAGGAACCGGCGATTGTCTCCAGCCGGACGCGCCCAACGTCCGCGTTCAGCCGGCAGAAGTGGACCAATGATCGCCCATTCCTGATCCGTCAGATCACCTCGTGCCATGCCTGCTCCACTGTACTGCCTTCATTGAAGACAACAGTGAATCAGATCTCACGCAGATCGTATAGACCTTTTGTCAACGTGACCTAGGTTCTGACCTGATCCAGAAGCCAGTGCCGTGCGGCGGCGATATGGAAAAATTTCCGTGCGGATCCCATGTGATCCACGCCTTCAAATGTCAGGAAAGTTATGTTGCCGCCTTCCGCAAGATAGCCGTTGATCTGTCTCGTCAGGGCATCTTGCCGATCGGCTGGAAAGATCAGCGCAGGGTCCAGATTATGGTCGGGGCGCGTGATTTTCGCTCCTGCCTGTTTCCAGACGGGAAGACATTTCTCATTCCAGGGTGTGGCTTTATTGTCTTCCGAGCCGGTTATGATCAGAAGTTTCTGATTGGCGAGCGTAACAACATCGGATGGACGCTGCTGCCCTGCAATGATCAGTCCGGCCGCGAAAGTCTGGGGATGTTTTGCCATCAGCCAGAGCGAGGTCATGGCCCCCATGGACCAGCCCGTGCAATAGACCCTCTTGGGATCAATTTTCAGGACCTTGTCCGATCGGTCCGGCAGGTTGGGGTTGCCGTAGTTCCACGTATTGCTCAGAAGCGATTCAACGAGCCTGTATGTGTTTTCGACGTCAGAAGTGTGCTCCCAGTAATCATTCATGGTCGTACGCTCATAACGCGGCGTGATGACCACACATGCATGCTCGTCCTGCACTTCAGGCAGGCTCCAGATACTGGCGATGCACTGTTCAGTCAGCGTCTGCGCGCAGGTCCCATCAGGGCTGGTTCCCGAATGGGTCACGGCCAGGATTAGCGGGTAGGAGCGGTTTTCTCCGCCTTTTTCCAGGAAGGATTTCGGCAGGTAAATGCTGTATTCCAGCCAGGCCGAACGCGTATCGTCCCACCACCAGTGGTTCTGTTCCCACGCATCCACACCCCGGATTGCGACGTTGTTGCCGTGTCGGCCGCTATTGCTCCAGACGGTCTGGCTTGCAGCGTAGGTCACTCCGCCGACTGTGCGGACACCATGTTTCTGGATCAGGCTTACCCGGTCACTGTCCATGGTGGGGAGGCTGAGATCCGGGTCGTGGTGGAATTCGGCAATGACAAACCGACCTTCTACGCTCTTGCCGTCGGGACGCAGCGCTGCTTCGCTATTGGTGTAGATTGCCGAGACGGGGCGAGGGTGGGCAACCGCCGAGGTATCGTTCTTGTCGGGTTCCTGCGGCATTCCGGCAAAAAAGCCTTTGGCCGCGGGAAAGACAGCAGTGGCATAGGTGTCTGTTGTCAGATTGGCCGGATCAATGGCGACATCATATTCCGCTGCAATACCGTAGACCTTTTCACCGCCGCCAGTGACGTCGCATAACGCGCAGATCCCCTGAAGTCCCGGAGTTTTCTTGCGCTGCGGTCCCGGACCGTCAAAACCATCTGGTCCACCGGACGACGCTGCCATGAAACCATGTCCTCCACCGGCCGCGCGGGCCTGCGACGCTCCCAGTCCAATGGTCGAAGCGGTGCTGGCGAGAGCGGCCCCCGCGGTCAGGAATTTGCGTCTTGAGACAGCGGTCATGGTTTCTCCTGGAGTTCGGTCTGGCCCTTGATCTGTGCCCAGCATTAATACTGAGATCGTTTGAAGACAAAACTCCTGAAATATTTTCTTACTCAGCCCGCATAAGGCCGTAAAAGACCTCCGCCTAGGCCCATTGCGGGAAGGGATCCGCAAGATGGTCGTAATGCCATGGCATGAAAACGCCATTCTGTGTGGAGGGGACAAGGCAGTTATCCAGTGCGGCGCGGATCGCGGCTTCATCCATGCCTGCGCCGATAAAGACAAGTTCCTGCCTGCGATCGCCATAAACATCGTCCCAGTATCCCGCGAGCGTCGCCTTCCAAGCCTCATCGTCCGGCCAGTTCTGATGCGGAACACTGGCCCACCAGCGTCCCGCAGCCTGATGGCGGGCCAGTGCGCCGGCAATACTCAGATCCCCGACCCAGTCCGGCCGGGTTGCGAGCCAGAAATAGCCTTTGACCCGTACAACGCCCTGCCAGGATTGCGCGATGAAGTCAGCGAAAGTTTCCGGATTGAAGGGGCGGCGGGCACGATAGATAAAACTGCCGATACCATATTCTTCGGTTTCGGGACGATGTTCTGCATGTCCGTACAGCTCTTGGAACCATGTGGGATGCTGATGCGCACGATCAAAATCAAAACGTCCCGTATTCAGGATCTGATCCAGCGCAACCCGGCTCTGGCTTGTTTCGATCAGAACCGCATCGGCGTTCAGGGAGCGGATGATCAGCCGTGCGGCCTCAGCCTGCCCGGGCGTGGCCGTATCAATCTTGTTGAGAATGATGACATCCGCGAACTCGATCTGGTCGACGAACAGATCCACAAGCGCCCGTTCGTCGTCCTCTCCCGCTACTTCACCCCGGTCCCGAAGAAAATCGGTAGAACCATAATCCCGCAGCAGGTTCACGGCATCCACCACCGTGACCATCGTATCGAGGCGCGCGATATCGCTCAGACTACGGCCTTCCTCATCGCGGAATTCAAAGGTGGCTGCGACCGGAAGAGGCTCGGCGATACCGGTTGATTCAATCAGCAGGTAATCAAACCGCCGTTCTGCAGCCAGCCGCGCAACTTCCGTCAGAAGATCATCCCGCAGCGTGCAGCAGATGCAGCCATTGGTCATTTCCACCAGCTTTTCCTCTGTCCGCGAGAGGTTGCTCCCCCCGTTGCGGATGAACTGGGCATCGATGTTCACATCGCTCATGTCATTGACGATGACGGCCACTCTCAGCCCTTCGCGATTGTGCAGGACGTGATTGAGAAGCGTTGTCTTGCCAGCCCCCAGGAAACCGGAAAGAACAGTCACGGGCAATCGGGTATCCGACATGAAGGGAAGATCCTTGCAGAAAGAAGTTGATACGCCTCTATTGATCATTATGTTATAACATAACAATTCCAAAGAAAGCCATCCTTCATGTCTGTATGCCCAACACGCGGCCGTCTGGATCACCTGATATCCTTCAGGGGCATCCTGTCTCCCCATCGCAGTCTCCAGAGTCACGAGATGGATATCCCGCCATCCCTTCAAGCAGCGGCTGAGGCCTACCTTCAGAGAGAGCCACGCCTGCTCATGGCGAAGGGTACGCTTCCCGAAGTCGCGGCCCAGCTTGAAACCAGAGTTCCTGAACAGGCGCAGCTTCTGATGCAGGACATGCTGGAGCTTGCTGAACTTTACAGCGCTGTTTCCGGGCATCGGAACCTGCGTGTGCGGTTGGAAAAGATCACCACAGACAGCTGTCGCAAATTCCATGTCGACTGTGTGGATCTGCGTCTGCTTCGAACCTATGTGGGGCCGGGCGTTCAGTGGACAGCCGATCAGGGACATTCAGTACATGAATCTTCGACCGGCTCTGTTGTTTTCCTGAAGGGAAAGCATTTTCCGGGATGGGAGGGGGCCGAAAAGATTCATCACCGTTCCCCACCTCTGTCATCCCGCCCGGCCGCAGAGCGGATCAGGCTTCTTCTCACGATCGACGAAGCAGGCGCCTGCGCTGATGCGAATTTCGGCATGGTCGCCTGACACGACCAACCTATCCCTCCGGGATAGTGGGCTTTCCGAACTCATCACATTATATGTCACATATATTCGTGTTATATCACAGATAAATGTGTTCTATATATCACCTATGATGTTATGAGGGCTCATCGTTCTTATCGCTCGATGAGTTGCCACGCTGTCTGGAGGGTGTTCAATGCGCCAGGATTTCACCATCGGAATCGACAGTGGTTCCACGACGACCAAAGCCGTGGTGTTTTCGCCGACCGGGGCGATCACAGGGACGGGGCGTCGTCGTGTTCCACAGCATATGGACCGTCCGCACCATGTTGAAAGGGACATGCATGAGGCCTGGGAGGCGGTAATCGGTGCGGTTCAGGACGCACTGACGGATGCAGGGATTGACGGCTCAGCGATTGCCGCCGTCGGGGTGACCGCACATGGGGACGGTGTTTTTCTACTTGACCGTTCAAGTAATCCGTTGGGGCGGGGAATCATGTCGCTCGACAGCCGTGCTACGGCGCTCCATGAGCGCTGGCAGCGCGACGGCCTGTCCGATCTGGTTCTTCCGGTGGCGGGTCAGCGTCCTTATGCCTATTCGGCCAACACGCTTCTGGCCTGGATACGGGAAAACGAACCGGAACGTTATGCAGCGATCGGGTCTGTCATCTTCGCCAAGGATTGGATCCGGTACTGCCTGACTGGCGAGATTACGACGGATCTGACGGAAGCCAGCACGTCTTTCACGGATCTGCACACACAGAACTACAGCGATGAACTGCTTGAAATCCTGGGATTGCAGGACATCCGAAAGGCGCTGCCGGAGATGCGCCTGTCCTGTGAAAGCGGTGGTGTCCTCACGCCTGAGGCTGCTTGCCGAACCGGGTTGAGGGCTGGAACGCCTGTTTCGGTCGGCTTGCATGACGTCACGGCGGCTGCGGTCGGTGTGGGTCATACGCAGGCCGGGGATCTTTCGATTACGGCGGGGACGTTCTCAATTAATGAAGTGTTCCGGGACCGGCCAGTCGTCGGGGAAGGCTGGGCCTGTCGCGCCGGATATCGTCGTGGCCTGTGGAACTGCATGGCCATTTCACCAGCGTCCTCCAGCAATCTTGACTGGCTGGCCAGGCTTCTGAAGCCCGAGGAACAGGACGCGGCCCGGCAGCTTTCGGCGGAAATGGAAAGCCGCCTGTCAAAGCCGGGCGGACGGCATCAGGTTCCGCTGTACCATCCTTTCCTGTTCGGATCGCCCTATGAAGCGCCGGCCAGTGCTTCGCTGTTTGGGGTCCAGTCCTGGCACGACCGGGCGGACCTGTTCCAGGCGATGGTGGAAGGGACGATCTTCAATCATCGCGAGCATGTCGATGCCCTGCGCCAGACAGGCCCGGTCCGCAGGATCGGCGTATCTGGCGGCGGCAGTGGCCAGCCGGTGATTGCACAGATGTTCGCCGATATTCTGGGAGCTGACGTGGAAATACCGGAAGTGCGTGAAGCAGGGGCGCTGGGGGCCGCCCTGACAGCCAGCGTCTCCATCGGACGGTACGCCGATCTGGAAGAAGCCGTATTCTCCCAGATCATTCCGATGCAGACATACAGACCCCAGACTGAACGGCGTCGCGTTTATGAAGGGATTTACCGGCGTTATGTCGCTCTGACCCAGGCCATGCGGCCTTTCTGGTCGGATCTTTATGATGGCGGCCTGGCTCAGGTAGAGCCCGTTGCAGAGCCTGTCGGCGTGGAGAAGGGCGCTGTCCTGAACTATGCCGCAATGGGCTTCATGCCGCAGGAGGCAAGGCCATGAAGGGGATCGCCTCCATACCGGACAACGCCACGTTCGACGTCGCGATCATCGGGGCCGGGATCAATGGAGCCGGCCTGTTCCGGGAACTGTCCCTTCAGGGGCTGCGTGTCCTTCTGGTGGATCGGAGTGACTTCTGCTCCGGCGCGTCGTGCGCGCCCTCCCGCCTGATCCACGGCGGCATCAAATATCTCGAAACCGGCGAATTCCGGCTCGTGGCGCAGTCCACGCTGGAGCGCAATCTGCTGCTGCGTAACGCGCCGCATGTGGTCAAGCCCCTGCCGACCGTCCTGCCGATCCGTTCCTGGTTTGGCGGCATCGTGCCGTCGTTCCGGAAGTTTCTGAGGCTGGGCGGCAAAATGACGGATCGCGGTGCGCTCGTTCTGGAAGCCGGGTTGCAGATTTACGATTTTCTGGGGCGCCGTGCCCGGGTGATGCCGCGTCACAGCCTGTTCCTCAAGCGCCAGACACGGCAGGAATGGCCGCATATAGCGGCGGATGTCATGGCGACGGCACAATACTATGACGCCGCCATCACCCAGCCGGAACGTCTCGGTTATGAATGCGTGCGCGACGGCCTGGATGTCGGGACGGACTGCGCGGTTTCGACCTACACGGTACCGCTGTCTTTTGCGGATGGGGTTCTGGAACTGCGGGACGAAAAAAGCGCTGAGACGCGCCATGTCCGTCCTCGGATCATCGTCAATGCGGGTGGAGCGTGGATCGACCGGATCAATGCAGATCTGGGTCAGCAAACCCGTTATATCGGCGGAACGAAAGGCAGCCATCTGCTCCTGCGACATGAGGGGCTTCTGCAGGAACTCCGTGGCCGCATGATGTATTTCGGAACACCGGACGGACGCATCTGCCTGGCTTATCCGTTCTATGGTCATGTGCTCGTCGGCTCGACCGATCTGCGGATTGATGATCCTGACAGTGCCGTCTGCACCGATGAAGAACAGGACTATATGCTGCGTATGCTCGGTGGCCTGTTCCCGGGCTTCCGGTTCAGTGCGGAAGATGTGGTCTACCGCTACAGCGGTGTCCGCCCGCTGCCGGCGACCAATGCCGCCGATCCGGGAGCCATCAGCCGCGATCACATCATCCATGAAGACGTTCTGGACGGCATACCGCTCCTGTCGCTGGTTGGCGGGAAATGGACGACGTTTCGTGGACTGGCGGAAGAAACGGCAGACAGTCTGCTGAAAATGCTCGGGGCGGAACGGCACCTGTCCACCCGGGACTTCCCGATCGGTGGCGGCCGCGACTACCCCACGCCGGAACGGTATTCCGCCTATCTGGACGAGTTCTTCGTCACGCACGGCCTGCCGAGAGCGCGAGCGGCCCTGCTTCTGGAGCGCTATGGCTCCCGGGCCCGGGCGTTCGCCGTGTTCTGTCAGGAAAAGCCGGATGCGCCCCTACGCAGTCTGCCGTCCTATACGCGGCGTGAACTGGCTTTCATCGCCACCGATGAACTGGTGCGCACGCTGTCAGATGTTCTGTTCCGCCGGACACCGATTGCCCTGAGCGGCCTTCTGACGCCGGACGTCGTCCGCGAAGCCGGGGCCATCGTGGGGGAAGCCCTTGAGTGGAGTGCTCAGGAAACAGAAGAGCAGTGTCTGCTGACCTGGCAGGAAGGGCAGGAGCGCCATCAGTTGAAAGGTGAGCTTCCGGCCGCATCGTTTTCACATACAGCCCTGAGGGCATGAACCATGAACCGTTACGAAGAAAAGATTGCCCGCATGGTGGCGGGGCAGGACAGCCGGACCGATTTCATCCTCGCGGATGCCAAGGATTCCGATATGGCGGCCGGAATCAGCGCCACGGGCCTGCATCGCCATCCCGTCTCCATGCAGGAAAAGCGCTCGCGCTTCCGGACCCGGCGCGACTATCTCGATGTGATCAGGACGATCCTCGATCAGGACGTCGTGGACATCATGCTGACTTCGGCTTCGATTCTGGAGACACTGCTTCAGGAAGATGCCTTCGCCGGGACCCGTATTCAGTCGGCCATCCGCGCCAATGATACCACAGATCTGTGGCGTGGCCGGGGAAGCAGCTATCAGAGCCAGAAATCGGTTCCATTCCGTTCGGCATCCCTGATGAAAGCGCAGACCAATCTCGGCCTGTATTCCATGACCTTCAATGGCGATGCCGAGCAGGACAGTCTGGCGCTGGAGGAATTCGCCCGGTTTCGCGAAGAGGCGGCGGAGCGCCGTTTTTCGTATTTTCTGGAAGTGTTCAATCCCAATGAAGGGCGCATTTCCCGGGCGGATCACGGCTTCTTCCTCAATGACATGATTGTCCGCTGCCTGGCAGGATTGCGGCGCGAAGAGCGGCCGGTTTTCCTCAAGGTGCCGTTCAATGGCGCAGAGGCGCTGACAGAACTCTGCGAGTTCGATCCATCAGTGATCGTCGGCATCATGGGCGGTGGAAGCGGTACGACCCGCGACTGTCTGGAACTCCTGCATCAGGCCCAGTGCTGCGGCGCGCGTGCGGCCCTGTTCGGCCGCAAGATCGTGGACGCAGACGATCCCGTCCTGCTGATCGAAGCCATGCGCAGTGTCACGGATGGTGCGCTATCGCCCATGGAAGCCACCCATCTCTATCATGAGAAAATGGGCAAGCGCGGACTGGTCGCCGGGCGCGATCTGGAGATCGACAGTGTAGTGACGGAAACTGTCCTGTTGGAACGGGCGGCGTGACGTTTGCGTGAAGGGTGAGGAACCTTTCAGCCGTATCGTTATTTTTGATATTCGTAACGTGTTTAGTGTTATGGTTTAGCGCTAAAGTGGTTTAGATATCATTGGGCTGGGAGAATCGATATGAGCATTCAGCCAGTTGGTCAGTCTTCTGGGAGGTTGGTTGTGGATCAGAAGAGCGTCTGGATCGGGACGAGCTGGAAGATGAACAAGGGGCCGGCCGAAGCGATTGCCGCGGCACGGGCGCTTGAATCCTTCCAGCCGCCGGAAGGGATCCGGTCGTTCGTGATCCCGCCTTTCACGTCGCTGCGGGATGTGTGCTCGGTGCTTCAGGACAGCGCGCTTCTGGTTGGCGCGCAGAACATGCACTGGGACGATAGCGGAGCCTGGACCGGAGAGGTTTCCGCGCCGATGATTGCCGAGTGCGGAGCGTCCATCGTGGAGATCGGCCATTCGGAGCGCCGACAGCATTTCGGCGAGACGGACTGGACGGTGAACCTCAAGGTGAGGGCCGCGCTGCGACATGGGCTACGTCCACTGATCTGCATTGGCGATACGTCGGATGAATTCGAGTTCGGGGTCTCGCAGGAGACGCTGGCACGGCAGGTGAAAATTGCGCTGCATGGGGTGTCCCGGAAGGATCTGGGGCAGGTCATGGTTGCGTACGAACCGGTCTGGGCCATCGGATCGGCGGGGCGTCCGGCAGAGGCGTCGTTTGTGTCCGGGATTCATACGCGGTTGCGTGCCGTCATGCGTGACCTGGCGGGCGACAGCGGCGTGCGGATCCCGCTGCTTTACGGCGGCAGCGTCTCGCAGGCGAATATCCGCGATTACGTCGCATTGCCGGATGTGGACGGCGTGTTTGTCGGGCGTGCGGCATGGGAACCTGCGGATTTCATGACGCTGGTGGAAAGTGTGAGCGGGGTTGTGTCCCGCAAGATTGCCGCGTGATGGCGTTCATCACGGGATCAAGTCCTGTTTCCGGTAGCGGAACAGTCTGACTGAACGTCAAGAAACGGAGAACAGTCATGCGTATTGCGATTGGTGGAGACAGTGCCGGTGAAGGTCTGGCACGGCTTCTGGTGGACCATCTTTCGACACTGGGGCGGCATGTCGTCGTTGACATGTCCCATCCCGAGGACGAGCGGGCCGAGCTGTATTCGGAACTGAGCGAGCGCGTCGCGCTGGCAGTTCTGCATGGAGAATTCGACCGGGGTATCCTGTGCTGCGGGACGGGGATCGGGGTGTGCATTTCCGCCAACAAGATCCCGGGTATCCGGGCAGCGCTGACCCACGACACGTATTCCGCGGAGCGTGCGGCGCTGTCGAACAACGCGCATATCATCACGATGGGGTCGCGTGTCATCGGACCGGAAGTCGCGAAATCCATTGCCGAAGCCTGGCTGGCCTGCACGTTCGATCCGCGCAGTGCCTCGGCACGGAATGTGGCTGGCATTGATGCGCTCGGAAAGAAATATCGCCAGCAGGCTGCTGTCGGCGCAAGTTGCTGAAGTAAAACCTCCCGGTCCGGAACAGATCCGGCTGGTGCTTTGAAAGAATACACTTATGAAAACGGCATTTGCTTTTGCCGCAATGCTGACGGCTGCGCCATTTCTGGCGCCGCTTGCAGCAGGTCAGGCCCATGCAGCGGATAACAGTGCGCCCCTGAGGTTCGTGCTGATCCCCAAGACCGTGCACCCCTGGTTCGACAAGGCGAATAACGGGGCACAGGCGGCTGCGGCGATGATCTCGCAGGCGACCGGGCGGAAGGTCGAGATCGAATATCGCGCACCGCAGACGGCGGATGTGTCGTCCCAGAACGACATCATCGAGCGGGCGATTGCGACCCATCCGGACGGGCTGATCCTCGACCTGCTGGACGAGAAGGGCAACCGCGCCACGATGGACGAGGCGGTGGACGAGAAGATCCCCATGACGGTGTTTGATTCCCTGCCACCTGAAGGCATGGACATCACCGCGGTAGGCGCGGATTTCTGCGAGCAGGGCACGATGGCGGCCGAGCGGCTGGCGAACCTTGTGGGCAAGAAGGGCGAAGTGGCGATCATGATGGGGGTGCCGACGGCGCCGAACCATACGCTGCGGGCCGAATGCGAAAAGAAGGTCTTTGCGAAATACCCGGACATGAAGGTCGTGGCGACGGGTGTGGACAATGACAGCATCGAGACCGCGCAGAAGCAGGCCTCCGCCATCATGCAGGCACATCCGGATCTGGTCGGATGGGTTGAGTGTGATGCGTCTGGGCCGGTGGGCGTGGGGCAGGCCATCCGCGAGAGCGGCAAGACGGGCAAGGTCAAGGAAGTGGGGCTCGATAACCTCAATGACATGATCCAGCTCATCAAGGAGGGCGTCGCTGAGTCCTCTGCGTCGAGCCGGCCGGAAATGCAGGGTTACTGGGCAGTCGTGTCTGCCTGGCAGCGGGCGATGGGGCAGAAGACGCCCAAATACATCGATACCGGCATTGATCTTCTGACGAGCAAGAACCTCTGACGCAGCAGGACAGGAAGGGGAGTGACGGTCATGACAGTTCTTCAGATTGAAGGCATCCGGAAGACCTATCCCGGCGTGGTGGCGCTCGATCATGTCGATCTGACGCTGGAGCCTGGAAAGATCCATATTCTTGCCGGGGAGAACGGCGCCGGAAAATCCACGCTCATCAAGACGCTGACCGGGCTGGTCGTGCCTGATGAGGGAAGGATTCTGATCGAAGGACAGGATGCGCTGCATGACCGGACACTGTTTGAGAAGGTTGCCTATGTTCCGCAGGAGCTGAACCTGTTCGGGCCGATGACCGTGGCCGAGAACATGTTCATGCCGTTCAACCGCTCCGGGTTCGGGCATCTGACGGTATCGTGCGGGGCAATGGAGAAGGCGGCGGCGGGACTGATCGAGCGGTTCGGCATTCATGCGAAGCCGGGGCAGCTCGTGAACCGCATCAGCGTACCGGACCAGCAGCTCCTTCAGATTGCGCGCGCGGCATGCCGTGAAGAATTCAAGGTTCTGATCCTGGACGAGCCGACCTCGTCACTGACAGCCAATGAGACGGAGCATCTGTTCCGCATTATTTGCCGGCTGCGCGATGAGGGCTGCGCGATCGTCTTCGTGTCACACAAGATGGAAGAAATCTTTGCGCTCGGGGACACGGTGACGGTGCTGCGCAATGGCCGCAGCGTGGGAACCTACCCGATGGCGGAGATGACGGAGGGGCACCTGATCCGGCTGATGTCGGGCAGTTCGGTCTCGCTTGAGGAGAAGTTCCAGCCGCGCATGGTGGCGTCTGAATCCGACGTCATCTTGAGCGTTAAAAATATGTCGGGGCCAGGGTTCTCGGATGCATCCTTTGTTCTGCGCCGTGGGGAAATCCTGGGCTTCGCAGGACTTGTGGGCGCGGGGCGCTCGGAGCTGATGCAGACGATCTTCGGATATCTGCGCTCGACGGGGGGACATGCTTTCCTCGAAGGCGAGGAAATTCCGAAAGGCCGCACTGACCGGGCCGTGGCTCTGGGCATGGTTTACCTGTCCGAGGAGCGCAAGCATCACGGCATTTTCCCGCTTCTGAGTGTGCGTGAAAACATCAGCCTTTCGGTTCTGGACCGCATGAAGCGCGGCGGGATCATTTCCCCGGCGCGTGAGAACGAGGTCGTGGCCGATACGATCCGGCAGTTCGACGTGCGGACATCTTCGGCGGCCAAGAAAATCGCGCATCTGTCTGGCGGAAACCAGCAGAAGGCGATCATCGGTCGTGCAATGGCGCGGCGGCCGCGTGTGCTGATTTTCGACGAGCCAACCAAGGGCATCGATATCGGCACGAAGTTCCAGATCTACCGCATCATGCAGCAGCTCGCTGAAGAGGGCGTGGGAATCATTCTCGTCTCGTCCGAAATGACCGAGCTCCAGCGCTGCGCATCGCGGATCATCACCATGTATTCCGGCCGGATCACGGGGTCGTTCGATCAGGCCACTACCGACGTCAACACACTTGTCGGCGCGATCATCGGCGCCCCGGAGAACCGTCATGTCGCTTGAAACCACTGTTCCGGCAGCGCCCTCACAGCAGCCGCCGAAGCTCCCGCCACTCAAGGCGCTCGTCTCCCGTCTGGCAGGAAATCCGCTGCGGGGCGTAATTGCGGCGCTCGTCATCATTTTCGGCGCGTCCTGTGCACTGTCACCACACTTCCTGACAACGTTCAACATGGTGATCATTGCCCGCGCACTGGCCTTTATCGGGCTGGTGACGATCGGGCAGTCTGTCCTGATGATCCTCGGCGAGCTGGATCTTTCGGTGGGGGCAATCGGCGGCCTTTCGGGCGTGGTCGGTGGTATCCTGATGGTGCAGCTCGGGCTGAATCCCTGGCTGGCTCTGGGGCTGTGCCTGCTGATGGGGGGCGCCTGCGGATTGCTGAACGGAGCGCTGATCACGCAGCTCCGCCTGCATTCCCTGGTGCTGACGATCGGCATGGCTGGCGTATATGGCGGCGCCAATCTGGTGGCGACCAAGGGTGTCGCGATCACGGGTGTGCCGAGGGATATCACGTTCCTTGGCCGTGGGCTTGTGATGGGTGTGCCGGTACCGTTCCTGGTGCTGCTGGTCTGTCTGGCGATTGTGGCGTTCGTCATGCTGCGCACACCGGTCGGGCGTTACATCTACGCCATTGGCAGCAATCCCGATGCGGCGCGGATGCTGGGTATCCGGGTGAATGCGATCCGTATGGGGGCGTTCGCGCTGGCCGGGTTCCTTTCGGCGCTGGCAGGCATTCTGATGGTGGCGCGTCTGGGCACGGCCCAGCCTTCCATCGGTGACACCTGGGTACTCGGGCCGATCGCGGCGGCCGTTATTGGCGGCGTGGCGACGACGGGTGGCATTGGCAGCCCGATCGGCGCGGTTCTGGGCGCCGTCATCATCGGCATCATCGAAGACATCATCGTTCTGTTTGGCATCTCGCCGTACTGGCAGTCGGTCGTCAGCGGAGGGATCGTCGTTCTGGCGATTTCCTTTGATGCGCTGGCCCGCCGCTACCTCAACCGCGATGCCGTCTGAAATCTGACAGGGAGACGTTCCATGACCAAGATCTGCGGTGACGCATCGACTTTCGCAGCGTCCGCCCTTCGGGGGTTCAGCCTTCTTCATCCCGATCTCGTGCGATATGTGCGCGGCGGTGTGCTTCGGGCCACTCCGGCTCGTCGCGGCAAGGTGGCCGTCGTCCTGGGCGGGGGCTCGGGACATTATCCGGCCTTTGCGGGCTATGTCGGGCCGGGCTTCGGCGATGCGGCAGTAGCGGGGGATATCTTTGCATCGCCCTCCACGCAGGCCATCAAAAGCATTGCGCGGCAGGCCGATCTGGGAGGCGGGATCATTCTCGGTTACGGCAACTATGCCGGTGATGTGCTGAATTTCGGGATCGCAGCGGACCGGCTGCGCGAAGAGGGCTATGACGTCCGCGTTCTGGCGACGGCGGATGATGTGGCGAGCTCTGATTCCTCCACACGGGAGAAACGGCGCGGAATTGCCGGCGATCTGTTGATTTTCCGGATCGTGGGCGCTGCGGCCGAGGCGGGGCTGACGCTCGATGAAGTCGAGGAAGTCGCGCAGCGGGTGAACCGCCAGACCTGCACATTCGGCGTGGCGTTCGATGGCTGCACGCTGCCGGGCGAGAAGGAAAAGCTGTTCGAGGTCCCGAAGAACCGCATGGCGCTCGGGCTGGGTGTCCATGGCGAGCCGGGCATTGATGAGCAGGATGTTCCGGACCCGGAGCATCTGGCGCATATCCTGTTCGACCGCCTGCTGGCGGAACTCCCCGAAGGAGCGTCGCGCCGGGTGGCCGTCCTGCTGAACGGTCTGGGCAGCACCAAGCAGGAAGAGCTGTTCGTTCTTTGGGAGCGTCTGGTGCCCATGTTCGAAAAGGCAGGGCTGACGCTCGTCGCGCCGCTGGTGGGCGAATATGTTACGAGCCTCGATATGGCGGGCTGTTCACTGACACTGACATGGCTCGATGAGGATCTGGAGCGGTACTGGCGTTCCCCTGTGGAGTCCGTCGCGCTGAGCCATGGTCAGCTGAGCGGGGACGGGATTACGCGGCTTGAAGTGCCTGAAGAAACCGAGATCCTGTACATGCGCTCCGGAACAACGCAGGGCCGTCGTGGCGGGGCCTGTGTAGCCGCTGTCATGGATCATCTGGCCCGGACACTGGCTGAAGCGGAGTCCGACCTTGGGCATATCGATGCCGTGGCGGGGGACGGGGACCATGGACAGGGCATGGCGCGTGGGTCGGCGGCGGGAGCGAAAGTAGCGCAGGCTGCGGCAGATGCCGGCGCTGGTCCTGCGACGGTGCTGGCCTCGGCTGCGGATGCGTGGGCGGACCGGGCCGGGGGAACGTCCGGCGCGCTCTGGGGCGAGGGGTTGCGGGCGTTCAGTCTGGCTTTCGATGACAACAGCCTTCCCGATGCACAGCAGCTTTCAGGCGGCGCGCGGAACAGCATGGAACGCATCATGGAGCTTGGCCGGGCGAAACCCGGCGACAAGACACTGGTAGATGCGCTGGTGCCGTTTGTTGAAACGCTGGAGAAGGCTCTGGCCGCCGGGCATGGACTTGTGGAAGCCTGGCAGATGGGGGCGCAAGCGTCTCATGAGGCTGCGCAGGCCACGCGTGATCTGCTGCCCCGCATGGGGCGTGCGAAAATGCATGGTGAGCGCAGCAAGGGCCACCCGGATGCAGGTGCGCTCTCGCTAGCACTCTGTGCGCGGATTGTGGGGGAGGATCTGAGCAGGGGTCTTGCCTCTACGGGTGGGGAGGGCGACCAGATAGAGGCAGTTCGTCTGGTAAAAGCCGGGAGGTAACCTATATCCTGCCCTGAGAAAGAACAGGGCCTTACAGCCTAACACCGAAAACCAGAAAAGGCAGCTCGCAGGAGCTGCCTTTTCTTTTGGTCTGACCGGGGACTGGCCTTAGAAGTTCACGCCAGCCTGCAGGAAGACGTAACGTCCCATGTAGAGATTGCCATACAGCGCAGAGGCACTGTTATCCGTTGCGCTGGCAACGAAAGGTGGCTTCTTGTCGAGGAGATTGTTCACACCACCCTGGAAATTCCAGCGGTTCCAGCGATAGGTTACCGTCACATCGTGGGAGAAGATCCCCGGGGTGCTGGTACGACCGTAGCCATTGGCACGTGTCAGGTCCTCGGTCCCGTCGTTCCAGCGCATGCCACCGATATAGTTCATCATGTAGGTAAAGCCGATGGCCCCGTGCTGCCAGCCAACCGTGGCATAGTCACGAACACGCGGCATACCGTAACCGGATTGATAAAGCATGCGGCCGGCATAATTGTACCACGAACCACCGGGCTCATATTGCTGAAGGTAGCTGACGAGCTGCTGGAAGTTGTTGGACAGCGTCAGCACATCATGAGGCGTGATGCGGATACGGTAATCGAGGTCGAAGTCGATACCGCTTGTCTTCATGCCGCCGATATTCTGGTACAGCGCCGAGACGGAGTTGAGCTGACCCGTGCTCGAATTGCGCGTGATGGCACTGCAATACGATGTATCAGCTCCCGTGTAGCACTCATCCATGATGTACTGCGTAGGCAGGTAGGAGATCATGTTCTTGAGCGTGTAGTGCCAGTATTCGACGGAGGCCGAAAGGCCTGGAATCCAGCGCGGGGTGATCACCGTACCGAAGGTATAGGTCCGGCCCGTCTCAGGCTTGAGGGCGCTGTTACCACCATAAATGGTCGGGGTCTGACCGGAATAGGTGGAGCTGAACGTGGACGTGTTGATGCCCTGCTTGGCACAGTTTGCGGCCACGGTCGCAGCCTTGGCGCCATAGGTGGCCGCCTGCACGGAGTCACAGGGATCCGTTGCCGTCGCATAGCCCAGGGACTGCCCGCCATACATTTCATAAACGTTCGGCTGACGGTAAGACGTGCCCAGGGTTGCACGGAAACGAATGTCCTGGATCGGGGCCCAGTTGATGGAAACCTTCCAGTTCTTCGTCGCACCGAATGTGTTGTAGGAAGAATAGCGGCCCTGAGCATCGACCGTCAGATCCTTGGCCAGAAAAGCGTTATGCAGGAGAGTGGCCTTTCCTTCTAGATACCCTTCCGTGACATTGAAACCGCCGCCCGTATAGGACGCGGAATTCGTCAGGGTTTCTCCTGCCTCAACAAGCGGATCGGGATGATAAGCCAACTGCTCGCCACGATGTTCCATACCCAGAGCGATGCCGAGATCGCCACCATTCTTCCAGGGCATGTGGACAACATGGTTGTTGTTGATGCGCAGGTTCAGGTCACGCAGTTGATAGTAATAGTTTTCGTGCGTGGTGTAGTTGGAATAGGCCGCTGCTGCGGAAGACAGCTTCGTGAACGGATTTGACAGTACGCAACCAGCGGCCGCGTTACAGACGGACGGGTCGTAAACAAGTGCACTGCTGGAATCACCCGGCGTAACCTGACGCAGACCGTATGTTTCCAGAAGCTTGGCGTAGTTGCCGACACCTTCAACCTGGTTGGAAACCTGATTCCAGCCATAGGTGTAGGACAGGTCATAGTTCCAGCCATGAGTGATTTCACCCTTGACGCCTGCAATGCCTGTATAGGTATCAGAAGCGGTTTCGGTGCGACGGTCTCCCCATTCGCCCATGCGCTTGTACATATACAGGTCTTCACCCGTCGAATTATACGGGTCGTTTGCCGGAATATAGAGCGTCGTCGGCAGGGTGGACGGATAGATACTGCCAGCAGCCGGTTCGGGAGCCATCGTGGTCGACGAATTCCGGTGACTGTAGTTGAAGTTCAGATACGGCGTAAAATGACTGTTAATATCATAATGCGCATCGAACGACAGTGTTGCATCCTGAAGGGAATTCGTCAGGGACTGGTCGTTGCCGTAGTTGTAGCGATCCGCGCTCGTGAATGAACTCAGCGTCCCATTGCTGTTCGCGATCATGTCGTTGCCGCTGGTCGCGCCGATGAAACGCCCTGCCGTCGGATAGGCGGAACCGTAGGTAAGGGCAGACGCATCGGAGGAGTCATTCTGCTGGACCGGCGTCGCCCAGGAACGGTTTTTCTGCTTGATGCCGCTCTGTGTCATGTAAGAGCCGGAAATCGTGACATTGCCCTTGCCATGATCGAAATTCCAGCCCTTATAGCCGGAGATCATGCCGGTCTGACCGTCACCCACATCAGTGATGCCACCGCGGACCGTAATGTTACCGTCGCTCAGGTTATGCTTCAGCTTGATGTTGATGACGCCCGAAACAGCATCAGCGCCATACAGTTCAGAGCCACCATCCTTCAGGATTTCAACACTGGCCACCTGATGGATGTTGATGGTGTTCATGTCGAAACAGCTGGACTCACCGTTAATGGCGGCACGCTTGCCATCGACCAGCACCAGAACACGCTGCTGTCCCAGATTACGAATATCCGTGCAGCTGACACCATCCGTACCGTTGGTCTGACTGTTGGTCGTTCCTGACGATCCGATCGAGGGCAGACGTTGCAGATAGTCACCGAGCGTGGTGGCGCCTGTCTGTTCGATCTGCTTGCTGCTTATGATCTGAACCGGATTGGCGTTCTGGTTGTTGGAAGTGCTCAGTGCAGATCCCGTCACAACCACTGTTTCCACACGCCCGGTTTCAATGGAAGCAAGAGCGCGATTGTGACGGTTCTGAGCCGTAAAGGTGGGGGCAGATGCCCCCGCTGCCACGGCGGAAGGGGTTGTCGTAGCCTGCGTTGCAGAGGGTCCGGCTGCAGTTTTGCTGGCAGTTTTTGCAGCGCTCTTTTTATGAACGGACGCACCATGTGAGGACGCACGATGATGCGTACTGGTCGCAGTCTGGGCTTCTGCTTTCGCAGAGATTCCCAGCCCGGTTGCGAGGATGGAAGCGCACAGAAGCAGCTCCCTGCGTCGATAAGGAATCATGTGGGCTCACCATCAGACGATATTTTTTAAGCTACGCAGAAGTAGTTTTCCATGCGGAACTTTGTCTATCCGGAAACAAGCATCCTCTGATGGATCAAAAGAGGCTGTTGCATAAGTGCCATACAATGGTTACATTTATACACATTGAATTTCTTCTTCGCAACCGAAGATAATTAACGGAACAAATCTATTTTTATCTGAAATAATTCAGGGTATTTTATATCTATGTTGTATTTTTATTTCAAGAAGCTTCTATTTAAGTCTTTGCGTATCGTAAAATCGTCAGTGTGACACTCTCGTGACAGAACACACTTATCCTGCACTATCAGATGATAAATATGATGCGCATACTTGGAAGGGCACTCCTGCCGGGCCAGAAAGAGATCTCCGGCAGGCATTTTCTACCTTTCGGTTCATCATGTCCTGACTATGAGGCACGGGCTCAAGTTGTCATGAAACTATCAAATGACTGGCCGCCCCCAGTCGCTACAAGCAGACGCATTCACCGTGACGTGGAATGCGCAGTTGGAAGACGAACCCGATAACGTCCTCAGCCAGAATGAGAAAATCATATGGCTCTCGCGCCATATCATCCCTCATGAACGCGCCCTGCGCGGCTGGCTCCGGCAGTTCCGGGACATCGAAGTCGATGACGTCGTGCAGGAGTGCTACGCAACTTTTCTGGACGTCCATGTCGAGTTGATCAAAGCCCCGCAGGCTTATCTTTTTCGCATGGCCCGCAATATCGTCCTCCAGCATTATCGTCGCGCCCGCATTATTTCCATTACCGCACTGGCGGATTTTGACGCCCGGAACATCATGGATGAGTCGCCTTCACCTCAGCAGGTGCTCGAAGTGCGGCAGGAGCTTGAGTGTCTCCACCAGATGGTTGAACAACTCCCTGAACGCTGCCGGCAGGTTCTTCTGCTGCGCAGGCTTGAAGGGTTATCGCAGAGGCAGGTTTCGGAACGGCTGGGCATTTCGGAGAACATCGTCGAAAAGCAGGTGGCACGCGGGCTCAGAGCCCTGAGCCGCTTCTTTTCCGAGAAACGCCATATCCCGGCAAAAGCTGGCCCGAAACGACACGGAGAGGTTAAGTCAGTCGTTGAAAAGCGATGATCTGAGCGAAAATCCCATCGACACCATCGCTTTTGAGTGGGTTGCGCGACTGGACAGGGCGCCTTTGTCCAGCCGGGAAGACGCAACGCTGAAGGCATGGCTGGCGCAGGACATCCGGCACCGCGGCGCCTTTACGCGCGCCCGGACCATCTGGCTGTCGGCCGGACGTGTGGCGGCGTTTCAGGGAACGGCCCTGCCGGCTGAACCACCGGCATCCGCTTTCCTGTCACGTCGCGCCTTCGGCCGGTTCGCGCTTGCCGCAGGCCTCGCCGCCGCGGCCGTCATTCCGGGAAAACCCGCAGAAGCCTCCCGGATCTATCAGGCCCGCTCCGGCCTCCTGCATGTGCAGGAACCACTCTGCGGCGATCTGATCCTCGATCAGGGAACGGTACTCAGGATCCGCCGCGGCCCGAGAGCACCCTATCTCGATCTGCTGCGCGGACAGGCGCATCTGACCGCGCGAAAAGCCCCTGTACGGCTGAATATGGACGGACTGTCCATCGATCTTCCCGACGGCGCCAGCCTGATCGCCCATGCCTGCGGGGCGGAGAGTGATGCCCTCGTTCTGGCCGGACACATCCTAACCAGCTGCACGGGGGAGAAGGAGCAGCGCGTGCTGCACAGGCACGACTGGATCCGTTACGAGCACAACCGGATTTCCCTGACCGTCCTGTCTGACGATGATCTGGAACGCGTCACGGCCTGGAGCCGGGGCCTGCTGGAATTCCAGTCCGTGAACGTGACCGACGCCATCCGGCAGATCAACCGCTACAACGCCCAGAAAATCGTTCTGAAAAACCCCGCCTGCGCCAACCGCCGGATCAGCGGGATTTTCTCCCTCAGCGACCCCCTCATTTTCGCCCGCATCCTGAGCGAGATTTTTGGAACGAGAACACTGATAGCCCCCACGGAAATCAGCCTTCTGTGATCCGTCAGACGTTACGGGAAGTAAGAAAAGCTTCACACTCCAGAAGCGGCGGATTTTTCAGCTCTTAACATCTTTTAAGCGAACGTATCCAAACGGGGATTCAATCTGCTGTGTTTCGCTTAAACAGTCGTGCGCAAATTTTTCCTGGCCTCGCCCTGTCCACCACCTGCCTCGCCGGTGCCCTGAACACGCAGGCCGCTTACGCCCAGACGTCCTCGTTCAGCATCAGCCGAATGCCGATTGCCCAGGCGATCATCGCCTACGGACGGGCGGCGAATGTCCAGATCGTCCTCGCCGATCCCATACGCGGAACCATCATGGGCAACGCGGTTCATGGCACGATGGACAGTGACAGGGCTCTGGAGCAGCTTCTGGCCGGAACGGGCCTGACCGTCATCTCCCGCCACAGCCATGTCGTCGTGATCGGCCTGCATCAGCCAACACCCACAAAACCGGGTATCCGCCCGGCTTCGGCCCGCAAATCCACGCTCGATGCATCCAGAACCGAAAATGTCAGCGTGCACGCCAACCGGGATTCCACATCCTCCAAGCGCTATTCGGCGCAGATGATCGATACGCTGAGCGCCGAACAGATCCGCACCGTCCCCGATCTGAGCGTGGTGGAAGCGGCACGGCGCATCGTCGGCATTTCCGTGATGCCCAGCACGGATGACAACCGTTCGGACAACAACATAGAAAACATCACCATCCGCGGACTGGACAACTCCTACAATCTCATCACGATCGACGGCGCCCAGCTTGCCAGCGCCAACAATACCTATCGCGGCGCACGGCTCGATCTCATTCCCTCTTCGATGCTGGGGGAGCTGCAGGTTCTCAAAACCGTGGATGCCTATAATGACCCGCAGGGTATCGGTGGGCAGGTGAACATGGTCACCAAGAATGCCTTCGACTACGGCAATACCTTCGACACCCAGCTTCTGGGAGGCTGGAACAACCTTGCAGGCAGCGTGGTGCAGCCCATGCACGAGAACTGGCGCGTGGACGGCGCCCTGACCCGGGTTTTCGGCAGGAACAAGGAATTTGGCTTCGTCCTGTCAGGAAATTATCAGGAACTGCACTCGGCAACTCATGCGATCCTTCCCGGTGACTCCACGGGTGACGGCTGGAATTATTACACGGCTTCGGGGACGTCCGTCGGATCGCCCACCAATACCGATGCCGTAGCCGCAACCGGTCACGCCGTTCCGGTCCGCTCGCAGGACTACGCATTCGATGATGCGTACCGCCGTTACAGCCTGACCGGAAAGTTCCAGTACCGCCCCTCACACCGTTTCGACCTGTCCGTTTTTGGCGGGTATTTCCACACACTCGATCAGGAAACCCGGAACGAAGCGCTCTCTATGCCGTCCGGAACCTGGACCCAGGGCGCCACACCCGACACAGGATCGGTCACCACCG
Source organism: Gluconobacter sp. P1C6_b (assembly GCF_018811945.1). Taxonomy (GTDB): domain Bacteria; phylum Pseudomonadota; class Alphaproteobacteria; order Acetobacterales; family Acetobacteraceae; genus Gluconobacter. Next base: position 21,638 of record NZ_JACRVU010000010.1, read on the forward strand.
GCCAGTATCAGTTCGGGATCACCCAGCAGCCTGAAACGCAGCGGACATGGTTCGTGAACGGCAAGATCCACTACGACATCAATGATCGGATGCACCTGAATTTCCTGGCGTCGGATTCCATAGCCTGGGATGACAGCTACAGGACCATGATTAAATACAACACCGGAATGAACGAAAACACGAACAAGACGACATACCAGAGCAATTACGGATACAGCTACACCCTCGATAATGGTGCTCCATCCATTTATCTGAACGATCTGACATCCGCGAATAACGCCGATAATTACAATCCGCGGTACTGGAGATTTTACGGCTTTCACGTCAAGAACGACGTGCGCTTCCTACGCGGAGACTGGCGCTGGGATGTCGGGCATGGCTTCTGGATGAACGCAGGCGTCACCCAGACGATGACGCATGTCACCAACAGTGAAACCTATACCCAATGGATCCCACAGGATGCAGCTGCGGCCGCCGAAATCGGCAACATGGATCAGGTCCTCGCCTCCAAGACCCTGACGATGGAATCCGCCCCGGGTCTGAAGTATTTCACGCTGAATTATCAGGAAGCCCTGAACAAGCTGCTCAACAACAAGTCCCTGTTCAAGACGACGGACACGACCTCAACAACAAAGCCCGCCTATTACCACATGCAGGAATCCATTACCGCCGCCTATTTCCAGACAGGCTGGCACAACCGTTTCGTGTCCCTGCAGGGCGGCTTCCGATGGGATCATACCCGTGCGGATATCGGCAATTTCAATGGCATCACACAGGGTGGCGTCACGGATTACCTGTATGAGACCCGCGGCGCCGGCTATGATTACCTGCTGCCCTCCGTTCTCGCGACATTCAACCTGAACCCGACCATGAAAGTCCGCGCGGCCTTTACCGAAACCGTGGGACGCCCGAATTACGGCGATTACGGCGCCGCCACCAGCACGACATTCGACGGTGCCACGGTCAATATTTCCCAGGGCAATCCGAACCTGAAGCCCCGCCATTCCTGGAACTACGACCTGTCCTACGAATGGTATCCGCAGAAGGACACGATCCTCACGGTCGGGCTCTTCTACAAAGACATCCACGACCAGATCTATACCCGTACATCTTACGGCAACATCATGATGGACGGCGCATCCTACGCTGCAGTCATTTCCGAACCCCTGAACGCCTCGGGGGCAGGGATGCGCGGCGTGGAAATGCAACTCATGCGCCAGCGCTTCGGTTTCCTGCCCGGTATCCTCAAGAATTTCGGCCTGTCGTTCAACGCCACTTTCCTTCAGGGTTTCTACGAAGAAACCATGGATGACGGGACCCAGCGCCGGGTCAACGGTCTGTCGAACCAGCCATCCCATATCTACAACGCGTCCCTGTTCTATGCCGACAAAAATCTTGAGGCGCGCGTTGCCTATAACCGTATCGGAAAATCCCTGTATTCAACGTCCGGCACCGCGACATGGCAGGACATGTGGCTTCAGGAGCGCGGCCAGCTCGACCTTCAGGCCAGTTACCGCTTTTACAAATGGCTTTCCGCCACCGGCCAGGTCCAGAACCTGACGGGAGAAGGCTACGTGACCCGTATGGGACCGCGTGAAAACCTGATCCAGGACCGCCATCCTGCCGGCCGCTCCGTGTGGTTCGGCCTGCGCTTTCAGCCGGACTTCTGATTCATGAAATATGCTCTTTCCGCTTTCGCTGCACTCTTGCTCGCGCCCCTGTGCCACGCAGCCGGCCTGCCCCCGGCAGGTGCGGTCACCGTCATCCGTACCCTTCCGGCAAAGGAGGCCACGCAGGGCGTCGCGAACGACCGGCAGTTCCTCTACGCGATTCAGAACAGCGCAATCGGAAAATATGACCGACAGACCGGCAAAAGGGTGGGAGGCTGGTCCGGCGACCCGGCGGTCTTCATCCATATCAACAGTTGCGAGGTCCAGGGGACGGAGCTCGTCTGCGCCATGTCGGATTATCCGCAACTGCCGATGTGGAGTTCCGTCGAGTGGTTCGACACCAGAACAATGCAGCACACCCGCACCCACAGCTTCGGTCCCGGTCGCGGTTCCCTGACCTGGATCGACTGGCATGACGGAAGCTGGTGGGCCTGTTTCGCCAATTATGACGGCGATGGCGGCGAAGCCCCCCGCGATCATCGCTCAACGCTCCTCGTCAGGATGGATACCCGGTTTTCCACGCAGGAACAGTGGCTCTTCCCCGAGGATGTTCTCGAACGCTTCGGCCATCACAGTGCCTCAGGCGGACACTGGGGCCCCGATGGCCTTCTCTACGTCACGGGCCACGACGCGCAGGAGCTTTACGCCCTGCAACTCCCCCAGGCCGGCGGCCGCCTGCGCCATGTTGCAACTTACCAGCTCCCAACCCACGGTCAGGCCTTCGACTGGGACGCCCTGACAGCCAACCGTCTCTGGACGATCGACCGGCAGACCCAGACCCTGGTCAACAGCCAACTCCCAAGACCACCGACCCAGTAGTTACAGAATGCATTTTAACATTGAGAAAAGGGTCTTAGGGTCAGCGCGCTTCTGCTGAGGGAGGGGGTCTGTCCGTTTCGCAGCTCTGCGCGGGCACTCTCCTAGGCGCGTCGGGCATTGATGAGGCTGACCTTAGGGTATGTCCCGATCGTGTAGGTCTTTTTCTTTCCCTTAATCTCATGTTGCCAGCGCCAGTGCTTGCCGCCTAAAGGCATCACCTGAAGATACAGGCCGCCTCCATCCGTGAGCTTTAAAGCTTTGTCTTTTGGTTTGGCCGCGCGGATGTGGGAGTCTGTCAGCATGTGGCTCTACCCGGTCCAGAACGAGACAGGATGAGACAAAATGAGAACGAATAAGACAAGAGAATGGCGCAAAACATTGGAAGTACCAAGGCTTTGAGACAACATGAGACTGATTGAGAAGGGGATCTGGCGGAGAGAGTGGGATTCGAACCCACGGTACGCTATTAACGTACACACGCTTTCCAAGCGTGCGCCTTAAGCCGCTCGGCCATCTCTCCTGTCGAGCGAGGCGGTGTTTACGAGAGCTTCGGCTTGAGATCAAGTGCCTTTCGGCTGTTCTGGACAAATTTTTCAATAAGTTCAGCGGATTTACAGCCGGGAGCGGCTTCCACCCCCGAAGAAACGTCAAGTGCTGGCGCTTGGCTTTCCTGGATTGCCCGTTGAACATTCTGAGGGTTAAGGCCGCCTGCGAGCATCCAGAATGACGGTGGTGCCCAGTTCCGGGTCAGGGACCAGTCAAAAGTCCGGCCGAGGCCACCTGGACGGTGATCCTGTTCCTGTTTGGGGGCTTCGATGACATATCCTGCCATGCCTGGGTCTGTCGGCAGATCCGAATGTCTGGCAATGCCGCAGGCCTGCCAGACGGGGTATCCGAAGCGGGCCTGGATTTCGGTTGCCCGTTCAGGCGTGTCATAGATCTGGAGAATATCCAGCGGGACAGTCCGCAGAACCTGTGCGATAAAATCATCACTGGATTTCACGAACAGGCCGACCCGCAGAGGCCCACCTTCCTGACCGGATGGTGCGCTCTCATGCAGGCGCAGTGCTTCGTCAGCGGTTACAAAGCGTGGCGAAGCCTCGCAGAATACAAACCCGACCCAGTCAACCTTCAGACGCGCACAAAGCGCCATCGTCTGGGTGTCACGAATTCCGCAGATCTTGACGCCGGTCATACGCTGGCCAGTTCCTCCATGATGGCTCTGGCGGCCCGAACCGGGTCTGCGGCTTTCGTGATGGGGCGCCCCACGACAATCCAGTCCGCTCCGGCTTGGGCAGCCTGTCCGGGCGTCATGATGCGCTTCTGGTCGTCGGAAGCGCTGCCAGCAGGCCGGATACCCGGCACGACCAGAACGGGCCCGTCCCCCAGGGCATCGCGCAGAGGCGCAATCTCATGCGCCGAACAGACCAGACCGTCTGCACCGGAGCTGATGGCCAGTTTTCCAAGTCTGAGCACCTGTTCCTGGGGCGTTCCGTTGACGCCGATGTCCAGCAGACCTTCAGCGTTCATGCTCGTCAGAACCGTAACCGCAAGCAGTTTCGGGCGCTTTGTGCCTACGGGGAAAGCACTCTCAAGAGCCTCCCGGGAACGGGCAATCATTTCGGCACCGCCACTGGCATGGATGGTCGTCAGGGCGGGTCTGAGCGGGGCGAGAGCAGACAGACCCGATGCGACGGTATGGGGAATGTCGTGCAGTTTCAGGTCCAGAAACAGTTCGTGCCCGGCCGATACGGTTTTTACCGCATCCAGTCCGCAGGCATAGGTAAATTCGAGACCCAGCTTGATGGCGTCGACGTCATTTTTCAGGCTGTCGGCCCAGTTCTGGGCTGTGGAACGGGATGCGGTATCGAGGGCTGCGATCAGTCGTGTGCGCCTGGACATGGTGGAGATCAGACCTTCTGTTCAGGCTGGACGGGCGTGGTGCCGGGAAGGGGGGAACCTGCTGGGTTCTGAAGACGGTCGAGACGCTGATGGAGTTCAACCAGCTGACTTTCGAGGGTCCGGACATGCTGCTCGGCGCGGCGTGCGCGCGAACGCTGCTGCATGTCACCGATCAGACCGATCAGGAAACCAAACAGGAGCGCGATCACGCCGACGCCCAGGACAAGGGTGCCAATGGACAGATGCCAGCCGAAGGAAACCAGCCAGATGGGTTCCAGATCCGTATTGCTCAGGGCAAAAACGATCAGGACCGCAAGAAGAATGACGAGAATGAGCAGTCTGAGCATGAACATGGTCCTATCGTGCTACCTGCAGCGCAACAAGACGTGCGGGCAGGAAGATTGATCCCTGTCAGCAGTCATGATGGCCAGTGCAGGTGGTATCATGCGCCAGTGCTGACATTGCGCCAGATGGCGATATCACCCCCAACGTATCACCGAAAGGGATTGCGGTGTCTGAAATCATCCCGTTACGGTGACCACCTTCGGAAAATGCTGTCTTCCGGGCTGTTTGGGCAGGCTGAAAACCGGAAGGGTGGTGCCCGTCGGGCTGATGGTGAAAAACACTCCACACCCTCCAAGGAACCGAACCTGATTGCCAGCGTCTGGAGTGTCAGACTGAAAGATCACCGGACTTCGCCCCGCTGGTCAAAACGTAAACATCATGACAGAGTATGGGGCGCCACATTTCCTTGCATTTCAGTGCAATATGAAATGTAGGGAATGATGATGACCGCATGAGGATGCAAACATAATGAGTCAAACATACGCCGACACCGTGACGGGCAATTCTGCCAGCCTGGATGTCTCGGATTCCCTGCCGTCTTCCTCATCTCTCATCATCGGTTCGCAGTATCTCCGGACGCTGTCGATTGACGTACAGAATACCCCGGATGTGTACAGGGAACTGCCGTCGCAGCCTCATATCGGCATGATGGTCGATGTGACGGGACGCCAGCTCGGAGACCAGCCGACATTCGAGGTCAGCCTGATCATCCGTGCCCAGGGTTTTGAGAGCGCGCCCACACAGGATGCTCCCAATCCGAAGGTGCTGTATGAACTCAGCGTGGCGTATGCAGGCCTGTTCGGTCTGACTGGTCGGATCCCGCAGAATGCAATCGAGCCCCTGCTGCTGGTTGAGGCGCCGCGCTTCCTGTTCCCGCCCGCGCGCAGTGTCATGCTGAACACGGTTCGTGAAGCTGGGTTCCCGTCTCCCAACATCCAGCCCATTGACTTCCATGAACTCTGGCAGAGCCGGCGCGCGCAGCAGCGTTGAACCCGGCACGACAGCTTTACCGTTCCGTGTGCGCTCCCAGAGGATCCAGCGTCAATGAAAGATCATATCCTTGCATCTCCGGCTTTCGCGGGCGACCGGCCGCCTCTGTGGGCTGCGTTTGACGCCGAATGGTACCGCACACGCTATGGGCTGCGTCTGAGGGAGGAAGCCAAGGAAAGCGGAGAGGCTGGCGAGCTTGATCTGAGTGACGAAGGGCTGGAGCAGCACTGGAAACACAGAGGCGCCAGGGCAGGGTTCTCTCCCAACCGTTTTTTTGATGAAGAATGGTATCTGCGCCAGAATCCGGATGTCCGCGAAGGCATCAGTCTGGGGATTTTTGACAGCGGTTTCCTTCATTACTGCGAAAGTGGTTTTCGAAGCCGCTCGCCGCACTGGCTTTTTTCCGAAGAAAACTATTTCAGCTGCAATCCCGACCTGAGCCCCCACGTCCTGGCCTCACAGGGCTTCTGCAACGGATACGACCATTATCTTGCGGTCGGTGATCAGGAACATCGCAAGTCGCATGTATTTTTCGATCCCGAAGTCTTTCGTGCCGCCAGCATGGCTGAACGGCAGCACTATGATTTTGCGATTGGTGATTTCACCCAGTTCATCAGGTTTTCGGTAGCCGGTCGCCGACGCAGCTCCTGGTATTTCGATCCGCAATGGTATCTTGAGCGCTATCCGGATGTTGTGGACGCACTGGAGAGCGGCAGATTCCAAAGCCCGCTTCATCATTACCTGACCAATGGAAATCCGACCGCGTACGATCCCAATCCGTGGTTCAGCGAAGCCTTTTATGCTGCGCAGTATCCCGATGTCGGCAATATCGTGGCCAATGGGGGCTTTCGGAACGGCTATGAGCATTTCATCCGTTTCGGCATAGCCGAGAAACGGCAGCCACAGGCGGGGGTCGATCTGGCCGCCTTCCTGAACCAGAGCGGAACACAGCGACAGCTGCGCAGACCCGATATCTCCGATATTTTTACGCTCTGGGTCCAGTCCCAGGGCAACCCGGTGAACGAGGTCGTTGCCGACATCCCTGCAGAGCAGTGTCAGCTTCTGGATCTTCAGCGGGCGCAGACTCTCATTCCTTCATTGATCCGCGGGCCCCTGGATTTCCGCCCGGTCACCATGCCGGACGCAACGGTCATCCTGCCTGTTTCGAACCAGTTTCTTGAAACCCTTGCGACGCTTGCCGCACTTCATGCGAACAGTGAGCACAATCTTCAGATCATTCTGGTGGATGCGGGGTCCACGGATGAGACGGCCCAGATCGAGAGATTTGTTCGCGGAATTCACATCGTCCGTCCCCCTTACCGAACCACGCATGCCGAACAGGTCGCGCTCGGGCTTGAGCTTGCAAGGGCAGAAGTCGTCCTGCTGTTGTCCGCTGGCGTTCAGCCTTTCCCCGGAAGCCTGAATATCGCCCTTGAAGCCTTCGCAGACCCTGAAGTCTACGCCGTAGGCGGACAGTCGCTGGGACTTGATGGACGGATCCGCGAAGCCGGCAGCATCGTCTGGCGTAATGCGACCTTTACACCCTTTGGACAGGGATTGCGGGCGAACGAACCTGAAATTGCCTTCCGGAGATGGGTGGATGCCTTCACCGGTGGCCTGCTGTTCTGTCGCCGACTTCCGCTCCATGATCACAACCGACTCAACCCCGACTGCATTGGCCTGGAAGCCGAAATGCTGGCGATCTGCCTGTCCCTGCGACAGGTCGGGGGCAAGATCCTCTATGATCCGGATGTGCTCGACCGCTCGGCTTCAGAGCCGGAGATCGCGCCAGAACTGCGGGCCCGCAATGAGGTCTGGCTGAAACGCCGCTTCGCAGGACTGCTCTCGAGACAGCCGTTTCCGGGAACCAGTCTCATGCGGGCCCGCTCTGCATCCGGAGCGCCAGCCATTTTGTTCCTGTGCAAACGGCTGCCCCATGTCGTTCTGGGAACACCTTTTCTGCGCCACCGCGATATGATGATCGGGCTGAGCCAGCTGGGATATCAGGTGACTGTCTTTCCGCTTGATGGCAGCCTTCATGACTGTGTCTCAACGGCACTGGATTTTCCGGCAGACATCGAACTGATGGACGATTGTGACCTGTCCGAGCTTCCTGATTTCCTGCGCAAGCGGGCGGGATGCTTTGATTACGTCTGGATCGGTGGCATGAAAACGCTCCAGCGAGCCGCGCCGATCCTGCAGCAGCACTCGCAGGCGTTACCCAGACTTGGAATGGTCGCGGACATTCACGCAAGCCATGCCCGGGAGACCCATAACCGCCGGCTTGTCGGAGCGGTCAATAACCGGGAGCTGCTTTTTGATGATCTGGAGCTGGATATTGACCAGGTCTGGATGACGCAGGCGGTGGTTGCCGGAACGGAAGCCGAGAAGGCCGACCTGGAGGTCCTTGGCCTCACCAATGTGCGGGTCCTTGGTGCGCCACCTGTTCCTACGACGCTCTCGCCCGGCTTTGGCGAACGCTCGGGAATCCTGCTTGTTCTTCCGGTTTTTGCCAGTGGCGATGCGGTTCATGACGGACTGCACTGGTTCATCCATGAAGTCCTTTCAAAACTGGATCGCGGTCTGCCACCGGACGCAACCGTCCTCCTTGCGGGCCATAAGGCCGCCGGGGTCGATCTCTCCGCTTTCGCGCGATATCGGCGACTGGAAGCCTTCCCGGAGGACGCTGATCTTGCAGCTCTCTACAGGTCACGCCGTATTCTCGTGGAGCCCACACGCGTTCTGCCAGCCATCCCGCGGGAAGTTCTGGATGCGGCCGCGGCAGGACTGCCTGCCGTTCTTTCCGAAACAGTCTGCAAGACACTGGGATGGGAAAACGGAAAAGACTGTCTGTCTGGAGGATTCTGTAATCCGGAGCAGTTCGCCCAGGCCGTGATCGGGCTGTATACGGACATGGATCTGTGGAATACGATAAGCCGTGGAGCACAGGGCCGAATGAAAGAGGAGGCATCCCGTTCGAATTTTCATGATGGCCTCCGCGAGGTCCTTTCCATCGCGGCGGGCACCACACCTCTTGCAGCTTCGACCGTAACGCCGCGTGCGCACAGGTTGTCCGAGACCGCTCCCGGCTTTGCTCCCGCGCCGATCCGTCTCCAGCCGCGCCGACTTACGACCGACGGCGATTGAAAGACCGGCTCTCCGGTCTGATTTTGGGTGACTGACACCCCGAACATGGAACACAAGATGACTGCCAACTCCGACACACTTGATACCGTTCTCCAGACCGTCAACACCCATCTGGACGCTTCGGTCTCACGCCTGTTCGAGCTTCTCCGCATTCCGAGCATTTCCACGCAGCCCGCCCACACCGCCGATTGCCGGAAAGCTGCGGACTGGATGCGGAAGGAACTCGAACAGCTGGGAATGAAGGCAGAGATCCGCGACGTGCACTGGGCGGCTCCGGGGCACCCGATGGTCGTGGGCCATGATCAGGCTGTTGGCAGCAGCGATGCTCGACCGCATGTCCTGTTCTATGGTCATTACGATGTGCAGCCGACAGATCCGGAAGCACTCTGGAACGCGCCGCCCTTTGATCCGCGGCTGATCGAGGACGCCTCAGGGCGCAAGGTCATCGTTGCCCGCGGTGCGAGCGACGACAAGGGGCAGGTGATGACTTTCCTTGAAGCCTGCCGAGCCTGGAAAGAGGTTACGGGGTCGCTTCCGGTCAAAGTGAGTGTTCTTCTGGAAGGCGAAGAGGAATGTGGCGGGGCGAACCTGTTCCCGTTCCTCAAGGAAAATGCGGCCGAGCTGAAAGCGGACGTGGCGCTTGTCTGTGATACCGGCATGGCGGATCGCAAAACGCCAGGCATTACGACCTCCCTCCGCGGCATGATGGCCGAGGAAGTGGTGATCCAGTGTGCCAGCCATGATCTGCATTCTGGTCTGTACGGCAATGCTGCCGCCAATCCGATTGCCGTTCTGTGTCAGGCTCTGGCGACGCTTCGGGACGCCGAGGGTGGCGTCACGCTGCCGGGTTTCTATGACGGCATCCAGGATCCGTCTCCTGCCACCCGGACGCAGTGGAGCAGGCTTTTCCCCGATGACCGCTCCCTACTGGAAGAGGCGGGACTGTCGGTTGCGGCAGGAGAGAAAGCCTATAGCGCGATCGAACAGACGTGGTGCCGGCCGAGCTGTGAAATCAACGGTATCTCCGGCGGGTACGAAGGCGAGGGGTTCAAGACCGTTCTTCCCGCCAAAGCCATGGCCAAGGTCTCGTTCCGTCTGGTTCCGGGTCAGGATCCTGACCGCATCCGCGAGGCCTTCCGGGCCCATATCCGCGCAGCCCTCCCTTCCGACGCCCATGTCACATTCACGGCCCACGGCGGTTCTCCGGGCTTTGAAGTTTCCCGTGACAGCCGTTTTCTGGCACCGACCCTGAAGGCCCTGAGTGACGAGTGGGGTGTGCCTGCCGCAACTGTGGGGTCGGGCGGTTCCATTCCCGTGGCCGGCGAAGTCCGCGATGCGCTGGGACTGGATGCTCTCATGATCGGGTTTGCCCAGAATGACGACCGGATCCATTCTCCGAACGAACAGTACGGGCTGGACTCCTTTCACAAAGGCATCCGCTCCTGGGTACGCGTCCTTGCAGCACTGGCAGAAGCGGGCTGACGATGAAACGCCCGCCACCGCTTGCACTGACGCTCGGGGATCCGGCGGGCATCGGCCCCCAGCTTGCCACAGAAGCCTGGCGAAGGCTTCGGCATTCGGGGGAAGGAATGTTCTTCTGGCTCGGTGATCCGCGTCTGGTTGAACATGCCGTGCCAGTGACCTGCATCGCAACGCCGGAAGAGGCGACGACTGTCTTTTCTGACAGCCTGCCCGTTCTGCCGGTGCCATGCGAAGTGGAGGTCATTCCGGGCCAGCCTGATTCGCGGAATGCCGCAGCGACGATCAGCAGTATCCGTCAGGCCGTTGAGTACGCTCTTGCAGGGCGTGCCGGCGGGGTCGTGACGAACCCGATTGCCAAGCACGTTCTGGCTACAGCCGGTTTTCCTTATCCGGGACATACGGAGTTTCTGGCAACCCTGTGTGACATGCCGGGGGAAGAGATCATGATGCTGGCCTCGCCCCAGCTCAGGGTCGTGCCAGTGACGGTTCATGTCTCGCTCCGAAGGGCTCTGGAGACACTGACGACCGACCGCATCGTACAGGTGGCGGAGATCGCCAATGCGGCGCTCAAACGTGACTTCGGGATTGGGGCGCCGCGTCTGGCAATAGCGGGGTTGAACCCTCACGCTGGTGAGCACGGCATGATGGGCGATGAAGAAATCACACTCATCCAGCCTGCGATCGACAGGCTCCGGGCGCAAGGGATCGACTGTCGGGGCCCAATGCCGCCGGACACGATGTTCAGCGCCAAGGCCCGGCCGCATTACGATGTGGCGATCTGCATGTATCATGATCAGGCGCTCATTCCACTGAAGACACTTGATATGGAAGAAGGCGTGAACGTGACGCTCGGGTTGCCGATCATCCGAACCTCGCCCGATCATGGAACGGCTTTTGATATCGCAGGTCCTGTGACGGAAACGTGCCGGGCGGATGTGTCCAGTCTTCTGGCGGCGATCCGGCTGGCTGGCGAAATGAGCGCTTATCGGGAAGGAAAAGAATCATGATCCGTCTTGGAGTGAACATCGATCACGTCGCCACGCTGCGCAACGCCAGAGGAGGCATATTCCCTGACCCGGTGGCGGCGGCCGAGCTGGCCATCGCATCAGGGGCGGACGGGATTACGGCGCATCTGCGGGAAGACCGGCGTCATATCCGCGATGCTGACATGCCGCGCCTCAGGGCGCTTTCCGCACCTTTGAACTTCGAGATGGCCGCGACGGACGAGATGGTCCGGATTGCCTGTGATCTTCGGCCCCATGCCTGCTGCCTGGTGCCTGAAAAACGCCAGGAAGTCACGACCGAGGGCGGGCTGGATGTCGTGGGCCAGAGCGATGCGCTGAAGCCGAAAATCGCTCGGCTGCGGGATGCGGGCATCCGGGTTTCACTGTTCATCGATCCCGAGGCGCGACAGATCGAAACCGCCGCAGCTCTGGGAGCGCCGGTTGTAGAGCTCCATACCGGGGCTTACGCTTTGGGCGGCAGTGAGGAACTGGAGCGACTGCGGTCAGCGGCGGAGACGGTCGCAGCCTGTGGGCTGGAGCTCCATGCCGGACACGGACTGACTTATGACAATGTGGGGTCGATTGCGGGCTTGGCAGGACTTGCCGAACTGAATATCGGCCATTTCCTGATCGGACAGGCCATTTTTGACGGGCTGGGACCGGTGGTCCGCAAAATGAAAAGCCTCATCAATTCCTGAAAGAAAAGGGGAGCGGGACGTCTGTCGCCCTGCTCCCCTTTTTGTGGGTTACTTGACCGGCTGGATAACCGGCTGGGTGTCGTCTTTCGTGAACTTGGGAACATATTTTCCGGACTGGTCGGAATAGGTTGCTGTCGCACTCTGCGCCGGTGTACGCGGCGGGTGAAAGCCAGACACAGGGCCAAAGGGGCCGCCATTTACGCGACGCATCGTGGATTCACGCTGACGGGCACAGCCGCGGGTGATGATGGAGCAGATACCGTCCGTTCCGATATATTCGTCGTCATTGCCCGTGTAATGAACTTCCGAAACCCGGTCGTGATCCATGCGGACCAGCATGCGGCAAGCCGTACCACCGCCACCAAATGCGGACTGATAGATGCTGATGGCAGACTGAACAGGAATGAATCCGGAATCCGACGGCATCGTCGGAAGGGCCTTGCTTCCGTCATACTGCCAGATCTCGGTTGTATCGTTCAGCTTCTTTGTGGAAGCCGGAATACCGGCACAGGCCTGGAGATCATAGCTCGTCATGCCAACCATTTCGTACTGCGCCTTGTGTGCGCTGCGGGAATCGAAATAGCCACACCCAGAAAGGGCCGCGGTTGCCGTCAGGGCAACGAGAAGGCGTGTGTAGACCGGGCGCATCATGTCTCCTTTGCGCGTAAGGGAAGCAGACTGCAGACCCGGAACGATTCATGACGAACAGGTCACAATCAGATGTGAAGTGCCCTGTTTCTACAACAGCATCCCTGATGGGGATAGAGGAAGCGGGTTCCTTTGTTCCGGATGATGGGTTAGATGGCAGTTCCCTTGCATCACAGGAATGCCACCAATGGCCGATATGACCCCATCCGAGGTGACACGCCTCCAGACCACGCTACAGCGCCTGCTGGGCTCCCCGAAGCTCACGCTCAACAAGCCCAGCCGCAAGGGGATGAGCGTTGAACTGGCCGTTGCCGGAGAAGTCATCGGGACAGTTCACCGCGATGAGGATGAAGGCGAGGTCTCCTACGCCATCCACATCACGGTTCTGGAAGAAGACCTGCCGGCTGCCTGAAATCCCAGCCCCCGTTAAGCCTCAGGCAGCATGAGCCGGGGCAGGCATTTCGAATCGTGTGATCTTCCAGCCCCAGTGCTCGAACTTCATGTGAAGGACGAACGGTGTCTGTCCCGGCTGATCCAGACTGGCCTCGAATTTTCCGGGGCTCACGAAATGGGCATGCATGGAATGCCACATTCCAAACCAGTCTGACGTGGCAGGACCATGTGGCATCACCTGATGCGCCGTAGTCATCAGGGTTGCGGGCGTGAGATGCGTATCGATGGCGTTGGACACGACCTGTCCTGCAAATGAACTTCCGAATCCCGGCAGATCGTCATCGGCAGGAGCGGCGGGCGTAAACTGTTCCTTGAGGCAGTGCGTCAGCGCTGACCAGTCCACATGAGGCGCCAGGCGCGACGGATTGTTACCGTTCATGGCCCGGTCGATATCCCACAGGGCGAGATAGGGCGACACCGCGTAGGCTGCCAGAACAGCGCCTGCACTGACACCAAGTCCCTGCCATGCGCGCGGCATGACTCTGCGAAAACCGTTTTTCATGATGACTTCTCTGCTCGGGTCCTGCGAGACACCAGGACAGTGTTGAACGATACTGACGCTAACGTCTTTCAAGAGTGAAAGTCAGCAATTATCATCATTTCATGGATATGAATTTTTCCGACCACGAGCTGGAGCGGTATTCCCGCCACATTCTCCTGCCTCAGGTCGGGGCGATCGGGCAGGCGCGACTTCGGGGAGCTTCTGTTCTGGTGGTCGGCGCGGGAGGACTGGGAGCCCCGTTGCTTCAGCAACTCGCTGCATCGGGAATCGGGCATATCGGGATCATGGATGATGATCGCGTCGATCTTAGCAATCTGCAGCGGCAGGTTCTCTATGGCACTGACGACATCGGGGAGTTCAAGGTCGAGGCCGCGGCCAAGCGTCTGAAGGCACTGAACCCGCTGATTACGCTGAGTCCGCATCCGGTTCGCGCGACGCGCAAAACGCTGGATGCGTTTGTGCCACAATATGATCTGGTCTGCGACGGAACCGACAACGCCGTCACACGCCTGGCTGTCTCCGATATCTGCGTGCGTCATGGTCGTTCGCTGGTATCCGGGGCAGTACAGGGATTTTCAGGACAGCTGGCCGTATTCAGGCCGCAGAAGGGCGGACCTTGCTATCGCTGCCTGTTTCCCGAGGCTGCACAGACAGAAGCGCCGAACTGCGGCATGTCCGGAGTGCTTGGCGCAGCGACGGGCGTGATGGGGAGCCTGATGGCCGTGGAGGTCATGCGGGAAGTCATCGGACTTGAAGGAACAGATCAGACACGGGTGAGCCTGTGGGACGCGCTGTCGGGGACGATGGAGAGTTTCGTGCTGAAGCGTAATCCTGCCTGCCAGATCCATCATGATGAACGGGCACCCGGATGAAACAGCCCATGTTTCTGACGCTGGCCGACGATTCCTGGCAGCGGGCCCATTACGCACTTGTCGTTGCAGCAGGCGGCCTGTCGCTCGGACGCGATGTGACGATTTTTGCTGGCGGACGCAGCGTTCTGGCGCTGACCCCGGACTGGAAGGAGCTTGGAGGAGTCATTGCGGACAGTGAGCTGGAGGCCCGTGGGATCGCGGGGTTCGGGGAACTCCGGGAAGTGGTGATGGATCTCGGCGCGACAATCATGGCCTGTGAGGCCGGACTCAGGATGGCAGGTCTGTCTGAAAAGGACCTGCTGGATGGGATCACGGTGCGGGGAATTGTCAGCTTTCTCGAACTGGCGGGAGACAATCCCGTCCTTGCGCTGTAAGTTTCTGCCCAAGACACGATTTTCGGACGTCTTTCCCGTTTTGATGACTTGCCCAAACCTTCGGCCCTTGGCAGGGATGCGCTCATGAGAATGTCAGTCTTCCCTCTGCGTCCCGCCAAAGGCCATTCCGCTCTTCTTCGCGCGCTGCTGGCAGGTACGGTCCTGCTTGCTGCCCCGGGCTTCGTGAGTTCCGATGCCTGGGCTGCCCATCATCACAAGAAGCATGGGGAGACGGCCGCGAAGGCGGCAGACAAGCATGCGTCGGCCAAAAAGCATCACAAGGCCGATGCGGCAAAAACCGCATCACCCACTACGAAGCACAAGGCGGCGCATCATGCCGCTCTGAAGCATGCCGCTCCGGCTGTTACCGCAGGCGCTGCCGGAGCGGCGGCAGGTGCGGCAGCAGCCGATCAGCCTGCAACTCCGCCCGTTCCGCAGGCTCCTGAAAATACTGACAAGGGCAGCAACACCGGCCTGCCGCTGCCGCGCTATGCCGCGCTTCGGGCTGACAAGGTCTATATGCGTCGCGGGCCAGGAGACCGGTATCCGATCGATTGGGTATATCACCGCCGCGGGCTGCCCGTGGAAATCGAGCGCGAATTCGATGTGTGGCGGCTTGTCGAGGATTCCGATGGCCAGAAGGGCTGGGTGCATCAGGCGACGCTCTATGGCAGCCGGACCTTTGTCATTCCGGGGCTGCCTCCTGAAGGCATGAAAGCCCAGAACGGCGAGGCGAGCGCGCAGGAAGGCGACCATATCGGCAAGGCCGATGCCCGTATTCTTGCCCGTGTCGCCACTCAGGACGAAGCACGGGCACATAAAAATGATGTGCTCCTCATGAGCCATCCGGAAGAAGATAGCACCGTCATCGCGGTGCTGCAGCAGGGAACGGTGGGCAATATCAAGCTGTGCCCCCAGAACTCCCAGTGGTGCCGGGTGAGTGTAAAGGGCTACGAAGGCTGGCTGCCCCGCCGTCTTTTCTGGGGGCTGCTCCCGGGCGAGACGATTCAACCAAACTGATTTTTTCGATCGAGGACGCCGTATATGACATCCAGTTCCCATTACCGCCGCACGCGGATTGTCGCGACTCTTGGGCCGGCCTCATCCTCACCCGAGATGATCCTTTCCCTGGCGCAGGCGGGCGTGAATGTCTTCCGGCTCAATTTCTCCCACGGCGCACATGAGGATCACGGCGAGCGTCATGCCGCCATCCGGGCCGCCGAGGAGAAGGTCGGGCATCCGCTGGCCATTCTGGCGGATCTTCAGGGACCGAAACTGCGTGTCGGCGTGTTCGAGAACGGTCCGGTGATCCTCGAGGAAGGCAAGCCGTTCCGCCTGGATCTGGACCGGACACCCGGTACGGTTTCGCGCGTCTGCCTGCCGCACCCGGAAATCATTTCTGCCGCCAAGCCGGGCAGCCATCTGCTGCTGGATGACGGCAAGCTCAAGCTGCGTGTCGTAAAGACGGGCGAGGGGTTCCTCGATACGGTTGTGGTCGTGGGCGGAAAGCTTTCGGAGCGCAAGGGCGTCAATGTTCCCGACGTGACGCTGCCCATTCCGGCGCTGACCGAAAAGGATCGCCGCGACTTCGACTTCGCATTGTCGCTGGGTGTGGATTTTGTGGCGCTTTCGTTCGTGCAGCGTCCCGAGGACGTGCAGGAAGCCCGCGAAATCGCAGCAGGTCGCGCGGCAATCGTGACCAAGTTGGAAAAGCCGCAGGCGATGGATGATCTGGCGGCCATCGTGCACCTGTCGGACGCGATCATGGTCGCGCGTGGTGATCTGGGTGTGGAACTGCCGCCCGAGGAAGTTCCGGTCGCACAGAAGCGTGCCATTGCCGAAGCCCGCAAGCAGTGCCGCCCGGTCATCGTGGCGACGCAGATGCTGGAGAGCATGATCGAAAGCCCGACACCGACCCGCGCCGAAGTGTCCGATGTTTCCAATGCCGTTTACGATGGTGCGGATGCCGTCATGCTGTCGGCGGAAAGTGCGGCAGGCAAGTATCCTGTCGAAGCCGTCTCGATGATGGTGCGGATTGCCGAGCGTGTCGAGCAGGATACGGAGTGGCGCGTCCGCATGGACCGCCTGCGTCCGGCCCCGGATGAAACTGTCCAGAGCGCGATTGTTCAGGCCGCCTGGCAGGTCAGCCGCACACTTCACGCTGGTGCTATCGCATGCCGGACCCGAAGCGGGGCGGGCGCCATGCGCCTGTCCCGTGAGCGGCCGCATTGTCCGGTCATTGCCCTGACGCCCGAACTATGGGTTGCACGCCGACTGTGCGTTGTATGGGGTGTCTTTCCGCATCTGATCAACAACGAGCAGAGCTCTCAGGGCATTGAGCCGCTGGCCGGTCCCGTCGCTGAACTCGCACGCAACATGGGTTTCTGCAAAACCGGGGATCGGGTTCTGATCCTGGCCGGCCTGCCTTCTGGTCATTCCGGCAGCACGAATACCCTCCGCGTCATCACAGCCTGAACATGCCAGCCACTGCCGGACTCCGGTCCGGCAGTAAGTTCATCCTGAGCAGGTCAGGTCAGCAGACTTCAGGCCTGACGGTTTTCAATCAGGGTCCGGCGAATAGCCCGGCCACGTTCGATTTTGCTTGTGATGGTTGCTTCGTCGCCGGTGCGGATTGCATCGGCCATCGCCTGCGTGTCCGCCACGAACTTGTCGAGTGTCCCCAGCAGCGCTTCCTTGTTCGCCAGGAAGATATCCCGCCACATGACCGGGTCCGACGCCGCAATTCGTGTAAAATCGCGGAAGCCCGACGCGGCATAATCCAGGACGGCCGCGCGGATCTCATCGGACAGATTGTCTGCGGTATCGCAGATCGTAAAGGCGAGGAGATGCGGCAGGTGGCTGACCATGGCGCAGATCCTGTCGTGCTTTTCATCAGACAGAATTTTCGTGCGCGCTCCGCACAGCGTCCAGAGCTGCCCGATCGTGGTCACAGCCTTCGGATCCGCGCCTTCAGGCGGAACGAGCAGGGCCCAGCGGTCTTCGAACAGGGTCGAAAATCCCGCATCCGGCCCTGAATGTTCGGTTCCGGCCATCGGGTGACCGGGAACATACGCCACGTTTTCAGGCAGGATCGCCGCCAGTGTCGGGCCGAGCTGTCCCCGAACGGAGGCTACGTCCGTCAGAATGCTACCCGGCTTCATAAAGGGGAGCACCTGACGGGCGACCGGTTCCACCGCGCCAACGGGAACGCAGATCATGACGCAGTCTGCCTGCGCAGCGACGGCAGGATCGGACGTCGTGATATCCGCGATGCCCAGTTCCCGGACGCGTTCGAGAACGCCGGGATTTGAGTCGGCTGCGATCAGGGTTTCGGCAATTGCCCCCGTTTCACGGGCCCGGCGCAGAACGGACGAACCGATCAGCCCCGGGCCGATGACAGCGAGAGACCTGAAAAGAGGTGTCATAAAACTCTGGGAGCCGTCGCAAAGGGGGTGTCCTCGGTTTTCTTGCCATCCCGGGACGTGGCCTCTTTCTTGATGTTACCGGCAAGGGCCGTCACTGCGGGGGGAATAACGGTCTTGCGAGCGGAAGCCGGAGACGGAGCCGGCGTGCTTTTGCTTGCTTCCGAAGGAGGCGCATGACGCAGCCGGCGCATTTCCACAATCTGCCAGACCAGCAGGACCGGAATACCGATCAGAATGTCCCGTCCGCGGCGCAGCAGGGAAAGACTGAGCGAGATTTCGGCATCGATGCCGAAAATCATGCCCAGCGCGACATAGGCCGCTTCCTGCACGCCAAGAGCCCCTGGTACGAGAAAACCGGCCGACATGATGCCACAGACCACGCCCTCGATTGCGACCGAGGAGAAAAATCCGACATGAGCGCCGAGCAGCTGGAGGGCCAGCCACGTCATGGCTGCACTGCCCATCCAGCATAGCAGATGGCAGAATGCGCCTAAGGAAATTCTGTCCGGTCGGCTCCAGAGGCTTTCGAGTCGTAACTGAAAGGTCTCCGTATTGCCGATCAGGGAATCTCGCCATTCCGCAGCAATATGCTTTCCGAGAAACGCCGCAGCCTTGCGGACCATCACTCCGCCACGCTGCTGGGTCCAGATGAAGCCGGCAATTCCAAGACTCAGCAGGACCATGCCGCCGATGAGCGGCCAGACAAATCGTGAGGCCCCGTGATGGCCGATCAAGCAGAGAAGGGCGATCAGGACGAAGGCGATCTGCCCCAGAACCTCGGTCGTGATGTCCACCAGATTGGCGGCAACGCCTTCAGGCCAGTGCAGCTCTTCTCCCTTGACGGTGCGTGGATCCACACCCGCCAGCGTGGCGCGGACACCAATGACCATGCCACCGAGCTGGGAGAAGGGAAGACATGCCCCTGCGCTGTCACGGACCAGACGCGCCCCCATGAGACGCCGGACGCTCAGCAGCGGCACTGCTGCGTGCCACGCAACACCGAGCCCCATGTCGATCAGAAGCTGGCAGGCCGCAAGAAGCAGGAAGCCACCAACACCGACTTTTGAAAGTGCTTCCATGACGGGATGAATACCCGCCTTGGCCGCAATGAAGGTGAAAAGGGCCACCCCGAGAAGGGAAAGCAGAACAGGGAGAGTTTTTTTCAACGTCTTCGTCACATACCGTTTGGACACGCTCTATCGCACACAGGGTGAATATTCCACCCTTTCAGACGCTTTCCCCGAAAAGCCGGGGGGATTATGCTGTCATAAATTGCAACCATCTGCTGATGACCCAAGGAGACTCTGCCACCATGAACGATGTCACACTCGTTACGGGGGCTACGGGGTTTGTCGGCTCTGCCGTCGCCCGCGTCCTTGAAGAACGCGGCCACCGCCTGAGGCTTCTCGTCCGGCCGACATCCGACCGTTCAAATATTGCTGAGCTGAACGCGGAACTTGCCGTTGGTGACCTTTCCAATCCTGACACGCTCGCTCCGGCACTGAAGGGCGTCAAAATCCTGTTCCACGTTGCTGCCGATTACCGACTCTGGGTTCCGGATCCGGAAACCATGATGAAGGCCAATGTGGAAGGCACCCGCAACCTGATGCTGGCCGCCCTCGAGGCCGGCGTGGAAAAAATCATTTACTGTTCGTCAGTTGCGGCCCTGGGACTGCGAAGCGACGGCGTGCCGGCAGACGAGACCACGCCGGTTTCCGAAAGCCAGGTCATCGGAATCTACAAGCTCTCGAAATACCGCGCGGAACAGGAAGTCCTTCGGCTGGTCCGCGAGAAGAACCTGCCGGCGATCATTGTGAACCCCTCGACGCCAGTCGGGCCGCGAGACATCAAGCCGACGCCCACGGGACAGATGATCCTCGACTGTGCCAGCGGAAACATGCCGGCCTATGTCGAGACCGGGCTGAACATCGTTCATGTCGATGATGTCGCGGAAGGTCATGCCCTTGCTCTGGAGCGGGGAAAGATCGGCGAGAAATATATTCTCGGTGGTGAGAACATCATGCTGGGCGACCTGTTCCGCATGGTCAGCCAGATTGCCGGAGTGAAGCCACCTTCCGTCAAGCTCAAGCAGTCCTGGCTCTATCCCGTGGCGCTTGTGTCCGAATGGCTGGCCCGCGGGTTCGGTATTGAGCCACGCGTCACGCGTGAGACGCTGGCCATGTCCAAGAAGCTGATGTTTTTCTCGTCCGACAAGGCGAAGAAAGAACTCGGATATGCCCCACGCCCGGCCCGCGATGCCGTGACAGATGCCATTGTCTGGTTCCGTCAGCACGGACGGATGAAATAATGTTGTTCGGAACTGCACTGACCAGTCTGGGAGCCTGGATCTATCTTTCGCTGTTCCATGGGAAATTCTGGCAGAAAGGCCCCATTCTCGCCCAGAAACCCACGCCGGTCTGCGCACCGGACGTTGCGGTGGTCGTCCCCGCCCGGGACGAAGCGGAGTCCATCCGCGAGTGCCTGACATCCCTTCTGGAACAGGATTATGACGGGAAACTGTCTGTTATTCTGGTCGATGACGAGAGCACGGACGGGACAGGCGACATTGCACGCGCGCTGCCTGATCCATATCACCGCCTGACGGTTATTTCAGGTCAAAAGCGTCCTGCCGGATGGAGTGGCAAGCTGTGGGCGGTCCATCAGGGGGAACAGGAAGCCCTGACGCGGATCGGCCCTTATGGCTACATCCTGCTGACAGACGCGGACATCCTGCATGCCCCGGGCCATCTTGCCTCTCTGGTCGCCAAGGCCCGTGAAGATGATCTGGATCTTGTCTCGGAAATGGTGGCGCTGAACTGCGAGAGCACTGCAGAGCGTTTTCTGGTTCCGGCGTTCGTCTATTTCTTTGCAATGCTTTATCCGTTTTCGCGGATTGCGAGCGAGCATTCGCGGATCGCGGGTGCGGCAGGTGGGACCATCCTTCTGCGGCGCCGGGCGCTTGAGCGGATCGGGGGTATCAGTGCCCTGCGCGGCGCACTGATAGACGACTGCACACTGGCCACACATGTAAAGCGTTCGGGTGGCCGGCTCTATCTGGGGCACAGTACGCTGGCATGGTCCGTGCGGCCGTATCGCGGCATGAGGGACGTGTGGCACATGATCGCGCGGACGGCTTATGTGCAACTCCGCTATTCGCCGGTCCTGCTGATTGCGACGATCATCGGGATGGCCACGATCTGGCTTCTGCCGGTGGCTCTGGCCCTGTTCGGCAAGGGACGTGAACGACGGGTCGGGCTTCTGACCTATCTGCTGTCCTGCCTGACTTTCGTACCGACGCTTCGCCGCTTTGGCCTGCCATTATGGCGTGCCATTCCCCTCCCGCTCGTTGCGGCCTTCTACATGGCGGCAACCATCGGCTCGGCCTTCGATCATCACCGTGGGGTCGGTGTACGCTGGAAAAATCGTTCCTACACGGATGAAACATCGTGACAGACAGCATCTGGGGGACGAAAGACGTCACCTCTGCCAAAGGCAAATCCGACGAGAACTTTCCCGTCGGCTCCTTCCTGATCGCCCCACGGCTCCGGCCTTACGTCCATACCTATTATAATTTCGCGCGTGTCGCGGATGACATGGTGGACACGACGGAGCTGACGCCTGCCGATAAGATCGCGCGGCTCAGGGGCATGGCGGCGGTCATCCGGGGTGAAATCACCGCCCCTCCGCGCGCCGACGCACAGACTGCCGTCAAACTGCGCGAAGTGCTTCTTCAGACGGGCGTCCCGCTGGAAACGGCGACGGATCTTCTCGAAGCGTTCTGCATGGATGCGGAAAAGACCCGCTACGAGAGCTGGGACGAGCTGCTGCATTACTGCAAATACTCGGCAAACCCCGTCGGCCGCTTCCTGCTCCTGCTGCATGGTGAAGCCGAGGAGACGCTCGCACCTTCCGATGCCCTGTGTTCCGCGCTTCAGGTCGTCAATCATCTTCAGGACGTCGCGGACGATCTGAAGGTCCTCGACCGGTGCTATGTGCCGTTGCCGTGGCTGGAAGAGGAGGGTGTCTGTCTGGATGACCTGCGTCTGGTGCGCAGCAAGCCGGGGGTTCGCCGCGTGTTCGACCGGATGCTGGATGGTGTGGACGTACTCAACAGAAACGCCCGGATCCTGCCGCTCCTGATCCGCGATCGCCGGATGCGGCTGGAAGCGGCCGTCATTGTGGAGCTGTGCCATATCCTGACGGCCCGTCTGCGGCGTCAGGATCCGTTGCTGGAACGTGTGGCCCTGACGAAGACGGATGGGGCGAAAGCCCTGTTCCGGGCGCTGCGTTATTTCCCTGCCGCCAGCTGAACCGGAACGGCAGGGAGACTGGACCGGATCAGGCGATGATCTGGTCCAGTGCCGTACAGAAGATCTTCATTTCATCCATGGAGCCGACGGTAATCCGCGAGGCGTTCGGCCAGACGGGCCAGGAGCGTCCGATCACGACTTTCTGCTGAAGAAACGCGTCCTTGATCGGCTCTGCCGGTTTTTTCCAGTCAATGACGAACATGTTCGCGTCGGACGGAATGAAATGGATGCCGCGCTTGCGCAGATGCTGGAATGTCATGTTCCGGGCTGCAATCATTTCCTGACGACGGGCAGCGATGGCTGATTTCATGGTCAGGCTCATCGTGCCACAGGCCATGGCCGGGACCGGCAGCATCGAGGTCGCGCTCTTGCCGTCATAACGCATCATGGCTTCATGCAGATCGGGTCGGGCGAATGTCAGGCCAAGACGCATGCCAGCCATGGCGAACATCTTGGAGAAGGTCCGCAGAACGACTACGTCCTTGTTCTTCGCGACCAGCTCCACGGCGCTCGGTGCTTCCGAAAAGTGGATATAGGCCTCATCAACCAGAACGACAGAGCCCTTCGGCTTGTTCTCGACCAGCCATGCAATATCGCGCAGAGGCGTGAGCGTGCCGGTCGGATTGTTGGGGGAGCAGATGTAGTAGACGCCCGCATTAGGGTCCGCCGCCAGCATGGCGCGTACATCGGTGCGATAGCCGCCCCTGGCGGACAGTGGCACGCGGGCGAGGGGAATCTTCAGCCAGTCAGCAGCGACCCAGCCAGCTTCATAGCTCGGATCTGCCGTGACAAGCCCACGGGTGGGCGAGCAGAATGTGACGATCGCGCGGGCCAGAGGATCGGACGAACCGCACCATGTCATGACATGGCTCTCGGGAAGTCCTTCCACGTCAGAAGCAGCCTTGATCAGATCATCGCGCATGTGGCCGGTCGGATCGTAGCGGTTGCTCTGGAAAACGGAAGAAGCACCGGCCTGCGCGGCTTCCGGGAAAGGACCCGTCCAGCATTCATTGCTGCCCAGACGAGTCATGCCTTCAAAGTTGATTCCTGACGGGAGAATAGCGGCATGCGCGGACTTCGTCAGGGCATGAACGGTCGCGCCAGCTGCCAGAAGCGTGGCAATCCGTCCGAAACTGCGGCGGGAGTATCCCCGGGCCAGAAGGTCGCTGCGGGCGGCAGAAGAGAGGGGACTGGTCATTGTGGGCCATACTCCAGACTAGGGCCGGAACATGTTAGTTCCGGAACGTTTTCCCTGTCAAAGCAGGCCCAAAGGATATTTTCAGTATTCTTTCTGCTGGCCGGGCAGGGGGATGGATGTCGGCTTTCCAGGGGAGCCGGCATAGGTCAGCAGCAGAACCGTCTGCCCGTCACCGCTCACGCCGCGATGGACGTCATTGACCGATTCCGCGAAGGCTTCGCCCTGATGGAAGGTGCGCTTCTTGCCGCTCTCGCGGTCCTCGATCGTGAGGGTGCCTTCAAGCACATAGCCCGCATTGGGGTAGGGATGCACATGCCAGGGCAGGGCGGAATGCGCCGGGATCGTCAGCCGGATCATGCTGAGCATCGGGCGGGTCGCCGGGTAATGATCGTAAGGGGTGCCGTTCCACGAATGATCGTCCGCGAGGAGATGTTCGGCGTGGCCGCTGGCTGTCGCGGGTGGGGGCGTCTGCGCGATGGCAAGCGGTGCCGAGAAGATCGCGATTGCGACTGCCCCTGCAAGAAGGGCCGGGTTCATCTGGGGAAAGAAACGCATGGCGCAAAGACTCCTCTTCAGGTGTTGCGTTTTGGCATCACACTAACGCATGGCACGCCTTTCCGTTCAGGTCATCTTTGTCTCGGGGGGATTTGGGTCTAGAACCCTGATCTTCTGAAACGAGACAGGGGACAGACATGGTTTTCAGCAGGATGCGCGCTTCTTCCGGTCTTCCCTGCGCGCAGGCCGATCTGGATCATGTCGAAAGGATCGTCACCGCTTCGGGAACGTCCTTTGCCCGCGGGATGAGCATTCTTCCGCCAGACCGGCGTCAGGCGATGTTCGCGGTCTACGCTTTCTGCCGTCAGGTGGACGATATTGCAGACGGCGACGCCGGCGTCGCGGACCCGATGGCGGCTCTTCAGGAATGGCATCGCCGGATTGACCAGCTCTATGAAGGTGTGGCGACGGATGCGCTCGATCGTATCCTGATCGTTGCCATCCATCGCTACCAGCTTCAGGCCAAGGATTTCCACGACGTCATCGACGGCATGGCCATGGACTGCGGCGCACCGATCGTTGCCCCCGACGAGGCGACGCTTGATCTGTACTGTGACCGCGTGGCCTCTGCGGTCGGACGGCTTTCGGTCTGCGTGTTTGGTGATTCGTCCGACAATGCGCGGCGCGTGGCGTACCATCTTGGGCGTGCGCTTCAGCTGACCAACATCCTGCGCGATATCGCCGAAGATGCGGGGCGGGGCAGGCTGTATCTTCCAGCCGAGCTTCTGACGCGGTTCGATGTTCCCAAGGACCCGCAGGAAGCGCTGTACGCCCATGGCCTGGATCAGGTCGCCCGCATTCTTGCAGAACGGGCAAAGGACCATTTCCGCGAAGCCCGCAATGCCATGCGGCTGTGTGACAGCACCGCGATGCGGCCGGCCCGCATGATGGCGGCATCCTACGCGCCGATCCTCTCAGCGCTGGAAAAGCGCGGCTGGAAAACGCCGGATATTGCTCCGAAAGTCTGCAAACCCTGGAGACAGCTGCGCACTCTCGCAGCGTATGTGAAGTAAGACCCATGAGCCATGTCCACATCATCGGCGGTGGTCTGGCAGGCCTCTCCGCCGCAATCGAGCTGGCAGCACAGGCCCGGGTCACAGTCTACGAGGCAGGG
Source organism: Gluconobacter sp. P1C6_b (assembly GCF_018811945.1). Classification (GTDB taxonomy): domain Bacteria; phylum Pseudomonadota; class Alphaproteobacteria; order Acetobacterales; family Acetobacteraceae; genus Gluconobacter. The sequence goes on from NZ_JACRVU010000010.1 coordinate 47,146, forward strand.
CCAGCCTGCGGCGGACGCGCCCGCTCCTTTCACGACCGCTCCCTCGATGCCCGGATCGATAACGGCAATCACCTGATCCTGTCGGCGAATGATCTGACGTTCCGCTATCTGGACATCATCGGCGCACGACATACCCTGACCGGTCCGGGACTGCCGATCTTTCCGTATTACGATCTCGAAGACAGTCTGGCCTGGACGCTGCGCCTGTCGAAAGGAAAGCTTCCGTTCTGGGCACTTCCGGGCGGCCGACGCGTCCCGGGCATGAAGCTGTCGGAGCTGGCTTCCCTGGGGCGCTTTCTGCGGGCTGGCGAGAACACGACCGTGGATGCCTGTCTGAGTTCCGGACAGCTGAGCCGCAGACTGCTCGTACCTTTTGCGATTTCCGTTCTCAATACGGATATCCATACCGGCAGCGCAAAACTGCTTGGAAACGTGATCCGCAAATCCCTCGCCAAGGGCGGCATGGCCTGCTGCCCCTGGTTCCCGGAGGTGGGACTGTCCGAAACACTGATCGATCCGGCCGTGGCATATCTGAAACGGTTTCACGGCGATGTTCGCACGGGTGTCCGCGTCAGTGCCATCGAACAGCAGAATGGCCGGGCAACGGCGCTCGAAACCGCTGAAGGGCGGGTCGAACTCGGCCCCGAAGATCAGGTCATCATGGCCGTCCCCGGCCCTGTCGCGCAGTCCCTTCTGCCGGAGCTCAAAGCGCCGGATGCTTTCGAGAGCATCGCCAACGCGCATTTCCGTCTCCCGACCGTGGTTCAGGCCCGGGGCGTCGTGGCTCAGGCCGGGTTTGTCGGGCTGGTCGGCGGCATTTCGGAATGGATCTTCCTCAAGGGCGATATCCTGTCCGTCACCGTCAGTGCGGCCAACCGCTATGCCGATCGCGAGAACAGCGAACTGCTGGCCACGATCTGGTCCGAGATCCGGCGCGCGCTGGATCCCGTGCTGTCGCAGTCGCTTCCGGTGGCCATGCCGCCCGCGCGTCTGATCTGGGAAAAGCGGGCAACATTTGCCGCGACACCCGAGCAGAACCGGCTGCGGCCCGGCCCCCGAACGGATCTCGTAAATCTGGCTCTGGCCGGGGACTGGACCGACACCGGTCTGCCGTCCACGATCGAAGGTTCCATCCAGTCAGGTCTTCAGGCAGTCGCGGCGCTGGGTTTCCGCTCCGCCGTTGAAAACACGGGATCGTGATGAGCGCTCTCACAGTCATGATTGTAACACAGCTCCCGCCTTTCAGGACCGCCTGTGTCGGGAGAACCGAACAATGCTGATCTATTCTGATATTCTGGAAAAGGAGGACCGCGTGAGCGAGACCTTGTCCCGCCAATCCGTCGAACCCGATGAGATCAATCATGCCATCGAGGGTGCGCAGGCCGCGCTGGGGGGGAAGCAGAAGTCAGACGGACACTGGGTTTACGAGCTCGAAGCGGACGCGACCATCCCTGCGGAATATGTACTGCTCGAACATTATCTCGACCGGATCGATCCCGAAAAACAGGCCAAGATCGGTGTCTATCTGCGTCGCATCCAGGGCGATCACGGGGGATGGCCGCTTTATCATGACGGCGGCTTCGATCTCTCAGCGACCGTAAAAGCGTATTTCGCCCTCAAGGCGATCGGGGACGACATCAATGCGCCTCACATGCGCATTGCGCGTGAAGCCATTCTCGATCACGGCGGCGCGGCGCGGACGAACGTATTCACGCGGATCCAGCTCGCCCTGTTCGGGGAAGTGCCGTGGGACGCAACACCCGTGATGCCAGTCGAGCTCATGCTCCTGCCACGCAAGGCGTTTTTCTCCGTCTGGAATATGTCCTACTGGTCCCGGGCCGTCATTGCGCCGCTTCTGGTGCTTAACGCGCTCCGTCCCAAGGCCATCAATCCTCGCGACATCCATGTCCAGGAACTGTTCGTCAAGCCACCTTCCGAGGTCAAAGACTGGATCCGGGGGCCGTACCGCTCGGTCTGGGGACGGTTTTTCAAACATCTGGACTCTGCACTGCGTCCGGTCCTGCCGCTTATTCCGCGCAGCATGCACAAGAAGGCCCTCAAGGCCGCCAGCGATTTCATCGAGCCACGTCTGAGCCGGGGTGGCCTTGGTGCCATCTATCCAGCCATGGCGAATGTCGTGATGATGTACCGCGCCCAGGGCATCCCGGACAGCGATCCCCGCGCCAAAACGGCATGGGACGCAATCCAGGATCTGCTCGTGGATCATGGTGACGAGATCTACTGCCAGCCCTGCGTCTCGCCGGTCTGGGATACGGGCCTGTCAGGCCTTGCGATGATCGAAGCGGCGTCCGGACCGGCCGGCACGAAAACCGAGGAAACACTTGCCGCGCTGAAAAAGAGTGCCGAGTGGCTGCGGGAACACCAGATCCTGGACGTCAAGGGCGACTGGGCCATCAACGCGCCTGACCTTCGGCCCGGAGGCTGGGCGTTCCAGTACGAGAACGATTACTACCCGGACGTCGATGACACCGCCGTCGTGGCCATGCTGCTGCATCGTGTCGATCCCGAAAACAGCCGTGAGGCCATCTCCCGCGCCCGGGAATGGATCATCGGCATGCAGAGCACCAATGGCGGCTGGGGTGCGTTCGATATCGACAACGACCACGAACTGCTCAACCATATTCCCTTCTCGGATCATGGCGCACTTCTGGATCCGCCGACCGCGGATGTCTCGGCGCGCTGCATTTCCTTCCTGGCGCAGCTTGGAGACCCGGATGACCGGCCGGTCATCCTCAAGGCGATCGAATATCTGCGTTCGGAACAGGAGCCAGAAGGCTGCTGGTTCGGTCGGTGGGGAACAAATTACATCTACGGAACATGGTCGGTCCTGTGCGCCCTGAACATCGCAGGCGTGCCACATGACGATCCTATGGTGCTGCGGGCCGTAAACTGGCTTGAGAGCGTCCAGCGTCCTGACGGCGGCTGGGGCGAGGACTGCGCCACTTACGAGGGCGGTACAGCCGGGACCTACAAAAAAAGCCTGCCGTCCCAGACCGCCTGGGCCGTCCTGGCTCTCATGGCCGTCGGTCGCCGCGATAGCGAGGCCGTCAAATGCGGCGTGGCCTATCTCGTCTCCCAGCAGAACGAGAAGGGCGAATGGCAGGAAGAAGCCTATAACGCGGTTGGTTTCCCGAAGGTCTTCTACCTGCGCTATCATGGCTACAAGCAGTTCTTCCCGCTGACGGCTCTGGCCCGTTACCGCAATCTCGGTGCAAGCAACAGCGGCAAGGTGGAGTACGGGTTCTGATGCTTGGTATTCTCGCAGGTCTGAAACAGGAAGCCCGTCTGATCCGGCGCTTCCTGCCGAATGCTCCCGTGGCATTGAGCAATGCCACGCCGGAAGGCGCGCACAGGGGGGTGGAACGTCTGCTCAAGGCAGGCGCAACGGAACTCCTGTCTTTCGGATGTGCGGGAAGCCTCTCACCGGACGTCGCGCCCGGAACCGTCATCGTGGCGGACCATGTCCGCTACCAGGACAGGGATATTTCCTGCGATCCGCATTTGAGCGAAATGTTCGGCTCGGCCTATGCCCGACGCGGTGGCATCCTGCACAGTGACGTGCTGGTCGAACTGGGTCTGGAAAAGGCCTGGTATTTTTCGCAGACGAAATGCCTGGCTGTGGACATGGAAAGCGGCGTCGTTGCTGATGCAGGCGTACCTTTTGCTGTTCTGCGGGTGGTCTGTGACGATGCGACGCGGGATCTTCCGCCCGCAGTCAGGACCAGCGTCAGAGACGGAGCAGTGTATGTGCCTGGCCTGGTGGGTTCCCTGCTGCGCCATCCCCTGCAGATCGGCGGACTGATCCGTCTGGGCAGACAGGCGGCCATCGCCCAGCGTTCCATGGCTTCATTCCTGCAGGCCAATCCGCCTCAGGCCTGAGAAGGTCCCGGCACCGGCAAACGTGGCTGCAACACCGATCGGAACGAGCCACGGGAAGGCAATGGGATGCCCCTCGATCCGGACGAAGGAGACGAGCCCAAGCACGGCCACCGCGGATATGAAACCGGCAATCGCTGCCCGTTCGTCGCGGGAGTGGCCGATCATGGCCAGCAGGAACACTCCAAGCGTGGCGCCATAGCTGTAGGACGCGATGGAGAGGCCGAATACGACAGCCGAACCGCTCGGGCGCGCAAACATCAGGGCGGTCAGAACGAGAAGAAAAGCCCAGAGCGCCGTCAGACTCCTCAACGAAAATGGCCCGTGCGGCATAAAGTCTGACCGGGTTGCGGCCGCCATGGCATTCATGGCGCTGGACAGGGACCCCATGGTCGCGGCGAGAATGCCTGCAATCATGAGGCCGCTTAATACGGGCGGCAGGGTCAGGATGAAATGCGGAAACAGTGCGTCGGGCCGCCCCCCCTGACTTGGCATCAGATCCCGCAGCGCCACGCCAATACAGGAAAGCAGGGCAAAAAGCCCCCCCACGACGAAAACGCTGCCGATCATCGCCGCGCGCGCGCCATTAAGTGTCTTCGCCGCGAGGCAACGTTGCAGCATCAGCTGATCGGTCCCGTGCGAAGCCAGAGCCAGAATGGCCCCGCCGATGACAGCGCCAGCGATGGAAAACGGATCTGTAAAGACGGGTAGACCGTGACTGAAGACAGGAGCCCAATGAAAGGGAGTTGTCCCGGCACGGCACCAGATCACGACAAGACAGGCAAGACTTCCGCCCAGATACAGTCCAAGCTGGAGACTGTCGGACCAGACAACGGCTTTCAGGCCGCCCACGATCGTATAGGCCAGCGTCAGCAGAACGATCAGAAGCAGAAGAAGCAGGTCCGAGACAGGATAGCCCATGCTGGCAAACAGCATCGAGACGGGAAGCATTCCGGCATAGAGGCGAACGCCCTCGGCGACGAGACGGGTCACCAGAAAGGTACCGGAGAGAAGTTTCTGTAGTTTTGTGCCAAATCTCTGGCCGATATAGCGATAGATGGATGTCGCGCCGCGTTCATGCAGCGGCAGAAACCAGATTGCGACTGCTGTCCGTCCGATCAGATATCCGATGGCCAGCCCGACAAAAACATAACCCTTAAGGTAAGCCACGCCCGGGACACTGACGATGGTCAGGGTCGACGTTTCGGTCGCGACCAGCGAGAGGCAAATCGCCCAGGGGGGGAGATCCTTGTGAGGCTGCCGGGCCAGCACAATGGAGATAACGGGCAGAAAGCAGAGATACAGAAGAATAACGAGCAGGCTGGCAAGCATCGAGACTGGTTATTCTTCCGAAAAATCTATGCGGGATAGCGGTATCTGCTGCCGTCAGGCACCATTGCCGCCTTCGGGCAGACGCTCCGGGCGAAAACCCGTTGCAATAACATAAAGCTCGCTGGATTCCTTGCGGGATGCAGGGGGTTTGACGTGCTTGACGCTGGAAAACGCCGTTTTCATCAGTGCCAGCATATCCTTTTCCGAGCCTCCCTGGAACACCTTGGCAATGAAGCTGCCCCCTTCGGCCAAGACCTGAAAGGCAAAATCAAGCGCACCTTCCGCGAGACCCATGATCCGCATATGGTCGGTTGCGGCATGGCCCGTCGTGTTCGGCGCCATGTCTGACATGACGAGATCGGCAGGGCCCCCCAGCATATCCTTCAGGCGGTCCGGCATCTCGGGATCCGTGAAGTCCCCCTCGATGATTTCCGCACCGGCAACAGGATCGACCGGAAGCAGATCCAGCCCCACGACATGCTGCGCGCCACGCTTGACCGCGACCTGCGTCCAACCACCTGGAGCAGCGCCCAGATCGATGATCCGCGTGCCTTCCCCGATCAGTTTGAAGCGATCGTCGATTTCGATCAGCTTGAAGGCAGCACGCGAACGCCAGCCCTGCTTGCGGGCGGCTGCGACGTAGGGATCGTTCAGCTGGCGATTGAGCCAGCGCTGCTGGGCCGTGGTGCGTCCACGGGCCGTACGGAGCGATACGGTCTTGTTGCGGGCTGTGCGAGCAGTTGCGGAATCAAGTGTTGCGTCGTTTTCACCGGGGTTGGAGGCGCTTTTCAGGGCCTTGCCCGGAATACGCTTCGGTCCCGTGTCCTTGCTGGAACCGGAGCGGGATCTTGGCGGCTTCATATCGTGGCGTATGTCCCGAATGGGCCCCGTGACCGGGGCGTGGCATGGCGACTGGTCGTGCTGCGCCCCTTGCCGGAACGCTGACCGTGATCGCGGGCCATACGCAGCAACATCCCGTCGCGCAACCCCCGGTCCGCAATCGTTACGTCTTCAACCGGCCACAGACGATGGATCGCTTCGAAGATTGCACAGCCCGGCAGAACGAATTTCATGCGCTCTGCCCCCACGCAGGGATGCTCTGCCAGTTCGTCACGATCCAGACGGCGCAGACTGCCGATGGCGTCCACCATGCTTGGGCCCGGCAGCGTCAGTCCATCAATGGCCGCACGGTTGTAGCGGGGCAGGGAGAGCGCCACCCCGGCGAGGGTCGTCACGGTTCCGGACGTACCGATCAACCGTGTTTTGCCGAGCGTCACCTCACGCCGGATACGGTGCACGGTCTCGAAGCCTTTCAGGTAGTCCTGAACGTGACTGACCATCGTCTCATAAGACGGGCCATGACCTTCACCAAACATTTCCTGAAGGGTAATCACGCCAACGGGGACGCTTGTCGTGCCGATCAGGGTCTGGGTCTGACGCTCCGGATCGATCCGGACCCAGGCCACTTCGGTGGAACCACCGCCGATATCGAAAAGCACGCCACGATCCGCCTGGACGGGCTTGTGCTCCGGCTGCCGGAAGAGGGGAGAGCAGCTTTCGAGTGCCAGTTCCGCCTCTTCACGAGCCGTGATGATGTCGATGGTAAGGCCTGTCTCATGCTGTACGCGCGCAAGGAACTCGCGACCGTTGGCAGCCTGACGGCACGCTTCGGTCGCAACGGCGCGGACATGAACAAGGGGCCACTGCTTCATGCGTTCCGCACAGATACGGAGAGCATCGAGCGCGCGCTTCATGGACTCTTCAGCAAGACGGCCACTGGCTCGCAGGCCTTCACCCAGGCGGACTGAGCGGTTGAAGCTGTCCACGACACGAAAACCGTTGGGCGTGCCTGCTGCAATCATGAGCCGGCAGTTGTTAGTTCCAAGGTCGATGGCACCAAAGAACGGACCCGTACGTCTTGCAGACGCATGCACAGGCGCGGGGCCTGACAGGTTGTGATCCGTTCCATACCTCATCATGTGTTTCGGCTCCCGCTTGCCCGTGATCTGGGACCTTGGAAAAGCAGCATGGGGTGCGGGGGACCCTAGTCGCAAGAAAAATATCAGTTTTTCTGAAAAAAATGTCTATCTCCCCCTTGCGCCGTCCCGGGGCGATTGATAAACACCCTCTCACCGCTTGGGAGATAGTTTAGCGGTAGAACTACCGGCTCTGACCCGGTCAGCCCTGGTTCGAATCCAGGTCTCCCAGCCAAGAAATCCTCAGAAAATACCGCAAAAAAGAGACTTCCCCTCAGGGGGTAAAGTGCTCTATGAGGACCCGCCAACGGCCGGACGGCCTCTTGGTCTCCGGTTCACACACATCGCGTCGTCACGACGCATGACGTAACGGGGGCAAGCGGGCATGACATCATCTTCCGGCACAACCAATCTTAATGAGCGCATCCGCGATGCTCTGGCTTTTGACGATGTTCTCGTCGAGCCGGCTGAATCGTCGGTCCTGCCGGCGCAGACCTCCACACGGACCCGCCTGACGCGCTCCATCGAACTGAACATCCCGCTGATGTCGTCCGCCATGGACACCGTGACCGAAGACGGCATGGCCATCGCGATGGCGCAGCAGGGCGGTATGGGCGTCATCCACAAGAACCTGTCCATCGAGGAGCAGGCCGAGCAGGTCCGTCGCGTCAAGCGCTTCGAATCAGGGATGGTCGTCAATCCCGTCACGGTTGGCCCGGACCAGACACTGGCCGAGGTTCAGGCCATCATGGCCCGGCATGGCGTCTCTGGCCTTCCTGTCATTGAAGACGGCAGCGGCGTTCTCGTCGGTATCCTGACCAACCGTGACATGCGCTTCACGACCGATCCGAACACCCGCGTTCGCGACCTGATGACCCATGAAAACCTCGTGACGGTCCTCAACGGTGCCGCACCGGACGAGGCGCGCACGCTTCTGCATCGTCACCGGATCGAAAAGCTCCTGGTGGTGGACGAGGCGAAGCGCTGCATCGGCCTCATCACCGTCAAGGACATGGACAAGGCCATCGCGCACCCGCTGGCCATCAAGGACTCCCAGGGCCGTCTGCGCTGCGCTGCGGCTGTAGGCGTCGGGGAAGACGGTCTCCGCCGTGCCGCAGCCCTCGCCGAGGCTGGCGTGGACGTCATCGTCGTGGATACGGCCCACGGACACTCTCGCGGCGTTCTGACTGCCGTGGAGACGCTCAAGAGCCGTCATGGCGATCTCCAGGTCATCGCAGGCAACGTCGCAACGCCACAGGCCGCGCGTGCCCTGATTGCAGCCGGTGCTGACTGCGTGAAGATCGGTATTGGACCGGGCTCCATCTGCACCACGCGCGTCGTGGCTGGTGTGGGCGTGCCGCAGTTCTCCGCCGTCATGGAAACGGCTGCTGCCTGTCATGAACTGGACATCCCGGCCATTGCGGATGGTGGCGTTCGGACATCCGGCGATATCGTCAAGGCGATTGGCGCGGGTGCTGACGTGGTGATGGTCGGCTCGCTGCTGGCTGGCACGGATGAGAGCCCGGGCGAGACGTTCCTGTATCAGGGGCGCTCCTACAAGGCCTATCGCGGCATGGGATCGCTCGGCGCCATGGCCCGCGGCTCCGCGGACCGTTATTTCCAGGCGGAAGTCCGCGACACGCTCAAGCTGGTCCCGGAAGGCATCGAGGGTCAGGTTCCGTACAAAGGCGGCATGGCTCCGGTCATCCATCAGCTCGTAGGCGGCCTGAAAGCAGGCATGGGCTACACGGGGTCGGCCACGGTGGCTGATCTTCAGGTCCGGACCATGTTCCGTCGCATCACGAATGCAGGCCTGCGCGAAAGCCACGTTCATGACGTGACGATCACCCGGGAAGCCCCGAACTACCGCCGGGACTGAACGTCCCTGCATCAAAGCCTCTCGCATTGAGAGGCCAAACGGGCTACGGGGGCGCTATGACCCCCGCAGCCCGTCTTTCAGGCGCCATCGATCTGCTCTGTGCGATCCAGAACGCGCCCCGCCGTCCAGCCGACGCCACAGCCAACGCCTTTTTCCGCGAGCGCCGTTATATCGGTGGTGGTGACCGGCGAGCTATTTCCACAATCGTCTGGGACGTTTTGCGGGGCTGGAGACGGCTGCAATGGCATCTTAAGGATATTTCCGGCGACATTTCCCCACGCCTGCTGTGCTCGGCATCGCTTCTCCTTGGTGGGGAAACGATGGAAAACGTCCGCAAGCTGTTCAGTGGCGAGCGCTACGCGCAGAAGCCTCTGACGTCTCGTGAAGATATGGCGCTTAAGGGTCTGGAAGGAAAAGAACTTTCCACCCAGAAGCAGCCTATCGCGGTGCGGCTTGAATATCCGGACTGGCTGGACAGTGCGCTTCGGGAAACCTTCGGAAACAGGCTGCCCGACGAAATGGAAGCCATGCTCGGAACGCCGACGCTCGATCTGCGCGTCAATCTGCTGAAGGGAAGCCGTGAGGCGGCCATCCGCGAGCTTCGACGCGAATCGCTTCAGGCTGAACCAACGAAGCTCTCCCCCTGGGGACTGCGGCTTGACGGGCGCCAGCCGGTGACCGCGACGCAGGCTTTCAAGGACGGTCTGGTCGAAATCCAGGACGAGGGCAGCCAGCTTGTGGTTGCGGCAGCGGATGCGTGCGGCGAGCATCGGGTTCTGGATTATTGTGCGGGTGCGGGCGGCAAGACGCTGGCACTGGCAATGACCATGGAAAACCGCGGGCATATCGTGGCCTGCGACGTGCATGAAAAGCGTCTGGACGGAGCGGTCAAGCGGCTGCGTCGGGCTGGCGTCCATAACGTTGAGCGGCATCTACTGGTGTCGGGTGACAAATGGGCCAAACGTCGGGCTGGCAGTTTCGATCGGGTGCTGGTCGATGCACCGTGCTCGGGAACCGGAACCTGGCGCCGAAACCCGGATGCACGTCTGCGCCTGACGCCGGAAGATATTCAGGAGCTGGTCATCAAACAGGCGCAGATCCTTGATCGTGCAGCATCTTTGGTAAAGCCGGGTGGTCGCATGATCTATGCGACCTGCTCGCTTCTGGCCTGTGAGAACGGACAGCAGATCGATGCCTTTCTCAAGCGCCGCACTGATTTCGTACGTCTGCCGAAAGAACAGATGTCTGAACTTCTGCCGGCCGAATTGCGGAACAAGGCACAGTTTTCGCTGACGCCGCTGCGGGACGGAACGGATGGTTTCTTTGCCTGCGTGCTGGAGCGGGTCGTGACGGATGTGAAGCCTAAAGAAGCGACCGGGACGGCTGAAGCTGAAGCCGCTGTTACGACGCCGGTGGCAGAAGGTCCTTCCACATAACAAGCGCGTCCACATAACCCTGGGATGGGTGGTCGAATGCTCCGGGGAGCGTGCCGATCACCCGAAAGCCCAGTGATTTCCACAGGGCTATGGCACGCTGATTCGTGCTGACGACGAAATTGAACTGCATGGCGCGGAAGCCGAGTTTAGTAGCTTCCGCCAGAGCATGTTCAGCCATGAGGCGGCCCGCGCCAAATCCGGACCGGGCGACGAAACCGGCATTGGCGATATGCGCGCCACCGCCTTTCTGATTGGCCTGAAGATAGAATGTCCCGACGATCTCATGGTCACGGGTCTGCGCGACATAGACGCGATGCTCCACATCCATCCAGTAGGCCAGCGCCTGCTGCCGTCCCCAGTGACGGGGCAGCGCGTAGGTTTCGGCCTTGCGCAGGACAGGGGACAGAAGCCGCCAGATTCCTTCACGGTCCAGTGACTGGGCGGGACGGATCAGAAGATCCGTATTGGGCTGGCATGGCGGAAGCGTCATAACGGAACATTATTCCATATTTTAGGTGCATTGGCTGATCCGGGATATGATACCGCTTCGTATCCATAACGCGGAGCCCGTCCCGAACATCCATGCAATATGACATTCTTATCGGCATTGCCTCGACTTTCGGAGCGGGGATGCTGGCCCAGTGGGTCGCCTGGCGATTCCGGCTTCCGGCTATTGTCCTTCTGTTTTCGCTTGGTCTGATCTTCGGGCCCGGGCTAGGCATTCTTCATCCATCGGAGACGATGGGGTGGATGTTCCGGCCTCTCGTGTCGCTGCTCGTGGCACTCGTGGTGTTCGAAGGCGGCATGGCGCTGGATTTCCGCCAACTGCGCGAAGCCGGGGAAGGCGTTGCACGCCTGACGATGCTTGCGCTGCCGATCAACTGGGTTCTGGGCTCTCTGGCGGCGCATTATGTGGCCCATCTGGAGTGGGGCACATCCATGCTGTTCGGGGCGATCGTCGTCGTGACGGGACCGACGGTGGTTCTGCCGCTGCTGCGCAGTGCCAAGCTTCAGCCGCGTGTGGCGGCATTCCTGCGATGGGAAGCCATCGTCAACGATCCTCTGGGCGCGATTCTGGCAGCTGTCGTCCTGCAGCTCATGATGCTGCATGTGGACGTTCATGCGGATGTATTCTTCACGCATACGCTGCCGGATCTGCTGGGAGCGATTGCGGTCTCGCTGTCTGCGGGAATCCTGCCAGCCTATCTGATCCGTTATCTCTTTACGCGCGATCTGATGCCGGAAATCCTCAAGACCCCGATGCTGATCTCGATGGCGCTGGTGATCTTCTCCCTGTGCAATCTAGAGATGGGTGGCGCGGGGCTGATGGCGGTCACCATCTTCGGCATGGCGCTGGCGAATCTCCAGATCCCCGGTGTCACGGAACTGCGGCGCATGAAGGAATCGCTCGTGGTTCTGGTCGTGTCGGTGCTGTTCATCATGCTGACAGCGGATCTGCACCGCGACGTTCTGGCCCGGCTTTCCATTCCGATTTTTGCGCTGACGGTCGTGGTCCTGTTCGTTGTGCGGCCACTGGGCATTTTTCTGTCCACCCTGGGGACGAGCATGCCCTGGAAGGAAAAGCTGTTCGTTGGCTGGATCGCGCCGCGCGGTATCGTGGCGGCCGCTGTGGCCGGCGAGGCAGGAATCAGCCTCAAGGAAGCGGGGTATCAGTCCGCCGATCTTATCATGCCGGCGGTGTTCGCCGTGATCGCAGTTACGATGATCCTGCATGGATTTTCGCTCGGGCCGATCGCGCGGCTGCTGAAGCTCACGCTGTCCAACGATCCGGCAATTGCGCTTCTGGGAGCAAGCCCCTGGTCCATCAATTTTGCGTCCTGCCTGCGCAGGGCCGGGGTGCCAGTGCTTCTAGTGGACAACCGCTCCAGTGCACTCATGCCCGCGACACGTCAGGATATTCCTGTCCTGCGGGCGGAACTCCTGTCCCAGCACGGGCAGGAATCCCTTGAAGAACGGCCTGCGGACTATCTGATCGCGACGACGGGTGACGGTATCTATAACGGGATGGTGTGTGGACATCTGGCGCCGACCATGGGGCGGCAACGCGTCTATCAGATCAGCCCTGGCGTGGCGCGGCTGGATTTCTATCATGGCCTGTCACGCGATGCGCGGGGCAAGGTTCTGGGTGAACCCGCCTGGAATTATACCCTGTTCGATACGCTGTTCGAACAGGGCTGGCGGTTCGTGGCAGTGGAAGCCACGGAAGAAAGCGCGCCGACTTTCGGGACGGACGAAAACAGGCTCGACATCCTCGTGGTGCGCCGGGACGGGGGCATCCTGATCCGGTCGGCCGAGGACAATGACAAAGCCGTGCCCCAGCCGGGGGATTACATGGTCTCTATGGTCCCACCGGCGGCAGAATAAGAGCAGCTCAGGACGGTTTTTCCACGGTGATGTGGGAGAGGCCGTCCCGCAGGAGCGCGCGGAGTTCCTTTTCCTCTACGGCAATGCAGCCTTCCGTGTAACCGCTGGCGGGCGGAAGGTGCAGGAAAATGGCGGAGCCGCGTCCCGAATCGGCTGGCGCGTCGTTCCAGCCCATCACAATACAGAGATCGTAAACATGGTCCTCGCGCCAGAGAGTCTCGCAGGAAGCGGGGTGGGGCAAAGAGACGGCGCGGTTGTAGTCAGGATGGGCCGGATCATCGCACCAGCCGTCATTGGGAGCGATCGGCTCAACAGGCAGTTCTGCACCGCAAACGGGGCGGGATGTCCGGTCTGCGCGATAGAGGACACGCCGGATCGGCAGTTCCCCCACGGGGGTGCACAGATCGCCCTCGACCTTGTCAAGAGACAGACCGCGCCGACCCGTCAAGGCCGGAACGATTTTGCCCTGGAAGTGAAGAAAAGCGCGGTCTCCAGCGGTTTTCAAAATAGCTTTAGTCATAATGCTGTTTCCTTTTCCGGCTGTACTTGCCATAGTCTGCCCCGAGAGCACGCTGCTTTCTTCACCCCGTAGCGGGAATGGTAAGTCCAGATGCGCGAGTTACGAACGCCGATCTCTGCGGATGTGACTTTTCTTCCGTCGCGATAGAACGAGACAGGTTATTATGGCAGGTCCACGCCCCATTCTGGTTGTTGACGATGATGATACGCTGCGTCGTCTTCTGGCGGAGCAGCTTCAGCACGGTGGCGAACTGGAAGCCGTTGAGGCGACCTCCGTTGCCGCGGCGCGCGAACTTCTCGCCAAGCCTGGCGCCCGTTACGACGCCATGCTGCTGGATATCACTCTCCCCGATGGTGACGGGCGCGATTTCTGCGCTGAACTGCGACGCGAAGGCGTCCGCATGCCGATCATTATCCTGACCGGCTCCGATGACGAGCATGATGTTGTGCGCGGTCTGGATGCAGGGGCCAACGATTACGTTGCCAAGCCTTTCCGGATCGGTGAGCTTCTCGCCCGTCTGCGCGCCCAGCTGCGGATTTTCGAGAACAGCGAGGACGCCGTCTTCGAGATTGGTCCGTATGCCTTCCGTCCGTCCGCCAAGCTGCTGGTCGAAACCGCCCGCAACCGCCGGATCCGTCTGACGGAGAAGGAAGCGGCAATCCTGAAATATCTTTACCGCGCAGGTCAGCGTCCGGTGGCCCGTCAGGTTCTCCTGAACGAGGTGTGGGGCTACAATGCCGCCGTCACCACCCACACACTTGAGACGCATATCTACCGTCTGCGTCAGAAGATCGAGCCCGATCCGGCTCGCACGTCGCTGCTGATTACGGAAGGGGGCGGCTATCGTCTCGATCCGGAAGGCCGTGGTGTCATCAGCTCCGACAGCCTGTCAGCCTGAAGGCTGACAGGGCGGGTGACGGGTCAGGCCGGATCGAAATCCAGCACGACCGGGACGTGATCGGAGGGACTGGCCCAGTCCCGCACGTCCTGAAGAACCCGGACATTACGCAGGCCCGGCATCAGATCGGGCGTCATCCAGACATGATCCAGCCGCCGTCCACGGTTGGACTTCTTCCAGTCCCTGTTGCGGTATGACCACCACGTATAGAGCTTTTCGGACTCCGGCGTGATCGTCCGCATGGCATCCTGAAAACCTGTTGCCATCCACGCCTTGAGACGTTCGATCTCGGGTGGCGTGTGGCTGACGATTTTCAGAAGCTGCTTGTGACTCCAGACGTCATGCTCCAGCGGCGCGATATTGAGATCGCCGACCAGAATGCTACGGGCAGGCGGAGTGCTGGTGAACCAGCTGGTTGCTTCGTCCACGAACGCCAGCTTATGGGCGAATTTTTCGTTTTCCTCCGGATCCGGGATGTCCCCGCCAGCTGGCACGTAGAAATCGTGCAGCAAAATTGGGCCGGCCGGCGTCGCAATGCTGGCTGCCACATGTCGGCAATCGGAGCGGGTGCACCAGTCAGGCGTGCCCGCCACGCTTTGCAACGGATGGCGCGACAGGATCGCCACGCCGTTATAGCCTTTCATGCCTTTATAGATCTGATGGGGCAGTCCCATTTCGGCCAGGACCTGAGCAGGGAAGAGGGGATCCGGGACTTTCGTTTCCTGTAGACAGACGATATCCGGGTTTTCCTGTTCGACGATCTGCTTCAGCAGAGGCAGTCTGAGTCGAAGGGAATTGATGTTCCATGTGATGAGACGCATGCAAACTGGATCGACCGGATCGGTCGTTTTGACAAGCGCCCTCTTGCACACAAGGCGTTCCCGTCCGATCTAGAACGGACCATGACTGATCTGCACGACACACTCCTGACGCTTGATTCCCATATCGATATTCCCTGGCCGGACCGGCAGGACGCCTGGGCAGAAGAAACACCCAGACAGGTGAATGTCCCCAAGACTCGCAAGGGTGGCCTGCGGGCCGTGTGTCTGGCCGCGTATATTCCACAGGGCCCCCGTGACGAAGCAGGACATGCTGAAGGCTGGGAGAGGGTTCAGGGCATGCTTGACGTGATTGCCGGACTTGAAGGACGGCAAGGCGATCAGGGCGCACGTGTCTGCCGCACAGCTGCGGATGTGCGGGCCGCCTACAAGGCAGGTGAGCTCGCCGTCATTCCGGCGATCGAGAACGGGCACGGTCTGGGTGGGCGCCCGGAACGTATTGCTGAACTCGCACGTCGGTATGGCGTGCGCTACATGACCTTGACCCATAACGGGCATAATGCGCTCGCGGATGCGGCCATTCCGCGCAAGGATCTTGCCGATAACGAGACGCTTCATGGCGGACTGTCGGATCTGGGACGTGAGACGATCGCGAAGATGAACCGCTCAGGTGTTCTGGTCGATGTGTCGCATGCTGCGAAGTCGACCATGATGCAGGCCACCGAAGTCTCGATCACGCCGGTTTTCGCCAGCCATTCCTGTGCCCGCGCCCTGTGCGATCATCCGCGCAATCTGGATGACGAGCAGCTTGACCGCCTGAAAGAGACGGGCGGGCTGATCCAGGTGACGGCCATGGGATCGTTCCTGAAAAAAGGCGGGGGCGGCACTGTCGAGGATCTGGTGCGACATGTCTCGTACATCGCGGATCGGATCGGGGTAGAGCATGTGGGCATTTCGTCCGATTTCGATGGCGGGGGCGGTATTCCGGGCTGGAAGGACGCAACCGAGACCGCGAACGTGACCCAGGCCCTCCAGGCGGCTGGATTCAGCGACACGGATATTTCTTCCATCTGGGGTGGTAACATGCTGCGTCTTCTGGAGACGGCCGAACGGGCTGCAGAGAAGGTCTGAGAGCGGGTCTTCACACGCTTTCGTGGTCGCCCGATAGAACAGAACATGATCATGGGCGGCGAAAAGGGAGCCAGTTCGTCCACCATGATCGGAACAGGTGTTCTTCGGGAGCTTCCCGGTCCTTTCCGTCCCGCAGAACGAAGCTGACGGGAAAGATTGGAAAGCAAGATGCAAGTGTTTTCAATGACTTGCAAAACATGATTAAAAATTGGGCAATCTGATGGCAGGTCCGGCAAACCGGGGCTTTCATGATTCTGTCACGGAGCAGCCCACAGACTTTTCCACAGGTTCAGTGGATGACTGAAGAAGCTGAATGACCGACCTTCCTCCGCACAGTTCCGACCGTCCTGCCGATCAGGGTGAACCCCTTGTTCCTGCGGAAAAAAAGCAGGGCGCGGAGGCCATCCGCGAAGCCCTGAAGACTATTCCCTACAGCCCTGGCGTGTATCGCATGCTGAGCGAGAAGGGAGAGGTTTTGTATGTCGGCAAGGCGCTGAGCCTGAAGAAGCGCGTATCTTCCTATACCCGTATCAACCAGTTGCCGGAGCGACTGCGGCGTATGGTGTCGATGACAGTGTCGATGGAAATCGTCATCACACGGACAGAAGCGGACGCACTGCTTCTGGAAGCCAACTACATCAAGCGGATGAAGCCCCGCTTCAACATCCTGCTGCGCGACGACAAGAGCTATCCGTGGCTGATGCTGACCGAGAGCCATGAATTTCCCCAGATCACCAAGCAGCGTGGCAAGCCGGTCAAGGGTGCGACCTACTGGGGACCGTTCGCGAATGCCTGGGCGGTCAATCAGACGCTGAATCTGGTGCAGCGCAGCTTTCTGCTACGTTCCTGCTCGGATGCGGTCCTGAACAGCAGAACGCGCCCCTGCCTGCTGTACCAGATCAAGCGCTGCTCCGCGCCCTGTGTGGACCGGATTTCCAAAGAGGATTACGCCGAGCTGGTCAGCGAGGCGCGGCAGTTCCTGTCCGGACACAGCACGGAACTGCAGCAGCGTCTGGTGGCCGAGATGGAGCAGGCCTCACAGGAAATGAACTACGAGCGGGCCGCGTCGATCCGGGACAGGATTCGGGGTTTTGCCAGTATTCAGGGCTCGAGCACAATCAACCCGACCTCGATCAACGACGCAGACATCATGACCATCTGGCAGGAAGCCGGTCAGAGCTGCATCCAGGTCTTCTTCATCCGTGGCAGCCGCAATAATGGCAACCGGGCCTTCTATCCGGCTCACGCGGAAGAAGAGACCGCAGCGGACGTGCTGTCGGCATTCATGATCCAGTTCTATGACAACAAGCCACCGCCACCTGCCATTCTCGTGAACTGCGAACTGCCGGAACTGAAGCTCGTCGAGGAAGCACTCAGCATCCGCCGGGGGCAGAAAGTCGAGATTTTGAGACCACAACGAGGCGAGAAGAAAGACGTTGTCGAGCATGCGGCGCTGAATGCGCGTGAGGCGCTGGAGCGGAAGCTGGCAGAGAATACCGGGCAGCGCAAACTGCTCGAAGGTGTGGCGGAAGTCTTTGGCCTGCCGAAAATCCCCCAGCGGATCGAGACCTATGATAACTCGCACATCATGGGGCAGGCGCCTTATGGCGTGATGGTCGTGGGAGGCCCGGAAGGGTTCAACAAGCGCGCCTATCGCAAATACGCCATCAAGGGACCTGTCACGCCAGGCGATGATTTCGGCATGATGCGGGAGGTCATGGAGCGGCGTTTCGGACACCGTCCTGAAAATGGAGAGCGACCGGAAGACTGGCCGGATCTGTTGCTGATTGATGGCGGCCTCGGGCAATTTAACGCAGTACGGGCCGTTCTGGCTGATCTGGGCGTGACAGGAATCCCGATCGTCGCCATCGCCAAGGGGCCGGATCGTGATGCAGGGCGGGAGTGGTTCTTCACGGAAACGAAACCGCCGTTCCAGCTCCCACCGCGGGATCCGGTTCTGTATTATCTGCAGCGGCTGCGTGACGAGGCGCACAGATTCGCCATCACGACCCATCGGGCAGGACGCTCCAAGGGACTGCGCAGTTCGGAGCTGGATCACGTTCCGGGAATCGGAGCGGCGCGGAAAAAAGCCCTGCTCAACCACTTCGGCTCGGCAAAATCCGTCAGGCAGGCGAGCCTTGAGGAACTTGAGAACGCACCGGGGATCAGCTCGAGTACGGCAAGCGCCATCTACGGGCATTTTCATCCGGAATGGGTCCAGAAGACATCGGCCGATAATCGCAGCCATTAAGCCACACGTCGGAATTTACACGAAAAATACATCTTTTACAGGCAGATTGGCGCATACCGGAGAGACGGAAACTGTTCTAGACTGACTGCGATGCTGACAGATCTGCCAAACATCCTGACACTGCTACGTATCGCGTCCATTCCTGTACTGGTCGTGCTGCTCTCCGTGCATTCGCCAACCGCAAACGTGATTGCGTGCGCGGTCTACACTGCCGCGTGCATCACGGACTATCTGGACGGGGCGCTCGCACGCCGCTGGCACCAGCTTTCGGAGCTGGGCCGGATGATGGATCCGATTGCGGACAAGCTGCTGGTGGGGTCGCTCCTACTGGCTCTGGCGGGGCTGACACACCTCCCGGTTTTCTCACTTTATGCCGGGATCATCATCATGGTCCGGGAAATCCTGGTCAGTGGCCTTCGGGAGTACATGGCGTCGCAGCGGGAAACGCTCCCTTCCACCCGCCTGGCGAAATGGAAAACCGGAATCCAGATGGTGGCGATCGGGTTTCTGATCGGTGGGGACGGGGCGGCCGGAATGCTGGGTCTCTCCTTCCTTCCCGCCAGCCTGATCGGCGGAATTCTCCTCTGGTTCTCGGTCATTCCGACCGTCATCAGCGGCTGGGGTTATCTGACTGCCGGACTCGCCCGCATCATGGCGGGACAATCCCGCAAGTCATCCAAGATCAGCTTCTGATACCAGTCTCTGGTAGAATTATGGGTGTCTTTGACTGTCTTCATCTGGCGCTCCGTTACAAGGACCGCTAAAGGTCATTTATTGACCTTGTGGGAGTAAGAAATGCGGAAGGCCGCTCTGCTGGCACTACCTCTCGCTCTGAGCGGCTGTTCAGGCATGGGCAAGTATATCCGTGACACCATGGTGTGGACGGCGCTCGATAATCCCAATGGTCCACACGGAGACAGTGAGAATATTCACCGCGCACGTGGCGAAAAATACGCTGAAACACCGATTTTTCCTGAGGGTGGCAATATCTGGCCTGGGGCTCCACAACCCCTTCCGACCCTCAAGGACGTCGAAAACCCCAACAGCACGTTCAGTCACGCCCTCGGCGACCCCGCAACCTATTTCGGTGGCGCAGCACTCGACGAAAATTTCATGGGAGGCATTGGCAGCAAGGGCGCTCTGGGCGCTTCCGGCCAGCAGCTCATGCAGGGGCAGAGCATGTCAGTCGGCGAAAGCACCGATACCCATCAGGGCGTGAGCCGGGACCGCAGCCATATCATTCCGACACTGCCATCCTCGGTCCCCGATAGCGCCACCCGTTTCCTGAACAAAAACCCAAGCAAGACCATCGTCATTCCGAATGGTGACGGCACGAGCACGCTGATTGCGCCGGATGGCAGCGTGAAAGTCGTACGCGGCACACCCGCTGCGCCGCAATAACAGAATTTCTGACGGCTCCTGAAGCCGTCAGCAGTCACACCGGTTTTCAGTACTGCCGGAAAAGCGCGACCAGACGGCCCTGGATGTGGACGCGCTCCGCCGGGAAGATGCGGGTTTCGTAGTCCCTGTTGGCAGCTTCCAGCGCAATCATCGATCCGCGACGACGCAGCTTCTTGAGCGTCACTTCCTGCTCGTCGATCAGGGCGACGATGATCTGCCCATTTTCCGCAGTCTCGCGTCGCCGGATGATGGCGATATCGCCATCCAGAATGCCCGCTTCGATCATCGAATCACCCGCAACCGTCAGGGCATAATGCTCGCCGGTGCCCAGAAGCGAGACCGGCACGTCAATCCTGTCGCTATCATCCTGCATGGCCTCGATCGGAAGACCGGCTGCAATGCGTCCATAGAGTGGGATGCTGACAGTCTGGCGGTCATTGGCGACGCTGTCTTCTGAGAACGCCCCCTGAAGGCCCGTCTGCCCCTGGTTGAGAACGGCGGGGACGAACGCTGTACCCGTGCCAGTAGCGACCGGTGCCTCGGTTCCCATGTGTGGCAAGCGCAGCACTTCGAGCGCACGGGCACGATGATGGTGACGACGCAGAAAGCCGCGTTCTTCCAGAGCAGAAATCAGCCGATGAATGCCAGACTTTGAGCGAAGCTCAAGAGCATCCTTCATTTCATCGAAAGAAGGAGAATATCCCGTCCGGCGAAGATGGTCGTCGATATATAGCAAAAGCTGGTGCTGCTTGCGGGTCAGCATACAGGCGCTCCCATGCGCCTCGGCGGAGGCAGGTCGGAAAACAAGGTGCAGAATGAAAGCCATCCCGCATTTGTTCCTTATAGGTTCCTGTCTGTTGCCTCACAAGCGAAAGAGAGAGGCTCACGCAGTGGTCTGATAAGATTCCGTCGGGCTGAAAGTCTCTGAAAGCGCAGGAAAACCCCGAAATTGTGCGTCAGGGCCTTGACCTGCGGGCCACAAATCAGCATGGTGCGCCCAATCTAAAGATCAACATGCTGCATCGACACCTTCGAGCGGCATCAGTATGGCGAAAGCCCGAGGGTATCATGGGAAAGAGCAACGTTATTCAGATCCGGCTCGTTTCGTCAGCCGAAACCGGCTACTTCTACGTCACGAAGAAGAATGCCCGTTCCGCTACGGGAAAGATGGAAGTGCGCAAGTACGACCCGGTTGCACGCAAGCACGTCGTGTTCCGCGAAGCCAAGATCAAGTAAGACTGTTTCGACAGTCTTTATGAAAAAAGCGGCCTTCGGGCCGCTTTTTTTGTATCTGCAGGACTGGATTTCCTGGCGGCTGCTCAGAACAGTTTGTCGTGAGGGCCGTAGGGGACAACCAGATCACCGCTGCGCGTCAGGTTCATCGTGGCGCGGGCACGCTCGTCCAGCATATCGGCATCCAGCGCCTTTTCCTTGAGCGCAACGACACGCCGACGCCAGACATTCTGTTCGTCGTCGGCATCCTGCCTGGCCTGAAGGGCATCCTTCTGAAGCTGCGTCTGTTCCTGATAGGCGTGAATACCGTGAGCGCCGTGAAGGGCGTTCCATCCGAAATAGGCCGTCAGGGACAGAAAGAAAGCTGGGGGAGCGACGGCGCGGACACCACGCTTGATGAGCCGGATCAGTGTCACGTCGTGAAAACTCCGTTCTGAGGGACTGTCTCAGTTTATATCAGTCAATCGTGACCAGACAATGAATGATGTGGAGATGTTTCAGGTCCGGACCTGAAAAAAAGGCCCCATTCCCGAAGGAGATGAGGCCGTTGTGGAATCTTAGGAGTTCTTGAGAATGCTACGGCCGGCATAACGGGCCGCGCTGCCGAGCTGCTGCTCGATACGGATGAGCTGATTGTACTTCGCCGTGCGGTCAGAGCGGGAGAGGGAACCCGTCTTGATCTGCCCACAGTTCGTGGCGACGGCGAGGTCGGCAATCACGGAATCTTCCGTCTCACCCGAACGATGGCTCATGACGCAGGCATAACCAGCCTTGTGCGCGGTTTCGACAGCTTCGAGCGTCTCCGTCAGCGTGCCGATCTGATTGACCTTTACGAGCAGGGCATTACCCGTGCCGGCCTTGATGCCGCGGCGCAGACGCTCGGGGTTGGTCACGAACAGGTCGTCGCCAACAAGCTGGAGCTTCTTGCCCAGACGGGTCGTAAGCTCCGCCCAGCCTTCCCAGTCATCCTCGGCCAGACCGTCCTCGATGGAGACGATCGGGTAGCGGCTGGCCAGATCCTCGAGATAGGAAATCATGCTTGAAGCATCGAATTCCTTGCCTTCACCCTTCAGGTTGTAGCGGCCGTCCGCATAGAACTCTGTGGCAGCACAGTCGAGCGCGAAGGTCACATCCTCACCAAGCTTGTAGCCCGCAGATTCAACGGATTTTGCAATAAAACCAAGAGCTTCGTCAGCAGACTTCAGATTCGGTGCGAAGCCGCCTTCATCGCCGACATTGGTGTTATAGCCCGCTTCAGACAGACCCTTCTTCAGGCGCGCAAAGATTTCCGACCCCATGCGGATCGCGTCGGCAATTGTCGGAGCACCGACCGGCTGGATCATGAATTCCTGGATGTCGATCGGATTGTCGGCATGCTCGCCGCCATTGACGATGTTCATCATCGGCACAGGCAAGAGATGGGCATAGGCACCACCGACATAGCGGTACAACGGCAGTTCCAGTTCCTCGGCCGTGGCCTTTGCGACGGCCAGAGAGACGCCGAGGATGGCATTTGCACCCAGACGGGATTTGTTAGGGGTCCCGTCCAGATCGATCATCGCGTTGTCGATGGCGATCTGATCTTCCGATTCGGCGCCCTGGAGAACTTCGAGGATGTCGTTTTCAACGTGACTGCAGGCCTTCAGGACGCCCTTGCCGCCGTAGCGGGACTTGTCACCATCGCGCAGCTCCACGGCTTCATGGGCGCCTGTAGAGGCACCGGACGGGACAGCAGCGCGGCCGCGGGCACCTGAGGACAGCTCGACCTCGACCTCAACGGTGGGATTGCCGCGGCTGTCCAGGATTTCGCGGGAGGTGATATCAACGATGGCGCTCAATGGAAGCTCTCCTGGAGATGCGTGAACCGATATGCATGAACCGGGGGTGGCTCGTGACCGTTCGGAATGGAACAGCTATTTCAAGTCTCAAAATCACGCCCTGAGGTCAACGACGACATGCGCCTTCCTTTTCCCGTTTTCGTGCTCGGCATTGCCGGACTGATCCCCTTCATGACACTTGGCGGGTGGATCTTCCTGGCCGGACTGTTCACACCCCTACCGCATCTGAAGATCATTCTGCTGGCGTACGGGGCCTGCATCCTGTCGTTTCTGGGAGCCGTACACTGGGGACTGGCCATGGAACGGCCAGACATCATCACTGTCGGCGGGACGTCGCAGCGGGACCGTCAGCGTCTTGTTCTGGGCGTCTGCCCTGCGCTGTGGGCATGGCTGTCGCTATGCGTTGGTGTGCTTGGGCATGTCCGCGCCGGTTTTGGACTGGAAATTATCGGCTTTGTCGGGACGTTCCTTGTGGAACGGGAAGCCTGGAGAAAAGGCGCTCTTCCTCCAGGCTATCTGCCGCTTCGCACAGGGCTGACGGCTATTGCGGTGCTGAGTCTGTTTCTGGCGGCTCTGGCGCCGTCCGGCACCTAGGCCAGAAAAGACTTCGCGAGGGCGTCGAAGGCTTTCAGGCGCGTCAGAAGACCACGCATTTCACTAAGCGGCACCATAGTCGGACCATCGCTCGGCGCGTGGTCCGGGTCCTGATGCGTTTCGATGAAAACGGCAGCCACACCGATGGACAGAGCAGCGCGGGCCAGAGGCTCGACGAACTCGCGCTGACCGCCGGTGGAAGCCCCAAGGCCGCCCGGCTGCTGGACCGAGTGGGTGGCGTCGAACACGACGGGGTAGCCCGTCTGCGCCATGATCGGCAGTCCACGCATGTCGCTTACAAGCGTGTTGTAACCGAAGCTCGTACCACGGTCGCAGAGCATGATGCGCTCATTGCCCGTGGATGCGATCTTGGCTGCGACATTTGCCATGTCCCACGGTGCGAGGAACTGGCCCTTCTTGATATTAATGGCGCGACCGGTTTTGCCCGCAGCCAGCAGCAGGTCCGTCTGGCGACACAGGAAGGCCGGAATCTGAAGAACATCCACCGCCTGCGCTGAAGGCTCGCACTGCTCGGCAGTATGCACATCCGTCAGGACGGGAACGCCGAATCGCTCCCGGATGCTGGCTAGAATGTCCAGACCGGCATCCATACCCACGCCCCGGGCGGCGTTGACCGAGCTGCGGTTCGCCTTGTCGAAGCTACTTTTGTAGATCAGGCCGATTCCCAGCTCACGACACAGGCTGGAAATGGCGTCGGCCATTTCCAGTGCATGCTCGCGGGATTCGATCTGGCAGGGGCCAGCAATCAGCGTAAACGGCTGATTCTGGCCGACCGTGAGGTCTCCGATCCGGAAGCTCACTTGCTGTGAGCCTCCTTGACGGCCGCCGCGATGAATCCTGCAAACAGCGGGTGCGGGTCGAAAGGCTTGGAGAGCAGTTCCGGATGATACTGCACCGCCACGAACCAGGCGTGATCCGGATACTCAACGACTTCCGGCAGTACGCCGTCAGGGGAGAGACCGGAGAACCGCAGGCCTGTCTTCTCGAGACGGTCCTTGTAGTGAGCGTTGACTTCCCAGCGGTGGCGATGGCGCTCACGGATTTCCGTGCGGCCGTAGATCTCGGCCACACGGGAGCCCGGAACCAGCTTGGCCGGGTAGGCACCCAGACGCATTGTACCGCCCAGATCGCCACCTTCGCGGCGGCGAAGCAGCTCACTGCCGCGCGCCCATTCGGTCATCAGGCCGACCAGAGGCTCGTCCGTCGGGCCGAACTCGGTCGAGGAGGCCTTGGGCAGACCAGCCAGCGAGCGGGCACATTCGATCACGGCCATCTGCATACCGAAACAGATACCCAGGAACGGAATGTTGTGCTCACGGGCATAGCGGACGGCCTGGATCTTGCCTTCCGCACCGCGCTCACCAAATCCGCCCGGAACGAGGATGGCATCCGCATCCTTCAGGCGCTCGGCGATATTCCCGTTCTTCTCGAACTCTTCCGATTCGATCCAGTCGAGTTTCACCTTTACATGGTTGGCGATGCCACCATGCAGCAGGGCTTCGGCGAGAGACTTGTAGCTGTCGAGCAGAGCCGTGTACTTGCCGACGATGGCCACGCGGACTTCGCCTTCGGGCTCGCGAATCGCATGGACGATCTTTTCCCAGCGCGAGAGGTCCGGCTTGCTGTCATAGGGCAGGCCAAAATAGCGCAGGACTTCCTGATCCATTCCCTCGTTATGGTAAGAAATGGGGCAGGCATAGATCGTGTCCACGTCAAGCGCCGCGATAACGGCTTCCGAACGGACGTTGCAGAAATTGGCGATCTTCTGACGCTCGTTGTCCGGAATGGGACGATCCGAACGGCACAGCAGCATCTGCGGCTGGATGCCGACATTCTGCAGTTCCTTGACGGAATGCTGCGTCGGCTTCGTCTTGAGTTCGCCGGCTGCCGGAATGTAGGGCAGGAGGGTCAGGTGCACGCACATGGTCTGGGCATGGCCGAGATCATTGCGGAGCTGACGGATGGCTTCGAGGAAGGGCAGGCTCTCGATGTCGCCGACCGTACCGCCGATTTCCACAAGAACGAAATCATAGTCGTCGGTACCCGTGACCACGACGTCCTTGATGGCGTCCGTGATGTGGGGAATGACCTGCACGGTCCCGCCCAGATAGTCGCCGCGGCGTTCGCGGGCGATCACATCCGAATAGATCCGTCCCGTCGTGGTGTTGTCAGCACGTGACGCGTGTACGCCCGTGAAGCGTTCATAATGACCGAGATCGAGGTCGGTTTCGGCCCCGTCATCGGTAATGAACACCTCACCGTGCTGGTACGGACTCATGGTGCCCGGATCCACGTTGAGATAGGGGTCCAGTTTGCGCATGCGGACCTTGTATCCGCGCGCCTGGAGGAGAGCAGCGAGGGCCGCTGAAGCGATACCCTTGCCGAGAGAAGATACCACACCGCCGGTGATGAATACGAAACGCGTCATGGGCGGTCTTCATACACTGCCGACATGGGGCAGGGGAAGCGGAGAGACGCGTCTGTTGAAAAGATCCCCGTTAAAAAGTTTGAACGGGGATTTTCAGGCCCGATCAGTGAGCGGGTGCGGGAGCCGGAGCGGCGGGGGCAGCCGGAGTTGTCGTGGTCGTCTGGGTGGCGGCAGGCGGCTCGGCCAGGATGTCGTGCGAGCCGACGCCGGAGGAGGCGCCGCGGTTCATGACGGCCAGCACGAGGCACAGCAGCATGAAGATGCCGGCGAGAACGGACGTGGCACGCGTCAGCAGCGTTGCGGTTCCGCGGCCGCTCATGAAAGAGCCCATGCCCTGGCCACTTCCGATGCCGAGGCCGCCGCCTTCGCTGCGCTGGATCAGGATCACCCCGATCAGCGCCAGTGTGACCAGCAGGTTGAGAGCAAGCAGAAGAGTGGTCATGAACGATAGGGTCCGGACAATGGTTGGGACGTCAGGCGGAAAGATGCCGCTTCAGCGATGCGCAGGAAGCTCTCTGCTTCCAGACTGGCACTGCCGACCAGCACCCCGCCAAGCGACCCGATGGAAAAAATGGTCGGCGCCTGAGCCGGTGTGACGGAGCCGCCATACAGGATCGGCACGCGAATGTCATCCGTCTTGAGACGGGACTGCAACAGTCCGTGCAGCAAAGAGAGGGTTCTCTCAAGCTCGTCAATCGGCGGAACAGTGCCACTCCCGATGGCCCAGACGGGCTCGTAAGCCAGGATACCGGTAAAACCGTCGGTCAGCGATCCCTCGACCTGCGTGGCCAGAACGGTGGTCATCCGGCCTTCAAGGCGCTCCTGCATCGTCTCGCCGATACAGACGATGGGGATGAGGCCCGCGGCTTCGGCGGCTTCGACCTTCTGACGAATCAGGACATCGGTTTCGCCATGGGCCTGACGACGTTCGGAATGGCCGAGGATGACGTAGCGGACACCGAGATCAGCCAGCATTTCAGCCGAGATATCCCCGGTATGGGGGCCGGAGGACGTCGTGTGACAGTCCTGCGCACCAAGACGCAGAGGCGTGGACGGTCCTTCGGCATTGATAATGCCATGCACGCTGGCGAGTTGGGTGAAGGGGGGGCACAGGACGAGCCGCACGTCATCGGGGAGGGACTGCGCGCCTTCGGCGACGGCACGGGCCAGACGGCCGGACTGCTCCCGCAATCCGTGCATCTTCCAGTTTCCAACGACAAGCCTGGGTGATGGGGGCACTCTTCCTCCTTGATGATGACGCCCTGAAGAAGGGCGGCGTTTCCGGTATGCGCTCAGTGTTTACGACCGGCTGAATGCCGCAAGGCAGCACTCGTTCCGGTCTGCTTCTGGTCAAGCCGTTCTCACGACATTATGGTGCGGCAAGTCTAGCGGGCCTTTTGTGTCCGCACCATCCCGTCATCCGGATCTGCCCTGACCCTATGATTACCACGCTCCGCCACCTCTTTGTTGACTCCTGGGCCGGCCGTGCCGCCGCGCTGCTGATCTTTCTGGCCTTTATCGGCTGGGGTGTGGGAGATGTGTATTCCAACATGGGCACGGCAAGCTCCAACGAAATCGTGCGTGTCGGCGATCGGAGCATCACGCCGGATGATTTCAGCCGCGCGCTCTCGGCGCAGCTTCCCGAAGTTGCCCGACGGATCGGGCTTGCCGACCCGTCCAAGCTCCCCAAGGGCGAAGTCGAGCAGATCGCACGGCAGACGCTTCAAAACCTTGTGATCCAGAACGAGACCCAGCTTGCCGCCACCCGCGCGGGCATGATGGTTCCCGATGATCTGGTGCGGCAGGAAGTCTTTGCCATTCCGGCGTTTCACAATGCCGCCGGACAGTTCGACCGGAGCGTTTTCAATGACCGTCTGACGCGGATCGGACTGTCCGAAGGCAAGCTGCTTCAGGCCATCCGCGAGGATATCGCTTCACGCGGCCTTCTGCAGGGCATGGGGCAGTCTGTTGTCGCACCGTCTTCCCTGACGGACCGGATGCTGTCCTTCGATGCGAGCCAGCGCGTGTTCGATCTGGTTCAGATCCCGTTTGCAAGCGGTGTCGTTGCCGCTGCACCGACGGATGACCAGCTTCACCGTTTCTATGACAACCACCCGCAGATGTTCCGCACGACGGAATACCGTCATGCGAAAATGGTCGTCATGACGCCGGACAGCGTGGCAAAGACGATCGAGGTTCCCGATGACGTCCTGCACCGTCTGTATGATTTTCAGGCCCGCACCTTCGACATGCCCGAGACGCGGACGCTTCAGGTCCTGACCTTCACCGATCAGGCAAAGGCCGATGCGGCTGCGACCGCCTGGAAGAGCGGAACGTCCTGGGATGATATCCAGAAGAAATTCCCCGAAGCTGCTGCGGTGTCCCTGCCGTCCGTACGTCAGAGCGACATTCCGAACCCCGAACTCGCCAAGGCGGCATTCGCAGCTCCTTCCAACCGCATCTCCGGGCCGGAAAAGACCGGCATGGGCTGGGTCGTCTTCAACATTACGGCCATCACCGCGCCTCACAAGACGACGTTCGAGCAGGCTAAAGATGGTCTGAAAACACAGGTCCAGAACCAGGAGGCCGGAGAAGCCCTTCAGGCCCGCCAGAAACAGTTTCAGGATGCGGTTGCCGGATCTTCGACGCTGGAGCAGATCCCGAGCGATCTCGGTGCCGTTCCCGCAGCCGGTACGCTGGATTCCAATGGCCTGACGCAGGACGGTCTGCCTGCGCCCATCCCGGGCGACGCGGCCCTGCGCCAGGCGATCATCCACCAGATCTTCACGCAGTCCAAGGATGCCCAGCCGACCGTCATCAATGGCCCGAACGGCACGGCGTTCTCCCTGCTCGTCGATGAAGTGCACCCCGGTACGCTCAAACCGTTCGACAGCGTGCGCGATCAGGTCGTGCAGGCCTGGACGACGGATCAGAAACGCCATGCCGCGGATCTGCGGGCGACCGCGCTGTTCAATGCCGCCAAGGCGGGAACGCTGCGCAAGGCTGTTGAAGGACAGGCCGAAGCCTCCGCCCTGCGTCAGGACGTTGCCGTGTCGCGGGTTCATCCGGACCAGAGCCTGCCGCAGAATGTCCTGCGCGGTGTCTTCGGCCTCAAGCCGGGAACGAGCGGCATGTTCGAATCACCGGATGCGTTCTGGCTGGTCAACGTGACGGAGGACAAGCCGGCCTCGGCAGAGGACATGAAAAGCCTGGGCAACCAGCTTTCGGACGAATATCTGCAGTCCATGCGCTCCGATATTCCGGTGGCACTGAATGCCGCCATGGAAAAGGCGGTTCCGCCCTCGCATATCAACATGGCGCTCTATAATCAGGTCGTGACCGCGGCTGCGCCTGCAGCAGGAAACGGGGCGCAGTAATGGGTATTGTCTACAGCATCGAGGCCGCCGATCTTCTCACGCCTGTCTCAGCCTTTCTCCGTCTCTCGAAACTGTCGGACGATCCGTACCGGCTGCTGTTCGAAAGTGTCGAAGGCGGTGCAGCCCGCGGGCGTTATTCCGTGATCGCGCTTCTGCCGGATCTGGTCTGGAAATGCCGGGACGGGAAGGTGACGCAGGATGGCAAGCCCGTTGACGGCGTGCCGCTCGAGACACTGAAGACCATCGTGGATGAGAGCCAGATGGAGCTTCCCGCCGGAATGCCGCCGATGATCGGCGGCGTGTTCGGCGTACTGGGTTACGACATGGTGCGCCAGATGGAGCGTCTGCCGAACGCTCCGGTGAACGATCTGGGGCTGCCGGAAGGGATCATGATCCGTCCGCGCCTCTTCGCGGTTTTCGATTCCGTGCGGGACGAGCTTACGCTGGCCGTGCCGGTGCGCGGCGAGACGACGGATGCGGAGGCGCATGCGCTTCTCGATCAGGCACGGGCCGCTCTGGCCGCCCCCCTAGGGGATGAGCGCGAGACGTTGCCGGCCGGCACGGAACTGGCGCCCCCGGTCTCGAACATGACACAGCAGCAGTTCGAGGATCACGTCCGCAAGGCGCAGGACTATATCGCTGCGGGCGATGCATTCCAGATCGTGCCGAGCCAGCGCTTTACGACACCATTCCCGCTGTCGCCGCTCTCGCTCTATCGCAGCCTGCGCCGCGTCAATCCGGCGCCGTTCCTGTTCGTGATGGAGCTTGAGGATTACGCTCTGGTCGGCTCTTCTCCGGAAATCCTCGTGCGACTGCGCAACGGCGAGGTCACGGTGCGTCCGCTGGCGGGCACACGTCCGCGCGGAGCGGACCGCGAAGAAGATCTGGCTCTGGAAAAAGAGCTTCTGGCCGACCGCAAGGAACTGGCCGAGCATCTGATGCTGATCGATCTGGGCCGAAACGATGTCGGGCGCGTCTCACAGCTTGGGACCGTCGAGGTTCCGGAGAAGTTCGTCGTCGAGCGCTATAGCCACGTCATGCATATTTCCTCGACCGTGACCGGCCGTATCAAGGACGGCAAAACGGCGATGGATGCACTTGTCGCAGCTTTCCCGGCCGGGACCCTGACGGGCGCCCCCAAGATCCGCGCCATGGAAATCATTGACGAGCTCGAACCGACGCGGCGCGGGCCCTATTCGGGTTGCGTCGGGTATTTCGGGGCAGACGGGGAAATGGACACCTGCATCGGGCTGCGCATGGCCGTTCTCAAGGATGGGAACATGTATGTGCAGGCGGGCTGCGGCGTCGTGGCAGACAGCGATCCGAACGCCGAGTTCCGCGAGACGCAGGCGAAGGCCCGTGCGCTGTTCCGGGCGGCGGAAATCGCCGTAGCAACTGCCGTGAAAGCCTGACGGAGCCTTGAAGCGCGATGTATTTGACGAAAACAGACACGGGCGTCATTCTGTTGCCATGATCCTTCTCATCGACAATTACGACAGCTTCACATTCAACATCGTCCACCATCTGGGCGCGCTTGGAGTTGAGTGTGATGTGCGGCGCAATGATGCGCTGAGTGTCGACGAGGCTCTGGCGCTCAAGCCGTCTGCCATCGTGATCTCCCCGGGCCCGGGCGCCCCGGCCGAAGCCGGCATCTGCTGTGATCTGATCCGTGCTGCTGCAGGAAAGGTGCCGGTATTCGGTGTGTGTCTTGGCCATCAGGCAATCGGGCAGGTCTTCGGGGCAGACGTCGTGCGCGCACCTGTGCCGATGCATGGCAAGATCAGCGCGGTGCATCATGACGGGACAGGCGTCTTTGCCGGACTGCCTGATCCAGTGGATGTGGTGCGCTATCACAGCCTGACGCTGGCACCGGACAGCATTCCCGAAATGCTCATGGTCAATGCCCGCACGGAAGACGGGGTCATCATGGGCGTGCGTCACCGCGATTATCCCGTGCATGGCGTCCAGTTCCATCCCGAAAGCATCGCATCTGTTGCAGGACGCGAATTGCTGGCCAATTTCCTGAAAATTGCCGGTATTTCGACCCTTACCTCACAGGCCGCATGACTGTGAGCGCGGATTTTACGTCCCTTCTGCACAAGGCGGCCCTGGGACGGCACCTCGACAGTCATGAGGCGGAAACAGCTTTTCACGCCATCATGGTCGGCGAGGTCGATCCCGTTCAGCTTGCCGCTTTCCTGACCGCGCTGAAACTGCGTGGTGAAACCTTTGCCGAACTGACCGGAGCCGTTCAGGCAGTCCGTCATCACATGACGGTTCTGCCGGATGTGCCAGCCGGGGCGATTGATGTGTGCGGAACAGGCGGCGACGGCCTGAAGACACTGAATGTCTCCACAGCCGTCGCCTTCGTACTGGCGGGACTTGGTGTTCCCGTAGCCAAGCATGGCAACCGCGCACTCTCATCTGCTACGGGTGCGACGGATGTTCTCGAAGTTCTGGGCATTCCGCCGACCGATGATCTGGCTCTGCAGGGCCGTCGGCTGCGCGAAGACGGACTGGTCTTTCTGGCAGCCCCCCAGCATCATCCTGCGATGCGGCATGCGGCGCCTGTTCGCAAGGCACTGGGTTTCCGTACCCTGTTCAATCTGCTCGGGCCGCTATGCAACCCCGCTCAGGTCCGCCATCAGCTGATCGGCGTGTTTGACGGGCGCTGGTGCGAGCCGGTGGCGCGGGCGCTTGGCGCACTCGGCAGTCTGTCGGTCTGGGTCGTGCATGGCTCGACCGAAGAAGGGGGAAGCGACGAGCTTACGCTTGCTGGCCCCTCCCAGGTTTCGGCCTGGCAGGACGACACCCTTTTTTCATTCGGGATCGAACCGGACATGGCCGGACTGGCTGCCGCCCCGATTTCAGCCATCCGGGGCGGAGACGCGCAGACCAATGCGGCCGCGTTGCTTGCCCTGCTGGATGGCGCGGGTGGCGCCTACCGGGATACGGTTCTTCTCAACGCCGCTGCGGCCCTGCATGTGGCAGGGCGCGGCGATATCGTGAAGGCCGGAGCAATTGACGTTCCGGCTTTCCGTCGCAATGTAGGAATGGCGGCAGATTCCATTGATCGGGGTCTTGCCCGTGCCGCGCTCGAGGCTGCGCGCATGTCAGCTCATTCCATTGCCCCCAAAGACGCAGGACGATCATGACATTCATGTACCATCGACCGGCGATGACATATTCGCCTGAGGGAACGGAACAGTTCCCGGACCCGGAAATTCCGGAAACGACGACCCCACCCATCAAGGATCCCGAAGCGGAAACGGCGGCTGACCGCAGCGACGTTCTGGCCCGGATCTGCGCCCGCACCCGCGTGGACATCGAGCAGCGCTCACAGATCATGTCCCTCAAGGAGATCACGGCACGCGCCCGGGAAGTCACGGTCCCGACACGCGGCTTCGGTCAGGCACTCCAGCATCTCACAGCTGATCGTCAGGTCGGACTGATTGCCGAGATCAAGAAGGCGTCTCCATCAGCCGGTATCCTGCGTCCCGACTACAATCCGGTCGAGATCGCGCAGGAATACCAGGCTGCCGGCGCCACCTGCCTTTCGGTTCTGACGGAAGGCTCGTGCTTTCACGGCAGCACGGACGATATCCGGGCCGTGCGTGAGACATGCAGTTTGCCGATCCTGCGCAAGGACTTCATTCTGGACCCCTGGCAGGTTCATGAGAGCCGCCTGATCGGGGCAGACTGCATCCTGCTGATCATGGCGATCCTGACGGAAACACAGGCTGCCGAACTGATCGCGATTGCACGCGGACTGGACATGGACGTCCTTCTGGAAGTCCATGACGAGGCCGAACTGAACCGGGCCCTGGCCTTGGATACGTTCCTGATCGGGATCAACAACCGTAACCTGCGGACACTGAAGACCGACATCCAGACGACGATCGACCTTGCGCCGCTTGTGCCGCCTGATCGTCTGGTTGTCTCCGAAAGCGGCATCCGGACGCAGGACGACATGATGAAGGTCGGAGCGGTAGGAGCAAGCGCGGTTCTGGTGGGCGAGAGCCTGCTGCGTGAGCCTGACCCCGGCGTGGCCGCACGCCGTCTGCTCGGTTTCGTATGATCCCAGACCGCCCTTCGGGGCGGTCTGATCCGTTTTTCCACAGCACATCCAGCAGGCCGGGACTTCCGCGAAAGCGGGGGCGTGGTCTGGCTTTTGGCGGGTTGTACCGCTAAGAGCATGCAGGATTTTGTGCATTTCCATCAGGAGACCGTCATGGACGAGACACCGTCCGCTTCAGGCCGGAGCAACGGTCCGGCCCTTTCGCCGGAGACCATGAAGCGCGCTTACAGAGACATGCTTCTTGTCCGGCGCTTTGAGGAAAAGGCTGGCCAGCTTTACGGCATGGGTCTGATCGGCGGCTTCTGCCATCTCTATATCGGGCAGGAAGCCGTTGTGGTCGGGATCGGGCTCAACATGAAGCAGGGCGACAAGTCCATCACGTCCTATCGCGACCATGGGCAGATGCTCGTCGCGGGCATGACGCCGCGTGGTGTCATGGCGGAACTGACGGGCCGCTCCGGCGGATATTCGCACGGCAAGGGCGGTTCCATGCACATGTTCTCCCGTGAAAAGGAGTTCTATGGCGGCCATGGTATCGTCGGCGCACAGGTGGCACTCGGCACGGGGCTGGCGTTCGCAAACAAGTATCGCGGTACGGACGAGGTCTCGATCGTGTATTTTGGCGAGGGCGCGTCGGCTCAGGGACAGGTCTATGAGAGCTTCAATCTCGCTGCCCTGCACAAGCTGCCCTGCATCTATGTGATCGAGAACAACCGCTATGGCATGGGCACGTCCATCGAGCGCGCTTCGGCCTCCAAGGATCTGTCACGCAATGGCGAGCCTTGGGGCATTGCCAGCCGCAAGGTGGACGGCATGGATATTTTTGCCGTCCACGAAGCAGCGCAGGAAGCCATGGAATACTGCCGCTCGGGCAAGGGGCCGTTCCTGCTTGAGATGGAAACCTATCGCTATCGCGGGCACTCCATGTCGGATCCCGCAAAGTATCGCCAGCGTGCGGAAGTCGAGGAGATGCGTCGCACGCGCGATCCGATCGAGATGCTGAAGGCCGAAATGCTGCGCAGCGGCATTGAGGAGAGTGTCTTCAAGGACATTGAGACGGACGTGAAGGCCATCGTGGCGGACGCGACCGAATTTGCGCAGACAAGCCCGGAGCCGGATGTGTCCGAACTCTGGACCGACATTCTGGTGGAGGCCTGATCCATGGCATCTCTGATTCTGATGCCGGCTCTCTCGCCGACCATGACCGAAGGTACGCTGGCCCGCTGGGTCAGGAAGGCCGGTGACACCGTTGCGGCCGGTGACGTGATTGCCGAGATCGAAACCGACAAGGCGACGATGGAAGTCGAAGCCGTGGACGAGGGCGTGATCGGCAAGACGCTGGTGGACGAAGGCACGCAGAACATCGCGGTCAACACACCGATCGCCGTGCTTCTGGCGGAAGGCGAGGACGCCTCTGCGGCCGATAACGTCGTGCGCTCTTCCGATCCGGCAGTCGGTGCGCCTGTCGCCATCGAAACACCGTCCGATCCGGCCATCACCGAAGCGCCGGCAGTGGCGCAGGCCGAAGATGATCGCGACTGGGGCGAGACCAGCGAGATCACCGTGCGTCAGGCGCTGCGTGATGCCATGGCGGCTGAGCTGCGTCGTGACGAGGACGTGTTCCTGATCGGTGAGGAAGTGGCGCAGTATCAAGGCGCCTACAAGATCAGCCAGGGTCTGCTGGAAGAGTTTGGCGAAAAGCGCGTCATTGATACGCCGATCACCGAACATGGCTTTACCGGCATGGCCGTGGGGGCGGCCCTGACGGGTCTGAAGCCGATCGTAGAGTTCATGACCATGAACTTCTCGCTTCAGGCCATTGATCATATTATTAATTCCGCTGCCAAGACGCTGTATATGTCCGGCGGCCAGATGGGTTGTTCCATCGTGTTCCGCGGACCGAACGGTGCGGCCGCCCGCGTGGGTGCCCAGCATTCGCAGTGTTTCGCGAGCTGGTATGCCCATATTCCGGGCCTGAAGGTCGTTGCTCCCTGGTCGGCCGCGGACGCGAAGGGGCTGCTGCGCGCGGCCATCCGTGATCCGAACCCGGTCATCGTGCTGGAAAACGAGATCCTGTACGGTCAGAAATTCCCGTGCCCGGTGGATGAGGATTTCATCCTGCCGATCGGTCGCGCGAAGATCGAGCGGGAAGGGACGGATGTGACGCTGGTGGCGTTCTCCATCATGGTCGGCGTGGCGCTGGAAGCTGCGGCGATCCTGGCGGATGAAGGCATCTCGGCCGAAGTCATCAATCTGCGCTCGATCCGGCCGCTGGATACCGAGACGATCGTGCGCAGCGTGAAGAAGACGAACCGGATTGTCTCCGTCGAGGAAGGCTGGCCGGTAGCGGGTATTGGTGCGGAAATCTGCACCGTGGCCGTCGAACAGGCCTTTGACTGGCTCGATGCTCCGCCGGCACGTGTCTGCGGGCTCGACCTGCCGATGCCCTATGCGGCCAATCTCGAAAAACTGGCGCTTCCGAAACCCGAATGGGTTGTGGATGCCGTTCGCAAGCAGCTGCGGGACTGACAACGATGGCTACCGATATTCTGATGCCGGCGCTGTCGCCGACCATGACCGAGGGCAAACTGGCTCGCTGGCTCAAAGCCGAGGGCGATACCATCTCCGCTGGCGACGTGATTGCCGAAATCGAGACCGACAAGGCGACCATGGAAGTTGAAGCCGTGGACGAGGGCATTCTTGGCCGCATCCTGATCCAGGAAGGCGCAGAGGGCATCCCGGTTAACACGCCGATCGCGGTTCTCGTGGAAGAGGGTGAGGCTGTGCCGGAAGCCTCTTCCACGCAGGCTCCAGCGGCCCCGAAAGTTGAGGCCGCTTCGGCCGTATCGACGGGAACAGCGCCTGCAAAAGCTCCGGTAGAAGGGAAGGGCGAACGGATTTTCGTCTCTCCGCTGGCCCGCCGCATGGCGCGGGAGCGGGGCATTGCCCTTGATGCGCTGACGGGAAGCGGTCCGAACGGTCGTATTCTCAAGCGTGATGTGGAAAAGGGTGTGACGGCTCCGAAGACTGCGCCGAAAGCATCTCCGTCGGCGGCACCCCCTGCGGCTTCGGAAGAGACTGTCCGGCGCGTTCCGAACTCCACGATGCGCAAGGTCATTGCGCGACGTCTGACGGAGTCCAAGACGCAGGTTCCGCATTTCTATGTCTCGGTCGATATCGAGCTGGATGCACTGCTGGAACTGCGTTCGAAGCTGAATGCCACAGCGCAGGAAAACAGCTTCAAGATTTCCGTCAACGACATGATGATCAAGGCCGTTGCACTGGCGCTGAAAAAGGTGCCGGGTGTGAACGTGCAGTTCACGGATGCCGAGACGCTGCATTTTGAAAATGTGGACATCTCGATGGCCGTATCGGTTCCGGATGGCCTGATCACGCCGATCATCCGCAACGCCGATCGCAAGTCCCTGCGCCAGATCAGCGTCGAAGCCAAGGATCTGGCCAAGCGCGCCCGTGCCGGAAAGCTCAAGCCCGAGGAATTCCAGGGCGGGACGTTCTCCATTTCCAATATGGGCATGTTCGGCGTGCGCGAATTCGCGGCGATCATCAATCCGCCACAGGCCGGTATCCTGGCGATTGCATCGGGCGAAAAGCGGGCCGTGGTGCGCGGATCGGAGATCGCGGTTGCAACCGTGATGACGGCGACGCTGTCGGTCGATCACCGCGCCGTCGATGGTGCTCTTGGTGCCGAATGGCTTAACGCACTGCGCGATATTGTGCAGAACCCTTACACTCTGGTGGTCTGAACCATGTCCGATACATTCGATCTGATTGTTGTTGGCGGCGGCCCCGGCGGCTATGTGGCGGCCCTTCGCGCCAGCCAGCTCGGCATGAGCGTGGCGATCGTGGAAAGCACGCATTTCGGCGGGGTATGCCTCAACTGGGGCTGCATTCCGACCAAGGCGCTTCTGCGGTCTTCGGAAATCCACCATCTGCTGCATGAACTGGGGACGTTCGGTCTTTCTGCCGACAATATCTCGTTCGACCTGTCCAAAATCGTAGGGCGTTCGCGCAGCATTGCACGGCGGATGGGCGGCGGAATTGCGCATCTGCTGAAGAAGGCCAAGGTCACGACTTTTGATGGCCGTGCAAAGCTGGCCGGCCGTTCGGGTGAGGCGCATCAGGTTGCCATCACCAAAGACGGCACTACCGTCGCAACCATCAAGGCACCGCACGTCATTCTGGCGACAGGCGCACGCGGCCGCCAACTTCCGGGTCTGGAAACGGATGGTAATCTGATCTGGGGCGCACGCGAGGCCATGACGCCGAAAGAGCTGCCCAAGCGGCTCCTCGTCATCGGATCGGGCGCCATCGGCATCGAATTTGCGTCGTTCTACCGGAACATGGGCAGCGAGGTCACGATTGCCGAAGTGGCGGATCGGATCCTAATTGCCGAGGATCCGGAAATCAGCGCCGCTGCCCGCAAGGCTTTCGAAAAGCAGGGGATGAAGATCGTCACCAGCGCGAAAGTCGGACCGCTGAATAAGGGTGAAAACGAAGTCTCCACGACGATCGAAAGTCCGGCGGGTAAGGTCGAGTTGACGGTGGACCGCGTGATCTGCGCCGTCGGCATCGTCGGTAATGTCGAGGATCTGGGACTTGAAGGCACCAGGGTGCAGGTCGAGCGGACTCATATCGTGACGGACGGCTTCTGCCGCACCGGCGAACCGGGCATCTATGCGATCGGCGACGTTGCGGGTGCTCCGTGGCTGGCCCACAAGGCGAGTCATGAGGGTATTCTGTGCGTGGAGAAGATTGCAGGTCGTTCGCCGCAGCCGCTTCATCCGCTGAATATCCCGGGCTGCACCTATTCGCGTCCGCAGATTGCCTCTGTCGGGCTGAGTGAAGAGAAAGCCATCGCTACCGGCCACAAGGTCAAGGTCGGGCGCTTCCCGTTCATTGCCAACGGCAAGGCCGTGGCGATGGGTGAGACGGACGGCATGGTCAAGACCGTATTCGATGCCACGAGCGGTGAGCTTCTTGGCGCCCACATGATCGGCGCGGAAGTCACGGAAATGATCCAGGGCTATGTCATCACGCGCACGGGTGAACTGACGGAAGCGGAGCTGATCGAAACGGTCTTTCCGCATCCGACCATTTCCGAAACCATGCATGAGGCAACTCTGGCGGCCTTCGACGGCCCGCTGCATATCTGAGCACCATGTCCCAGCGCATCACCATCGATCACCGTTCAGCGCCTGCCCTCCGTCATCCGGAGAAGGCGCACCGGCCCGACAACCCGATCCAGCGCAAGCCGTCCTGGATCCGGGTCAAGGCGCCGAACCATCCCGTCTATCACGAGACCCGTGCGCTCATGCGGGATGCCGGGCTGGTGACGGTCTGCGAGGAAGCGGCATGCCCCAATATCGGGGAATGCTGGTCGCAGCGTCATGCCACGATGATGATCATGGGCGAGATCTGCACCCGGGCCTGCGCATTCTGCAATGTCACGACCGGACTACCGAAGCATCTCGATGAGGACGAGCCACGGCGGGTCGGGGAAGCAGTGGCGAAGCTCGGGCTCAAGCATGTCGTCATCACTTCGGTGGACCGTGACGATCTGGAAGACGGGGGGGCGAAGCATTTCGCGCGGGTCATCCATGCGATCCGCGAGACCTCTCCGCAGACCACGATCGAGATTCTGACGCCTGATTTCCTGCGCAAGGATGGCGCGCTGGAGGTCGTGGTGGCGGCTCGGCCGGACGTTTTCAATCACAATATCGAGACCGTACCCCGCCTTTACCCCACCATCAGGCCGGGTGCGCGTTACTATCAGTCAGTCCGTCTCCTGGACGGAGTAAAGAAACTCGATCCTTCCATTTTTACCAAGTCCGGCCTGATGCTTGGGCTTGGCGAGGAGCGGATGGAAGTGGCTCAGGTGATGGATGATTTCCGGATCGCGGACGTCGATTTCCTGACGCTTGGACAGTATCTCCAGCCGTCCGCGAAACATGCGGCGGTGGAAAAGTTTGTTACCCCCGACGAGTTTGACGGCTATGCTGCTGCTGCCCGTTCAAAAGGATTTCTTCAGGTCAGTGCCAGTCCTCTGACCCGGTCCTCCTACCATGCGGACAGTGATTTCGCGAAGCTTCAGGCTGCGCGGAACAGCCGTCTGAAAGAAAGTCTCTGATGCCGACACATGCCGAGCAACGGTTGATCGCCTACACGCCGGACCAGCTTTTCGATCTTGTGGCAGATGTTGAGAAATATCCGCAGTTCCTTCCCTGGTGTGTGAAGGCAAGCATCCGGACCCAGACGGAACAGGAGCTTGTGGCGGATCTGACGATCGGGTTCGGCCCGTTCCGCGAGACCTTCACCAGCCGCGTGACGCTGGAGCGGCCTTCGCGTATCCGGGTGCGCTACGAGAAGGGGCCTTTCCGTTACCTGAATAATGTCTGGACGTTCACGCCGGATCCGCGGGGCTGTCTGGTCGATTTCTTCGTGGATTTCGAGTTCCGTTCGCGCCTTCTGCAGAATGCGATGGGTGTCGTGTTCAATGAGGGCGTGCGCCTGATGGTCTCCGCCTTCATCAAGCGGGCACGGGACATTTACGGCACGCAGGCGACGAAAGCGGTCCCCCCGGCACCGGGCCTTTCCCAAAGGACATAAAATTTCGTATTATTTCCAGAACCATTCGGTGCGTGGGCCGTTACAGGTCTCAAGCACCGTCATGGTGACATGAAAAGGATTACGTAATGAAAAAGATTTCCTTTGGCGCATTTGCCCTGACCGCTCTGGTCGCCGCAGCCTCGCCCGCAATGGCCGAGCATCACCATCATCACGGCAAGCACCACGACAAGGCTGCTCAGGCTCAGAAGGCCGACAGCGAGTCCGCAACGGATGCCCTGAACGCCCGCTCGCTGCAGCAGGCCCAGACGCCGGTTGCTCCGACGGCGCCGACCGCCGCAATCCCGCCGGCTGCTCCCACCGCCGTTCCGACGGCTCCGAGCCTTCAGGCTCCGGCAGCAGCCTCCACGCTTCCGGCCCCGACGCAGGGTAACTGAGAGTCCGGACGGCCGGACCTCCGGTCTGCTCCGGTTTCAGGCAAAGGCGGCTTCCGTTCATTCGGGAGCCGCTTTTTTTTGTGTCAGGCGCACAGAACCATCTGCAGGGCATGGTGTACGGACTGGGCACGGATGGCAGCGCGATCTCCCGTGAAATGACACTGCACGCTTGTGGTTGGTCCCGTTCGGGCGGCCAGCCCGAAACAGACGGTTCCGACCGGTTTGAGTGTACTGCCACCGCCCGGTCCGGCGATCCCTGTCACGGAGATGACAAGGTCCGCATCCCTGGCATTTAAAAGACCGCCTCTGGCCATGACCTCGGCCGTCTGGGAACTGACGGCGCCGTATTGCGCCAGAATGGCTTCGGGAACACTGACAGCGCTCATTTTCAGGGCGTTGGAATACGTAACGAAGCCGCCTTCCAGCACGTCTGACGATCCGGGAATGTCGCTGAGCGCGGCAGCAATCAGACCGCCCGTGCAGCTTTCCACCGTAACCAGCCTCCGGCCGGTCGTGCGGAGATGCTCAAGCACCTGTTCGGCTAGCGTGCGGAGTGCGTCATCCGGCATGGGTGTTCCTGACACGGTAGATCATCATGCTGGCCTCGATATTTTCGATATAGAGGCGTGTCTCGCGATAGGGCAGGCGTTCGATCCAGTCCAGCACTCCGTCTTCGGAGAGCGGTTCGGAAGGAGGATCTGCCTTCAGCCAGAGATCAACCCGGTGCGGGCCGGCATTATAGGCCGCCAGCGCATAGGGAATCACATTCCCGAAACGCTCCAGAAGCTGTGAGACATAGGCATTGCCGATCCGGAGATTCGTCTGGGGATCGGTCAGGGCTGCGGGTGAGACATTAACGGGACCCAAATGCGCCTTACGCACTACGTCCTTTGCTGCGGCAGGAAGAAGCTGCAACAGGCCGACCGCATGAGCGCCACTGATGGCGTCCGGGTCGAAGCCGCTCTCCTGCCGGATAATGGCGGGCAGCAGCCCGTCGGGGACAGTCGAGGCTGACGGATAGGGATCGGGGAAGCCCTGCGGATAAAGGGCAATCCCTTTGCGGGCCAAGGCATACGACGCAAAGACTTCCGGCGCGGCCAGGCCCAGCCGGGACGCGGCGTCCGCGACCGCTTTCTGTCCCTCGGGTGAGGGATTGACCACGCCCAGCATCATGAGGAATTCCCGTGCATGATCGGAGTCGCCTGCCTGCACGAGATCCGTTGCGGCTTCGAGCAGGTCCGTCCGGCTGAGGGTTCCGGCAGTCGGGGCGCGAAGCTCCTGAAGCGCCTGAAGCAGAGCGCTGTCAAAAGCCTCGGACGATTTTCCCGAGACCAGAATACCTTCATCCCGGGTGAGGGCCGCGAGTGCGAGCTGACCCGGAAAGGTCGTGGGATACGAGGCAGCCTTGCGAAAAGCAGCTTCGGCCTCCCGCTGCCGGTCTGCGGCCTGAAGAGCGCGCCCTGTCCAGTAATAGCCACGGGCCTGCATCTGGAGCGAGGTGGCGTCCTGAAGCGGCCTGAAGAATTTTTCCGCGCGGGCAGGGGCCTGAAGCTCCCTTAGGGCGATGATCCCGCCAAGCAGTTCGGCTTCCTGACGGTCCGTGGTGTCGGGTGCCATGGTGGTATCGTCTGCGAGATCCGCGGCCTCTTTCGGACGGCCAGCCAGCAGCAGGGCGCGGGCAAGACTGATGCGCTCGGACGACCAGTCATGCGAGGGGCTGGCCTGCTGGAGCGCGGTGCCCTGCGCGTTCCACAACGAGAGCGCCTCGTCCAGCCTGTCCCCACGGCGCAGCGCTCTGAGGCGATAGCGGATCAGGGTAGGATCGGATTGCAGGTCAGCAGGGAGCGATGCGAACAGGGAATCGGCATCAGGCGAGGCCAGACGCTCGGCCAGACGGGCACGAGCCAGCGGCTGTTGATCCGGAGCAAGACGCTCGATCTGGCGCGACGCGGCGGAGAACTGGCCCCGCATTTCCAAAGCCTCGTAACGGGCCCACTGATCGGTGGGTGCGAAGTTCTGACCGAAGCGCTGGAACAGTGTCTGTTCTTCGCCGACGGTCAGGGCATTGCCTGACAGCCAGAGGCGACGTGCCGTTGACGCCGCGTCAGGAAGATGAGGAGCGCAGGCCTCGAACGCCGCCGGGAGCGTGAGGGGATAGCGTGGGCAAAGGACGTTCAGGATCTGCGGATCGGTAGTCTGGGACAGGGCGTTCTGGTAACGCCAGAGGATCCGGACCCGCTGCGGCCACTGGGGCGTCTGTGCCAGGAAATCAGCGTAGCGTTGTGCCGGAAAAGCCGTTCCGCCCGGTCCGACGAGAATGAGCCATTCCGCCAGCCGCTCCCGAACAGGAGGAGATGGAGGCGCGGCGAGGGCTGATGACGCGGCGCAAAGCGCCATAAGCCCCGTAAGGAGTGTTCGGCTATTTCGGAAGAACATGCGTCCAGACCTCTCCGCCACCCCGGATGACGAGTTCGATTGCGACACCCAGAACCACCAGCAGACCGATCCATGCGATCCAGCGGTAACGGGCCAGAAGATTGGCGACGACCGACGCGGCAAGCCCCATCAGCAGAACCGACAGCACAAGCCCCGATACGAGAATCCACGGATGCCCGACGGCGGCACCAGCCACCGCCAGAACGTTATCGAGACTCATGGACAGATCGGCCACCACGATCCGCAGGACGGCAGGGCCGAGGCGCGGTGGGGCGGCTTCGACGTCCTCGTGATGTTCGCCACCACGAAGCTCACGGTACATTTTCCAGCAGACCCACAGAAGCAGAAAACCTCCCGCCAGTGTCAGGCCGACCACGGCAAGGAGTGTTGTCGCCAGCAGGGCCAGGCCGACACGCAGAATGGCCGCGAACCCGGTCCCGAACAGGATAGCCAGACGGCGCTGCCGCCCTTCGAGATTGCGGACGGCCATCCCGATAACAACGGCGTTGTCACCGGCAAGCGTGATGTCGATAAGGGTGATCTGGCCGAGCGCGATGAGAGCGTGAA
Organism: Gluconobacter sp. P1C6_b; assembly: GCF_018811945.1. Classification (GTDB taxonomy): domain Bacteria; phylum Pseudomonadota; class Alphaproteobacteria; order Acetobacterales; family Acetobacteraceae; genus Gluconobacter. Next base: position 90,625 of record NZ_JACRVU010000010.1, read on the forward strand.
GCAGAGAGTCTGGGGCCAAGGTGTCATTCTTCCGAAAAGGGGTCCGTGCAATATCTTCGTATTTGGTCTAAGCAGCCTCCGTAAAGACCCACCCCGCATCCGGAGTTCCCATGGTACCCCGTTACAGCCGTCCGCAGATGACTGCCATCTGGTCTCCCGCCAACCGTTTTCGCATCTGGTTCGAGATCGAAGCCCTTGCCTGCGAAGCCATGGCGAAACGGGGTGACATTCCCGCCGAATCAGCCAAGACCATCCGCGAGAAAGGTGACGCCGCCATGGCCGCCTTCTCCGACGCGGATCTGGCCCGCATTGACGAGATCGAAGCCGAAACGCGCCACGACGTCATCGCGTTCCTGACCTGGCTTGCGGAAAAGGTCGGACCGGACAGCCGTTTCGTTCATCTGGGCATGACGTCCTCGGATGTTCTGGATACCTGCCTGTCGGTCCAGATGACGCAGGCCGCCGATCTCCTGCTGGAAGATCTGGATCGCGTTCTCGCCGCGCTGAAGGCCCGCGCCTACGAGCACCGCAACACGGTCACGATCGGCCGCAGCCACGCTATTCACGCCGAGCCGACCAGCTTCGGCCTGAAGATCGCAGGACACTACGCCGAATTCGCCCGGAACCGCGCCCGTCTGATCCAGGCTCGCAAGGAAATCGCCGTCTGCGCCATTTCCGGCGCTGTGGGTACCTATGCCCATATCGATCCGGAGATCGAAGAATACGTGGCCGACAAGCTGGGTCTGGCTGTCGAGAGCGTGTCCACGCAGGTCATTCCGCGTGACCGCCATGCCGCGTTCTTCTGCACGCTCGGCGTGATCGCCAGCGGCATCGAGCGTCTGGCTGTCGAGGTCCGTCATCTGCAGCGTTCGGAAGTCCGGGAGGCGGAAGAGTTCTTCCACAAGGGACAGAAGGGCAGCTCGGCCATGCCGCACAAGCGCAACCCTGTCCTGTCGGAGAACCTGACGGGTCTGGCGCGCCTGATCCGCTCGCATGTCATCCCGGCTCTGGAGAACGTCGCTCTGTGGCATGAGCGGGACATCAGCCACTCCGCCGTCGAACGCAACATCTGTCCCGATGCGACGATTGGTCTGGATTTTGCGCTGATCCGTCTGGCGGGAATGATGGAAAAGCTGGTCGTCTACCCCGAGCAAATGATCGCGAACATGGAAAGCCTCGGTGGCGTCGTCCATTCTGGCGAAGTGCTGCTGACGCTGGCACGTGCCGGTATTTCGCGTGAAGACGCCTATCGGATCGTGCAGCGTAATGCCATGGAAACATGGACGAAGCTGGGCAAGCCGGGCTTCAAAACCTTCCGCGAAAACCTTGAGGCCGATCCGGAAGTGTCCGGTCGTGTCAGCAAGGACATTCTCGATCAGGCGTTCGATCCGGCACAGCATCTGCGTGCCGTGGATCGTATCTTCGCCCGTATCTTTGACTGAGAGGTCTGCGGGGCGTGGATTTCCTGCACCCCGCACACTCGCAGTTCCGGTTCCGCAATGCTATGGAACCACAATTCGTCGCTGCTCCAGCCGTCCGCATTTCCTGTCAGGACGGCGCAACGCTAAGGATTGCTCATGGCTCGCCGCCGCCAGCTCTATGAGGGCAAAGCCAAGGTTCTTTTTGAAGGCCCAGAACCCGGCACACTCGTTCAGTACTTCAAGGATGACGCCACCGCCGGAAACGGCGCGAAGAGCGGCATCATCACCGGTAAGGGTGTCCTGAACAACCGCATCAGCGAATACCTGATGCTCAAGCTTCACGAGATCAACATCCCGACCCACTTCATCCGCCGACTGAACATGCGCGAGCAGCTCATCCGCGAAGTGGAGATCATTCCGCTTGAAGTCGTGGTGCGCAACGTGGCGGCGGGCTCCCTGTCCAAGCGGCTCGGCATCCCCGAAGGGACGCGCCTGCCGCGCACGATCATCGAGTACTATTACAAGAACGATGCGCTCGGCGATCCGATGGTCTCCGAAGAGCACATCGCCGCCTTCAACTGGGCCGCACCGCAGGACATGGACGACATGAACCAGCTGGCGCTCCGGACGAACGATTTCCTGATGGGCATGTTCACGGCCGTCGGCATCACGCTCGTCGATTTCAAGCTGGAATTCGGGCGGATCTGGGAAGGCGAGGAGATGCGCATCCTTCTGGCGGACGAGATTTCGCCGGATAACTGTCGTCTGTGGGATTCCAAGACGAAAGAGAAGATGGACAAGGATCGCTTCCGCCGTGACATGGGTCGCGTCGAAGAAGCATATCAGGAAGTGGCAAAGCGTCTCGGGATCCTGCCCGAGTCCGGGAATGGTGACCTCAAGGGTCCGGAGGCAGTTCAGTGAAAATTCGTGTTTTTGTTTCCCTGAAAGACGGCGTTCTCGATCCGCAGGGCAAGGCCGTGGGCCATGCTCTCGAAACCCTTGGCTTCAAGGGCCTGGGTGAAGTCCGCATCAACCGCGTCGTTGAGCTTGAAGTCCCGGCCGACAACGCCGCTGATGCGCTGGCGCAAGGTGAAGCCATGGCGCGCGCCCTGCTCGCCAATGAAGTCATCGAGGATTTCAGTGTCGAGGTGGCAGCATGACCCGTCTTTCCACGATGTTCCTGCTGGCCGGTCTTGTGGCCGCACCGGCTCTTGTTACAGCCCCGGCCCACGCGCAGCGCGTGTCCAAGGTTTCGGGCAAGGCTCTGGGCCAGATGTGCTCCAGCAAGTCGTCCATCGGCATGTGCGATGCCTATCTGTCCGGTCTGATGGATGGTGAAGCCTGGGCGAAGAAATACGACAGCTTCGCCCATGATGCGTCTGCGCCGGTGGCGTTCTGCGTTCCGGCCCAGCAGACCGCACCGCAGGTGCGTGGTCTGGTCGTGGCCTGGCTGCATGCGCATAACGATGCGCTGACGGAGCCGGCAGGCAAGGCCGTCTATCGCGCCCTGCATGACACCTATCCGTGCCATGCATCCGCTCCGGCGGAGGTCCAGAAATGAAGGCAGGTATCGTCGTATTTCCCGGCACGAACCGGGAGCGCGACATGGTCCATGCCCTGAAGCTGGTCACGGGGCAGGCGCCGCGTCTGATCTGGCACGGGGAAACGTCTCTGGGTGATCTGGACCTCGTGGTGCTGCCGGGTGGATTCAGCTTTGGCGATTATCTGCGCAGTGGCGCCATGGCCGCGCATTCGCCGATCATGCGGGACGTCAAGGCGTTCGCAGGCAAGGGCGGGCACGTTCTGGGCGTCTGCAATGGCTTCCAGATCCTGACGGAATCCCATCTGCTGCCGGGCGCACTTCTGCGCAACGCGGGTCTGCGCTTCCTGTCGCAGGACTGCCATCTGAAGGTTGAGAACGCGTCTTCGCCCTATACACAGGGCTGGACGCGCGGCGATGTGTTCCGCGCGCCGCTCGCACATGGTGACGGCAACTACACGGCCTCGCCCGAGACGCTGAAGCGCCTTGAGGGTGAGGGCCGCGTGGCGTTCCGGTATTGCGGTGCGGACGGTGCGGTTTCGGACGATTACCGGACGACCAACCCCAACGGGAGCACGCGCTCCATCGCCGGTATCCTGAGCGAAAACGGCCGTGTCTGTGGCCTGATGCCGCACCCGGAGAACCTGACTGACCCCGAAATCGGCGCAACCGACGGCGTGCCGCTTTTCAAAGGCCTTGTGGAGGCTCTTGTCGGATGAGTGTGACGATTGATGCCCAGCTTGCCCAGTCTTTCGGACTGACAGGCGAAGAATACGACAAGCTTGTCACGATCATGGGACGGACGCCGAGCTTTACGGAGCTCGGGATCTTCTCCGTCATGTGGTCCGAGCACTGCTCCTATAAATCGTCCCGCATCCACCTCAAGACGCTCCCGACCAAGGCGCCGTGGGTCATCCACGGTCCGGGCGAAAATGCGGGCGTCGTGGATATCGGCGAGGGGCTGGCCGCCGTCTTCAAGATGGAGAGCCACAACCATCCGTCCTTCATCGAGCCCTATCAGGGTGCGGCGACGGGCGTGGGCGGTATCCTGCGTGACGTGTTCACCATGGGTGCACGCCCGGTTGCAAACCTCAACGCCCTGCGTTTTGGCGATCCGAAACATGCGGGAACGCGTCGCATCGTCGATGGCGTCGTGCGCGGCGTTGGCGGTTATGGCAACTGCGTCGGTGTTCCGACCGTGGGTGGCGAGGTCAACTTCCACAAGGCGTATGACGGCAATCCGCTCGTCAATGCCATGACGGTGGGTGTCGCCAAGCAGGACAAGATCTTCCTTTCGGCTGCGGCTGGCGTAGGCAATCCGGTCGTGTATGTCGGCTCCAAGACAGGGCGTGACGGTATTCACGGCGCGACCATGTCCTCGGCGGAGTTCGACGAGGAAGCGGCCTCCAAGCGTCCGACCGTTCAGGTTGGCGATCCGTTCATCGAAAAGCTGCTGATCGAGGCCTGCCTTGAACTGATGGCAACGGATGCGATCGTCGCTATTCAGGACATGGGTGCGGCAGGTCTGACGTCTTCTGCCGTAGAAATGGCTGGCAAGGGTGGCGTGGGTATCGAGCTCAATCTCGATGCCGTTCCACAGCGCGAGCCGAACATGTCGGCTTACGAAATGATGCTGTCCGAGAGCCAGGAGCGCATGCTCATGGTCCTCAAGCCCGAGCGGACCGAAGTTGCCCGTGCGATCTTCGCGAAGTGGGAGCTGGATTTCGCCGTCATTGGTGAGCTGACCGATACGGGCCGCATCACGATCCGCCACAAGGGCGAGGTCGAGGCTGATATTCCGCTGGCTCCGCTGGCGGATGAAGCTCCGGTCTATAACCGTCCGACCGTGCCTCTGACGGCACCAGCGCGGATCGAGACCCCCGCTGACCCGGAAGGGATCGAAAAGGCACTTTTGACGCTGATCGGCTGTCCGGATCTGGCATCCCGCGCCTGGGTCTGGAACCAGTATGACGGCTCGGTCGGTGGCAACACAGCCCGTCGGCCGGGTGCAGCTGATGCGGCTGTCGTGCGCGTTGAAGGCACGCGTCTGGGCCTTGCCCTGACGACGGACTGCACGCCGCGCTACTGTCAGGCTGATCCGAAGACGGGTGGTGCACAGGCTGTTGCTGAGGCATGGCGCAACATCACGGCAACGGGCGCAACCCCGCTGGCCGTGACGGATAATTTGAACTTCGGCAATCCGGAACGTCCGGAAATCATGGCGCAGTTTGCCGATGCCATCAAAGGCATGGGCGATGCATGCCGTGCGCTCGACTTCCCGGTCGTGAGTGGCAACGTCTCACTGTATAACGAAACGCGCTCTCCGTCCGGCGAGGCTCAGGCCATCCTTCCGACGCCGGCGATCGGTGCGCTTGGTGTACTGGCGGATGCGTCAAAGTCCATCGGGCTTGCGATGCCAGATGCCCATGATCTGGTTCTGGTTGGTGGCATTCGCGGCGAACTCGGGCAGTCGCTCTGGCTGCGCGAAATCTGCCAGCGTGAAGACGGTGCACCGCCGGTGGTCGATCTTGCGGTCGAGCGTCGCAATGGTGACTTCGTACGAAGCCAGATCGCTGCGGACGCGGTTGCGGCCTGTCACGACATTGCCGATGGTGGTCTTCTGGTGACGGTGGCAGAAATGGTCATGGCAAGCGGCGTTGGTTGCAAACTTGAAGCCGCTCCGACAGATGTTGCGGCGCATGCTTTCTGGTTCGGTGAGGACCAGGGCTGCTACGTTATTGCAACTTCCGATGGCGCAGCCCTTGTCGCGGCGGCGGAGAAGGCCAACGTTCCGGCAATGCGTCTGGGACGTTCGGGGGGTACTGATCTGGAGCTTCCGGGCACTGTCCGCGTCAGTGCCGAACGTCTCCGGGAGATCAATGCCGCATTCTTCCCGCGGTTCATGGGTGAGGGGGCCTGATTTTCATGCCGATGGCAGCTTCTGAAATCGAACGCACGATCCTTGCCGCCATTCCCGATGCCCGGATCGAGATCGAGGATCTCGCCGGGGACGGGGATCACTACGCCTGCACGGTCACGAGTGAGGCCTTCCGTGGTCTTTCTCGTGTGCAGCAGCACAAACTGGTCTATGATGCCTTCGGAACCCGCATGGGCACTGAACTGCATGCGATGGCCCTCAAGACGCTCACCCCTTAAGAGCCGGGGCTGACGTCCTTTTTTCCAGACGAGCACTGAGACAGCAGGCGCGGGCCCATCGTCCGCCCTGCCGAAACAAGGAAAATCCAATGTCCGAAACCGTGTTCCAGCATATCCAGAACCTGATCGACGCCAATCCGGTCATGCTGTTCATGAAGGGTGACAAGCTCTTCCCGCAGTGCGGCTTCTCCGCCCGCGTGGTGCAGATCCTCACGCATCTCGGCGTTCCGTTCGAAACCTGCAACATCCTTGAAAGCGCCGAACTGCGTCAGGGCATCAAGGATTTTTCCCAGTGGCCGACCGTGCCGCAGCTCTACATCAAGGGCGAGTTCGTCGGTGGCTGCGATATCGTGACCGACATGTATCAGAGCGGCGAGCTTGAGACACTGCTGGCCGAGAAGGGCATCACGACTGCCAACGCCTGATTCGGGCACGCCAGAAATAAAAAGCGCTAAATTCAGCGTTTTTTAAGCATTGCTCCTGCCACAATTCAGCCATGAAGCGGCGAAAAGTGGCAGGACCTTGATTTTTTCGGAAACTTTCCCAACAGGGGTTGTCGAACCCCGAGTTCAGCGCATAGGCTGGTTCCATCAGAACGGGATGGGATAAACGTCAATGGCGCGGAACTGGGTCGGCAGAATTGCTCTGGGTATCATGGGCGTCGGTATCTGCATGGGGGCAGGCAAGGCCTATGCCCGTCCGGCAATCACCGATTACGAAGCCAGCAAGCTGACCTTCGATGCACTGACCGCCACGCCGGTCTATCATCACGTCGTTTTCCATCACGCCATTGCACGTCGTACGACGTCGCATAACACGGCCGTTGCCTGGAACAGCTCGCATGCAGTTGTCCGTAACGTGGCCTATCGTCCGCATGCAATCGCTCACGCGCATGTCGCGGTCGCCTCGGCACACCGCCACGCACGCGTTCGCCGGACCTGATCCTTCAGAACTGGCGCAGCGCATCCTGGATGCGTCGCGCCTGACCGGACGGGTCGACGACGATCAAATCAAACCGGGTGCTGGGCCTGTTCCACTCCGGTTTTGTCAGCAGAATATAGTTGAAGGCCTCCATCAGCCTTTGAGACTGTCTGACTGTCAGGCATGACGCACTTTCCCGCAGGCTGCGTCTCTGCTTGACCTCAACGGCAATCAGCCATTCCGAATCTGCTGCCAGTATATCGAGTTCGCCATAAGGCGTTCGCAGTCTCTGTGCGAGAATTGTCAGCCCGCGCTCCTCAAGAAGGCGGGCTGCAATGTTTTCAGCATTCAGCCCCGTGTAATAGGACTGAATGCCGCGTGTCTGCCGGCTTTTCAGCGTTCGTCCCGCAAAAGGCGTGCTGCATCCAGCGCGAAATAAGTCAGGATACCGTTACAGCCAGCGCGCTTGAAGGCAATCAGGCTTTCCATGATCGTGCGGTCACGGTCGAGCCAGCCGTTCTGGATGGCCCCCATCAGCATCGCGTATTCGCCCGAGACCTGATAGGCAAAAGTCGGGACCTCAAAGCGTTCACGGACGCGCCGGATGATGTCGAGATAGGGCATGCCCGGCTTGACCATGATCATGTCCGCCCCTTCGCGCAGATCCTGCTCGACTTCGCGCATGGCTTCGTCGGAATTGGCCGGGTCCATCTGGTAAGTCTTCTTGTCTCCGCTGAGAAGATCGCCGGAACCCAGCGCATCGCGGAACGGACCGTAAAATGCGGAGGCGTACTTGGCCGTATAAGCCATGATGCGGGTCGTGTCGTAGCCGTTGCCGTCGAGCGTTTCGCGGATGGCCTTGACGCGACCATCCATCATATCAGACGGGGCGATGATGTCGTTGCCGGCACGGGCCTGATTGAGAGCCTGCTGGCGCAGGATCTCGACGGAGGCATCGTTGAGGATACGACCGTTCTCGATCACGCCGTCATGGCCGTGAGAGGTGTACGGGTCGAGCGCCACGTCCCCGATGATACCCAGATCGGGGAAGGCCTCCTTGATGGTGCGCGAGGCGCGGCACATCAGGTTGTCCGGATTGAGGGCCTCGGTACCGGTGGCATCGCGGACGCTCATGGGCGTGACAGGAAAAATGGCGACGGCCGGGACGCCAAGGTCTACGGCCTGGCGGACGTGTTCGACGACATTGTCCACGCTGACGCGTTCGGCGCCCGGCATGGAGTCGACCTTCTGGCGCTGGTTTTCACCTTCGCAGACGAAGATCGGCCAGATCAGATTGTCGACATGCAGGCGATGTTCCTGCACCAGACGGCGGGTGAAAGCATCGTGGCGGTTACGCCGCGGGCGGGAGAGGGGGTATGCTGCATTGCTCATACCCCCGATCATGCTCCTAACTTTCGCGTCTGCAAAGTCGACTGTGGCGGATGCCGTAAGCAAAATAAACGGCAAGTCCAATCGCGAGCCAGACAACAAGTCTGATCCAGGTCAACCTGTCGAGCGATATCATGACTGCGCCGCAGGACAGCACGCCAAGGATCGGAATAAGCAGACCGCCCGGAACGCGGAACTGTCGCGGGGCGTCAGGGTATCTGGCACGCAGGACAGGGACACCGATACAGACGATGATGAAGGCCAGCAGCGTTCCGATGGATGTCATGTTGCCGAGCTGACCGATCGGAAGCAGAGCGGCAAGCAGACTGGTCAGCGCTGCGAACATCAGATGGGACGTCCAGGGCGTATGGGTCCGGACATTGAGCTTAGAGAAGACGGGAGGCAGCAGGCCGTCATGGGACATGATGAGGAAGACGCGTGCCTGTCCCATCAACAGGCCGAACAGGACCGAGACGTATCCTGCCGTGATGCCGAGTTTTACGAGACTGGCCAGCCAGGGCATGCCCGCGACATCAATGGCTGTAGCAACGGGACTGGGGTCATTGGCCATGGCCCGGTAATCGACCACGCCCGTGAGGACCATCGAGAACACGGCATAGACCACTGAACAGACGAGCAGGCTTCCCAGAATGCCGATCGGGATGTCCCGGGCGGGGTTGCGGCTGTCCTGTGCCGTCGTAGAGACGATATCGAAACCCAGATAGGCGAAGAACGCCATGCCCGCGGCCCGCATGACCCCGGACATGCCAAACTGTCCGAATGTGCCGGTGTTCTGCGGGATGAACGGATGATAGTGCTCAAAGCTGATATGGGGCGCGCAGGCTGCAATCACGGCAACGATGACAGCGAGTTTGATGCAGACGACGATCGTGTTGATGGTCGTGGACTCACTCACACCGCGCATGAGCAGGGCCGTGACACCCCACAGGGCACAGACGGCCGGAAGGTTGAACCAGGCCGAGGCCATGCTTCCATCCGGCATTGTGACAGGCGTCATCGGCGTTGCCAGCAGGCGCGGATCGATATGGATACCCCAGCCTCCAAGAAGGGATGCGAGATAGCCCGACCAGCTTGAGGCGACAGCGGCGGCGCCCACGGTATATTCCAGCACGAGGTCCCAGCCGATGATCCAGGCGATCAGCTCACCCATCGAGGCATAGGCGTAGGAATAGGCCGATCCGCCAGAAGGGATCATGCTGGCGAGCTCGCCGTAACACAGGCCCGCAAAGCCGCAGGCCACCGCTGCGATGACGAAAGAGAGGGTTACGGCCGGGCCGGCATTCTGGCCAGCGGCGACGCCCGTGAGGGAAAAAAGGCCAGCACCGATCGTCACACCGACACCCAGGGCAACGAGCTGCCACGGGCCGAGGACACGCTTGAGGCCAGTCTGGCTGTCAGCTGCGGAAGATACGGGTTTGGTCCGCCAGAGCGGAGTGGTCATGAAGGATCCTCGTTTGATAGGCGGATTGTTTTTGCCGAGGCAGGCAATCTGGGCTAGTCACATGCCGAACTCACCCTGGAGAATGGACCACGATGTCGGAACACGCCAGCCAGTCCACGCTGAATCGTTTCTTTCATGCCCCCCTCAAGGAGGTTGATGCCGAAGTTGCCACCATTCTGAACGAGGAGCTCACGCGCCAGCAGGATGGCATCGAGCTCATCGCTTCGGAGAACATGGCCTCCTTTGCCGTCATGGAAGCACAGGGTTCGGTGCTGACGAACAAGTATGCGGAAGGCCTTCCGGGCAAGCGCTATTATGGCGGCTGCGTGGATGTGGACCGCGTCGAGAACCTTGCCATCGAGCGCCTGAAGAAGATCTTCGGTGCCGAATTCGCAAACGTTCAGCCGCATTCCGGCGCCAATGCCAACCAGGCCGCCTTCATGGCGCTGGCCAAGCCCGGCGACACGGTTCTGGGCCTGAGCCTCGCTGCAGGTGGACATCTGACGCATGGCGCGGCCCCGAACTATTCGGGCAAGTGGTTCAATTCCGTGCAGTATGGTGTGCGCGCCGAGGACGGTCTGATCGACTACGACCAGATGGAAGCACTGGCCCGCGAGCACAAGCCGAAGATCATCGTGGCGGGCAGCTCCGCCTATCCGCGCGTCATCGATTTCGCCCGCTTCCGGAAGATCGCCGATGAAGTCGGTGCATATCTGATGGTGGACATGGCGCATTTTGCCGGTCTGGTGGCTGCTGGCCTGTACCCGAATCCGGTTCCGGTTGCCGACATCACCACGTCCACGACGCACAAGACGCTGCGTGGTCCGCGTGGTGGCATCATCCTGACGAATAACCCCGATCTGGCGAAGAAGGTGAACTCCGCCGTGTTCCCGGGACTGCAGGGCGGTCCGCTCATGCATGTCATTGCCGGCAAGGCAGTCGCTTTCGGCGAGGCGCTTTCGGATGAGTTCAAGGCCTATCAGAAGCGCGTGCTGGCCAACGCCCGCGCTCTGGCGGATGAGCTTCAGAACCGTGGCTTCGACATCGTCACGGGTGGCACGGACAGCCATCTGATCCTCGTGGATCTGCGTCCGAAGAAAGTGACGGGCAAGCTGGCTGAAGCCATCCTCGAGCGTGCCGGCATCACGGCGAACAAGAACGCCATTCCGTTCGATCCGGAGAAGCCGTTCGTAACCTCCGGTATCCGTCTGGGTAGCCCGGCCGCCACGGCACGTGGTTTCGGTGAAGCCGAGTTCCGCGAAGTCGGTCGCATGATCGACGAAGTGCTGACGGCGGCGCTTGAAGAGGATAACGCCGAGGCCGTGACGGCCCGCGTGCATGAGGAGGTGAAGGCCCTGTGCCGCCGCTTCCCGATCTATGACCGCGCGTCTGCCTAAGACCTGAGCGGTGCTGCGGTCCGTCTGGCCAGGCGGACCGCAAGCTGCCCCCGGCGGGGGCGAAGATTGGGCATGATCAACAGACACTCATCATAGGGTGTATAGATCAGATCATGCCCGTCATGGGCGAGGGGCGTTCCTGCTTTAGGGATCGTAACCCCGCCCTCCCATGGCCTGATAAAACTGAAATCCGCATTCCGGGCGATGATATTGTCCGTCACCACCGCCATTTCCGGCGGACACGACTCCTCTGTCGCCTGTCCACGAAGATGGATGGTCTCGGCCTCCGCCAGCAGGCGTGCGATCGCGCTTTCCATGACCGTGACGGTGGCAGGCTCCCAGTGAGGACCAGCCTCCAGGAGACAACTGCGTCCCGTGCCGCCCGGCGACATGAAATGCGCATGCTCGATCAGCCGTGATCCACCGTGATGCCCGAGATCCGTCAGGACCGTCTGCGGCAGTTCCTTGCCCCCGGCCAGAGCACAGGCGAATTCGGCAGAACGCTGACGGGGCGGGGCAATGAACAGGGGCTCGGATGGCCAGAGAGTGGAATGCAGATCCAGCAGCAGGTCGGCCCGGGCGATATAGGGCTGAAGCTTACGGGCGCGCTCAAGTTCGCTGGAATGCTCGCGACTGTTCAGGCGTGTGTTGTGCCACAGACGGTTGAGATCCTCGTCGACGTGACGGGACATGACCGGATTGGCGGCATCGAAGCGATCAAACGCCTCCAGATTGGCCAGGATCAGCGTCAGGCGTCCCGAGGACAGGACAGGACCACGCCTGCGGAGATTTTCAAGCGCCCATCCCCCGGCATATTCGTTTCCATGCACCATGGCCGTGATGACCATCTCCGGACCGGAGCGTCCCGAATCGAAAACCCAGACGCCCGGCATGCCCGAAGGAGGTGCGCGCCACGATGAAAGATCGGGGGGCGGAAGGAGCACGTTGAAGACCAGGGGCGGCCGGCCGAGCCCCGGCAGCGTTTCCGACAGGCGGGGCTGACGGATCCGGAGCGGATGGTGCCGCTGTCCCGCCTTGCAACTCATGGTCCCCGGAAACCCGACGATACAGGACAGGACCGACTGCTCCCCATCCGGTCGCCCGGCGGAGCCATACCTGCACCGGAGAGCATAGGACATGGATCGGTCATGGGTTGTAGTGTAAGCACGTTGGGGACGGCTCGCCAGAGAGGGAATGTTGCCTTTTTCTTCGGCGGGGCCTGAGGAGAGTCACATTTCGCCGAGGTTGGTCTGGCGCGTCCCTTTTCCGTACTCCGCCCGGTTTTTCGCGGAGTACGGCCCGTGTCCATGGTCACGCCCCAGGTACAGACGGCACATGAACGGACGATGAAACAGTCTCTCTCCCTTTTTCACAAATTGTGGCAACGGCTTCCTGCCGGATCCCGAAGGCGGTTTTTCGCATGGGTCACGGCCGCCGCAGCCCCTGCGCTCAGGCCGCACAGGGTTGTTCCGGCACACGGGATGATCGTGGCAGGAGAGTTCAGCCGCAGTTCGGGGCTGGGCGAGGGGGCGCGGCTGATGGTCCGGGCGCTGCGGGACATGAACATCCCCTGCGCGACGTGGGACATCGACAGGCGCGTTCTTGAAGGTGATGCGACGGGGCCGGGAGCGCCTCTGATCATTCACGTCAATGCGCCGATGCTGCCTTATGTGCAGCTTTTCATGCCACGCTGGCTGAGAACCGGACGGCGGGTCATCGGATACTGGGCCTGGGAACTACCGGTTGTGCCGCAGACATGGCGTCACGCCCGCCGTCACGTCCATGAAATCTGGGCTCCGTCGCATTTTACCGCTCAGGCTTTTCGTACGCTGGGGCGTCCTGTGCGGGTCGTCGAGCATCCGGTGGGCCTTGCGGAACAGAAACCCTCAGACCGTGACCGGGCATCTTTCGGACTGCCGGAAGACTGCGTGATTGTTCTTGTTTCGTTCAGCCTTTCTTCCAGCATGGTGCGCAAAAGCCCGATTGAGACGATCCAGGCGTTTTGCGCTGCCTTTGGAGAGCGTTCAGACCGGCTCCTGCTCATGAAGATCGGCCATACCGAACATTATCCTGATGATCTGGCGAAGATCCGGGCGGCCACCGGCGGAGCGCCCAATATCCGGATCGAGACCGGACAGCTCAGCGGCGCCGACCGGCTTGCCCTAACTGGCTGTGCAGATATCGTGCTGTCCCTGCATCGTAGTGAAGGATTCGGGCTTGTCGTGGCTGAGGCCATGGCGCTGGGGCGGTGCGTGATTGCAACGGACTGGTCGGCGACGACGGAATTTCTGGACGGGACGTGCGGTCTGCCGGTCCCGTACACGCTGGTTCCGGCACAGGATCCACGCGGAATCTGGGACATGCCGGACACGAAATGGGCACTTCCCGACAGGGATGCCGCTGTGGCGGCCCTGCGGACTGCAGCCGCAGATCCGGAGTTGCGGTCCCGCCTTGGGGCGAATGCCAGACAGAGGATCGCCACGCGCCTGAATGGTGCGACATTACGGGAAGCGGCTCTGGCGACTGGGGTCCAGCCGTGACGACATCTGGCGGACGTATTCTTGTGTGGCAATGGGGGCGGCGGGGAGCAGGCCCGCGGATTGCCGTGGATCTGGCGGATGGGCTGAAACGCCTGACTGATACGGATGTTCTGCTCTTCCTGTCGGACCGGGCGGAAATCCTTCAGAGCCGGAATGCTCCGGACGCGGTCGTGAAAATTGCGACCTACAGTTCCTTCCGGGGGCTGGTGGGGCGCCTGCTGACGGCGCCGGGATTTCTGCGGCAGCTGGGACGGATTGTGAGAGACTTCCGTCCGGACGTAGCGATCTGTGCGATGCCGGGACCTCTGGATCTGCTGATGACGTATATGCTGCGTCGGGCTGGCGTGCGGATTGTGGTCATTGTCCATGATGCGCAGCCTCATCCGGGAGACGGCTATCCTTTTCAGGCGTTCCTGCAACGCAGGCTGATCCGTCAGGCCGATCAGATCGTCACATTCAGCCGTCATGTCGCCGATGGACTGACCTCCGGGCCGGATCCCGTAGGCTGTCCAGTCGTCGCACTGGCTCATCCACCGTTCATTGGGGAGGCAGGCACGCTACCATTCGCCCATGAGGGAGCCCCGCGCATCCTGATGTTTGGGCGCCTGCTGCCCTACAAGGGGCTGGACCTGCTGGCGGAAGCTTTACCGCGTGTCAGGCGTGATTTCGAATGTCGGGTTGTGGGGCAGGGCCCTGAAAGCCCGGAACTGGGGCAACTTGCGGCACTGGCACATGTCAGGGTCGAGAACCACTGGGTCGCGGAAGACGAACTGCCCCACCTCATCGCATGGGCTGACATCGTGGTGCTGCCCTATCGTGAAGCCTCCCAGAGTGGCGTCGGGGCCATGGCGATTGCCAGCGGGCGCTATGTTGTGGCGACCAGGGTCGGAGGGCTGGTCGAGCAGTTTTCGGACGATGCGCAGGCCGTTCTGTGCGCGCCGGAACCGATGGCGATTGCGGCAGCGCTGGAGAATATCCTTGAGGTGCCTCCACCCGTTCGCCCGCAGGTCGATAGCGGGCAGGAATGGGAAAATCTGGCGAGGGATATTCTCGCCAGCCGTGAGACGTCCTAGCGGTCCAGCGAATCTTCCGTCGCGATCCGGACGCGATAGCCGATATGCTTCTCGACATCGCGCAGGAAAGTGCGTTCGTCGATATTGATCAGCGAGAATGCCACGCCCTTGCGACCGGCACGGGCCGTTCGGCCAATGCGGTGCACATAGGCTTCCGGCGTTTCGGGCATGTCCATGTTGATGACGAGATCCACATCCGGGATGTCGAGACCACGCGAGGCGATATCGGTCGTGACCAGAACCGGAACACGCCCCTGACGGAACAGATCCAGTGCCTTGTTACGGGCACCCTGCGTCCGATCGCCATGCAGGGTTTCGACCCGCAGGTTATGTCGGCGCAGGATTTTGGCGAGGGCGTCCACCGTATTTTTCGTCCGCGCAAAAACGATGCTGCGACCCGCGAAATGCTTCAGGAGACGGGCAACGGTCTCAGGCTTGTCATCCTTTTCCACGAAGATGGCCCGCTGACGGATATTCTTGGGCGTGAAGGATTCCGCCGCGATTTCCACGCGAACGGGATTGCGCGTCACACGTCTGGCCAGATCCATGACCGGCTCGGGCAATGTAGCCGAGCAGAAAACAGTCTGGGGCGGCTGGTCCGGGAAATAGGGGGTCAGCGCCGTCATGCTGGCGGAGAAATCCTCGTCCAGCAGACGGTCCGCTTCGTCCAGAACCAGATAGGTCAGATGTTCCAGAACGAGATCGGCCTGCATCACCAGATCCAGAAGGCGGCCATGGGTCGCAACGATGATATCCACGCCATCGCTGACGGACTGGACCTGCTGCTCCCGGGACGTCCCCCCGCAGATAACGCGCGTTTTCAGGGAGAGCTGCCGTCCAAGCTGCCGACAGACGGCTGCGGTCTGGGCAGCAAGCTCGCGCGTAGGCTCAAGAATAAGCGCACGGGGGCCGGGAGCCGGACCGGCTTGCTTAAGCTTCTGAAGCATGGGCAGCACGAAGGCTGCAGTCTTGCCGCTGCCCGTCTGGGAGCCGACCAGAACGTCCTTTCCCTCAAGCAGCGGAGGGATGGCCTGTGCCTGGATCAGGCTCGGACGTTTATGTCCGGCCTGGGCAAGAGTTGCCAGCAGGGGCGCAATCAGCCCAAGCTCTTCAAATCCGGGAGCAGGAGTGGCTGGCGTTGCGGTCGGCGAGGCAGGGCGCGTCTGGGGCGTTGTCATGTGCGCTTCTTGCCAAATTTCTCGCAGTTCGGGAAATACCTTCTTTTTTGCGGAGTTCCCTCATGAAGGCCATCATCATCGCGGAGGACTTCGCCGGCATGCGGGCGCAGGGGGCGGGACTGGCTGAAAAGGCCGGTCTGGAGTGGGATTTCCGGCCTGTGCGCATCCAGCCTTTCTGGTCGCGTTTTCCGGCGCGTTACTGGCCGTCTCCGTTGCGTCGGGTCGATCCCATCAGGATTCCCGAAGACACAGGCCTCATCATCTGTATCGGCGGAACAGGAGGCGTCATCGGCAGAGCCGTGGCCCGGCGCGAGAGACTGCCCGTCGTGCAGATCCAGAACCCACGCATGGCGGTCAGCAAGTTCGACCTCGTGATTGCCAATACGCATGACGGGATTAGCGGACCGGATGTCCTGATTTCGCGCAATGCACTTCATCCCGTCACGCCCCGGAAGCTCGCTCTGGCACGGGCTGAATGGGAAGCGCGCCTGAAACGCGACGCAAGGCCGCTGCTGTCCATTCTGGTCGGCGGCGCCAATGGTCGTTTCTCGCTGGGGGCTGTCGAAGCGGAGCGCATGGCGGACGGGATCATCACTTTCACGAAACGCAACGCCATGCAGGCCGTACTGACGCCCTCGCGCCGGACCGATCCGGCTGCCGTGGCCGTTTTTCGCGAACGGCTGGAACCTCATGGCATTGCCGTTCTGACAGGCCGCGGGGACGACAACCCTTATATGGGTATGCTGGCCTGTGCGGACATGATTGCCGTCACGACGGACAGTGTCTCAATGATTTCCGAAGCCGTGGCGACCACTGCTCCGGTCCTGATTTTCCCGCTTCCAGGCCGCTCCAGTCGGATTTCACGCTTTGTAAAAACGCTTGCGGACGCCGGGCGGGTTAAGTGGTTCGATCCGGCACAGGTTCCTTGGGATGTCATGCCGCTTGACGATACCCCCCTCGTGGCGAGAGAAATGCGCCGACGTCTGAAGCTCTGAAAGGGCCCCTGTATGCTCGATATCCGCACCTTTGGTCCGCAGGGTGGCAATGTTCTGTACAAGGCGCTGGCGCATCCGCTGGCCGCAGAAGCGCTCGTCCGGATGGAAGCCGAATTCGCAGGGCGGACGCTGGCTGTCTACGATCCGGATGACGCTGCCCGCACGCTTGCCGCGCTCTATCCGGGGCTGAAACCGGCCTGCGTCTATGTTCATGATACGGAGCGGGTGGGACAGCCGGACGGTTTTGGCGGAACGCTTCGGGCGCTCGTGGATCTTCCCGCGACCCAAGCGGATGCCATCCTCGCCCTGTCTTTTGAAGACGCCAAGATGCGGACCCGGCTGAAGGGGCTTCAGAACGGCCGGGATCTTTACACGCTCGCCCCTGCGCGTCTGCCGGACGAGATGCTGGTTGCCGGCCGCCCCTATCTGGACAAGCTGAACTTCGCGACCAACTTCGCCTTCTTCCGCGAGACGGAGCAGTTTTCCTGCAGGATCGTGACCGCCAATTACTGGTCCAGCTATGCTGCGGAGAACCTGCGTTACTGGATGCGGCTCTATGACGGAGCGGGCAAGGTACTGGCCCAGTGGGAACAGCCGGTTACTGAAGCCGGGGCGGGGATCACGATCGACAGCGCCGATATCCGCCGCCGCTTTGATCTGCCGGAATTTACGGGCCAGCTTTTCATCCATGTTCTGGGCGCTCGCGGACATGACGTCGTCAAATATGCTCTCGACAGCTGGGGTAAAAACGGCGACCCGAGCCTCTCCGTCACGCATGATGCCAATGCGTGGCCTTCCGTGCGTTACGCGACCCTTCCGGCCCCTGAACCCGACGAGACGCTGATTGTCTGGGTACAGAACAGCCATGCGACCACCATTCCGGCAGGAGGCATTACCTTCAACCGGATGGGAGAAGACACATCGCATGCGCTCGACCGGCCTGTCGGGCCATTCGAGACGGTGGCCGTGGATATTGGCGCGCTCTTTCCCGGATTCCACTGGCCCGCACAGTTTGAACTGCGTTCGGGCCGGCATCTCGTGCGCCCACGCTATGAAATCACGCAGCGCGGCCGGACCCGCATCGCCCATCTGAACGTTGAGCGGGACGATCTGCGCCCCGAGCCTGCCATCCGTCAGTTTGCACCGTCGCTGGGCCGTGGGTTCCTGCTACCGTTTCCGATCCTGGATCCGAAGCAGTTCGAAACCTTCTTGCAGCCCAACCCCATGTCCGAAGCGCTCCAGTCTCTTCCCGTAAGGCTCGATCTGTTTGATGAGGCAGGCGGGGAGATCGGATCGCACTTCCTGGGCAATCTTCCCCGCAACCATGACACGGCCGTTGCTCTGCACACCCTGATGGATCGACCGGGTCATGCCGACCTGGTCTATGATTTCCGCGACGGCGGGGAAGCCGATGGGTGGTTGCACGCCCTGATGCGCTATCGGAACCGCGAGAGCGATCACGCTGCTGAAACCAGCTTTGGCGCCCATATCTTCAACACGCTCATGACCTGGCGCTCGGAGCCGCAATCGTACTCAGGCCCACCGCCAGGCCTGACAACGCGGCTTTTCCTGAAGCTGGGACAGAAGACAGGCCAAGAGACGCTGCGAAGCTTCTGCTGCCTCATCCATCCCGCTTCCGTCGACGGAACCGACATCTCGGAAACCGTTCTTCTGCTTCATGGTGCAAATGGTGCCCTGATTGCCCAGACGACCATCAGGATCGCGCCCAACGGGTCATTTATGGTCCGCCCGCACGAACTGTTTGAAGGCTCGCACCTCGATCGTGCAGGGGAAGGGGGCTACGTACTGATCCGGGACCTGACCTGCCGCCTCTTCGGCTATCATGGTCTGGAAAATGGAAAAGGCGCATTCTCGCTGGACCACATGTTCGGCTTCTGATCTGCAGGGAAAGGGGAGCCGCAGCGGATAATGCGGCTCCCCACGAAAAAGATCTTGTCAGGAAAACAACACCTTGCTAGAAGCCCGTCCCACGGATGGGCGCGTAGCTCAGCGGTAGAGCACTGCCTTCACACGGCAGGGGTCACAGGTTCAATCCCTGTCGCGCCCACCATCCTAAACTCCTGAAAATATTGTACTTAGCTTGCTGCGCGAGATAGAGACGCATTTCTTTAAGCTGTCTCTAACCTAAGCAGTTTATCCCTATAAGTGGGCGATCTGTACAAAATCCGTACACTCTACTTAGGTCACGTTGACAAAAGGTCTATACGATCTGCGTGAGATCTGATTCACTGTTGTCTTCAATGAAGGCAGTACAGTGGAGCAGGCATGGCACGAGGTGATCTGACGGATCAGGAATGGGCGATCATTGGTCCACTTCTGCCGGCTGAACGCGGACGTTGGGCGCGTCCGGCTGGAGACAATCGCCGGTTCCTCAATGGTATGCTGCATGTTCTGCGCACAGGTTGCCCCTGGCGAGACATGCATGAG
>NZ_JACRVU010000011.1 GCF_018811945.1 Gluconobacter sp. P1C6_b
CCCCCCCCCCGCAACCAAGCGCAAGTCCTTCATAGAACACGACAAACCCGTCCTTACACGGCGGGTTTTTTGTTGTCTGAAATTCCCCGCAGGATGCAAATGGGAGTGAAAATCCAGCGTAGTTTAGGCTGATTCCACGTGTGCGTGAATATGTGATCGAGGCCGCGCGCGCAGGCGACATGCCACTATGGGAACAGGCGCTACGGGGGGATCATTATTCGGATGGAGCAGAGGAGGCGGGGCAAGGGTTTCCGCCAGTCGTCCCTCAATCTCCGCCGTGTGGGTTTCAAGTTGACCGATGCGATCTTTGAGGCGTGATCCCGGAACCCCATCCAGAATAGCCTTGTCCAGTTCGCGCTCGATCGTGGGAAGTTCGGATTTCAAAGCGACGCGAATGAACTCGTCACAGAATTCCCTGAAGAGGGCTGGATCCGGTATCTGGATCCGTAAGCCATTCAGAACCGATTTTTCCAGAACGTCCCGTCGGATCGTCAGACGGTTCTCGCAAGTGCCCTTGTTGCGGCTGGCACTCTGCACACGGATCGTGGGGGAGGCTGATTTCTGGCAGGAGGGTATCCTTATGAAAAGCAGTGCTTCACCCTACTCCGGTCACTTCGGGATATTGTAAAAGATCTTTCCCCGACTGATGTCGATGCGAATATTCCGGAATGACTCTGCGGGATGAGGCGTTGACGTCGTGGCTTCGAATGAACCCGCAGAGGTGATGACACGATAGCGGAAAAGACCATTGGAAAAATCCGGAAGCTTTTCTACGATTGCGTTTCCTGATGAGCCGGTGAGGGTCACTTCATGGGGGCGGATCAAGGCTGTGGCGCGTCCGTCTTCACCCTGAAAGGCAAAAGGAGCGATGTCACGGTTGTCTGGGATGAACTGACCTGCCTGAATGGTTCCGGGGAATTTGAGTGTTTCGCCCAGAAATTCCATGACGAAGGGGGTTGCGGGCGCTGCGTTCAGGGTGGAGGCGTCGGCGGCCTGTATGATGCGGCCGTCCTGCATGACGACCAGAGAGTCTGCGACATCCACCGCTTCTTCGTGGTCATGCGTGACAAGAATGGTTGTCAGATTCATCCGGTCATGCAGATCGCGGAGCCACCGGCGGATGTCGCGGCGCACGATGGGATCGAGCGCACCGAAAGGCTCGTCCAGCAGGAGAAGCCGGGGGGAGGTTGCCAGGGCGCGGGCGAGGGCAACACGCTGTCTCTGGCCGCCGGAAAGCTGGTCCGGATAGGCTTTTGCAAGATGGGGGAGCTGGATCAGCTCCAGCAGTTCGGTGACGCGGCGTTGTATGGATGAGGGATCGGGGCGGCGTGGGCGCGGCAGGACGTCGAGGCCGAAGGCGATGTTGCGGGCTACGGTCATGTGTCGGAACAGCGCGTAGTTCTGAAAGACGAACCCGATGCCGCGCTCCTGTACGGGGCGGTCATGGATGGGCACGCCGTCGATCAGGAGTCTGCCTTCGGAATGGGAGGAAAGACCGGCGATGGCTCTGAGCAGAGTGCTTTTCCCTGCACCTGACGGACCGACCAGGGCAACGAACGAACGGTCTTTGACAGTCAGGGTAATATCGTCAAGCAGCCTGCGCGAAGAGCGGGGAGCATATTGCGTAAAGGCTTCGAGGGTGATGCTCATAGATGCTGTTTTCTGAAAGAACGCTCGAGAAACATGCGGATCAGGACCGTTGTCATTGCGAAAAGGACCAGAAGGGCTGCCATCGCGAAGGCGGCCACGGACTGGTATCCGTTATAGAGGGTTTCGATATGGAGCGGCATTGTCTCGGTAACGCCGGGGATATGGCCGGAAATGACGGCGACTGCACCAAATTCACCCATGGCGCGCGCTGTTGTGAGGAGAATTCCTGAAAGAAGGGCCCAGCCTGCATCAGGCAGGGTGACGTGGATCAGGGTTTTCCAGAAGCCTGCGCCGAGCAGGAATGCGGCCTCCTCGGCGGCACGGCCCTGCTGTTCCATATAGGGCATGAGGGTGCGGGTTACATACGGGAAGGTTACGAAGAGTGTTGCGAGAACGATGCCGGGGACGGCGAAGGCCACATGGATGCCGTGCTGGGCGAGCCAGGTTCCCCACCAGCCCTGCCGTCCGAACAGCAGAAGCCAGACAAGGCCTGCAATGACAGGTGAAACGCTGATGGGCAGTTCTATCAGGCTGACCAGAAGGCGGCTCCCGCGGAAATCGTATTTCGTCAGCGTCCAGGCGGCAGCAATCCCGCCCGCCGTGTTGATGACGGTCACCAGTGCCGTGACGATGGCCGTCAGGCGGATGGCGGAGCGGGCTTCCGGGTCTTTCAGGGTTTCAAAGGCTGCGTGAAGGCCCTGACGCAGCGCTTCATGAAGGATCAGGAGAACAGGCAGGACGATGATAAGCCCGACTGCGCCATAGGTGAGGAGGGTCAGGAGGACAGGGATCGTTTTTGAGGAGTCGTTCATGCACCGTCCTCGCGGACCAGCCCCGAGGATACGGAGCGGCGCAGACGGCTGACGGCAACGAGGCAGAGCAGGGCGGTCACGAGCAGGATCAGGGCGATCGAGGTTGCGCCGTCATAATTGTACTCCTGAAGTCGCATGACAATCAGCAACGGAGCGACCTCGGTGTGGAAGGGTTGGTTTCCGGCAATGAAGATTACCGAGCCGTATTCTCCGATGCCACGGGCGAAGGCGAGGCCGGCGCCGCTCAGCAGAGGAGGCGTCAGTGTGGGAAGGAGAATGCGATGGAAGCGCTGCCATGCTGAGGCCCCCAGCAGAAAGGCCGCTTCCTCGACATCTTTGGGAAAGCTGCGCAGGACGGGCTCGATGGACCGCACGATGAAGGGCAGTCCGATGAAGGTCAGTGCGATCACGATTCCAGCAGGCGTAAAGGCGAGCTTCAGGCCCCAGGGATTGGAAAGGGACCCGATCCATCCGCCGGGGCCGTAAAGTGTGGCCAGGGCGATGCCTGTAACGGCTGTGGGAATGGCGAAAGGCAGGTCAATCATGGCGTCCAGCACGCGATGGCCGGGGGGGCGATAGCGGACGAGGGTCCAGGCCAGCAGCAGGCCGATGGGCAGGTCAATGAGTACGGCCAGCAGGGCGCATGTGAAACTGATCCGCAGGGCGGCGTACAGGCGTGCGTCGTACAGCGCATGGATCATCGGGCTGATGCCGTGTTGCCAGGGCCGGAGCAGCAGGGCCGTCAGGGGAAGGACGACGAGCAGCCCGGTCCAGAGCAGTGTCAGTCCAAGCGACAGGGAAAATCCCGGCAGGGCATGGCGCCGGTTTTGGGAGCTGCGCAGGGCCGTTACACTCGGCACTTTCATGGTCAGTGGCTGTAAATCTGATCAAAAATGCCACCATCCGAAAAATGCGTTTTCTGAAGACGGCTCCAGCCTCCCAGACTGGCCACGTCAAATGTCGTGGTTTTCGGGAAAACCGAGGCTGTCTCGGCCTGGATGGCGGGATCCACAGGGCGGAAATAATGTCTGGCTCCAATCCGCTGGCCTTCGGGAGAGAACAGGAACTCCAGATAGGCCCGGGAGAGGGCTTCCGTCCCGTGTTCCTGAACATTCCGGTCTACCGTTGCGACGGGAGGTTCAGCGAGAATGGTAAGTGGGGGTACGATGATGTCGAATTTGTCAGGACCCAGATCGCGCGCCGCCAGAAGGGCTTCATCTTCCCATGCGATCAGGACATCACCCAGTCCACGCTGAACAAAACTGTTCGTTGCCCCACGGGCGCCTGTATCGAGGGCGGGAACATGGGCGAAAAGGGCCTTGAGATAGGTCGTTGCGGACTGTTCCGTGCCGCCTGGCTGGTGGAGCGCCCAGCCCCATGCCGCCAGATAATTCCAGCGTGCGCCGCCGGATGTCTTGGGGTTGGGGGTGATAACCTGAATGCCGTCGCGAATGAGATCCGGCCAGTCGTGAATGTTTTTAGGATTACCCTTCCGCACCAGAAACACGATCGTGCTGGTATAGGGCGTTGAATTATGGGGCAGGCGCTTCTGCCAGTCAGAAGCCAGAAGGCCGTTCTGGGCAAGAATGTCTATATCGTATGCGAGACCCAGCGTGACGATATCGGCAGGCGCGCCTTCGAGAACCGAGCGTGCCTGCGCGCCGGAGCCTCCATGGGAGGATGTGACAACGACACTGTCTCCGCTGTGGGTTTTCGACCAGACAGCCGGGAAGGCGCGGTTGATATCACTGTAAAGTTCGCGGGTGGGGTCATAGGACACGTTCAGCAGCCTGTAGTCTGCGGCATGCGCGGAAGAAAGGCCCGCTATCCCTGCGAGGAAGGCTGCGCCCAAAGCCAGTGTACCTTTGAGGACGTAACGGCGGGACGACACGTTTTTCATGACCACGAACCTCTGGGAGCAGGGGAATGACAGATGACATTTACAACCAAATAATATAGTTGTTTTTATAAACAACGATGGAAACTGATTGTACGTCCGAATCATTTCGTCAAGCGGGCCTGTGCGGGATTCTTGTGGATGGACCAGAAAATCCCGGTTTTCTGAAGAAAATTTATGGCTTTTGGCATTGTGAGATGAGGCTCTATCAGGATTTGTGATTCTAATAACTATGATATAGGGTTTTTAAATCATAAAACGATCAGGAACAGTCAAATGGCCCTTGGTTCCGCTCCCGCCTCTGGAAAAAAAGCGTGCTGCGTTCCTGAGACAGTACGATCAGCCCCCCGCGCGGTCTGCACTTCTGCCCTTCAGGACAATATTCCGTCCCGTGCTGTCAGTTATGTGGACATGGTGCTGATCGGGCCTGGAGCTTACCGGATTGGCGCTGATGATTCCGAGGTTCACGTTGCGGACGGGGAAGGTCCGGTCCGGTCCGTTGACATGGATGCCTTCTGGATCGACAGATATGCCGTGACCAACCGGCAGTTTGCGGCCTTTGTTGCGGCTACGGGCTATGTCACGGAGGCTGAAAGCGAAGGCTGGTCCTTCGTGTTTGAAGGCGTGGCCACGGCGACGGGAAAGAAACGGCGTCTTCGGGGATCGGTCCCGCAGACGCCGTGGTGGCTGCCCGTTCGGGGCGCGCAGTGGCGGCATCCGGAGGGGCCGGGATCCCATATTTCGTCCCGGCAGGATCATCCGGTCGTGCATGTCTCGTGGCATGATGCGGTTGCGTACGCGAACTGGGTCGGCAAGCGCCTGCCGACGGAAGCGGAATGGGAAATAGCGGCGCGGGGGCGGATGGAGAACTTCCGCTATCCCTGGGGTAACGAGCTTCTTCCTGATGGTGAGCATCAGTGCAACATCTGGCAGGGAAGGTTCCCCGAAGAGAATACCAGGGAAGACGGGTATGTGACCACAGCGCCCGTTACGGCATTTCCGCCCAATGGGTATGGCCTGTACAATATGGTCGGGAATACGTGGGAATGGTGCGCTGATTTCTGGAGTCCGGACTGGCATCAGGATGAGAATGCCCTGACGCGGCATAATCCCGCCGGCCCTCCTGAGGGAACGGGCCGGGTGATCCGGGGCGGCTCGCATATGTGCCATCATTCCTACTGCAACCGGTATCGCAATTCGGCCCGGACCCATACGACGCCTGACAGTTCGCTGGGCCATATCGGTTTCAGATGTGCCTCCTCCGCTGTGGCGGAATTATGAGAATGGACCGCCCCGTGAAAATGGTCAGCCGGCGTCGTGTTCTCGCAGCGACGGCTGGAGCCAGTGCGGCGTTTTCGGCAGGAGGAGGGGCCAAAGCTCGTCCCGCACCGGCTGTTCCTTCGACCGACCGGAAGCCGAATATCATCTGGATCGTATGTCACGATATTCATGCGCCCCTTCTGGGCTGTTACGGAAATCCGCTTGCCGCAACGCCGACGATTGATGCCCTGGCACGGGAGGGCATCCGCTTTGAGCATGCTTACGCTGCCGCACCGGTCTGCTCCCCGTCGCGTTTTTCGCTGGTGACGGGTCTGTATCCGCAGAGTTGTGGCCCTGCGGAAAACATGCGTGCTGTGGCGCGGGTTGCAGGCCAGTTTCAGAATGTGCCCGAACAGATGCGGGAAGCGGGGTATTACTGCACCAATAACGTCTTTACCGATTACAACTGTGATCTGGATCCCAAAGCCATCTGGGATGAGTGTTCACTCACGGCGCACTGGCGCAACCGTCCAGAGGGGAAGCCCTTTTTTGCGGTTTACAACTATCTGATCACGCATGAATCCCATCTGTTCGAGACGGGGGCGACCATGACTGATCCTGCGCGGGTCAGTATCCCGCCTTATCTGCCGGATACGCCGGACATCCGGGCTTCGATTGCGCGGAACATTGATATGGTGAACCGGCAGGACAGGGCTGTTGCCCATATTCTGGATGAACTTCATCAGGATGATCTGGTGAAGGACACGATTGTCATGTTCTTCGCCGATCATGGCGGCGTACAGCCCCGAACAAAGCGGTATTGCTATGAAGGGGGACTGCATGTTCCCCTGATCGTGCGGTTTCCGGAGAAATACCGACATCTTGCCCATCGGGAGGCTGGGCGTCCCAGCCCTGATCTTGTCAGTCTGGTGGACATGGCTCCAACGACGCTGTCGCTGGCCGGGGTAGCCATTCCGCCACACATGCAGGGGCAGCCGTTTCTGGGGCGACGTATTGGGGCGGCGCGCGATCATGTGTTCAGCGGTCGCAATCGGATGGATGAGCGGCTGGATCTGATGCGAACGGTCCGGAACAGGCGCTACCGCTATATCCGCAATTACATGCCCCATCGCATTTACGGGCAGCATAATGCGTATGAATGGAAAGGGCGTGGCTACCAGTCCTGGGAAGAGGAATGGCTGGCAGGGCGTCTGAATGCCACTCAGGCCGCGTTCTGGCAGGCCAAGCCGGGCGAGGAGCTTTATGACATCGAGGCTGATCCGCACCAGATCAGCAATCTCGTGGACGATCCTGCGCATCAGGGGGTATTGCGGGATCTGCGTGGCGTTCTGGATGCGCAGATGATTGCGATCCACGACAATGCCTTCATTGCCGAAGGACTGCCGCAGCAGGGATATCAGGAGAGTCGTCAGCCCGGCGCCTATCCACTGCCTGCGCTGATGGCCCTCGGGGCGAAGGTGATCCAGCGCAGGGCAGAGAATCTTCCGGCGTTCAGAACATATCTTCAGGATAAAAACGAGGTCCTGCGGTACTGGGCCGCGACTGGGATTCTGGCTGTGCAGACGCCGCTGGATGCCCGGACGACCCATGACGTGGCGATGGCATTCGGGAAGGAAACGTCTCCCGTGATCAAAGCGGTGCAGGGCGAAATCCTGCTGAATGGCCCTCATGCGGCTCAGGCGCTTGGATGGATGGCCGCCACGATTGCGAAGCCGGGGCAGCCGGAGGGCTCCCTGGCAGCCGTTCTGGCAGCGACCTATGGAAAGAATGCGCGCTCTCCCGATGTGAGATCAGCCGTTCAGACGGCTCTGACGGCCCGTGTTTCGCCGCCCGACATACAGGGTGTGCTGGGTGTTTTCGCAGTGCGGGCTGCTGCGCGTTATCTCAGCGAAAAACTCAGTGGAACCTATACGCCGCGCGCGAAACAGCCTTCGAATTTTGATGCAGGCAGCATGCAGAGTCCGGCCGGAAAGATGCTGGTGGCTGCCATGGGGGGCAGGATCGGCGATCCGCAGATCTAGGGGCTGCTCCGGGCATCGGATTTCAGCTTTCTTCTGCGCCCACAGGGCGTGCGGTCCCGCTCCGGGCCGAATATCCGGAGGATCGGAATGGTACAGGTCAGACGTCGCAACCTTCTTGCCGCGGGTGGAGGAGCCTTCGCTGCGACAGGATACGGGCATGCTCTCCCGGCGCGCCGGTGGACGAATATTCTCTATATTCATTCCCATGACAGCGGGCGGTCACTCGAGCCTTATGACAGCGCTGTCTCCACGCCGGAAATAGCCTCTCTTGCCCGCGATGGTGTGCTGTTCCGGCAGGCTTTCAGTGCGGCACCGGTCTGTTCTCCCAGTCGTGCGGCCCTGCTGACCGGTCAGTCTCCGCATCGCTCGGGAATGCTCGGGCTGGCGCATCGGGGGTTCAGCCTGCACGATCCGCGGCAGCTTCTTTTCCGGGATCTGCAGAAATTCGGATATCAGGCCGTCCTGACCGGGATGCAGCACGTCGCCGCAGATCCGGAGGCGCTGGGATATGACAGAAATCTCGGATACCGCGACGAAAACGGAAAGTGGCGGGCCGAGGCGGCGATTGTTGCGCCTATTGCCGAGCGGTTTCTGGACAGCCGGCCAAAACAGCCCTTCTTCCTGGATGTCGGATTTTTCGAAACGCATCGAGACTATCCTGATCCGACAGCGGCCGATCTGGAGCGTGTGCGGGATATTCCCCGGCCGCTGCCTGACACGCCCGAAACCCGACGCGATTTTGCGGCTTTCGGGGCCAGCGCACGACAACTGGATGCAGGTGTGGGGTGTGTTCTGCGGGCGTTGTCCCGAAATGGTTACGCCGGGAACACACTGGTCATTTTCGTAACGGATCACGGTGTCGCCTTCCCCCGCATGAAATGCACCCTGACGGATGACGGGATCGGAACGGCGCTTGTCATGCGGGGCCCGGGTCTGGCTGTGGGGCATCAGTCGGACGTGATGGTTTCCCAGATTGATATCTTTCCGACCGTTTATGATTATCTGGGCATTCCGCGCCCGTCCTGGCTGACGGGTACGTCATTTCTGTCCGTATTGCGGGGCGGGCAGGAGGAAATCCGGGATGCCGTGTTTTCCGAGATGACGTATCATGCGGCCTATGAGCCGATGCGTGCGGTGCGAACCCGCCGGTGGAAATATATCCGCAGGTTTGGGAACCGTCGGCAGCCTGTCCTGCCCAACTGTGATGACAGTCCGAGCAAATCCGTCTGGGTCAGGGCCGGGTGGCAGGATCAGGTTCTGCCCGAGGAAGAACTGTATGATCTGACGTTCGATCCTACGGAGCATTGCAATCTTTATGCTGATCCCCGTTTTCATGACGCCCTCAAGGAGATGCGAAAGCGGTTGAGACGCTGGATGCAGAAAACGCAGGACCCGCTTCTCAAGGGGCGTGTGGCGGCTCCGGCAGGGGCTGTCGTGAATCCGGTTGATGGTCAGTCGCCTTCGGAGCCGACCGTGCCGGCCTGAGGGAGGCTCCGGCCTCTCATGCCTGAGAAGCCGGAGCTTTGTGCCTTTTTATTTCTTCTGGGCAAAGGCGGGGGCAACGGCCGTCTCGGTATGGGGTACGCCTGAGGGAGTCCAGTCATAAGGAACTGGCTGGATACGATAGACCCAGTTGGAGCGGGTCGGTCTGTCAGGGGAAGTACCGGGTGTTTCGCCGGAATAGGGAGAGACATATTCCCACACGATCTCGCCCTTGGGGGTGACCTGGAAAAAGCGGCCGTTCATGCCTTCGTCGATGAGGGTGTTGCCATTGGGCAGCCGGTCTGCGGAGCTGATGAAGCTGCTGTAAAAGGACCATGGCGGCCCTCCCGAGTTCTCGCCTGTATATTGCCAAACGACCTGAGCTGTTACGGGATTGATTTCCAGGATCCGGGAGCCACTGGTGACCTGAAGAGGACGTGCCGGATAGCCTGCTTCGCCCTGGTTGTCGAAAACGATCAGATTGCCTGCACCGGGCAGCCCTTGAGGGATGAGATGCGCGTCATGCTGGCCGACGAACTGGTCTACGGCGAAGGGAACCGCAGGTTCCGTCCGGCGGCGCTGGGGAAGGTTGGGCCCCAGACGCCAGACGACCTTGCCAGAGTGGCGATCCAGAATTGCGATGAAGTTCGCCTCCCGTGAGTCGATCATGATGTTGTCGGGATCGAAACGCTTGTCGCCTGCCCGGTACCAGTGGTTGTCGCCCACAAGCTGCATGTTGTTGATATGCAAGTAATCGGGATTTTCGGCATGGAGAACAAGCTGGAGCTGGCTGTCGGTAAATCCGAACTCCTGGAGGTGATCGCCAGCTTTCCAGGTCCAGCGAATTTTTCCGGTCGGACCGATATCGTAAATCACGTCATCAAGCACCGGTTTTGCCCCACCGGGTACGGAGCGGTTCTGGTTGGCCAGCAGGAGTGTGCCGCCATCGGGCAGACGGGCCCAGTCATGGTGCTGGCGGGCATTGCCTTCAGGCGATTGCAGCCCCCATTCCCAGAGCGTTTTGTCTGACCAGTCCACATAGCCGAAAGTTCTGTTGCGGAAACCGGCCGTGGCCCCGGGGATCTTGTGTGTTCCGTCTCCCCGGATTTCGGAGAGCTGAAGACCGATCACGCCTTTCTGGCCCTGAACCAGTGCAGGATCGACATATCTGGCGGGAAAGCCCGACTGTGCCCATTGCCGGACTTCGTGGCCATTCATGTCGATGAGATGGGTATGATTGTCGCTGCCCGAGAACAGAATAAAGCTGTTGTAGGCCTTTTCTGGAGCGTAGCGGGTCACGCCGGTTGGCACTACGCTCGGAACGGCGTTTGCCGGTGTCGGGTGGAACGCTGCCACAGTGCATATCGCCAGCGCTCCCGCCGTGGCGGTGGAGAGCCTGAGTCGAAGCGAAGCCATATCACTTACCTTGTCTTCTGGGTTTCAGGGCCTGTCGGTGCCCTGGGGACTGAAGCCGCTTCCACGGGTCATTTCAACCAACCTATATGGTTTTTATTAATTTACATCATATTTTTCAGTCTATAAAATATATAACTTAACAATATAGTTATTAACTTCCATCGAAAGCCTTGCAGATGAGCCGATTTGTTCAGAGGCGTCGTGCCTTTCTCACGACTGTTGCCGGGATTGGCCTTGGAGGACTTACAGGGCTGGACTCGCAGGCGATGGGCCAGCCCCGTTCTCCGACTCGTTCCGGTAACGGAGCCACGCCGCCCAACATCATTTTCATTCTGGCGGATGATCTCGGATATGCAGATGTCAGTTGTTTCGGGACGCCGGGCTTCACAACGCCGTCCATTGATCGCATTGCCCATGAGGGGATCAAACTGACACGTGCCTATGCGAATTCTGCCGTCTGCTCCGCGACACGGACTGCGCTGATTACCGGGCGTTATCAGGATCGCATTGCCTGTGGTCTTGAAGAACCCATCGCCTCATCCAGCGGGAAAGTCGGTCTTCCTCCGGGACTGCCGACCTTGCCGGAACAGCTTCACAGGGCAGGGTACAAGACGGCTCTGGTAGGGAAATGGCATCTTGGCAGCCCTCCGCAATTCGGGCCTCTGAAAAGCGGGTATGACCATTTTTACGGTATTTCGGGCGGGGCTGCCGATTATTTCACCCATCAGGCAAAGCCCGGTGAAGATCA
Organism: Gluconobacter sp. P1C6_b; assembly: GCF_018811945.1. Taxonomy (GTDB): domain Bacteria; phylum Pseudomonadota; class Alphaproteobacteria; order Acetobacterales; family Acetobacteraceae; genus Gluconobacter. The sequence goes on from NZ_JACRVU010000011.1 coordinate 11,308, forward strand.
GTTCTACCGCGATGATCATCTGATCCATGATCATGGTTATCTCACAGGGCTTCTGGGGGATGAGGCCGTTCGTCTGGTGGAGACTTTTGCCGGAGGGACATCGCCATTTTTCCTCAGCCTGCATTTCAATGCTCCGCACTGGCCCTGGGAGGGGCCGGAGGACGAGGGCGAGTCAAAGCGGCTGAAAGGCAGGATCTTCGATTACGATGGTGGAACGCAGGAGACTTACGGCCGCATGGTCAGGGCCATGGATGATCAGATCGGACGTGTGCTGGCCGCGCTCGACAGTCATCACCTGACGGAAAATACGATCGTCGTGTTCACCAGCGATAACGGAGGCGAGCGATTCTCCGATATCTGGCCGTTTACGGGTATGAAGGGGGAGCTGTTGGAAGGCGGTCTGAGAGTGCCGGCGGTCCTCAGATGGCCTGCCCGGGTCAAGCCTGGGTCTGAAAGCGATCAGACCATTGTCACGATGGACTGGCTCCCCAGTTTTCTTGCTGCAGCCGGGGCTGCGCCGGACGCTACGTTCCCCTCCGATGGAACGAGCCTTCTGCCCTTCCTCCTCGATCCGTCAAAGCGGCAGGCGCGGTCGCTGTTCTGGCGTTACAAGATTCATGACCAGCATGCGCATCTCGATGGCAACTACAAATATCTGAAAATCGCAGACAACGAATTCCTCTTTGATGTTGTCAATGATCCCCGTGAAAGGGCCAATCTGAAGGATCGCAAACCGGAACTGTTTGCGCGTCTGAAGAAGGAATGGGCGGAGTGGAACGCCACCATGCTGCCTTTCCCGCAAGGGAGTTATAGCTGGGGGGCGGATGGTCCGCATTTTGCGGATCACTACGGCGTCTCCCCGGCAGATTAGGGGAAGAAGAGGTCTGACACTGCCCTGCTTGCCGGCAAGCAGGGCATTCTGCTGCGGATCGATCAGGTTACTGACGCTGAGTAGGCGCGCGGCCTTGCAGGATCAGCCTGCCGTTCAGACGTTACGGCATAAATGAACTATATAAAAAAGCTATATAAAAACATTTCCCGAATCCATAACGGCTGTATGGACGACCCTACGACTAATATGTATCGTTTTTAAATATAAGAACCATAACATATAGTGTTAAAGCGGCTCCGGGAGCACTCTGGCCATGAAGAAAAGATATGTTCTGCTCACCGCCATCGTGGCCACCGTCGATGCAACAGCCTGGGAAAGCGCACAGGCGAAAGGTCCCGGTCCGGATGAACGCAATGGCGCCACCCATGTCGCGCACGGCCATCACCCTGCCAGGCCGGTTCCGGCTGTTTCGCCGGGCGGAAAATCTGCGAAAGTGCTGGCTGCACATCCCGAAGAAATCCATGTGGTCGCATCGCAGGCCCAGCGTGCGGCCCAGACGATCGACAAAGAGACGCACGATCTTCAGAATGTTCCGCAGGCGGCGACGCGGATCAGTGCACAGGAACTGAAGGCGGAGCATATTACGGCGCTGCCGCAGGCAGCCCGCCTGCTTCCCACTGTCCAGCTCAACATCTCCAATCCGCGTAATACGACTATCAATATCCGTGGTCTTGGAGCCGCGGGGACCGCTCCAACGGATGGCATCGAAGGCGGTGTGTCGGTGTATGTTGACGGGGTGTATCGTTCGCGCCCGGCCACGGCACTCAGCGATCTGGTGGATCTGAACGGGATAACCGTCCTGCGTGGTCCGGCCGGGACGGAAGGCGGCATGACGGCGACGGCAGGCGCCATTCAGCTCACCACTGCGGCTCCGGACCTGCATACGCGGCATATCTATGGCGAAGCCGGGGTAGGGAATTATGACTATAACCGCTGGAGCCTTGGGCTTACGACACCGCTGATCAAGGACAAGCTTGCCATCCGCCTGAGTGCGCTGGGTTATGGAAACAGCGGCTGGGTCAAGAATCTTGCGGGCGGGGGGGACGTCAACGGACAGACAAGCCGCTCTTTCCGGGCTCAGGTCCTGTATCACCCCACGGACGAACTGAGCATCCGGCTGACGGGAGATTATGCCCATCTGCGCGAAAACTGCTGCTCCGGGGGCCTGTACAAGGTTGTTGCAACCAAAACGGATGGAAGTGCCGTGGCAGGGACGCTTGCCCAGCGTCTGGGCTGGACCGGCTACGCCCCGACGGCGCCGTCCAATGCGCCCTATACCATCAACCGAAGCTCCCTTTCGGATGCCGAACAGGAAGATATGGGACTTTCGGGACATGTGGACTGGCATCATGCCAATTTCACACTGTCGTCCATCACGGCTTTTCGCTGGTGGAACTGGGCGCCGCATAATGACGGGGATCTGGGGCCGGCCGACGCCATCATGAACTCCAACGCCAAGGTCGATCAGAATCAGTTCACGCAGGAGCTGCGCTTTTCGAGTTCCTGGGGGCATCTGCTCGATTATCGGGTCGGAGCCTTCTACATGTGGCAGGAAAACCGCGTTTACGGTGATACCCGATATGGGCCTGATGCCGGGGCATGGTATGGTTATGGTACGGGGAGTTCACCTGTTGCCGGTGTTTCGACCGCGCAGGCTTCCAATGTTCTGAATAATTATGACGTCCGCAGTTATGGACAGCCGACGACCAATTATTATGGCCTGTACGCGGACGGAACCTGGCACGTTACCCGGAAACTGGATTTCGTGACCGGCGTCAGATATAATTACGACGCAAAAACGGGTAGCTATTCCCAGTGGCAGGTCACACCCGACAGCTATAATTCGGCTCTTACGCCTCTAGCGACGGCGCAGAAAATCTGGGCTCTGTACGGGACCAATACGGGATATGGCGCGCATCTCGATAACGGTTTCGTAACCGGACAGTTTGTTGCGAAATACCACCTGACGGATAACGCCATGATCTATGGCCGTTATGGGCGCGGCGGAAAATCCGGTGGTCTTAACCTGGTATCATTTTCGGCAAATCAGCTCTCTCAGGGGGCGGTGTCTCCGAATGTCGGGAAAGAGACGGACGATGCGTTCGAAGTCGGGGCGAAAGCGCAGTTCCTGCAAAATCGCCTTCTGGTCAGTGGTGCGCTGTATCAGACCAACGACCACAATTATCAGGTAACGGCCGTTCGCGAATATCAGGGCGCGCTGGTGTCCTATCTGAGCAGTGCTCCGAAAGTCCGCGTCCGTGGTGCGGAAATGGATATCCACTACAGCCCGATCGTCAATCTCGTGACGTCCCTTTCGGCCTCTTATAACGACGCACAGTTCCTGCAGTATTCCACAAGCGCCCCGCCGGAAGTGGCATGGACGGGGGCTTACAGTCTGGCGCACACACAGATTCCGTTTGTTCCGAGATGGGCGCTTTCCGCTGCGGTGCAGTATTCGCACGGGATCGGAAAAGTCTTTTCCCGTCGCCTCGATGCCTATGCTGGCGGCAGCTATAATTACAATACGCGCATGAACACCTCCAGCAACAACTCTGCTTATGGCTGGGTGCCGGCTTACGGAACGCTGAACCTGAATTTCGGGCTGCGTGACCATCAGGGGCGCTGGGAGCTTGCCGGCTTTATCAATAATGCGACGGACGAGCGGCGCGTAACGCAGATCTCTCAGGGGAGTGCGGCCTCCGGCAATGGAAGCTGGTATGCGTATGTCAGTCAGCCGCGCAATTTCGGTTTTATTGCCCGCGTCAATTACTGAACCCGCAGGACGACTGCTGCTGTTCCCGTACTTAGGGAACAGTCATGGGAAAGATGTCATGAAAATACGCACATATCTGGGTCTTCTTCTTGGCAGCACGCTTCTGTTCGGGGCTGCTCAGCAGAGTGTCCGGGCTGCGGAACCTCCCGAAGGAACGCAGGGCTGGCCCCAATTGCCGCAGGCACCTAAAAATGCACCCAATATCGTCGTGATCCTGATCGATGATGTCGGATTTGGTGCGACAAATGTTTTTGGTGGTCCGATTTCAACGCCGGTTTTCTCACGTTTGGCCAGCAATGGGCTCAGATATAACAATTTCCATGTCAATGCCCTGTGCTCGCCTTCCCGGGCCTCACTGCTGACGGGATATAATGACCGGCAGGTGGGGTTCGGCAATATCGAAGAAGCTGCGTCAAAGCATCCGGGATATAATACCGTTTTGCCGACGAATGTGACGCCGATTGCCGAAGTTCTCAAGGAACACGGGTATAATACGGCGGCGTTCGGGAAATGGCACAACACGCCTTACTGGCAGATTAGCGCCGCGGGTCCATTTGACCTGTGGCCGACTGGTCGGTGGGGGTTTGAGCACTTCTACGGCTTTCTCGCCGCGGCGGATAACCAGTATTATCCCCGCCTTTACCGTGATCAGACCCCTGTAGAGCCGTCATCCACGCCGGAGCAGGGGTATTATTTCACGACAGACATCACCAACGAAGCAATTCGCTGGCTGCACCAGCATGATGCCGTTGCGCATGACAAGCCTTTCTTCATCTATTACGCGACGGGTGCCACACATGAGCCGCATCATGTTCCAAAGGCATGGATTGCGAAATACAAAGGAAAGTTCGATCAGGGCTGGGACGTTATCCGACAGCAGAGCTTTGATCGGCAGAAGGCGCTGGGCGTCATCCCCGCAAATGCGGAACTGACGCCACGGCCTTCCACGCTGCCGGCGTGGAACAGTCTGTCGCCTGACGAAAAGAAGCTCCTTGCGCATCAGGCGGAGGTATATGCGGCCTTTGCGGAAGAAACGGATCAGGAAGTCGGGCGGCTTCTGGCAACACTTCGGGAGGAGGGGATTTCTGACAATACGCTCGTTCTCGAAGTCTTCGGGGATAATGGCGGGAGTGCCGAAGGCGGCTTCCTGGGCAAGGACGTCAAGAATGCTGATGGAAGCACACCCGATGTCAGGACACGCCTTGCTGACAGCGATGCACTGGGAAGTGAGCTCTACTTCAATCACTATGCTGCGGCCTGGGCGTGGGCGCTGACCTCTCCTTTTCAGGGCACGAAACAGGATGCCGCCCATTTGGGAGGGACGACGGATCCGCTGGTGATCTCATGGCCCGCACGCATCCATGATGCCAATGGGCTGAGGGGGCAGTTCAGTCATCTGAATGATATTGCCCCGACGCTTTACGAAGCCGCTGGCATCACGCCCCCATCCCGCACGGCGGGCATTGAACAGATCCCGCTCGAAGGTAAAAGTCTGCTCTATACGTTCGATCACCCTGATGCTCCCTCCCGCCACAGGGTTCAGTATTTCACCACGAGTGGAAATCTGGGGATCTATTCCGATGGCTGGTGGGCTGGACAACTGGCGCAGGAGACCTGGGAGGTTGGTGATAACCGGGTGTATCTCGCCCGAGGCGTGCAGCCCAGGACACATCCGTGGGAGCTTTACAGACTGAGCGATGATTACAGTCAGGCGCATGATCTGGCCGCGAAATATCCTGAAAAACTGAAAGAGCTTCAGGCTCTGTTCCAGAAGGAAGCTATCCGCAATCACGCAGACCCGATCCGGCCCGGAATAGATGCGTATCCGCTGGGGACGGCAACGGGCCAGACGGTTTTTACGTATCGCTCTGGTGTGGACCGCGTCAGCACGAGGTTTGCGCCTGATCTGGGGAACGATCCTTATACGCTGAGTGCGGACATCGATATTCCTGCCGGTGGCGCACAGGGGGTTATTTTCGCCGAGGGCGGACGGTATGGCGGAGTTGCGCTCTATGTCTCGAACGGACGCCTGGTTTATGAAGCGAATGCGCATGGTGTGCGTACAGGCCAGATCGTGACGTCTGCGCCTCTTCCCGTCGGGCAGCGGCATATCGTTGTGACGGTTACGCCGGAGCAGGAGCGTAAAACCGGAAAAACGGATGCTGCAGCGGAGATGATCCGTCGCTGGGTGGGCGGAAAACCTGTTCCCGCAGCAGTCACCTTATCGGTCGACGGGGCTTCGGCGGGACAGGCGCATTTCAGCAACATCGCCCTGTCATCGCGGGAGACACTCGATATCGGCCGTGATCTGGGGTCTGCCGTCAGTCCGGCCTACACGGTCCCCGCAGCATTTACGGGACGCATCGACAAGGTCACGCTTGTCACACCGAAACTGTCCGATCAGTGAAGCCTGTTTTCTCAAAGGAGGCACGTGCCTTGTCCAATCCGACCGACGCCAGCGAAACCGCGCTGGGAAACATGGTTGCGCGCCGGACCCTTCTGGCGGGAACGGTAGCTCTTGGTCTGGCTGGAGGCGTTGCACAGGCTGCCTCCACGGCAGCGTCACGCTCGCCCAATATCATCTACATCATTGCAGATGATCTGGGTGTCTATGATCTGGGCTGTTATGGTCAGACGAAAATCCGGACGCCCAATATCGATCGGATGGCCTCGCAGGGCATGCAGTTCACACAGGCTTATGGCGGGGCGCCGATCTGTTCTCCGTCCCGGTGTGCGCTTATGACAGGCCGCCATATGGGTCATGCGTCCATTCGCGACAATTTTGCTCTTGCTGGAGGAGTTGTCGGGTACAAGGGGCAGGAAAAGATCCGCAGGGCCAACCTGCCCGATCAGGAGCCGACCGTCGCATCCCTCCTGAAGGACCAGGGATATGTGACGGGCCTGGTGGGAAAATGGCATCTGGACGGATATGCCCCGGCCGCAGTGCCGACCCGACACGGGTTTGACGAGTTTCATGGGTGGCTGACGCAGACGGAAAAGACTCAAGGGTATTTCCCCGAGAAGTGGTACGAGGGCACCACTCTGCTGGATGTTCCGGGAAATGTCGGGGAAGGGCGCGCCGTTTACGAAACGGACATCGTAACGGATCAGAGCTGTGATTTCATCAGGCGGCACCGTCAGAAACCCTTTTTCCTGACCGTCGCCTATAATGCGCCACATAGTCCGTATGTTACGCCAGCCGAAGGCGATTATGGCGGGGAGCCGTGGGGAAGGTCGGAGAAAACCTACGCGGCCATGATCGAGTTTCTGGATGCGGGGGTGGGCAGTATCCTGCGGACTCTTGAAGAGCTCGGGCTGGACGAGGATACGGTCGTATTTTTCTCGTCCGATCATGGTCCGCGATCCGAGCCGACGGCGGAGCAGACGGATGTTGTCACGTTTTTCAACTCCCATGGTCCCTTGCGGGGATATAAACGCGAGCTTTATGAAGGCGGGATCCGCGTTCCGCTCATTGCCCGCTGGCCCGGTCACATTGCCGCCGGGGTAAAAGAAGATACGCCCGTCTATCATCCGGATTTTCTGCCGACCGCTATTGGACTGGCGGGTAAAAGCATTTCCGTGGTCACGGATGGCCATGATCTGACTCCCATCCTTTTGGGGGAGCGGGGACCCTTTGAGCGCCTGCTTTACTGGGAAACATATGAACCGGCCTTCTGGCAGGCTGCCCGGCAGGGAAAGTGGAAAATCGTACGGCCCGTCGGATCATCTCGGCTGGAGCTTTACGATCTGGCGGCAGACCCCAGCGAAAAACGCGATGTTGCGGCAAAATATCCGGACATTGTCAGCAAACTCTCCGCGATGCTTGTGACGGAACACAGACCTTCGCGCGAATACCCGATCGCTCTCTGAGCGTTCGGGGGCAGGAGCGGGGAAAACTGCGCAGGATTGGTTTCTGTCGCAAAAGGACTGACTGATAACAGGCATTGCGTAGGGTCGCGTCAAACCGGACAAACAGTCTTTCAATCGCACCAGTCTGGGTTAGACGCTCGCGAAACAGCTTGACCGTTTTGGCATCCGGCACGCGGTCTGAGGGACCCAGACCCAGGAAACGCATGACGGAGAGCCGGTCGTTGATACGGCTTTTCAGGATAGGGAAGGAGAGCGCGGTGACTGCTCCTCTGTCTACCTGACCACCATGTGTGGGAATAATGGATATAGTCTCGCAGGCTGCGGCGATTAAGCATCACATTCTCCGCGAGGAGTGCGGGGAATATGGCGCGATACATTCATCAGCATCCAGACTGGCCAGATTTTCGGTAAGATAAAGACACTATCTCCCATGAAGTGGCTGCGTTCCTCCATCGCCCGGCGACTGGGGATCCATGAAAACCCAAGCTGATAAGTCTTATTTATGGGATATTATACAAACATAATATTTGATTTAAGAAACGTTCGGAAAGAATGATACCTCTATCAGAAGAGGGGTAAGTATTTGTGACGATATCCGAGAACAGGACACTGGGTTTTTCCGAAATATTTGCGGCGTCGTGCAGGATCCGAAAGCATGTGGTCCGTACGCCTCTTCTCGAGAGCCCGGTTCTGAATGACAGGCTGGGGGGACGGGTTCTGATCAAACCCGAAATGCTCCAGAAAACCGGCTCTTTCAAATTCCGTGGTGCCTGCAACCGTATCCTTCAGCTGACGCCGGCAGAACGGTGCGGAGGTGTCGTGGCGTGGTCATCCGGGAATCATGCCCTGGCCATCGCCGCCGTCTGTGCCCTTCTGGAAATCCCGGCCCATATCATCATGCCGGAGAGTGCCCCCAGGATGAAAATCGAAGGCGCACGTCGGTATGGAGCCCAGGTCAGGCTTTATGACCGCGCAACGGAAAACCGCGAAGAAATCGGTGCCCGCATCGCGCAAGCTGAAGGGGCGATCATTGTGCCGCCTTATGACGATTATAATGTCATGGCGGGTCAGGGAACGGTCGGCCTGGAGATCATGGAGCAGTGCCGGGAGCTGGGGATCATGCCCGATAACGTCCTTTCCAGCGCAAGTGGCGGAGGACTGGTGGCAGGAATTGCCACGGCGGTTCGCACGCTGCGGCCTGAAACATCGGTCTATTCGGTAGAACCCGCCGGTTTTGACGATCTCGCCCGTTCGCTGGCCTCTGGACAGCGTCTTGAAAACGCGACTGGCGCGATGACCCTGTGTGACTCCCTCATGGTACCGACACCCGGCGCTCTGACCTTCCCCACGAACCATGCCCTTCTTGCGGACGGTCTGGTGGTGAATGACGTCGAGGTCCGTGTTGGCATGGTCAACTGTTTCGAGCATTTCAAGCTGGTTGCGGAACCGGGAGGGGCGGCACCTCTTGCCGCGATCCTGTCCGGAAAGCTGGATGTGCAGGGCAAGGTGACGGTGGCCGTCCTGAGTGGCGGAAATGTCGATCCGGCTGTTTATTCCGAAATACTGTAAAAAGGAGGCGTGTCGTCATGCTGAAGAATGGAACACTCCTTTACGACCGAATTGCCGGAACCATCGATGACTTCATGGTTCTGGATTATACGGGTGTCGGCAGTATTGCTCTGATTTACGAGGCCCTGCAGAAGCGTCAGCCGGGACACATGTGCATGGCCGCCGCTGAAATGTTCGTGGAACAGGTGGCCAGACGTCCCGGGCCGGTTTTGATCGCGACTGGCTTTCCCGAAGGCGGCGGAGTGCCGGAGACTGATGGGCCGGTCGGGGCCGCGTTCATCGCGCGCGCGGTTTTTCTGGGTCTGTCGCGCGAAACGGTCATTGTCGTGGACGAGGACTGGCGGGACATGATGTTCGCGACCTGTCGTGGCGCGGGTCTCGCACCCTTCGATCTGCCGGAAGATGGAAAGATCGTCCCCGTTCCCTATCTGCGACCGGTCTATGTCGCGACCGTGCCCAAGGACGAAGCGGGCAGCCGCAGGGTCTGCGATGTCCTTCTGGCTCAGGTCCAGCCGAGCCTTCTGGTGTCGATCGAACGGCCGGGTGCCAATGATCGTGGTCTGTATCATGGTCTGGGCGGCCGACCGCTGGACGGAATGGTGGCCGATCTGGACTATCTGTTCGCGCAGGCCCGCAAACAGGGGCTGCTGTCCATTGGGATCGGGGATGGTGGCAACGAACTGGGTATGGGGGTGATTGCCGCGGAACTGAAACAGAAGATCGCCAAGGCCCGGGACTGCGGCATCAAGGGGCGGGGAGGTGTTGCAGCCGAAACGGCGACCGACCTTCTGATCGTCGCGAATGTTTCGAACTGGGGGGCGACCGGTCTGGTGGCGGCTTTGGCATGCCTTCTGGAAAATCAGGCCGTCTTTCATGAAGCAGAGCTTGAGGTCCGGTGTATCGAGGCCTGTGTGGCCAGTGGTGGCGTGGACGGGATGTTCATGGGGCCGGAACCCGCAACCGACGGCATTGCGGCGGAGGAATGGCGTGGTTTGATTCAGATGTTCCGCAAAACACTGCAACGCCATCTCGGGATGGTCATCAACTGGCAGGGGCAGTCAGGGGACTGGAGGCAGATTCGTGCGTGACGATACTCCCGTCTGTGAGGGAGGCATTCCCCTCCCGCCTGTCAGCGTTCCCCGCGGCAATTATACACCTGTGCTGGCTTGTGATGGCTTTCTGTTCGTTGCCGGCCAGGGGCCCCGCTGGGGAGACGATCTCCGTTACAAGGGTGTTGTCGGAAAGGATTTCTCCGTTGAGGAAGGTCAGCACGCCGCAAGGCTCTGTGCGCTGAATATCATTGCCCAGGTTCGGAATTTTCTTGAGGGAGACCTCTCCCGGATCAGGCAGCTCGTGCGGGTCGCGGGGGTGGTCCGCTGTACGGAAGAGTTCGAACAGCAGGCGAAAGTCCTGAACGGCGCATCCGATCTGTTCGGTGAACTGCTGGGGGATGCGGGGCGCCATGTGCGCATCGCCACAGGTACATCTTCCCTGCCCTCCGGAATGGCGGTGGAAGTGGAAGCCATGTTCAGGATCGACTGACAGGTCTGCGGGATGGATCACGCGTGTGGTCCGTCTCGTGTCCGGGATAAGAAAAATTTATTGGCCCGGATAACAAGATAAACGTTCCAACATCGTACCAATGCTTATTATTGTGTGACGAAGTTGAAGCGAAAATGCTGATCGGGCGGAGCGCAGAACGCCCCCGGACAAGGTAATCGCAGAGAATTAGAAGAAATCCTGACGCCTTCTGTCAGTTGTTTTTCCCAATTCCAGGAGTGAGTGAAAATGTTTGTTCGGAAGTCCCTGTCCCGCTCTCTCTCCGTGAGCACGATCTGTCTGTTGACGACGTCTCTTTGTCATGCCGCTCTTGCCAAAAATACGGAATTGATTGCTCCACCTGCGAAAAAAGCCGCTCATGCCACTCCTGTAGTGCCACGGTCTGTAAAAAAGACAGAGAGGAAGCGGGTGACGCAGATCAGTGCGAGGGACACGGAAAGTATTGCCGTTCGTGGCAGGTCCGTACCCGGAACCAGCGTTTTTTCCCCATCGACACGTGAGCACAGCACCGTACAGGTTTTCCGGTATTCCTCACAGCAGCTCAAGGAAACCGGCCAGACCAATATACTCGCGGCCCTGTCCCAGCTTTCCGCAGCGGTGACGTCGTCTCCCTTCGGCGGGATGGGGAGCAACGGCTTCAACAAGACGATGCAGTTACGAAACCTTGGTGCGGATCAGACGCTGATGCTGGTCAACGGCAAGCGTCGGCATGTGGATGCCAATTTCAATTACTATCAGGCCGGTCCGAACTACGGAACGGACCCGGCGGATCTGTCCCTGATCCCGGTCAGCGCTATTGACCATGTCGAAATCATCACTGAAGGCGCGAGTGCGCTGTATGGTCAGGATGCTGAGGCCGGTGCGGTCAATATCGTGCTGAAGACCGACAGCAAGGGCGGGTCGATCAATCTGCAGAACAGCGGTTTTTACGCGGGGGACGGGCAGTCTTTTGACGGTAATGCCGATTACGGTTTCGCTCTGGGGCATCGTGGCGGCTATCTGAATGTGGCGGCCCAGATCAACAACCAGCTTTCCACCAACCGGTCGGGCGAGTATCCGGGCAACCTCTATTTTGAGGGTGATTCGCGTAACGAGACTGCCAGCAAGGATGTGCAGCGTCTGGCCGGCAATATCCGCATGCTGCTTGAAACGGCCAGCGTGAACATGGCCTATCCGGTGACGGATAACTGGGAAGTCTACAACACCTCGACATTCGCCCATAAAAACATCATTGCGCCTGAAACCTATCGTGCGCCGTCAAACGACAACGTGGTGCGTGCGCTCCATCCGAATGGCATGGAGCCGATGTGGCATGCCGAGGAATGGGACTTTCAGGTCAATAACGGCATCCGTACACATAGTTTTCTGGGCATGCAGTGGGATTTCTTCGTCAATTACGGCCGTAATCAGCAGATAAACCATATTGTCGATACAGATAACCCCACGATGGGACTGGACAGCCCGACGAGTTTTTATACGGGACAGTTCGTCTCTACCGAGCTGGATGCCGGGTTTAACAGCACGAAGATCATCAAGACGTCCTTTCTGCCGCGTCCGGTCAATCTGAGTTATGGTTTTGATTATCGTTTCGATACCTATCAGGTTGGCAAGGGGGATGAGGCCTCTGTAGAGAATGGCGGGGTTCCCATTCTCGATGGGCCGAATGCCGGGACAATGGCTTCTGCGGGTGCGGTGGACAAATTCGGGATTCCGGCAGCGGCTGGGAGCATTCTGAACCGTGGTATTTTCGACGGACACGTCAATCTGGATTTCTACGTCACACCCAAATGGGAATGGACGCTCGGTGGTCATGCGGTGAGCTATGACGATCTTGGCGTTCATCCCACGGGTTCCGTCGGCACGCGCTATAATGTGAGCAAGAATCTGGCATTCCGTGGGAACGTCAATACGGGATACCGTGCGCCGACGCTTGCGGAAGAAGGGTTCTTCGCCGAGACGACATTCCCGACCTACCGGACGGCACAGCTGCCTGTGAATTCGAACTGGGCCAAGGTTCTGGGCGCAACGAAGCTGCGGGGTGAGCAGTCCCGGAGCTACAGCATCGGTGTTGATGCCACGTTGTTGCCGAACTGGACGCTGACGGCCAATCTCTATCGGATTTCCATCAACGACCGTCTGTATAACAGCACCCAGTTCGGCGGAACCGAAGTGGAAAGCCTGCTCTCTGCGGCGGGGCTGCCCAATGTGCTGTATGCGGCCTATTACGGAAATCCGGTCAATACGGTTACGAATGGTGGGGACGTCACGACGGCCTATCATCTGAAGACGGGGCATCTTGGCGATTTCGACTTCCGGTTCTCGCTCAATATCGCGGACAGTGAAATTTCGCATCATAACGCGACCCCTGCGACCCTTCAGCAGCTTGGCCTGTCATCCTTCAACCGGACGAATGCGGAATATCTGCTGCATTCCTCGCCCAAGAATATCGAAAACCTGACGGTTGTCTGGCATCGCGGACCGTTCTCCGCCCGTGTGCAGGAGCAGCGTTTCGGGTCTTACACATGGGTTGCGGCACCGTCCCTGACGCAGGCCCAGTGGACCTATGCCAAGCCGTCCTACATCACCAATCTTGAACTGGGATATGACATCACCAGGCGCTGGCATATTGCAGGGGGGGCTTTCAACCTCGGAAATCATTATCCGGGCAAGGCGAACGCGGCCTCGCGCGCGGCACTTCAGAATGCGTTTATCTATCCCAACAACTCGCCTTACGGCTTCAGTGGCGGCATGTATTACGTCAAGACGGCCTTCCAGTTCTGAGGGGCTGTTCCTGAAATATTGTCCTGCCGGTTCTGCAATATCCTGCCCTGTGGGGCAGGATATTTTTTTGTCGCTACGGTTGGTGGCGACTATCCTGTTCCGGTATCGTAAAAAGATCGGCGTCATTGTCGGAGCATAGGAAAGGACAGAGACGTTCATGATGGATTTCAAGTCTCTTGAGACGGTTCTGTGGATCGAGCGGCTGGGAAGTTTCCGGGCGGCGGCCGATGCCCTGCGGATGACGCAGCCAGCGGTGTCCGTCCGGATTTCGCATCTTGAGGCGCTTCTGGGGGCCAGCATTTTTCATCGTGCACCCAAATCCATCACGCTGACGCCGGTCGGGATGACGGTGGTGCAGTATGCCCGTCAGATCCTCGATCTGCGGGATGAAATGATCCAGACGGTCAAGGGGCATCAGGACGCAACCGGAATCCTGCGTATCGGAGCGATCGAAACCATTTCCCAGACCTGGATTTCGGACCTTCTGATCGAGATCCGTCACAAATATCCGAATCTGACGGTGGATCTGGAGATCTCGGTTTCGGATGAAATTTCCCGGAAAATCACCAAGGGGATGCTGGATGTGGGTTTCTTTCTGGGGCCGGTCAATTCACCGCGTCTGATCGAAAGCGAGTTGTGCAATTACGAGACCGCGATGGTTGGCAGGGAGCATTTCGCGTTGCCTAGTAATGGCAAGCTGGATCTGGGGCAGGTGCCATCCATTTCCATCATGACCCTGTCGCGTAACACCATTCCCCATTCGGCGATCCGCAATTTTCTGGCGCGGGAGGGGATCGTCCATCATCGGGTGGACACCATGAGTTCCCTGCCGTCCATTCTGGCGCTCACGCTGGGGGGAGAAGGGCTGGCCCTGCTGCCCTATGCGGTCATGCGGGATTATCTGGCCAGCGGGAAGCTCCGGGTGTTCGAGACGGGTATGAAGCTGCCTTTGCTGCGATGTGTGGCAGGGCGGCTGATCAGTCATGGTTCGGCGATTGTCGAGGACGTCATCTCCATTGCCGAACGTGTGTCGGCCAATGTGACCTGAGGGTCAGGCTGTCCGCCGGAGGGGGGAGGAGAGCGTATAGACCGTCGTTATGGCGCCCAGGGTTGCACAGGCTGCGACCAGAAAAACGCCCGAGAGCGGGGAATGCAGATGCTCGCGCATCCAGCCGATGCCGTAGGGGCCGACGAGGCCACCGATCGCGCCAAGGCTGTTGATCCATGCAAGCCCCGTCGCCAGTGTGCGTTTTTCGAGCACGTGGGGCGTTACGGTGAAGATCATGGCCGTGACGCAGAGGGCTGCTGCGAGTGCGATGGTCAGGAAAACCAGTGCGATGGCGCCGTGGGACTGCAGCAGAAAAGTCAGGACCAGACAGAAGGCGACTGTCAGGAAAGGGCCGGCCAGATGCCAGCAGCGTTCGTTATGTCTGTCGGAACTGCGGGCGTTGAGCACCATTGTCACGGCAGCCACGGCGAAGGGAATGGCCGTGTAGAAACCGATCTGTCCGGGAGCGGGGGCGATGACCTGTTCAATGAAGGTCGGGACCCAGAAGACGATCCCATAATTGCACACGGCCTGACAGAAACAGATGACGACGAGGAGCAGGACCTCAGGCTGTTTCAGCGCGGCGAATACGGATGTCGTGTTGTTTGTGGATGTGTTCTGGGCCGGAAGGCGCGTCAGGATGGCCTGTTTCGTGGGGGCATCCAGCCATGAGGCGGAGGCCGGTCCGTCGTCGAGGCGTTTCAGAACGGTCAGTCCGAGCAGCAGGGGCGGGATTGCCTCGATCAGGATCATCCATTTCCATGCGGGCACTGACAGGATGTGATCGAAGGCGCCCAGAAGATAGGTAGAAACCGGGCCGCCGATGGCGCCTGAGAGCGGTATGGCGATCAGGAAGCCCGTGGTGACGCGGGCGCGGATCGAGTCCGGGAACCAGAGGGCCAGATAGTACAGAACGGTCGGATAAAAGCCTGCTTCCGCGGCGCCGAGCAGGACACGCAGGGCGCAGAATTCCCAGGCTGTACTGATGATGACGAACAGGAAAGAGATCAGGCTCCATGCGATCATGATCGCGGCGATCGTCCGGCGGGGGCCGAATTTTTCGAGCAGGAGCGCGGAGGGGACCTGAAAGACGATGTAGCCTACGAAGAACAGCCCGGCGCCCAGTCCGAAGGTCGCATCCGAGAAGTGGAGGTCCTGTTCCATCGTCGCACGGGCGAAGCTGAGATTGATGCGATCCAGATAGGAAAACATGTAGCAGACAACCAGCAGCGGGATGATGCGCCGGACGGCCACCCGGAAGAGCGTGTGATCAGAGGGCACGGAATCATCCTGAGCGTGTGGAGGCATGATGCTGATTTATATTATTTTTTCGGAATGTTCCGAGACAAGATTTTCATAATCGGGGATGGGAATATCCGTCACGAGCATGGCGCCAGGAGCGTGTGTGATGGCAAAGGGAAGGCGGCTTTCGGCCAGAACGGCCTGAGGCGTTACTCCACACGCCCAGAAGGCGGGGAGTTCATGGGAGCGGATATCGGTACGGGCGCCGTAATCCGGTTTGTCGATGTCGGTAATGCCGATTTCTTCGGGAAAGCCGATCTGGACCGGTCCGCCATGAGCGAGGGGAATGCGGGAACTGATTTCCGTGGCCTTGATCAGGTCTGACGAGCGGAAAGGACGCATCGAGACGACGACGGGGCCAGAAAATGGTCCGACGGGTGTGCAGACAATATTCGTGCGGTACATGGACACACCCAGGCCCGTTTCGAAATGCCGCATGGGGACGTTGCAGGCCATAAAGGCGTTTTCGAAGGAAAAGGAACATCCCAAGGCAAAAACGACGAAATCGTCCTGCCAGAGCGGGAGAATATCCGTCACTTCGTCTGTCAGAATTCCATCCCGCCAGACGCGGTAAAGCGGCAGGTCGGTCCGGATGTCGAGGTTGCGTCCCAGCGCCGGGGTATCATATTCGCCGGGCTGGGATATGCCGACGATGGGGCATGGCTTGGGGTTCAGGCGGCAGAATTTCGCGAAGTCTTCGGCATACGCTTTGGGGAGAATGACCAGATTGGCTTGGATGAAACCCGCCGCCATCCCTGCGGTGACAGTTCCGGCCGTGTTGGACCGGCACAGCGCGCGGACGTCTTCGGGCGATGTGTAAAAAAGAGGTGGGATCGGCAAAGCAGATTGAGACATCGTTTGCGTCCTTGTTCGCGGCAGACAGGCCGGGCGATGACAGTGATGGTTCCGGAAGGCTAACAGTCGTTGCGTTTGGGATTCAAATCATCAAAATAAATGTTGAGGTATAAATATCCGTTATGGGTCTTTTTTGTGCTTAAATCTTTTGACGGCATTGCATTGGAATGTTCAGAATGAATGATCCGGAATAAAAATCCGACGTTTTTGGATATTGTATGCATCATGAAACGAACCGGCTCTCAGGCGCCCGGCAGTCTGGATCTTCCGTGAGCGGACGCTCTGTCGCATGACGACGTCGCCTGTGCGTCTTGCTCTGGGGAGCGCGATCGGGACCACGTTCGAGTGGTATGATTTCATGGTTTACAACACGCTTGCGGCGCTCGTGTTCAACCATGTCTTTTTTCCTGAGGCGCTGCCGTGGATGGGAACCCTTCTGGCGTTCTCGACCTATGCCGTTGGATATGTGTCACGCCCTCTGGGTAGTGTAATTTTCGGCTGGCTCGGGGACCGGACCGGGCGCAGGCATGTTCTCATGCTGACCCTGGCGCTTATGGGTCTGACGACGGGCCTGATTGCGCTTCTGCCCGGTTATGCGCGGCTTGGGGCGATTAGTCCGGTTCTGCTTGTTCTGCTGCGGTTTTTGCAGGGGATCGCATTGGGCGGAGAGTGGGCCGGTGCGCTCCTTCTGACGGCGGAACAGGATTCGGAGACGGCGATGGGCATGGGGGCGACATGGTCCCAGCTTGGGCCGGGGCTTGGAACGGTCCTGTCCGCAGGAGTGATCTGGGGGGTGACGCGCTCCATGGATGCAGCGTCTTTTCAGGAGTGGGGATGGCGTCTTCCGCTGTTTCTGAGCCTGCTGCTTCTGGCGGCGGGATGGGTGGTCAGGTCTTCCCTGTCCGAACCACCGCAGTTCGCCGAACGCAAAGCACGGGGTGCGGTTCTGGCCAACCCTGTGGGAGCGGTCCTGCGTCACCATGGGCGCTCCCTGCTGATCGCCGCCAGCACCCGGATCGGGCCGGATGTTCTGTATGCGCTGCTGACGGTTTTCAGCCTGAGCTATGTGACCCAGACGGGGGAGCACACGCGGTCTGCGGCGCTGATGGCCGTGTTTGCGGGATCGGTCTGGGGGGTGATTATTACGCTGCTGGCAGGGCGCTTCAGCAACCGCTGGGGGGCGAAACGGATTTTCCTGGTTGGGACGGTTTGTGCCCTGCCTGCCGCGTTTGTGTTTTTCTGGTGTGCGGCTTCCCATCAGGCGCTCCTGCTGGGGTTAGGGATCTGTCTTGGCCTTTCGGTTCACGCCATTATGTATGCGGTTCAGGGCGCGTTGATCAGCCAGCAGTTTCCGGTCGAGGTTCGCTACTCCGGCTCTTCGATCGCCTATACCTGCGGCAGTCTTGCGGGGGGCGGGGCTTTTGCGCCGCTCATCATGGTGACGCTGTTCCGGACAACGCATCTCGAACTGTCCATTTCTCTTTATGTGGTCGTGGCACTTCTGGTTTCCGGCGCGGGCGCGATGCTGGCCCGCGGGATGCGCTGAGTGTGTCTGACTGACTCCAACAGGAACGCTGAAACATGGAAATTTTCTATCCCGATCTGACTGCGGTCAGGGAGGTCATTGTCGCTGGCTGGGCAGGGCGGGATGCGGTGGATGTGCAGCATCATATCGACGAGCTGGCGGCTCTTGGGGTGGCGCCACCTTCGGACGTGCCGCTGTTTTACAGGGTCGGGTATGAAACCCTGAGCACGGCGCCTGTGATTGATGTTCTGGGCAGCCAGACTTCGGGCGAAGTCGAGCCGGTTCTGTTGCGGACGCAGAGCGATCTGCTGGTGGGGGTGGGGTCCGACCATACGGATCGCGAAAGCGAAGCCTATAGTGTGGCGTTGTCCAAGCAGGTCTGTCCCAAGGTCAGCGGTCGGGCTTTCTGGCGGTTTGCGGATATGGCGGATCGGTGGGACGAGATGGTGCTGCGGTCTTTTACGGCTGAAAGAATGCCCTATCAGGAAGGCCTTGCGGCGTCCCTGCTCAATCCTTTAGATCTAGTGACGCGCTGGGAGCAGCGGGAAGGCCGGGTCTTCGGGCCAGGGAGCCTGATGTTCTGTGGAACCGTTCCTACGCTCAATGGTATTTTCCAGACGGAGAGCCTTACCGTCGAACTGTATGATCCACAGACCGGGAGTGCTTTGTCGCACCATTACGCCATCCGGGAACTTCCCGTGGTTGCATGAAGGGACTTTTGGGCATGGACAAGCGGGAGCGGTATGCCATCATTCCGCTCCTTGCGCTTCTTTACTGTGGAAAATCAGCACCATGAGTCTGTGTTTCATTACACAACAGATCCATCCCGATGCCGTAACCTGTCTGAACGAGGCCGGAATAACGACCCGTTATGCTACGGAACCCTCGATGGAGGCCGTGATTCGCGAAATCGGCGACGCGGATGCGGTGATTACACGCGATCTGGGACTGAGCGAAGAGGCGCTGCGGGTCGCGCCAAAGCTGAAAATCATTTCCTGTCACGGTTCGGGCACGAACCGGATCGCCAAGGCGGCTGCGGCGGAACGGGGCGTTCTGGTGACGAATGCACCCAATACCAACAGCCGGTCCGTTGCGGAAATGACGATCGGGCTTCTGCTGGCGGTCATGCGGCGTCTGTGCGAGGCGGATCGTGCCGTGCGGGAGGGGAACTGGGCATTCCGCTATACAAATAACGGCACGGAACTGCATGGGCGGACGATCGGGCTTGTCGGGTTCGGCGCCATTGCCCGGCGTGTCGCGCAGATTGCAGGACAGGGGTTGGGGATGCGCGTTGTGGCGTGGTCTCCGAGCGTTCCGGCGGAGGTGTTCGAGGCCGCGGGCGTGGAGCGGGCGGAGAGCCTTGAGGCCCTTCTGGGCGTCTCGGATGTGCTGTCCTTGCATCGTCCGGCGCAGGGGAGCGGTCAGCCCACGATTGACGCTCAGGCGCTGTCCCGTCTGAAAAAAGGTTCGGTTCTGATCAATACCAGCCGTGGCGGGGAAGTGGATGGTCCTGCGCTGGCTAAGGCGTTGGAGACGGGGCATGTCGGCGGGGCAGGACTGGACGTGATGTCGCCCGAACCTCCGCTGGCGGATGATCCATTGCTGCGGGCGCCGAATGTGGTTTTGACGCCGCATATCGGTGCGACGACGGAACAGGCACTGCGCCGTATGGCGATGCTGTGTGCGTCGCAGGTTCAGGACGCGCTTGCGGGACGTGTGCCGCCGCACTGTCTCTGAACGGCTGAGTTCCGCGCCCTTCCGTTTTCGGAGAGGGCGCGGGAGATAATCAGGGGGCGCCGAGGCCGCCGCCGCCCGGTGTCAGGAGGACGAGAAGCTCGTCCGCTTCCAGAACCTGAAGACCCTTGCCCGCGAGCTTGCGGCCTGAGGCGGTTTCGACCCGGCCTGCCGCGCCGTCCTGTCCGCCGAGTGCGCCACGGGCCGGATGATCGACGCGGTCAAAGGCGGCCAGCAGCTCGAAGGGCTGTTTCTGGGTGGTGCCGATTTTCATGATCTGTCCGTCGCCGCCCTTTGTCTGCCCCAGACCGCCGCTGTTTTCACGCAATTCCTTTTCCCAGAAAATGAGCGGGCACTGGATTTCCGCGATTTCAACCGGGGTTCCATGCACGCCCGATGGAAAGGCCGTGGCGGACAGGCCGTTCAGGCCTGGGCGGGCCCCGGTGCCGCCATTGGTCGTGATGGCGAGCGCGTAGGTCTGGGGCGTGGTTGCTCCCTTCGGGAACCACTGTCCGCGCACGGCAATGTTCCACAGGCAGGATGTGCCCTCTGCTGGAACGCGCTCGGGCAGGGGCGTGCGCAGACATCCGAACACCATGTCCGGCAGCATCTGTCCGATGACGTGGCGGGAGGAGACGGGGGCGGGACGCATTGCGTTCAGGACGGAACCTTCTGGTGCCTCGACGTGATAGGGAGCCAGTGAGCCTGCGTTGTTGGGGACGTCTGGCGAGATCGCGCAAGCCAGCCCGAAGACCGTATAGGCGCGGGTATAGGCCATCGGGACGTTGATCCCGCGTCCGACAGCAGGCGGTGAGCCGTCATAGCTGACGCTGACGCGGTTTTCGCCAACCGTGAGCTTTGCCTTGAGCGTGAGTGGCGCATTGTAGCCGTCGATCGTCATCTCGTGGCACCACGTGCCCTGCGGGAGGGCTGCGATCTTGTCGAGGACGGCTTGGCGGGAACGTTCGATGATGAAATCGGCCAGCGGTTCGAGACTGTCGAGGTGGAACTCGTCCATCATGTCGCACAGGGCGCGGACGCCCACATCATTGCAGGCTGCCAGAGAGTAGGTATCGCCTTCCGTATCCACCGGCAGGCGCGTATTGGCGCGGATCATGGCCATCAACGTCTCGTTGACCTGTCCCTGATCAATCAGCTTGAGCATCGGGATCGAGAGGCCTTCCATGAAGACGTCCGTTGCTTCCGGCCCGTTGCCCAGGCCGCCGATATCCATCAGATGGCTGGTGCAGGAGAACAGTCCGACCAGACGGCCTTTGTGGAACGCCGGGGTCGTGATGACGAAGTCGTTGAGATGCCCCGTTCCCATCCACGGATCGTTCGTGATGTAGGCGTCGCCCTCTTTCATGGTCGAAACGGGGAAGTGACGCAGAAAATGGCCGACGGATTCCGCCATGGAATTGACGTGGCCGGGTGTGCCCGTCACGGCCTGCGCGATCATCCGCCCTTGCAGGTCGAAAATGCCGGCCGAGATGTCTTCGCATTCGCGGACGATGGGGCTGAAGGCCGTGCGGATCAGGACCTGCGCCTGTTCGCCGACCACGGCAATCAGGCGGTTCCACATGATCTGGAAGTCGATTTCCTTATGGGAGTGCGCGCTCATCAGACGGCGTCCTTCATGTCCAGAATGATGTTGCCGCTGCCGTCCAGATGGGCGGTGTAGCGGGAGGAAACGTAGGTCGTGGTTTCTTTTTCGGCGATCAGGGCGGGGCCGGGAACGCGGCTGCCTGGTCCCATGTCCGTACGTTCGTAGACCGGGAGGGCGACATGCGTGCCGGTTGCGCCGTCGAAAAGTTTCCGGATGTCGGCGGAGACGGCGTCATGCAAGGCCGGGGCGGCCTCGAAGGGCGGATATTTTCGCGGGGTGGTGGAAACGCTGACGGACCAGTTCAGGATTTCGACGGCGGCATGGGGGATGACGCGGGCGAACTGACGGGCATATTCCGCTTCGAAGGCGTCCCGCAGGGCCGAAAGATGGTCGCTGCTGATGGCGCCGTCGGGCAGCGTGACGATGATTTCGTGTCCCTGTCCGACATAGCGCATGAAGGCCGCGCGCCTTGTGTGAAGCGTTTCCGTCCGGGCGTCGTCCTGCACCATGCCGTGGGCAGCCTGCGTCATGTCGTCGAGCAGGGCCGAAACTTCTGGCGAACTGAAGCTGTCGTCCAGACGCATCGGGAAGGAGCGCACGAGTTCGAACGAAACGGGGGCGGCGAGGAAGCCTACGGCCGAGCCGACGCCTGCGTTCGAGGGAATGACGAGACGCCGGATTCCGAGCTTTTCCGCAACACGGGCGGCATGGAGCGGGGCCGCGCCGCCGAAGGCGATCATCGTATGGTCGCCAATGACGGCGCCACGTTCGGCCGCATGGACGCGCGCCGCACTGGCCATGTTTTCGCACACGATTTCATAGACCGCATGGGCGGACATTTCCGCCGACAGACCCAGCGGTGTTCCGATATCGGTCAGAAGCGCTTCGGCCGAGCGAGCCGGCTGGAGCTGGATGCTGCCGCCCGCGAAGTTTTCCGGGCGGATCAGGCCGAGCATGACGTCTGCATCCGTGACTGCCGGGCGCTTGCCCCCCAGTCCGTAACAGGCGGGGCCGGGAACGGAAGATGCGCTCTCCGGCCCGACGACAACGCGCTTCATCGCATCCAGATGGGCGATGGAGCCGCCGCCCGCGCCGATCTCGACCATTTCGATTACGGGAATGCGCAGGGGCAGGCCGGAGCCTTTCATGAAGCGGGCCGTGCGGTCCACTTCGAAGAAACGGGACGATGCGGGTTCCCCGTCTTCGATCAGGCAGACCTTGGCGGTCGTGCCGCCCATATCGAAGGACAGGACGCGGTTTTCGGCCAGCCGCTCGGCGCATTGTGCGGCAAAGATCGCACCACCCGCCGGGCCGGATTCCACAAGACGCACGGGGAACTGCCGGGCCGTCTCCAACGCGGTGAGGCCTCCGCCGGAGGTGACGAGATAGAGCGCACCCTGAAAGCCTTTTGCATCAAGGGATTGGCGCAGGCGTCCCAGATAGCCCGCCATCAGGGGTTGGACGTAAGCATTCGCGACGGTGGTGGAGGTGCGTTCATATTCCCGGATTTCTGGGCAGACCTCACTTGAAATGGAAATGGTGATGTCCGGCATACCCTCCTGAAGGAGCGCCTGCACGCGGCGTTCATGGGCCGGATTGGCATAGGCATGGAGGAACGCCACCGCGATGCTTTCGACACCGGCATCGCGCAATTGCGGCACGAGCGCCAGAACGGCGGCTTCATCCAGCGGAAGCTGGACGGTGCCGCGGGCGTCCATGCGCTCGGGGACGGTGAAGCGCAGGTCGCGGGGGACGAGCGGGCTGGGCTTTTGCAGCATCAGGTCATACTGGTTGAAGCGGCTTTCGGTGCCGATTTCCAGAATGTCGCGGAAGCCCTGCGTTCCGATGAGAGCTGTGCGGGCGCCCCGGCGTTCGATGATCGCATTGGTCGCAAGCGTCGTGCCATGCACGAAGACTGTCACGTCCGGAAAGCGCAGTCCGGCGTCTTCGATCACAAGGCTGATGCCGCTCATGACCCCTTCTTCGGGCGCGGCGGGCGTGGTGAGGACCTTGCGGGTCAGACGTCCCTGCGGTGTCTGGAGAACCACGTCCGTGAATGTGCCACCGATATCAGCGGCGAGACGGATTTGTGTACTGTCGACCATGCCTGTGTTTTCCGTATCGGGTTAGAGTGCAATAGGATATCGGGAAGAGATGTTGGCTGACGGAGAGGATGAACCATGAAGGACGGGAAAACCGGGAGCCGTACGCCGGCAATGCCGGATGTTGCTGATATGGAACGGGCCTTCATCGTGTCGTCGTCGCATCTGGCGCTGCCGGGCAACGAGGATCTGAGCGAATTCGAATTTGCCCTGACCGTCGTGAACCATGCGTTTCATCGCTGGATGTCGCGTGGGATGGCGGCGGCGGGTCTGCCGGATCTCTCGGCGCTCGACACGCTCATTCTGCACAGCGTCAATCACCGGAACCGGGAGAAGAGTATCTCGGACCTGATGTTCACCCTGAACCTGTCCGAGCGGCATTACCTGAACTACGCCATGAAGAAGCTCGACGAGCTCGCGCTGATCCAGCGCGAACGCCGGGGCAAGGAGGTTTTTGTCAGCACGACACAGAAAGGGCGCGACGTCTGTCTCGAATATGCGCGTCTGCGTCGGATCTGCCTGCTGGAGCATATTCCCCAGAACCGGGAAGTCGGGGACGTCACGATTGCAGAGGTCGCCAAGGCGTTGCGTGTCCTGACGGGATTTTACGAGCAGGCGTCGCGGTCCGCCGCATCCCTCTGAGCGCGGCGTCTCAGCCATCCGGATGAATCCGGAAGAGCACGTCGTGATAGCCCACAACGCTGCCATCCCCGACCAGCGCCGGGCCGAGTGTGCCGTCCGCCGTGGTCGTAACGGGAAGGCGGAGGGCGCCCGTCTCTACAAATCCTACAATTTCCCCGGTTCGGACTGCCTGACCTTCGCTCAGGCCGTTTGAGCGGAACACACCCATTTCAGGGCTTGGAACGCGCGTGTCTTCCACTTTTGCAGGAGCAGAAACAGGGTGTGCGTGAAACGTCTGACCCGGGTTCGCCGACAGTGTCAGGGCAAGCGTGCCCGTCCCGTTTTTCAGAGAAACATGACGGACATCGTGATGCCTCATCCGGCCAACCAGTCCGGGCAGGGCGTTCAGAAGGTCTTCAAGAAAAGTCATGATCCGGACTTTCGCATGAGGGCTTCGAGATAGTGCACGCTGACGCTGCCTTCGCGCACGCCGGGCTCGTTCATCAGGCGCAGATGCAGGGGCGTGGTGGTGGCGATGCCGGTGATTTGCATTTCCGAAAGGGCGGCATGCATGCGGTTGAGGGCATCCGTGCGGTCCGTGCCGTGGACGATCAGCTTGGCGATCAGGGAGTCGTAATTCGGGGGCACGACATAGCCGTCATAGAGATGCGTATCGATACGGACGCCGGGGCCGCCGGGCGCGCGCCAGCTCACCACTTTTCCGGGGGCCGGGCGGAAGCTCTCGGGGTCTTCGGCGTTGATGCGGCACTCGATAGCGTGGCCTTGCGTGCTGATGTCGGCCTGGGTGAAGGAGAGGGGCTGTCCCATTGCGATCAGGAGTTGCTCGCGGACGATGTCGATGCCGGTCGTCATTTCCGTGACGGGGTGTTCGACCTGAAGGCGGGTGTTCATCTCGATGAAGGAAAACGCGCCGTCTTCGTACAGGAACTCGAACGTGCCCGCGCCGGTATAGCCCATCAGGGTGCAGGCGTTTGCACAGCGCTCGCCCAGTTCGGCAATGGCCTGCGGGTCGATGCCGGTGGCCGGAGCTTCCTCGACCAGTTTCTGGTGGCGGCGCTGGATGGAGCAGTCCCGGGCGCCGAGCCAGACGGCATTGCCCTGCCGGTCGGCGAGAACCTGAATTTCGATGTGGCGGGGATGCTGGAGGAAGCGTTCGGCATAGACGGACGGATTGCCGAAGGCGCGTCCGGCTTCTTCGCGAGCCGTTTCGATGGCGTCGCGGAGGTCTGCTGCGGTCATGACCACGCGCATACCGCGCCCGCCGCCGCCGCCTGCCGCCTTGACGATCAGCGGATAGCCGATGGCGTCGCAGATCGTCTGGGCTTCGGACAGGTCGGTCGGCAGGGCGTCTTCCGTACCGGGCAGGCAGGGGACGCCGGAGCGGCGCATCTGCTGTTTGGCGCTGATCTTGTCGCCCATCAGGCGCATGATGGCGGCGGTTGGGCCTGCCAGCGTGCGGCCGGACTGTTCCACAGCCTCGGCGAAATCAGCATTTTCGGACAGGAAGCCGTAGCCGGGATGGATGATGTCGGCGTTCGTGAGTTCGGCGGCGCGCAGGACGCGGGCGGCGTCCAGATAGCTGCCGGATGCTGCTGCCGGGCCGATGCAGAGCGTTTCGTCCACGAGGCGCAGATGGGCGAGGCTGGCATCGGCTTCGGAATGGATGCCGATGCTGTGCAGGCCCAGCAGGCGGCAGGCCCGCGTGATGCGCAGGGCGATTTCACCGCGATTGGCGATCAGGACACGGGCGGGGACGGATACTGCGGGCTCACGCATCGAGTGGCTCCACGGTGAAGAGCGGCGTTCCTGGGGAGACGGCATCTGCATTCGCGGCCAGCACGGCGACGATCCGGCAGGGGAATTCGGCCTCGATGCGCGAGAGCGTTTTCATGACTTCGAGAATATAGAGCGGCTGTCCTTCCGCCACGATGTCGCCCGGCTTGACGAAAGGCGGCGCATCCGGGGCCGGGGAGGCGTAGAACTGGCCGTGCATGGGGGCGTCGATCGTGGTTTCGGTTTTGGCCGGAGCGGAGGCTTTTTCGAGGACAGAAAGCGTGGAGGCTGCGGCCGCCGGGGCCGGGCTGGTCGGCTGGGGGCTACTGTCCTGTGCGCCGCGCACCAGACGGATGTGCTCGCCGTCACGGGAATAGTCGAGTTCGGTAATGCCCAGCGCCTGCATCCGGGCCATCAGGGCGTCGAGGATCTTGAGATCGGGGATCATGGGGCGGTTGGCTTTCCGGTCTGCTTCAGGTCAGGGCGCGCAAAGTGATGCCCGCGGCTTCGAAGCCCGCGCGGACCTTGCGGGCGACCTCCACGGATTCCGCGTTGTCCCCATGCACGCAGATCGTATCAATGCGGGTCGGCAGCATTTTTCCGGAGATGGTTTCGATGGCGCCGGCCTGCACCATGCGCACGGCGCGGGCGGCCGCGAATTCGGCATCATGCAGGACCGCTCCCGGCTCCTTGCGCGAGACGAGATGCCCGTCTTCCGTATAGGCGCGGTCCGCGAAGATTTCCGAGAACACGGTCAGGCCCCGCTCGCGTCCGATGCGGTCCAGATGGCTCAGGGCGATGGCCATGATGGGGAGGTTCGGATCAACCGCCTTGACCGCATTGACGATGGCTTCGGCAACGGCGGGATCGCGTTCGGTCAGGTTACCCAGCGCGCCATGGGTTTTCATGTAGGTCATGCGGTGGCCGGAATAGGTGGCGAGGGCCTGGGCCGCGCCCATCTGGTAGGCCACGATCCGTTCGATCTGGGCGGGTGTGAAGGGCATGACGCGGCGTCCGAAGCCCCACAGGTCCGGGAAGCCGGGATGGGAGCCGACGGAGACGCCTTTTTCGCGTGCGATGCGGAAGGTCTCGGCCATGACTTCCGGGTCGCCGCCGTGAAAGCCGCAGGCGACGTTGGCGGAGGTCACGATGTCCAGCATCGCGCTGTCATTGCCCATTGTGTAATGGCCGAAGCTCTCGCCCAGATCGGCGTTCAGGTCGATGGTTTTGGCGGTCATGGTGTCAGAACTCCCGGACATGAAATAACAGGGCATCAGAAAACGAGCTGTGTGCGGAGTGTGGCGATTTCGGCGGCAAGACGCTCCAGATCCGTAGCCTCCCGCCGGATGATCTGCACCGCTTCATCGCGCGTGATGGTTTCGAAATGGACGGGCGCGCCGACGACCGTCTGGGACAGCAGGCGCAGGTCCGGCGCAATCACGGTGGCGATCTTGGGATAGCCGCCGCAGGTATTGGCATCCATCATCTGGATGATCGGCTGTCCCGCAGGCGGCACCTGAACGGTTCCGGGTAGGATGCCGTGGGAAAACAGGCTGAGCGGCTGCGTCAGTACCAGTGCGTCCTGTCCTTCCAGACGGTATCCCATCCGGTTGGCGCTGGGCGTCAGGGTCCAGGCAGCGGAATGGAAGGTTTTCAGGCTTTCGGGCGTGAAGACGTCGTGTTCGGCGGCGGGCAGGACGCGGATCCGGGTGCCGTCCGCGGGCGGAAGCGGGCAGGGGCGTGCGAGGCCGTAGCCTGCGGCGGGCAGGCGCAGCGTGGAGGCTGCGAGGCAGGACAGGCGGTCGCCTTTCTGGAGAGCACGGCCCTCAAGGCCGCCGAAGCCGCCTTTAAGATCCGTCGAACGTGCGCCCAGAACCGACGGCACATCCAGGCCGCCACGGAGCGTCAGATAGGCGCGGGCACCCCGTTCCGGCGCGCGGAGCGTGAGGGTCTGGCCGGGTCTTGCGGTGATGGCCCAGTCGCGCGGGAGTTTCAGGTCGTCCAGCATGGCGGGGCAGGCGGCGCCGGTGACGGCAAAGGACGTCTCGGCGTGAAAGCGCACGCGGAAGGGGAAGAACACGATCTCAATCCCGGCAGCGTCCACCGGATTGTCGAGAAGCAGGTTACCGTAGCTCAGGGCCAGACGGTCCATGGCGCCGCCCTGCGCCACGCCCATGGCCATGGCGTGAGGGCGGCCGAAATCCTGAATGGTGTTGAGGGAGGAGCCGGTGAGGATTTCGATCATGAGGCCCTCACGAAACGGACAGTGTCGCCCAGTCGCAGCAGGCCGGGCTCGGGACGGAAGGCGTCGAACAGGCACAGATCCGTCCGGCCGAGGATATGCCAGCCGGATGGCGAGGTGCAGGGCATCACGCCTGCGTGGCCGCCGCCGATGACGACTGCCCCCTCTTCGACCCGCAGGCGCGGAGAGTCGCGGCGCGGGATGGCCAGTCGCGGGTCCAGTCCGGTCAGGTACACGAAACCCGCCATGGCGCCGATGGCGGCTACGCTGTAGCGCCCGGATGTATGGGCTTCGATGGTTTCCTCTTCCGTCAGGTTGGCGAAGCGGGCGATGAGCGCCAGATCTTCGCCGAATGCCCCGCCATAGACCACCGGCACCACGATCTCGCGGGACGGCACCTCTTCGGCGGAGGCGTGTGTCCAGACGGTCCGGAGAAGCTCCTCCATGGCGGAAGGGTCAGTCTGTGCGGCGTCGAACGTGACGAGAAGGTTGTTGACGCCTGGGATGGTCTGGAGGACGTCCGGTCGGGTGTTGAGCGCGCGGCTGGTGGCCCAGATGCGGCGCTGTGTCGTGTCGCTGAACGGGCCATCGGCGGCGTCCAGCAGGAGGCCGCCCGCGCCTGCCATGTGAATACGGGTCATGCGGTCTGGTCCGGCTGGGAGCGGCCATGGAACGGCCGCCGGGGAAGGAGGGCAGCGGCCAGCGCGCCGCACAGGATGATGATGCCCGTGATATAGAAAACGCCGTGGAAATTGCCGGTGGCCTGTAGCAGATACCCCGTCATGACCGGGGCCAGAATGCCAAGGCCGTTGGAGAAGGTCAGGGTCAGGCCGGTTACGGAGCCGAGGATTTCGTCTTCCACCAGCAGGTCCGCCAGAAGGGCCATGTTGGCCCCCGTTCCGCCTGCCATGAAGGCCATGGAAACGGCGAGGAGCGGAATGATGGTCGTGGCCGTTCCGCAGAGCGGCAGAAATCCCATGGAGGAGGCCAGAACGAGATACAGGCAGACGACCTTGCGGCGTCCTCCCAGAGAAAGGTCTGATCCGCGAACGAGCGTTTCGCCAATTTTTCCTGCCGTGATCGACAGGATGGCCGCGCCGACATAGCAGTAGGCCGTATAGGCTCCGGACTGTTCGGTGCCGAGATGCAGGGTCTGGCGCATGATGATCGGCAGCCAGGACATCAAGAGGAAGTTGGCGTAATTGGCGCAGCACTGCGCGATCACGATGCCCCAGAAAGCCGAGGAGCGGAACAGGGTCGGCACCGAGATCAGGGAAAAGGACGTGGCCTGTGTGCCGCGTGCGGGGCGCGGGTGGGTCAGGAGCCAGACCGCCGACCAGACCAGCCCCAGCGCGCCGAGCAGCGAAAACGCCGGGCGCCAGCCGTAATGGGCGATCAGCCACCCGCCAGAGGCGGCACCGCAGGCCAGCCCGATGGGGATGCCGCAGATGAAGGCGGTCATCATCAGGCCACGTTCGTGCAACGGTGCCCAGGCCCGGACGACCTTGTTGCCGAGTGCGAAGGTGGGGGCCTCCCCGACGCCCAGCAGAATGCGCGTGGCGATGAAGGCGGGGACGGTGGCGGTCAGGCTGCCGAGGATCATGGCGAGCGACCACAGGGCGACGGCCGCCGCGCCGATGATCCGCACGCCAAAGCGGTCCAGAAGGATCGCGCTGGGCAGGTTGAGGATGAAATAGGACCAGAGGAAGCTGGAGAGGACCCAGCCCGTCTCCCCTGGTGTGAGTGCGAATTCATGGGCGATCTGGGGCATGCCTACGGAAAGGGCGGCCCGGTCTCCGTAGCAGATCACGCACATGGCGATGGTGAGGGCGTATATGACGAACCGGAAAGGCCGGCGATCTTCTGGAACTGTCTGCAAGAAATGCGCCTCTTTCCGGTGGATCTCAGTCGGTCTGTCTTCAGAAACCGGTCTTAGAAAGTCAGGCCGGTCTGGATGTAATACATGCCGCCATTGAAGCCGTACGGCGAGTAGTAGGCGTATTTGTATTCGTTGAAGAGCGGCGCTGCGGTCGCCTTGGGAACGCGGGTCGGATATTTGTTGCCCAGATTGTTCGCGCCCACCGTGACGCTCCATTTCGGCAGGATCTTGTAGCTGACGGACATGTTGGTCAGGAAGGCCGGGCGCTGCTCCATGGGAGCGGCGGTTGGGCTGGCGAGGAAGATGATGGAGCCGTAGCGCTGTTCCTGCACCATGACGTTCCACTTGCCGTAATTCCAGTTGACCGTGAGGTTTTCGCGGTTCTTCGGTGCGGAGTGCAGAAGCATCTCCTCGGCATAGGTGTTGAACGTGGACAGGCCCATGTTCGCCAGAACGGCAGGTGTCTTGTTGCGGCTGCGGATTTCGTTGTCGGAGTAGTTGAACGTGAAGTCGAAGCGGAAGGTGCCAGCGCGTTTGGTGTGCAGGGTGTAGTTGGTGTCGATGTCTCCGCCGAAGGTCTCGGTATTGACGGGGTTGGTATAATACGAGGCGTAGGTCACGTTATTCAGGCCGGACGCGGCAAGAATGTCAGCAACACCTGACCCGCCGAGGGTTGTTGTGCTGGCCAGACGGTCATTGATCGCGATGTAGTAAAGATTGCCCGTTACGTTCCAGTCCTTGAGGGGGCTGGCATCGATGCCGATGGTGTAGTTGCGGGAATATTCACCCTTGATATGACCCGCACCAAGCGCCTTTGCGGCGGCGCTGCTGTTGGGAAGCTGGTCCACGGCATAGTTGGCGAAGGGCGCATTATAGAAATAATAAGTCTGGCCCAGGGTGGGTGGCCGATAGCCGGTGTTGATGCTGGCGCGGATGGCCCAATGTTTGTTGAAGTTGTAGCGGGTTCCGATCGAGCCGGTGGTGACGGTGGCGAGATGGCTGTAGCTCGTTGCACGGCCACCCAGAGACCATTCCCATTTTTTGGTGACATAGAAATCGAGATTGACGTTGCCGTCATAGATGTCGCGCCCGCGATTGGTCACGGCCAGCGGGACGTTACCGGCATGATCGGTGGCGCCGAGGCCGATCCAGGAAGCTTCCTCGCCTTCCGTCATCTGGAAGGTGTCACGCCGGTATTCTCCGCCAAAACGCAGGGCGATCGGCTTGGGAAGCCATGAGGTGTGGAAAAAGCGTGACCCGCGCAGGCCTGTGGAAAGCTCGGACGTGATTGTCTTGCCGTCATAGAAATCGCGCGGGCTGGCATCCCCGAGAGACATGTTGTTGCTGTCGAGGGTCGAATAGGCCTGATCATCGCGGCCGTAATTGACATACGCATCCCACGCGAAACCGAATTTATGCGCCTTGATACCATTATCAGTTTCGAAATCGTACTGGTCCATGCCGATGTAAGGCTGAGCGCCATTCGGCCAGAGATTGATGTTGGTCAGGCTGTTTCCGGCACTGCGATAGGTCTCGGCCACATG
The DNA here is from genome assembly GCF_018811945.1 of Gluconobacter sp. P1C6_b. GTDB lineage: Bacteria > Pseudomonadota > Alphaproteobacteria > Acetobacterales > Acetobacteraceae > Gluconobacter. The sequence goes on from NZ_JACRVU010000011.1 coordinate 43,005, forward strand.
GGCCTTGCGGTGGCTGAATGTCGAGGTGCTGTAGAGGCTGAGGTTTTCGTTCAGCGGGACAGACATGTTCTCGCTGAGGGTTTCCAGTGTCGATTTTGGAATGCCCAAGCCGCGCTGAACATCCCGGCTGGCCGTTTCGTTGCGGGAATCACCGACAGGATAGAGCTGCCCTACGAAGAGGCCGCTGCGGTTGGTGGGAAGCTGGTGAGTAACCTGGGCCGCAAGATCGAGATAGCCGCCGCTTTTGCCAAGTGCTGTGGCCCAATCCGCATAACCGTTCAGCGCCTGCCCGTCACCGGCATAAAAGCCGCTGTTCTGGAAGTTGATGGAGCCGCCATGGGTGCGCTGTTTGAGCACGATATTGACGGCACCTGCCAGTGCATCCTGACCGTAAAGTGCCGAGGCACCCTCGGTAATGACTTCGATATGATCGATCGCCGAAATCGGGATCAGCGAGATGTCGGTGGGTTCGGTGCCCCAGTTCGGGCCGGCATTGGCGTTGAAATTCGCACCGATATGGCGGCGATGTCCGTTGACGAGGATCAGCGTGTCATCAGCGGACTGGCCGCGAAGCTGCATGGTCTGGATAAAGCCGCTATTTCCGACACCGGATTGTGGCGGGGACGTAATGGATGCCGAGGCCTGAGCGAGGGCCTGCATGACATTCGTCTGTCCTGTGGCCAGAAGCTGGCTGCCGGAGACGACCGTAACCTGTGTGGTGCCGTGAACCGGGGTGGAGGGATTCATTACGGATTGACCGGTGGAGGCGGTCCCAGTGACGCGCATCTCTTCCGGATCGGATCTCGAAATGATGGATGTCCTGCGAGGGGAGGGTCTGGCAGGAGTTGCGGTAACCAGGGTGCTCGCGGCCCGCCGCTGCGTTTTGTGCGTGGAATGTGTCTGCGTCGTTGCTTTGGTGGACGCGGCCTGTGCGGGCGGACAGAGCGAAACGAGCGAGCTCAGGGCAGCGCCACACATCAGGAAAGCCTTGGGTCCGAAACACTTGCTCATGGGCATCCCCTTTTCCGGCCTGTAGCGGGTGGTAATCCGAATATATGCTTTTCATGAGCAAATCACACATATAACGGAACAACAACTAAAATGTTCTCCTTGAGAAACAGATTCGCTTTTCTGCCGATTTGTGCGGAAAACAGATTGTTTCGATCGTGTGCTCGCTCGCTGGAGTCTGATTTCCGGAAAGAGGGTAGCGCTTGAACGGACAAAAAAAATGAGTGAAAGTTGCGTCGAGAGAAAATTTTTGTGTCTGTCGATCTATGATTTCCGAACTCAGAACATTCGTCGTTGCGGCCCGGACGGAGAGTTTCGCCGCGACAGCCAAGGCGATCGGGGTGACGCAGTCGGCGATCAGCGCCCAGATCCGCCGGCTTGAAGAAGAACTTGGCTACGAGCTTTTCGACCGTACGGGCAGGTCCGTAACGCTGACGGCAACCGGGAGCCTCATCCTGTGTCAGGTGGAGGATATCCTCTCATCTTTCGAGGCGCTCCGGGGGGCAGCGCGGCTTAGGCCAGAGAGCGAACTGCTGCGGGTGGGCGCCATTTCCACTGTTCAGACCAGCCTGCTCGCTCCTGCCATTGCAGGATTGCATCTTGAACTTCCTGACCTGAAAGTACGGATTGTTCCGGGGATTTCCATGGGTTTGCTGGATCGTCTGGATGCGGGTGAACTGGATGCCGCGCTGATCGTTCGACCGCCTTTCGGGTTGATGCCGTACATGCAGTGGCATCCTGTCGTGCAGCAGGATTATGTCATGATCGTTCCAGCACATATCCAAGGCACGGACTGGCGGCAGGTCCTCGAAGAGGAGCCTTTCATTCGTTATGACAGCCGGTCCTTCGGAGGACGTACGCTCGATCGGTTCCTCAGAATGCAGGGAATTGCTCCCCATGAGGTTATCGAGACTGAAGAACTTCACACGATCCTGCAGATGGTCGCCAACAATATGGGGTGCTCGATTGTACCTTATATCTTTGCGGTCAGCGTCGTGCCGAATATCCGTATCCTGCGGCTGGGAGACCAGAAGGTCGGGCGGGAAGTGGGGGTTATGACCTTGCGCGGCCGAATGACGGAAGGGTGCAAAGTTTTGATCAGGCATCTGGATGAAGCGGCCCGAAGCAATACTCCCCCTCAGGCACTGATATCGTGAAAAACCTTCAGGCTGTTCCGCCCTTGTGGGCTGCCTGACCCAGGCCGAGCGTGACTGGATGGATCTCCAGACTTTCGAGCTTTCCGTTCTGATTAGGTGCCGATCGGCATGATGGTTTCCCAGAAGCGTATCTCGGCGGGAAAACCTTTCACGTCGTTGTTGCAGCGGGTCTTGTAGAACTGATGGTGCGTCAGGTCAGGGCTGATGCGGTTGGCCATATAGGATTCGACCGGGAGGTGCTCCACGAGTTCATTCTGTCCGATGAAATTGCCCAGACTGTAGAAGATCGGCTTGCCATTATGGATTTCGAGGCCCCGTAACAGATGCGGTCCGTGACAGGCAACGATATCCGCACCGGCATCGAGCGTGCGGGTAAAAAAAGGATTCATGCCGCCTGACTGCTCGCACCAAAGGCGGCATGAATACAAAGCTGCATGCCGTGACCGACTGCAATGGGAGATCTCTGAGCTTCTTCATAACCGCAGGTCAGATCCGCGATTACACAGGGGCCGTCATAAACGCCGCAACCGCATCGAGATCATGTTCGGAAGGCTCAAGGACTGGAGGCGGGTCGCCACTCGCTATGACAGATGCCCGACTGTTTTCTTCTCAGCCATCTGCCTCGCCACAACCGTCATGTTCTGGCTATGAGGCCTGAGCCTTGCGCCCAAGCACTTAGTCTGCTCTCCGAGCGGGTTTTCTACGTTTTGGCATTCAAAAAAAACGGACAGTGTCATCTCGTTCTCCGCTTCCAGTCTCTGGCTGCGGCTGTGTCCAGAATGATCGTGGTGTTGTCATGAAGACGGATCGCGGAGGCACTTACGGTCTGGCTTATAGGGCCGTTCAGAGCTTCATTGACAATTGCCGCCTTTCCTTCCCCGACAGCTACCAGCACAAGGCGCCTCGCATCAAGGATCGTGCCCACTCCCATGGTCAGGGCGCGGGGGGGGACACGCTCCGGATCATTGCCGAACATGCCGCTGTTCTGGCGTCGTGTGACTTCATCGAGATGTACAACCCGTGTTCGGCTGTCGAACGCGGACGGGGGCTCGTTGAAACCAATATGACCGGTCTCGCCAATGCCCAGAAGTTGCAGGTCAATGCCACCTGCCGCATGGATAGCCGCTTCATAACGCGCACATTCCACCTCCAGATCCGGTGCAATGCCGTTTGGAACATGCGCCCGATTTGCGGGCATGTTCACATGAGCGAACAGATGATCCTGCATGTAGTGATGGTATGAATTCGGATCCGTAGGCGCCAGGCCAACATATTCGTCCAGATTGAAAGAGGTCGTACCGGAAAAATCCAGTGCGCCTGCCTCATGCTGCTGCACCAGAAGCCGATAGATATTTTCCATTGTACGGCCCGTCGCCAAACCGAGAACAGGTGTGGAAGATCTGCAGATCTCATCCGTGATCATGTCGGCGGCGCACAGGAAGGCCTGCTCGGGGCTGTCGGTGACAATGACATTCATGGGGTGCATCAATCCTGTATGATGTATCACGTTTGGCGCTCTGCGTTGAAATCTGTCAGCAGAACTGGCGCAATGATGCTGTGGTTACGCAGGACGTGCCTGCTATCAGGATGTGACATCATGGTTTCTGATCCAGAGGCAGGAGGCCAGTCTGACCATAACGTCGCGCATAGATCAGAATGGCAAGATAGGATGGTAGAACAAGCAGGGCGAACATCGCCTGAAACCCGATCACGGGTTTCATGACGACATAAATCTGCGGAATGACGGCACCCCCGCTATACGCCATGACAAGCAGTGCGGACGCCAGCGGCGTCCATGAACCTGCGCCACGGATTGCAATCGGGAAGATTGTGGGCATCAGCATGGCGTTGGCAACCCCGAGAAGTGCCACGCAGAGTACAGAAACATAGCCATGCGTCAGGAAGGCTATGACTGTGAGCATCCCTCCCAGAATGCAGGCCAGTTCCATGAGCCGTTCCTGTGTCAGGACGCGTGGAACAATCACAAAGCCGGCCACGTATCCCCCCAGCATTGCAGTGAGGGTCAGAGAGGTGAAGAATCGGGTCTGGCTGAGCGGCAGACCAAAGCCCTGTCCATAAGTGCCGATGGCATCCCCCGCCATGACTTCAATGCCGACATACAGGAACATGGCGGCAATTCCGAAGATCAGATGTGGCCGGAAAATACGCCCACTCCTTTCCCGTGGGCCCGGCAGGGCCGGCGCCTGAAGATCGGGGAGGCGACAAATCGCCACACCGATTGCCGTTACAAGCAGAATGACGGCCATCGTCATGTAAGGGGCATAAATGGCCCGGACAAAACTTGTGAGGATCGCGTTGCGCGCTGCAGGATCTGTCGCGTCCTGTACGCGTTGGGAAATGCTGCCGATATCCCCCATAACCAGCGTCGCAAGAACAATCGGCGCAAGGATCCCGGCGCATTTGTTGCATACACCCATGATGGCGATACGCTGTGCGGCCCGCTCCGGCGGTCCGAGCAGGCTGACGAGAGGATTGATGACTACCTGCATCAGCGAGAGGCCAGCCCCCATGACCAGAAGACCGCTCAGCGCTCCTTCATAAAGGTGCATCGCAATGAACTGTCCAAACAGCGCCACGCCAGCGGCACAGAGCAGAAGTGATACCGAAAGCCCTCTGCGCAAGCCCAGTTTCCGGGCCAGAAAAGACGCAGGCAGGGAAAACAGGAAATAGGAGAAATAGAACACCATCGGGACAAGAAAGGCACTTGTATCACTGAGATCGAACGCCACACGCACAAACGAAATCAGTGGTCCATTCATCCAGGTCACGAAACCCATGATGAAGAAGATTGCCGCCGCAACAGCCAGAGGCCCTGGGCCATAACGGCCGGTAAGGCCTTCGTTGATCTGTGTGGTTTCTGTCATGATGTCAGCCCCGCAGCACGGAGGGTCCGGGAGGTCCGGTCGATCCAGTCGTCATCGGGGTGCCAGCCAGCCATACGTGCGGCATTGAGCAGCCCTCCTCCGACCGGAGGAAGACGGGGCTGGACGGGCGCGCCATGCCGGGCCGTGATGATGTCGCGGAGGAACTGGCTCTGGAAGGTTCCGCCAGCATAACTCCATGGCAGCAGGGTCCCGGAAAACTGGCGCTGTGCGGCATCGATATGGGCACCTAGATGATCCGCAGCGTCACGCATCAGCCGTCTAGCCGGTTCAAGCCCCTGCTCGGCCAGATCCGACACATGCCGGGCAAGCGCTGCAACACTGGCCCGCGGGTGTTCGAGCGCTCCATACCATGCCAGGAGCGCCGTCCCACATGCCTCTCTCTTGATTGGCAGCCCCATGGCGCCTGCAAAGGGTTCGAGAAAGGCCTGATCCTCCTGATTGCGACCGTCCAGAAGCATGGTGAGAAGAGACAGTGCCTGACGACCGATCCAGAAAGCACTGCCCTCGTCACCGAACAGCCCGCCCCAGCCGCCAACCTTGATCTGGTTGCCTCTGCCATCTGTCGCCCATGCAACGGAGCCCGTGCCGGACAGGAGGAGAACACCTGCGCGCCCACCGAAAGCTCCTGTACACGCCATTTCCACATCACCGGTAAAGCTGAAAGGTCGCGCAAAAGCGTTCCTGACGACTTCCTCCTGTTTGCGGCCCAGAACGCGGGTTTCGCCATACCCCGCAATCCCCAGCGAGAGGGTCTCCGTTGTGGAGGGGATCCGGGCGAGCAGGGACTGTAGAACCGTCTGCCAGTCGCTCTGGTCGAAAGGATTGGAACCCGCTTCCCGCATCACCGGTCCCAGTGTTCCGTCCCTGCCAAGCACCACCAGAAGTGTTTTTGTCCCCCCGCCATCTATTGCTGCGATGCTGGAAACAGGGGCAGACGCGGGTGTCCGTGAAACCGGGGGCGGGGACTGCAGGATCGGGTGAGTGACTGTCATATCGGGGCGTTTCGTTCGAAGCGGAGGAAGCAGTTACGGGAAGCAGTGCGTGGAAATCCACGCAGGGCGCATGATGCTATCGGGCAAGAGTGAACACGATTTTGGAAAAATGACCTCCATCATAACGGATCACAACGTCTTTCCGGCTGATAAGACTTTCTGCGCTCCTCGCATCGGTCTGGACCTGAAGCCGCATGTTGCCGACGATCCAGAGATTGTTATTGATTTTCAGCGTGTCCTGACAGGGGTCATGCAGTGAGAACGCCACATGATCTTTCCAGGACACCAGAGCGACTCCCTGTTCGATCCTGACATCTGCTGCTGGTGTATCCGAGATCCGAAGGGTGCCAATATGCCCGCAGGATGCTCGCCACTGCATGGCCAGGGGATGATACTGCGATTTGGTATCCACGCCGCGCTGCAGATTTGCCGCTTCCCCGCCGAGCAGCATGTCACGGTCCACTTTGGCGCTGACGCTCCGGCGGCTGTCGATCCGGCGTGCCACATCATGTGGCTGTCGGAGTGTCAGAAAGTCATTCCTGAGACCGGCAGGCAGTGTGGCCTTGAGAAAGACGAATGTTGGCGCAAACCACAGATCTGCCAGATGGGGCGTTTCAACTGTTATTGTCGCGGGGAGCGGGGCGCTCGCACGTGGCACGAACGTCCCGATCCAGTCCCCCAGTAACGCGACGTAGCTTTCCATATCCATGCCATAGGCACGGTCATAAGGACCTGAAAGGTTTTTCATGGGCGCGCTGTAGAATGCGGCGATGTCCGTCCACAGATGTCGGGAAATGTCTTCTCCCTCTGATCGTATCATCGCGGTCGATCCATAGCGCCGCCATAGACCCAGCCCGAACAGATCCACGCCATAATAGGTTGGCGAGTTATATTCCATGAAAGACTGGTTCTGGTGGAAGATGGCCACCGTGTCCTGAATCCACCGGTCCCGGACATCTGCCAGCGCTCTGTCGTGTCTGTAGACTGCATCCTCGTCGAGGAGTTGTCCGAACATGATCGCAATATTCGTATAGGACGGGGCAAGACGTTTGTTGTGTAACTCGCCCTGCACAGCCTGATGAATGGACTCATGAAGCCGGTTGCGCAGAGCTGGCGAAAGGCGGCTCCCAAAGACATGCAGCATCAGGGCAAACTCTGAACCGATGAATTCCCGCCAGTTGGGATCATATTCATTCCAGGCAACAGCTTTTTCCGTTGGAAGAGGTTCGTCGGGAGAACGGCGGAAACTTCCGGCCCACGCAGCCTCATCTTTCATTTCCTCAGACGCCGGATACTGATTGTCGAGAATGACGTTCACAATATGCGCTGCGCGCTGCTGGTCAGTAGGGCCGTGGCGCATCATGAGCGCAAACGCATACCAACTGCTTTCCCGGATCGGATGCGATACTGGATGCGAGGAACTCAGCACCGTACCGCGCAGCAGACCGACAGCAGGATCATAAAGGCTGTCCATGGAGGCCATGGCCTCGCGAAAAATCCAGCTCTGACGAACATCGCGGGAAGCCGGGGGTTCAGAGGTGCCCCATGCCGGAAGCGGAATCATTGCACTGGCGCCAAGGCACACAGAGAGCGACAGGGAGCGGCGAAAGCGTGATGAGAACATGGACGCAATATCTCCAGTCAGGACTGTCTTCAAATTTTTAGAAAAATGCGTCGCCGCCAGAGCAGCATGTTCAGTATGAAGCACAGTCCCACATAGATGAGCGCCCATGCCAGTGTGGCCGTTTTTCCCGCACCGAACACTCCGAAACTGTGCTCATAGCTCCACTGCCATAAGGTGACGGGAACTTCCCCCTCACGCACGGTCAGTGTCGTCATCAGACCATGTCCAAGTTCCGAAAAAACATAGGCGACAATGGCATTTGCACCGAAAATGACAGCACCTGTGCAGACAGTCTGCGCCAGTCGAAAGCGCTCCTGGATCCGGCGGATGTCAAACAGTTCAACGCAGGCTGCAAGAAACAGGAATGATGCGCCGGCACACACGAGTGCATAGGAACTGGTCCAGAGGTTTTTGTTCAGGGGAAACAGGAAAGACCAGCTTGCCCCGGCGATAAACGTCGCACTGCCCAGCCAGAGAAGGTGGCGGACCTTCCGCCTGTTGTCTCTGTCCTGCATCACGAGGCCGCCCAGCAGGCCGAACAGCGTCGTGGCCAAGCTTGGAATTGTGCTCAGAAGCCCTTCCGGATCACGAAAGCCATGATGGAGACGTCCGGTATGAAACAGGGTCTGCGTCAGGGAAACACAGGCCTGATCCAGCCAGTTGGCGAGATTATCATGAATGTCGAGAAGTGGAACATCCGACCCCGGCCATCCCAGCCCCGGCAGCGGCGTTCTGCAGAGCAGGATCCAGTATACCGCAAGCAGTCCTGCGGCCGTGAGAGCGATGGATCGGAAGGATCTGACGTAGAGGTAAAACAGGACTGCGACAAAATAGCAGATGGCAATACGTTGGAGGACACCGAAATACCGCATCGTTGTCCAGCCGAATGTTGGAAACACACTGATCAGGAGGCCGATTGCAAAAAGGATACAGGCCCTGCGTGCTGCCCGACGCAGGATTGCCGCATGCGATGTCTGCTCGCGAAAAGGCCGTCGCATTGCGAAGATTACGGCGCTTCCCATCAGGAAAAGGAAATTTGGAAAGACCATGTCTGTCAGGGTCATGCCGTTCCAAGGGCTATGCTGAAGCTGCGAGAACGTATGGGCCGCATCCATGCCGTCATTGACCAAAATCATAAAAGCTATCGTTAGTCCCCGGTCCACATCGATCGCGAGCGAACGATCGGATCGGGCCTCAACGACAGAAATATCCTGCGCTGTATCGATCAGAGTCATGGATGGACAGCTCCGTTCATTCCGGCTGCCTGTAACTGCCGGAAGCACCGTATGATCACACTCACAGGCCGGTCGAAATGGAAGCCATGATGCCGAAATTCGAACCGACATTGTAATTGGGCGAATTTCCGGAAATGGTTGTTCCATAAATACCTTTGTACGAACGGGCATTGGCAGTGACCCCGGCAATACCTGACAGGTAGTTGTTGCCGCCTATATTCTGCACGTTCAACTGGATCTGGGGGTGTTTGAAAATACCGAGCTTGGGTGCGATCCTGTATCCCAGCGTCGTATTGGCCACCACGTAACCCGGCATTTTTTCATCGTTCATGAACGTCGCGTACTGGGAGGACAGATACCGGAGCTGGAAATTCCCGAAGAAGCGTCCGTCATCATAGGACAGCCCCAGAGAGGCCGTGAAATGCGGGCTCTGTACGGCGGTCTTGCCTTTCGTGGGGAGGTAGTCGCTGCCGACCTGATAGTTGTTGTCGATCCGTGCATCCAGATACTGGCCGGAGAGGTAAGGGCTGAAGTGGTGCCAGGGCTGAAGACCAAATTCCACCTGCGCGCCACGCACGGTTTCACCACCTACATTCATGGTCTGGTCGATCAGTGTGGTCGTACCTGCAATATAGCCGCTGGATGTAACTTGATGGTTCGTCAGGTTCAGGTTGAACAAAGACGCGGACACATTATAGAGGCCGTGATGGCGGAACCCGATTTCTTCACCAATTGTATATTCGGGTTTGAGTGATCCCGGTTGCGAAACGGCAGTGGGGGATGATGGATCAAAGTCCTGCACCTGAGTCTCACTGCTCCCCGGAACGCGGAAAGCTGTCGTCGCATTGAAATAGACCTGATCGTGGTGCGTGACGTCAAAACTGGCTGCCAGTTGCGGAAGCGGCTCGAAATAATTCCGGACACTTTTGTAAGGATCGGCCCCAGGCATGTCTTCCGTGGCCTGGCGCGAGACCATGGCCGCCTTGATGCCCGCTTCAAGATGCAGTCTGTTCTTCAGAAGATCCAGTCGATCCGACAGGAATAGAGCATTTGTCTGCTGCATCAGATTAAGGTTATAGCCCCGCAGGACTTTGCCATTCTGCAGGATAATGGGGTATTTTCCGTCCATGTTCGCGACATTGCCGTTCAGATCCACTGTAGAGTAGGAGTTTTCTTCCCAGTGGGTGGCGTAGGAATACCAGTATCCGAAAGACAACGTGTTGTTGCCCCGTTTCCAGTCCAGTGAAGTCGTCAGACCACTGTTCTTTGCGTTATAATAACCAATTCCCATGGCCGTAACTTTGCCATTTACCGTATAGGGCTGGTTGAGGGGGCCTGCAGGCTCAGTGCCGTAATAACTTCCATCCGCGGAAAGATTTGAGGCCCCTGTAGCGGGGGAATACTGAAGAACGAAATAAGGTGTCGCGTTGAAAGAAAGTCCACTTCCCAGGTCGAGATGAAGCGGTGCAACGATCGTGATGCCGTTCCGGTTCTTGGTCTGGAATTTGTAATAGGCTGTATCGCCGGGCGTATATTCTTCATTGAAATTGAAGCTGCGTCCGTACTCGTTCCACTGGCTCATGGTTGGGCGTCGGACGGCATTCCAGAAAAGGCGCGTGTAACTGAAAACGACCCCGAAGGAGTTCGATTTGCCCCATTCCTTGATGAATTTTGCATCAGTATGGTAGCGCTGCAATACGCCAAAGCCACGATCCATGTGTCCATGGGTATTGGAAAATGACAGAAAACCGCGAATACCCGAATGTCCGATGTCACCGGTATCGAAGCGGATGAACTCCTTATTAACGGAATAATTTCCGCCCATCAGGTCAAGATATCCGCCCATCTTGTGGGAGGGATCGATCATTTTTGCGGAAATCTGTCCGCCAACGGTATTATACAGCGGGGCTGTCAGGTCAGGTGAACCCTGCGCAACGGTAATACTGCCGATATTTTCGTTATCAACATAAGTCGAAGTAAAGGGCTCGTAATTGAAGGCGTCAGCCACCGGGGCACCTTCGAACAGATACCCTACTTCCGTCTCATTCATCCCGCGCATGGAAAGTGCGTCTCCCGTCGCCCCCATGATATCCTGACTCTGGTAGGCAACGCCCGGCATCGCGGAGATGAGTTCGTTCATGTTGGCAGTGGGAGACTGTTTCGCCAGATAGTCTCGGGTTACCGTGCTTTGTGAGCGTGGAACCCGCTGCACGCCCATCATGCCGCCGCCTGGCGTCGTATTCGTCACGCCGTTAGCCGCAGCAATGCCGGCGTGAATGGTCATGGCTTCTTCGGATCTTGCTTCAAGCGACCGGGGTGCGGGCTTTTGGTCTGGCGCTTTGGAGCGTCCAGACGGCGGGGCGTTTCTCTTGTCCTGACTGACAAGCTTGGAAACAGGCGCTCTGTGCGAATGTTTGGTGTCCGTTGCCGCGAAGGATGCGGTGGCGTTCATCGCTGAAATACAGCTTGTCGCTATGAGTATGCGTCGTTTTGTAGGCCACATAACAAGACCTCATTTGCGGAGATGATTGTTCCGGATTCAACACATATTCGATATCGAATTAATTTCCCATAAGATATTATATCCAGTAAATAAATTTCCTGGAGAACTTATTGGCGGGTTATAAGTCATGAATGAAACGGCTTTTCTTGACGGTATCGCAAGGAACATCGTGGCGCTTCTCGCGCGTCAGGGCGGCATGACACGATCGGATATCGCCTCTGCTCTCAATCTGAGTAAAGGAAGGGTGTCCGTCATCACCGGCCAGCTTTTGTCTCAAGGGGTCATTGAGGAATACGCGTATGTTCCCAGCAGCCGCCGTCCATCTTCGCTGCTGCGCCTACATCCGAAATATGCATCTTTCATCGGGGTTAGTCTTCATAACCGGGAAGCATCTGCCGTCGTTATCGATCCTAACGGTACCGTGCTTGCCAAGACCTTCTTCGAACGTGGTGATGATTATGAAACAAGCATTCGTCGCATTAGCGCTGCCGTGATGATGCTCAGAAATGAGTGCCCGCCGGGAACCAATTTTCAGGCGGTTGGGGTAGCTCTGCCTGCCTATGTCTCGATGGATAAGCAGGTCTGCGTTACGTCATCGGTTCTGGGATGGGACAATCTTGACGTCAGTGCGGCCATTTCCCGGGAAATCGGACTTCCGGTCTTTGTCGAAAATGACACGAATGCCCTGGCCGTTTACGAGAGCATGTTTGGGAGAATGCGCCACATTCCAGCATTCGTGGTTATGGCCGTGGGAGATGGAATTGGCGTGGCCTATACGGTCAATGGTTCGGTACATCATGGAGAATATGGGGGGGCAGGAGAACTTGCGCATCTTCCCGTGGCGCAGAGCCTTTCGCAGGAGCCGCCTCGTCCATGTCGATGTGGAAACAGGGGCTGTCTCGAGACGGTCTCCTCCTCGCAGGCGATCAGAACCCGCGCGCGGGAAGTTGGTTTGCCCCCGAATATTCATCTGATTTCCGCAAAGGCGCGTGAAGGAGATCCTGAAGCCCTCCGTATCCTGCACACTGCTGCCAATAGTCTGGGTTACGCTGCTGCCAGCCTCATACAGATTCTGGATCCGAGCCATATCATCATTGCGATCGAGGACGACCTTCTGCATGGGGTTTTTGCTGCAGCTCTGCGTCAATTTGTGGAGCAAAACCTCATGCCAAGTTTTAATCGGCCGGAACGTCTTCAGCTGATCTGTCATGACACGCTTGTGTGGGCTACAGGCGCCGCGGGGTTGGCTTCAAGGAAACACCTGTTCGGAGCATGCTAGAAACAAGCATGATAACATCCAATTTCAGTGCGTTATTCCTCCGCCTACCTGATGCTGCCGGTGTTTCAGGAGGGCGGGGAGGCTTGCCTTGAATTGATGGGAGAAAACGTTTTGGAGCCGTATATGGGGATGTCCGGCCCATGCGTGTATGTCAGACGGTTCGCTGTCCATTTACCCAGACTTCTTTTACGGCCAGGGAGTCATCAAGGACGGTAAAATCTGCCAGAAGTTCCGGAACGAGAGCACCGCGGTCATGGAGGCCGAGATAGCGTGCGGCATTGGTGCTGACGAGCTTGGCGGCATCCGGAAGGGATGTTCCGGCCTGGACGGCATTTCTCAGAGCCTGATCCAGAGTAAGGATGCTTCCGGCAAGGGAGCCGTCGGGCAGGCGGACCGTGCCGTTGCTGATTGTGACGTCCTGTCCGCCGAGCTGGCTGGGACCGTCGGCCCCACCGGTTCCTCGCATGGCGTCCGTCACGAAGAGCAAACGGCTGTCCATCAGGCGTGATGCCAGACGAAAACTGGCCGGGTGGACATGATGCGTGTCGAAAATCATTTCGGCGTATGCAACATCGCTGCACATCAGAGCCGTGACGGGACCAGGTTTGCGCCCCTCAATCGGAGACATGGCATTGAAAAGATGGGTTGCGCCAATCGTTCCCCCCGCTGCGCAAACGAGGCAGATGGCACGCTGTGTACCCTCATAATCAGTTGTGGTGTGACCCAGACTGACGCGCACGCCAGCTTCTGCAAACTGACGCATTGCGGTGTCAGCGTGATCCAGTTCCGGAGCAAGCGTCACCACACGGACGCATCCCGTACTGATGGCCTCGGCCACCCTGTCAGGACTGGGAGCAATGGCAAAAGGGGGTTGTGCGCCGAGTTTATGTGGACTGACGAAAGGTCCTTCCAGATGGGCTCCATGGATACGGGGGCCCTTGTCTATGCCACTCTTGCGAACGTCAGACACGGCATGCAGGGCACTCATCACGTCCTGCCAGGGCGCCGTAATGGTGGTGGGAAGGATTGTGGTCGTGCCGTGCATCATGTGAAAGCGCGAGAGCTTTCGGATGGCATCTGCTCCGTCCATCGTGTCCGCCCCATCGCCTCCGTGGACATGTCCATCCACGAAACCAGGCAGAATATAACGGTTGGGGGGACTGGCGACGGGATGGATGGTGCGGATGTGGCTGTCGAAGGTGATACGTCCGGGAAGAATGCGATCTGCGAGGACGAGATTGCCATCGAGGTGAAGTGTCATTGGGTCTGATCCAGAGGGAGAAGGCCGGTCTGTCCGTAATGTCGGGCATAGAAGAAGACTGCAAGACAGGAAGGGATGACAAATAGCGCGAAACTGCTCTGGAAACCGATGAACGGTTTCAGGGTTACATAGACCTGCGGCATGATGGCCCCTCCGCTATAAGCTGTGACGATGAGGGCTGAAGCCAACGGTGTCCAGGGGGCGGCACGGGGATCGTAATGGGAGAGATCGTTGGCAGTATCATGGCATTTGCCGCGCCTGGAAGGGCAATGCATCCGATCGAGACATAACCGGTTGTGAGGAAAGCCATGAGGGTAAGAATAAGGCCGCAGATGCAGGACAGTTCAAGAAAGCGTTTCTGCGTAGATCTGACAGTTCCTGAACTTCCTCCCGTAACAGAATTCAAGCCTGTAAAGGTGCATCATGTCGGATCCTTGTGGGAAGGCCGGTGTATAGCAGTGGTCTGCGGCAACCCGGTTTCGATTGAGAGAGCTCTTCATCAGGAAAACCCTGCCAGCATCACGGGTTATAAGTCCCTGATCGGACTTTAGGTTCGGAATTTATACCAGAGCTGATCTTTCATCTTCACATCCTGTCTCATCGCAGTCAGCGGATGAGGCAGGATGTGAAGATATTTACTGGTAGAAAAGAGTCTGTTTATTTCTTTTGTGCCTTGAGGAACTGACCCGTGCCCGGCTGTGCGACCAGTCTGCCATCATTCATGGCGAGCTTGCCCCTCTGGTAGACTTTGACTGGCCATCCCTGGACGCTTCGACCTTCATAGGGTGTGTAATCGATATTGCTCTGGAAGAGGCTGTTGGTGATCGTCACGGATTTTTTCGGATCCCACAGGACGAGATCAGCGTCGGAGCCTGGGGCAATGGTGCCTTTTTGCGGGTAGAGGCCGTATCGTTGGGCGGGGGTAGTCGCCGTCAGACGTACGAAGTCTGTCAGGTCGATTTTTCCGCTATTGATGGCCGCGTCATAGAAAACTGGCAGTCTCGTTCCCAGGCCGGGCATACCGTTGGGGATCAGAGAGAAATCCGCGTCCCGGCCGTGTCGTCCCTTGCCGGCCGAGCCGTCGAACGTATAGCCGCAGTGGTCCGAGGAAATAATGCTGATTACGCCACTGCGGATATACTGCCACATCCCTTCCTGAGCCGCTTTTGTGCGCAGGGGAGGGCTGCAGATATATTTCGTGCCTTCGAAGCCATCCCGCTTGAGGTCCTCTTCCGTCAGGGTGAGGTAGTGCGGGCAGGTTTCCGCCACGACCTTTACGCCACGCGACTGGGCGCGGCCGATTTCCTCGGCGACTTCAGGGCAGGAAACGTGGAAGATCTGGATCTTCTGATGGGTCAACTCGCTCATCGTCATGGCGCGATAGGTGGCCTCGCGCTCAACGCAGGGCGGTCGGGACGTGACATGGCCATGTGGCTCGGTGCGACCTTCAGCCAGGTGCTTGAGGATCAGGTGGCGGATGGCGTCATAGTTTTCGCAATGTACGGAGACGAGGATGTCGCTTTTGTGCGCGGCTTCCAGAACCTGAAGGAACTGGCCGTCCGAAAGGTGAAAATCGTCATAGGTCATGAAGACCTTCAGGCCTGCGGCCCCCCGTTCGGCGACTACGGGAATTTCATCACGGATGGTCTGTTCGTCGGTCCGGGTGATGATCTGATGAATGGCAAAATCGATACGGGAGTTGGCGCCTTTCCTGCGATAGGCATCAAACTGCTCTACGAGGCCACGACCGGGAACGTGGGAGGCAAAACAGACGACCGTAGTGGTGCCGCCCAGCAGGGCCGAGCCTGTGGCGGAAACGAAATCGTCTTCGTGGATCGTCCCGTCGGCTTCTTCCTGCTCGATATGACAGTGACCGTCGATTCCGCCCGGCAGGACGAGCAGGCCGGTTGCATCAATGGTTTCATGGCCTTTCAGGTCGAAACCGATATCGACGATCTTTGAGCCGTTTATTCCAATATCGGCAATATATTTATCCGTTGCGGTCACGATCATGCCGTTGCGGATAACGATGTCAAAAGTCGTCATGACGGGTTCTCCTGAAATATGGGGGAGCTGTTCAGCCGCCCCTGAGAATGTCCATGCAATCGGTTGCGACATTGCGCAGATGCATGACCATGGCTTCGCGAGCGCCGGTGCTGTCACCGTCGAGCAGGGCGTCCAGAATGGCCAGATGTTCCCGTGTGGACGCGGGAACACGGCCAAGAGGGTAGGTGACCTCACACAGGCGGGTCAGGGTCCGCAGCTCGCGGATGGAGCGCAGCAGGACAGTGTTTCCGGACACTTTGGGAAACATCAGATGCAGCCTGTCATCGAGCTGCCACTGGGCGGCAGTCTGTTCTGGCGTTTCGCCGAGCTCGATGACCTCCTGACGAAGGTTTTCCAGCATGCTGCGATCAAGTCTGTCGAAAGACAGGTTGATGGCTTCGCTTTCAAGGATCTCACGGATGTGAATGCCCTGAAAGAACTCGGTGGCCGAGACATTCCGGACAGCAAATGAACGCGAGCCCCGTTTGACCAGCAGTTCTTCGGCAGCGAGTCGCATCAGGGCTTCGCGGACGGGGGTCCGTGAGATGTCCAGATGATCGGCCAGACGGCCCTCCACAACGGACATGCCGCTCGGAAGCTCTTTTTCGAGAATCATGCGCCGGATCTGCGTGTAGGCCAGTTCAGCAAGATTCAACTCGCGTTCGGCCATCATGTAATCGCCCATTATGGTCCTTCCAGAATCATTGCGTCCTGCAATGCGGCTGACAGTTCCTGCCATTCTTCCTGAGCGATGATATCAGAAGCCTTGCGGGTACGGCAGGAGGGCCATTTGCCCTGCATGACCAGACAGGCTTTCAGCCGCAGGGTGGCTCGACCTGACGGCGCACGGCCGTAGATCAGATTGGCCAGCGGCTGGATGACGTCATGGACTTTGCGGGCGGCCGGGAGGTCATTGTTTTTCATCGCGCGCCACAGCTTTGCGAGCGAGACGGGCAGGATGGCTGCGAGGCTGACGAGACTGCCTGTCGTTCCGATGGCGAAGCAGGGCAGGAGATGTTCATCCCCCGAAGCCATGACGTCTACATGTGGTGCGACGCGGGTGGCGAGCCTGCGATGTTTGTCATAGGCGTTGGTTTCCCAGCTTCCTTCCTTGATGGCGACAATGCCGGGGAGCCTGAGCAGGCTTTCCAGGATCGGAAGGGAATAGGCCATGCCGCCACTGCCGACTGACGACTGATACAGCATGATCGGGGCGTCTACGGCCTCACAGATGGCGGCATGATGGGCGATGATCGCGTCCCGGTCCTGCGAGACGGCCCATGAGAAAGGCGGAAACACGAGCAGGGCGTCGGCTCCCGCCTCGACGGCATCCCGGGCGTGCAGGCAGGCTTCGTCAACGTCTTCGGACAGGATGCCCGAAACGATAATGCGGTCCGCACCAATGGTTTCGGCTGCCAGTTCCACGATGCGCCGCTTTTCTGCACGCGTCAGCAGATGGTTCTCGCCTGCATGACCGTTGCACAGGATGCCCACGATACCCTCGGGACGGGTGCAGTCGAGCAGATGCTGTCTGAACAGGGGCTCATCCAGCGTCCCGTTTTCCAGAAAGGGTACCAGCGTTGCGGCATAGACACCCCGGAACGGTGTGGGGGATGCTGGGATCATGACTGTGGTCCAGTGGCTGCGGGGGTGGAAAAGCGGGTGGGGTCGAAGGCGCTCAGGTCCGGGTTGCCGCCCAGGATCCGCTCGGCGAGCAGTCGGCCCATATACGGGCCGCTCGTAAAGCCGGAATGGACGCAGCCGACGACAAAGGCATCGTCATCTGGAGTCAGCGCGCCGATCAGGGGCATGGCGTCCGGCGTTTCGGATTCGAGGCCGAGCCAGACACGCAGGACCTGCGCTTCGTCGAGGCGCGGGACAACATACTGGGCCAGACGGACATTGCCGCGCAGGTTTTCGGGAATGACGCGGGTGCCGCCCTGATGAATGTTGCCTTCGCCCTGCCAGCCGCCGCCGATCAGCACGCTGCCATTGGCGAACTGCTTGAGGGACAGCAGGCCATTGGCAATGCTCAGGACACTCCCCATGACGGGAGGAAGCGTTTCCGTGACGACGAGCTGGTTGATGAGACAGCGGATCGGAATGTTGTATCCAAGCCACCCCAGCATTTTTTCGAGCCATGCTCCGGTGCTGAGCACGATCCTGCGGCCATGCACGGGCCGGGCGCGACTGGAAACCCGGACGTCATAGCCGCCGCCAGTGGCGGGGGTAATGGTCTCGACCGGACTGTTTTCGATGATCGTGACGCCGGCCTGCCGGAGCGCACGGGCATAGGCTCCCCCGACGCGGTAGGTCGGGATATGGCCGTCCAGCGCACAATAGGCAGCGGCGCGGAGGGCCGGATTTACGCCCGGTTCGATCCGGACTGCCTCTTTGGGAGAGACCACCTCGATGGGGGCTCCCATGTCCTGCCTGACCCGTGCGCGCTGGCGCAGAAGCTCTTCTTCGGCTTCGGTGAAGGCCATCGAAAGCCCTGGTGTCGCCAGGGCCCCTACGTCTTCCCCAAGCCAGTTGGCACTGTCGAGCCACATTTCCCGGCCGCGGATGGCATGGGGAATGAGCTGGGCTCGGGTCATGTGCAGGGTCAGGGTGCCTGCGTTGACGCCGGATGCCGCCCGGAACATATCCTGCCTGTCGACCAGGGCCACCTTCTGGCCGCCGCGCGCGAGGAAAAGCGCGGTCGTGGCGCCCATGACGCCGGCACCCACGATGACCGTATCGAAGACGTCCGGTCTGGTCTGCAGGGCGGGGGTCATAGCGGGGCCGCCTTTGGAAGGGGAATGTCGGAATAGGCGAAGGTCCCGGTCACGGCTGTGAGGGGGAGGGGGAAGAAGGGCATCCGGGCTGTGAAACTCCCCGCTTCTTCTGGAGTGTTGCCACAGGCCGCCGTTAGCAGGCCCCGGGCGCTGTCCTCGCACATCCGGCCCTGACAGGGCCCCATGCCGCAGCGTGTCCAGGCCTTGAGCTGGTTCAGGTCTTCGGCTCCGGCCTCGATGGCGGAGCGCAGGGTCGCGGCCTTTACCCGCTCACAGCGGCAGACGATTGTCTCATTCTGAAGATGGGTCGGGATGGCGCTCCCGGCGTTCATCAGGGGAAGCATCTGGCGGGAGACGGCTTCGAGACGACGAAGCTGCCGCCGGGGCGCACGTGTCAGGGTCTCGTAGGTTCGGGCGGAGATTACACCCCGGTCCTGAGCAATGGCATGGGCTGTGATCAGGCCCCGCAGACGGGCCACGGCCATGCCCCGGATGCCTGCGGCGTCGCCCGTGACGTAAAGATCGGGGCGGCTGGTACGGCCTGCGGCATCCGTAACGGGTTCGAGGTAACCGCCGGCGGGATCATGACGGTGCTGGACACCGGCCGTGCGTGTGATGAGGGTGGTCGGCTTGAGCCCATATCCGCAGGCTGCGGCCTCGGCAGCATAGACGTGGCGGCGCTCGGGATGATCCATTTCGCTGACGGTCAGGAGAAGGCCGGTTTCCGTTTCCTGTGCCGCCGAAATGTGGGCGCGGTGGTGGATCGGAATGCCGGCTTTCCGAAGACGCAGCATCCAGCGTGTGGCCTGCGTCAGGCGTGCCGGATCCAGAGAAAGCATGGCGCCGAGACGGAACCAGTCGGAGCGGTGGCCTGCATCCACGATGGCGACGACCTTGCCGCCCAGTTCAAGCACCTGATGGGCGACCGAGAACAGGAGTGGCCCCGATCCAGCCACGACGACGGTCTGGCCGGGCAGGGTCCCGCCGTTGCGCATCAGGATGCTGGCGCCCGCGAGCCCGGTGATGCGGGGTGTGGTCCAGCCCTGAAACGGAAGAAAACGCTCGGTGGCACCATTCGCGACGACGACGGTCGACGGGGGAAGCTGATCGATGCCGCCCGGCCCGATCAGGTCGAGGGTCAGGGTGGAAGACAGTCCCCAGACGCGGGTGGAAAACCGGACATCCACCGGGGATGCGGCCAGTTTCTGGCGCAGGGCATCGCCGCCAGAAAATTCGTGATTGGGGGGAACCGTCTGGCGGGCATAGGGTGAGGGCGCGCGGAAGATCTGACCGCCCGCAGCCGGCTGTTCGTCAATCAGGGTGACAGGAAAGCCGTGTCGGGAGAGCGCAATGGCGGATGTCGCACCGGCGATGCCTCCACCGATGACGGTGACGGGGGAGAAATCAGGACTGGACATAGGGCGTGACGGTCATGTTCGGGAGGACGGGAGCCTTGCAGGCATAGGCGACGGCGCCGTCGATGCGGACGCGGCATTCCTGGCAGCTGCCCATGAAGCAGAAGGCGCCGCGTGGTGTGCCATCGACGCCGGACTGGCCGAGTTCCGTGATTCCGGCGCGTCTGAGGGCCGCTGCAACCGGTTCTCCCTCGATGCCTTCGATGGCCTGGCTCAGGAAGGTGAAGGTGACGGATTGCATCTTGTTTCCTATCGGGATCGGTCCGGAGAAGAAATTTCTTTTAAAGGGTTTTCTATCGTATACAGAACGTATATCTGAATTAGATCAGTGATCGGGCAACCGCAACCCCAAAGTCGCACAGCATGCAGGGAAACCTTTCTTGAGAGCGAATTGGAACAGTCTGTTGCTGGGGTTCTGCGCTGTTTCCGGTGTCCTGTGGGGCGGGGGAGCAGGAGCGAGGGACAGTGCCGCCATCCGGGCGAGCGGGCACATCAATATCGGTGTGGAACCCGGGCTGCCTCCGCTTGGGGAATATGACGATCACAACGAACTCGTGGGATATGATGTCGATATCGGTCGGGAGATTGCCCGGGGCATGGGTGTCGAGCCGCGTTTCGTGACGCTCGCTTCCAGCGGACGCATTCCCTATCTGATGGCCGGGAAGGTCGATATCGTTCTCGGCGGTCTGACACTGACGCCCGGTCGCGCGGAGGTCATCGCGTTTTCGCGTCCCCTGTATTCCGAGCAGTTTGCGGTTATCACTCCCGGGGATCGGGGCATCACATCCTTTGCGGATCTTGAATCGGGCGCGCATCGCCTGATCGAGGTGCGGGGTTCAACGGCGGTTGCGTATCTGCAGCAGCGCGTTCCCAGGGCGCCGATGCTGCTTCTGGAAAGCTATGCCGATGCCATCCGGGCTCTGGCCCAGGGACGCGGCGATGCGATGGTGGATGTCATTGAGTATGTCGGCCATTACCTGCCGTCCCAACCCCAGGTTCACTGGCGGATCATTCGGGGATTTGCGCCACCGGTAGGGGACGACTGCATCGGCATGACGCGGCAGGATGTGGCGTTGCGCGGGGATGTGAACCGTATTCTCGACGCGATGGAGCATGACGGACGCCTGCAGCAGATCCATCGCCGGTGGTTCGACCCGGTCGTGGCGGAACGCGCGCCATGACGGGGCTGGATTTCCGTCCCGTTTTTGCGCGGTTGCCGTTTCTTCTGGGGGGTGTCGGCGTGACGGTCCTGATTGCGGGGCTGGCCTTCGTGTTCGGTCTGTTGCTGGCGGTCGGGCTGGCTGTGCTGCGCTTTGAAAATCAGGGGATCTGGCGCAGGTTTAGCCGCAGCTACAGCACGGCCCTGACCAACACGCCGCAGCTTTCGCAGATTTTCGCGGTCTTTTACTGTCTGCCGCTGATGGGGCTGATGGTCTCGCCGTTTCTGTCGGTCGTGATCGGGATGACGCTCAATGCGGCGGCCTATCTGGCGGATATTCTCGGGGCTGGCATGGCGCGGGTGCCGCCGGTCTATCATGAGGTTGCGCTGACGCTGGGGCTGAACCGGCGTCAGACCTATCTGCGGGTGATCCTGCCCTATGCGGGGCGCACGATGTTTCCGGCGCTGGCCAATCATTTCCAGATCATGATCCTGGGCAGTGCGATGGCATCCATTTTCGGCGTCGAGGATCTGACCGGCCGGGCCTACGATATCGGATCGACAACGTTCCGGATTCTTGAGGTCATGCTCGTGACGGGCGGTCTGTATGCCGTGCTGTCCTTTGCTCTGACCGGCGTGTTTGCCCTGTGCCGCCGGACGATGGAGCGGATGGTATGATCGCGTTTTCGCATTATGACATCGCGCTTCTGCTGCAGGCGATGGCCCGCACGGTCGAGCTGTCGCTGGGCGGCGGTCTTCTCGGGATTGCCGGGGCGATCATCCTGACGGCGCTGCGGCTGTCGGAGCTGCGCTATATGTTTCCGCTGCGGATGCTGGCAGTGCTTTATGTGCAGACCATCCGTCGCATTCCGTTCATCGTGACGCTGTATATCGTCTTTTTCTGCGCGGGCATGATGGGTGTGGACGTGTCGGCGACCATTGTGGCGATCTGTTCCATCGGACTGATTGCAGCGGCCTATCTCTGCGAGATCGTGCATGGTGGCGTGAAGACGGTTCCAGTGGAACAGGTCGAGGCGGCGCTGGTGCTGAACCTGCCGCTCTGGGCGCGGTGGCGCTACGTGATCGGCCCGCAGGCGATGTCCGCCATCGTGCCGCCGGCCGTGGGATATCTGGTTCTGTTCATCAAGGACACGGCGCTGGCCTCGCAGATCGGGGTTGTGGAGCTGAGTCAGGCGGGAGTGATCCTGTCCAACCGCGGGCTGCCCTCGGCGCAGGTCTTCTGCGCGGTTCTGCTGCTTTATTTCGCCATTTCCTATCCGCTGACCTGCCTGAGCCGCCTGCTGGAGAAACGCATTGCCGTACATTGATGTCCGCGACGTCTGCGTTCGCCACGGGAAGAACGAGACCCTGCGTCATGCCGGGTTCGAGGCCGAGCGCGGGGAAATCGTGAGTTTCATCGGGCCGTCTGGCTCGGGCAAGACCACGTTCCTGCGCACCCTGATCGGGCTGCAGCCGGTCTGGCAGGGACAGATGGGCGTTGAGGGGCGGATTGTGGACATGGCCGCTCCGGCCTCGGCGCGCATCCTGCGGGAGCAGGCGGCGATCGTGTTCCAGCAGTACGGGCTGTTCGGTCACATGTCGGTTCTGCGGAATCTGACGCTGGCGCCAACGGTCGTGGCGAAGCGCTCGCGCCGGGATGCCGAGCATGAGGCCCGGGCGCTGCTGGAGCGGCTGGGTCTGGCGAACAAGGCGGATATGCTGCCTGCCGACCTGTCCGGCGGACAGAAGCAGCGTGTGGCGATTGCGCGTGCGCTCATGCTCCGGCCTTCGCTGCTTCTGCTGGATGAGCCGACATCGGCTCTCGATCCGCACAAGGTGCGCGATGTCGGTGTGCTGCTGCGCGATCTGGCGCAGGACGGCATGACGATCGTTCAGGTTTCCCACGCGATGAATGTCGTTTCATCGCTGTCCGACAGAATCGTCCTTCTGGAGGATGGTCAGGTCAGGGCTGTCGGAAAGGGTCGTGGATGTGCGGCGCAGCAGCCGGATATCGCGGCGTTCATGAATACCCATGGCGGTGATGCCGCAGCGGATCCAGCCGGCTTGCGGCCGGACCCGGAACATTGAGGAAGGAAAGACCCATGAAGTTTCGTGGAACATATACCGTCATGATCACGCCGTATGACAGCGAAGGGCGCGTTGATGTCCAGGGGCTGCGGCGCTTCACTGACTGGCAGATCGCCCAGGGTATCGCGGGTCTCATCCCGCTGGGATCCACCGGCGAGTTCCTGTCGCTGACGGATGACGAGCGTACGCTCGTTGCGCAGACGGTCATCGAGCAGGCCGCAGGCCGTGTTCCGGTGTTCATCGGGACGGGCGCCGAGAATACCTATGACGTGATCCGCTATAGTCAGGAAGCCGAGAAGCTTGGGGCGGATGGCGTGATGATCATCCCGCCGTTCTATTCCACGCCGACGGATGACGAGCTTTTCGTCCATTATCGCCGGGTATCGGATGCAATCGGCCTGCCGATCATGCTCTACAACAACCCCGCCACGGCGAATGTGGATCTGAAGCCGGAACTCGTGGCGCGGCTGTCCCATATCGACAACTGCTGCCTGATCAAGGAATCCACGATGGATGTGACCCGCGTGCGGGACATTATCCGGCTTTGCGGTGACCGCCTCTCGGTTTTCGGCGGCATCATGGGCTTCGAGAGCTTTCTTGAAGGCGCGATCGGCTGGGTGGCTGTTGCGTCCAACGTGGCGCCGCATGTCATGAGCGAGATTTTCAATCTCTGTGACGGTTACAGGGATATCGGCAAGGCACGCGAGATGTATTTCCGCCATGTCCCGCTGATTCAGTTCGTGGGCGGCCAGGGTTATGTCTCGGGGACGAAAGCCCTGCTGAAGCACATGGGCTTCGATGTGGGTGGTCCGCGCGCGCCGCGTTTGCCGCTGCCGGCTGAGGATGATGCGCGGGCGCTTCAGATCGTCCGCGATCTGGACCTGCGGTTCGAAGAAAGCGCCTGATATGGGGGGCAGCCCTGTATCCTGTCTGATCCGGGGGATGGGGCTGCTCTGTGCAGCCCTGACGTTCGGAGCGCAGGCTGCGCCATGCCCGGAGGCGGTCAGCGGGCTGATTTCCTCCGGACATCTGGTCATGGCGACCAATCCGACGCTGCCACCCCTGCAATATGTGACGGTGGACGGGCAGATCGCCGGGATGCGGATCGAACTCGGAAACGAGATCGCCCGCAGGCTCTGCCTGAGGCCGGTTACGCTCTCGACGTCCTTTGCGCAGCTCACGCTTGGACTGCTTGAAAAGCGGTGGGATGTCATCAATACGGGGATGTTCTATACCGCCCAGAGGGCGCGTCTGATGGAAATGATCCCCTACGAAATCCAGGCGATCAGCGTTTCCCTGAATGATGATTCTGCATTGCATCCTGCACGGCTCGAGGATCTGTCAGGATCTTCGATCGGGGTCGAGATGGGCGGGATCGAGGAGCATCATGCCCGGGAGGCCGACAAGGCGCTGCGGGACGCCGGGCGCCCGGGCTTCGACATAAAGACTTTTCAGAACGTGGGGATCGCATTTGCCGCCCTGCGGGCGCGGCAGGTGACGGCCGTGTTTTCCATCGACGCGGTGGCACGGCGCAATGCGCTTCAGGGCGGCGTAAGGCCGGTTCTGAAGGGACTGTATCCCACGCCCGTCGCACTGGCGCTGCGGGACCCGGCTCTGGCGCAGCGATTGGCGGATGTTCTGGAAGACATGCGTGAAGACGGAACGCTGGACCGGCTGATGTCGCCTTTTGGCGTTTCGCCCTTTCCCGGACGGATCACGGTCTCAGGGCCGTCCCATCCGTCCGACATACACTGATACGACACACTGATTCGATACACGAGCACGGGGCATCGACATGCAGATCTGGAGCTGGCACGGCTTCTTCACCTATCTTGGCAGCCCCTATATTTTCCGCGGGGCGCTCATCACGGTCTACATGACGGCCGTCTCAATGGTGATGGGGTTCCTGCTGGGCCTGTTGATCGCCGTCATGAAACGCTCGCAGCGCCGTCTGCTGTCCTGGCCCGCGCGGTTCTATGTCTGGTTTTTCCGGGGTACGCCGCTGCTGGTCCAGCTGGTCGTGATCTATGCCGGACTGCCGAAGCTGGACATCCGGCTGAGCGTGATGGCGTGTTCGATCATCGGGCTGACGCTGAATGAGGCAGCGTATCTGGCGGAAATCATTCGTGCGGGTCTGAATGCCGTGCCAACCGGCCAGATCGCGGCGGCACGGGCGCTGGGTCTGAGTGAGCGGCAGATCGCCTGGCGCATCGCGTTTCCGCAGGCGTTCCGGCTCATCATCCCGCCGCTGGGCAATTCGGTGAATGGTCTGCTCAAGACGACCAGCGTGACGTCGGTCATTTCCATGGAGGAACTGATGCAGCGCAGCCAGATCCTGGTGCAGGACCAGTTCATGGTTCTGGAGCTGTTCTCGGTGGCGGCCCTGTATTACCTGCTCATGACGACAGCCTGGGATTTCCTGCAGCGGCGGATTGAGCATTATGCGGAGCGGCCCTATCGCCGTCAGCAGCAGTCCGTGGCAGTTGATCCCATTGAACTCCCTGTTACGACGCAGGACGCACGCTGATGTCGGAGCGTCTGAGTTTCACGTTCAATGACAGTCCTGTTTCCGCGAAAGCAGGTCAGACGCTGACGGCAGCTTTGATGGCTGCGGGCCGGATCATACATCGCACGGCTCCGGACGGGTCAGGGCGCGGGCCGTTCTGCGGGATCGGGGCCTGTCAGGACTGCCTGCTGGAAGTGGACGGACAGATGTCGCGCCGGGGCTGCATGACGCCGGTGCGGGACGGCATGCGGGTCCGGAGCAATGACCGTCTTCCGGATGCGGCTGTTTCAGCGCCCCTGTCGCAGGGTGAGGAGCGGCTGGCCGAGCATGTCTGCGAGGTTCTCGTGGTGGGTGCCGGGCCGGCGGGGCTGGTGGCCGCGACGGAGCTGGCACGGGGCGGTGTGGACGTTCTTGTCGTGGATGAACGCCACATTCCGGGCGGCCAGTATTTCAAGCAGAACGTCGTACATCCGGACCGGCAGGACGATCAGGCGCGCAGGGGACGGTACCTGATTGAGGCCATGCAGGCCAGTGGTGCACGTCTGTGGCATGACACGCTCGTATGGTGCGCTCATCGCGAGGACGGCGCGCTCGTCATCGGGGGGCTGCGGGATGGCGAGGCGTTCTATATCCGCACGCAGCACATCATCGTGGCAACAGGGGCGCAGGAAACGCCTGCTGCACGTCCGGGCTGGACCCTGCCGGGCGTCATCACGACGGGAGCGGGGCAGACGCTGTTGCGGGCCTATGAAACCGTCTCTCCGGGCCGGGTCATCATTGCCGGAAACGGGCCGCTCAATCTTCAGCTCGCGGCGGAACTCGTCGGTCGTGGGGCCGAGGTAGTGGCTGTTGTGGAGGCAGCGCCCGCGCCCGTGAAACGGCCCGTCCTGGCCGGGCAGCTTTCTGCGGGGGCGCCACGTCTCGCACTTGCCGGGATGCGGCATCTCTGGACGCTGCGTCGGGCAGGTGTGCCCGTGTGGTGGGAGAGCGTCGTGACACGGATCGAGGGCTCGGACCGTGTCGAACGTGTGACGGTGAAGCAGGCCGGAGCGGAAGCGCGTTCGATCGCGGTCGAGACGGTCTGTCTTGGCGACGGGTTTGTGCCGGCCAGCGAGTTGCCGCGTCTTCTGGGCTGTCGGCAGGACGTCCGGGACTGGCCCGTGACCCACCCTGAAACAGGACGACAGCCCGACGGGCGGACCGATCAGGCGGATGTGTCCGTCATCGGTGAGGCGGGGCGTTTTGGAGGAGCTTTTCTGGCGCAGGTCCAGGGCAGGCTGTGTGCGGCGCGGCTGCTGGAGCGTTCCGGAAAGATGATACCCCCCGGTCTGGAACGCAGCCGGCGGATGTACCGCGACAATGCGCGCTTTCAGGCCCTTCTGTGGAAACTCTATCAGCCGGTTGTGCCGCTTCCGGTGCCGGAGAATACCACGATCCTGTGCCGGTGCGAATGTGTGACGGCCGGGGCTGTCAGGGCACGGGTGGCCGAGGACGGGATTGCGGATCTGGCGGCTCTCAAACGGGCAACACGTGCCGGGATGGGGCGCTGTCAGGGGCGGTTTTGTCAGGCATCGCTCATGAAGGTCCTGCCCGGGCCGAAAAGCGAGAAAGACTTTACGGCGCCCCAGATTCCCCTGCGCCCGGTGCCGGTTGCGGCACTGGCGCGGCAGAAGCCGGAATGGCGTGGGCATGTGCGGGTTCCCATTCCGTCGGGTCTGGGACAGGCTGTGCAATCGGCTTCTGGCACCGCAGAGACCGTGGACGTCGTGGTCGTGGGTGGCGGGATTGTCGGGCTTTTTGCGGCGCTGTTTCTGGCGGAGGCCGGGAAGAGTGTCGTGGTGCTGGAACGCGGACGTGCCGGGGCCCTGGCCTCGGGCGGCAATGCGGGCAGTCTGCATGCCCAGCTCATGGCGTTCGATGCCAGTGCGGATACGGATGGGCCGTCGATGCCCGCGCGGACACTGGCCTTGCAGCGGGAATCCATCCGCATGTGGGAGGCGCTGCGCGGAACGTTTGACCGGGATCTGGAAATCAAGGTCTGTGGTGGCCTGGTCGTGGCGGAAACCGAATCTGACATGGAGCGTCTGCGCAGCAAGGTTGCGGTCGAGCAGTCTCTGGGCGTTGACGCGCGGATCCTGGATCCGGGTGAGCTACACGGGATCGAGCCAAACCTGAAACAGGGCTTTCTGGGAGGGGCGTATTGTTCCGAGGAAGGCAAGATCAATCCCATGGCAGCAACGCAGGCCGTCCTTACCCGGGCGCGCCGGGCCGGTGTGCGGGTTGAGGAACTGACGGCCCTGTCCGCGATCGCGCGCGAGGGAAGCCGGTTCCGCGTCAGTGCGGGTGCGGCAAGCTGGTCGGCCGGGGCTGTGGTGAATGCTGCCGGGGCCTATGCGGGAGAGGTTGCGGAGCTGGTCGGGAGGCGTCTGCCGGTTTTTGGGGCTCCGTTGCAGATGATCGTGACCGAGCCTGTGGCTCCGCTGGTCTTTTCGCTTCTGGCACATGCCAGCCGTCACCTGACGCTCAAACAGGCTGCAAACGGCTCCCTGCTGATTGGTGGGGGGTGGAGCGCCGGGCTGGATCCGGTGCATGGCCATCCGCGTCCGCTGCGGGAGAATCTGGAAGGGAATCTCTGGGTTGCCCAGAGGCTCGTTCCGGCTCTGGGCGCGGTGAATGTCGTCAGGAGCTGGGCTGCGATGAACATCGATATCGATGGTGCTCCGATCCTTGGGGAAAGCCCCGATGTCCCGGGATTCTTCACGGCGGTGACGGCCAATGGAGTCACGCTCGCGCCAGCCATGGGGCGGCATGTTGCGGATATGGTTCTGTGCCGTTCCGAACGTCCCGATCTGGAGATCTTTTCTCCCGCACGTTTTTATGGAGATCCGTCATGATCACGCTGGACAATGTGACGAAATCATATGGCACCTTTCAGGTGCTCAAAGGCTGTTCGGCGGAAATCGGCAGGGGCGAAGTGGTCGTTGTCTGCGGTCCGTCAGGCTCGGGCAAGTCCACGCTCATCAAGTGCATCAATGCGCTGGAGACGTTCGAAGGCGGCCAGATCTGGGTCGATGGCATGGCCGTGCGGTCTGCACAGACTGATCATTCGGCGCTGCGGGCAAAAGCGGGGATGGTGTTCCAGAGCTTCGAGCTGTTCTCCCATCTGAGCATTCTGGACAACATCATGCTGGCGCCTCGCCTGGTCCAGAAGCGTGCGAAGGACGAAATCCGCGAGCATGCGAAAACCCTTCTGCGCCGGGTCGGGCTGGAGCGCCATGCGGACAAGTATCCGATCGCGCTTTCCGGCGGGCAGCAGCAGCGTGCGGCGATTGCCCGTGCTCTGGCGATGAAGCCGGATGTGATGCTGTTCGATGAGCCGACATCGGCGCTCGACCCCGAGATGGTGCAGGAAGTTCTTCAGGTCATGACGGAACTGGCCCGTGAGGGCATGACCATGATGTGCGTGACCCATGAGATGGGATTCGCCCGGCAGGTGGCAACGCGGATTCTGTTCGTGGATGCGGGCGAGATTGTCGATGACTGTCCGGCAGCGGACTTTTTCGCGGGTCGCTGCTCGATGCGGGCCCAGGCTTTTCTGCGATTTGAGGCCGATCATCCCGGATAAGAAATTTTTTTTCAGTTCGGACAACATTCCGCTTCGATATCGAATTCAGTTCGTATACAAAGAGAATATGAACTGAAGACGAAAAGGCGATCCGGTGGGAGAAGGCGCTGTGCTGGAAAAGACTTCCTGTTGCAAGAAAACGCTGACCGAGAGTCTGGACTGTGTTGTCGACCGGGATTTCGAGACGCGGCAGGTGCCGTTTCTCCAGGAGCTTGTCAGGGTTCCGTCGGACAACCCGCCCGGTGACTGCGCACCGCATGCCCTGTTCTCTGCCGGGCAGTTGCGGGATCTTGGGTTTGAAGTCGAATGTCATCCTGTGCCCCGCGATTTCGTGGAACGCCACGGAATGCAGAGCGCAACCAATCTGATCATCCGGGAACGTTTCGGGGACGGTAAGGGGCCGGTCATTGCCCTCAATGCACATGGCGACGTGGTGCCCCCTGGTGAAGGATGGATTCACGATCCCTATGGCGGTGTGATCGAGGACGGAAAGCTCTATGGTCGCGGGGCCGCGGTCTCCAAGTCCGACTTCGCAACCTATGCGTTTGCATTGCGGGCGCTGAAGGAAGCTGCTTCGGATCTCTCCGGGACCGTCGAGCTGCATCTGACCTATGATGAGGAAATCGGCGGCCATGTCGGTCCGGGTTGGCTTCTGGCTGAAGGGCTGAGCAAACCGGATCATGTCATTAGTGCCGGTTTCACCTATGACGTGATGATCGCGCATAACGGCAGCCTTCAGCTGGACGTCGCTTTCACTGGCAAGGCAGCCCATTCCGCATGGCCCGAAACAGGGGCGGATGCCATCGAAGCGGCCAGTCGTGTCATGTCGGCGCTGTATGCCTATCGGGACGGGCTGGTAAAGACGGTTTGCTCCATTCCGGGAATTGATACGCCAACGCTCGTCATCGGAACGATCGAAGGCGGGGTGGCAGCCAATGTCGTTCCCGAACATGCGAAATTCCGTCTGGAACGCCGGATCCTTCCCGACGAAAAAGCGGCCGATGTCGAGGCCGGGCTGCGTCAGATCATTCTGGAGGCGGCGGATGTTCCGGGGGTGCAATGCGTCGTGACGCAGCATCTGCTGGCGCTGCCTCTGGTGCCGGACGCGGGTCAGGCCCCCCTGATCGCAGCGTTGCAGGATGCTGCTGAGGCTGTTTTCGGGGAGCAGATTGCCGTGAAGGGCATGCCGCTTTTCACGGATGCCCGGATTTACAGCAATGCGGGTTATCCCACTGTTCTGTACGGAGCCGGACCACGTCGGCTTCAGGACGCCAATGGCCACCGTGCGAATGAGCATGTGGTTCTCGAAGACATGCGCCGTGCGACGAAGGTGATTGCAAATGCACTGGCCTGTCTGCTGCGCCCCGAAGCCATGTAGTCCCGACCCCGAAATAATTCCACCGTGCAGCAGTGGGCCCTGCGGTTCCTGCTGTGCGATCTGACTATTCCGACTGATATCCCTGTCTTGCCAGGGCGATGGAGCCGATCATGAACATCAGGAAACTTGCGCTTTATTCGACTTTTCTCTCCGTCAGTTTCTGCGCTGGTTCGGTTTTTGCCGCCACGACAAAGGCCACTTCAGGTCCCGTGAAGGCGTCGGTTCACAAGGTGCCTGCCAAGGCGGCGCCAGTGAAGGCAGTGGCGCCCGCCAGGCGGGTGGCAAAAGCCAGGAATGCCCCGTTCGTCGCAGGGGGCGAAGAGGGCGTGATCGTGACCGGTACGCATGCCACGAACCGCCATGCCCGTCAGAGCACGAGTCCGATCACGGTTCTGTCCAGCGCGACGCTGCGTCGCTCAGGCATGATGAACCTCGCCGATGCGCTGGCGAAGACGTATCCGTCCATCAACATGAGTACGATGGGCAATGACGCCGGCGCACTGACATCCTTCATCCGGATGCGTGGACTGAATCCGAACCAGGTCCTGGTGCTGGTGGATGGCAAGCGCCGCCACACCACCGCCAACATCAATGCGGATGCGGGCCCGAACTTCGGTGCGACGCCTGTGGATCTGAACATGATCCCGTCGAACATGATCGATCATATCGAGGTGCTCGAGGACGGCGCGGCCGCGATGTACGGTTCCGACGCTATTGCGGGCGTGGTGAACATCATCACCAAAAAGCAGGATCATGGTCTGAACATGAGCGCCCAGACGGGGGCGAATGCCTATAACGGGGATGGCTGGCAGTACCAGCTGAACGCCGATGGCGGCCTCAAGCTCGGCAATGACGGGTTCATCCATATTTCGGGACAGGTTTACCATACGGATCATTTCGTCACGAATACGGTCGACAACCGCCTTGCGGGCTATGTCCCGGCAGGCGCTGCGAATGAGCTGTATACAGGGTCCGTCAAGGTGCCCAAGAACTCCAACAAGATCATGAGCACGCCTGAAGAGACGCGTGAAAATCTCGGGATCGATTTCGGCAAGAACCTGACCGAGAACATCCAGTTCTACGGACAGATCACGTATGCGCACCGCCATGCGGAAGCGTATGAGAACTATCGTGTCCCGTCGGGTGCCAGTGCCAGTAATCCGGAACTGTTCCCCTACGGTTACTCTCCGCTGGAGACGATCGACGAGAACGATTATGCGGCGACACTGGGCCTGAAGGGCGGGCATTTTTTTGGGTTTGACTGGGATCTGAGCAGCACCTGGGGCGAGGATCTGGACAAGATTTCCAACAAGAACACGACCAACCCGAACATGTATGCCGCAACCGGATACACGCCCACGACCGTCCGGACGTCCAATTTCCGCCTCGCGCAGTGGACGAATAATCTTGATTTCCGGCGGAACTTCAAGATTGCCAATGTGGTTCCCATGACGGTTGCGTTTGGTGGCGAACACCGCCTCGAGCAGTACACCATCATGGCCGGAGATCCCGCATCCTATGAATATGGTGGTACGTCCGCACTTGCCGGTCTGACGCCGCAGGACGCCGGCAAGTGGAACCGTGACGTCTGGGCTGCTTATCTGGACGGTGACTTCCATCTGCTGAAGAACTGGGACCTCGATTTCGCCGGCCGCTTCGAACACTACACCGATGTCGGCAATACCGAGAACGGCAAGGTCTCCACACGTTACGACATCACGAAGCGGATTGGCCTGCGCGCAACCATCAGCAACGGTTTCCGTGCGCCAACCATGGCCGAACAGCATTACAGCGCCATCAATGTCGGTCCGACCTCGGTGCTGGGTCTGCTGCCAGTTTCGTCATCCGAAGCCCGTGCGACGGGTGCGTCCCCCCTCAAGCCGGAGCGTTCGACCAGCGCGACCGGTGGCATTGTTCTTGAGCCGATCGACGGCTTTCATATCGAGACGGATGTCTATCAGATCAACATCCGCGACCGCATCGTGCAGGGCGGCAACGTGACGGGGGCAACTGCGATTTCGGCGCTGGAAGCCATGGGTGTCTCTCTCCCGGCCCTGACCCAGCTTTCCGAAAACGCCGTACAGACCTACTACTTCACGAACGGGGCAAGCACCCGGACGCAGGGGCTGGACATCAAGGCGGATTACATGTTCCGCATGCATCGTTACGGCAATCTGAGCCTGTCCATGGCGCTCGATCTGAACCGGACGCGCCTGACGCATAACGGTATGTCCGCTACGGGATCGCCGCTTCTGAATGCCCAGAACATTGCCTATCTGACGACGGCCTATCCGCGCAGCAAGATCATCCTGAATGCGTTCTGGACGATCGGCAAATGGGACGTGAACGTGCGTCAGACCCGTTACGGTGAGACGACGGACATGATGACCTATCAGGACTGGACGCCGACGGCCTCGATCTGTCCGATCGACGGCAAGCAGCTTCAGCAGTCCAGCAGCTGCTTCGCCCAGTTCAAGAATTCTCCGCGCTGGCTGACGGATCTTGAGATCGGCTATCGTGTGAATTCCCGCTGGCATCTGGCGGTGGGGGCGAACAACATCTTCAATGTCCGTCCCCGCAAGCTCCCGGGCGAGCTGAACCAGCTTGGTGGCAACCCTTACGATACGTTCTCGTCGCAGGTTCCGATGACCGGCGGGTACTATTACGGACGTGTCAATTTCACGCTCTGATATCAGAAACGGTTTGAGCAGATCATGCTTTGAGCGCGGAAAGGTTATCCTTTCCGCGTTTTTTTATGGATGCCGTCAGACACTGGCTTCATCCAGCAGGCGCATAATATCCGAGAGGAGGAGGGGCAGCGGGGGGGGGGCCGCTTCGTTTCCTCTCAAAGGATAAGAACAGCTTACGGTAGGATAGAAAAAAACATACATTCCGTTATCGTTCCGAAGTTCGTTAGATTTTCCCTCAAGGTGATCGGCTGAGTGCGGGAGGTCACCGGGAACATTCAGAACTTCCGGATGCCTGGATTGAGCGACAGGCACGCGGGAGACGAGCGGGAAGAATATCAGCCGATGAAAAAGGTCTCCATTCCTCTAAGTGCCCTTCTGCTCACCTGCGCGGCGAGCCAGTTGGTCTGTATGCAGGCCCACGCGGCAGATCCCGCACCGGAGACAGACAGCGCCAAGACCCGCAAGGCGGCAGGTATCCGTACGGCTTCAAAACAGAAAGCGGTGGCGCTCCCCAGGGAAGACGAAACCGTCATCGTAACCGGAACGCGTGACCCGCACCAGACGGTCCGCAAGAGTGCCAGCCCGATCCAGGTCGTCACCTCTGCCGAAATTTCCCGCACGGGCCAGTCCGATCTCCGTGATGCCCTGACGCAGCTGACACCGTCCCTGACGCGTGCGCCGCTTCTGATCGGTAACGCCAATATGGTGGATGTCCTGCGTCTGCGTGGCCTGTCCCCTAATCACACCCTGATCCTCGTTGACGGAAAGCGCCGTCATGCGACCTCCGTGCTGTCCAACAATTCCGGGCCGCAACAGGGATCGAACGGTGTTGATATCGACATGATCCCGATCTCCGCGATCGATCATGTGGAGATCCTTCAGGACGGCGCCGCCGCCCTTTACGGCTCCGATGCGGTCGCAGGCGTCATCAACATCATTCTCAAGCACCGCAAGTCCGGCATCACGATGCAGGCCACCAATGGCGGACGTTACGCTGGTGACGGTTTCCAGTCCGGCGAGTCCATCAATGCGGGTTTTGATCTGATGGGGCGCGGCTTTTTCGATCTGAGCGCGGAATACAAATATCAGGATCACACCATCCGCAATTCGGCCGACAGCCGGAACGGCAAGTATGACTTCAAGGACGAGGGCGATCCGCGTCAGCAGCGCGGCACCATCTCCTACAACATGCAGTATGACTTCCTGCCGGATCTGTCGCTGTATTCGTTCTCGACTTACGGCCATCGCTATGGCGAGAGCTATCAGGATGCACGCGTCGCCTCTTCAGACTGGCCCATGTACCCCAATGGCTTCAGCCCGAAGGAGAGCGTTTCGGAAGACGATTACAGCGTCACCCTCGGCCTGAAGGGTGAGAAATTCGGCTGGAACTGGGATCTCAGCACGACCTATGGCAGCGACCATACGTCGATGGATCTCTTCAATACCGTCAACCCGTCGCTCTATGCCGCAACGGGTTCCTCTCCGACGAGCTTCCACGAAATGGCGTTCACAAACACCCAGTGGACGAATGATTTCGGCATCCATCGCAGCTTTCATACGCCGATCTTCGCAGGCCCGATCAACCTCGCGATGGGCGCGCAGTACCGCTACGATGAATTCGACATTATGGCGGGCGACGCCAACTCATATTACGGCACCGGCCCACAGGGTCTGCATGGTCTGAGCCCGCAGAATGCCAGTGAGAGCAACCGTGATGTCACGGCAGGCTATGTGGAACTTTCCATGCGGCCGCTGAAGAACTGGCAGGTCGATTTCGCCGGGCGCTACGAATATTACACGGATGCTGGGGATACGAAGACCGGCAAGGTCTCCACGCGGTATGATTTCAACAAGTACTTCGCCCTGCGCGGGACGATCTCGAACGGCTTCAGCGCACCCTCCCTGCTTCAGGAGCACTGGTCCAACCTGTCTGTCGCACCGACCTATGCAACGGGTTATCTGCCGGTCAATTCCGCCGGTGCACGCCTGATCGGAGCCAAGCCGCTCCATCCGGAACACACGATGAGCTACAGTGCGGGTTTTACGCTGGACCCGCTGCCGCGCTTGCATATCAGTGTGGATGCGTATCAGATCACCATCAAGAACCGCATCCTAGCGGCAGGCGTCTATAACGGCGCGAATGCGATCGAAGCCCTTCGTCTCGACGGCTTCACCGTGCCGTCCACGCTCCAGTCCAACGCCGTCACCGCCTCCTACTACGCCAACGCGGCCGACACGCGGACGCGGGGCCTGGACGTGACCGCCCGCTATGAAACCCGCTTCCGCGACTGGGGCAAGATCGACTGGGATGTGGCCCTGAACCTCAACGAGACGGACCTGACCCATACGGGCAAGGACGGGAACGGCAACAGTCTTCTGAACTCCCAGCAGGCCGCCTACATCACGAGCTATACGCCCAAGAACAAGCTGATCTTCGGTGGAACCTGGCAGTATAAGAAGCTGGGCGTGTCGGTACACGAAGTCCGCTACGGCCACGCGACGTCGTCCCTGACCTATTACGAAGGTCCGCTGGCCTATTCGAATACCGATTTCATGCGCTACGTGAACAAGGCCCGCTTCGAGACCAATCTGGCCGTGTCCTATCAGGTCCTGCCGCAACTTGGGCTGACGCTCGGCGGGAATAATGTCGGCAACGCGAAGCAGCGCCGTATTCCCAAGGAATTCCGCTATCTTGGTGCGTTCCAGTACGACTATCAGATTGAACAGCTCGGCTATAACGGTGGATACTACTACCTGCAGGCCAATCTGAACTTCTAGGACACACGCGTCATGAGGGTGCCAGACACGGGAGAAAGCTCCTGACAGGGAAGGATCTCCCCCATCGTTCCGGAGCGCTGCGCCTGATCGGACTTCTGATTGGGGTCAACGCTCTGGCATGGCTTCTGGCGTTTCTGCTGTTCCACGGAAACGCACTTCTTCTGGGTGCGGCCGCACTGGCCTACGGGCTGGGTCTGCGCCACGCCCTGGATGCGGACCATATTGCCGTCATAGACAATGTCACGCGGGCGGCTTTGCGTGAGAACCGGCAGGCCCGCGCGGCCGGACTGTTCTTCTCGCTGGGTCACTCCACGATCGTCTGTCTGGCAACACTCGTGATCGTCCTTGCCGGGCAGCATTACCGCGCGCAGATCGATGCGTTTGCAGTGCAGGGTGGCCTGTTCGGAACATGGGTCTCCGTCTTGTTCCTGCTCGTCATCGCCACCCTCAACGCCACGACCCTGCATGATCTGTGGCGCAGACGGCGCGGAGCAGATGCATCCCCTCCCGATACGCCACCACGAGGGCTCTCCCGGCTGCTTACCCCGGTCCTGCGTCAGGTCTCGGTGAGCTGGCACCTCTATCCGGTCGGGTTTCTCTTTGGTTTGGGTTTTGATACCGCATCGGAAATCAGCCTTCTGGGCATCTCCATCGTCCAGAACCAGCACGGTCTGCCGATCTGGCAGATCATGATGTTCCCGATGCTCTTCACCGCCGGAATGGCCCTGCTGGACACGGCTGACAGCGTTCTGATGCATGGTGTTTACAGACGGGCAGGGCGCAGGGTGAACTGGAATCTGGCCCTGACCACCATCTCCGTTATGCTGGCGCTGGTGATTGCGGGGATCGAATTGGTGAACCTTCTTGCGGACCATCTGCCGGGGCTGGAAACGCTCACGCCTCTCGCCAGCGTGTTGTCCGATCATTTTGAACTGATCGGCGGCGCCGTCTTCTGCGCCTCCGTCCTCGGATGGTTTCTGCTCCGATCCGGCCGGGAAGAGGAGCCTGCATGAGCACGGCAGTCCTTCAGCGCGCCAGAGGCTGGTTCGGCCTGACGGCAAAACTCTGTGACGGGCGGACTGTTCGCGGCGATCTGGAGCAGGGCGGATGCTGTCGCCTGTTGTTCCCACGCGTGGACGGCGCGTCTCTGGAAGCCGTCACTGTCAATATTTCCGGCGGCATCGCAGGTGGGGATCGGATTGAAGGCCGCATCGCCTGCGCTCCGGACACGGAACTTCTGGTCACATCGCAGGCCGCAGAACGCATCTACCGCGCCCGCGCCAGCGATACGCCGCCCGAAATCCTCACATCCTGCCATATCGCGGCCGGAGCCAGACTGGACTGGCTGCCCCATGGCACGATCTTCTTCGATGGCAGTCAGCTCCGTCGACACATGACGGTTGAGATGGACGCGTCATCCAGCTTTCTGTTCCTCGAAAGCCGGATGTTCGGCCGCACCGGATCGGGCGAAATCCTGCAGACACTCACCCTGCGCGACCGGCTGACAATCCGGCGGGACGACCGCCTCATTCTGGAAGACCTCGTGCGGCTGGAAAGCGGGGATGTGTCCGCGCTGATGGCCCGGAAAGCCGTGAGTGCGGATCAGCTCGCGGTCGCCACACTGGTGCTGGTCTCGCCGTTTGCGGAAGCGCGGCTCGACGCCGTGCGGGACGTGCTGGATACGATCGTGCCGCATGAGTTTGCAGCATCCGCTTGGAATGGCATGCTGGTTATCCGAGGTGTGGCGTCGGGCGGGTGGTCGCTGGAAAAGACGATCAGACAGATCCTGCCGGTCCTGCGGGACGGGCGCCCCATGCCAGCCACATGGCGGTCATGACACAGAGTTCGGAACGGAGCAGGACATGAAACTTACCCCCCGGGAAAAGGACAAGCTGCTGGTGGCGATGGCGGCAAACGTCGCACGCCGACGGCTGGAACGCGGTGTCGTGCTCAATTATCCGGAAGCCGTGGCCCTCATCACCGATCACGTCGTCGAAGGCGCGCGGGACGGCAGAAGCGTGGCTGAACTCATGGCCAGTGGCGGCCGCGTTCTGACGCGCGACCAGGTCATGCAGGGCGTGGCTGAAATGATTCATGACGTGCAGGTGGAAGCAACCTTTCCTGATGGCACAAAGCTGGTGACCGTTCATGACCCGATACGCTGAATCCCTTGCCGTCGGTGCCATTCCCGGCGAAATCCTGCCCGCCGAAGGCGAGATTGTGCTCAACGAAGGTCAGGCGCGCCGGATACTTCTGGTGACGAATACCGGCGACCGGCCGGTGCAGGTCGGCAGCCATTATCATTTTGCCGAGGTCAATCCGGCG
Organism: Gluconobacter sp. P1C6_b; assembly: GCF_018811945.1. Classification (GTDB taxonomy): domain Bacteria; phylum Pseudomonadota; class Alphaproteobacteria; order Acetobacterales; family Acetobacteraceae; genus Gluconobacter. Next base: position 81,757 of record NZ_JACRVU010000011.1, read on the forward strand.
CTGAAATTCGACCGTGAACTGGCAAGGGGCTGGCGTCTGGACGTCGCATCCGGCGGAGCCATCCGGTTTGAACCCGGGCAGGACCGTGAAGTCACGCTCGTCCCCCTGCGCGGGCTGCGGCGCGTTGTGGGCTTCCGGGGGGATGTCATGGGGAGTGTGGATCAGTGATGCGTCTTTCCAGACATGACTATGCCGGACAGTTCGGCCCCACGGTGGGCGACCGCCTGCGCCTCGCCGATACCGCGCTGCTCGTGGAAATCGAGCGCGACCACACGACCTACGGCGAGGAAGTCCGCTTCGGCGGCGGCAAAACCATCCGTGACGGCATGGGCCAGTCGCAGGTCACGCGGGAAGAAGGGGCGGCGGATACCGTCATCACGAACGCCGTCATCATCGATCACTGGGGGATCGTGAAGGCCGATATCGCACTCCGCGACGGACGGATCGCGGCCATCGGTAAGGCAGGCAACCCCGACATCCAGCCGGGCGTGGACATCATCATCGGCCCGGGCACGGAAATCATTGCGGGCGAGGGCAAGATCCTGACCGCTGGCGGGATCGACAGCCACATTCATTTCATCTGCCCGCAGCAGATCGAGGAAGCACTGGCATCGGGCATCACGACCATGCTCGGCGGCGGCACCGGCCCTGCCACCGGCACGGCCGCCACAACCTGCACACCCGGCCCCTGGCATCTGGCGCGGATGCTTCAGGCGGCGGAAGCCTTCCCGGTCAATCTGGCCTTCGCGGGCAAGGGCAACGCCTCCCGTCCGGACGGGCTGGAGGAAATGGTGCGCGCCGGGGCCTGCTGTCTGAAACTGCATGAAGACTGGGGTTCAACCCCCGCCGCCATCGACTGCTGCCTGAGCGTTGCCGACCGCATGGACGTGCAGGTCATGATCCATACCGATACGCTGAACGAAAGCGGCTTCGTTGAAGACACGATCGCCGCCTTTCAGGGCCGGACGATCCATGCGTTTCATACGGAAGGCGCGGGAGGGGGCCATGCGCCGGATATCATCCGCGTGGCTGGCCTGCCCAACGTCCTGCCGTCCTCGACCAATCCCACGCGCCCGTTCACCGTCAATACGCTGGACGAACATCTGGACATGCTGATGGTCTGCCATCATCTGGACCAGCGGGTGCCGGAAGACATCGCCTTCGCCGAAAGCCGCATCCGCCGCGAGACGATCGCCGCTGAAGACATTTTCCATGACATGGGCGTGCTTTCTATGATGTCCTCGGACAGTCAGGCCATGGGCCGCGTCGGCGAAGTCCCGCTCCGCACATGGCAGACGGCCCATAAAATGAAAATCCAGCGCGGCTCTCTGGCCGGGGATGGTGCGGCGGATAATGCCCGCGTAAAGCGCTATATCGCCAAATACACCATTAACCCCGCCATTTCGCATGGTCTGTCCCATGAAGTCGGATCAATCGAAGTCGGCAAGCTGGCGGATCTGGTCCTGTGGGAGCCCGCTTTCTTCGGCGTCAAACCCGATCTGGTCATCAAGGGCGGCGCCATCGTCTATGCGATGATGGGTGATCCCAACGCCTCGATCCCCACGCCGCAGCCCGTGCATGGCCGCATGATGTTCGGCGGCTATGGCGGCGCGCTGACCCATACCAGCCTGACCTTCGTGTCACAGGCCGCGCTGGAAGATGATATCGGCAAAAAGCTGGGTCTGCGTCGGCCGCTCTCGGCTGTTTCGAACGTGCGCGGGGGGATCGGCAAGCGGAGCATGATCCATAATGACGCCATGCCTCATATCGAAGTCGATCCCGAAACCTATGAAGTGCGGGCCGATGGCGTGCTCCTGACCTGCGAACCCGCCGAAGTCCTTCCCATGGCCCAGAGGTATTTCCTGTTCTGATGACCCAAATTCTGGATATCCTTCCTGCGGGAAGCTGGCCCGAAGCCGAGGCCAGCGGCGTCTTTGCCGCCGATTATGAAGGGCGGCACCGTCGCCGGATGATGCTGACCCTGCAGAACGGCGAGAAAATCCGGCTGGAGCTGGAACATGCCCGCCTGCTTCAGGCCGGGGAGGGGCTGCGTCTGGAGGATGGCCGCATCATCCGCGTGGAAGCCCTGCCCGAAGAACTGATGGAAGTCACGACCCACAGCCCCCTGCAACTGCTTCAGCTCGCATGGCATCTGGGCAACCGCCATCTGCCCGCCGCCATCGCCGAACATCGCATCCTCGTGCGCTACGATCACGTCATCGCCGACATGATCCACGGTCTGGGCGGTCATGTTCGCCGGGTGGAAGCCCCGTTCGATCCGGAAAGCGGGGCCTACGCCTCCCGCGCGGGCGGCCACGAACCGCACCACCACGGGGACGGGCACCATCACCACACGCATGACTGAAACCCCGCTCCCGCAGACAGGCGCCGCCTTCCTGCGCCTCCTGTCATGGGTGTCGCCAGCCTTTCCAACGGGCGGATACGCTTACAGCCACGGTCTGGAATGGGCGGTGGAAAGCGGAGACGTCACGGATGTCGCAACACTCTGCGACTGGATCGGCTGCCTGCTGGAACACGGTGCGCCGGGCAGCGACCTGATCGTCCTTCAGGAAGCATGGAGCGCTGCGCACGACATGTTCCGGCTGCGCGCTCTGGCGGAATTTGCCTGCGCCTGCGCCTCATCGCGGGAGCGGTATGACGAAACAGTCTATCAGGGCGAAGCCTTCCTCAAAGCCGCGTCCGTCTGGCCCGTCACGCCTGATCCGTCCGAACTGCGCGGCATACGCTGGCCGCTGCCGGTCGCGCAGGGGCTGGTGTTCCGGCGCGGCGGTCTGACGCTGGAACAGGCGCTGCTTTCGGGGGGATACGCTACCATCGCCGCCCTCGTGTCAGCGGCCGTCCGCCTCGTGCCGCTGGGACAGACGGACGGCCTGCACGCTCTGGCCCGGCTGGAACCGCTTCTCTCGCGCGCCGTAACCGTTACGAAAAACTGGACCCTGGACGATGTCGGGGGCGCGTGCTTCCGCTCCGACCTTGCGGCCATGCATCACGAAACCCAGACGACAAGGTTGTTCAGAACATGACAAAAGCAAAACACGGCCCGCTGCGGGTCGGCATTGGTGGACCGGTGGGGACGGGCAAGACAGCCCTGATGGATGCCCTGTGCCGGACCTTCCGCGACGAGTACAACATCGCCGCCATCACGAACGACATCTACACGCGCGAAGATGCCGAGTTCCTGACCCGCGCGGGCTCCCTCCCGCCGGAACGGATCAAGGGGATCGAGACGGGCGGCTGCCCCCATACGGCTATTCGCGAGGATGCCAGCATCAATCTGGCGGGCATCGCCGAACTGACGGAGCGGTTTGAAGGGCTGGATCTGGTTCTGGTGGAAAGCGGCGGCGACAATCTGGCCGCGACCTTCAGCCCCGAACTGGCCGATCTGACGATCTACGTGATCGACGTTTCGGCCGGAGACAAGATCCCCCGCAAGGGCGGCCCCGGCATTACCCGAAGTGACCTGCTGGTCATCAACAAGATCGATCTCGCCCCCTATGTCGGTGCGGATCTGGGCGTGATGGACCGCGACAGCAAAAAGATGCGTGGCACGCGGCCTTTCGTCTTCGCCAATATCCGCGCGGGCGAGGGTGTGGCTGAAATCGCCCGCTTCATCGTCGAACAGGGCGGCCTCTAATCTGGGAACCTGCTCTGGCTGCCCCTTTATAGAAGCAGCCAGAGCGGCGTTTCAGGCTTTGCCAGCGCCCTTGGAACGCTGCAGCATTCCGAACAGATCGCGCGGATCATCCGGATCGGCGAGCATGTCCAGCTTCTCGTACAGGCCGGTTGCGTCCAGCTTGTCGCGGACATAACGCAGGGCCGAGAAATCTTCGATCGCGAAACCTACGGAATCAAACAGCGTGATCTGGCTGTCGCTGGCGCGGCCCTTCGCTTCGCCGTTGATGACCTGCCACAGCTCCGTCACCGGATGATCTTCGGGAAGCTGCTGGATCTCGCCTTCGATGCGCGTCTGGGGCGGATATTCTGCAAAGATGGAGGCGCGGAGCAGGATATCGCGCTGAAGCTCCGTCTTGCCCGGGCAGTCCCCGCCGACCGCGTTGATGTGGATGCCTGCGCCAACCATGTTGTCGGAGAGGATCGTCGCGCACTGCTTGTCGGCCGTGACGGTCGTGATGATGTCCGCTCCGTCCACGGCCTCTTCACTGCTGTCGCAGATCGTGATGTCAAAGCCCTGTCCGCTCAGATTGCGGGCGCATTTTTCCGAAGCCGTCCGGTCCAGATCATACAGCCGCAGCGCCCGGATCCCAACGATCTCACGGAATGCCATGGCCTGGAACTCGGACTGCGCGCCGTTTCCGATAATGGCCATCGTCTTCGAGTTCGCGGGTGCGAGGTATTTCGCCGCCATGGCCGACGTCGCCGCCGTCCGAAGGGCCGTCAGCAGCGTCATTTCGGACAGAAGCGTCGGATAGCCCGAAGCGACATCCGCCAGCATGCCGAACGCCGTGACGGTCTGCAGGCCTTCCTTCGTGTTCTTGGGGTGGCCGTTGACGTATTTGAACCCGTACAGGCTGCTGTCGCTCGTCGGCATCAGCTCGATGACGCCTTCGGCCGAATGCGCGGCCACGCGCGGGGTCTTGTCGAATTCCGGCCAGCGTTTGAAGTCGGCTTCAAGATACTCCGCGAGTTCGCGCAGGAAGGTCTCGATCCCGATGGTATGGACCAGCGCCATCATGTTCTCGACCGAGACGAACGGTACGAAGGCGAGATGGGAAGGGGCAGGGGCGGAGGAAGTCATCTCAGTAGGTCCTTGTCTTGCGTTCGAGAACACGGCGGCCAAAGAGGCTGGCGGCCAGATCGGTCATGAGCAGAGCGGTCTTGGCGCGCACGTCGAGGAACGGATTGAGTTCCGCCAGATCCAGCGACGTCACGAGCCCGCTGTCATGCAGCATCTCCATGATGAGATGCGCCTCACGGAAGGTCGCACCACCATTGACGGTCGTTCCCACGGCCGGTGCGATGTCCGGGTCGAGGAAGTCCACGTCCAGGCTGACATGCAGGCGGCCATTGGCAGCGCGAACGCGGTTCAGAAAGCTGTTCAGCGGACCGACGATGCCCTGTTCGTCAATGGCGCGCATGTCGAACACGGTGATGCCGATTTCCGCGACATGGAGCTTCTCGGCCTGATCGACCGAGCGGATGCCCATCATGCACATGTTGCGCGGATCGACGGGCGCGGCCGGTGGCGGGAAGCCCTCGAATCCCGACTGACCCGTGAAATAGGCCACAGGCGTGCCGTGCAGATTGCCGCTGGTGGTCGTATGCAGTGTGTGAAGGTCGGTATGGGCATCCAGCCACAGGACGAACTGGGGCTGCCCCAGATCCTGTGCATGACGCGCCACACCCGAGACCGTGCCGGCGGACATGGAATGATCGCCACCCAGGAAAATCGGAAAATCGCAGGCTTTTGCCATCTCATAGGCCCGCTCCCCCACGCTTTTCGTCCAGGCGATGATCGCGTCCAGATTGCGCACGGCGGGGTTGGAATGGCGTATATCCGGCATCGCGGCGGGTACGGCGTCTCCCACATCCTCAACCTGCCATCCGAGCTCCTGCAGGATTTCGGGCAGTCCCGCGATTCGAAAGGCCGTCGGGCCCATGATGCAGCCTCTTTCGGAGGTTCCGCTCTGGGTGGGGACTCCCAGAATCTGGCACGTCTTCATCTCAACTCCTTTCCGATGCTCTGCGCCGGGGCTTCAGCCCTGACGCGAAAAATGGCTGACAAACCTGTCGAAACGCTCATCCATACCGCCTTTGAACAGATCCTGCGGGGCACCCTGGACGCGGACGGTTCCTTTTTCCAGAAACACGACCCGGCTTGAGACATCCCGCGCAAACGCCATTTCATGCGTGACAATCAGCATGGTCCTGCCCTCGGCGGCCAGACCCTGCATGACTTTGAGCACTTCCCCGACCAGCTCCGGGTCCAGCGCGGAGGTCGGCTCGTCGAACAGCAGGACGCGCGGGCGCATGACGATGGTGCGGGCAATCGCGGCGCGCTGCTGCTGCCCGCCGGAAAGCTGGGACGGATAGTAATCCGCCCGGTTCAGCAGACCGACACGGTCCAGAGCCTTTTCGGCTTCCTCACGCACCTCGTGGCGGTTGCGTCCCTGAACATGGACCGGTCCTTCCATGACATTCTGCAGGACCGTCCGATGGCTCCACAGGCAGAAGTTCTGAAACACCATGCCGACCTGCGATCGCAGCCGGTTGACCTGCCGTGCATCCGCAATCTGCCGCTCTGCGCCCTTCATGCGGAAACGGACATCCTCTTCCAGTACATTGAGCGTGCCGCTCGAAGGGACTTCCAGAAGGTTCAAACAGCGCAGGAACGTGGATTTTCCTGATCCGGAAGCCCCCAGGATCGAAATCACCTCGCCTTCATGCGCGTCCAGATCAACGCCCCGCAGGACGTCCAGGGCACCATAGCGTTTCGTCAGGCCGGTGGCGCTGATGACAGGGGAGGCGGACTGGATCGGTTCCATGAAAACTCCGGAAAAGACGGGGGCGTCTGGGTTAGACCCGGCGACAGGGCGTGAGGCGGCGTTCAAGGAGATGGACCCCCGTGGCGATCACGAAGGTCAGTGCAAGATAGATCAGACCCGCGACCGTGAAGATTTCTTCCGAACGATAGGTCTTTGAGACCAGCCTGTAAGCCAGACCTGTAACGTCCATCAGCGTGATCACACTGGCCAGAGACGTGGCTTTCAGCAGCAGGATGGCCTCGTTGCCGTAATTCGCCAGCCCGTATTGCAGCGCCTGCGGCCAGATGATCCGCCGGCGCAGCCGCAGCCCGGACATGCCGATGGCGCGCGCCGCCTCAATCTCCCGTTCGGGAACGGCGGCGATGGCCCCGCGGATGATTTCCGCACCATAGGCCGAGGTGTTGAGCGAGAGCGCGAGAATGGCGCACCAGTAGGGCTGCTGCAGGAACGGCCAGGCAAAGGACGCACGCAGGAAATCGATCTGCCCGAAGCCGTAATAGACGATGAAAATCTGCACCAGCAGCGGCGTGCCCTGAAAGAGCATCACATAGAGCGCAGCAATCCAGCGCGCGGGAGCAAACCGGCTCCCGGCAAGGGCAGCGATCCCGACCGCCAGCACAAACCCCGCGCAGAGCGACGTTGCCGCCAGCCTGAGGGTCAGCGGCACACCCATAAGAAGCGTCTTCGCCGTTGCGAAAAGAAAAGGCCAGTCCATCCTATCGCCCCCAGCTGCGTGCAAGACGTTTCTCGACAGTCCTGATGCCCAGCGCCGTGATCTGACCCATGACAAGATAGAGCAGCGCGGCCACACCGTAGAACAGTAGCGGCTGCCGTGTCGCACCCGACGCAATCGTGGACTGGCGGAGCAGTTCGACCAGCCCGATGATGGACAGGAGCGCTGTCTCCTTGAGAACGGACTGCCAGATATTGCCCAGCGCAGGCAGCGCAAACCGCAGGGTCTGAGGTGCTATGACACGCCACAGCAGGATAAACGTGGACATGCCGCAGGCTTTGCCGGCCTCAATCTGTCCGCGTTCGAGGCGCAGACAGGCGCTACGATAGGCCTCGGTCTGATAGGCCCCCGAAACCAGCCCGATAGCCACGACACCGATGATGAAAGAGGGCAGGGAGAAGAACCCCGGAAACCCCGCCAGATGCATCAGCCGCGTCAGCGCGAGCGAGCCCCCGAAATAGAAAAGATAGACGACGAGGATCTCCGGAATGCCTCGGAAAACCGTCGTGTAAAAAGTGCCAATCCCCCGCAGGCTCCGAGACGATGCCAGCTTGAGCGCCGCGCCTGCGGCTCCAAGCAGACTGCCCAGCGCAAAGCTGCACACCGCCGCCACGAGCGTCAGCCCGGCTGCCAGCAGCAGGAGCTTCCCCCAGCCTTCCGGGCCGAACCCGATGAGCGTGAAGGCCGGTGTGCTCACGCGGCGTCTCCCGCGTCAAAGCGCCTGCCGCTGAACGGCGCGAGTAACGGATCGACGGTTCCGCCAACCAGCGAGCGCCCCACAACATCGCCTACCGCCGGCGAAAGCTGGAAGCCGTGCCCACAGAATCCGAAGACGTGCCACAGATCCGGCGTGCCTTCGTCCGGCCCGATCACGGGAATCCCGTCTGGCGTCGCGCCTTCAAGCCCGGTCCATGTCCGCAGGACCGGGACGTGGGCCAGCGCCGGAAAGGCTTCGAGCGTGGCAGCTGCGCCCTCGGGCATCCGGTCCATGACGGTAAAGGATGTGTCATGATCCGCGCAGGGCTTTCCGAGAATGCCTCCGCCGATCACCAGCGATCCCACAGCGCTCTGCTTGAAGGACAGCGGACGGTCGATCCCGATGACCACGGGTTCAAGAAACGGCTGCGTCCGTGCCGTGACCATCATGGAGGGGGCGACCACCTTCAGCGGTAGCGTCTGCCCCGCCATGGCTGCCACCTGTGCACCCCATGCTCCGGCGCAGTTCACCAGTACGCCCGCCTCGTACCGCCCTGACGCTGCCGTAACGGACCATCCGCCGCCCGGCAGACGGTCGAGGCCCAGAACGCGGCAGTTCTCAACGATCTTTGCGCCCGCCGCCATGGCAGCCTGTCTGAAAGCCCGGGTCGAGGCGGCCGGATTGGCATGTCCATCCCCACGGGAGACAAGCCCGCCCAGAGCCTGATCTGTCAGACCGGGCAGCATCTTCCGGACCTCTGTGGCGGAGAGAAGTTCTTCCGCCCCCAGTCTCCGCCGCTCCATGTCCTGCGCACGGCCCAGCGTCCAGGACAGCTCCGCCTGATCGAGCGCCACCGCGATCTGCCCCACGCCGAGCCGTACTTCACAGCTTTCGGCGGCCTCCGTGCCGACAAGCTGATCAAGATGCCGCCAGTGCTTCATGGCCAGTTCGGACAGCGGATATTCCCGCCAGTCGCGCATCAGCGTGCGCAGGCCGCCCGCATTGACGCTGGAAGCATGGCGCCCGGCGACATTCTTGTCGAGCAGCGTGACACGCCAGCCCGCACGCGCCAGAAACAGGGCGATCGAACAGCCCTGAAGTCCGGCACCGATGATCAGGGCGGTTTCATTCTGCCGGGGCATTGACCGTATCCTCTGATGCATTTTCGGGCTTGTCTTCAAGCGTCAGCCGGATGGTGGCACGGGGGTCAAGACCCGACAGCGTCGCCACCGCCCCAAGCGGAACCGGCCGGATCGGCGGCCGTCCCCGGAACGTTGGCGGGCAGCCCGCAGCAGACGTCTCATCCTGAAGCAGCCGCGCCGCCGTCACCATGCAACTGCGGCCCTGACACGGCCCCATGCCGCAGCGGGATTCCCCGCGCAGCGCATCCATGTTTCGAAAGCCCGAACGGATCTTTGCTCGCAGATCTCCGGCCGTCAGTTCCTCGCAGCGGCAGACGATCGTGTCATCGTCCGGCAGGTTCTGTGACAGACCCGGCGGGAAAGCCGCATCCAGAAACGGACGCACGGACAGCGCCTTATCGACCGCCCGCAGAGCGTCCCCGGACGGCCCCGCACCGTGATCCAGCTCCGCCAGAATGGCCTGCGCGGCCACTTTGCCGTGCGCTATGGCCGCATCCGCGCCCCCGATACTGCGGGCATCGCCCGTAACGCGCAGCACGCACGGCCCTGCGGAAAGCTCCGGCGGAAGGGTAGAGGCGCCCAGCCCGTCCGGCGTCGTCGCGGGACGCCAGCTCGCATTGGGCCCGTCCCATTGCAGACGCAGCCCGGCCGCATTGGGAATATCGATGGCAGGCACGATCCCGTCATGGACGATCAACAGGTCGCAGGGTAGCGTCTGCCGTTTGCCACCAGCCGTAAAGCTCACGCTCTCGACGTTCTGCGCCCCATGTGCGGCAAGGTTTTCAAGCCCCGTCACGGATTTTACCCCCGCCAGCTTCAGACGCCCCAGCCAGCCAAGCCCTTTCACAAGCGGAAGAAGCCCATCCGGCCGTAGATGCCGTGAAGCCCGCACACTATCGGAAAGCCGGTCTGTCCGGCCTACCAGCGCCGGTTTGACGCCAAGCTGGTGCAACTGGTTGGCCAGAAGCAGCAGCAGCGGACCCGTCCCCGCCAGAACGATCCTGCCCGACGGCTTCAGATGTCCGGCCTTGAGCAGCGTCTGCACCGCACCGGCCGTCATGACGCCGGGCAGCGTCCAGCCTGGGAACGGCACAGGCCGCTCCATCGCCCCATGCGCGAGCAGAACCTGCCGCCCCCTCACATAGCCGGCGTTCATTCCCTGTAACCAGCCCACGGTTCCATCGGGGCGAACTTCCCAGACGGTGGTCTGCGGCCGGTAATCAATTTCGGCACACGCCCGGAAACGCCGGATCAGGTCCGTACCCGCCCGATAGGCAGGCCCCAGCGCGGCCAGCAGGCTCTGGCCTGCGGGGCTCGTGTCGCACAGATTGGCTTCAAGGCTCCGGAAAATCTGGCCGCCGGGCGCAGGCTGCATGTCCAGCACGATGACGGAGCGACCCGCCTCCGCCAGCGTAACCGCAGCTGCCATTCCGGACGGCCCGCAACCTATGATGATGACATCCGCATCAGGGAGAGGCGCAGTCATGCTCATGGAACGGACGGCTCCAGCGCCGGCGGCGCACCGGCCTGCCGGCGCACTTTCATGCCCTCGCGCACCAGTGTCAGGCAGGCCTGCCGGTTCCCGATGCCGTCGATTTCGACGAGACATTCAAAGCAGTGTCCAATCATGCAGTAGGGCAGGCGGCGGGCGCCGGAAACCGGTGTCAGGCGGTTATAAGGCACCCCGGCCCGCAGCAGACAGGCCGCGACGGTCTCACCTGCACGGGCTTTGACCGGCTGCCCGTCAACAGACAGGGTGACCGCATCGGTGAGGGTGGCGAGGTCTGAAAACATCTTCGGTCCCGGTTGAAGGGCAGGGGAATGGGCAGAGCCGGGGCGGGGTACGGACTCATTCATGGATCGAGATATCCGTACCGAACCATTTTTCGGACAGCTTCTGATTGGTGCCGTCGCGGTTGACGGATGTCAGGGCCGCGTCAAAGGCATTGCGCAGCGCAGCATCATCCGGGCGGAACGCAATATTGGTCGTGTTCGACCCCAGCACCCCGCCCGAGAATGTCGGCCCGGTCATGACGAGCGCCCCTTTTGGGGCCGCCTCCATCATCGTCCCGAAGGTGGTGACATTGGCGATGGCGATATCGATGCGCCCGGCAATCAGCTCCAGTCCAAGCTGGTCGAGGGAAGGGTATTCCATGATCTTCAGGCCCTGAAGATAGGCATCGGCAAACCCCGCGGCTGTCGATCCTGTCTGCACCCCGATGACCTTCCCGGCCAGGGCGCTCTTCAGTTCCGCAAGGGCCGCCTGCGCTTCCTGCGGCCCGCGCGTCAGGTCAAAGGGCACACCCGTATGGGCCAGACGGGTCAGGGACCCTGTGCCCGAGGTCAGAAAACCGTTCGGCGCCCGCGTATAGGGATGCGAGAAGGAGACAACTTTGCGCCGCTCGTCCGTAACGCCCATGGAAGCAATGATGGCGTCGTACTGTCCCACGCGAAGTCCGGGAATAAGGCCGTTCCAGTCCTGCGTGACAATCTTGCAGGTCGCGTGCATCCGCTCGCAGAGCACCTTCACGAGGTCCATTTCATACCCGGCATAGGATCCGTCCGGTTTCGCAAAGGCCCAGGGCGGATATGTGCCTTCCGCGCCGATGGTAAGGTGGTGGGGAAAGTCCTCTGCAACGGCAGGCGCCTTAAACGCCCCAAACAGGCACGCCCCAGACAGGACCGGAAGAAGCAGACAAGTCGCACGAACAGCCATTCATGAAGTTCCCGCCAGGGCATGAGGGAAAGGATCACTCACCTGCTTTATGGCCTTGAGTTCGATATCGGAATATATTTCTTCTTGGCAGAAAGCGTAAGCTGAGCTTACGCTTTAGGGATGCAGCCCCACCGTATCCCGTCCCTGAACTGGCTTCGCGTCTTCGATGCCGCCGCACGGCACCAGAGCTTTGCCTCCGCCGGGCGCGAGCTGAACATGTCCGCCGCCGCTGTCAGTCAGCAGATTTTGGCGCTGGAAACCTATCTCAAGAAACCTCTGTTCCTCAGAAGCGCCAACAAGGTCCGCCTTACGCTGGAGGGCAACGAATTCCTGCCGACCATACAGGTCTCCCTCAGGGCCATCGAGGCCAAATCGGCCTCCCTGTTCCCCAGACGGGATGTGGAGCGTGTGTCCCTCGTCGCCAGTCAGCTGATGGCCATGAGCTGGCTGCCCCGGCGTCTGGCGGCCTTTGAAAAGAAGCATCCCTCGGTGCGTGTCGATCTCATCCCGGAAGACTCCCAGCGCAACGGAGAGCCGGACCTTGTGATCCGTTTTGATTATGTCATGACAACGCGGGAGCATCCGGGATGGCTGATGGGGATCAGCCATGTCGTGGTCGGACAGCCGCAGGATGTGGAACGCATTACCACGGCAGAAGCAGTTGTGGACTACAAACTGCTTGACGTCCGCTCGCATGCAGTGGGCTGGAATACGCTGCTGTCCCGCTATCCCGGGATTTCCGACACATCCGCCCTGACGGTGGAATCCGTGGATACAACGCCCCTGGCCCTCATGATGGTCAAGGAAGGCTCCGCTCTCGCCCTCGTGCCCTGGCCGGCCGCGCAGAATCTTGTCGAAGCGCTGGGACTGACGGTCTGCAACACCCTTCCCGCCATACCGGGTCTGGGAAATTACTATATCGAACAGTTCTCCGGCCACGGCGTCCGCCCCGTCATCCGCGCCCTGTTCAACGAGCTGCGCAGAGCCAGCCAGAAATCTTAGGTCACGTTGACGAAAGATCTTTTGTCAAGGCGACTTAACCCTGACAAGTCTGGGTCTTGTCGACCAACAGGAATGCCCATTGCCCTCGTCGTTTCAACTCTCGTTTGAAGAGCCTCTCAGCTTTGCCTGTGGGGAGATGACAGATCTGACCGCACCCAGTGCCTATTCGGGGCTATATGGTTTCCATAAATATTGGGGAAAGAAGCCGGTTGAACCCCTGCGTGCCTTGATATCGGTGCTCAGTGACGCTGGCGATCTTGTGGCCGATCCCTTTTTGGGGGCTGGCGCGATTGCCAGGGAAGCCGCTGTATTGAAGCGGCGTTTTCTTGGTAGTGATATAAATCCTGTCGCCCTCCGTCTGGCTTCTTTCAATATAAATCCCTGCTCCGCACAGGCTTACAAGAGCGCACTGCAGCATCTGTCCGATACCGTCCAAAGCAGTATTCTTGAAAGCTATGATGTGGAGGGCCTGGGCCTGACCAGCCATCTTTTATGGGAAGAGGGTGTTATCTCGTCAGTCTGGCAGCGCCCTGTATCGGGCGTTCGACGCCGCCTTGAACGCGGTGTAACAGATGCCGATTACGAATTGTCTGCGCTTTATGAAGGATATGAGCCCAAAATCCTTCGTGATCTGGTGATATTCAAAAATAGTCGGATCAATGCCAGTGCTGATCTTGACTGGAAAACCCTGTTTAGCGGGCGTGCTCTTCGTAATATCGAGATATTAATCAAGGCAATCAGACTTCTACCTTCTGATGTGAGAGAAGCTTTTGAACTGACGCTGACGGCATCCATAGGTCAGATGTCCCGGATGGTTTTTGCCATCACGTCCCGTGGGAAAACGACAGGAGCAACCGCAGGGAAAGTTGAAGTCGGAAGCTGGGTGCTCGGATTCTGGCGGCCAAAGCAACACTTCGAGATAAATGTCTGGAACTGCTTTGAGGCCAGAGCCAGCAAACTTGCCAGGGCTTTGCCCGAGATACCGGTCCCAATAACCGTTGGAAAGACGATCGGCAGTGTTCTTGGAGGCCAGGCTGCGGTCTACCTGAGCAACCGTGGCGCTTTATCTTTGCTCAAGGAAGTTCCTGAAAGCTCGATTCAGCTCGTCATCACCGATCCCCCGCACGGTGACAGAATACCGTATCTGGAGCTCAGTGAAATTTGGAATGCCGTTTTGGACGAAATCCCCTGTCTGTCTGAAGAAATAGTGGTTTCGAACGCGGCTGCCCGTCAGATGACGATGAACGAGTACAATGCCAGACTGACGGAAGCGCTACAAACGACAGCTCTAAAAGTAAAAGACGGTGGGTTCGTTGTTCTTCTTTTCAATTCGAGACATCAGAAAGAATGGCAGGCCCTCAAAGCTCTTGAGGGCGCTGAAGGAATTAGTCTGGTGGGTGCACTGCCCCTTAATTACTCCGCCCGATCAGTTGTACAGGATAATCGAAAAGGGGCGATGAAAACGGATTTTATCATTGTTTATGCGAAGGGCAGACCCTGTTCCGAGCGTGTGCGAAAACTGGCGATGGTACCTGGCTGGGTTTCGCAATTACCGTCTTGCACCGAGAAAAATAGTAAATGGTAAAATCGGATGTCATCGTTGTTCGGAGTTCTCAGGTATAGAGCCCGGCCGTTGGTCGCTGCTGTGTCCGGGATGCGAAATCGAGCGATAGCACAACCCGTTTCCGCTCTTCATGACTATTCTGCTCCGCAAAGACGTGAGGCAACATTTGTCTGCTTGGGCTGTTGAACATGGCAGAAGTGTTTTCTGCGGAAAGCACCAGAACCCTTTTCGGAGTGCTGTTTCATGCCTGATCATATTGTTCCGCAGTCTCAGGATCATCAACCAGGGCTTGAGGGCCTGATGCAGCCCAGGGCCATTCATATCCGTCCGGATTATCGCGGAAGCGGTAAGCTTGAGGGAAAGAAGGCCCTGATCAGCGGGGGGGACAGTGGGATCGGCCGCGCTGCGGCTATCCATTTTGCCCGTGAGGGTGCGGATGTGGCGATCCTCTATCTGGAGGAGCATGAGGATGCACAGGAGACTGTGCGGCTCATCGAGAAGGAAGGACGCAAGGGGCTGGCTATTGCCGGAGATGTCTCGTCCAGCCAGGTCTGTGAGGATGCCGTGGCGCGCACGGTCGAGGAGCTTGGTGGTCTCGACATTCTCGTCAACAACGCCGGTGTTCAGATTGTCGAGGAAGACATCGAAGCCATCTCCAACGAGGAATGGCAGCGTCATATGGACACCAATATCAACGGCTATTTCTATCTCGTCCGGGCGGCGCTGGCGCATCTGAAGAAGGGCAGCGCCATCGTCAACACATCGTCCATCAATGCATTTGCGGGGAACAAGGCGCTTCTGGCCTATTCCACGACCAAGGCGGCGGAGATGGGCATGACGCGTGCGCTGGCGCTTCAGCTGGTGTCGAAGGGCATCCGGGTGAATGCCGTGGCGCCGGGGCCGGTCTGGACGCCGCTTCAGCCGGCGAGCTGGGGTGTGGTTGATCCGCAGGCTGTGGCCGATCTGGGCAAGGATACGCCGATGGGGCGTTGTGGGGAGCCGGCCGAGCTGGGTCCGGCCTATGTCTATCTGGCGAGCGAAGATGCGTCCTTCGTGACGGGGCAGACGCTGCATGTGAATGGCGGCATGATCATCAACGGCTGAGGATGCCTTTCTGTGCCTCTTCCGACTGGCGCGTCGGAAGAGGCGCGGTGATTAATCTCCGGGGGTGATGGGCAGGCTGCGGTGGCGCTGGCCTGTTGCATGGAAAATGGCATTGGCGATGGCGGCCGCCGTTCCGCACATGCCGATTTCGCCCACGCCTTTGACCCCGAGCGGGCTGACTTCCTTGTCTTTTTCTGTGACGAAGAGGACGTCCATGTCCGGAATGTCGGCGTGGGCCGGGATGTGATACTCGGAAAAATTATGATTCATGAAGCGGCCGACCCGTTCGTCCATCAGGGACTCTTCGTGAAGCGCCATACCTGTTGCCATCACCATGGCGCCGCGGACCTGACTGGCTGCGGTCTTGGGGTTCATGATGCGACCGGCGGCGACGGCATTGACCAGCCGTGTCACGCGGACGATGCCAAGTTCTTCATCCACGCGGACTTCGCAGAAGACGGCGCTATGGGTGAAGCGGGCTTTTCTCATCTGGCTGATGGTGCCGCGCAGGCCCGGTTTTGCGGTTTCCTCGACTTCGAGCCTGTCCTGCCCTGTCAGGGACAGGGCTTCGGAGAGGGACAGTCTGAGATTTTCGTCTGCACCCTTATCCTGGAGAAATCCGTCCTGTAGCACCGTGGTCTTGTTCGACAGACCTTCCGTCAGCCAGGCGGAGATATTTCCGCTTTTGCCCAGCGTCCTGAACAGTTTTTCGCGCAGGCTCTGACAGGCGAGCCAGACGGCGGCGCCTGCGGAGGCGGCTGTCCATGAGCCGCCCTCTGTCGGGCATTCGGGGAGGGTTGAATCGCCCAGTTCGATATCGATCATCTCGATGGGGATGCCGAAAGCTTCCGAGGCGGTCTGGGCCAGGATGGTGTAGGTTCCGGTTCCGATATCGGAGGCAGCGGTGGCGATATGCAGACGTCCGTCAGCGGTCAGGGTGGCGCGGGCTGAGGTGGGAGAAAACATCGCATCCCAAATGCCTGTCGCCATGCCCCAGCCGATCAGCTCTTTTCCGTCACGCATGCTTTTCGGGGCCATCGGACGATTGTACCAGCCGAAACGCTCCGCGCCCTCTTGCATGGCTTCTTTCAGCGCTTTGCTGGTCAGGGGCATGTCATGCATGGCGTCGATGTCGGAATAGTTGTGCAGGCGGAAGGCCAGCGGGTCCATGTTGCAGGCATAGGCCATTTCATCGACGGCCATTTCAAAAAGATTGACGCCTGTGGCCGCGCCTGGGGCGCGCATGTCGCTGGAAGTGTAGGTGTCACGCGGGGCGACTTTGTAATCGGCCGTGGCGTTGGGGCATTTGTAGTTGATCAGGCCCCAGATCACGAGATTTTCCATGTTGTGCTCAAAGCGCGACGTGTCCGTTACGCCATCGACGATCATGGACTGCAACGTACCGTCCGGCTGGGCGCCGAGGGCGATGTCCATAACGGCTTCCGGACGGAAGACATGGGTGAACATCTGCTGGCGTGTCAGGGTGATCCGGACCGAGTGCTTCAGCATTTTTGCGCCCAGCGCTGCGAGGAAAACGTTGTGCTGGGCGCGCAGGCCGGAGCCGAATGCCCCGCCGACATAGGGATTGCGCACGCGGACCTGATCTTTTGAAAGGGACAGGGCGCTGGTCAGATAGGCCTGTACCGCCTGCGGCCCCTGTGTCTTGTCCCAGACCGTGAAGGTACCGTCATCCTCGGCGATGACGGTGGTTGCGTGCATCTCCATGGGATTGTGATGTTCGGGGGCGAGGTGATAGCGCCCTTCGATCTTGATCGGGCTGAGCGCATAGGCCTCGGCAGCGTTCCCGCGTGACTTGGGCGGCACATAATTGCTGCGGGTTTTGCCCGGCATGTATTTCTGGTGCAGGGACGCTTCGAAATCCGCGTTATGCGGCCAGCGTTCGTAATCCACTTCGAGACGCATGGCGGCCTCACGGGCGGCTTCGAATGTCTCTGCGAGGACAACGGCAACGGGCTGGCCGTTGAAGCTGATTTCCGCGTCATGAAGTGGTCTGTAGGGAGAGCCGGGGACGCCCAGACCATCCACATAGGATTTTTCAGAAAGCGCGCTGTGGGGGCGGTTGAGATGCGTCATGATCTCCACCACGCCAGGCACCGCGCGGGCGGCTTCGTCCCGGATCGCCTCGATCCGGCCGCGGGCTATGGGGCTGTTGACGATGAAGCCGTACAGCATGCCAGCAGGATGAGGTTCGGCAGCGTACCGGGCCTGTCCCGTCACCTTGGCGAGGCCATCGATCCGGGAGACGGGCTGTCCGATTTTTGCTGAATGGAGGGTCATACCCGGGTTCTTTCAGAAAATGGTCTTTTGCGTCTGGGACTGGGGCGTGCCCGCGGCAGCCTGTGACAGGGCGCGGATGATTACGCGCGGGGCCAGCTTCAGCTTTGCGGCGTTGTCGCGGTCGGTGACGGCCCCTTGCAGAAGGCAGTCGGCGGCGTCGCGGAACAGGGAGGGAGAGGGCGTTTTCCCTGCAAGAAGGGCTTCGGCTTCCGGGACACACCAGGGTTTTGTGCCGACGCCGCCCATAGCGATGCAGGCCTTGCGGATCGTGTTGTTTCCCATCTGCAGTCCCACTGCGACGGACACGATAGCGAAGGCGAAAGACAGGCGGTCGCGGATCTTGAGATAGGTATGATGAGGGCCGAAGCCGAGCGGTGGAAGGTCGATGGACGTGACGATTTCACCGGCACACAGGATATTGTCCTGCCAGGGCGTGTCTTCCGGCAGGCGGTGATAGTTGCGCAGGGGAACGGTGCGCTCGCCTTCGGGACCTGTGAGGTTGACGGTCGCGTTCAGGGCTGCGAGGGCCACGCACATGTCGGACGGGAATGTGGCGATACAGGCATCGCTGGTGCCGAGGATGGCCATGATCCGGTTGCGGCCGCCTTTGGCGGAACATCCCGTGCCGGGGGAGCGCTTGTTGCAGGCCATATCGGGGTCATAGAAATAGTGGCAGCGGGTGCGCTGGTTCAGGTTTCCGCCATTTGTGGCCCTGTTGCGGATCTGGGGGCTGGCACCGGCAAGAATGGCGGAGGCCAGAAGGGGATAGCGTTCGCTGACAAGAGGATGAGCCGCCGTATCGGCATTGGTGGCGAGGGCGCCGAGGCGCAGGCCACCATCAGGGCGTTCCTCGATCTGGCTCAGGGACAGGGCATTGAGATCGACGATATGTTCGGGCCGTTCAACGTCCGATTTCATGAGGTCGATGAGATTGGTACCGCCTGCGAGATAGCGCGTATGATCCGGGATGTGACAGGCGGTGCCGAGCGTGTCGGGGCGGGAATAGGAGAACTGTCTCATGCGGCTTCTCCCGCCCGCTCCTGCTGCTGCCGGGCGACGACCTGCTCAATGGCATCGACAATGCCGTTATAGGCGCCGCACCGGCAGAGATTGCCGCTCATGAATTCGCGGATTTCCTCGCGTGTGTGGACATGGCCTTCTTCCAGAAGCGCCACTGCCGACATGATCTGTCCCGGCGTGCAGTATCCGCACTGGAAAGCGTCCCGATCGATAAAGGCCTGTTGCATAGGGTGCAGATGTCCATCCGGTGCCAGACCTTCGATCGTCGTGACCTCGGCGTCCGGGATCGATACGGCCAGGATGAGGCAGCTTTTGACCCGCTTGCCATCGACGAGAACGGTGCAGGCACCGCACTGCCCGTGATCGCATCCCTTCTTCGTTCCCGTGAGGTCCAGGCGCTCCCGCAGCAGGTCCAGCAGGGTTACGCTGGGTGGCAGGTCGGCAGAATAGGACTGTCCATTGATCCGGAGGTGACAGGGGCTGGCGACAGACACATCGGTCATGGGAGGGCGCTCCGTTCGGTGTCAGGGTTTTTCAGCGTGTCAGGGTGTAAGCGTCCGGGAGCGTTCAGGTTTCACGGAATTCTCTGTGCTCCCGGTCATAAAATGCGTGCTGATAATAAACATCCCGCAGATACGGACCTGACCACACAGGATCCGCCTTTTCAAAAAAGGAAAACCCTTACTGTTTTTTGTAACGGACCCGTGACCCGACCGTTCAGTACGAGGGACGACTGCAAAAAGACTTTGACGGGAATTATGGTGACGAAAAACAGAGCACAGATCCGGCCCCGAAGGGATGACGTTTCCCTGGACGGTCTGAGCTTCCTTCTTGCTGATGTTCAGGACAATCTGGGGAATTTCCTGACAGCCTTCCTGACGATACAGGGCTGGCCCTCAAGCCGGATTGGTGCGGCGATTGCAGCGGGCGGACTTGGGGCGGTTCTGGCCCGGTTCATCGGCGGATGGGCTCTGGATATCTTCCCGCGCCGGCGCCTGATGCTTGCTGCCTGCTGTGCCGTGACGTTCCTCTCCGTCGCGGTGATGGCCTGGACGCCGCTGTTTTATCCCATTGTTCTGGCTCATTTCATCGCGGGCGGCGCAGGGGCTCTTTTTACGCCCATTCTTGCGGCCATCAGCCATCATACGGCGGGGGCCAGAGGCTATATCGCGCGTATGGGCCGCAATGAATCCTTCAATCATCTGGGCAATGCGTCGTCCGGGTTTGTGATGAGTCTTCTTGGCAGGATGATGGGGCCTGTTGCTCCCCTGTGGGGTGTGGGCGGCCTTGCAGCAGTCAGTCTGCTGCTGGTCGGGGGCTTTTCGAAACGTGCGGACGCCCCATCGGAACAGTCGCGGGATGCCGCTTCGCTGCGGCAGACCCTGCGTGCCATTTTTATGCTCCTTTCCGAGGCACGGCTGGCCGTTTTTCTGGCGACCTATCTGCTGTTCAATGTCGCCAATGGCGCCGTGGTCCCGCTCATGATCGAGCGTTATGCCTTTTTCCATCTGGGCGATCCAGCAAGCGTGACGGCGATCTGTATCGTGGTCGCCCAGATCACCATGGCGCCCGTAGCCCTTCTCGTGGGCAAAAAGGCGCCACAATGGCCTCGCAAGCCGCTGTTCGTGTTCGCGCTCGCGCTGCAACCCGTTCGGGACGGTCTGGTGATCCTGAGCGCGGACTGGCCGACGCTGGTCCTGGTCCAGATCCTCGACGGGTTGTCTTCAGGCATTATTCTGGTGCTGTTCTATGCCATTCTTTCGGACATTGCTTCTGGCAGCGGACGGCGCAATCTGCTGATCGGTCTGGGGCTGGCGCTGGGGACCATAGGGGCGCTGCTGTCCAATCTCGCCGGGGGTGCTCTGGCGTCAGGCTATGGGTTCAATACGACGTTCGTGGTTCTGGGGCTGACAGGGGCTGCTGTGGCCTGTCTGTTTGCATGGGGGATGCCGGAGACGCATTCACCGGCCTGTGAGGGGGCGTGACTGGATGCAGGATGGGCGCCTGCCCCATTCCCGCAGAATAGTGACCGGCGGTGCAATTTTAATCGGGATCTCTGCCGGGCTTGCAGACGTTGCCCAGAACGGGCTGTGCGGAAGGGTCATAGGGCATGTCGAATTCTGGTCATGGAATGACCGAGGGGGAACGGTCTGCCTTTCTGGCCAGACTGAAGCATCTGTTCGCGGACTGGAAAGCCAGACCTTTCACGCCTGCAGAAAATCTGTTCCCGTCAGACCTCCTGAACTCCCTGCGACAGATCGGGGCACTGGATGGCCTTCTTTCTATTGAGGAAGGTGGGCTTGGATTGGCCTCTCCGTCTGACGGGGGGCGGCTTCTGTCGCTGCTTCTGCGGCGGACGGGTTATTTAAGCCTGTCTCTGGGACGGTGTCTTGAAGGGCATGTGAATGTTGTCCGTCTTGTGGCGCTGTATGGCACGCCAGAGCATCGTCATGCCTTGGCCAACACGCTGAAAAACGGGGTTCTGGCCGGGATATGGGTCACGGATGGCGAACCGCCTGTGACGCTGCGAAAGGAAGGCGAAACATACAGGCTTTCCGGGATCAAGGGATTTGCCAGCGGTGTCAGTGAGGTTGGTCTCGCGCTGATCACGGCAACGACCGAGCAGGAAGAGTCGGTCATGCTCCTCGTGCCGACCACGGATCCCTCGCGCAGGCGGCCCGGACCGGGCAAGCTGACCGGGATGCAGGCAAGTGGCACGGGAGCCTATGATTTTACCGGTCTGAGGGTCTCCGCTCAGGATATTCTGGGGTCTGCGGGGGATTATCTGCGGCAGCCTGAGTTTTCCGCGGGAGCGTGGCGCGGATCGGCCGTTGCGCTGGGCGCTGTGGACCGGCTGGTCGATCTGCTGAGGGAAGAACTTCTGGCCCGCAAGCGGGCTGACAACCCGCATCAGCTCTGCCGGATCGGAGAGGCCATGATCCTGCAGAAGACAGCCGCTCTGTGGGTTGGGCAGGCCGCGCAGGCGGCATGCGACTGTCCGGATAGGTCCCCCGAAGAGGTTACGGCGACTGTCAATCTGGCGCGGCTGGCCGTTGAACGCGCGGCCCTGGAACTGATCACGCTGGTACAGCGCGGTCTGGGGCTTTCGGCTTTTGTAAAAGGGCGGCCGGTCGAGCAGGTCATGCGGGATCTGGCGACCTATCTGCGACAGCCCGCTCCGGACGAGGCTTTGATCGAAGGCGCGGCGTGGTTTGTCAGGCATGACTGGCGGGAGAACTGCTTATGAAAGTCCGGAATATGCTTCAGTATTTCGCGGAATTTCCGGTTGCGCCCCTTGAGACAATCGCCCGCGGAACGGCACTCATTCTCTCCCCGCATCCGGATGATGAAAGTCTGGGATGTGGGGGATTTATCGCCTCTGCGGTGAGGGACGGGCGTTCGCCGGTGGTTGTGATCGTTTCTGACGGCTCTGCGTCGCATCGTGGTTCAGTGACATGGCCACCCGAGCGGATTGCGCGGCTTCGTCAGGAAGAAAGCCGGGACGCGTCGGCAGTGCTCGGCCTTCCTTCCGAGCGGCTACTGTTTCTGGAATTGCAGGATGCAGGCGTTCCAACACAAGGCGACAGTTTCGATGCCGTCATCCGTCACCTTGCTGAAATGATCGGCCGCTATGAGTGCCAGACGGTTCTGGTCCCGTGGCGGTACGATCCGCACTGTGATCACGAGGCTGTCTGGATGATGGGGCAAAAGCTGAAGGCTCTGTTGCCGCAGTTGAGGCTCCTGTCCTATCCTGTCTGGGGCGTGACGCTGCCGCCTGAAATGGAACTCGATGACGTCGCCCCGGCAGGATGGCGGCTTGATATCCGACCGTTTATGGGCAGAAAACGGGACGCCATTCAGGCGCATCGAAGCCAGAGGGGGCTGGTCGTGGATGATGAT
The DNA here is from genome assembly GCF_018811945.1 of Gluconobacter sp. P1C6_b. GTDB lineage: Bacteria > Pseudomonadota > Alphaproteobacteria > Acetobacterales > Acetobacteraceae > Gluconobacter. Next base: position 104,457 of record NZ_JACRVU010000011.1, read on the forward strand.
CCGGGCGGCTTTGTTCTTCCCGATCATCTGCTGGAGAAAATGCTTCAGCCCTATGAAATCTTTATCGCGTCATGAGTATGGGAACATGGAAACCGGAGGTCTTTGAACGTCTCTTTCAGGATAATCCTGACCCCTGGGGGTTTGAAAGCCGTCCGTATGAGCGCCAGAAACTCTCGCGGGTTCTGGAATGTCTTCCGGCCTCGCCCATTTCCTTTGCGGTGGAACTCGGATGTGCGATCGGCGTCGGCACCTTGGCGCTGGCGCAGCGTTGCGGGCGTGTTCTGGCCGTCGATGCTTCGGAAAATGCCCTGGCGATTGCAGGACGGCGGTGTGAGGGGCAGGAGCATGTCAGCTTTCTGAAAGCCTTCCTGCCTTCGGATTATCCTGCTGCGGAGGCTTCGGGCTGTGATCTCGTTCTGATCTCCGAGCTTCTGTATTTCCTGACGCCGCAAGACATTCGCAGTCTTGCGGGGATGGTCATGGAGAGTCTCCATCTCAAAGGCCATATCCTGATCGTCAACTGGACCGGACAGACGGATACGCCCTGCACCGGGAGTGAAGCGGCCGAAAATTTTATCCGGGCCTGCCATGAAAGACACTGGGTTCGGGACCTGTCAGAGCAGGGGGTGGGATATCGTATTGATCGACTGTTTCGATCGGGAAATTCTCCGGTGAGCGGCGTTTCATCTGGCGAAGGAGCTTGAGAACCCGCAGGGCCCGTTCATGATGCTGGTACAGTTCCTTCCTGTGGATGCAGACCACCGGAAGCTCCGGATAGGGGATATCGAGGAAAGAAGACCGGCTTTGCCAGTACGCGAGTTCTCTGCGGATGCGCAACAAACGCCGGGAAACGGGCTCGAAGGCATCGTCAATATATTCGTCCTGGGTGATCAAGCGCCGCGCCAGAGTTTCCGCCATTCCACCGCGTGCGCGACCCTGAAGGCGCGCCGAGACATAGACCTGCACTTGGGGCGCATGACGAACCGCAATGCCGTTCTGTCGCAGGGCTCTGGCAAATGCCCGGTCTTCTCCGGAAGGCACGTCCGGAATGCCGCCCACCCTGCGCCAGGCCGCATGCGTTACGGCGATACTGGCGCCTGAATGTTCCAGATGCCGTGGCCACGGGTCATGGGATTCGGGGCTGAGCAGAAGCCCGATCTGCTCCAGAAGCGCGCCATAGGCCCGTTCGGATTGTTCATCTTCATGAAGATGAAGCGGAATCTTTCTGTATTCTTCAGGCAGAAGCAGGACGCGCCCAAAAACCGCTTCCACAGGATATTGAATAAACGCCGCAAGAATGCTCTCGATCCAGTCACTGGCGACTTCGCTGTCGGCATCCGTGGTCAGGAGGATCGCATCAGGAGATGCGGTTCCGGCGGCATGAGCCATGGCGTCACGGCGCGCCTGTCCGGCACTCGCAATGGCCAGGGGATAGCAGGCCGTGACTGTTTCCAGTTCAAACGGAAGCCTGTGGGCTACAGAGAGAACCCGATCACAGGTCTCGTCCGTCGTATTGTTGATCCACAGAACGACCCTGTCCGGAAGGGACGTCTGCGCTGCCAGGGCGAGAAGACAGGCGACGATGTGGTCTTCTTCATTGCATACGGGGATCGCCACGATTCTCGGCTTTTTCCAGAACAGGGCCTCTTTGCCCCGCGATGCGGAAGCTGCGTCTTCCGTTCGTACATGAGCCATCCTCAGATGCTCACCATGAATAATGGAGCAAACACAGACTGAACCCGATCACGCGGGTTTTCAGGAGCATCAGGGAAAGTGCGGTCTGGAAAAGGCATGAGCGCCTCCATTGAGGAGACAACTCAATGGCTGGGAACAACCAGAGTTCAGATCACTTAAAAAAGACGTCGCTGTATCTGCTTCTGAGCGCAGAAGATCAGTATCTGTAGCGGTCTGAGTAGACCATCAACAGACATGGCAGAAAATCTGTTTTTCTGGCTGAAAGCCGTGGTGTCCGTACGGGCGCCATACCAGCCTATCCAGTCCTTTCTCTGGGTGTCTTAAAGTCTTTGAAATCATGAAGAAAATTATTTTCTAGGCGTCCAGTCCTATCTCAAGCTATCCAGGGAACGCCGACTTTAAGGGGGGCGGGAAGATGGGCGAGGTAGACTAATGAAGGTGGCACCACATCGGCTAAAGGCACGTCAAGTGGAGACCCTGCGAGAAGGGGCTCTGTCTGACGGCGGCAACTTGTGGGCCGTGGCACGAGGCGGGTCCAAGACATGGTCCTTCCGCTTCAAGTCACCGGCCACAGGCAAGCGTCGGGAAATGGGCTTCGGCCCCACCTACGATGTGTCATTGGCAACGGCTCGGACGTTGGCAGCGGACGCCCGTGCGCTTCTCCGGGAAGGTATCGACCCGATAGATGCCCGCGCCCGAAACAGGGAGGTCGGGAGAACCTTTGCTGAGACCGCTGAGCGATACATTACTGAGCAGACCCCCGGCTGGCGCAACGCCAAGACCGCCCCCATCTGGCGTAGCGTGCTCATCCGGTATGCCTATCCTGCCCTTGGCGAGAAGATCGTCTCCGCCATAGACACGGAAGACGTGCTTGCGATCCTCCGGCCGATCTGGTCTGAGAAGAATGAGACGGTAAACGGAGTTCGTGGGCGCATCGAGCGCGTACTTGACTACGCCAGGAGCCACGGTTGGCGTGAGGGAGAGAACCCTGCCCGTTGGCGCGGCCACTTATCCAACATCCTCCCAGCCCCCGGAAAAGTGACACAGGCAGGACATTTCGCCGCACTCGACCGGAGAGACGTGCCACGGGTCATGGCAGCTTTGGCCCAGTCGGAGGGGGTAGCGGCTAAGGTTGCGCGCTTCGTCTGCTTGACGGCGGCACGGTCCGGAGAGGCACGGGGCGCTGTCTGGTCGGAAATCGACCTCGAAGGGAGGGTCTGGACCATCCCAAAAGAGCGGATGAAAGCCGGGAAAGAGCACCGCGTCCCGCTCTGTAACTCGGCAATAGCAATTCTCCGGGAAGCCTTACCTTTGCGAGACACAAGACGAGGCGATCTCATCTTTCCGGGACAGAAAACCGGTAAGCCTCTGTCCGATGTTGCTGTCTCCAAGGCCCTTCATATTGCGGCTGGGACGAAGGCTGTCACGATACACGGCCTCCGGTCGACTTTCCGGGACTGGGCCGCTGAAGAGACTGACTATCCGCGTGAGGTGGCCGAGATGGCTTTGGCCCATACCGTGGGTTCAAGTGTCGAGAGGGCCTACCGGCGGGGCGATCTCTTTGCCAAGCGCCGACAAATGATGGATGACTGGGAGGGGTGGGCGAAATCCTGATGCTCTAATACGGCTATGCCCGCGATACCGTTTCGGGGTTTCTAATATTAAGAGAACTTAAAAACAGTACCGCTCGGGCAGTAACTATCGAACCCACCGGACATTATTTATGAATGTCACCTTATCATAGGAAGAGTCTAAATCTCGATAAATACCATTCGCTTGGGCGAATGCCTTGAGGTAGCGATTGCAGGAGCCATCCCATGACACAACTTCAATCTTCCAACCATGCTTTACTGCGCGTTCAAGTTGCTTAATGAAGCCTTTTCCATCGCTATAACCACTGCCATCTCCGGTGAGCAAAACAATAGTCTCTGGAGGGGAAACGTCTAGAACTCTATTTGCCATATTCAATTGGATTATCTCATCAACAGCGACTTCTCCGCCGGACACTGCGCGCTCTTGCGTTTCAAGATTGGCTCCAAGGCTTTCAAGCCGAGTCCAAAGCTGGTCATTATTGGGGGGAACTGATCCGCCGACAAAGGCATATGATACCGGACGTCCTGCGCTTACGAAATCAAGTAGTTTAGAAAAATGAATTCGAAATTCATTTTCATAACCCGGTTCTTGAACGCTGCATACGTTACGCCCGGAAAGCCATATATTGGAATTATCCCAAAATATATTCAAAGTCATAAATAACCCCATACGTATCAAGAAAACTATTGGTTAGATTAGGCCGTGTTGACAAAAGATCCAATCCAGAGCCTCGCGGCGGCGAGGTTGAGAAAGCTCATGAAAGACAGGACGGTCTTGTCGTAGCGGGTTGCGATGCGGCGCATCTGCTTGAGCCTGTTGAACATCCGCTCGATGCGGTTACGGTCCTGGTAGCGCCGCCAGTCTGTTTTCTGCGGCGCACTTCGGCCTTTGCGTGATGGAATAATCGGCAGGATCCCGTAGAGCAGTAGGTCCTGGCGGAAACTG
>NZ_JACRVU010000012.1 GCF_018811945.1 Gluconobacter sp. P1C6_b
TTCGTCCGAACTGTCGGTATCACCCGGGCCACCATGAGGATCGGCCTTGCCAATATTGTCTACAACATGCGCCGCTTCCTCTTCCTCGAAAGATTGAACGCGAGCGCGTAGTCCTCCCACTGGCGATGGACCGCGATCTGCTCAAAACGCAGAGCGAAAGTCACCCCCGAAACCCTCAATCAAAGCGCCAAAAAACTAAAATCATCAGACAATCGCATCAACAAACAGTTCTTCGATCCCTCCATCTATTACGGCGAAGTTTCTACGACCGGACGCTACAAAGTCCTGCAGACTGCCCAGAATGTCACCATGGACAGCTCACTCAGGGTCGCGGTCACGTTTCCCACGCGTGCAGGAACTACAAATCCGATTTTCACCGGAGGCGCGCCGCATCTCGAGTGGAACATCCTGGGCCAGGATACGACCGCCGGCGCAGCCTACCTCTACGACATCACATCCACCGGGTTTGTGATCCAGTTCGCCAATGCCAGTTCAGCCGCGCTCGGGCTGGAATACACTGCTGAAGGATTTTGATCATGGCGCTTTCCAAAAGTGTGACGATGTCGACTGGAGCCGTGGCGGCTTACTGGTCCCTGATCTCAATGCAGGCCGTCATCGGTAGCGGAACCTGCAACGCGTATCTCGGAGGATATGTGTCATCGGCAGTCCAGGCCGCCGGATCCGCCCCGTTGCAGACGCGGTTCTTCGCCTTCACAGCCGCGGATCTGGGGGTAAGCGACATCACGGTCGCGACCCAGGCCGAGGTCTATGCTGCAATCTTGGCCAAGGTGAACGCCAGTGGGTCAACAGATCTACTGAATGGGGCAGTATCTGCTTGACGCGATATTCTTTTTGGCGCGCGCAATCGCGCGTTGCTATCGCCCGACCATGCCGCCTCCGGGCGGTTTTTTCGTATCCGGAGACCTGAAATGGACTGGACCTCACTGTTCCAGACGATCCTGCCGATGCTGCCTGCGCAGTATGCGGGCGATGTCGTCTCGATCCTCACTTTCCTGATCGCGGCGGCCGCTCTGGCGATGCGGTTCTGGAAGCCGCCTGCGGCCGGCAGCAAACTGGCGCTGCTCTACAAGGCCGTCTCCACCCTGGCGCAGTCCAGGGGCTGGAACACCAACGCCTACCAGCCCGATGCCAAGGCCCTGATGATCCCGGCCGACGCCAGTCGTACCATCGAGGCAGCCAAGCTCGGTCTCGATCCAGCTTCGACTCACCCCAAGGCTGGCAAACCTCCCGAGCCCGGCTGACTGAGCCCTCGTGCGGGCCCTGGCTCCATCATCCTGATTGCCGGAGGAGGCAGCGCCCGCGCTGTCAGACCGGCTCTGTCCATGGCGTCCTTCGGGGCGCCTTTTTTATTGGAGGCCCCTGTGGCTGATCTAAATTCCCTGACGTCCCTGCAAACGCTCGTGTCCACCCTGGCAGGCAGGCATGAGAGCGATGCCGTCAAGCAGGACCTCACCCTTGTGGGCACGGCTGTTTCGCTGCTGGCCCAGACGCTTGTTCCGCGCCTCGACCCGTCCCTGAACCTGTCCGGCATTGATGCCGGTCTGGCCAAGGCTTTCGACGGCATCACCGACACCGTGACCGCCATCGAGACCAAGCTGACGGCCGACACCAGTACGGACACCAATTCTTCCACGATCCAGACGGAGACCACGACCAATGCATAAATCGTCCCGTCGCGGCTTCCTGAAGGCCGCCCTTGCAGGCACGGCCATTGGCGCTCTCGGTGCCTGCACTGTCACGAAATCCGGCAACGTCACGACCATCACGGTCAACGTCGCCAAGGTGAAGGCATACGGTCAGGCAGGCATCAATGCTGTCTCGACGATCCTGTCGATCGCGGCCGTGGCTTCGGCTGTTGGCGCACCAACCATCGCAATTATCGAGACGGCCTCGACTGCGCTTTCGGCCGCTCTGGCAGCGTTCGCATCCACTGCCGGTTCGAGCGTTACGGTCAGCTATGACGACACATCCATCAAGAGCGCGGTCAACTCCGTGCTGGCGGATCTTCAGACTGTCGCTGCGGATCTGTCTTCGGCTCTGACCGGTGCGTCGTCCACGGTGTCGAGTTCCGTCCTGTCGGATGCGAACACGGCCCTGTCCGCTCTCAAGACCATCGTCTCGGTCTTCGAGGGGCTGCTTGGCGTGGTTTCCCTGTCCGCACCAGCGATGACGGAGGCGCAGGCTCTTCGCGTCCTACACGTCGCCCTGTGACCGCGAAGGTTCGGCTCTATGCGCCGGTGGATGCCTTCGGGTGCCTCATCTGCTGGCGGCTTGAGAGCGATTACAGCCATGGCACGATCGAACTGAACGGAACGATCTACAGCGCGACATTCCCAAAGATCGTCGGGGTCGGTCCCGCCGATCCGGATTTCGGGATGCCGCCCCGGACCGGGCACGTCTTCACGATCCGGCTGACGGACGATGAGGCAGTCCGTGCGCTGGCTTACTGCCAGTCGATGCTCGGCACGTCTTACGACGTTCTGGCGATGGCTGGCTGGGCCTTCCGGATCCAGTCCCTTCAGCGACCCGGCCATGCCTACTGTTTCGAATACGTCTATGACGCGTTGGCAGCCGCTGGCGTGTTCGCGACATCGAAGCGCCTGGTCACGGGCGAGCAGCTCCTGAACGATTTGTTCGAAGCCGGGCGTGTTCTCAATACGGGAGCAGCCGCAGGGCTGGCTCCGAAACTTCCATTCCAGAAACCCGCCGTGATCGTTCCGGCGCCAGAGGTGCATGTATGAGCGCTCCATTCGTCAGCGGCCGTTACCTCGGCAAGAAAGACCCCAAGCACGATTACCGCACCTATCGTCTCGCCCCTGTGCTGGCGAACGCATTGCCCGTCGTGCCGGCTGAACGCGACTGGTCGCAGAACGTGCCCTATCAGATGTGGGGCAATGACCGCTTCGGCTGCTGCGCCTTCGCCGCCCATGCCGCGCTGGTGGCGACCTGGACCAAGGCGGCGCAGGGAGTGGTCGTGCTTTCCACAGATATGGTGCTGGACAACTACGCTGCCGTCACCGGCTTCGATCCGGCCACAGGCGCAAACGATGATGGCACGGTCCTGCTGGACGAACTGAATGCCTGGCGCAAGGATGGCTTTCAGCGTCCGGGCCAGACGCTCGACTACCTGACAGCGTTCGGCTCGATCCAGCCGACCGATGAGGCGAGCATCAGGCGGGGCATTGCGTTCCTCGGCGGCGTGCTGGCGGGTGTGCAGGTGCCACAGGGTTTCCTGTCGCTTGGTCTGGGCGAGACATGGGATCTGGACACGCTCTCCGGCGATGCGCTCAAGCCTGCTGGCGGACATGCCATCGCGCTCGTGGGCTACAACCCGGACGGGGTGTTCTTCAACACCTGGGGGACCCGGACCTTCATGCCGTGGAGTACGTTCACGGCGATTGCCGATGAAGCATATGGCCTGCTGTCGCGGGAGAACTGGCTGGGCGTTCCCGGCACGGCTCCGACGGGCGAGGACTTCGACACGCTGTTGGCTGAAGTCCGTGCTGCGTGACCTACTGGCAATCGCCATCATCCTCGTCCCGTTGCTCGGAGGCATTTGATCGGCTCGGCCCAAGAGCTGCAGGGAAAATGACCCGCAATCCTGTGAATTCGATGGACGAGCGCGGAATCGAATGGAAGGGTTCGAGGTGGGGGTATGAGAAACTTTTCGAAAAGTACTCCCATACCCTCAGTGCCTCTAAGAACATCGACCAGCAGTCGGATAGACCCAGCGGGTTTCCATCTGTCGTCCGGAACTTCTGATCTGTTTCAGAAGTCGATCCTTGCAGTGACTTTGAAGGAGCGACCGGGCTGCGTGTAGTAGCGCTCAGACAGAGATGACGACGATGCTCCGTAAGGGAGCGATGCGGCGTTGTAATAGGCCTTGTTGAAGATGTTGTACATTCCGGCCTGAATGCGCAGCGGGCGGTAGAAAGAAGGACTGTACCAGCCGGTCAGATCAAATAGGACATAGCCCGGTGTCTTCCACTGGCTGGTCAGTGTTCCGGTAGAGGTCAGATATTTAGCGTCGTTTCGATGCGTGGCGAATGTGGCTGACAGATCGCTGCCCCAGCGGTCAGTCTTGTATCCGAAGCCGATAATTCCGCGGAAAGGGGCGACCGACGCAAGGTGGAAGTTCATGTCGGTATCGCGTCCATCCGTATAGGAAAAGGAGCCCCATGTGTGCCAGTGCTTGTCAAAGGCCCAGTGAATATTGGCTTCAGTGCCGTAGATGCGGACATGGGAAAGATTGGTATAGCCGTAGCAAAGGTAATAACCTGAGCATCCGGTAATCCCATCCATGTCGATATAGTTCTTATAGTAATTGTCGTAGAACGACACGTTGGCGCCACGCTCGGAATCACCATACTTCAAACCAACTTCCCAGCCTTTGCTGCTTTCAGGCTTGAGATTGGGATTACCGACAACCTGGTAGAAGGGTGCCGTACTGTAATTCAGATATTCTTCTGTGGCTGAGGGGGCACGATAGGCCTGTGAATACAGGGCATATAGTGTCAGGTCCTTCGTAACCTTACCTTCAATCAGCACTTTGGGAGAAAAATGGGAGCCATGAGCTCCATGCGGCAGACCGGTGTAGCCCGAGTTCGCCTGATAGGAAGCGGTATTGTGAGGATCGCGCTGGAAGTAGTCGAACCGGAAACCGGGGGTGATATGAAACCATTCCTTCGCACCCATGCCGATACGATCCTGCACCAGTGCGCCAAGATCAGTGCCATGAACCTTGGGCATGTCCGAGAAATTGTCATGAAGGTATGGACTGGATGTCGCCTGCTGGCCAGTCTGGGTTTGGTAGGTATCGGTCAGGAAAACTTCACCGCCATAGGTAATGGCGTGATGGAGTGGACCGGTGAAGACGTTGTTGGTGGCTGAACCTTTCACTCCATAGGACTGCACCGGCAGCGTCAGATGCTCATGGCTATAGGTCGAAGCCTTGGCAGTATCGTTGTTGAGAATATCGGTATCCGTCTTGATCTGCTGCCAATATGCGAGGAGATGAGCCTCACTGAAGAGGGAAGTCGGCGTTTCGCCCTGGTAATCGTAATTGCCTGAGACACGCGAACGCTGATTTTCGCTTTTGGTCGTATAGTGGTCAGTGGCCGTGGATTCAGACGTGCGTGTTCGTTCATTATAATTACGGTCAAACCATTCGCCAGTCAGACCGATCCGGTGGCCGCCCTCAAAATAGTGACGGATTTTTCCAAGGAAGCTGCCCTGGCTGTAGCTGGCAGGATCTTTAGCGGTTCGGGTACGCCCGTAACCGTAGATATTTCCTTCGTTGCCTGTCTCGCTTCCGTTCTGATAGCCGCCCTGAAGCAGGAAAACCGTGTTCTTGTATCGGGCCGCAAAAGCCTGATCGAGGAGAGCTGCTTCAGCGGAGCCGTTATAGGTCAGCTTCGTGATGCCACCGAACGCCTTTCCCGGTTTGAGGACGTCTTCCGGATCCAAAGTCCGAAGCGCAATGACGCCGCCGAGAGCACCGGTGCCGAAGAAGCTGGAATCGGCGCTTTTGACCACATCAATGGCGCCAAGAGAATTGAAATCGAAGGCACTGACACCGCCCTGCGCGGTACTGAACGACCCGGCATAGGCCCCATCATTCGCCCAGGGCATGCGAACGCCATCGATGGTTGTCTGGATGCGGTTCTGATCAAGGCCGCGGATGTTGATGCTGGAATTCCCGGCACTGTAATTTACGGACGCATCCACACGCCGGGAATAATCTTCCAGGCTGTCGATCTGCCGGTCACGAAAAGTCTTGTAAGTGGTGGTTGTCGTAAGGACCCCGGCCATGCCGACGGAGCTGTGATCTGCATCAGGATCGAATTTCATCGAATCAATGATGTCCTGCGCCCCCTTCACCTTCACGGCCGGCAGGGCAATCGAGACCTGTGGAGACGTTGGTGTACTTGCGCTGGTTTTGGAGGTGGGTTCTGAAACCGCAGATTTGGACGCCTTCGGATCGGTAGTCACCGAGGCCGCAACGGCAGGTGTTATGTAGGCGCAGGCCAGTGCTGTGGTCGCCAGCATATAGGAAAAAAAGACGCGACGTGGTCGTGGACAGAACCTTGGCATTGCGGGAAACCTCAGAAATTGCAAATAAGAATCGCTCGCATGTAAGGTCCTTAAAAAGCGCCCGTCAATCAGAATTCACCCTTGTTGCTTATGATTATCGTTCGCAACAAAATGAGCGTATTTTCCTGATCACATCGGATCGATGGGCATTTAAATTGCGGCCTCCCATTCAGTGAGCGGCATACTATCGAAAGGCCCGTAGCCTGATGAACGAAACGAACACACGTCCCCTGTCGCGCCACCTCAAGGAAGCGACCACATCAACGCATGAGACGTTGGACCAGAGCATCATGTCGCGGAACATGTTTGCCACGACCAAAGGCTATCGCGACTTTGTGCTCCTGCAGTATCGGTTTCACCGGCATCTTGACCCCCTGTACCGCAATGAAGTGCTCGCTGGCATCATTCCGGATCTTACAGCCAGAAACCGCTTTGCAATGCTTCAGGAAGATCTGAACGATCTTGGCGAACCTCTTCCGCCACACCAAACCTTTTTGCCTGTGGAGGACGTCTCCGTTGCGGCCGGATGGTTGTATGTTGGGGAAGGTTCCAAGCTCGGAGCCGGTTTTCTCATAAAGCTTGCGCAGAAAATTGGCTTTACACCGAGCTTCGGGGCCAGACATCTCGCCCCGGATCCAGAAGGCCGGGGATCATCATGGAACAGATTTCGTGCAGCCATTGATCATGCGCCGGAACTGGATCCTGCGCTCTGCATCCAAGGAGCTCAGGACGCCTTCAGGCAGGTCAGGAGATATCTCGAGGGTCCCGAAAAGCGTGCTGCTGCATCCTCAAATGCCGCCCCATAACGTCAGTGCTTCCAGAGGTCTGTCGCTACAATCTTTCTGCTCAGTTGAAGGTTGAAAATCTGAGAAGTACGCTGATGTGACGTGCAAAATCCGTGCACTCGCCTTGCAGGCCTTCCTTTAACCCTCAGAAAACTGCCGTTTTTTGAGGGTTTCAATCTCCCTTGACATGGTAGGGATCACAGGTTCAATCCCTGTTGCGCCCACCACTCGGACAGGTGGGAGGGCTTAATGAATAAATATCGAAGCAATCATGCAGAAGACGAGGCCGCAGACTGCGATCAGTGTTTCCAGAACGGACCATGTCTTGAGGGTCTGCGGAACTGTCAGGCCTAGATATTCCTTCAGCTGCCAGAATCCTGCGTCATTCATTGGCCCGAAAGCGACCGAGCCTGCTCCCGTTACCAGAACCATCAACTCGGCCGAGACACCTGTTGAGCGCGCAAGAATGGGGGCCACGATCCCTGATGCCGTTGCCATCGCAACGGTGGAAGATCCGCAGGCGACACGCACAATGGCAGCGAGCATCCAGGCCAGAACCAGCAGAGGGACGTGAGCGCCAAGTGCCGTATCCGTGATGGATCGTGAAACTCCGCTATCGACGAGAACGCGCCCAAAACCGCCCCCTGCCCCTACGAGGAGCATGATCAGGGCGGTCGGCCCCAGGCACTCATTCGTAAATCGCAGAACGGTCTCTCGCGAAAAACCCCGTGCGTGGCCCAGAACATAAAATGACAGGACCGTCGCCAGCAGAAGAGCAATATCCGTATTGCCCACAAAATGCAGAATATTATTGACGGTCGTATGAGGCGCGGCAACGCGGTCTGCCATCGAACCGACCAGCATCAGAATCACGGGAGACAGCACTGTGAAAACCGTGATGCCAAACCCCGGAAGGTTTTCTGGCGGCTTACTGTTCACGAATTGCTTTGCCAGCGGATTGACCCCTTCGGGGGTCACTCTTGCTGAAGCGAACCGTCCGAAGACTGGCCCTGCAATCACAGCAATCGGCGTTCCGATCACAATGCCCAGCAGAATGGTCTTGCCGATATCGGCATGATAGGCACTCAGCGCCAGAAGCGCAGCCGGATGCGGAGGGATAAGGGCATGCGTGATGGACAGCGCAGCCCCCATGGGGAGAGCGACACGCAGTAAAGGCGTCTGCGTCCGCTCCGCCAGAACAAATGCCAGCGGGATCAGAAGCACAAAACCGACTTCGAAAAATACGGGAAGGCCGACCAAAAGGCCGATCAGCATCATGGCCCAGTCAACATGCCGACGGCCCGAAAGGGTCGAGATCGTCAGGACGATACGATCGGCACCACCGGACTCCGCCAGCATTTTCCCAAGCATGGTGCCAAGCGCGATGACAGTTCCGACATGCCCCAGCACATGCCCTGCCCCCGCCTCGAACGACCCCACGACCTTGTCAGCAGGCATACCTGCAACGAGGGCCAGCAGGATCGAGACAGAAAAAAGGACGATGAACGGGTTGATCCGGAACCGGGCGATAAGGATGACAACCGCCGCAATGGCCGCGGTCGCAATCGAGATGGCAAAGATGGAGTTCATCAAGTGTCAACTTTCCTGTGGCGTTCCGACATAAGAAGCCATCTCATCGAAAACCATTCCATCACAAACCCGACAGACACTGCCCCCTAACACAGTTCTGATAAATTGAAACAGAGCCATCAGCAGAAAGACTACAGCGATACGGTTATCCCGCCATCAACCATCAGAACCTGCCCGTTGACGAAGCTTGAGGCGCGTGAAGACAGAAATACTGCTGCTCCGACCAGTTCCTCAACCTGTCCCCACCGTCCTGCCGGCGTTCGTTTGCGCAGCCACTCCGTGAACTCTTCATCCGCCACGAGCCTTTCGGTCATTTCCGTGGCAAAATACCCCGGCGCCAGCCCGTTGATCTGAAGTCCGTGCCTGGCCCAGTCCGTCGCCATACCTTTTGTCAGGTTTTTGACCGCTCCCTTGGCCGCCGTATAGGGCGCAATTCCCGGACGGGCGAGTTCACTCTGGACAGAACAGATATTGACGATCTTACCCCGTCCGCGCGGAATCATATGCCGTGCCACCGCCTGCCCCACGAAGAAAACCGCGTTGACATTAGTTGACATCAGATCATCCCAGTCCTTGCGCTGAAACTCCTCCAGAGGCGCACGGCGCTGTATCCCGGCATTATTGATCAGGATATCGATCGGTCCCCTGTCACGCTCGATCGCCGCGACGCCCTCAATCACCGCATCCTGATCCGTCACATCAAAAACCGCCGTGCTGGCTTTTAACCCTTCCGCCTCGAACCCGGACTGCGCAGAGTCCAGATTTTCAGAATTCCGGCCATTCAGGACGACCTCTGCCCCGTAGCGCGCAAGCCCCTTTGCCAGCGTCAGACCAATTCCCCGTGACCCCCCTGTCACAAGGGCGCGCGAACCGGAGAGAGAGAAAAGATCGGGATGGGACATATCTGTCAGCCTTCAAAATCACGGTTCTGCTCTTCCTAGCAGCCTGAACCCGCCATTGCTCCACAAGTCCGCGTGCGCATTGCGCGCTCTCAGATGAGCAATCAACTTTTGTCAGAAAAACTTCCAGCCCTCTTCTGGACAGCAAGAAGGCTATATGTAACATACATAACGATAGTTTGTGATGTTCGGATGTTATATTCCATTACGAACAAACGTTAAGCGGACGGCAGGCATGTCTCTTCTCATGTCCCGTCTGTGCTTTTTGAGATCTGGGTGTGATTCTATGGATCTGGTTCTGGGAATTGATGTTGGAACAGGGAGTGCCCGGGCGGGTCTCTTCACGCTTGAAGGACTTAAAAAAACCTCATCCGTCCGGCCAATCCAGACATGGACACCGCGCCCCGGTTATGCCCAGCAATCCTCACAGGATATCTGGGCTGCCGTCTGCGAGGCGACCCGCAGCGCGCTGGACATGCTTGACGAACCCGGACAGGTCATTGGCATCGGTTTCGACGCAACCTGTTCCCTCGTCGTCCTTGGTGGCGATGGTCAGGGTCTCTCGGTAGATCCCGACGGAGCACCGGGACAGGATATCATTCTCTGGGCGGACCATCGCGCTCTTGAGGAAACGCGCGAAATCAACAGCAGTGGCCAGGACGTGCTACGCTATGTTGGCGGTACGATTTCTCCCGAAATGGAAACGCCGAAACTGCTCTGGCTGAAGCGCCATCTCCCGCAGGTCTATGAACAGGCGGCCCATTTCTTCGATCTTCCCGATTTCCTGACATGGCGCGCCACCGGTTCGCTGTCACGTTCGGCCTGTTCGACAGCGTGCAAATGGACCTATCTCGCCCACGAGAACCGCTGGGACGAAGGATATTTCCAGTCCATTGGACTTGAAGACCTCGCACGCGACGGTTTCAGTCGCATCGGGAACGACATTCGTCCCCTCGGCGGTCTTGTCGATGGCGGCTTGAACGCTCAAGCCGCCGAGGAAATGGGACTGCCACCCGGTATCCCCGTTGGCGTTTCCGCCATTGACGCCCATGCCGGGGGCATTGGTCTGTTCGGGCTGAACACCGAAAACTCTCTCTCGGATGAACAACTTGAGCGATCAATATCGCTGATCTGCGGGACGTCGAGCTGTCACATGGCCGTGTCGAAAGACGCACGTTTCGTGCCCGGTGTCTGGGGCCCTTACTGGAACGCCATGGTCCCTGAGATGTGGCTGAACGAAGCGGGCCAGTCCGCTACAGGTGCGCTGATCGACTTCGTTATTTCCAGTCACACCTTTGGCTCCGCCCTCCGGCAGGAAGCCAAAGACGCAGGAACCAGCGTCTATGCTCTCCTGAACAGACGGATCGAAGCTCTGGAACGCGACAAGCTGCCAGGAACGATCACCGCCGATCTGCATGTGCTGCCGGATTTCCACGGCAATCGCTCCCCTCACGCCGATCCTGACCTGACTGGTATGATCAGTGGCCTCCGCTTGTCCGACACGGTCGATGATCTGGCACGGCTGTACCTCGCCACCCTGCAGGGCCTCGCCTACGGCACGAAAGACATCATCGAGGCCCTCAACGCGCAGGGTTACCGGATCGACACCATTCTCGCGACCGGTGGCAGCACCAAAAACCCGATCTTCCTGCGCGAACATGCCAACGCGACCGGATGCCGCATCCTGCTCCCCGCAGAGCCGGATTCCGTCCTGTTGGGCGCCGCCATCCTGGGTGCGGTCGCGAGCGGAACATACACCGATCTGCGACAGGCCATGGCGCGAATGAGCCACGCGGGAGACGAGATCATCCCCGACCAGCGCCTCGCTGCGTATCACGCCGCCAAGCGCAGCATCACGCACGACATGCTCTCGCAGCAGCTCACCTGGCGTCAGCAGATGCATGACATTCTGGAAAAGGAGAACACCGCCTGACGGCACAGCCGTCCGACCCGTTCTGCCATTCCCCGCCCACCGAAACGCATCACCATCCCTTTCCAGAGGCCGATTTCCATGTCCCGTCTCAAAGCCACACGCACAGCCATCTGCACGCTCGCCCTTCTGCTTACGGGCTCCGCTCTCTCGAGCGCCGAAGCTGCCGGAACGCTGACGATCGCCACCGTCAACAACGGCGACATGATCGTCATGCGGCAGCTTTCGAGCGAGTTCGAAAAAGCCCATCCGGACATTCACCTGAACTGGGTCACGCTGGAAGAAAACGTCCTGCGTCAGCGCGTCACGACCGATATCGCCATGAAAACCGGTCAGTTCGATGTCGTGACCATCGGCAATTACGAAGTGCCGATCTGGGCCAAACAGGGCTGGCTCACCGAAATCAAGCCGGACGCCGCCTATGACGTGAACGATATTCTTCCGACCGTGCGCGACAGCCTGACCGCGGATGGCAAGCTCTATGCCCTGCCCTTCTATGCCGAAAGCGTCATGACCTATTACCGCAAGGACCTGTTCCAGAAGGCCGGTCTGACGATGCCGGACGCGCCCACCTACGACCAGATCCGTCAGTTCGCCGACAAGATCACGGACAAGACCAATCAGGTCTACGGCATCTGCCTGCGCGGCAAGCCCGGCTGGGGCGAGAACATGGCGTATATCTCGTCGCTCGCGAACACGTTCGGCGCTCAGTGGTTCGACATGTCCTGGAAGCCGACCATGACATCCGATGCGTGGAAAGCGACCCTGAACTGGTATGTCTCGGCTCTGAAAGCTGACGGCCCTCCGGGCGCAACCTCCAATGGATTCAACGAGAACCTGGCCCTGTTTGCCAGCGGCCATTGCGGGATCTGGATTGATTCTACCGTCGCAGGCGGCCTGCTGTTTGATCCCAAACAGTCCCAGGTCGCCGACAAGGTCGGTTTCGCCCCTTCCCCCAAAGGCCCTTATGGCAAAGGCCCGACCTGGCTGTGGAGCTGGAGCCTCGCCGTCCCCGTCAGCTCCCATCAGAGCGCGGATGCCCAGACCTTCATCACATGGGCCACGTCCAAGGATTACGTCAAACTGGTCGCCGCACAGAAAGGCTGGGTCGCCGTTCCTGCGGGAACCCGCGCCTCCACCTATGCCGCGCCGGAATACGTCAAGGCAGCCCCCTTCGCCTCCTTCGTGCTGAACGCCATCAAGACGGCTGATCCGAATGGCCCGACCGCCCAGCCCCGTCCCTATACCGGTGCACAGTTCGTCGGCATCCCGGAATTTCAAGCCATCGGCACACAGGTCGGCCAGACCGTTGCCGCGACCCTGTCCGACCAGATGACCGTCGATCAGGCCCTGACCTCCGCCCAGGCGTCGATCACCCGCGCGCTCCGCCAGTCCGGCCGCGCGCGATAACGCTGCCCGATCAAGGCTAGGAATACCATGCAGGCCGTACTCGAACACAGCCCACCCGCCGGAGCGACCGCTCTGAACCAGACGAAAGTACGCGGGAAAAGGACAGGTCTCCTGCTCCTTTCTCCGTCCGTCCTGCTTCTTCTGGTGTGGTCGATCGTCCCACTCGTCATGACGCTGTGGTACTCGGTGCAGAACTACAACCTCGTTGACCCCACGCTGCACGGCTTCGCGGGGATCGACAATTACTGGTACCTGCTGACCGATCCCGATTTCCTGCATTCGCTGCTGAACACGTTCATACTTGTTGCGGGCGTCCTGCTCATCAGTGTCGGAGGCGGAACGCTGCTGGCCGTCCTGTACGATCAGGAGTTTTTCGGTCGCGGCATTGCCCGCATCATGGTCATCTCCCCGTTCTTCATCATGCCCACAGTCTCGGCGCTGTTGTGGAAGAACCTGATGCTGCACCCGATCTATGGCGTCTATTCCGCCATGATGCGGGCTGTGGGTCTTACGCCGATCGACTGGCTGGCGCGTTTTCCGCTCCTGACCGTCATGATGATCGTCGCGTGGGAATGGCTGCCCTTCGCAGTCCTCATCCTGCTGACGGCCGTGCAGTCGCTCGACGGTGAACAGCGCGAAGCCGCCCGCATGGATGGCGCGGGTCCGATCGCACGCTTTCGTTACATCATTCTCCCGCATCTTGGCCGCGCCATCAGCGTCGTGGTCATGATCGAGACGATCTACCTGCTGACGATTTTCGCCGAAATCTCCGTTACGACTGCCGGCGGCCCCGGCGTGGCCTCCACCAATCTGGCCTATCTGATCTATTCCCGCGCCCTGCTACAGTTCGACGTGGGTGGCGCCTCGGCCGGTGGTGTGATTGCAATCATCATCGCCAATATCGTTGCGATCTTTCTGGTGCGCGCCGTAGCCCGCAATCTGGAGGCCTGACATGGCGCTCAAGACCAAAACCAGCACCCGGATCGGCGTCACCATCCTCGGCTGGGGCATCGCGCTCTGGCTGTTCTTCCCGATCTTCTGGATGATCCTGACGAGCTTCAAAAGCGAGGTTCAGGCCATTTCCACGCCGCCGAAGCTGTTCTTCATGCCAACGCTGAGCAGTTACGGCGAAGTGTTCGAGCGCGCCAGTTACTGGCACTTCGCGCTCAATACGGTAATCGTCTCGGTTGGCGCGACGGCAATTGCCGTCGCCCTGGCCGTCCCGGCGGCCTATTCGATGGCGTTCCTGCCCTCAAAGCGTACACGCGGGACCCTGCTATGGATGCTCTCGACCCGCATGCTGCCGCCCGTCGGCGTGCTGGTCCCGATCTACCTGCTGGCGCGCAATACGCATCTGCTCGACACCTGCACCGGTCTGGCCGTCGTGGACATGCTGACGAACCTGCCGATCATCGTCTGGATGCTCTACACGTTCTTCCGCGAAGTCCCTGCCCCCATTCTGGAAGCAGGCCGGATGGACGGCGCCACGCGCTGGCAGGAAATGACGATGGTCCTGCTGCCGCTCGCCCTGCCCGGCATCGCGTCCACGGCCCTGCTGTCGCTCATCCTGTGCTGGAACGAGGCCTTCTGGTCCCTGAACCTGACATCCTCGCACGCCGCTCCCTTGACAGCCTTCATCGCCTCCTTCTCCTCTCCTGAAGGACTGTTTTTCGGCAAGCTCTCTGCGGCATCCACCCTTGCCGTCGCCCCGATCCTCGTTTTTGGCTGGATCAGCCAGAAGCAGTTGGTTCGCGGCCTGACTTTCGGAGCCGTTAAATGATGCGGATCCCGGCTCACTCCACTCAACATTTCTGCATAAACGGGGCCTGACCCATGGCGACTGTCGAACTCAAGAACCTCCGCAAGACCTACCTTACGGAAGAAATCATCAAGGGGATTTCCCTCTCGATCGAAGAGCGCGAATTTGTGGTCTTCGTCGGCCCGTCAGGCTGCGGAAAATCCACGCTCCTGCGCATGATCGCGGGCCTTGAGGACATCACATCCGGCGATCTCCTGATCGACGGGCAGCGCGTGAACGACGTGGAACCCGGCAAGCGCGGTCTGGCGATGGTCTTTCAGTCCTACGCGCTCTACCCGCACATGGACGTTTACAAAAATATGGAGTTCGGCCTCAAACTGGCCGGAATGCCGGAAGCCGAGCGCCGCGAGAAGATCGAGCACGTCGCCCGCACGCTTCAGCTCGAACCCTATCTGCATCACAAACCCGGCCAGCTCTCCGGCGGCCAGCGCCAGCGCGTCGCCATCGGTCGCGCCATCGTCCGCAACCCGAAAGTCTTCCTGTTCGACGAGCCGCTCTCGAACCTGGATGCAGCCCTGCGCGGCCAGATGCGCGTGGAACTCTCCGCCCTTCACCGCAAGCTGGGCGCCACCACGATCTATGTGACGCATGATCAGGTCGAAGCCATGACCATGGCGGACAAGATCGTCGTCCTGCAGAAAGGCGTGGTCGAACAGATCGGCTCCCCGCTCGAACTGTACCACCACCCCCGCAACCTCTTCGTGGCCCGCTTCATCGGCTCGCCGCCCATGAACTTCTTCCCGGCCATTTTCCAGGGCGGAGATTCCGCAGGCTCCAGCGTCCAGCTTCGCGACGGCTCGATCCTTTATGTGCCCGTGACATCCCCCGGCCTTCTGCCCGGAACAAAGGTGACGGTCGGCATCCGTCCCGAACATGTCGAGCTGGCATCCTCGGGGCCAAACAGCGGCGTCGTGGAAGTCGTCGAACGCCTTGGTGCCATCACACTCGTCCATGTCCGCATGCCGGACGGGGAAATCATCGTCGTCCAGACGGATGGGGCGGTCCTGACGGAGGTCGAAACCCGCGTCAGCCTGACCCTTCCCCCACGGAACTGCCACCTTTTTGCCCCTGACGGCCTGGCCTTCGAAGCCTGCCACCGCCACCCGCTCGCTGCCTGATCTTAGGAACCGCATCTCATGTACATGGAAAAACTCCGCCTCGATAACCGCGTCGCCATCGTCACCGGTGGCGCACAGAACATCGGCCTGGCCTGCGTCACCGCACTGGCCGAGGCTGGCGCCCGCGTCATCATCGCCGATCTCGACGAAGCCATGGCCGCCAAAGCCGTCGAAGACCTGCGCGTGGAAGGCCATGATGTCAGTTGCGTCGTCATGGACGTCACGAACACCGAAAGCGTGCAGAACGCTGTCCGCAGCGTTCATGAACAGGAAGGCCGCGTGGATATCCTGGTCGCCTGCGCCGGCATCTGCATTTCCGAGGTCAAGGCCGAGGACATGACCGACGGCCAGTGGCTCAAGCAGGTCGATATCAACCTGAATGGCATGTTCCGCTCCTGTCAGGCCGTCGGGCGCATCATGCTCGAACAGAAACAGGGCGTCATTGTCGCAATCGGTTCCATGTCCGGCCTGATCGTCAACCGCCCGCAGCAGCAGGCGGCCTATAATGCGTCGAAAGCCGGCGTTCACCAGTATATCCGCTCGCTGGCCGCCGAATGGGCCCCCCACGGCATCCGCGCCAACGCCGTTGCCCCCACCTATATTGAAACGACGCTCACCCGCTTCGGAATGGAAAAGCCGGAACTCTACGACGCCTGGATCGCCGGAACCCCGATGGGCCGCGTAGGCCAGCCCGACGAAGTCGCTTCCGTCGTGCAGTTTCTGGCGTCCGACGCAGCCAGCCTCATGACCGGCGCCATCGTGAATGTGGATGCGGGCTTCACCGTCTGGTGAACAAGGACGATCCGGGTGCCATCACTGCGCCCGGATCCCTTTTTAGCAAAATACCGTAACATTCGGTCACTTAATGAAGAAATCTTTCAAAGTTTCATTTTCTTCTGACGCTACTTGCAACTAACTCGCAATATCGATACCAGCCTCTGATCACGCGCCAACACGCACAGTCATTGAGGTCGGGTATGCACCGCAGCAGAATTCTTTACGCGATACCCCTCTCCCTCGTCATGAGTGGAGAAATCTTCGCAGCCGACCAGAACGTCCCTCCCGAACAGCCGCCGCGCTCGGGTACGAAGAAAACCAGCACAACCGGCACGCAGGCCAAAACGGTCGAAAAGCTTGAAGTCCACGCACGCAGGGCTTCGACCCTCGCCTCTTCCGCAACCAAGTCCGACACGCCCCTGATCGAAACCGCCCAGTCGGTCACGGTCATCACGCGCAACGAAATGGACATCCGTAACGTCCTGAACCTCAATCAGGCCGTGCGTTATACCGCGGGCATCACTGCCGATCTCCGTGGCGGCGGTGTGGGAACACGTTATGACCAGTTCGCCCTGCGCGGCTTTTCCGTCCCGACATTCCTCGATGGCCTGAAGCTTCAGGACAGCCCGACCGGCTATGCTGTGGCGCAGACCGACACCTCGCGCCTGGATCGTATCGAAATCCTCAAGGGCCCGGCATCGGCCCTTTACGGCCAGTCCAGCCCCGGCGGCCTCGTCGCGCTGTCCAGCAAGCTCGCCACGGACCAGCGCTCTTACGGGAGCGTCAATGCGACCGGTGGCATGTTCGACCTGTATCGCGTGGATGCCGATGTCGGTGGCTTTGTGACGGATAACGGCTTCGTCCGTTACCGCGTCAATGGCACCATCAACGGCCAGCACAGCCAGCTCGCCCGCACGGGAAGCCGCCGCTTCTCCATCAGCCCGTCCTTCACCTTCGGTGGCGACGGCCCGACAACGCTGACGATCCTCGGCAACTACCAGTACGATCCGGAAAACGGCACCTATGGCGGCGTTCCGCTGGTCGGCTCGCTCAAGCGGGCACCTTTCGGCTATCTGCCACGCAATTTCTACGACGGCGATTCATCGTTTRAAAAATACAACCGCCGTCATGGTGCAATCACCTATATCTTCAACCATCGCTTCAACAGCGACTGGAGCTTCAGTACGCGCGGCCGCTACGACGACATCAAGACCCAGTACCGCAGCGTCTATGACAGTGGCTATTACGTCTCGGATGACACACTGGCCCGCTCGGCGATCGCCACCAACGAACATACACACAACCTGACATTTGACAGCCAGTTCAAAGGCCATGTCCGGACCGGACCGCTGCGTCACACCATGATGTTCGGCTTCGACTACATGCAGCAGAGCGCCTCGGAAGTCGGCTATTATGGCTCTGCGCCGGACCTGAACGTGTTCCATCCGAACTCCCAGATGGCCATTCCTACTCCGTCTCCCTGGGTGAACTACAACACTGACTCCCACCAGGCGGGCATCTACGGACAGGACGAAATCCACTGGCGTCACCTGATCCTGACAGGCAGCATCCGGAACGACTGGTACCGCTCCCATCAGACCGACAACATGTACAACACGACGACCAACCAGAGCCCGAGCCAGATTACCTGGCGCGCCTCGGGTCTGTACCATTTCGATTTCGGTCTGGCGCCGTATATCAGCTACTCGACATCCTTCCAGCCGCAGTCCGGCAGCGTCTCGACGGATGGTGGAAAGACCGTGCGTCAGGCCAATCCGTCGCTCGGCAAGCAGCTTGAAGGCGGCCTGAAATATCAGCTCCCGGGCACCTCCCTGCTCCTGACGGCAGCAGGCTTCCATATCGAGCAGACCAATGTCCTCGTCGGCATCGGCAACACCGGCTATAGCGCCGAAAGCGGACTGGTCCACTCGGACGGTTTCGAGTTCGAGGCCCATGCCGAGCCGTTCCACAATCTCGTGCTGACAGCAGCCGTCAGCATCCAGAAGGTTCATGACGACTCAACCGGCAAGCCCCTCATCCAGTCCGGAAAGGGCAATGCTTCGCTGTTCGCCTTCTATACGATGCCGTCCGGCCCCGCGAAGGGCCTCGGCTTCGGCGGCGGCATGCGCTATTCCAATAAATCCTATGGTGGTGAAGCGTCTTACGGGAGTGTCTGGGTGCCGCAATATGCCGTGTTCGATGCATCGGTACGCTACGACCTGTCCAACCTCTCCCGCAGTCTGCATGGCTGGAATGTGGGCGCGAGCGTCCGCAACCTCTTTGACAAGAACTTCATTGCCAACTGCCTGAGCTATGCCTCTTACGGTCAGGAATTCTGCTATTACGGAGAGCGCCGCAACGCGCAGGCCAATATTGGCTTCAGCTGGTAAACCACTCCCCGGAAGACCCGGGCGCTACGACATCGCCCTGCGCTTCGTCGTAGCGTTGCCGCTTGGTTACGCCCTCTCCGCGCTGGGCGGTGTCTGCCTTGCGTTATGGCTTCCCCTGTCCAGAGCGGACAATGCCATGGCCGGGATCCTTCTCGGCCTGATCCTCTGGCCTGTCATTTTCATGGCATCATTCGCAGTCGCCCGTATCGGACGGCTACTGGCCCTTCTGATTCCTGCAGCCTGTCTCCTGAGTGTGCTGGCCCTCCTCGGCGGCTGGCGCCCATGAAAGGGACCTTCCGCACCTCCATGGCCGTAGTGCACACGACACTGGGTCTCGTCACGGGCTGGGTGCTGTTTGCCATCGCCCTGTCCGGCGCTCTGAGCGTCTTCCGACAGGAAATCAGCCTCTGGGCCCGACCCGAACTTTCCGGGCCTGTCTCCGATCCCCTCGTGACAGACGCCCATGCCCTGGACTGGCTGAGCCGCAACGCATCCACCGCCAGCGCCTGGTATGTCGGAAGCGCCACCGATCTCTGCTCCTTTGCAACAGCCCTGTGGCCGGACACAAAAGGCAGCTACATCCAGCGCGCTCTTGATCCCGCAACAGGCAGCCCCGATGGCATCCGGGACACGCTGGGTGGTGAGTTCTTCTACCGCTTCCATTTCGAGCTTCAGCTTCCCTATCCCTGGGGACGTCTGATTGCAGCCCTCGCCGCATTGGCCCTCGTTGTCGCGCTGTTCACCGGCATCATAATCCATCGCCGCATCTTCGCGGACTTCTTTACCTTCCGTCCCTCACGCGGACAGAGAAGCTGGCTGGACATGCACAATCTGCTCGGTGTCGCCGCGCTGCCTTTCCATCTGATGATTTCCCTCACGGGCGCGGTCACCCTTGGAACACTCCTCCTTCCGTGGAGCACGCAGGCTCTCTATCGGAGCGATGTCACCGCCTCTTACATGGAGCTCAATCCCGCGCTCTATTCCCGCCCCGCAAGCGGCCATACGGGTCATCTCGCACCAATCCTGCCCATGCTGCAGGAGGCTGACAGGCGTTTCGGTGGCACGGGTCTTGAACAGATCTACGTCTTCAATCCGTCCGATCAGGCGTCCCTCGTCACGGTAATCGCGGGTAACAGCCACAACGTCAGCACGTCATCGCAGATCATCACTTTCGATGGTCCATCAGGCCACATCCTCAGGGAACATATCGAAAAACGCCCCGTCATCCGGGCCTATACGTTCCTGTACGGACTGCATGTCGCGCGTTTTGCGCCCTGGATCACACGCTGGCTCTATTTCCTGTCCGGACTGGCGCTCGCGGTGCTGATCGGCAGCGGCATGCATCTATGGACACTCAAGCGCCTGCGCCGCCCGCATCATCTGGGACACAGGATGGTCGCACGCCTGAATGTGGGCGTCCTGATGGGCACGCCTCTCGCCTTCGCATCCTTCTTCATCGCCAACCGCCTTCTCTCGGTGACGATGCCGCATCGCGCCGGATGGGAAGTGACCACCCTCTTCATCGTCTGGGGGATCACGCTGGCCTACACGCTGTTCCGCAACCCGGAGCGGACCTGGACTGAGCTTCTGGCCGGCAATGCTGCAGCATGTCTTCTGATCGCGCTGGTCAGTCTGCCATGGCACGGCAGCATCATCGCAGGCGTTGGAATGACAGCCCTTATCCTGTCAGCATCTTTCGCTCTTGCGACGTATCACAGGATACGAAAAGCCGGGCTCCTGGCATGAGCTGGATTTCCGTTCTGTGCGGACAGTCCGCCATGCTGCTGTTCGTTGTCGCTTCTCATCGCGGCAACCGGGTCTTCTGGCATGACTGCCTGACTGCGCAGCGGCGACGCGTCCTGAAATCATGCGCCGCCGCAGTTCTGCTCCTCAGCCTCGTCCTTCAGGCCGTTTCCGACGGGACCGTCATCCTGAACATGATCGAATGGATCCTGCTCGCCGGTCCCGAAATCATGGTCGCAACACTCGCCTGCTCCCTCCGGGAACGCAGCTCACGACCATGAGCCGGAAGACGCTTACCCGGCCATCGCCGGATCGGTGAGCGTGATCTTCCCCGTTTCCATCCGGCCACCCAGAACATGCCTGAAATCCGGATCTTCGGGCGACGTCAGCGTCACGTCGTACCACTGATGACTGGCTGACAGATCCAGCCGGATCTCCTGATGCCCCCGGGCTTTGAGGACTACCGTCCGCAGGGGGCCAGCCTCTCCGACACGGTACTGAACCGTCAGCGGTGCCTTTCCAGCATTGGTCAGGGAAAGAACGATCCCCGGCCCCTTCCCTTTGCCGCCAACGTCATAACGACAGGCCGAGCGAAGCGCGACCCGATCAGCATGCCCCCGGTAAGCCCGGTAGAACCCGTTAGGCGCATGAACCGCGACATCATACAGACCGTCAGCAGCCGGAAGCGTCACATCCATCAGATCCCCCGCCGCTACGGCATAGGTTCCCGCCTGCATATCACGACCGCCATTGCGATAATCATAGATATTGAATGGCGCGCCGGCCGCCCGCTCTTCATGAACGCTTTGCCCTGCTCCCAGCTTCAGGCTGACCTGCCCGTGCTCCACATCGATACCGCCATCACAGTAGAGCTCATAAGGCAGCGCACAGGCCGGACGCGTTCCGCTTTCCTGCCGCACGGTTTGCCGCAGCAGAGCCGGTTGATCTTTCAGCGCTGCGATCTCCTCTGCAGAAAGCGAGCGGAAACCACCCGGCATGGGACGGTTTCGCGCATCCTCGATAGCCTTCAGATGCGTGTTACGGTCCAGATAGCTCAGGGACGGTGCAACCTCGTCATGAGAATGGAAGCAGGATGTCAGATCGCCGCAGATGGCCCGGCGCCACGGGGAAATATTGGTTTCCCGGACGGGCGTGCCGAACTTCTTTTCAACGAAATGCTCCAGAAACCGCAGTGTCGAGCTGTGGTCGAAAAGCTGCGAATTGACCAGCCCACCCCGGCTCCACGGAGACGCCACCACCATAGGCACCCGGAAGCCGAGCCCGATCGGGCCACTCCGTGCGAGCCGTTCGGGAACGCCCCGGCGAACCTCGTCCCCGGCAGTCGTGTATTCCAGCCCGTCCGCCCCGATCGAAGCGGAAGAGCGCCCCGTTTCCGGGCGCTGCGGATCGGGCGCCGCATAGGAACAGCCATGATCGAAATACCCGTCATTTTCATCATAGGTCAGAATAAAAATGGTCTTCTTCCAGACCTCGGGATTCTCGGTCAGGATGTTCATGACTTCCGACACATACCAGGCCCCGTACCAGGCCGATGTCGGGTGGTCCGAGAAATGCTCGGGCGCCGCCATCCAGGAAACGGCCGGAAGCTGCCCTGTCCGTACATCCTTGCGGAACTGGTACAGCACGTCTCCCTTCGGCGCCTTCATCCCCTTCGCATCCGGGTCGCCCACAAAGGCCAGTTCTTCAAGGCTGCGATAATCGGGGTCGCCGCTGTTGATCACAAAGGCCTTCGTGAAAAGCGCGCGCTCCTCGGGCGTCAGATTCTCAAATCCCTTCGCGGATTTCTGACGCTTCTTCAGAACCTCCATCAGGGCCTTCGCCTCGACAAGCTGCTCGCTCCGCTCCCCCGAGACCAGCATCTCAAGGTTTTCAAGCCGATTGATATGCTCCGAACATTCCCTGATCCGCTCCGCGATCCAGGCCCCGAAGCCCTGATTGGAGCTGACATTAAAGCTGTCAAAACACTCCAGCACGTTACAGCCGAAATTGGACAGCCAGGATCGCTCTGCTGCAGACATGCCGCCCGTCTGGCTCAGTTCGTTCTGATAGAACTTCCACGACACCCCGACCTTCTCCAGCCGCTCCGGAAAGGTCGTCCAGGTCATGCCACCTTCCAGGATTTCGGGGTTCCGCATGTAAACGTTTGAGGCGGTGTTCTGCTGGTCCCGCACGGTCCCGGTCCAGAAGACGAGACGGTTGGGCGTCGTGCTGGACATGACGCCACAGTAGTTCTGGTCACAGACCGTAAATGCATCGGCCAGAGCGTAATAGAACGGCAGATCCTCGCGGGTATAATACCCCATCGTCAGCGGATACTGCCAATATTCCTTCTTGTGAGGCCGCTTGACGTCAATCCACCGGTCGTGATGCCCCCCGTTCCAGGCATCGACCTGACTGTCCCGCGAATGCGGGATCGAGCCCATCCAGGTGACCTTCGTATCGTGAATGTTCAGACGCCACGGTGCATAGGTCTCCCCGCTCTTGCCGGACTGCACGAAAACGGAGCTGCCGTTCTTCTGACGGATCGCGCGCCTGTCATTGAAGCCACGAACACCGGCCAGCGTTCCGAACATGTGATCGAAAGAGCGGTTTTCCTGCATGAGAATGACGACATGCTCGGCATTCAGATATGTCGTACCCGGATCAGGCGCGATGGCATAAGCGCGACGGACGGCGGCCGGAAGCCCATCCGTTGCGGCTGCGGCACCACCGAACAGGGCATATTTGAGGAAGGTTCTGCGAGTGGACATATCAACCGTTGCCTGGGACCTGAGGCCGCGTACTGCGACAGACTAGAGAAATAGCCCCGGATGAATAGTCGTCTCCCGCTCCTAATTCATCCCGCAATCCCGAAACTTCATGAAAACGTCACCTGGCCGAAAACGGCGAACGGGCGCAGGTCGCTTTGCCGACCATACGCCCGTTCAGTGATCATTTTCTCAAAACGCACAAAAACCGGTGCGCGGCAGTCCTTAGTTGCCCAGTGAGCGATCGACGGAGCGGCCTGCGCGTTCGACCGGGCCTTTCGGCGGATCGACGGTGTCACGAACCTTTTCCCCGAATGTCCGGTGATGCTCACATGCTGTCAGGGTCACGCAGGAGACCGAAAGAGCCAGCAGAAGCAGGATTGATTTACGCATACGGACTGTCCTTGGAAGAATGTCAGGCTCCATAGAACGGCACTCCCCGCATTCAGTTCCTTCTTATGATTTCAGGTCCGGGAATAGCGGTTGAACCGTTTGAGTTTCGCCAGCGTCGGGCCGGAGACGAGTTCTATGATCTCGGACGTGATTTCTTCCTGCCGGACGGTTCTCTGAAGCTGCTCCAGGGATCCGAGCTGACGCGTGATTTCATGATGCGCGGCTGTCATCCGCTCGCTCCGGGCCTGATTTTCCGCCCCAAAGGATTTCAGTGCCGCAAGACAGAGCCAGGAGAAAATATAGTCCGCCACCAGATCGGTCATGAGCTTTTGCGGCGCAACATTCAACAGAGGGACGGGCCCGGACATCACTGTTTCACGCACCAGTGCCGGGTCCAGCGGGAAAAGCGACTGCCGGCTCACGGTCGCCTTCTCCTGCCCCGAGGACTGGCAGACAATGACGCTGACATGCGTCAGCGCCCCGGCGACAACCTGCCGTCCGATTTCCTTCGTGATGCTGTCAGCCAGCGTGGGAACCGCTTCCGGGTTCTGAACTGCAGGCGCCGTCCACTCCGCCCTGATCCCTCTGGAGCGGGCAATGGCATTGCCACGGGTGCCGATCAGGAAGAGATGCTCTTTCTCATCCTCCTGCAGGGCATCGAGAACATGCTCGCTGAACAGCCCCGCAAACCCCTGCTCGGCGCAGAAAACAATCGCGCCTGTCTTTCCCGGCTCCCGTGACGACTGCCCGTCCCGAGCCACGGGAAGGAGCGGAGCGATACGGATCAGAGCATCCTGGATGGTCCCGGCATACGTCTCGACCGCAAGCGTAGCCCGATGGGCCTGTTCCACCCGTACGGCTGCGAGGCTGCGCATCGAATCCACAATGCCGCCCAGTTCCCTGACGTTACCAATCCGGGCCGTGACCTCCTGCAGCCGCTCCGTCATGAGGGGCCTGAAACCCGGGGCTCAACATATTGCCGCAGACACTCCACAAAACGCTCTTTCTGCTCCGCGGAAAGAACGCCCCCACTTTCTATCGCCGTCGATATCTCAGCCGCGTTACCCCACAGATAATCGCCCAGACCGCTCTGGATGGTCCGGATATTTTTTGCCGGCACGCCATCCAGAAGACCATTCTGCGAAGCTGTGACGAGCGCCACTTCCTGCAGAAGATCCAGTGGCGCGTGTGGCCCCTGACGCAGGATCGCACGGATACACGCGCCCCGCGCCAGTTGCTGCCGGACATGCGTATCCGGCAGCCCCCCGAAACGCGTGAAAGTTTCGAGTTCAGTGAACTGCGCATAATCCAGCCGTAGCGTCCCAACCGACGAGCGCAGGATGGGGGACTGCGCGGCACCACCCACACGGCTGACGCTCACACCTACATCAACGGCCGGTTTCTGTCCCTGATCGAACAACGTACGGTTCAGGACGATCTGACCATCGGTTATGGAAATGAGGTTCGTCGGAATATAGGCGCTGAGGTTTCCCGCTTCCGTCTCCGCAACAGGCAGCGCCGTCAGGGAGCCGCCCCCTTTCGCAGCCGAGAGCTTCGCAGCACGTTCCAGCAGACGCGCGTGTACGTAAAAGATATCCCCCGGATAGGCCTCGCGCCCCGGGGGCCTTCCGGTAAGCAGGGAGACCTCCCGATGGGTTGCGGCATGTTTGGACAGATCGTCGATGACGAGGAGAGCATGCTCTCCCTGGTCCCGGAAATATTCCGCCATGCTCATGGCCGCGAAAGGCGCTATCCAGCACAGGCCAGGCGCTTCCGCCGGACGTGCCACCACGATGATGCATCGATCCGGATTGCCCCGCGTCCGGATCGTCTCAATGACACGCTGGACGCTGGAGGTCTTCTGCCCGATGGCGACATAGACGCAGATCATGTCGTTGGATTTCTGGGCCAGAATGGCATCGACCGCGATTGTGGTTTTTCCGGTCGCCCTGTCGCCGACGATGAGTTCCCGCTGCCCCCTCCCGATGGGGAAAAGCGTATCGATCGCCAGCGTCCCCGTCTGAACGGGTTCCGTCACGAGTTCACGGTCGATAATGGCCGGAGCAGGCCGCTCGACCGGAAACCAGGTCTCCGCCTCAACCGGCCCTTTGCCATCGAGTGGGCGTCCCAGCGGATCCACCACCCGCCCCAGAAGCCCCGGCCCGACCGGCACACTCACGACACCGGAGGTTCCCTGAACGGCATCACCGGCTTCGATCGTGCCTTCATTATTGAGAAGAATGCAGCCGATGCTGTCTTCCTCCAGACCGTGCACAAAACCGTATCGGCCGTTCCCGAAAGACAGCAGTTCGTCCAGCTTCGCATCGGGGAGACCGGAAATCAGGGCGATCCCGTCGCCAATATCTTCGACCCGCCCCATCCGGTCCGTCTGAGGCCCAACCGAAATATCCGTCAGGCTGGACCGCGCCGATGCCAGCCAGCTGGCAGCCTGATCAGTGTCCGGCATGAGACAGACCCTCCCTGATACGAACCAGATCGGCCTGCCAGTTCGACGCCACGGTCAGATAAGGCGTTTTCACGGCAAATCCTTCCACAAGAGCAGGATCGACGGTCCACGTAATGGCGGGATGCTCACCCACCGCAGTCATCAGGGCATTCTCATACGCCTGACGCTCATCAGGCCCCGGTGCTGTTGCCGTGGCAAAGGTGAAGCCATCGCGCAGACTGAGCCGCTCCCGGTCGGGAAGTGTCGCAATCGCCTTGAGAAGTCTGTCGAAGAGCGTTTCTCTTGCCGGACGGCAGCAGCCTGTCTCCGCCAGAAGCTGCCCTGCAATATCGCAGGACAAGGTCGCCGCGTCTGACCGCCAGCGGGCCTGATTTTCCGCCTCTTCCTGCGCAATACTCTGCTTTGCGCCGGCCTCCAGAGCCGCCGCATCCTGCTGGGCCTTTGCCAGAATGGCCTGTCTTTCGCTCTGCGCTTCCTGCTGGGCCTGCTGCACGATGCGGGCTCTTTCCTGCTCGAAGCCGCTACGTGCCTCTTTGATGGCGGCGCGGTCCGCTTCGAGTTGCGTCTGCCCGTCCGTGACCTGCGCAAGCCGGGCTGCGATCTCCTGCTGACGGCGGGAGATAACGGCGCAGATCGGGCGCCAGAAGAACCGGGAAAGCAGCCAGATCAAAATGCTGACGTTGATGACCTGCAGCCCGATTGTCCACCAGTCGACTGTCACCGGATTACTTCAGCAAAGGGTTGGCGAAAAGCAGAAGCAGGGCAATGACCAGGCAATAAATGGCCATGGTCTCGATCATGGCGAGCCCCACAAACAGCGTCCGGGAAATGGTTCCTGCGGATTCAGGCTGACGCGCAATGGCATCCATGGCGGCGGCAACAGCCCGCCCTTCAGCCAGCGCCGGCCCTATCGAGCCGACTGACACCGCCATCGCGGCGGAGACGATACTTGCCAGAGCGAGCCAGTTCATGAGCAGGATCCTGTATTTTTAATGGATTGAGGCGCGGTAGGTCTGGTCAGCGCGCCAGCGATGAAGACCATGGCGAGAATGGCGAAAATATATGCCTGCACGGCTCCCGTCAGGAGATCGAGCGCCATGAGAGGAATGGGAACGAGCAGTCCGGCAAGGGAGAGGACGATCCCGATGATGAAAACACCGGCCATGACATTCCCGAACAGCCGGACCATGAGCGAAAAGGTACGCGTGACCGTCCCGATCAGGTTGAGAGGCACCATGACGACGCTGGGCCATAAAAAACTGCGGAGATAGCCCGTGACACCCCCAGAACGGACGCCGAAAATAATGATGGCCAGAAAGACGATGATCGCCAGTGCCGCATCCGTTGCCAGAATGGCCGTAGGTGGCTCGACACCAGGCACGAGCGAAGACCAGTTGGCCACAAGGATGAAAAGGAAAAGCGTGCCCACGAAAGACCGGTATGGCGCAGGTTCGGTGCGCATGGTCTCG
The DNA here is from genome assembly GCF_018811945.1 of Gluconobacter sp. P1C6_b. Taxonomy (GTDB): domain Bacteria; phylum Pseudomonadota; class Alphaproteobacteria; order Acetobacterales; family Acetobacteraceae; genus Gluconobacter. Next base: position 27,673 of record NZ_JACRVU010000012.1, read on the forward strand.
CGGATCTGCCGGTCAAGCGCCGTGACACCCAGTTCGAGTAGCGTCTGGAGCCGACCGGGCCGGCCAGAGGTCAGGGTGCGGGAAATCCAGGCGCCCCCGAGCGTAAGGACGACCATGATCCCCCATGTCGTCACCACAGGCTGCGTCACCGGAACCGGGCCGATATGGAACAGGATATGGCTTGAAAGCGGCGACATCATTGCAACGGTCCCTCTTCGCCGGTCCTGAAGCCGGGATCAGTGCGGGCCTTCATGATCCGAAGAACAAGCGGTCGCCCCACAAGAACACCGCAGGTCGCCCAGAGGAACGGGGCGGTTCCACTTCGCGCGGCAAGATAAAGCAGCCCACACAGCAGCAAAAAACGCCCTAGCAGCATCGCTATGGCCACAGGGCGCCTTGAGGACGTCATCAGGAACTGCACATTGACCCACAGGGCCGCCACATGAATACTTCCGGCAAGCAGCCCCGCCAGAAGCCAGCCAAGGCACGTGAGAATTTCTTTTTCAGTCATGGGGATGACTCATCCATTTCCAGGCGCTCCAGCCACCCGCCGCAAATCCGGCCATGAGCAGGACGGCTGAGAAGGCGACCCCCGTGCCCCAGCAGTGATCCAGCCACCGTCCCAGCAGAAGCCCGCCAAGAGGCGGCGTGATGATCGTCCAGCCAAGGACACCAATCCGGGCAAGATGCTGCGTGACGTTGACGTCTCCGTCCGTCTCGCCTGTGCGCTGGCGGTTCATGCGCTGCCGAATGGCGGCTTCCATCTCGTCAGCCTCGGGGCTGTCATCTTTCATGGCAAGAGGCTCCCCGCTTCGGACCACAGGCCATTTCCGATCCGCTGCACCGCGTCCAGCTGAAGACGGACGGATGCAACATTTGCATTTCTGCGCGCATCATCAAGGGCCGCGTAATGCTGACGCACGAGGGTTTTCAGCGTTTCGAGGTCGTCCCCGCAGACGGCTTCGCGGGTTGCGATCTCAACCATCCTCCCCTTCTCCGTCACGGTCAGGACACCCTGCCGCACGGCACAGTAATGCGGCCTCCCGTCGCGACGCTTCCAGATCACGACGGACGGAATCACGCTGGACACCAGATCCGCATGCCCCTGCAGAATGCCGAAACTTCCACTGTCGTCCTCAGCCCGGACCGACACGACATCAGGCTCGTCCAGAACCACCGTCAGGGGCGTGATGATCCGCAGCTTCATACGGCCGCCCCGGCTGCGGCCTTCCGCGCCGCCTGCTCTTTCTGCCGCGCCTCGTCCAGTGTACCGACCATGTAGAGCGAACTCTCGGCCCACTCATCCGTCTCGCCATCCAGAATAGCCCGGCAGCCCGCCAGAGTGTCGGTCAGGCTCACACTGCGCCCCGGTTGCCCGGTGAACTTCTCGGTCACTGTGAAGGGCTGGCTGAGAAAGCGCTGAAGCCGCCGCGCCCGTGTGACAGTGCGACGATCGTCGGAGCCCAGTTCCTCAACCCCCAGCAGCGCAATCACATCCTGAAGGGATTTCAGTCTGGCCAAGGCCTCGCGGACCTGTTCAGCGATCTCACAATGCGCCTCTCCCACAACCAGCGGATCGAGAAGCACTGAAGAAGACGCCAGCGGATCGACCGCCGGATAGAAACCCTGCGCCGCGAGATCCCGGGAGAGCACAATCTGGCTGTCCATGTGTGTTGCAATGGCTGTCACGGCCGGATCCGTGAAGTCATCGGCGGGGACGTAAACGGTCTGGATGGCAGTGACTGCAGCCCCGGCCACGGACGTGATACGCTCTTCCACCGCACCGACTTCCGTCGCAAGCGTGGACTGATAGCCCACCCGCGATGGCAGACGACCCAGCAGGCTGGAGAGTTCGCTTCCGGCCTGAACAAAGCGGTAGATGTTGTCCATGAGCAGCAGGACGTTTTTACGCTGCTCGTCGCGGAAATATTCAGCAATCGCCAGAGCCGTGAGCGGAACCCGCCAGCGCGCGCCCGGCGGCTCGTTCATCTGACCGTAGACGAGAACCGCATGCCTGATCACGCCCGATCCGTTCATGTCGGACAGCATTTCATGCCCTTCGCGGCTGCGTTCGCCCACGCCCGTAAAGATCGACAGCCCCTGGTATTTCGCGGCCATGGCATGAATCAGTTCCATGGTCAGAACCGTTTTGCCAACGCCTGCTCCGCCAAACATCGCCGCCTTGCCACCATGCGCAAGCGGCGTGAGCAGGTCCAGAACCTTCACGCCGGTCTCGAAGATATCCGTGCTGGCGTTCTCGGTCTGCATGGCGGGCGGGTCACTGTGGATCGCGCGCCGCGGAACATCCGCCGGCAGAGCCGGGCCGTTATCACGTGGAATACCCGTGACATCCAGCATCCGGCCGACAACAGCCTCACCCACAGGCACACGAAGCGCCTCCCCCGTCGCACGCACCATCACATGCCGCGCCAGTCCGGACGTGGACATGAGGGCAACAGCCCTGACCGTCCGGGGATCGAGATGGCTGTGAACCTCAAGGATCAGCGGAGCCCCACCGTCCCATGCGACTTCGAGCGCCGAATTTATTTCAGGAAGATGACCTGCCGCAAACCGCACATCCACCACAGCTTCGCGCACGGCAATGATCTCTCCCATGAGAGAAACCGTGTCGGATTTCGCCGGAGTAACCGCTGGCAGGTTCATTTAGTCTCCTTTGAGCGCGCCGTATCGCAGGGCAGCCCTCTTTTGCCACTCCTCAATAAACCCGCGTCTCCGAGACGTCGATATTTGCGCGGAGACAGTGAGCGGATTCATAAAATGATAATAGATCCCTCATCACAGTGTCGCCATTCATGTCCATATACACTGAACGTCCTGCGACGGTCAGGCAAGACCATGTCCGCACGACGCTGAAATCAAATCGCCTGTCGCAAAACGATCATGTTTCTGCAGTCGCATCCGTCTGGGCGCTCCAATAAATTAAGGAAAGGTAAACAAACCATGGATCAGTGATGTCTGAAACGACCCTAGGCTCCCCCGCGGAGATCCCGGCCCCGTCGCGCCCCGATATGAATGGAGGCAACAAGCCCCTTCATGTCGCACTTTTCTTTATCGTGCTGATCGGCGCTCTGGGATTTGCCGCGTTCAGCATCCTTCAGGACATGCATTCGGTTGGTGAAGGTGCCCTCGCGACAGGTACGTTCGTGATGCTCGGCATTGCCCTGATCATCGCGCTGGCCTTTGAGTTCGTTAACGGCTTCCACGACACGGCCAACGCGGTCGCAACCGTCATCTACACCCGCAGCCTGCCGCCGCTCGTGGCCGTCATCTGGTCCGGTTTCTGGAACTTCCTCGGCGTCGCCATCTCCACTGGCGCGGTGGCCTACAGCATCGTAACGCTCCTGCCCGTGGAGCTGATCCTTCAGGCTGGAAGCAGCGCAGGGTATGCCATGATCTTCGCTCTGCTGATCGCGGCCATCGTCTGGAACCTCGTCACCTGGGCCTTTGGTATTCCCAACAGTTCGTCCCACGCTCTCGTGGGATCGATCATGGGCGTCGGTCTGGCCAACCAGCTGATGTCACCGACAGGGGCGGCTACTCAGGGCGTGGACTGGGGACAGGTCGAGAAGGTTTTTTCCGCCCTCCTTTTCAGCCCGATCTGCGGCTTCGTCATGGCCGGACTGCTGCTTCTCGTCATGAAGGTTCTGGTCCGCAACAAAGCGCTCTATCAGGCTCCCGAGGGCGACACCCCGCCGCCGCTCTGGATCCGCGCGCTGCTGATCTTCACCTGCACGGGCGTTTCGTTCTCGCATGGTGGCAATGACGGACAGAAAGGCATGGGTCTGATCATGCTGATCCTGATCGGCGCGGCCCCCACGGCTTATGCGCTGAACCGAGCGATGCCTGAAAGCGCCATGCCGGCCTTCATCCAGTCGTCATCGGAAGCAGAAAAGATCTTCCTCACCCATGCTCCGAAGGAGCCCACAGCTCTGACGGCCGAAAATGCCCGCGAGATCGTGGGCGCTGGTCTGCGCGCCAAGTCCATCGCGTCTCCCGAAACCTATGACGCCCTGGCCATCCTCAGCGACGACATCTCCGCCTCGGTCAAGACCTACGGCTCCATGAAGGCCGTCCCTGCAGCCGCCGTCCCGAACGTCCGTACGGACATGTATCTGGTCGCTGACGCCATCCGCGTCATGGGAGAAGCTCAGGACTTTACCCCTGCGGAAAAGAAGTCCCTCAAATCCTTCCAGTCCGAACTGTATCACGGCACCCGCTTCATTCCGCTCTGGGTCAAGGTCTCCGTCGCCATTGCCCTGGGCCTTGGCACGATGGTCGGATGGAAGCGTATCGTCGTGACGGTTGGTGAAAAGATCGGCAAGACCCACATGACCTACGCCGAGGGCGCATCGGCCGAAATCGTGGCAATGACGACCATTGGTCTTGCAGAAGGCTACGGCCTGCCCGTCTCCACCACGCATATCCTGTCCAGCGGCGTCGCCGGAACCATGGCTGCCAACGGGTCGGGCGTTCAGTTCGCCACCCTGCGCTCCATGGCGCTGGCCTGGGTCACGACCCTGCCCGCCGCAATGGCGATTGCAGGGATCCTGTACGTCCTGTTCCGTCAGATTTTCTGATCAACCTCTGACGCATTGTGCGGATTTCAGATCCGCACAATGCTGTTGGTACAGATGCCAGCTCAGCAGACAATGGGCATTCGGCGTATGACGCGGCATGTCTTTCAGCGGAACGACACAGACTGTCGTGTGCTCGTGTTCATTCGCCAGCCCACCCTTCCGATCAAGCAGCCCGTCCATTTCCGCCCGTGTGAGAACGATGTCCACGGCGTAAAGCATCATCTCTTCGCTACTCCCACCGGGCGACAGAAAAACCGGCGTCTCACGCAGTCTGTAAGGCCTGCCAGCTGTGAGGTTCAGTCCCGTCTCCTCGCGCAGTTCGCGAAGAGCGGCCACTTCAGCGGCCTCCCCGTCAATCACGCCAGCCGGTAAAGCCGTCACCATCTGCCCGACCGGTAGCCGCGCCTCACGCACCAGAACGACATAACGCTCGGCCGGCTTCTCCTTCACAGTCACCACCGGCATGATGGAGACCGTCGGGGCCCGAAGCACGGCAAAGCAGGGCATTTTCGCTTCTTCGTTCCACGCATCGGCCTCAACAACCACAAAACCAACGCGCGAGCCGAACATCAGCACATCACGGACAAGAACGGAGCAGAGATCGAAACTGGACCGGGTCTTTGCGATCCAGCCTGAAAACTGTGGAGCGTTCAGGACTTTTTCCCGAAGCTCCAACGATATGCCCGTCCCAAAATGGACTGGAACATCCTGCTGCGTCATGATCCGATCTCTCATTCCTGCTTCTCAGGCACCAGAAGAACCGTCTTCCATAATGCCTGTCGAAGCAACTCCGAGGAGATGAGGCACCCTACCGCCCTTACAGGCTCCCCATGAGAACCGCGGTATCGATCATCCTGTTCGAGAAGCCCCATTCATTGTCATACCAGCTACAGATATGGATCATCTCGCCATCCCGGATCAGCGCGGTCTGCGTCGCGTCGAAACTGGAAGATGCCGCGCTGTGATTGAAATCGCTGCTGACGAGCATGCCATCGCTGTAGTCCAGAACTCCAGCAAGAGCCCCCACGGACGCCTCATGGAAGGCAGCGTTGATTTCATCCACCGATGACGGAGCGCGCGACGGCACGAAATCGAGCGACACCATTGAGACATTCGGTGTCGGCACCCGAAGCGAAGATCCGGCCAGCCGTCCTTTAAGATGGGGCAGGACAAGACCGATCGCCTTGGCCGCCCCCGTGGACGTCGGGACCATGTTCTGACCGGCCGCCCGTGCGCGCCTCAGGTCGCGATGCCGGCGATCCACGATCTGTTGATCGCCCGTATAGGAATGGACCGTCAGCATGTAACCGCATTTGACGCCGAACGCCTCGTCCGCAACCTTTACCAGCGGCGCCAGACAGTTGGTCGTGCACGACCCATTCGAGACAACCGTCATATCCCGTTTGAGTGCATCATTGTTCACGCCATACACGATCGTCGCGTCCGCATCACTTGCCGGAGCGGAGACGAGAACCTTTCGCGCTCCCGCCTGCAACAGAGGCTGCACAGCCTGTTTCGACGTAAAGAGCCCGGAGCACTCCATAACGACATCCACGCCATCAAGCGCAACCGCCCCCGGCTCACGCTCCGAGGAAATACGGATCGGTCCGTAGCTGCGGCCATGCGCTTCGATCCTCAGCTGATCGCCTTCAAGATGGACCTTCCCTGAAAACCGTCCGTGAATGCTGTCATAGACCAGCATATGAACCTTGTCCTCGACACTGCCTGGACCATTGATGACAACGGGAACAATGTCGGTCCGTCCGCTCTCGATAATACTTCTCAAGGTCAGACGCCCGATACGTCCAAATCCATTGATCCCGATCTTGACTGCCACGATACCGTCTCCGTTTGATGCCCCGATGTCAGGGCCTGTCCTTTTGTGAATGAGGGGAAGGCCTGCGCTTACAGGCCGATACGATTGAGGGGCTTGCCGGCCATGAGATTCCGCTCGATCTGCTCCAGCGATACGCCACGGGTTTCCGGCACGAACTTCATTGTCACAAAAATGAAGATGAGATTGAGCAAGGCGTAGAGCCAGAAAGTCTGGGCACTTCCCAGTGTCGTCAGAAGCGAGAGGAAGGTCAGACCAACAATCATGTTGGTGCCCCAGTTTGTGAAGGTCGAGCACCCGATGCCGAAGTCACGTCCCTTCATGGGCTGCACTTCGGAGCACAGGATCCACACCAGCGGCCCGGCGGAAAATGCAAACCCGACGATGAAGCACAGCAGCATCGCAACAGCCGCGTAACGCGCCAGGTCGCTGTTGCCCGTGCCGAAATACAGCAGCATTCCGACCGTAAACATGCCCAGCGCCATCATGATAAAACCCGCAATCAGCATGGGCCGACGGCCCCAGCGATCGACATATCCAATGGCGATGAACGTGGAGAGCACATTGACCAGCCCCACGATCACTGTGCCCCACAGGGCAGCACTGGTGCCGAAACCTGCCATCTCAAAGATATGCGGCGCGTAGTACATGACCACGTTGATGCCGGTGAACTGCTGGATCGCCTGAAGGGCCACACCCAGATAAACCGCCCGGCGGAAATTCGGGTTTTTCTTGAAAAGCGTATATCCGCCGTCTGCCTGTGCAAGCTGATCGCGGATTTCGACGATCTCGTCCCGTGCATGCGCGTCATTGCCACGCAGGCCGTGCAGGACGTCGAACGCCTCATCATGCCGCCCCCGCAGAACCAGCCAGCGCGGGCTGTCCGGCAGGAACAGGACGCCGATAAGGAACAATACGCCCGGGACGCCCACGATCCCGAGCATCCAGCGCCAGGATCCCGAATAGGCCAGAAGCGCATCGGAGATGAACGCGACCAGAATGCCTACTGTGATCATGAGCTGATAGACGGAAATCAGGGCCCCGCGATGCTGCTGGTGCGCAATTTCCGAAATATAGAGTGGAGCGGTAAAGCTCGCGACGCCGATTGCCAGTCCGAGGACCACACGTCCCGCGATCAGGACCGGAACGGAAGGCGCCAGCGCACAGAGTGCCGACCCGGAAATGAAAAGCAGTGCCGAGATGATCAGCAGCTTTTTGCGGCCCAGAATGTAAGACAGCCGTCCACCAAACAGGGCCCCGAGTGCTGCTCCGACCATCATGCCGGAGACAATGCACTCCTTGCCGAAATCATTGACCTGAAACTCGATACCGATGAATTTCAGCGCTCCGGATATGACACCCAGATCCAGCCCGAACATCAGACCTGCCACCGCAGCCAGTGTGGCTACGAGGGCACTTCTGCCGTTGAGTGAAACGCGCGGAACGCTCTGTACGACGCCAACGTCACTCATAACCGTGTTCCTTTTCTTGGTCTTCTTCTGTGATCGGAAGAAACACTTCGGCAGCCATGAATTCCGAGTTCTGCATGGATACCGTTACTTTGATCTGGCCTACAAAACTTACATATTCGGGTAATTGGGCCCGTCCCCGCCCTGCGGCGGCGTCCAGACGATGTTCTGGGACGGGTCCTTGATGTCGCAGGTCTTGCAGTGCACGCAGTTCTGGAAATTGATCTGAAAACGTGGCTTCCCCGCGTCCTCGACAATCTCGTAAACCCCGGCCGGGCAGTAACGCTGCGCAGGCTCGGCATAAACCGGCAAATTGACCGCGATCGGAATGTCAGCATTCCTGAGCTTCAGATGGCAGGGCTGGTTCTCGTGATGATTGGTGAACGAAAACGCCACATTGGTCGTCCGGTCGAAGCTCAGCTTTCCATCCGGCCTGGGATAGACAATCGGCGAAAAATCCGCCGCCTTCCCCGTCGACGCAGCATCCGTCTTGTGATGATGCATCGTCCCGAACAAAGGCGCTCCGGTCAGCGACGCCGTCCACATGTCCAGACCACCCAGTACAATCCCGCCCGCCAGCCCGTACTTCTCCCAAAGCGGCTTGACGTTACGGACAAGCTTGAGGTCCCGGCCAACGGGCCCTTCCCTCAGTGCGGTTTCATAAGCGGTGAGTTCATCACCACTCCGGCCATCCCGGATCGCTGCATAAGCGGCCTCTGCCGCATGCATCCCCGAATAGATGGCATTGTGGCTGCCCTTGATCCGCGGAACATTCACAAGCCCCGCAGAACAGCCCAGCAGCGCACCACCGGGGAAAACGACTTTCGGAATGGACTGCCATCCGCCCTCGGAAATCGCGCGCGCCCCATAGGCGATCCGCTTCCCGCCTTCCAGCAGACCCGCCATCAGCGGATGATGCTTGAAACGCTGGAACTCACGATACGGGTCGAGATAGGGGTTTTCGTAGCTCAGATGCACGACGAACCCGACACAGACCTGATTATTGTCGAGGTGATAGACAAACGCGCCTCCACCCGCATTGCGCCCCAAAGGCCATCCCATAGTGTGAACGACCGTGCCCGGTTTATGCCGGGCCGGGTCCACCTCCCAGATTTCCTTCAGGCCAATCCCGAACTTCTGCGGATCCCTGCCATCCGACAGGCCATAATGCCTCATGATCTGTAGCGCTAAAGATCCCCGTGCCCCCTCGCCGATCAGCACGTACTTTCCCGCCAGGATCATGCCCGGTTCGTAATTCTCGCCCGGCGTGCCATCCGCATTCCGTCCGAACTCACCAGCGACCACACCCCGGATTTCGCCTTTCTCGCCATACACAAGCTCACTGGCCGCCATGCCGGGAAAGATCTCCACGCCCAGCCCTTCTGCCGTTTCGGCAAGCCAGCGACAGACATTTCCCAGCGAGACGATGTAGTTGCCATGATTGTTCATGAAAGGCGGCATGAGCCAGTTGGGCAGACGCGTCTGCCCCTTCTCGCCCAGGACATAGAAGCTGTCCGTTTCCACCGGCACGGTGATCGGCGCGTTCATTTCCCGCCATTTCGGCAGCAGGACATTCAGCGCGCATGGATCAATAATCGCACCGGAGAGGATGTGGGCGCCAACCTCGGATCCCTTGTCCAGCACGACGACGGACAGGTCCGGGTCAAGTTGCTTGAGACGGATGGCAGCGGACAGGCCTGCGGGCCCGGCACCGACGATGACGACGTCATAATCCATGCTTTCGCGTTCAATGACCGTCATGACTCTTCTCCCTGTCCGAAGGTGATACCGAGGCTGCGCATGGTCAGATCTTTGCTGTCAGTTCAGGCAGGATGGTGAACAGGTCTCCAACCAGTCCGTAATCGGCGACCTGAAAGATCGGCGCGTCCTCGTCCTTGTTGATCGCCACGATGATGCGGGAGTCCTTCATGCCCGCGAGGTGCTGGATGGCGCCCGAGATGCCGACCGCGAGGTAAAGATCCGGCGCCACGACCTTGCCCGTCTGACCGACCTGCCAGTCATTGGGCGCATATCCGGCGTCCACAGCCGCACGGCTTGCACCAACTGCCCCGCCGAGCTTGTCCGCAAGGGTCGTGATGGTATCGAAGTTCTCTTTCGATCCGATCCCGCGACCACCAGAGACAATGATTTTCGCCGAGGTCAGGTCCGGACGTTCGGAGGCGACCGTCTTGTCCTCAACCCACTGCGACAGGCCGGGATCGGCCGGGATAGTGACGGCTTCAACAGAAGCGTTTCCACCATTCTGCGCCGCCGTGAAGGCCGCTGTGCGGACCGTGAAGACCTTGATTGGATCGGAAGAACGGATCGTCTGGATCGCATTGCCAGCATAGATTGGCCGCTCGAATGTGTCCGCGGCCTGCACGGCTGTCACTTCAGACAGGACCATCACATCCAGCAGCGCAGCAACACGCGGCAGAACGTTCTTGGAAAACGCCGTCGCACCAGCGGCGATGTGGCTATAATCCTTGGCCAGTGAGACGATCAGCGCGCTGACAGGCTCGGCAAGCCCGTGCGCCAGAGACGCATCATCCGCCAGAAGAACCTTCGACACGCCTGCCAGCTTCGCCGCCTCGTCGGCAGCAGCCGCGCAGTTCTCACCCGTGACGAGAACATGCACATCTCCAAGCGTGACAACCGCCGTCAGGGCCTTGGCGACAGTATCTGTCCCGAGGCGACCGTCATTGACTTCGGCAAGTAGCAGAACAGACATCAGAGGACTCCTGCTTCATTCTTCAGTTTCGACACCAGCTCATCGACGGACCCAACCTTCACACCAGCATGGCGCTGGGGAGGCTCGACCGTCTTAAGAACTGTGAGACGCGGGCGGACTTCGACCCCGAGCTGCGCAAGCGACACCTCTTCAAGCGGCTTCTTCTTGGCCTTCATAATATTGGGCAGCGCCACATAACGGGGTTCGTTGAGGCGCAGGTCCGTCGTCACTACGGCCGGTAGCTTCAGCTTAATGGTCTGAAGACCGCCATCGACTTCACGTGTGACCAGTGCCGAACCATCCTCGATCGTAACAGACGAAGCGGATGTGCCCTGCCCCCAGCCCAGCAGGGCGGCGAGCATCTGCCCGGTTGCGTTCATGTCGTTATCGATCGCCTGCTTGCCTGCGATCACGAGGCCGGGCTGTTCGTTCGCAACGACCCTGCTCAGGATCTGCGCCACCGAAAGCGGCTCCAGATCGACATTCACATCGTCGGTTACTGTCACGAGAATGGCCCGGTCCGCGCCCATCGCAAGAGCGGTTCGCAGCGTATCCTTCGCCTGCGCAACACCGATGGAGACGACGACGACTTCGGTCGCCACGCCCTTTTCCTTGAGACGAATGGCCTCTTCGACCGCGATTTCGTCAAAGGGGTTCATGGACATCTTGACGTTCACCAGATCGACACCAGACCCATCCGGCCGGACGCGGATGCGGACGTTGTAGTCGACGACCCGTTTCACAGGGACGAGGATCTTCATGATACTCTCCGTTCTCAGCAGATATCGCGGAAGCGCTGTATCATCACATCCAGCACTTCGGCCGGATCGCGCTTCCACCAGTTGTTTGCAGAAAAAATCTCGACTTCGCAGAACCCGTCATATCCCGCGCGTTCCACACCCGCGCGCAGGCCTTTCAGGTCTGCCACGCCGTCCCCCATCATCCCGCGATCCAGAAGAAAATCCGTCGTGGGAACCAGCCAGTCACACAGATGGAATCCCATGATGCGCTTCCCTGCCCGTTCGAGCTGACGCGGGAGATCGGTGTCCCACCACACGTGATAGACATCGACCGCCACACCCAGCCTGTCGGAATTGAGGGCATCGCAGATATCCAGGGCATCGCGCAGCGTCGGCAGGCAGGAGCGGTCCCCGCCATACATCGGATGCAAGGGCTCCAGAGCCAGCTTGACGTCCCGTTCAGACGCGTAATCCAGCACCTCAGATAGGCGATCCGTGACAATATCGAGGCTCTCCCTGACCCCTTTTGTGCCGGGCTCCACGCCTCCCACCACGATGGTCAGGATCTTGCCTCCCAGATCGGCAGTCTCATCGATGGAACGGTGGAAATCATCCACGACCGCCTGCCGTCCATGAGGTGCGAGAGGCCCCACAAGAAACGGCGAACGGCACAGCCCCACGACCTCCACTCCGGCCTGCCGGGCATGCTGCCCGATGGCTGAAGCCCGGCCCTGAAGCTCCGGCCGCCAGAAGACGATACCGCCGATGCCACGCTCGGCACAGGCGTCGATCGTCCGTTCAGCAGACCATCCGGCCCCTGCCCCCGGCATATTGTGGCCGAGGGTCGCGGTGTTCAGGGCCAGCGCGGAATGATCGTGGGTGAAGTCGCGCATCAGTCGGCCCCATAGAGCGACAGATGCGACTTCATGCGCCGGACGGCCAGTTCCGGATTGCGGAGCAGCCCGCAGCCATCCGCCAGCCGGAAAATGTCCGTGAAATACGGCAGTGGCCGCATGGACTGCGCACCACCCAGCATGATGAAGTGATCCTGAAAGCCGTTCAGCCAGGCCAAGAACACGACACCTGTCTTGTAATACTGGGTTGGCGCCTTGAAGATCACCCGGGCCAGCGGAACCGTGGGGTCCAGCGCCGCGCGGAAAGCGGCTTTGTCGCCTTCACCGAGTTTGCTCACCGCATAAGCGGCCAGTGGCGCCAGCGGATCGAACACCCCCAGAAGCGCATGGCTGAAGCCCTGCTCGTCGCCTTCGATCAGTTCCGGGTAGTTGAAGTCATCCCCGGTATACATTCTCACGCCTGCCGGAAGCAGACGGCGCATCCGGATTTCCTTTTCCTTGTCCAGAAGGGAAATCTTGATACCGTCCACCTTGGAGACGTTCTGCCCGATCATTTCCAGCACGGTTTCCAGCGCCTGATCGAAACTGTTCGTACCCCAGTATCCGGCCAAAGCGGGGTCGAACGCCTCACCGAGCCAGTGTAGGATGACTGGTTCATCGCAGGCGGAAAGGACTTCGCGGTAGACGCGCAGATAGTCTTCCGGCCCCTTTGCCACCCGGACCAGTGCCCGGCTGGCCATCAGGATGATCCGGCCACCGACGGCCTGAATGGCTTCGACCTGTTCCAGATAGGCGCGGATAACCGCATCCACGTCGCGCACATCTACCGGGTCCAGATGATCGGTTCCGCAGCCATTGACCACATCGGCGTCCGGCAGTTCAGCTTTCGTCCGGCGGATCAGTTCCAGCGCCATCGGCCAGTCCAGACCCATGCCACGCTGGGCCGTGTCCATCGCTTCGGCGATGCCGAGCCCAAGATCCGCGAGGTGGCGGCGGAACGCCATCGTCTTGTCCCAGTCGATGGCGCCAGATCCAGATGGGTCCTTCGCCGTATAGGGATTGGCGACGACATGGGCTGCGGAATAGACGATCCGCGCCGGATTGCGGTCCAGTGTTCCTGTCGGCGCCGGTGTTCCGATCAGGTGATAGTCCGTCTTCCGGCCGGTTTCATCGGGAAGAATGATTTTCATGACCGTTCTCAGAAACGCGGCACAAGCATTCCGGCATCTGCCGAAATCACCTGGCCTGTGGTGTAGGGAAGTCCGCCCGAAGCGAGGGTCGCGATGATGCCGCCCACGTCCTCGGGTTCGCCGACGCGGGGCAGCAGGGTCAGCCCGTCTATGGCGCGCTGACGGTACTGCTCGATCACGGCTGCCGTCATATCCGTGGCGATCAGGCCGGGCTGAACATCATAGACCGCGATGTTTTCCGGGCCGAGCCGTACGGCCAGAGCCTTGGACACCATCGCCGCAGCCGCCTTGGACGCACAGTATTCGGAGCGCTGGACCGCCACGGCGGTAGCGTTGGACGACGTCACATTCACGATGGAATGAAACACGTTCTCGGGTCGCGACCGCGACAGGAGCAGCTTCGCAAAGGCCTGCGAGAGAAAGAACAGCGCCTTGGTTTTTACCGTCAGGCAGCGGTCCCAGCTCGCTTCGCTCACGTCCAGCAGGTCGCCACGCTGGAGAACGCCGACGCCAGCATTGTTCACGAGCGTCGTCAGCGGCCCAAGTTCGGCCTCGACCTGCGCCAGCCGCTCCGCATGGATGGAGAGATCCGTGATGTCGAACGGGAGCGCCATGACGGATGCTCCAGTTTCGGACAGACGGCTGACAGCCGAACGCAGTTCCTCGTCATCGAACGGTCCATTGACCGCTAAAGCGAAGCCCCGTTTCGCCAGAGCCTGAGCCGCAGCGAAACCGATGCCCCGGGAGGAACCGGTGACGAGAGCGACCTGTCTCATGCCCGTGCGCCCTTGCGGAGCAGTTCACGCGCGATGATCATGCGCTGGATCTGGTTGGTGCCCTCGTAGATCTGGGTGATCTTGGCATCGCGGTACAGACGCTCGACTTCGAAGCCACGGATGTAGCCCGAACCACCAAAGACCTGCACGGCATCGGCCGTCCGGGCCACCGCCATGTCACCGGCAAAGCACTTGGCCATGGAGCATGAGCGCGTGGCGTCCTGCCCGCGGTCGATCTTCGTAGCCGCCGAATGGACCAGAAGGCGTGCGGCCTCAATGTCCTTGGCCATGTCAGCTAGAAGCCACTGCACGCCCTGAAACTCGGAGATATGCTTGCCGAACTGCTTGCGCGTTCCGGCATAATCCACTGCCGCTTCAAGACCCGCCTGTGCAATACCGACAGCGAGAGCCGCGATGCCAACGCGCCCCTTGTCAAGCACGCTCATCATCATGTGGAAGCCACGGTTCATCTCGCCCAGCAGCGCATCGCTCCCCAGACGGACATCCGAGAAGTCGAGAGCACCGACCTGGCTCGCCCGCTGGCCCATCTTGTGTTCCTTGGGACCGCGCTCGACACCCTTGGCATGCAGGTCCACGATAAAGATGGACATGCCGCGGTTGCCCGCTTCCTTGTCGGTGCGAGCCAGAACAAATCCGGTATCAGCGACCGGCGCGTTGTGGATCCAGATCTTGCCGCCGTTGAGAACCCAGCCATCCCCGTCACGCACGGCCGTCGTGCGGATACCGGAGACATCCGTGCCAGCCTCGGGCTCCGTAATACAATAAGCGACCTTGCGCTTCATGGAGAGGATGTCGGGCAGCATCTTCTGCTGTTCCGGCGTTCCGTGACGGACCAGAAGTGTGGAGATCAGTTCCACCAGACCGCACTGGTCGGCCACGCTGGCATAGCCACGGGACAGCTCTTCCATCACGACCGCATAGGTCAGCGTATCAAAACCCGGTCCGCCCAGTTCCTCGGGCACAGCGATGCCGAACAGGCCCAGCTTGCCCATTTCTTCATAAATCTCTGCCGGGAAGCGCTCCTCACGGTCCAGCGCCTCGGCGGCGGGACGGATGACGTTATCCACGAAAGACCGTGTCGTTTCGCGGACCTCTTCCTGCATTTCGTTCAGAAACATAGCCGACTCCACATAAGTAACTAACTGGATGGTTACCAGAAAATCTGTTAAAAACTACGGCTTTCGCCACACTCACCGATCAATCATTATTGAAGCTTTCCGAGCCGCTCCTAACGAACCAGCACGGCTCTGAAATCATTGACATTTGTCCCGGTTGGCCCCGGAACAAACAGGTCTCCCAGCGCCTCGAACGCGGTATAGGCGTCGTTCTCCATCAGAAGATCGGTCGGGTTGAACCCCTTTTCCCTCAGGCGCTCCATACTGACGCCATCGGCAAACGCACCGGCATTGTCTTCCGAACCGTCAATGCCATCGGTATCCGCCGCCAGAGCCGAAAACGGCAGGCCTTCCGCCGCCAGCGCAAAAGCCAGAAGGAACTCGGTATTGCGCCCCCCCCGGCCTCCCTGCCCGCGTATGGTTACGGTAGTCTCACCGCCTGACAGAATGACGACCGGCCGCCGGAAAGGGCGTCCCCTCAGGATGACTTCCCGCACCAGCGCGGCATGAACCTTGGCGACGTCCCGGGACTCGCCTTCGATCGCATCCGACAGGATCACGGGATAGATCCCGGCCTGTCGTACCTTCTCCGCCGCTGCTTCAAGCGACAGATGTGCCGAGGCAATCACACGCACTTCATTCCTGCTGAACACCGGATCGGTTGCCAGTGGTGCGCGGCCTTCTTCGCCCTCAAGCCAGGACTGGATTTTTTCGGGCAGACGCAGTTTCCATGTCTTTGCCAGACGACGGGCATCTTCCCGCGTTCCCAGATCTGGCACGGTAGGTCCGGAAGCCACCTGTGCAGGATCGTCAAACGGAACATCCGAGACTACCAGCGAGACGACTTTTGCCGGAGCGGCTGCGGCCGCAAGACGGCCGCCCTTGATGCCCGACACCTGCTTGCGGATGCTATTCATAACGGAAATCGGTGCGCCGGACGCCAGCAGGACACGGTTCAGTTCGGCCTCATCCTCAAGCGTCATGCCCGGCGGCGGAGATGGCAGCAGAGCCGACCCGCCCCCACAGATGAGCGCCACAACAAGATCGTCCGGTCCCAGCCCCTTGACCGTCTCGAAAAGCGCGTCCGTAGCTTTCAGACCCGCCTCATCCGGCACCGGATGCGAAGCCTCCATCACACGGATAAACTGCGTCGGGCAGACATTCCCGTAACGTGTGACCACCACGCCGCTGAGCGGCCCTCTCCAGACCCGCTCGAAAGCCGCCGCCAGCTGAGCCACCCCTTTACCGGCACCAACCACAACCGTCCGGCCCTTCGGGGGCTCGGGCAGATGTGCCTCCAGGATCTGCTCCGGCTCGGCCGCGCCAACGGCGGCGTCGAAGAGTCCTGTCAGAAACATGCGGTCCTCAAGCATCATGGTCAGTTCCTGTCTGTCCGTCTGGCGCTGGGGGTAAAGGTCACAGGGTCAGTCCCATGGGCTCATCACGGAACAGGGCCGCGTCCATTTCCTTCAGGTCGGGCGACACCTCGAGATGAGCGGTCGCCTGATCCAGAATGTCACGCTGCAAGTCGATCCCCGGCGCGATTTCAGTGACCGTCAGCTTGCCATCCAGCAACCTCAGAACGCAACGCTCCGTCACATACGTGATCTCCTGGCCGGTTTCGGTGGCACGTCCGCCAGAAAAACTGACCTGCGACACTTCGGGCACAATCTTCGCGATCTTGCCTTCCCTATCGATCACCAGACGGCCGCCCTCGATATGCATCTTCGCCCCGGCATTGAAATTGCCCGAGAAAATGATGCGCCTGGCCCGCGCCGTAATATCAACGAACCCCCCGGCTCCCGCCGTGCGATGCGGTGTGGCGGCCAGACGGCTGACATTCACCGAACCGTTCTGTCCAATCTCAAGGAAGGACAGCAGGGAGCAGTCGAAACCACCTGCCTGGAAATAGGAAAACTGATGGGGCGAGGCCACGAAAGCCTCAGCGTTACTGGCGCAGCCGAACTTGAAGTCGAGCAGCGGGATACCACCCACGGCACCCTGTTCGATCACCCAGGTTACAGCGCCGTGACGTCCTTCCTCCAGCAGGATACGCGGGACATTTGCGGAAATACCAAAGCCGATATTCACCGCCCAGCCCTGTCTCAGCTCCTGCGCTACGCGACGGGCCATGACTTTGGACGGACCAAAGTCCGGAATATCGAATGTGGAAAGCGGGCGGAAAATCTCGCCGGAAATGGCGGGATCGTAGGCCGTTGCGGTGGTCTGGAGCTGCTCCGGGGCCTCGACGATCACGTCCACCAGAATACCCGGAACCTTGACGTCATGCGGTTTGAGCGTGCCCTGCGCTGCCACACGACGGACCTGCGCAATCACCAGACCGCCATTGTTATGGGCCGCCAGAGCCATTTCCATGGCACCGAGCGTCGCACCTTCCTGCTCGAAGGTCAGGTTGCCGTTCTCATCGGCGGTGGAACCGCGAATGATCGCGACATCCGGACGCAGCGCCGGAAAATACAGCCAGTCCTCACCCTCGAAATCCATGTGACGGACGAGCGGGTTCAGCCGTGCTGTCTCATTCATCGCGCAGCCGTCACGCTGCGGGTCTACGAAGGTATCCAGCCCAACCTTGGTCAGGACGCCAGGACGTTTTGCCGCCCCTTCCCGCAGCATGTCGAAAATCACGCCGGACGGGACATTATAGGCGGCCAGATCTTCTGCCTGGATCCGCTGCCAGATCAGCGGCGGCTCGGCATTGCTCGGGCCGGACGGATAGGACCCGCCGATGATCTTCGTGATCATGCCAGGACGGGCGAGATGGTCCACGCCCTTGGTCCCGAACATGTCACCTGCAGCAATCGGATGGATGGTCGTCAGTTTCGAAGGAGATTTCGTGGCCTCGAAACGCTGTCCCAGTGCCTCGAGAACCGCGTCGGGACACAGAAGCCCCGAGGACGAATTGACGGCAACCATGGCTCCGTCCCTGATGAGGCTCACAGCCTCGGTCGCTGTCCTGACTTTCGTCATCTTGCAATGCCTTGTATCTAACTGGTTAGTTACTATAATTTCGAATGAAAAAGTCCAGCAGGGCAGCAAGACTTTTCCGCTATTCCGTGTTTTCAGGTGATACGGGGATATCCCGGATCAGGCGTTCCCCTGAATGAAATCCGCTGCCCGCTCACTGATCATGATCGTCGCGGCATTGGTGTTGGAACCGAGCAGCGACGGCATGACCGAGCTATCACAGATCCGGATGCCTTCAAGACCATGAACCTTCAGACGCGGATCGACGACGGACATGTCATCCCGCCCCATCTTACAGGTGCATGTCGGATGATAGGACGTCCGGCCATGCTCTCGGGCATAGTCGCGATACATCTGCATTGTCGGTTGTTTACCGCTAAAGAAGCAGGTTTTCCGGATGTGCTTCTGCAAGGACGGCTGGGAGAACATCTCGTAGCTCAGACGCACACCTTCCGCAGAGGTTTCAAGGTCGGCCGGGTCGCCAAGAAAGTTGGGATCGACCATCGGATTGACCCTCGGATCTGCCGAACGCAGCCGGACGGTTCCGCGTGACTTCGGACGCAGCACATAGCTGTTCAGCGTAATCCCGGACGCTCCCTTGGGAACGGACGTCACTCCAGCCTCAGCGCCTGCCCCCGCCAAGAAATGGAACTGGAGGTCAGGAACACCCGATGACGGGTCCGAGTACCAGAACGCGCCCCCCTCAACCACGTTGGACGCGACGGGACCGGATCTGAACATGGTGTATTCAAGACCTGCCCACAGCATCCAGTGCAGTTTCCGGTACTTATCAAAGCTTTCATCCGTCTTGAGCTCCGCTACGATATCCACACCGAAATGATCTTGAAGATTCTCGCCTACGCCCGGCAGATCCTGCACGACGGAGATGCCATTTTCGCGAAGATGCGCGGCAGGCCCGACGCCTGACAGCATCATCAGCTTTGGCGTTCCGATCGCTCCGGCCGTCACAACGATTTCCTGGCTCGCTTCGGCGGTATTCAGGGTTCCGTTGGCGATATACTGTACACCCGTCGCCCGCGTCCCGTTGAAGACGATCTTCAGCACCAGCGCCCGCGTCACAACCGTCAGATTCTTCCGCCCCAGAGCCGGACGCAGATACCCCACAGCCGTCGAGCAGCGCCGGTTGTTCCGAATGGTCATCTGATAGATGCCTGCACCTTCCTGCGTTGCACCATTGAAGTCAGGGTTATAGGGCAGCCCCATTTCCTGACAGCTCTGCACGAAGGCACGGCTGGTCGGGTTCGGCTCTGCAAGGTTGGACACACCGAGCGGTCCGTTCGTACCATGCCAGTCTCCTGCCAAAATTGTATTACCCTCCGACCGGATGAAGTACTTCTGGATGTCCCGGAAGCTCCAGCCATCCGCACCTTCCGCCGCCCAGCGGTCGAAATCGGAAGGATGTCCCCGCGTAAAGACTTCCGCGTTGATGGACGATCCGCCGCCCAGAATCCGGCCCTGCACATAGGGAATCTGGCGGTTGTTCGCATGTTTCTGCGGCTCCGTCAGAAGATCCCAGGTATGCGGCCCCGTGGTCATCTTCGCGAAACCGACCGGCATGTGGATCAGAGGATGCGTATCCCGCCGGCCTGCCTCGATAAGACAGACACGGACGGAAGGATTTTCGGAAAGGCGGGCTGCGAGAACACAGCCAGCCGAACCGCCACCGACAACAATGTAATCAAAACCGCTCGTCATTACGAAATCCAGTGCGAACGTTTGCCAGTTTCGATATGGACAGATTTGATCTGCGTATATTCCTCGACGCCGTACAGACCGGCCTCGCGGCCCCAGCCCGACTGTTTGAAGCCACCCAGCGGCGTCTCGGGGCCACCGCTCATGATGGTGTTCACCCAAAAGCGGCCGGCGCGAACACGACGGGTCACGGCAAGCGCCTTGTCGATATCCTTGCTCCAGACCGATGCGGCCAGACCGTAAACCGTATCATTGGCAATCGCGATCGCTTCATCGACGGTATCGAAATGGAAGGACGCCAGAACCGGTCCGAAAATCTCGTCACGTGCGATGCCCATCGAAGGCTTCACATCCGTGAAAAGCGTGGGCTGGATATACTGCCCCTTGCCGAAATCGACGGCGCCGCCGCCGCAAAGCACCTTCGCGCCTTCCGCCTTGCCCTTGGCAATATAGTCCAGAATGGTCTTGTTCTGCGCTTCCGTCGTGATGGCGCCGATCTGCGTTTCGGGATCAAACGGATCGCCAACGCGGATCTTCTCCATTTTCGCCACGACAAGACGCTCGAACTTCTCGGCCACGGACCGCTCAACGATCAGACGGCTCGACGACACACAGCACTGCCCGGTGTTGAAGCTGATCCCGAAGGCGACGGCATCGGCCGCATCCTCGAGGTTGCTGTCAGCAAATACGACGATCGGGTTCTTGCCGCCAAGCTCAAGGCCCAGCTTCTTCAGGTTGCTGTCAGCCGCCGCGTGAATGCAGGACTTGCCGACGCCCGTCGACCCCGTAAAGGACAGCATGTCGATATCCTGGTGCTCGGTCATGGCCTGACCAACCGTGCGCCCCGTGCCTGTCACAACATTGAAGACACCTTTCGGCAGCCCGGCATCGGCAAGAACCTCCGCCAGAAGAAGAGTTGTGGCGCTCGTGACTTCGGCAGGCTTGACGACCAGCGTGCAGCCGGATGCGAGAATGAACGGAGCGCGCTCACACAGGATCATGAACGGAAAGTTCCACGGCGTAATCAGGCCGACCACACCGATGGGCTCACGCAGGACCATGCCGAACAGCCCCTCGCCCAGATTGTTGAACGTATCACCATGCAGCATCCGTGCAGCGCCGGCCGCCATCTCGAAACAGGCGATACAGTGATCGATCTCGCCTTTCGCCTGGCTGATGGGCTTCCCGTTTTCCAGAACTTCCCAGTAAGCGATATCATCGCGGCGCTCTCGCAGAAGGCCCGCTGCTTTCAAAAGAACTGCCGCACGATCCGCGGCCGCCAGGCCCGACCAGCTTCCGTTCTCGAAAGCACGACGTGCAGCAGTGACTGCCTCATCAAGGTCCTCACGGGTGCAGCGTGGAATACGGGTGACGGGAACATCATGAGCCGGCGAGGAACGATCAAAAAAATCCTTACCTGCGCGCCATTCTCCATCAATAAAGAATCGGAACTCACGCGGCTTTAACGGTAAAGATACTGTCTTTGAGACAACATTCATGAGAATTATTCCTGCTGACTATGGCACTGCCATCCCTTTTTTTTTCGATGAACAGCCCGGTTTTACTCTTATGAACTCGAAACCCCGAGAGATATTACAACATGCAATTCTTAATCACGGACGACCCTCACCTGCATTTGACCACAGACGCTCGGGTTCCAACTTCCTAACGCGTAACGCACCGTATAGTTACTTACACATATCGCAGGGGTACGCCAGCATGAAATCACGTTACGTTGATATTTTTTCGTACTTTAAGTGTGATTTTATGATCCACTTTTCTTTTGGGGCGGTTTCCCCCAGAAAGAGCGCCCCTACTGAGAGCGGAACAAGCCCCTGATGCCCCTTGAAAAAAGCAGAGCGTCCTCCTCTACGAAAAAGCGTGTCAGGGACGCTGAGGCCACAAAATTACGCATTCTCGAAGCGGCCAAGAAGGAGTTTGCCCGAAACGGGCTTGAAGGCGCGCGGGTCGATACGATCGCCCTCGATGCCAAGGCCAACAAGAGGATGCTCTACCACTATTTCAAAAGTAAGGATGGCCTCTTCCGCACCGTCCTGGAGCGGGAATATCTCAACATCCGGGAGGAAGAGACCAGACTGGATCTGGAGAACCTGCCCCCCAGGACAGCCCTCGAAACGCTCGTCCGTTTCACATGGGAATACTATATCGCCAATCCCGAGTTCATCACCCTCGTGAACAGCGAGAACCTCTGTCAGGCCGCCCATATCCGGAACTCGCCCACACTGAAGACGATCAGTCAGAAATTCGTCCGCCGCATCCAGTCCCTTCTGGATCGGGGGGTTCGGGAAAACGTCTTCCGCGATGGCATCGACGCAACCCAGTTGAACATTACGATCGCCTCGATCAATTATTATTATTTCACGAACCGCTTCACAGGATCGGTAATCTTCGAGCGGAATTTTACAGCTCCCGAAGCGCTTGAAGAAAGAATTTCCTTTAATATCGAAACGATATGCCGTCTGGTCTGCAAGAATTAAGGTACGGTTTTTCTTACAAACAAACAGTCTCATACCCCTGAATTCAGGGACAATTTATGGTCCGCGTAAGGAAAATATTGAATTCCGGTTACAATTATAATGCTCTGCCTGAGATTTTTCTCTTGCATCCGCGGTCGAGTTAACGTCTATCTGATGTCGGCAGGTGCTCCTAAGTGGGTTTTCGACGCATGTTGCGTCATTCGTTCCCCTTAAGAGTTATGATTTCGTGCGTATCTTGTGCACGACTGCTATTGTTAAAAAGGAGCCTCGTTATGGCAACAGGCACCGTAAAATGGTTTAACTCCACCAAGGGCTTTGGTTTCATCCAGCCTGACAACGGTGGCCAGGATGCGTTCGTTCACATCTCTGAACTCGAGCGCGCCGGAATGCACACCCTCAACGAAGGTCAGCATGTCTCTTACGAGCTCGAGTCTGGCCGCAACGGCAAAACGTCGGCAGTGAGCATCAAGGCAATCTGATTGCCCTGATGTACATTTCGATGTGCAGGAAGCCGCCCGCAAGGGCGGCTTTTTTCATGTCTGGCGTCCACTTTCCGGCTGCGACCCATGCCCCCTGTTTGCAAGATCGATCATCTCCACAAATGCATCGGCAGCGGGGCTTCTGTAACGCTCTTTATGCCTCAGCCCATAGAAAAAGCGGCTTTCCGGCACCTCTGACGCCGCATGAAGCGTCCCCGCCCGCAGCGCCGGGGCAACCACCAGCGATGACAGCGCAGCAATCCCCGCCCCTGCCTCCACGGCAGTTCGCACACTCTCGTTCGATGGCAGGACCAGACTGACATTCAGCTCGTCTGGCGCGATCCCCAGACGCCGGAGGTAGTGTTCCAGCGTGGCCCGCGTCCCCGATCCCGGCTCCCGCATTACCCAGACCTGTTTGCGCAGCCATTCCCTGTCAGCATGCTCAGGAATCCCGGCGTCCGCCTGCACAATGGTCAGATGGTCTTTTCCCAGCGGCCACTGCGCGAGCGCTGGATCATCGACAATTGCTTCCACGATCCCCAGTTCAGCCTCCCCTTCCCGGACCTTCTTCGCGGCCTCTTCGGTATTGCTGACGGCCAGTTCGACCGTGATCTGCGGATATTTTCTGCGGAAAGCCACCAGAATGGACGGAATCCAGTACGCAGCGATGGTCTGGCTCGCCACCGCGCGGAGCGTTCCGCGCTTCAGCCCGCTGATCTCATCCAGAACGTTTTCAGCCGCAGCCGCCTGCGCGACGACAGCACGGGCCTCCGGCAAAAACAGACATCCCGCCTCACTCAGCCGGATGCCCCGTCCCACCCGATCAAAAAGCCTGACGCCGTAACGCTCTTCCAGAGCGGCAATAGCCGCCGAGACCGCGGACTGGGTGACGTTCATTGCCCTGCTTGCAGCAGTGACGTGTTCGCGTTCGGCAACGGCGATGAAAAGACGGAGCTGATCAAGGGTCATGCGCGATGGATAGCACAATCAATCGATTTTTCTGATCGGAATCATGAAATTTATGCGTTGGATTGATTGATTGTTCTTTCCCTAAATCTTCACGATCAAGGAGAGCATATCGTGAAGATTATATCGCCTGCGGGAGGCCTCGTGTCCCGCTTTCCGGGAACGGCTCTGTGCATCGGTATTGCGCTTGCGGCTTACGGTCTTGAGGACGTGGAACGGATCCTGGCCGGAAAAGCCTTTCTGGAGACCCTGAATATCGCGCTCATTCTGGGCGTCATCCTGCGGTCTGTCCGCAAACCCGCAGGCGCCTTCAATTGCGGAATCAGGTTCTGCTCAAAAACACTCCTCAACATTGCGATCGTCCTTCTGGGCACGACTTTCAGCCTTCAGGCCGTCTGGTCTGCCGGACCTGAAATCCTGCTCGCCGTTCTGGGGATGGTGATTTTCAGCATGATCTTCACCTGCTGGGCCGGACGGATGAATGGTCTGTCGCGGAATCAGACCCTGCTCGTGGCGTGTGGCGATTCCATCTGCGGCAACTCCGCAATCATGGCTGCCGCCCCCGCCATTCAGGCATCAGAGGAGGACGTCGGCGCGACAATCGCCTTCACCGCAGCAGGTGGTCTGGCGGTCGTTCTGGGGCTGCCTGTCCTCCTTCCCTTGCTGAATATGTCCGGGATCGCCAATGGTGCCGTCGCCGGGCTGACGGTCTATGCAGTTCCACAGGTCATGGCCGCGGCCGCTCCGTTCGGCCCCGCCGCCCTGCATGTCGGAACGCTCGTCAAGCTGATGCGCGTTCTCATGCTGGGCCCGGTCTGCGCCGTTCTGTCACTGAAGATTCGTCGCAAACACGCCCGGACTCAGCCGCTGAAACCATCCGAAACAGGCAAAACGCCAAGGCTGTTTCGCCTCGTCCCGTGGTATATCGCAGGCTTCATGGCGATGATCATCGTCCGGTCCCTGGGCGTCATTCCCGAAACCTGCATCCCTCCCCTCAGCCAGACCGCCACATTCCTGACCATTCTGGCCATGGCCGCACTGGGTCTGGGGATCGATATCCGCTCCGTCTTCCGGGCGGGACGACCACTGGTCCTGACAGTCGTGATGTCCCTGACCGGTCTTCTGGGTGCCAGCATCCTGCTGGTCCGGCTCCTGGACTGCGCATGAAGCAGTTCAGTCCTGCGGCTGGTAGACCCGCCCGTAGCGGTTAGACAGATAGGCGGACAGCGGAATATCTTCCTGACGGACAAAGCCTGCCGACGGAATCCTGCCTTCCGCCAGCAGGTCCAGAACCGCGCAGATGGACCCTGCCGTCGTAAGCTGAATTGCAGTGCGGTATCCGCCCATGAACTCCTGCGCGTGAATGGTCCGGGCCAGCGTTTCCTGCTGCTGCCGGCCATTCTGTAGTCCCGTCACGATAACCGACAGCACCACCAGATCCTGAGCCGTGCCGGGAATGGCATGGGTCAGGATATCCTGAAGGATATGTCGCCGTTCCGACAGACGCAAATCGGACAGAAGAACCTTCATGATATCGCGATGGCCCGGATATCGCATGGTGCGATAATTGAGCTCCCGGACCCGGCCGTCATAGGTTTCACACAACGAGCCAAGACCGCCGGACGTGTTGAAAGCCTCATAAAGAACGCCATCGACGCCCAGGCTCTCCATACCCTCAAGAGCAGGAACGAGGATACGCTTCCCATCCACGATCGCCTCACAGGGTTCGATATATTCGTTGATGAGGCCTTCCGTACTCCAGGTCAGGTTATATCCCAGCGCATTAGACGGAAAACGCGGCAGCGCCCCGACACGCAGCCGGATCGTATCAATCTCATCGAAATGTCCTGCCAGATCATGCGCGGCAATCGAAACAAAGCCCGGCGCCAGACCACATTGCGGAATGAACGCATGCGACGCGCCCTCGGCCAGCGCCTTCACAGCACGGGTGGACGCCACATCCTCGGTGAGATCCAGATAATGCACCCCTGCGGCGGCGGCGGCCCGCGCGACAGTCCGCGTCAGATGAAAAGGAAGCGCGGAGAGGACTGCGAACTGCCCTTTGAGCAGATCCGGATCAAGCCCCTGCGCGATATCGGCTGTTTTGCGGGCAATCCCTTCGGGCAGTTTGAGGCTGTTGAGATACTCCGCGTGACAGTCAAGCAGCGTCACACCATAGCCGCCGTGATGAAGAAGCTCCGCAATGGCTGAACCAATCTTGCCCGCACCTGCAACCGTAACCTGCTTCATGATCATATCCTGTTCCGGAAGTGTTACGGACAGGATCGGGGGCTGCGCCGACGGATCACAAGCGGCAGCGTGACGGCAAAAAGCCATTTCCAACGGCAGATTGCTGTCTATAACAGTCAGAATGACGGATCCGATCGATCAGGCTCTTCTTGATATCCTGCGCCGCAATGCGCGAACCCCCACAGCCGCGCTGGCCCGCAGGCTGGGGATCTCCCGTACGACTCTGCAGGGGCGCATGGAACGTCTGGAGCGGCAGGGACGGATCCGGGGCTATACGCTTCTCGAAAATCCGGACGAGGATCTGGTGCGCGCCCATGTCTCGATCGTGCTCACACCGCGCCACCGGCAGAAAGTGGAGCGGGATCTGAAAACACTGCCCGAACTGCGGGAACTGCATGCGGTCAGCGGCGCCTCGGACCTGATTGCGCTGCTGGGAGCCACGACGACCGAAAGCATCAATCGCGCCATCGACGATATCGGGCAGATGGAAGGCGTGGAGCGGACCGTCTCCGCCATCATCCTCTCGACGCGCTTTCGAAAAGGGTATTGAACCAGCCGACCAGCCCATCGTCCTTCTTCAGAAACGTCTTGCTTTCAATATTGACCGCTGTCCACTCTTCACAAAACAGATGTTTACCGCTCATGACGGAGCCCTGATGCAGACGCCCCCTTCCCCTCCCGACGCCATTACGGTCAGCAACCTTCGCAAAACCTACCGGATCCGCGAAGGAGGCAGCTGGCGGGGGAAAACCCGTGATATCGTCGCGCTGGACGGGATTTCCTTTTCAGTCCCGAAAGGCCAGATCGCAGGCTTCATCGGTCCGAACGGCGCAGGAAAATCGACGGCGATCAAAATTCTCTCCGGCATCCTGCGTCCCACGTCGGGAGAGGTGCAGGTCAATGGTCTGGTGCCTTGGACGAACCGCATCGCCCATGTGGCACGGATCGGCGTCGTGTTCGGGCAGCGGACCCAGCTCTGGTGGGATCTTTCGGTCGCGGAAGGCCTTGCCTTGCTGCGCGACATCTACGGCGTGGAACCGGAGCGTTTTGCCCGCAACCGCGCCCGTCTGGCCGATGCGCTGGATCTGGGCGGAATCATGGACCAGTCCGTCCGCCAGCTTTCGCTCGGGCAGAGAATGCGCGCCGAAATTGCGGCGTCTCTCATCCATGATCCGGACATCCTCATTCTGGATGAACCCACGATCGGCCTGGATGCGCCATCCAAGCTCGCCGTCCGGGCCTTCGTGCATGAACTCTGCCGGGACCGGGGGACGACCGTCCTGCTGACAACCCATGACATGCACGATATCGAAGCGCTCGCAGAACGTGTGATCGTCATCGGTCATGGTCGTATTCTTGCGGACAGCCCGTTCGAGGATCTTCGCACCACGACGCTGTCAGAGCGCATTCTCGAACTTGATTTCCATGACACGCCTCCCGAACTGACTCTTCCCGCTGGCGCCAGCGAAACCGCGCGAGAGCCCCGCAGCCTCACGATCACTTTCGACCCGCGCCAGATCCCGGCCCCGGCCCTCGTCGCGCATGTCGGCCATTTGCCCGGTCTCGATGATCTGCGGATCAGCCGCCCCTCGATTGACGAGATCATCACGCGTTTCTACGCGGATCACGCCGCATGAGCCTGCGCCCCTATCTCACGGCCTTCGGTCTGCAATGGAAGATCGGGCTGCGATATCGCATCGCTGTCGTCGCCGGACTGGTGGCGCAGATGTGGTTCGGCGCCGTGACGCTGATGGCCTACGCCTCGGTGTACCACGCCGCGCCGGATGTGCAGGCTCCGCTCTCACTGCGGCAGGCCATGACCTACACCTGGATCCAGCAGTCGCTCTTCACGCTGCTGCCGCTCGGATGCCTGCCCGCCATCGGAGACGCCGCCCGCACAGGCGCCATCGTCTATGATCTCCTGCGTCCGGTCGATATGTGGAACTGGTGGCTCTCCGCCAGCCTGGCGCGACTGCTGGGCAATGCCGTCCCCCGCGCTGTCCTGCTGGCCTGCGTGGCCGGTCCTCTCGCGATGCTTGTCGGGCTCGGCGCCTGGAGCCTTGCCGGACCCGCCAGCCTTATCTCCGCAACTCTGGCCCTTGTCTCCATCGCACTCGGCGCCCTGCTCTCCGCGACCATCGTCATGTGGTGGAATATCCTCACGGCCCGTACCCTTTCGCCTCTGGGGAGCTATGCCGTTGGAACCCCACTCGCCGTCCTGCTGTCGGGAATGCTGCTACCTCTGCCGCTCTACCCCGACTGGATCCGGCCTTTCCTGCTCGCACAGCCTTTCGCCGGCATTACGGACATCCCCATCCGCATCTATCTCGGAACGCCCATCCCCGGCGGTGTTGCAACGGGTCTGGGTCTTCAGGTCTTCTGGCTGGCGGCCCTGACACTTCTCGGGCGTCTGTGGATGCGCCAGACCGTGAACCGACTGGAGGTGCAGGGTGCCTGACATGACGCAATCTCCGTCCCGCACGCTCAGCGGTCCGGGCCTGTATCGCCGCATGGCCGGGGCTTCGATCTTGGCGCAACTCCGCTATCCCGGCACCTTTGTCATTCAGGCCATCGGCAATTTCGTCACAACACTCCTCAGCTTCTTCGGCATCTGGAGCCTGTTCCATCGCTTCGGCAGCATCGCGGGATGGGATATCGGAACCGTCGCCGTCCTGTACGGCCTTGTGAACGTGGCTTTTGCCGTCGCCGAAACTCTGGGGCGCGGCTTCGAGGTCTTTGGTGGCGAATATGTCCGGACCGGAAGCTTCGACCGCCTCCTTCTGCGCCCGCGTTCGACGCTGCTGCTGCTTCTGGGGCACGAACTGCGCCTGCGCCCGATCGGACGTTTCCTTCAGGGGCTGTTCGTGCTCGCGGCGGGTCTGTGGCTCGCCCCACATGTGCAGTGGAGCGCCGTTCTGGTCCTGCCCTGGGCCATCGCGGGCGGTGCGGCCATGTTCCTCGGTGTCCTGATCGGACAGGCTGCCCTGTGCTTCATCACCGTTGAAGGACTGGAGGTCGTAAACGTCCTGACCTATGGCGGCGTGGAGGCCGGACAGTACCCACTGACCATGTTCGGACGCTGGCTCCGGCGCTTCATCACCTTTGTCCTGCCGCTCGCGGCCGTCTGCTATTACCCAACGCTGTTCAGCCTCGCCCACCCGGACCCGCTTGGCATGCCGACATGGATCGGCGCGCTTTCGCCCGTGGCGGGGTTCGCCTTTCTTGGCGTCATGATCCTCGCCTGGAACCGGGCGGTAGCGGGATATGTCTCCAGCGGCAGCTGAGGCCTGGTATTCAGGAGCCCGTGCCCATCAGCGAGACATGGGCTGCGATGATCTTCCATCCTTCGGGCGTCCGGAACCATGTCTGGCTCTGACGCCCGATACGCTCCGCTCCGATCCGCCGGAACTCCAGGTCCACCGTCGCCACATCCCTCCCAATGACGGTAATGACGCGGCGCAGGACTTCCCGCGGTGGCGAACCACCCGTCCTGTTGCGGCGGAATGCCTTGATCTCGTCAAAGCCGTAGAGATTTTCCCCCACGCCGTAACGCACCGTCTCCGGCCCGTCATAAAACAGCCTGTCCAGTTCCTGCAGTTCATTCTCGCCCAGGGCCCGTTCGTAACGGTCGGACAGGGCCGTAATGTCCCGAAGGATGTCAGGATCGTTCAGAAGCGGATACCCGGATGACGTCATGGCTGCTCTCCATCATTCAAATGAAGCGAAGGATACCAGATCGCTGCCAAAAGCCGTGCCCCTGAAGATCCATCAAAGACATTGACCTTTCGCGAAGTCGCGATCCAATAGACTGTCAGGATCAACCTGATCCCGCGCTTTACTCCATTCTCCGTCACGAGTAGGTTTCTGTCATGCGTTTCGTCCTTCTCCCCAGCCTGCTTCTGCTTGCCTCATGCTCCGCAGCGCCCTGGGTTACCGGTCACACCGACAGCAAATGTATTCGCGAGCAGATGCTGAGCGGCGCTGGCGGCAATCCGCACGCCTTCGCCACGGCTGCCGGCACCTGTGCCGCCACGGCGCGCAAGGACAATGGCGGTCATGACCGACCGCTGGATGTACGCGATGACACGACCCTTCAGGCGATGGCGGAAAATCCGGATTACAATACCAACCGGCAGCCCTTCGTCGCGCGCGATTCAAAGACCCGCATTCCGGGTGGTATCCGCAATATCAATATCGACTGAATTTTCAGGACGGCACGCCCGTCCTTCCCCTGTATTATAGAGGAATGAGTTTCATGTTCAGCCATATCATGCTCGGCAGCAACGACATTGCCCGTTCCAAGACATTCTATGATGCGACAATGGGCGTCATCGGCTGCGAGCCTGCCGAACCCAACGCCAAGGGCCGCCTGGCTTATGCCCATTCCGGCGGCCGTCTGGTCATCACGAAGCCCCTGAACGGCGAGCCCGCAACTCCTGCCAATGGCGGGACGATCGGTTTTGCCATGAGCAGCCCCGAGCAGGTCGATGCCTGGCACAAGGCGGGCGTGGAGAACGGCGGAAAGGCGATCGAAAACCCGCCTGGCATCCGGCACTCGCCGATGGGCGACCTTTATCTTGCCTATCTGCGCGATCCGGACGGCAACAAGCTCTGCGCCCTGTACAAAGCTTCCTGAAACAGGGCCTCTGACCAACTAACCCCGGCGACAAGGTTGTCTGCCGGGCGACCCTGCGGCATGAAGGGGCCACTTCATCCCCTTCTCCCTGCCGCAGGTTCTCAAGATGTCCGAACATACTCCCATTGGTCTCGAAAATGGCGCAGCGCCCGTCACAGCGCTGACCCATTCGGGCAATTTTCACGTCGACGAGACCATGGGCTATGTCATTCTGCACTACGCGCTCGCCCCGCAGGGTGATCTGCGCGCACGCGTTCTCGAAGAAAAATCCGCCGACCGCCTGACCTTCATCCGTACCCGCAATCCGGATGTCATCAAATCGGCCGATATCGTCTTCGACGTCGGCGGCCTCTATGACCCTCCGCATGGCCGTTACGACCACCACATGAAGGACAAGCCTCTTCGCGAAGACGGCACGCCATACAGCGCAGCCGGTTTGCTGTGGAAGGATTACGGTCACGCCGCCATCCGCAACATCCTCAAGACGCCGGTCGATAACGCCACGGTGGACCTGATCTGGCAGAGCCTCGACAAGTCCCTGATCCTGCCGATCGATCAGGATGACAATGGCGTGGTCAAGATGGGCAAGCTTTCTCTGGCGGATATCGTCTCCGCCTGCAGCCCGCCCTGGGACACGGCCGAACTCTACGGACGACAGGAAGCCCGCGCCCGGGAATCCCTCGGTTTCGCCAATGCTGCCACCTCCGTCGCATCACACCTGACGAATGTCGTGGACCGTGTTCGCGCCAGCCTCAAGGCGACGGACCGCGTTCTGGCAGCTTATGAAAATGCCGAAGACAAGCGTATCCTCGTCATGGGCACCGGCATGCCGACCGAAAAGGTCATTTTCGAGCATGACCTGCCCGTCGTGTACGTGGTCTCTCCCGCTGGCCCGGAGCAGTGGAACGTCAAGGCCGTCCCGCCCGTCCGCGGGGATTTCGGGCAGCGCGTCTCCCTTCCCGAAGCCTGGGGTGGGCTGGAGCGGGAAAAGCTGGCTGCTGTCTCCGGCGTGTCTGATGCAGTGTTTGCCCATCCGGCCCGCTTCATCTGCGGTGCAGGCAGCCGCGACGGCGCCATCCGCATGGCACAACTGGCACTGGAAATCGCCGGGGTCTGAAATAAAAAAGGGATGCGATACAATATCGCGTCCCTTTCCCGATCAGGACCGGAGCAGTCATGCTCCAGTCAAAGAGTTCCGCCCCTCAGGCGAGAGCGTAGAATACTGTCGCTGCGACACAGACTGTCACTGGCAGCGTCAGAAGCCACGCCATCACGATCTTCGTCAGCATCTTTTTGTTGATGCCGGACCCGGCAGCCACCATCGTCCCGGCCACGCCAGACGTGATGATATGCGTCGTGGAGACCGGCAGGCCGGTATAGCCCGCCGTCATGATCAGACCCGCACCGACAACCTCGGAGGCAGCACCCTGCGCTGGCGTCAGATGGGTCGTGCCGATACCTTCGCCCAGCGTCCGGACAATCCGCTTATAGCCCACCATGGTCCCGATCCCGAGGCACAGCGCGCTCAGCAGACGCACCCAGCCCGGCGCATATTCCACCGTCGGACGCAGTTCGGATGCGAGATGGGATGCCAGCTTCCTGTCCGCGTCCGAGGCTGCCGGGTTGGCCGCAACCGACCGCAGACCGGACAGAACCTGATAGACATCACCCCGCAGTTCGGACGGGGCCTCGGCAGGACCTTCCGTCTGCGAAAGACGGCTGATCGAAGCGACGGCATCCCCCTTGAAGGAATAACGGTCATACTGCGTGACCAGCGGCAGGGCCTGCTGCGCGTCCTGGCGGATCTGCTCGATGCTGACCGGAGAAGCCGGGTTGAGTGCGAAAGCAGCAGGCATGATGCCGATGATCGTCAGCATGATCAGACCAATGCTCTTCTGACCGTCATTGCTGCCATGCGAGAAGCTGACCAGCGTGCAGGTCAAAACCAGCACCGCCCGCACGATCGGGTTCGGCTTCTGTTCCGGCGTGGGCGCCCTGTACATTTCCGGCATCTTCACGAGGGATTTGATGAGGAAATACAGCAAAAGTGCGCCAACAAAGCCCAGCAGCGGGGAGACGGCAAGCGCACGCAGCACCTTCCAGATCTGGCTCCAGTCTACACTGTGGCCGAGTTCGCAAGCATGGACAAAGGAGTCACCGATCGCAATGCCGACCAGCGATCCGATGACACAGTGCGAGGACGAGTTCGGAATTCCGAACCACCAGGTCATCAGGTTCCAGGCCAGGGCGGTTCCGAACAGCGCGACCAGCATAGGAACGGCCGGATTTCCACTTGGCGGCGAGAGAACGTCCGGCGGCAGAAGTTCCACGAGCGCGTAGGCGACGGAAATGCCGCCCAGAATCACGCCCAGAAGGTTCATCAGTCCCGACCAGACGACAGCAACGGTCGGCTTGAGCGAATTGGTATAGATGACAGTTGCGACAGCATTGGCCGTATCATGAAAGCCATTGGCAAATTCAAAGACGCAGACCAGAACAAAGCAGAGGCACAGCGCGACAAGCGATGTCGCCGAGGATGGGTCAAAATGAAGCATGAAGTCCGGATTCCGTTATTTAGAACCCTGCCTTAGTCCATTTCAGGAATTTTTAATTATGACGTTTTTGGTTTTCATAAAATATTCATACTCATGACTTGAGAAATAAAAATATACGAACATGCAGCGCCCTGTCTGCATTCCCACACACAGCGCCTACTGCACGAGTGCTTTCAAAAGTGCCTTGAGAGCCTTCTGGGCCGCTTTCGATCCCCATTCCTGAAGCAGTCCCCGCGAGCGGGGCTGTCTCGAAAGGGCTTCCGGCGTTTCCCTGATCGGCGGCATGGCACTGACGTGGTCCTTCAGGGAGGCCGGAAGTGCGGGAAACGGATCAATCCCCACAAGCTCCGTCAGAAGCGCGACACTCGTAATCCGGCAGGTCGGACGGCGCGTGTTCAGACACACATACGCCCCCATCCCGTTAGCCGCCGGATCATAGATCGCTTTCCAGGTCACGGCAGGCACCGGAATACGCCCCGCCCCGATCGTCCGGGTCTGAGCCGGATCGTAACCCGGTCCGGTCACGACAAAGATTTCTCCTTCCTGCCGGGCCCATCCACGGACAGCGCTCTCGACCCCTTCCCATGGCCCCCGGTTCAGCTCCGCAGTCTGTGGGACGATGTTCGACAGCAGGAAGGACTGCTGCTGGGCCTGCATACCGGGCTCATCCCCGCTGGGTGTCATGTGTCCCCGGTCGTAACCCGAGGCCCTGTAATCCTCGAGCGCCGCCCGCATCCTCACAGGAAGGCGCTCATCAGGATAAAAACTTCCCTGCCGGCGCGTGCGGTCCGCGATTTCCAGATTTTCTTCCGTCAGATCCTCGGCCGACCACAGCGGCCCCTTCGTGCTTTCCGACGCAAGCACCGCATAATCCGCATTACACAGCTGAACCGTCCCGATCCGCAGCGTTTCATTCAGCACCTGGGGTGCGACGCCCTCAGCAAACATGTCCGGGCAGGACGCAGCCTGCGCCGGCAGCACGACAAGAAGAGCACAGATCGGAAGATACGACAGGAAATTCAATAACACCTCACATACCCGGTTCGGCAGTATCCATCCGGGACTGCCCCGGTGTTAGTGGATCAGGGAACCCCGCACAACCAACTGATTTTCCAATTTCTTTCCGTCAGAAGGCATCACCGGCTTCGGCACGCTGTTCCTTGCAGAAAATGAAAACTCCGCATCATCCATTGGCGTTACATGGGAAAGTCGGGATATGCCTGATTCTGCGGAGCACGGAGCCCGCATGACAGGAAAGCGGAGACAGACCATCATCAAGATGAAAACCCTGATCGGTGTCATGCTTCCGGCACTCCTTGCCACAGGCGTTCCGGCCCTGTCTGCCACCCTCCATCCGCTCGCACCGATCGCCCGGGCGGAGATGGGAACCAGCACCCATGCCGCCCTGTCCGCACGGGGTATTGTTGCCACCCTGGACGTCCGTCGGACCACACGCTGCAACGTGCCCGTCGTCTGGGCCGACGCCGATACCAGCCCGGCATCTCCGTGCAGCATGGCCTTCCTGACACTAAGCCAGCCCGGG
Organism: Gluconobacter sp. P1C6_b; assembly: GCF_018811945.1. Lineage (GTDB taxonomy): Bacteria > Pseudomonadota > Alphaproteobacteria > Acetobacterales > Acetobacteraceae > Gluconobacter. The sequence goes on from NZ_JACRVU010000012.1 coordinate 62,626, forward strand.
AACACCCACTCCCGCCCTGCCTCATTCCCTCTGACGCCTTACGGCACCGAGGATGACGGCATGGCGCAGCTGAAAATGTCATTGCGACATCTGGACGCATCATCGCCTTTCCCGCAGGTCATGGTCTCTGCCTATACCGGCGGTGCCCATTGCTGCTCGCTCACATCCATATTCGATCTGCGCCCTGATGGAAGCTCCGGCGGAAGCTGGCAGCATCTCGAACTCGGAGCGATGGATGGCGACGGAGAACCGGACGTCGTGGATATCGCCGGAAACGGGCAACAGGAAATCCTGACATCCGATCAGTCGTTCCTTTATGCCTTCGCATCCCATGCCGGATCCGAAGCCCCTGTCGTCATCGCCCGCTACCACGATGGCGTCCTTGAAAACGTCACGCGCGATCCGGCCTACCGAGACTATCTTGCGAAGGATCTGGCGGACAGACGGCGCAACTGGATCAAGTCCGGACGTTTCGAGCCCAATGGCTTCCTGGCCTACGAAGTCGCGACCATGGCCAATATGGGCCGGCTCGAGGAGGGCTGGCGTGACATGCTGGCTCATGCACAGTCCACGAAAGAATCTGGTTTCGGTCTCTCGGCATGCGATCTCAAACCGCCCGCTGACAAGCAGAACGGCCATGCCTGTTCCGCCAAAGAAAAAGAACTGCTCCCCTTCCCGCAGGCTCTGTCCCTTTTCCTCGTCCGCGCGGGATACATCACGCCAGAACAGGTGGCATCCGTAACGGACAATCATGAGTCTGCTTCGGTGGCCCCGTCCGTTCCACCCGCGGCCACGCCGCACGAGACCCCGAACCCGCCCTCATCCGCCGCAGCCCAGCCACCCGAAAGGGACCAGGCCCTCTCCGCTTCGGCTGCTCCCGCGAAATCCAGAGGCCTGTTCGCGGTTTTCGGCGCCCTCGGACTGGCGCTCTATCTTGTTCCGGTCCTGATCGCCTACCGCCGCAATACGATCCGTCAGCACCGGATCGCGATGATAACCGTGCTTCTGGGTTGGACCATCATCGGGTGGGTTGCGGCGCTGGTCATGGCGCTCAACGAACCCACCCGGACACGGTAAGGTTCATCAGTCCTGGTCTGGGATCTGCGGCATCCGCGCCTCGCGCAATGTCATGCCGCCGATCCCGGCCCGGGACGCGTTTTTAGGCGTCCCGATCCGCTGGGACAGATAGATTCCGGTGTGGCCCGAACAGGCATAGGCCACGAAACATCCGGTCGCGAAATAAACGATATCCCCGGCCCCGAAGAGTTCCACCCCCATCAGCGTACAGGCCAGAGGCGTGTTCGCCGCCCCCGCAAAAACCGACACGAACCCGACAGCCGCCAGCAGATCCACTGGAACATGCAGCAGGAACGCGAGAATGTTCCCCGACGCGGCCCCAAGAAAGAACAGTGGCGTAACTTCACCGCCCTTGAACCCGGTCGCCAGAACCGTGACCGTGAAAACCAGCTTCCAGAACCAGGACCACGGATAAATCGTCGGCCCGAAGAAACTGACGATCGACGCCCCACCCGGTTCGGCCGGCAGAACGCCCAGACCCAGATAATCCCGGTTTCCGACGATCATCACCAGAAGAATGGTCAGAATTCCGCCAATCGCCGGCCGCAGCCATGACGTCTTGCAGAGCTTTTTCATGAACGCCGCCAGACGGTGCACGCTCTCGGCAAACACCCGGCTCAGCAGCCCGAAAGCCAGCGCGGCGATGGCAACGCGCACCACAAGCATGATGTCCACATGCGAGACGGAACCGTCAGAATTCAGCGTCCCCTGAAACACCAGCGGATAGGACGCATGATGGATGCCCCAGGCGCGACAGGCCCAGTCCGCAATGATCGATGACATCGCGGCGGGAAGAAGAAAACGGTAGTCCAGCCGCCCGAGCGTCAGAACCTCAAGGGCGAACACGGCACCAGCGATGGGCGTGCCGAAAACGGCACCAAACCCCGCCGCAATGCCGCATGTCAGCAGAACACAGGTTTCCGAAGCCCGCAGTCTGAACAGCCTGGCCGCTGCACTGGCCAGACTTCCACCAACCTGTATCGCCGTCCCTTCCCGTCCCACGGAAGCGCCAAACAGATGGCTCACCACCGTGGCAATCAGCACGAAAGGCGCCATCCGCAGTTGAACGCCCGCGCCCGGTTCATGAATTTCATCCACGATCAGGTTCGCTCCGGCCTCAACGTCGCGGCCGAACCAGAAATAACACAACCCGACCGCCACACCCGCCAACGGAAGGCCGAACAGCAGCACCGGATGCTCGATCCGCAGCGAAGTGGCGCGTTCCAGAAGCCACAGGAACAGAGCACAGGCACTGCCGATACAGACCGACAGCACAACAAGCACCGCGCTCAGGCGAACAAGGCTGAAAATACCGGGAAAACGGGGCTGATTCTGAAGTGCACTCATAACGGACGCAGTTCTCCTGTCTTGTCCGAAGGGGACGAGGGACAGGAATCATCAGCTTCCGGATGAAGCGGTTCGACCGGGTAAAGGTCAGGCAGAATCCATTGCCTTCTGCGCCATGAAAAGCCGTGAAGGCCCCAACCTGTCAAGAGATGACAAGGTTTTTAGGGAGAGACACTTTTCCGCATGACAACGCTATGCCACCGTCTCCGTAACAAAAACGAACGGTCCGTTCCGTTTCCCATCCTTCAACCGTTTCAAGGAACTGCGTTTCATGCGCCGTCTTCTGGTTCTCACAACGCTGCTTGCAGGCCTGCCCCTCGCGCTCCCCGCCCATGCTGAAGGCACGTTTTCCTTCGCCACGACACCGGGTCAGCTTCCCAAAACCGTCGTGCCGACGGACTACATCATCGACCTGACAACCGACATGGAACATCTGACGCTTCAGGGCGATGAGATCATCCGGGTTGAAGTGCAAAGCCCGACCGCGGATGTCACGCTCAATCAGGCAGGCCTCAAACTGGCCAGCGCCCTTCTGGACAACTCGCAGAAAGCCGAGATCCGTCAGGATGATGCCGCCGAAACCGTCACCCTGCACTTCCCGGCTCCTGTTCCGGCTGGCGTCCACACACTGGCCATCAAGTATTCCGGCCCTATCCTGAAAACGCCGAACGGCATCTATATTGACGACTACACCGACCCGGCAGGCAAGCCGAAGCGGATGCTGGTCACGCAGTTCGAAGTCGCGGACGCACGCCGGATGTTCCCAGGCTGGGACGAGCCGGCCTTCAAGGCAACGTATCAGCTGAACGTCACGCTGCCGTTCGAATACGCGGCTGTCAGCAACATGCCGATCATCGGCACGACGCAGCAGGATGAAAAGACGAAGCGCGTCTCCTTCAGCCCGACGCCCCGCATGTCGAGCTATCTGCTCGCACTGGTGGCCGGTGACATGGCCTCCGTGGACGGCAAGGCGGACGGCACACCCATCCGCGTCTTCGCGCCGAGCGGTCTTGAAAGCCAAGGGACCTACGCCCTGGGTGCCGCCGAGAAGATCCTGCCCTATTACAACGAGTATTTCGGCATCAAATATCCGCTGCCCAAAATGGACATGCTGGCCATCCCCGGCAACTATCAGGCCGGTGCGATGGAGAACTGGGGCGCACTGACCTATATCGACAACGTTCTCCTGTTCGATCCGAAGAACAGCACGCCGCGCACCCGCGAACTGATCTATGAAGTCGTCGCGCATGAAATGGCGCATCAGTGGTCCGGCGATCTGGTGACCATGGGCTGGTGGGACAATATCTGGCTGAACGAGGGCTTTGCCTCCTGGATGGAAATCAAGGCGACGGACAAGATGAACCCGGACTGGGACATCTGGCCGCGCCAGCACGAAACCCGTGAAGAGACGATGGCCACGGACGCCCTGTCTACGACCCATCCGATCCAGCAGGTCATCCACAATGTCAGCGAAGCCAATTCCGCGTTTGACGGCATCAGCTACGGCAAGGGCGAGCTGGTCATCCGCATGATGGAAGGCTGGCTTGGCGAGGACCATTTCCGCGACGGAATGCGCGCCTATATGAAGGCCCATGCCTTTGGTAACGCAACCAGTCAGGATCTGTGGAACGCGCTCTCCGGCACGTCGGGGCAGGATGTCGGCAAGGTCGCCCGCAGCTTCACCGAACAGCCCGGTATTCCGCAGGTCAATGTCGCGGCCGTCTGCAAAAATGGTCAGACAACCTACACCCTGACGCAGAGCCGCTTCACCATCCACGACCCGAATGCGAAGGCCCTGACCTGGAACATTCCGGTTGTCGCAGGTGGCCCCGGTCTTGAGACCAGGAAGCTGGTGCTTGGTGCGGAACCCGCCACCTTCACCCTGCCCCGCTGCAATGCGCCCCTCAAGCTCGATCTGGGCGAGAGCGGATATTACCGCGTACATTATGACGACGTGGCCTTCGCCCCGATCGCCGCATCGATCTCAAAATTTGCTCCGGTAGACCGCGCCAACATCCTCGGCGACCAGTTCGCCCAGTTCCGGGCCGGGCATGGCGCGCTGTCCTCCTATTTCGACCTCGTTGATCGTCTGACAGCCGCGCATGAGACCGACATCGCCACGCTTGAGGAAATCATCGGCAAGCTGGAGACGCTGGATTTCTACGAAATCGGCAGCCCGGACCGCCCTGCATTCCAGGCCTATGCCCGCAGCCGCCTTGCCCCGGTCCTGAAGCGTCTCGGCTGGGACCAGAAGCCGCATGAAAGCGTGCTGGACACGATGCTGCGCCCCTCCGTCATTTCGGCACTCGGCACCTTCAATGACCCGGCCGTGCTGACCGAGGCCAAGCGCCGTTTCGCAATCTGGCTGAAAAACCCGGCATCCCTGCGTCCCGATCTTGTGGGAATAGTTTCGGCTCTGGCGATGAAGCATACCGACGCCGCAACCTGGGAGATCATGGCAAAGAAGGTCCGCGACACCCAGGCAACCGAACTCAAGCTCCGTCTGTTCCAGGCCCTCGCGAACGCCACGGATCCGGACCTGATCCGTCGCAACGTGGAACTGGCCTATAGCGGCGCCATTCCGAACGGCCGTATTTCCATGGCCCTGTCACAGGTCGCCTCCGCCAGCGAAAACCCGGATCTCGTCTGGAAGCTGGTCCGCCAGCACGAGGCCGAGATCCGCACGCATCTGGCCCCCTGGTCGCAGGACGGGTTCCTGCCCGCCATCGCAGGACATTCCAACAACTCGGACATTCTGGCCGAGCTTCAGAAAGATCCGTCTTCCAGCAAGACGACCGGCGCGAAGATTGCCACGGCCCATGCCCTCAACACCGTTGCCGCCCGCAAGGAAGCGGTTCAGGCGACCCAGAGCCAGATCCACGACTGGCTTGCCGCCCACACCCACTGATACACTCACACGAACACCCGGACGAGGCGGAAAAGATCTGCCTCGTCCCTGTCCGGGGCGGCCAAACTGTTATAGGGATGGCGCTCCCGTTTTACCGCCACCGGACCATCCTGCCCCATGCTTCAGATCGAAAACCTTGTCTTCAACGCCTGGGGACGACAGTTCTTCAATCGTGCAAGCGCCAACCTGCCCAACCCGTCCAAGGTGTCTCTGGTCGGCCGGAACGGCGTCGGGAAATCCACACTTTTCAAACTGATCAAGGGCGAGCTTCAGCCGGATTCCGGTGAGATCGTCATCCCCCGTGCCGCCCGCGTGGCGACCGTGGATCAGGAGCATCCCGCCACCCCCATCAGCCTGATCGACACGATCCTCGCCGCCGACACCGAACGCGCCGCCCTCATGGCCGAGCTGGAAACGGCCGATCCGGAGCGGATGGGCGATATCTGGATGCGGCTGATCGAAATCGACGCCGACAGCGCTCCCTCTCGCGCGGCTGAAATTCTCAACGGTCTGGGCTTCTCCACGGCCGATCTCGACCGACCGATGGCCGAGTTCTCTGGCGGCTGGCGGATGCGCGTGGCGCTCGCCGCTGCGCTGTTTGCCGAGCCCGACCTGCTGCTGCTCGATGAGCCGACGAACTATCTCGATCTTGAAGGCGCGCTATGGCTGGAAGCACGCCTTGCCCGCTATCCCCATTCCGCGCTCATCATCAGCCATGACCGCGAACTGCTGAATAATTCCGTCGATTTCACGCTGCATGTCACGGAAGGAAAGCTGGAACTCTACACCGGCGGCTACGACGATTTCGAGCGCCAGCGTGCCGAGAAAATCCGCCTGCAGAGCGCTACCCGCGCCAAGCAGGAAGCCGAACGCGCCCATCTTCAGTCCTTCGTGGACCGCTTCAAGGCGTCCGCCGCGAAAGCTGCGCAGGCCCAGAGCCGCGTCAAGCGCCTCGCCAAACTGACGCCGATCGAAACCACAATCGAGGCTTCGGTCTCGCCGTTCCTGCTTCCCTCCCCCCCTCGTCCGCTGGCACCGCCCCTCATCCGGCTGGAAAACGTCGAGGTCGGATATGGCGACGATCCGGCCATCCTGCGCGATCTGAACCTTCGCCTCGACGTGGACGACCGTATCGGTCTGCTCGGTGTCAACGGTGCCGGCAAGTCCACCTTTGCGAAAATGATCGCGGGTGCACTCGAAGTCCGTTCCGGAGAGGTCTCCCGCTCCCCCCGGATCGAGGTCGGCTGGTTCCATCAGCATCAGATCGAGGCGCTCGACCCCGAACAGACCCCGCTCGACATCATGCGCGAAGCCCGTCCGACGGACAGCGACCAGTCCCACCGCTCCCGTCTTGCGCAGTTTGGTATCCATTTCGAAAAGCAGGGCACCAAGGTCGAAGCACTCTCCGGCGGCGAGCGTGCCCGCCTGCTGCTGAACATGGTCGCAATGGCCGCCCCGCATCTTCTGATCCTCGATGAGCCGACCAACCATCTGGATATCGACAGCCGCCGCGCCCTGCTGGACGCCCTGAACAGTTACGAAGGCGCGGTCATCCTCATCACCCATGACCGCTCGCTCATGGAACTGGTCGCGGACCGGCTGTGGCTGGCCGCAGACAATCAGATCGTTCCCTTCGATGGCGACATGGACGATTATGCCAGGTTCGTCATCGAGCGCGCCAAAGGTGGAACATCCGCCCCGTCCCAGAGCGCAGCAAAGGAAAAACGCTCCAAGGGCAAGAAAAAGAAGACCAAATAAGAAAATACAGTAACCATTATTGAGGAGGGATGTATTTGAATAACCCCTCCTCGGTATCCTGTCCCCAATATGAAAATCATTAAATACCTGGAGCAGGATAGCGAATATACTTCCATAAAGCGTGGTAAGTTGTTATTCTGATCCATAAATAATGTGTAATTTTCGTTATTTTTGAGGTATATCAATTTTCAAACTTCCGTGACCGCGTAAGTCTCTCCTGACGGGCAGTTCCCATCGACATGCCCGGCGTGGCGGTCGGGTAATTGATGGAATTCCTCGGACGGATTTTAGGAAGGGAAAAGTGTGTCTCCTCTCGGTGGCCTGAAGATCACGGGAAATTACCTGCCCAGACGGTATAGACTGCTTCTGGGTGCCGTCTTCTTCATTGGTGCCCCCCTTCCGGCCTTCGCCCAGAGCGCCGACGACCAGGAACTGGCCGCCATCAAGGCAGAGATGCGCATGCTCGAAGGCCGTCTCCAGGCCATTGAACAACGCCGCCATGCCGGATCTGCTTCCCATGCGGCCCATCCGAATGCCGCGAAAACATCCGTCGCGCACAGGGTGCCGATAAAGGGCGAGGCTCCCAAAATCGAAACCGCCCGAGCGGCAACATCGCCGTCCTCTCCGACCGGCAGCATTCCCCGCCCCGGCAGCGGGATCATGCCGGTTTCAACAGCGGGATTGGTCCCGGACAGCGTCACGGCAGGCTCCGCAACGGTCCCTTCGACCCCGATCGTTACGCCGGCCCATCAGACACCGCCGCCGTTGTTCCAGTGGCTGGGGAACCAGCACAACGAGGCGCACCGGACATCCATCGACCTGACATCGTCCAGTCCGCTCGCCATTACCCAGACGGAAGTGGATCATCTTCCGCCGGTCTTCCAGATTGGCAATCTGACCGTCAGGCTGGGCGGGTTCATCGATTTCTCCAACATCTGGAGAAGTTCGAACATGACCAGTGGCCCTGCGACGGCGTGGAACAATTTCCCGTATGCCAACAGCCCAAATCACGGGCTGAGCGAGGAACGGTTTTCCGCACAGCTTTCACGTTTCTCCACGCTTCTGGAAGCCAATCCGACCAAGTCCGTCCGTCTTCAGGCCTATGTGGAAACCGATTTCGGTGGGTCTGGCGGGACGACGAACAGTGTGCAGATCAATGGTTATACCCCCCGTCTGCGGCAGGGATATTTCACCTTCACGCAGAAAGACTGGGGGCTGCACGTCCTCATGGGCCAGGCCTGGAGCCTGACGACCAATTACGCCAAGGGCGTCATTCCCCGTCAGGAACAGCTCCCGGCCGTTACGGATAACAACCAGATCCCGGGCATTACCTTTACCCGCGTGCCACAGATCCGGATCGCCAAGGACTGGGACAAGAAATACTGGATCGCGCTGTCAATCGAGGACCCCCAGGCGACGGTCGGCTTCTCTGATACGCTCAGCTCCGGTGGGACCCTGCCAGCCAGTTACGGCCATCTGGCCGGGCCACGTGTCTATTACGCCAATAGCGGTGGCGTCCTGCTGAATCCGAACACGCAGTACAGCTACAACCCGGCACCCGACATCGTCCTCAAAACGGCAGTCGATACGTCGTTCGGGCATTATGAAGTCTTTGGTCTTGCCCGCTGGTTCCGGGGACTGGTTCAGCCGGCCGGGGAGAACCATACCCATAAAAGCACCCAGTTCGGCGGTGGCGTGGGCGCTGGCATGACCGTGCCGCTCGGGACCGACAAGCTTCAGCTGACCGGAAACGTGCTTGCCGGTCAGGGTGTCGGACGTTACGGCCCCAGCCTCATTCCCGATACGACCTTCGACAGCAACGGCAATCCCACTCCGATCCCGGAAATCATGGGGTCGCTCGGGCTGGTCGGGCATCCGGCACGCTCCGTGCTGCTTTACACCTATGGCGGTGTGGAGAGCGCGGGACGCCGCACCTATCTGGGCGCCGATGGCATCCAGCATGGCTATGGCGCGACAGACCTGAACCTGTCCGGCTGTGAATACGAATTCGGAACGTGCTCCGCCCAGACGAGAACGCTGGCCTCCCTGACGACGGGTGGCTGGTGGCACTTCCTGGACGGCCATTACGGCAGTGTCATGGGCGGGCTTCAGTACACCTATATCCGGAAGTTCGCCTTCAAAGGCAATGACGGCGCGGATCATGCCGTCGATCCCACGACTTACGGACATACGGTGTATGTGACCTTCCGTTATTACCCCTTCCAGCAATAGCATCTGGTGAAATATTCACATTCCCTGACAAATCATTCCAATCGCAAACAGGCCTTTTTCAAGACTTTCACGCCCTCACAGTCATGGTTTCCGGTCTGACAGGCCCGCCATGACACACTGGAGAATTTCATGTCCGGCACAACAACTCAGGCGCCCCCCAAGCCCCTGAATCCGTCCCCGACGCAACCGCAGAAACTTCAGCCGCTTTATGTGCTGTCATGGTTCCTGTGCGCGCTGTTCTACTTCTATCAGTATGCGATCCGTTCCGCTCCCGGCATCATGCAGGATGAGCTGACCCAGGCCTGGGGCAACAGCCATCTCGGCCTGATGATTGCGTCCTATTACATCGTCTACGCGCTGATGGCCCTTGCAGTGGGCGTGCTGCTGGACCGCTATGGCGCCCATGCCATCATGCCGATGTTCATTGCCATCACGGGCGTGGGCTGTCTGATCTTCGGCCAGGGCAGTCTGGTTGCGGGTATTGGCGGCTACATCATCCAGGGCATCGGTGCGATCTGTGCCTTCGTCGGTGCGTCCTATGTTGCCGCGCGCTATCTTCCGGCCCGGACGCTGGCGCTTTTCGTCGGTCTGACGCAGTGCATGGGCATGGCTGGTGCCGCCTTCGGCTCCAAGCCGACGCGCATCCTGATCGATCCGCATGGGTCTTTCCACATCCCCTGGCAGTCGGTCTGGCTGGGCTTTGGTGTCATCGGGCTCCTGCTGGCTGTGGCAGTCTTTTTCGTCATGCCGCGCGATACGGGTGACAGCGCCCAACACCATGGTGATTTTTCCATGGCCAACCTGCTGCGTCCCTTCAAGATCATCTTCTCCAACCCGCAGAGCTGGATTGCCGGTCTTGCCGGTGGCCTGCTCTTCGTGCCGACCACGATCGGTGCTCTGGGCTGGGGTGCGCTGATGCTGAGCAAGGGCGAACACACGACGATGGGCTTTGCGGCCACGGATGTGTCGATGGTCCCCATCGGCTGGGTCATCGGCTGCCCGCTTCTGGGCTGGATTTCCGACAAGATCGGCCGTCGCAAGCCTGTCATGATCGGCGGCGCACTGGTGCTGCTGGCAGCGTCGCTCTGCGCACTTTACGTGCCGGTCGGCGTTATGCCGCACTACTCCGTGGCGCTGATCATGGGTATTGCGTCCGGTGCGGCCATGATCCCGTTCTCCTCGATGAAGGAAGTCAATCCGCCCGAGGTCAAGGGAACGGCCGCCGGTGTCATGAACTTCCTCGTGTTCGGCACAACCGGCATCATGTCCCCGCTTGTTTCCGCCCTCATGGGCAAGGATGCGCCGGAGACGATGGAACAGTTCCATACGGCTTTCCTGCCGCTGGTCGTCGGTATCGGAATTGCCATTGTGCTCGGCTTCCTGCTCAAGGAAACCGGATGGAAAGTCCGCAAGACGTCCTGATTTTTCCGGACAGTCCGAAAAAGAAAACGGCCCACTTTCGTGGGCCGTTTTTTTATGCGCGTTATTTCGCGGCAGTCTTCTCAAACGCCCCGGCAATCGTCAGCGTCACGTCATCGCCGACATAGGGGACATATTTCTTCACGCCGAAATCGCTGCGATGGATCGTCGCTTCGGCCTGAAAGCCGACCGTATAGGCCTTGTCCATCGGGTTGACGCCTGCGCCCACGAAATGGACGTGCAGGACTTCCGGGTGCGTGACGCCATGCAGCGTCAGGTTGCCGGTCACCAGAGCCTCATCTGTGCCTGTGCGGCGGACCTGCGTCGAGACGAAGGTCGCATCCGGATATTTCGCGACATCGAACCATTCACTGTTTTTGAGTTCGCCTGTCAGAACCGTGCTGGTGGTCGAAATGCTCGAAACCGGGATGGTCACGTTCAGGTGCGAGGCCTCCGGATTGGCCGTATCAAGCTGAAGCGCGCCGGTGACGCCGGAAAGCTGGCCGGAATAATAGGTGAAGCCGAAATGCAGCACGGAAAAGCCGATCTGCGTATGGGTGGTCTCGACCGTATAGGCGCCGGACTGCACCTCAGCAGGGTTGGCGGCATAAGCCGTGGAAGACAGGAGGGCGAGAGCGAACGCAGCGCCTGCGCTCTTGAGAAAACGTGTTTGCATGACGTCATGATCTTTCATGGAAGGTGAGTTGAGGAGATCAGCCGAACCGGAAACCGGACAGGGCCTTCCCCATGACGATATCGTTGTAATCGCAATGACCTGCGTCAGTTCCCGCGGCTCCGGCGGCAAACATCAACGGCAGGAGATGTTCTGGCTGGGGGTGACACTCCCGCGCGAATGGGGCGTGCTCCCAGTCCAGCAGGCTCTTTGTGCGACGATCAGGCGGAGCCTCGACCGCCTGCTGAAGCCAGGTGTCGAATGCGACCGACCTGGCATCCGACACGGCATCGGGGCGCATCAGATGACGCATGTTGTGGTAAGTCATGCCCGTGCCCACAATCAGGATGTTTTCATCCCGCAGAGGCGCCAGCATCTCCCCCACTTGCAGAACGCCTGCGGCATCCAGCGACCCGGGTAGAGAAATTTCCACGACCGGAATATCCGCATCGGGAAATGCGAGCATGAAGGGAATGAACACTCCGTGATCCAGTCCGCGCGTGGCATTTTCTGTGCAGGCAATGCCCCTGTTACGCACGAGGTCACGGATTTTCCCGGCCAAGGCAGGCGCTCCGGGTACGGGATATTCAAGCTGATAGGTGTGAGGTGGAAAGCCGTAATAATCATAGATCAGCGACGGATGGGCTGCTGATCCGACAACCATATCCGATGTCTCCCAGTGGCCGGAGAGGACCACAATGGCATTCGGACGACGTGGCAGGGATGGCTCTACAGACCGGAGATAGGCTGCCATGCGATCCCATGTCGTCCCCCACTCCATAAAGAAGCACGGACCGCCACCATGCGGCAGAAAAAGAACGGGTTGCCGCGTAGTGTCCTGATCTTTCAGGGTCATCGTGATTGCCTCCGTTCCGTGCGATGGAACTGATCTTGCCACCCTCACCCAAAAAGAATAATTCCCTCATCCGGGATAGGATCTGACACCAGGAGTGTGAGGTGAATGCTTGATCGCTTCACGGGCATGCAGGTTTTCGCGAGAGTGGTGGCTCAAGGCAGCTTTTCAGGTGCCGCACGTTCGCTGGGTCTGTCACAGACGATGGTCACGAAACATATTGCCGCTCTGGAAAGCCGCCTGGGGATCTCGCTGTTCCATCGCAGTACGCGCAGGCTGTCTTTGACGGAACCGGGTCGTCTCTTATTCATCCGCTGTCAGAAAATCCTGACGGATCTGGAAGAGATGGAACAGGAAGTCTCGGCGGAAAACCAGGAGCCGCGCGGGCTTCTGCGCCTGAATGCGCCGGTCTCGTTCGCCATACGGCATGTCGGACCGATCCTGCCAGAGTTCAACCGACGCCACCCCCTCGTTACGGTCGAACTGGGGCTGGACGACCGGCGGATTGATCCGATCACGGAAGGATGGGACCTGACGCTGCGCATCGGACGGATGCCATCGAGTGCACTGCGGTCGCGCCGGCTGGCGCAGGTCGATTTCGTGGTCTGCGCAGCACCGTCCTATCTGGAAGAGTATGGCACGCCCCGCAGCGTTGCCGAACTGACGAACCACCGCTGTCTGGGTTACACGCTCGGCGACGAGATCAGCAGCGCGCGCTGGAGCTTTGGTGCGAATGGCGAGCGCACGGTCCCGGTGAGCGGCCCCATGCACGCCAATAACGGCGATATCCTGCGCGAGGCTGCCGTAGCGGGACAGGGCATCATCTACCAGCCGACATTCATCGTCTCGGATGAACTGAAATCCGGCAGACTGGTTCCGCTGCCGCTCGATGTGGCCGTCATGACAGGGCCGGAACTGCATGCCGTCTATGCGCCGACACCGCATGTCCCGCTCAAGATCCGGGCGATGATCGATTTTCTGGTTGAGCGCTATGGGCCGGTTCCGCCCTGGACGATCTGACGGAACCGGAAAAACGTGCCTTACTGAACCGTAGCCGGAGCGGTCTTCTGGCGGATCGCGGCGAATTCCGAACCAGCCTTCCATTGTGGCCAGTCATGCGAAAAGGCCACGTCATGCCCGACTTTCCACACGGCCCAGACGTCCTGCGCGGCACCACGCACATCCCAGTCCGGGCTCCAGGCATCGCAGGCCTGATGGTAGCAGGCCATATAGGCCGTCAGCCATTTGCCGCCCGCTTCCGTCCCACCTTTCAGAAGAGCGAACTTTCCGGCCATATCCATGACAGCAAGCACCGGCACCCCGGCACGCGCGAAGGGCAGATGGTCCGCACGATAGAAGGCGCCACGCTCGGGCATCGCTTCCGGCTGCGCCGTGCGGCCCTGAAGGGCGACGGCAGCGGCGAACTGCTCCTGAAGCGTGTCCTGCCCGGCGCCGATAATGAAGGCATTATGCGCAGGTCCTGCCATCTGGAGCACGTCCATCGTCAGATTGGCAGCCGTCCTGTCCAGCGGCGCCAGCGGATGGGCAACGTACCAGCCTGATCCCAGCAGACCGCGCTCCTCGCCCGTCCAGGCGGCGAAACGGATGGTACGGTCGGGCTTCGGTCCGGCCTTGAAGGCGCGGGCGATTTCAAACAGCGCCGCAATGCCGGAGCCATCGTCGATCGCACCGCGACGGATGACAGTATGGCCCTGCGCGTCGGTGCTTTTGCCGTATGCGTCCCAATGCGCCCCGAACATGACCGTCTCGTCCGGATATTTCGCGCCCGTAATCTTGGCGAGCACGTTCTGGCTTTGCAGACGATCGACCGTGACCGGCAGGTCGGCTGAGAACGTCGTGTGCTTCAGCGTGACGGGACGGAAGCTTTGGGAACGGGCTTTAATGCGCAGGGCATCAAGATCCAGCCCGGCCTGCCGGAAGAGCGCAGCCGCAGCCTTGCCTTCAAGCCAGCCCTGAACGGGGACGGGGCGGCTTTCGGTGGCAGCATGTTCCACATCATACGCCTCACCGCCCGGTGCCACGACCGTGCTCCAGGGGTAGGACGCGCCTGCCGTGTCGTGCACGATCAGGGCAGCGACGGCGCCACGGCGGGCGGCTTCTTCGTATTTGTAGGTCCAGCGACCGTAATACGTCATGGTCTTGCCGCCGAAGCGACCGGCGACGGGTTCACCGGGAGCCGCATCGAAATCGGGATCGTTGACGAGGAAAACCGCGACCTTGCCCTTGAGGTCGACGCCCTTGAAATCATCCCAGTGGCGCTCCGGCGCATGCACACCATAGCCCACGAAAACCATCGGAGCGTCTTTGACGCGCAGGCGGTCTTCCGGCAGCAGCGTCGAGAGATAGATGTCCTGAAGCTGGATCAGGGGGAGCGCCCTATCACCGGTCCGGGCACTGATGGAACCGTTCGCAGCGGTTCTGGTCCGGAGCATGGGAACCGTCTGCGTCCATCCGCCATTTTCGCCTGCCGGTTCAAGCCCCAGAGCCTTGTACTGCTCGATCAGCCAGGGAACCGTGACCTTCTCCCCTTCCGTTCCGGGGGCACGGCCCTCGAAGCGGTCGGACGCCAGGATCTTCATCGTCTCCGACATGCGCGACGGGCTGATCTCGGCTGTCGGGTCTGCATGACCGGCGACCGGAGCGAAAAGAAGCGCTGTCAGGGCAGTACCGAGAAACAGGCTGCGTCGGGGGAATGTCTTCTGTGTCATGGCAAGACCATATCTTCAGTTACGGTTCTGGGAAGAAGAAATCGGAGCGGCGTCTTTCAGTGCTACCGGTTCCACACGATCACGGCGGATATAGACGCTCTTTTCAACCGGATCGCGCTGATAATCCTGCGCGAGTATCTTCAGGACGCAGGGCATGAAATCCGCAGGGGCCCACCTGCCCCACACGTGATAATCATCGAAATAGATGACGGGCGGAAGATCCTGCGGAAGGTCATGGCACAGGTCACGCTCATAGCCATGCCAGGGGTGACGCGCGTAGTCCGCCTCCCATGGCAGGTATTCATGGTATTTCTTCATGGAAAGACGGCCGGCGTAAATATAGACGTCCGGATTATAGGGAATAACCAGAATGCGCTCATCCGGGCGGGAATGGGCCTGAATGGCCTTCACGAAGCCGACATCCCTGTTTTCGCGGATCGGATGAAAGCCAGCCTGACGCTGCTGCTGCCGTGTCAGGCCATGGAGTGAGGAGACGGCGTGCCGGGCCCCGATGACATAGAGGACACAGAAGGCGAGCGCGAGGCATGGTGCGGCACGGTCATGGGACTGCAATACCCGCATCATCATCAGAACGCAGAGTGTGAGCGCGCCCATGACGAATGTTCCGTTCTGAAATCCGAATGCGCCGCGCACCTGCATCATCAGCACCGCTCCCACGAGCAGCAGGGCTGACAGTCTGTGCCGGGATGTTGCGAGAACGAGAATACTGCCGATCACGAAGCAGATTACGGCCAGGGACTGGATCGTGGTATCGGGCCGGAAGGATGGAACAAGGCTGAGAAACAGGGTGCCAAGGCCCACGTCGATATAGGGGGCATAGTAGAACTGGTTGGCGACGAAGTGATAGGCGATCATACCGCCCAGATCGCCGTAAACCGCCATCCAGAGCGCGCTGAGGACAAGGGCCGCGCCGGCACCGAGCAGAACCTGCAGGATTCCGCTCCAGTAGCCCGGACGTCTTACGGCAATGATGACCAGCCCCAGCAGGACTGCTGTCGGACCGAAGGAATAGGCCGTGAGCGGCAGAAGGGCGATGCAGGCCCCACCGCATCGCGCCTGCCAGTTGCCAACCTCCTCTCCCAGCAGAACCGGAAGAACCAGCAGCGCCATGGCGCCCGCAAGCAGATCACCACCGATGGTCCAGTAACTGTCCATGTTGAACGCCTGGATCGTCCACTGCGCGCCCATTGCGACAAGCCATGCCGCAGTTGCAAGGCACCGAACGGATGGTTTTCTGAGCGCCGGGGACAGGAAGACGGTCATGGCGCTGGCCATCGTACAGACAGCCGGGATGAGCCGCATGAGATAGGCATGGCGGAAATCGGTCACCAGGCCGACGAGCCACGACAGGGCGAAAATCAGCGGGCCGTGCGCGTCGATATAATCGCGATACAGGATATCGCCCCTGACGATGGCCAGTCCGCCGAGGATATGGCCGGATTCATCGCCGAAAGGTGAGGCTCCGAGGCCGAAAAACGTCTTCAGGCCGAAATACAGCGCGGCAAGCATCGCAAGGAATGGGCCGCAAAAAGGAAGGAATCTCATTCTGCTCATGGGTGTCGGCATATTTTTGTCCAGAAAGAAAAGACCGGGAGGAAAGATGAGGTCTTTCCTCCCGGCTTGTAATTACTTGCCCTGTTCGGAAACAAGCCCACGATGCACCAGCATCGGAGTGATGTCCGGGTCGCGGCCGTAGAAGGCGCGGAACATCGGGCCGTAATCCATGGTGTGTCCCTTCGAGAGGATCATGTCGCGGAAGCGCTGTCCGTTTTCACGTGTCAGACCACCATGCTCCTGGAACCAGGAGAACACGTCCTGATCCAGCATTTCCGTCCACAGATAGGCGTAATAGCCGGCGGAATATCCGTTGGACCAGATATGCAGGAAGTAGCTGGAACGATAACGCGGCGGAACGGCTGCGACGTCCAGCCCCGTGCTGTTCAGCGCATCGCTCTCAAACCTGTCCACGTCCTGACGCGGTGCCGTCGCGGGTAGGCTGTGCCACTTCATGTCCAGCTCGGCTGCGGCGACGATTTCACCCAGCGCATAGCCCTGATTGAAATGTGCGGCCTTGCGGATCTTCTCGACCAGGGCCCTGGGCATCGGAGCGCCGGTCTTGTAGTGCCGGGCGTAATTCGACAGGACTTTCGGGTCCAGCGCCCAGTTCTCGTTGAACTGGGAGGGGAACTCCACGAAGTCGCGCGCCACGCTCGTGCCGGACAGCGACGGATAGGTCTGGTCCGCGAAAAGCCCATGCAGGGCGTGGCCAAACTCGTGGAACATGGTCGTCACGTCGTCGGACGTGATGAGCTGCGGCTGGCCGGGGGCCGCCTTGGTGAAGTTGGCGACGTTGTAGATGACGGGCTTCGTACCCAGCAGCCTGGACTGCCCGACGAAGTTGGACATCCACGCACCGCCGGACTTGTTGTCCCGCTTGAAGTAATCGAAATACATCAGGCCCAGCGGAGAGCCGTCCTTGTCATGGACTTCAAAGACCATGACGTCAGGCTGATAGACGGGGATATCCGTCCGCTGCTGGAACGTAATCCCGTAAAGCTGGTTGGCGGCAAAGAACACACCATCCGTCAGGACCGTTTTGAGCTCGAAATACGGTTTGATTTCATCCTGATCGAGATTGTACTTCGCGCGGCGTACCTGATCGGAATAATGCTCCCAGTCCCACGGCTTCAGATCGAACTTCCCGCCGTCCTTGCGGATGGCTTTCTGCAGGACCTCGGCTTCGCGCTTCTGTTCCGCAACCGTGGCCGGGACGAGCTGCTGCATGAAGTTGTCCGCAGCTTCCGGCGTCTTGGCCATCTGATCGTACAGCGTATAGGCGGCGAAATTCGGATAGCCGAAGAGCGCGGCCTTCTGCGCGCGGAGTTCTGCCAGTTCGGCGATCGTGGCGCGGGTATCGTTGTCGTCGCCTTTCTCGGCACGGGTCCAGCTCTGCTCGAACAGGGCCTGCCGGGTTTCGCGATCCGTCAGGGAAGACAGGGCGGGCTGCTGCGTCGTATTCTGAAGGGGGATGACCCATTTTCCGGTCAGTCCCCGCTCCTGCGCGGACTTGGCGGCTGAGGCGATCGTGTTGTCATCCAGACCGGCCAGCGCCTTCTTGTTGTCCACAATCAGGGCGCCGTTCTTGGCGCTGGCAATCAGCTTCTGTTCGTACTGCGTCTCAAGATTGGAGAGACGCGTGTTGATCGCGCGCAGCTTCGTCTTGTCCGCCGCGGAGAGCTGGGCGCCAGCATGGACGAACTGCTGGTAATAGATGTCGAGAAGCTGGGCCTGTTCGGGCGTCAGGTTGAGCTTCTCGCGGCGGTCATAGAGGGACTTCACACGGGCAAAGAGCTTCGCGTTCAGATAGACTTCATCTTCATGGGCCGTCAGCCGGGGCGCTTCCTGGCTCTGCACCTTGTCCAGCGTATCGTCGGTATTGGCCTGGTAAACACCGTAGAACGTCATCTGCACACGGTTGAGGGTCTGGCCCGCGCGCTCCATGGCGGCAATGGTGTTGTCGAACGTCGGAGCTGCGCGGTTCCCGGCGATTGCCTTGATCTCACGCAGATGCTCGGCCATTCCGCGCTCGAAGGCCGGAGCGTAGTCACTGTCCGAGATCTGATCGAAACGGGGAGCCTGATAGGGGAGCGTGCTGGCCGAAAAGAACGGGTTCGTGGAAGCGGCATGCGCTTCCGTTGAAAGGGAAAACGCTGAAACCGCAAGGACTGCGGCAAGCCTGAAATTGAAAGCCATGAAATCGCCTGTAATACTCGTGATGATGCCGAACCGTATGGTGTTCAGGAAGGATCGTCAAACGACTGATCCCGCTGCCGAAAGCGTGCGGAAACTGCCAATTGGCGCTTGACGGCATTTTCTCCTTGGTGCGTGCGAAAACTCCTCCCTAGACCGGCAGTGTGTGTTGACACGGCCGCCTTTTCGGGGCGGTTTTTCATAGCCGGAGGTGACAATGGACTGGACATCGCTGTTCCAGACAATCCTGCCCTATCTGCCTGCCAGATACGCTGGCGATATTGTTTCAATCATCACATTTCTCATTGCCGCGGCCGCGCTGGCTCTTCGCTTCTGGAAACCACCGGCCAGCACGTCGAAGCTGCTGCCGCTGTTCCGGATCGTGAGCATGATCGCGCAGGCGAAAGGCTGGAATACCAGCGCCTATCAGCCTGGGGCGAAAGCCATCATGGTGCCGGTTGGCTCCTCTCGTGCGAAAGACGCCGAAAAACTGGGGCTGGATATGGTCTCGACACATCCGAAGGTTGGTGAGCCGCCCCGTCGCGTCAACTGATTTCAACCCCGGTCATTTCACAGCCGGGCTGACAGCCTGCCCGGAGACAATTTTCATTTTCACGATCCATAGCCGCCCCCTGAGGCGGCTTTTTCATTTCTGGAGCTTTTACTGATGCGTAACCGTCTGATCGCCCTGAGCCTTGGCGCCGTTCTTCTCGCTTCCACGAGCGCCTGCACCACCACCGGCAGCACGACCACTTTCAACACCCAGGCCCTGAGCAGTGACGCTGCCGCCATTGCCTATGCGGTTCAGGCCATCGAAAGCATTCCAGATCTGGAAAGTCATCTGTCCGCTACGGACAAAGCGACGTTCGACAACCTGATCGCCCAGATCAAGAGCGTGACCGCACAGGTTGCGGCCAACTCGAACGGCTCCATCACGATTGCGACCGGCAAGGACTGGGCCAAGAGCCTCGGTACGGATCTTCAGACTCTGCTGGCGATCGCAACGCCGATCGTGAAGGTCTACTCGCCCTCCGCCGCCACTTACATGAGCACGGTGTCTGCAATGATCCCGCTGGTCGAAGCTCTCGCAGGCGTTACGGCCGCCCCTTTCACAGCCGCCACGCAGTCGCCGGAACTGATCCGCGCCCGGATCTATCAGGGCGTCTGACGCTCCGTCCGCTTTTTCGTCCATCCGTCCGAAGACCGGAGCGGTTCACCTGAACCGCTCCTTTTTTATGTTCCTGCCGGAGTTGTCCATGTCCCGATGCCTTGGCAAACGTGCGCCCAAGCATGATCTGCGAACCTACCGCCTGGCGCCCATACTGGCCTCACGCCTTCCCGCCGTTCCGGTGCAGAAAGACTGGTCCGGGGGGGTGCCCTATCAGATGTGGGGCAATGACCGGTATGGCTGCTGTGCGTTCGCGGCCCATGCAGCCCTGACGGCGACATGGACCCATGCCGCGCAGGGGCTGGTCGTGCTGTCTACGGACATGGTGCTGAACAACTACGGAGCCGTCACCGGGTTCGATCCGCAGACGGGGGCTCGGGATAATGGGACGGTTCTGCTGGATGAGCTGAACTTCTGGCTGCGCCAGGGTCTGCACCGTCCGGGACAGACCCTGGATTACCTGACGGCTTACGGCACGATCGATCCGCAGGACTGCGACGGTATCCGTCGCGGCATCTGTTATCTTGGGGGTGTTCTCGCAGGGGTTCAGGTGCCTCAGGGCTTCATGGATCTTCCCCTGGGCGCGACATGGGACTGGAACGCCATTTCCAACCGCACGCCGGTGGGCGGTCATGCCATCGCTGTCGTGGGCTATAATCCCGAAGGGCTTTTCTTCAATACCTGGGGCACGCGGACATTCATGCCCTGGGACACCTTCACGAAAATTGCCGACGAAGCCTATGGCCTGCTGTCGCGTCAGAACTGGATCGGCATTCCCGGCATATCACCGAACGGAGAAGCCTTTGAGGCCCTTCTGGCGGAAGTGAGAGGCGTATGAGCGGCCGGATTTTCCCCGGTCGTCCTGTTCTGGGCATACTGGCACTTGCCCTTCTCAGCGGCTGTTCGGCGGGGGCTCCGTCCCCTGTCACGATCAGTGAGGCCATTTCCGGCATCCAGCTGGATCTGACGAAAACCGGCGTGGTCAGCACATCCCATGTGCAGGACTGGACAGAGGAGCAGAAGGCAGGGTTCGATCGGAACGTCCTCGCCCTGCAATGCAGCCAGCATGGTGCCGACCCGGTTGTCGCCATGATTTCCGGGCCGGTTACGCTGTCACTGTCGGGGAGCTTTACGTCCTCGGGCAGCTTTTCGGTCAGCAGTTCCGGCACGCTGCCCGTTTTCGGCCTTCAGGCGGACGCGAACCGCACAAAAGCTCAGACGATTGACCTTCCGGTCCAGTTCGTACCGCTCTCCGCACTGCCGGATACGGAAATGGCTCGGGAAGTCGGCTATGCTGGCGATCTCCTGTCGCAGAGCGATACCGTACGGCAGGCCGAAGGAGAAAGGATCAGAACCAGCCGCGATGCCCTGACGCAGCATATTCTGGAACTGATCGCCCTCTATCCCGGATCCTGTCCGAAGGATCCGGTTCACCCCTTCGTCGGTGTCCGGCACGTTCCCTGAAACGCAGCAGCGAAAAATTCCTAGACCGGCGCGGAAAGGCCGAGCGCCCTTCCCGCTGCCGTGGCGATATCATGCCTCAGCCGCACAACACTGTGCCCCCCTGAAGGATGGACCCGGTTGGTCAGGATCAGCACATAGCTGTCGCTGTCCGGGTCGATCCAGAGAGACGTGCCGGTAAAGCCGGTATGTCCGAAGGAACGGTGGGAAAACACGTCTCCCCTCGGGGACGAATAATGGGTGTCGATGTCCCAGCCGAGTCCCCGAAGCTCCGTTTTTCCCGCCGGCTGCTGCGGCGTGGTCATGAGGATGAGCGTCTCCCGTTCTAGGGGGAAGCGGCTCGGACGTCCTTTCAGACGATCCAGAAGGGCCTGTGCATAAAGCGTCATGTCCCGCGCATCCGAGAACAGCCCGGCATGACCGGCCACACCGCCCATTCTCCGCGCCGTCGGATCATGCACCACGCCACGCAGCATGTTGCCCTGCTCGTCGTACTGTGTCGGAGCGATGAGGGAGCGCAGACCGGCTGCCGGAAGATAGCCGGATTCCGTCATGCCCAGCGGTTCAAGAATATTGATCCGCGCATACTGATCGAGCGGCAGGCCGCTCAGCTTTTCGACCAGAAGCCCCAGCATGATGTAATTGATGTCACTATAAACGAACTTCTCGCCCGGTGGATTGGCGAGCGGAGACATCATGGCCCTTCTGACGCCCTCGGCCTTTCCGGTCCAGGGGTCCTTCAGGGGAATGTCCGGCGGCAGGCCGGAATAATGGGTCATGAGCAGGCGAACCGAAATATCGCCTTTTCCATTGGATACAAATTCCGGAAAATACTGGCTGACGCGGTCATCCAGATTCAGCTTCTGCTGCTCGACCAACTGCATGACCGCGAGCGCTGTCATGGTCGGCTTGGTGAGGGACGCCATGTCAAAGCGCGTCTCCCAGTCCAGAGGTTCGGACACCGGAGCAAGCGCCCGTTTTCCATAGACGAACCGGTGCACGATCTTTTCATCATGTCCGATCGCGACCACGGCGCCCGGAGCTTCACCTCTTCTGATGGCATCCCGGACGAGAACGTCCACTGAGCCAAACGAAGAACCCGGACGCGCGCAGGCGGCCATCTGACTGACACAGGCCGCAGCCCCTCCGAGCAGGACATGGCGCCGCTTCAGAAAACCGTGCCTTTTTGTGGCGAGCCTTTCCGGCATGTTCCGTATTTCTCCTCTGCCCTGATCCTTTACGGAAAAGAGTAGCTGTTTTTTACGATCACGCAACAGAATGCCTGACAGCATTCGACCCGTCAGTACGTGCGACGCAACACGTAAATCGGGCGCTGCTTCGTCTCCATGTAAATACGGCCGATATATTCCCCCAGCATGCCGATACTGATGATCTGTACACTGCTGAAAAAAATGATCGCCACGAACAGGGATGTATAACCCGGCACGGGATTGCCCCAGACGATCGTCCGCAACACGATGAAAAGCGCATAAAACATGGAGAGCAGCGCACCTGCCGTTCCCAGATAGGTCCACAGCCGGATAGGGGCGGAGGAAAAGCTGGTGAAGCCTTCCAGGGCGAAATTCCACAGGGAATAGCCAGAGAACTTCGTCATGCCCGCCGCACGGGGCGCACGGACGTAATCGATGCTGACCGTCCGGAAGCCAACCCAGGCGAACAGGCCTTTCATGAACCGCTGGCGTTCGGGCAGCCTTTTGAGTGCCTCGACCACGCATCGGTCCATCAGGCGGAAATCCCCCACATTTTCCGGAATCCGGATATGGGCAAGCCGGTTATGCAGCGCATAGAACCAGGATGCCGTCTTGCGCTTGAGCAGACTGTCACTGGACCGGTCGATCCGTTTGCCCAGCACGACCTCCGCACCATCGCGCCAGGCCTGCACCATTTTCGGGATGATCTCGGGCGGATCCTGAAGATCGGCGTCAATGATGATGACCGCATCTCCCGTCGCCGCATCGAGACCGGCCGTCAGCGCGGCTTCCTTGCCGAAATTGCGCGACAGTTCGAGCACCCTGAACCGCCGGTCGGTTTCGCAAAACCCGATCAGTTCCCGCAGGGTGCCGTCGCTGCTGCCGTCATCGACGCAGACGATTTCCCAGTCAGTGTCCGCGATCCCGTCAAGGACAGGCAGGATGCTCCGTACGAAATGGCTGATGGCGGCTTCTTCGTTCCAGAACGGGACAATCAGGGAAAGCTGGCTGGCCATAGAGGGTTTTCAGGTTCCAAATCGTGACAGAATGAGCATAACAGAAATATCTCCGTAACAGTCAGCCCTCCCGTCAGGAAAAGAACAACGTTCTTCGGATACAGTCGATCCATGTCAGAACCCTTCGCGAGCATTGATCTTTTGCCTGCAGCCGATAAGGTGCCACATCAGGACGGCGATCGGATTTCCACCCCGTCTCGCCCGTAACCGCCAGCCAGTTGTTTCTTTTAGTGTCACTTCCCGCCAGCCTTTCCGCTCTTTTGCAGCATCAGGGGATGTCAGGACCGGAAATGCAGAGTCCATGACAGATCAGACCACGACAGGACCATCAGCCGCACAGCCCGCAGACAGAACGCCGCAGTGGCATCTGCAGGGAGAGCAGACCGCGCCGGTCATGGTTCTGAGCGGTACCTGGCAGGCGCGGGCCGGCAATATTCCCGTTTTCCCGAAAGACGGGCTGAAAAAGGCGCCCGGCGCCCATCTGTCCTTCCAGACATCCGATCTTCAGGTCTGGGATACCGGGCTTGTGGCGTTCCTGTGGGATCTCAAGCGCGTCGCCCATGACGCTGGCATCAGTCTGGACATGCAGACGCTGCCCGGCCCGATGCGCCAGCTTCTCGAACTGCTGCCGGAAGTCCCCGACGAACCCGTCCATCACAAGACGGCCCGCACCCCTTTTCTGGAAACAGTCGGCAATCACGCCATCGCATCGATGACGGAAGTCGGCGTGGTCACCGAACTGGGCGCGCTGACGGCAAAGGGCGCACTCCTGACGCTCCTCGGCCGCAGCCGCATGCGCATGGTCGATCTGCTGGCCAATACGGCCGATGCCGGTCCGTACGCCCTGCTCATCGTGGGGATCGTCAACTTCCTGATTGGTGCGATCCTGGCATTCGTTGGCGCTGTCGAGCTTCAGAAGTTCGCCGCCGGCATCTATGTGGCCAGTCTGGTCGGGATTGCCATGGTGCGTGAGATGGCCGCCGTCATGACCGCCATCATCATGGCCGGACGCACGGGTGGCGCGTATGCCGCACGGATTTCCACCATGCAGGGCAATGAGGAAATCGATGCCCTGAACGTCTTCGGCATTCCGACCTCAACCTATCTGATCCTGCCAGCCGTCCTCTCCCTCATCATCACGATGCCGTTCCTTTACCTGTACGGATGCCTGATTGGCATGCTGGGCGGCTTCGTCGTGGCCATCTCGATGCTGGACATCACGGCGGCGGGCTATTTCCATCAGACCATCACCGCCTTCCATATCGGCCAGTTCATTTTCGGCTTCACCAAGAGCCTCGTCTTCGGAGCCTTCATCGGTCTGACAAGCTGCCGGATCGGCCTGAAGGCCGGCCGCTCGGCCGCGGATGTGGGCATTGCTGCCACACGGGCTGTCGTGGTGGGGATCGTGGGCGTTATCGCAATCGACGCAATCTTCGCCGTCATCGCCGATGTTCTGGGGATCTGACCATGCCTGACCAGACCGTCCTGTCCCTGCGCGATATCACGCTCTCCTTCGGCCCCAAGATCATCCAGAAAAACATCTCGCTCGACGTACGCAAGGGAAGCATCTTCGCCGTCATGGGGGGTTCGGGCTGCGGCAAGAGCACGCTTCTCAAGAGCATGATCGGCCTGCTGCGCCCGTCCGCCGGCGAATATCATGTCGGGGATGAGAATTACTGGGCCGGAAGCGAAACCCATCGCACGGATCTGAACCACCGCTTCGGCGTGCTGTTCCAGAGTGGCGCGCTGTGGAGTTCCATGACGATCGGCGAGAACATCGCCCTGCCCCTGCAGATGTTCACGGACCTCAAACCCGATGTCATCCGCAGGCTCGTGGAACTGAAACTGGGTTTTGTCGGCATGTTGCAGGCGATTGATCTCTATCCGTCGGAAATCAGCGGCGGGATGCGCAAACGTGCCGGTCTGGCCCGTGCCCTGGCACTTGATCCGGACATCCTGTTTTTCGACGAGCCTTCGGCCGGCCTCGATCCAATCACTTCCGCCCGACTCGATGACCTGATCCTGAACCTGCGGGACGGGCTTGGAGCGACAATCATCATCGTAAGCCATGAACTGTCGAGCCTGTTCCATATCGCGGATGACGGCATCTTTCTGGATGCCAAGACAAAAACTCCGATCGCCCACGGCTCGCCCCGTGATCTGCGCGATCACTGTACCGATCCACAGGTGCATGCCTTCATGCACCGTGAACGCGACGAAGAAGGAAACACGTGATGAACAGGCAGGCTCTTGTCGGCGCTTTCGTCCTTGGAGGAACGGGTCTGATTGTCGCGGCGTTCGTCCTGTTCGGCAATTTCCATCCTTTCAGCCGGACGGAAAAAGCCGTTCTCGTGTTCCATGGCGCATCCTCGGGCCTGACTGTCGGTGCGCCCGTCACGTTCCGAGGCGTTCAGGTTGGTGCGGTAGACCGCGTCGTCATCGAGTACGATCCTGCCACAAAAGACGCCTATATCCCCGTCTTCGTCACGATGCGGCCGGATAATATCATCCTGACGAACAACAGCCATCACCGCCCCAGCATGGAAGACCTTGTCCAGCAGGGACTGCGCGGGGAGATGAACCTCAAGAGCTTCGTCACCGGCACGTCTGAAATCGATCTGGATTTCGCGCCTTCGACCCCGGCCGTGCTGCATCCCGATATCGCGCATATCACCGAAATTCCGACCAGGCAGTCCACCATTGCGGCCATGACGCAGAGCCTTCAGGACCTGCCGCTGAAGCAGATCGGCGAGAACGCCGATGCGACGCTGGCATCGGTCCGGCAGCTCTCGGACCAGCTCGACAAAGAACTTCCAGCACTCGTGCAGAGCATCCGTGACACTTCCGATCACAGCCGGAACATGGTCGATGCCGCCCGCAAGACGGTGACGGAGCTCGAACCCGTCCTGACGCGGACGCTGCTCAGTGTGGACAGGCTGGCCAATGAGGGCACGACCCAGCTCAATGCACGCGGCCATGAACTCCATGCCGTCCTGCAGAACAGCAACGACGCCGTCCAGCAGGCCACGAAGAGTCTGGCCAATCTGGAGAGCATGACGTCCCCGCGCTCTGCCGATCGCGCCAATCTCGAAGCAAGCCTGCGCGATATCGCCGCCGCCGCGTCTGCCCTGCGTGGTTTTGCCACGGATGTGGAGCGCAATCCTCAGCTTCTCCTCACAGGACGCCGGCCATGAGCAGACAGTTCCGACGTCCTTTGTTCCTTCCGGAGACCAAACCCGTGACACGGCTCATGACCCGATCCGCAGCCCTTCTGGCCTTCGCCCTGATGTCAGGCTGTGCCGCGCCACCCATGCAGTTCTACACGCTTGGCGCCCCCGCCATTGCGCAGAACAGCGGCACCCTACCCGCATCGGCCCCGGTTCTGAACGTGTCGCATGTCACACTCCCGGATTATCTCGACAGTCAGGATATTCTGATACGCCACGGCGACCAGCTTGACCGCAGCCCCAACGGACGCTGGGGAAGCCGTCTGTCCCAGGGCGTGACCGACCTTCTTGCCGCCCATCTGGGACAGGACTGGCCAGGCTATGTCGTGACCACGCAGCCTTTGGCCGAAACACCGGCCCTGCGTCTTGCAGTCAATATCAGCCGACTGGATCTCGACAGCAGTGGTCAGGGTGCCCTGACCGCCGACTGGGCGCTGATCCCCTCGGACGAACACCAGCCCGTCCAGCGCAGCCGTGGCTCCTTCACCGCACAGGGCTCGGTGACGACCGACAGCGGCAAGGTCGCCCTGACCCGGACCCTCGTCGAACAGCTCGCTGCCCGGATCGCCAGCACCAGCCCGCGTCCCTGAAGCGCAGCCCCTTTCGCTCAGGCGACGAAGGCCCTATTTTCCGTGATCCTGCGCCCTGAGGCTGCAAATTCGCGGAGCGCCTGATTGAAAACCGTGTTCATTCTCCTGACCGTTCTCGCGGTCGGCTTTCCGGCGTCTCACCTCCCCGGGACGGCGCGGGCGGCCGATGCGCGCGATACGCTCTCGATCGGTCTGGCCATCGAACCGCCGGGCCTGGATCCGACGCGCGGCTCCAGCGAAGCCATCGGGATGGTGACATACGGCAACATCTATGAGGGGCTGATGCGGCTGGACGAACACGGCGCCCTCACACCCCTCCTGGCGCAGGACTGGCATATCTCGCCAGACGGTCTGACCTATGATTTCACGCTTCATGACGGCGTGCGTTTCCACGATGGCACACCCCTGACCTGCGACAGCGTGAAGTTTTCCCTGCTCCGGGCCGGTGCGGCGGACAGCACCAACCCGCACAGAGCCATTTTCAGCCAGATCACCAACATCTCATGCCCGGACAGCCAGCATGTCAGTATCCGGCTTCAGCATCCTTACGGCAGTTTCCTCTATCAGCTTGCCTGGAACGATGCCGCCATTCTCTCGCCGGCGTCCGTGGACCAGAACATCAGCCATCCCGTCGGCACGGGGCCGTTCATGTTCGGTGAATGGCGGCGCGGGGACCACCTGACCCTGACCCGCAATCCGGATTACTGGGGTGCCAGCCCCGCCCTGAGATCGGTGACGTTCCGCTTCATGCCCGATCCGCTTTCCGCCAGTAACGCGCTGCTGGCCGGGGAGCTGGATGCCTATCCGTCTTTCCCGTCCCGAGAAATCCTGAGCCGCTTTACCGGAAATACGCAGTTGCAGGTCGTCCGGGGCAGCTTTCCCTTCAAGGCCATTCTCGCGCTCAACAACGCCCGACGCCCGTTCAGCGATATCCGTGTCCGGCAGGCCATCGCACAGGCCATTGACCGCAAGGCGCTGATCCAGGCCGTAGCCGACGGAGACGGGACGCTTCTGCAATCCCATATCGCGCCGGATGATCCTGATTATGTTCCCCTGCCCGACCGTTATCCCTACGATCCGGAGCATGCCCGCGCCCTGCTGAAAGAGGCGGGCGTGGCACCCGGCATGCATCTGACCCTGACCTTCCCGCCCATCGGCTATGCGCGGGACAGCAGCGAACTCATTGCCGCCTATCTGGAACAGGTCGGGCTGATCGTGACGCTTCAGCCCGTGGAATGGCCGACATGGCTGGGTCAGGTTTACGGACAGGGCCAGTTCGACATGACCGTCATCGCCCATACCGAGCCCCATGACATCGCAATCTATGACCGCACGCCCGTCTATTTTCACTATCACAGCCCCGTCTTTCACGGGCTCGCAGAACAGTACGAAGCGACGGCGGATACGGTCCGGCGGCATCAGCTTTCCGTGCAGATGCAGGAACAGCTCGCACAGGACGAGCCCAATGTCTTCCTGTTCGCGATCCCCCGCGAAACCGTCATGAACCGGCGCCTTAAGGGGCTGTGGACCAACCAGCCCATTGCAGGCTGTCCGGTCGCCGGCGTTTCCTGGGCGCCATGACGGGCATGGCTGCTTTCCGCATCCCACTGGAACGGCTGCTTCTCCTTATTGTCGCAAGCCTCGTCATTTTCGCGGCCATGAACCTGCTGCCCGGCGACCCCGCAGCGGTCATGCTCGGAATGGATGCAAGCCCCGAAAGTCTGGCCGCCCTGCACCAGAAACTGGGGCTGGAATCATCCCTGCCTGCGCAATATGCGCACTGGATCAGCGCATTCCTCCGTGGCGATCTGGGCCGGAGTTACATTTATGACGTCCCTGTCAGCAGCCTGATCGACGAACGCCTGCAGAGCAGTCTGCCCCTCATTCTCCTTGCCATGCTCCTTTCTCTGGGCGCAGGCATCCCACTCGGCGTAATGGCGGGCGCGAAGCGCGGAACAATGCTTGATACGGGACTGATGGGATTCGTCCAGCTTTTCAAATCCATCCCGGATTTCTGGCTGGCGATGATGATGACGTTCCTGTTTTCCCTGACCCTGCACTGGCTGCCCTCCAGCGGCTTTCCCGGCTGGCATGATGGCGCCCTCCCGGCGCTCAGGGCCCTCACCCTTCCCGCCATAGCTCTCGCCATTCCGCAGGCCGCCATCACGGCGCGTTTCATGCGCTCGTCCCTGATCGAAACCCTGTCGCAGGATTTCCTCCGCACGGCCCGCGCGCAGGGCTACAGCAGACGCGGCGTTCTATGGCGCATCGCATTGCCCAACGCTCTGATCCCCGTCCTGACCCTGGCCGGGATCCAGCTTCCTGTCCTTGTAACCGGAACCATCATCGTCGAGAGCGTCTTCAGCCTGCCCGGCTGTGGAAAGCTCCTGCTGGAGGCCGTCAACCAGCGCGACATTCCCGTCGTGCAGAACCTCGTCATGCTGATTGTCGCGGGGGTAATGCTCCTCAACTTCCTGATGACGCTCCTTGTGCGCTGGCTGGATCCGCGCCTTGGAGCAGACCCGTCGTGAAGGCGCATTCCAACCGGACGCTCCGGGCAGGCAGCATCCTGCTCGGAATTGTCCTGCTCCCCGCAGCCGTCACTGCGCTGCTCGATGGCGGTCACGCGCCGGCCATTGACGTCCTGCACCGTTATGCGCCGCCATCCCCGCTGCATCCGCTCGGAACCGATCCTTTCGGCCGCGACCTGCTGGTCAATGTCCTGACCGGAGCCTTCAGCAGCGTGACGATCGCCGCGATCTCCGTCTGCCTCGCCACAATTGTGGGGACGGCACTCGGCCTGATCGCGGCGACCCGATCCGCCAGAGCCATCATGGGACTGGCCGATCTGGGCCTGGCCTTCCCGCCCATCCTGATCGCCGCCCTTCTCGTCACCGCTCTTGGTGCCTCCGCCACGGGTGAAATCCTTGCCATTGCCCTGTTTGGCCTCCCGGCCCAGATCCGCATCACCCGGCAGGCCGCCCGTTCCATCCTCATTCAGGACTATATCGCCGCATCCCGACTGGCCGGACGTGGCCCGGTTTTCATCATGCGCCGACATGTCCTGCCCAATATCCTGCCGCTCCTGACAGTCCAGGCGACATCCTCGCTGGCCCTCGCGATCCTGTCCGATGCCGGACTATCCTATCTCGGTCTGGGCGCGCCGCCGCCTCGCCCGGATCTGGGACGCGCGCTGGCATCGTATCAGATCCATATCTTCGATCATCCGCTCCTGGTCGCCATCCCGGGAGTAACGATCATGCTGCTCGTGCTGGGCTTCAATATGTTCGGGGATGGCCTGCGGGATACGCTGGACGCAGCCCATGAGGAGCACACCCCATGAGTTCCCTGCTCCATGTCCGGAGTCTGGGCGTCCAGAGCCCGGACCGGCCGACCCTGCATGACGTCTCCTTCACGCTTGAACCGGGACAGATCCTTGCCGTTACCGGAGAATCCGGTTCTGGAAAATCCACGCTTGCCCTGAGCCTGATGGGACTTCTGCCCCCCGGTTTTCAGGCTCACGGGAGCATCCGGCTTGAAGACACGGAGCTTTCCACGCTCTCCGAACAGGATTGGTGCCGGATCAGGGGCAAAAGACTGGGCATGGTCTTTCAGGAACCCATGACGGCCCTGAACCCCACGCGCCGTATAGGGACCCAGATCGGAGACACATTTCGCCTCCATACGACGCTCTCCCGACACGAGATCGACACGGAAATGCGGATGCTTCTGGAGCAGGTCGGCCTGTCTGAAGCTGGCGTTAGCGAACGCGCCTATCCCCATCAGCTTTCGGGCGGCCAGAGGCAGCGTGTCCTTCTGGCCATGGCACTGGCCTGCCAGCCCGAACTCCTGATCGCGGACGAATTCACCACAGCACTCGATGCCCGTACCCAGGCCACGATGATGGCCCTCGTAACGCGCCGCTGCGAGACGCAGGGCATGGCCGTCCTCATGATCTCCCATGACCTCGGCCTGGTGCGCCATCACGCCGATCATGTTCTGGTCATGAAAGACGGCGCCTGCGTGGAACAGGGCGCCACCGCCTCCGTGTTTGACGCCCCACGCCATCCCTACACGCAGGCGCTTCTGGCCATGTCCCTGCACGGCGCGGCCCGCACGCCGCTTACGCCCCTGCCCATCTTTACGGCGCCGTCATGACCCCGATCCTTCAGGCCAGGAATGTGACGTATGGAAGGACAGGCCGACAGGGTTTTTCCTTCACGCGATCTGCACGCCTCCCCATTCTGAAAAACATCAGCCTTGACCTGAAAGCTGGCCAGACGCTCGGGATCATCGGGGCCTCGGGAAGCGGAAAATCCACCCTATGTCGTATCCTCAGCGGCCTTATAGCGCCCGATGAAGGGCAGATCCTGTATCAGGGGCAGAATTTCGCGACCGCATCAGGGCCCATGCGGAAGAAAATCCGCCCCGCGATCCAGATGATCTTTCAGGACCCGGCTGGCGCGCTCGATCCACGTCAGACGGTCGGTGATATCGTGGGGGAAGCGCTCGGTCCTGTCCCGGATCGGGACGCCCGCATCCGCACAGCCCTCCAGAACGTCGGCCTTTCCGCCGATATCACCAGCCGCTACCCGAGAGCCTTTTCCGGCGGCCAGAAACAGCGGATCGCCATCGCCCGCGCCCTGATCACGCGTCCTTCCGTCATCATCGCCGATGAAGCCGTCTCCGCGCTGGACGTCTCCACACAGACCATTGTCCTGAACCTGCTGCTCGATCTTCAGAAGCGGCATGGACTGTCGTATGTTTTCGTCAGTCACGATCTGGCCATCATCCGCCATCTGTCACACCATATCGCCGTTCTGGATCAGGGCCGGATCGTGGAATCTGGCGCGGCGTCAGATATTCTGGATGCACCCACGCAGCCCGCCACAAAGGCGCTTCTTGAAAACACCTACTGACCCGCGAGGCGTCATGACCTGTCTGAACCTTCTCACCGACATTCCCGGCATCCGCGTGGGTCACTGCCAGGATCTGAACCTGCGCACGGGCGTGACGGCGATCCTGTTCGATCGCCCCGTCATCGCCTCCGGCAGTTTCCCGGGCGGCGCGCCAGCCCTGCGGGAAACCGCGCTGCTGGAGCCGGAAAACATGGTCGAACACATCCATGCGGTCGTCCTGTCAGGTGGCTCGACCTATGGGCTGGACGCGACAACCGGTGTTCAGGCCTGGCTACGCGAGCAGTTCGACAACACGCCTCTGCCGCAGGGCACCATCCGCGTACCCATCGTAGTACAGGCCAGTCTTTACGATCTGCCACAGGGCGGACAGACGACATGGGGCCGCTATTCGCCCTATGCCGAAATGGGCCATCAGGCCGCGACCAGCGCCCGCGACGGAGCTTTCGCGCTGGGCACGGCTGGCGCAGGTACCGGCGCGACGACCGCCACTCTGCGTGGGGGGCTGGGTTCGGCGAGCGCGATCACACCCGCCGGGCACCGCGTGGCCGCACTGGTCGCCGTCAATGCCGTCGGAACGGCCACGATCGGCGACGGCCCCCATTTCTGGGGCGCGCCTTTCGAGCAGGGTGACGAATTCGGCGGCCTGGGCATGCCCGCACATCTGGAAGCCGAGGATCTGCGCCTGCGTTCCAAATGGGCCTCCGTCACCGGCACCACGATCGGCCTTATCGTCACGGACGCCACCCTGACCAAGACGCAGGCCAGACGCCTCGCCATGCTGGCACAGGATGGCGTGGCACGGGGCGTGTTTCCAGCCCATCTACCCTTGGACGGGGACGCCATGATCGGCGTCTCGACCTGCGACAAACCCGCTCCCCTCCGTCAGGACTGGACCGAAATCCTCCATGCCGCCACCCAGGTCACGGCCCGCGCCATCGCCCGAGGCGTGTACGAGGCGTCCCCTCTTCCCGGGAGCGCCGCACTCCCGACATGGCACGAACGCTTCGGATGCAAAGATACGCCATAAAAATGATCTGACCCTCATTTCATATATTTTATTCGAGATCGTATATGATTATAGAACTCAGACCGAGTGTCGTGTCCGAGGCTGAGTCCATGTCAACTTTTGTGCCGTCCTATCCAGTCCGCTCCTCTCTTCGTCAGGCCATCGCCGCAGACATGCGCAGGCCCGAGGCAGAGTGCATCCTTCCGCTGATCGAACAGGCCACGCTGACCGAAACGGAACAGCAGAACACGTTTGACGTCGCCCGCCATCTGACCCGCTCCCTGCGCACGCAGCGTCGCCCGGGCGGCGTTGAAGCCCTCGTGCAGGAATTCTCGCTGTCCTCCGCCGAGGGCGTCTCCCTGATGTGTCTGGCCGAGGCCCTACTGCGGATTCCGGATGCCGCGACCCGGGACGCCCTGATCCGCGACCGGATCGGAACGGGAGACTGGCTGTCCCATGTTGGCGGCAAAAAATCCGTTTTCGTAAATGCGGCCTCTTGGGGGCTGATGTTGACGGGCAAGCTGACCAACGACACGGATGAGGGCCTCGCCGCCGCGCTGTTCCGCCTCGTGGGACGTGGGGGCCAGCCGCTGGTACGTCGCGCACTCGACATCGCCATGCGCATGATGGGCGAGCAGTTCGTCATTGGCGAAACCATTGAGGAAGCCCGCAAGGTCAGCACGGAACCCGAAGACCGCGGCTTCAAATATTCCTACGACATGCTCGGCGAAGCGGCGATGACCGAAGCCGACGCCCTGCGCTATCGCCGTGACTACGAACGCGCGATCGATGTGATCGGCCAGACTGCACGCGGCGCGAATGTCTATGAGAAGGCCGGGATTTCCATCAAGCTCTCGGCCCTGCATCCGCGCTATGCCTTTGCCCAGCGCGAGCGCGTGCTGAAAGAACTCGGCCAGACGCTGAAGGACCTCGTCATTCAGGCCCGCCGCTATGACATCGGCATCAATATCGACGCCGAAGAAAGCGAACGTCTGGACCTTTCGCTCGACCTGATCGAAGATCTGTGCCACTGCCCGGAACTGGACGGCTGGAACGGCATCGGGATCGTCGTGCAGGCCTATGGACGCCGTGCCCCGAAGGTCTTGGACTATCTGATCGACCTCGGCCGCCGCAGCGGACACCGCCTCATGATCCGGCTGGTGAAGGGCGCGTACTGGGACAGCGAAATCAAGAAAGCGCAGGTCGAAGGCCAGACGGATTTCCCGGTCTATACGCGCAAATGCTACACGGATGTCAGCTATATCGCCTGCGCGAAAAAGCTTCTGGCGGCGCGCGATGTCGTCTTCCCGCAGTTCGCGACCCATAACGCCCGCACGCTGGCCACGATCTACACGCTGGCTGGCCTGAACTTCCAGATCGGCGACTACGAGTTCCAGTGTCTGCACGGCATGGGCGAGACGCTTTATAACGAAGTCGTCGGCCCGCAGAAGCTCAACCGCCCGTGCCGGGTCTATGCCCCGGTCGGCTCACATGAAACGCTGCTGGCCTATCTGGTGCGTCGCCTGCTGGAAAACGGCGCCAATTCGTCCTTCGTCAACCAGATCGGCGACGAAAGCCTGCCCATCGAGACCCTGATCGCCGATCCGGTCGCGCTCGCAAAAGCCGTCCAGCCGCCGGGCGCCTCACATCCGGCCATTGCCCTGCCGAAGGACCTGTTCGCGCCCGAACGCACCAATTCCCGCGGACTGGACCTGACTGACGAACACACCGTCACGGCTCTGGCCGAAGCCGTCTGCACCTCCGCAGAACAAATTCTGGAAGACCTGTCCTGCTCGGGTGAGACGCAGGAGATCCGCAATCCGTCCAACCATTCGGACAGGATCGGCAGTGTCCGTTTCGGAACCGAAGAGGATGTCCGCAAGGCCATTGATGCGGCCGAAAGCGAAGGCGCGGCATGGGCGACGTTGTCCGCCGACGCACGAAGCACAAAGCTTGATCGTGCAGCGGATCTGCTGGAAGATCATCAGAGCGAGCTGATGGCCCTTCTGGTCCGCGAAGCGGGCAAGTCCTATGCCAATGCGCTCTCCGAAGTCCGCGAAGCCGTTGATTTCCTGCGGTACTACGCCGTGCAGGCCCGCGAGACGGCACAGGCAGGCAGCAGCACGCCGCTCGGCATCGTCGCCTGTATCAGCCCGTGGAACTTTCCTCTCGCCATTTTCCTGGGACAGATTTCGGTTGCACTGGCAGCTGGCAACACGGTCGTCGCAAAACCGGCTGAGGAAACACCGTTCATCGCCCTGCGCGCCGTCGCCCTTCTGCGCGAAGCCGGCGTTCCGGAAAACGCCCTTCGACTTGTGCCGGGTGCGGGTGAGACCGGCGCGGCCCTTGTGGCTGATCCGCGGATTTCGGGCGTGATGTTCACCGGCTCCACCGCCGTGGCCGGCCTGATTGCCAGCACGCTGGCCGGACGCACCGGCGCGGACGGGCAGCCCGTTCCGTTCGTAGCCGAGACCGGCGGCCAGAACGCCATGATCGTGGACAGTTCCGCCCTGACCGAACAGGTGGTCGCGGATGTTCTGGTCTCAGCGTTCGACAGTGCGGGCCAGCGCTGCTCCGCCCTGCGCGTCCTGTGCGTTCAGGAAGACTGCGTCGATCGCGTCCTGACCATGCTGCGTGGTGCGGTCGAAGAACTGCGCGTGGGCAATCCGGCGGAACTGCACACGGATGTCGGCCCGGTCATTTCCGGCGAAGCCCAGTCGGGCATCCAGACCTATATCGACGCATCCCGCGCACAGAACCGTGCCGTCTGGTCCCTCCCCCTACCGGACACGACATCGAACGGCACATTCATCGCCCCGACGATCATCGAGATCGACAGTCTGGCGGACCTCAATGGCGAAGTCTTCGGACCGGTCCTGCATGTCCTGCGCTTTGAATCCAGCGGCTTCGAGGCCCTGATCAACGCCATCAACCAGTCCGGCTATGGCCTGACCTTCGGTCT
Source organism: Gluconobacter sp. P1C6_b (assembly GCF_018811945.1). Lineage (GTDB taxonomy): Bacteria > Pseudomonadota > Alphaproteobacteria > Acetobacterales > Acetobacteraceae > Gluconobacter. Next base: position 98,953 of record NZ_JACRVU010000012.1, read on the forward strand.
GCACACAAGGATCGAAAGCCGCATGGCGCATGTCACCTCGCGCATCGAGGCTGGAAACCTGTACGTCAACCGCAACATGGTCGGCGCGGTTGTGGGCAGCCAGCCTTTCGGTGGCGAAAAGCTGTCGGGCACGGGGCCGAAAGCCGGTGGTCCGCTGATCCTGCGTCGCCTGATGAGCATGGTCCCTGACCATACAGGCTGGGAAAATCAGGAACTGCCTGAGCCCGCACGCCTGTTCCTGTCCTGGCTGATGCGGACAAGTTTTCCGCTCTATCAGACAATCGTGGATGGCATGCAGCATGGCATGTGCGGCACCACGCGCGAACTTCCCGGCCCGGTCGGCGAAACCAACCTGTATCAGCTTCTGCCGCGTGGCGCCGTCCTGTGCATCGCCAGCGACCGCGAGACCATGCTCCGCGCCGTGGGCCTCGCCCTCAGCGGTGGAAACACGGCGTTCGTTCAGGGGCCCAACGTGGCTTCGGACTGGGTATCCGATCTTCCCGATGCCCTTGCGCTGCATATCCGCCGCACGCAGGGCGGGCGTGTTGCGGGATGCCGGACGATCCTTGCGTCTCCGGAAGAGAAGCAGATGGCAGAACAGGCCCGCACGGCCCTGTCGCGTTCGGGCATAGTCGTTCAACTCCACATGCTGGACGCAAAAAGCCCGATCCGCCCTGAATGGGTGCTTCAGGAAAAGGTCATCAGCACGAACACGACGGCAGCAGGCGGCAATGCCAGCCTGATGACCATCGGATAATGACAGGGCCTGACATGATCGTTCGTTACGATCATGCTAAGAGGATCGCCCCTAACTGACGGACGACCAACCCCATGAGCGAAGCCGAGCCGATTTTCACTCCTGTTGATACGAAAAGCGGCTCGGCCTCGCTCGAAATCGCCGAAGCCCTGCGCCGTGCCATCACGAACGGCATCCTGACCGATGGCCAGCCGATGCGACAGTCGGAACTTGCCCGCAATTTCGGCGTCTCGACCATCCCGGTCCGCGAGGCCCTCAAACAGCTTGAGGCGGAAGGCCTGATCGCCTTCCTGCCCCATCGTGGCGCTGTGGTCACGGGGCTGAGCGAGGCGGATATTCTGGAATATTCGGACATCCGCGCCTCGCTGGAAAGCATGGCGGCCGGACTGGCGATGACGTCCCTCACCCGTGTCGATCTGGCGCGGATCGAGGACGCCTATGAGGCCTTTGTCAGCGGAACAGGGGGCACCCATGGCATGGAACAGTCCGGGCGTCTGAACTGGGAGTTTCACGGCGCCATCTATGCCGCGGCACAGCGCCCGCGACTATACGGCATGATCCACGACCTGCATTCCCGGCTCGACCGCTATATCCGCGCCCATCTGGAACTGCCGGGTCGGAAAACCGCGACCGACGCCGAACATTTCCAGATCCTTCAGGCCTGCCGCGCCCGCGACGGCGAGGAGCTCGGCCGCCTGACAAAGCAGCATATTCTGGAAGCCGCCTCCCTGTCGCTGGACGTCATCCGCCAGCGAACAACGACCTGATCCTCACCGCGCCTCCTTACCGCGCCGGATTGACCGCAACCAGCGTCGCAGGCCCCCGCTCGTCATACCAGAGATGCAACGGTCCATCCGCATGGAAGAAGCCCGGAATACTGTCGATGATATGAGCGATCTGCTCCAGACACGACACCAGACGAACCCGATACAGCCCTTCCATACCAGAAGCCTCGTCCGCCCCGATCAGCCGGGCGGACGCCATGAGAGACGCAGCCGTCCTGACGGGATCCCGGCGCAGCGTCCTGAAGGACGCAAGCGCCATATCCAGAGCCTCCCTCTCATGAGCACTCAATCCCGCCGGTTCCACAGCCTGTCGCAGGCGGATCAGCAGACGCCCGAGTGACAGGGCAGCAAACGCACCATCCACATAACCTTGACGATCGATCGGAGACGCGACCAGAGACAGACGCATCAACAGGATGGAGACCTTCTGGATCTGCGTCCCTTCCCACGCCATCCAGGACGGCACCTTCGCAGCAGGCCGGGCCGAGAGGCTCTGAAGCGAGCGCCCAAGGGAAATGACGAGCCGCGAGGCATAAAGCCGCTGATCGGCCGGCATGATCACCCGGAACACCAGAACCAGCAACGCACATCCCATCAGGATGGCCAGCCATGTATTGATGAGCGTGATGTCATCGACCACCATGGTATTCGTCACCATCAACTGCATGGCCAGAAAAACCGTGTAGCCAAAGGCCCCTACCCCATAACGCGGATGGAACTGGAGCCACACGCCCGGCAGCATGCAGGCACAAACCGACAGCCAGAGCATCGGATATCCGTCCACGCGGGGAAGCGCGGCGATATGACACAGCCAGCAGGCCGGAACCGACAGCGCCGTCCCGATCGCCATCGGCAGACTGGCCCTTGCCGCCGAGGGGGCCGTGGACAGCAGGCTTGATGCCGCGACCACATACATGATCATCATCGGCCCGGTCGGGAAATAGGTGATGTACCAGATCATGCAGGCCAGAAAGGCGATCAGCATGCCGCGCAGCCCGTTATAGATCGCCGACATCCATTCCAGATAAGGCAGCACCCGGACACGAACATGCGGGCCGCGCGGGCTGGACAGGTCCAGAACCGTCTCACGAAGCTGAAGAAGAATGTCGCGAACATTATCGACGGACGCCTGAACCGCAGGGGATGTCGCTCCTCCTTCCAGAACCTCAAGCCGCCCGAGCGATTCTTCCAGACAGGCCAGCACACCCTGCGGCCGCTCAATCCATCCGGCGGTTTCCGTCAGGACGAGAAGTCGGGTCAGCGTGTCACGGATCTCGCGATGAACAGGCGCCGAGAGCGGGTTTGCTACTCCCAGATTACGCCAGTACGGATGATAGGACGCGACAAGCCCCGTCATGCGACTGACGGCGAGCCGGTATCCCCGCACCCCGGCATGAATATCGGGGTTGTCCGTTGCTGCGTATTCAATAGCCGGTCCAAGCCGTGCCAGCTGCCCCAAAAGACGCTGCCGTCCGTCATAGATTGTCTGCGGAAGGCTCCTGAAAGCCCCTTCAGTCCCCACAGGTTCCGAGCCCGGAGCATCCCGCCCCCCGGAACGGTTCATCAGCCCTTCATGAAACACCAGGGCATGACGGATCGTCTCGCGGAACGCCTCCGAAAGCGCGTCCATCGTGCCCTGACGTCTGCGGGGCGACGTCACCATGAACACTGCTGCCGTCACCACGATTCCAAGTGCAACGTCCGAAACGCGCATCATGGCGGACATGAAAATATTCTCGGGATGGGCAAACGCGGGAACGGCCACGATGATGATTGTGTAACCCGCCAGAACCGCCGCATAGGCCCGGAAATAGCGCAGGCATGTCGCCGTCATGCAGGCCAGCCCCACGAACGCCGAAAGCACCATGAAATAGAGAACGGCAGACTGCACGAACATGGCCATGACAGCCGTACTCAGGGCCGCGCCGATCACCGTTCCGGTCATACGCCACACACTTTTGGAGACAAGCGCGCCCACGGTCGGGTTCGCGACAATCAGGACGGTCGTCACCGTACTCATCGGCGATTCCAGCTGGATCATGAACGCGAGGAAGAGCGCAATGCCGATGGACAGGAACACCCTGGCCGTAAAAGCCGCCGTTAAGACGAAATTCCGCCACCGCACGCTGTTGCGGTCGAAAGAAAAAAGCTGGCGAAAAGGATTGCGCATGAAAGGTCCGGAAAATCAGGGGGAAGAAAAACCGGAGAGGGAAAATTTCCCTTCCATCATACCAAGCTGGCTGCGAAGCATCGCCACGGCATCCGAAGGCAGCCCCTCGGTCAGACGGGCTTCCAGACTCGCTGCGATGCGGTGGAACTGACGGCACCGCTCACACCCGGCTTCCGTGAGAACCAGAAGGTTGGAGCGACGGTCCTGTGGATCGGGCATCCGCGAAATCAGCCCTTCCCGCCCCAGATGATCCAGAACCCGCACGAGCGCCGAACTGTCCACGCCCATGACGGACGCCAGATCGCTCTGCTTCATCCCGTTTCCCATCACCATCAGGTACGCCATGGGCCGCATTGTCGCGAGCGTCATGCCCTCGGGCCGCAGGAGACGGTCCAGCTGCGCCCGCCACAGGCTCGACAGTCGCAGGACATGAAAGGTCAGCCCCATGTCATGAAAACTGCTGTCCCGAAGAATGGACGGATCGTACTGGACGGTCATTTCTGCTGACACCTCATCTGTTGACATGGCAATAGATTATATGACACCATCACAATTGAAAACAGATCCTGTTGACATTTTCGTCAGGAGGTTCAGTTTTTGATCCATATCACCCACCGACTCTTTTTTCACTGAGTGGGAGTCGATGAGGCTGAGCGAGGAGCGTTGTGTTCGAATTGTCTTACAGTCTGGCGGGTGGCAGTCTGGTGGTTGACGGTGGGGTCGGTCCCTGATGCTGGCTGAAGTTGACCTGTTTGGCGTTTTCGTTGCACCGCTTTCCATTTATGCCGTAGCGGCGGTCTTTGTGACGTTACTGCTTCGGAGCATCCTGTGGCGCACCGGTGCGCTGGGATGGTTCTGGC
>NZ_JACRVU010000013.1 GCF_018811945.1 Gluconobacter sp. P1C6_b
CTCATGCATGTCTCGCCAGGGGCAACCTGTGCGCAGAACATGCAGCATACCATTGAGGAACCGGCGATTGTCTCCAGCCGGACGCGCCCAACGTCCGCGTTCAGCCGGCAGAAGTGGACCAATGATCGCCCATTCCTGATCCGTCAGATCACCTCGTGCCATGCCTGCTCCACTGTACTGCCTTCATTGAAGACAACAGTGAATCAGATCTCACGCAGATCGTATAGACCTTTTGTCAACGTGACCTAGCTGGAAATCAAGGACATATTCCTTCGGCTGGGACTGGTCCTCGCGAAGAGGCGTAATCCCCGCGCCGGGACTGAATCCTATTTGGTGACCGGGTTCGATGCGGGACGCCAGATGGCAGAGCATCGGTGGGCCTCCGAGCGTTGGGGCGATACCGTTTCGGAAGGTATTACTATACGAGAACCTAAAAAACGGTATCGCCAACAGCCCCCGCTACCATTCTCCCCGGCTGACCCTGCCAATGATAACCCGGCCCTTTGGCCTGAGTTTTCTGAAAAGCCGGACGCACTCTTCCCATGGCTGGACATCAATCCGGCAGAGATCCCGGATTTCATGCGGAATGACCCCGAATTTTGGGCGATGGCAGTCTGACGCAATCCATTTTGTTATTGTGATTGCAATAGTAAAATAACTAACGGAAAGAGGAGAGCATGAGATGCCGTGGGTAAAAACTGAATACGAAGACCGATATGACTTCACAGCCAAAGAATTGGTGATCTTGGACAATGCCGGTTATGTGTTCGAGAACCCGGAGGTGTGGATCAACAATCCCGATGGCGCAGAAGAGGATCTCATGAAGGCAATCCCGATCTATTATCGCTTGCTCGGGAAATCCATTGTCGAGACGACGACACGGGGTGTTACCTTCTTTTCGGCGATCCGGGACTTTCTGGCCGAAACAGTTCCCCACCCGTATCGCTACCCCGGCCCCATCCCAACTGAAGAAGAGAACAGGGCCATGGCTCGGGCCGCGAAGACCATTCGCCGCCGGAAGCCCGCTGGAGCCCCGCAGGACTCCTCCCGCCCTCTGGCTCGGTAAAAGGTAGCGCCTTACGGGATGCATCCTTCCTGCGTCTGCTCTGTCCTCGGGGTGGCCTGTAACGCTGCGAAGTATGCCCTTAGTCGCTCCCGGTCCTCCCGGCTTATCCGTGAACCACTGAGATGAACCGTGCCTATCGCTTCGCAGCCCCATAGGGTGCCGCGCCGGGCAAGTACTCGACCTTTCTCACCGTGTAGCGACGGCTCACCTTGAGCCAGCCAAGAAAACGTTCCCAGTCCTATAACGATCAGGCACTCCGGTCGAAGTGCTCGCACGATGCGCTCCGCATTGTCTCGACTGAAGATCTCAAGATTTTCACGTAGAGATTTCGTTATCCGGTTCCATGCTGCGACGCTTGGTGCGCGGAAGAAGATCGCATTCAACCCAGTGCATTGGGCCACTACTTCCTGTCCCCATATCATTCTCACTTGTCTGGCGAGTGGCCATTCCTCCGTCGCATAGTCGCAGGTCTCCGGCCACGTCTCATGGTGTTCGGAACAGTCAATCGCTTGCCCTCCCGGCTGATGCCCAAGAAATAGAAATGACGCATCGACTATTGGTGGGCCGTATAGGATGCGGAAACCAAGGGCATGTTCACCGAGGTCTTTTTCACACCGACGGTAGTAATCGTTCGTTGCCGCATAAACTTCCCGGCATATATTTTTGGCACTCTGGTCGTGCATTACTTCGCCTTTCTGTTGACGAAGGCGAGCATCTTCGGGGATGGGGGTCAAGGCAGACCGCTGGCTCGGTTGCGGGGCGAGGCCGATTAAAACCCCTCGGAAGCCCACGTGGGGCGTCCAGTGGTCCTCTGGCGTCCTCCTGCGCTGATGCGAACTAGAATAGGTAAGTAACCATTACCTTTTTATCGTGCATACTTATACTCACCCCGGTGATCTCATCCTATCCCGAGCGCACGATACCAAGAGGGGTTCGAAGAAGGGCTATGCCAACCGGGTATCAGCAAATCACTGTCAAATAACAACAGTTTCGGTGGCATTGGTCTTTACAGTGGTTTCCAAACCCAACGACATGGGATTTGGTTTATATGAAAAATAATATTTATCAGATGGAATAATATGAAAGCCTGTTTCGATTAATTTCTAAATAATACACGCTAATTAGATAGGGGTTAGGCCCCTGTTACCATCGTGTTATGGGGCGATTATAGTGGAGGCCCTCTCATGAGTGTAAAAAAGTTGGGTCCATACACCAAAAGCGATGAAAGACTTATCGCTGACGGTCGTAGTGCCCCGGCTCGTCGATATCGCAAATACATGAAGATGCTTAAGCAGGATTTCGGAGAGACGCTCCAGCCGTCCCAGCTGCTTCTGGTTGAGCGGACGGCCATGATGCTTACCCGACTTTACTATCTCGACAATCGAATTCTCATGGATGATGAGTTCGGTCAACTCGACAATAATCAATACATCGCGTGGCAGAATGCTGTTCGACGTAACCTTGCGGAATTGGAAGCAACCCGCAAATCAGTATTGGAGTATTTCTAATGAGCATCCCCGGGGATGATTACGAGCGCCAGTGTCGAGGAGAAATTTCCGGTTTGACTGGGAAAGAATCACATATTGAGTTGGCAAAATATCATCTTGAAGCTGCTCAAAGCACCCTCGATGAAGTCAACTATGACGGTGAGACTATAGCAGCCATCACTGAGGCATTGGATCTGCTCTATGACGCCAGTGTCACAAACGAATCAAGGAGTAACCGTGCCCTTTAAGCCCTCACGCTTGGGCGGTAGGCACTTTGCACTGCCAGCCTCCCGGTCTCGTGCTCGCACCAAGGATAAGCCAATCCCCGGCGCATTGCTTCGGACGCATGACGCTTCGACTGAAGCCGCGCTGAACAGTCCCAAAGACGGCTTACCGCCAGTTACGGGAAACAAGGTCACAGGCTTGGTTCTGAAAAAGCAGCAAGATCGGGCCGAAGAGATCAGCACTCCCGTCCGGAACTACTCGGATGAAGATAGGGCCCTGAAAGAAGCTATTCGCCGCAAGGAAGAGGCTGATGCCCACAGACTTCAGGAAATGATCAGACGTAATAAAGAATATTGGAACAAATGATGAACAGTGCAGAAATCAATCTAGCCGTAGCCAAGAATCGGCACCGGGATGTCCTCAAGGCTCTCGATGAAGTTGCAGCTAAGCAAGTCAAAGCTGCCAAGGTTGTCTCGATGCTCCAGGCCGAAAAAGACGCCCTTGCCGACGTACAGGAGCAGGTCAATAACATCCGTCTTGATGCGATGGAGACCGGGAAAACCACCGTCTATCTCCCGGCCGAGGTATCAAAGAAATATGAGCGCTTGCGGGAGATTGACGAAGTTCTCCCGGCAGCACTTCGTCGACAGGAAGCACTTGCCGGGGAAAGAGCCGTTACTCAGGCGGCGATTGACGAGGCCGAAGAGGCTATCCGCCAGGAAGCTGGGGCCATCCTTGCAGCCGAACAGGCGGAGGTCTGGGATCGGGCTCAAGCTGTGTGGGCCGACTATATCGAGGCGATTCGGGAGGTTCTCGCTCTCGGTTCCACCGGGTATAGCCGGTATTCATGGAATACTATCGCCGAGCACCTGAATTCCCTGACGCCTTCGTGCTACCGTGAATTGAACGGGGAAGGGGTAGCCAAGACCAATGCAGGGCGGGAGAAAGTCCGCCAGCGTTATTCTGATCTCATCGCCCCGGTTGGCGTGGCTCGGTCCTGAAATAAGAAACCCCTCCGCCGTGGGGACTGCGGAGGGGTATCGGCGGCGATTCAGAAAAAGCCCGACTGGAGAAAGCAGTCGTTAGCCCTTTATAGCGCGGACAGCGTCCTGCGACTAATTCATATTTCTGTCTGAATAGACAATAAATCCCCTCTTTTCTTGTTTCCATACGGCAATATCCCACAAACTTCTTCAAATTTATTTATAATTACTCGTTCGCATTCAATGTGTTTATCGCAGAGTGCGTAATATATCTGTAATTCTTGTCCGGTTTCTAGGAGATGGATTATTGTCTCCCCACCCTTGTGTGGTCCTCGGTTACCCGGTATGTGCCGGAAGAATTGCCTGAGCCTCTTATTTAACTGCTTTGCTCGCCCGATATAGACGATTTCTGGTTCCTCGTCCCTGTGGCTGGCTGTAATGATGTAGATACCCGAGGCCTTTTCCTTAATTGCTTCTCGCCAAGGAAACGGGCCATGGCCTGCTAAACCAGCCCAATCAAATAGCTCTTGCGGAGATAGGGTAGATTCGGTGCTCATTGCACATAATTTCTAATACGCCCACGTTGAAAAGAGGAGCTCTCTTTTGCCCTTCGCAGAGGCGCATCATGGTCTCTACCGAGCGTAGTTTCAAAGGCGGGCGTTAAGAGGGGCGGAGAATACTGCGCCCCATATAACGATTTGTTTTATATAGGTATTTTAGCCTATATTGGTGTCCCGTACGGGATTCGAACCCGTGTTGCCGCCGTGAAAGGGCGGTGTCCTAGGCCTCTAGACGAACGGGACTGGAGGCGTGAGCGGGTGTATAGGGGCGGCTCCTGCGTCCGTCAAGCGGGGGCAGCGTCAGAAATGAAAAAAGACAGATTTTTTCTCTCCTGCCATGTTTCGGCCCGCAAAGTACCCGCGACATGGACCAGCGGCATGGAGCGGTCTTCCAGCAGGGCGGCGAAGGGTTTGTCGGCTGCACGGAAGACGAGGCCGCGCAGGCGTGTGCCGCCGTCCTCGCCTTGCAGGATGACGCGCAGGGTGTTGCCGTCCTTGCCGATACGTTCGCTTTTGACACAGCGGACATTGCTGATGGCGAGGATCGGTTCCTCATTGCCGGGGCCGAAGGGTTCCAGCCGGGCGAGCTGGTCAGCGACAGCGATGGAGGCGCCGGCCAGCGTCATGATGCCGTCGAGCTTCAGGGCATCCTGTTTCGGAAGGGTGAGGGCGCCGGAGAGCTGTGTGTCGAGCCAGCTGTGGAACTCGTCAGCACGATCGGCGGCGAGGGAGAAGCCGGCGGCCATGGCATGTCCGCCGCCGCTGAGCAGCAGACCGTTCTGGCGGGCGGCGATAATGGCGGTTCCGAGATCCAGTCCGGGGACGGAGCGGGCCGAGCCTTTGATGACGCCGTCCGTGAGGGCCGCGACGAGAGCGGGACGGTTGTAACGTTCTTTCAGGCGCCCTGCGACGATGCCGACAACGCCGGGGTGCCATGTTTCACCATGCAGGAAAATGACGGCGTGGCCCTCATCAAGCTGCTGCTGCGCCTGTTCCATGGCGGAATCGAGGATTGTGGATTCGACGGTCTGGCGCCGGCGGTTGACGCGGTCGAGCTGTTCGGCGAGGGCGCGGGCTTCCACGACGTCGTCCGACAGCAGGAGTTTCAGGCCCAGATCGGCCTGTGCGATGCGGCCACCGGCGTTGATGCGGGGGCCGAGGGCAAAGCCGCAGGCCATGGCGCTGGCTTCTTCCTTCACGCCTGCGACTGAGGAGAGCGTGGCCAGTCCGAGACGCTCACCGCGGGACATGACCCGCAGGCCCTGCATGACCAGAGCGCGGTTCAGGCCGGTCAGGGGCATGACGTCACAGATGGTGGCCAGCGCCGTGAGGTCGAGGCGCTTGAGCAGATCAGGGATGACCTGGCCCTCGTCGAACCAGTTGGTGCGGCGCAGGTGGCGGATCGTGGCGACCATGGTGAGGAAGGCGACGGCTGTGGCGCAGATGCTGCCCAGACCGGAGGTGCAGTCCAGACGGTTCGGATTGACCACGATACCTTTCGGCAGGGCGGCGCCGTCGGGTTTGTGGTGGTCGAGCACGATGATGTCGGCGCGGTCGGTCAGGCCGTTGAGGATGTCGATCGCTGCTGTGCCGCAGTCGATACACACCAGAAGCGTGGCGCCTTGGGAAAGCAGGTTTTCAAGAGCGGCCGTGTTGGGTCCGTAGCCTTCGGCCAGGCGGTCGGGGATGTGGGTGCTGACCGTGCAGCCCAGTTCGCGCAATGTGTCGCAGACGAGGGCGGTTCCGCAGGCGCCGTCCACATCATAGTCGCCGAACAGGCCGACATGCTCACGGTTGCGCACGGCCTGTGCAAGGCGTTCCGCGGCCCGGTCCATGTCCTGCAGGCAGGATGGGTCGGGCATGGCGTCGCGCAGACGGGGATTGAGAAACGAAGAGGCGTCGTGGGGAGCGACGCCTCTTGCCGAGAGGATACGGGCCAGAAGTTCGGGAATACCGGCCTGCTGGGCCAGGGCGAGTGCGAGGCGGTTATCTGCTTCCGCCAGGCGGGGATCGCGCCAGATCCAGCGGCGGTGTCCTGCACTTCGGGTTACGCCGAGGACGGCACCCGTATCGTCTGCGAGCATGGTTCTCCGTTCAGGAAGCGGCTTTTACCTTCGGTTTGAAGGTATGGTGGCTTTCTATATAGCGCACCGTGCCGGATTTTGAACGCATGACGATGGAATGCGTGCGGGCCCGGCTCGGGCTCGGGCGTTCCACGCCCTTCAGGAGCGGGCCGGACGTGACGCCCGTTGCCGAGAACAGGACGTGGCCCGATGCCATGTCGTGCAGGAAGAGCTTGCGGGCCGGGTCGAGGCCATTGGCCATTTCGCGTGCACGCTCGCGCTGCGTGTCATCTTCAAACAGGAGGCGGCCCTGCATCTGGCCTTCCATACAGCGGATGGCTGCGGCGGCGAGGACACCTTCTGGAGCTCCGCCAGAACCCGCATAGAGATCCACGCCGCCGCCGTCGACGCAGGTGGCGATGGCCGCTGCCACGTCACCGTCGCTCAGGAGCATGACGCGTGCACCGGCTTCGCGGGCATGGGCGATGAGTTCTTCATGTCTTTCGCGGTCAAGTGCGCAGAGAACCATATCCGAGACATCGCGCTTCTTGGCCTTGGCCAGCGAACGGAGGTTGTTGCCGATCGAGGCATCCAGATCCACCACGCCTTCGGGCAGGTCAGGACCGACGACAATCTTTTCCATGTAGATGTCAGGTGCGTGCAGGAACTTGCCGCGCTCGGCGAGGGCCACGACCGTCAAGGCGTTGGGCAGGCTCTTGGCGCACAGATTGGTGCCTTCGAGCGGATCGACCGCGATGTCCATGGCCGGGCCACCGGAGCCGACTTTTTCGCCGATGTAGAGCATCGGGGCTTCGTCCATCTCGCCTTCACCAATGGTGACGACGCCATCGATGGCGACGGTGTCGAAAGCGGCGCGCATGGCCTGCACAGCAGCGCCATCGGCTTCGTTCTTCTGGCCGCGACCGGTCCAGTGGGCGGAAGCGATCGCGGCCGCTTCCGTTACACGGACGAGCTCGAGAGCAAGATTGCGGTCAGTGACGCGGTAGGGGAGAACATTCTGAGGGTCGATCACGCAAGGGGATCCTCGATTTTGAGCACCAGAGGCTTTCCTGTCACGACAGGAAGAGCTGCAAGCGCTGTGGCAGCTGCGTGGATGGCCTTTTCCGGAACCTGATGGGTTACGATCGCCAGATCAGCACATCCTGTTGCAGCATCATGCTGGGAAACAAAGTGAACAGAGACATCATGGTCCCGAAGAACGGATGTCAGATCAGCCATTACGCCCGAACGGTCCTGAACGTTCACATGTAAATAGAATGCGCTGTTCAAATCAGCGAGATTCGCGCAGGCGACGGGGGCCGGAACGGACTGTGTGCCCCAGACGTGAATGGCGCTTCCACGGGCCAGATCGATCAGATCGGCGACCACGGCACTGGCGGTCGGGCCTTCGCCGGCCCCACGACCGGAAATGGTCATGGGGCCGCTGAACACACCCTGTGTGGAGACGGCGTTGAAGACGCCTTCGACGCTGGCGATGGGGGCGCTGGCCGGGACGAGGCACGGACGCACCCAGGCGGCGACAGTGCCGTTTTCAGCCCGTCGGGCCATGCCGAGCAGCTTGATGCGGTATCCGAGCTGGTCCGCAAATCTCAGGTCGGTCGCGGTGACGTCGCGGATGCCCTGAACGGAGAGGGTGTCGAATGCGATGGGCTGGAAGGCCAGACCGGCAAGGATGGCCAGCTTGTGGGCCGTGTCCCAGCCGTCCACGTCCGTTGAGGGTTCGGCTTCGGCATAGCCCTTGGCCTGTGCTTCGGTCAGGACGTCCGTGAAGTCCCGGCCCGTGGCGCGCATTTCGGTCAGGATGTAGTTGCAGGTGCCGTTCAGGATGCCGCCCACGCTGAGCAGACGATCAGCCGCCAGCCCTTCGCGGACGAGCTTGATGGCGGGGATGCCACCAGCCACGGCCGCTTCGAACAGGAGGGGGGCATTCTTTTCGGAGGACAGGCGGCTGAGACGGTCGCCATGCAGGGCCACGAGTGCCTTGTTGGCGGTCACGACCGGCAGGCCGCGTTCGAGCGCGGTGCGCACCATATCGCGCGCCGGACCTTCGGAACCGCCGATGAGTTCGACGGCGACGTCAATCTCCGGGTCCTGGGCCACGGCAGTGGCACTGTCGTGCCAGCGCATGGCGGACAGGTCCACGCCGCGGTCGCGGGTGCGGTCCCGGGCCGTGATGGCCACGACTTCGATCGGCCGGCCGGCCCGGGCGGTAATCATGTCAGCGTTCTCACGCAGGAGACGAATGACACCGATCCCGACAGTCCCGAGTCCAGCCAGTCCGATCCGCAGTGGTTTCACGATGATGCAGCTCCAAGAAGATCAGCGGTTCCGGCTCCGGCGCCGTGCCGGGACATGAAGCCTTTGATGGCCCGCGTCGCCTGACGCAGCCGCTGGGTGTTTTCGACAAGTCCGATCCGGACAAAGCCCTCACCGTATTCCCCGAATCCGAGGCCGGGTGCAACCGCTACGCCAGCTTCCTTGAGAAGCAGCTTGGAGAAGGCGACGCTGCCCATTTCGGCGAAAGCGGGGGGAATGGGAGCCCAGGCGAACATCGAGCCCGCCGGTGCGGGAACGTCCCATCCTGCGCTCTGAAGACCGCGCAGCAGCACGTCGCGGCGGTCCTTGTACATGGCGCGGATTTCGGAAACGTAGTCCTGCGGGCCGTTCAGCGCGGCGACGGACGCCACCTGGATCGGCGTGAAGGCGCCATAGTCCAGATAGGACTTGATGCGCGTCAGGGCCTGGATCAGCCTTGGGTTGCCGACCGCAAAGCCCATGCGCCAGCCCGCCATGGAATAGGTCTTGGACATGGACGTGAACTCGACGGCCACATCCTTTGCGCCCGGAACGGCGAGAATGGACGGGGGCGGCTCGTTCTCGTTGAAATAGATTTCCGCGTAAGCCAGATCGGACAGGATCCAGATCTCTTCCCGGCGTGCGAAGGCCACGAGTTCCTTGTAGAAATCGAGGTTTGCGACAAAAGCTGTCGGGTTGGACGGAAAGTTGACGATCAGGGCCGTCGGCTTCGGGACCGAGTGCCGGACGGCACGTTCGAGCGCGCGGAGCATGTCTTCGTCCGGCGTGGCCGGGATCGAGCGTACGGAGGCACCGGCGATGATGAAGCCGAACTGGTGGATCGGATAGGACGGGTTCGGGACCAGGATCGTGTCGCCGGGGCTTGTGATGGCGGCGGCCAGATTGGCCAGACCTTCCTTGGAGCCAAGGGTCGCGATGACCTCGGTTTCGGGATCCAGCGAAACGTTGAACCGGCGCTCGTAATAATTCGCCATGGCCTTGCGCAGGCCCGGAATGCCTCGGCTGACGGAATAGCCGTGCGCACGCGGATTGCCGACCGTCTCGATCAGCTTCTGCACGACGTGAGCCGGGGGCGCGCTGTCGGGGTTGCCCATGCCCAGATCGATGATGTCGTCACCGGCGGCTCGCGCGGCGGCCTTGGCCTTGTTCACTTCAGCGAACACGTAGGGCGGCAGGCGGCGGATGCGGTGGAACTCTTCGGTCATGACCAGCTCTGGGACAGGGAGTGAAAGGGAGCAGCGACGATAGACAGGTTTTTTCAGGAGTGGAACAGCCTGACTGTTCCCGATCTCACAATGTCGTCTTCCGGCCTGTTCGCTGCGTCAGTCGTTGATCGTAACCCGGACGCCGTCGCCAATGGCTTCGGCCCTGAGAATGATTGCGGATGAAGGTACGCCGCGCGCGATCAGGGCACGGGCGACCACGCGGGCGCGCAACAGGCCCAGCGCGATTTCCCGGTTCTGGTCCGCGGGTGCGAGGGCTGCATCCGCGCTCATGAAGGCCCCGAAGCCAAGGATGGTCAGGCGCCTGTTCCCCCGCAAAGAAACAATGTGCTGGTAATCGCCCTGCGGATCACCCGCGACGTGGTCTGTTGCGGGCTGGAAGCGGATCAGGGTGCCTTCGGGCGTGGACGTGTCGATATCCGGGCGAACGGGATCACTGACCATTGCATCACGCGGCAGGTCGAAGCCGGGAAACTGCGGTGGGGGCGGCGGCAGATCGCCGATGTTCGGGAACTGGCCCGGCGGGGTCGGGGGGATGGATTTCGTCACGACGGCGGGGAGTTTGGCTTCCGCTGCCGGAGCGGAGGGAGCCGTCTTTCTTGCCGGTGCGGAAGCATTGGGAGCCGATGTCGTCGCCAGATCGGGCGCCGGATTGATGGCGGAAGGGCTTTCCGGCTCCGGCTGTCCGACTGTCGTCATGGTCATGCCACTCTGTTCCGTATTGGCTGTCGTGGCGGCCGGTGCTGGTTTGGGGGGCGGGGGAATGGTCGGCAGGGCGCCTTGGGCCGCGCTTTCGCGCTGGGCCAGGTTCCGCTGGGCTTCCAGCTGCGTCGTCAGTGACAGACGTGCCTCGGGCGTTGGAAGGTCGGGAGCCCGCGTGGGGGTACGGCCGACATGCGGATAGCGCAGGTTCTCGCCCGGCGGTGGGGCGCGCAGCTTGGCGATCTCGCCGCCTTCAAAGTTGTGCCACCAGCCGGTTACGGTATCCGTTGCGTCCTGATGCTGGCAGGCCGCCAGCAGCGGCGCGGTCATCAGCAGGAGAAACGGGATTTTCCCCGCAGTCCTGCGTGTCGCCGCTGTCATGGGCTGCCTGCTGTTCCCTGGGACCACTGTGCCGTTCCTGCCGTCTGTAGAATGTCCAAATGCGGCGGAGACTAGCGGTTCATGGCAGGGATGGCGAGAGTTCCTGTCGGTCCGGATCGGAAGCCCGATCCGAAGGAGGACTTGGCACCGACGAAAACGAAGCGCAGGATAGGGGGTATGAAGATGCATGCTGGATCTGGAAACGATATGGATATCACCAGAATGACCCCGACCCGCCTGGACGACGAGCCGGATGCTCCGGAACCCGAAACCCGCGAAGACGACAACAAGACGCTGAACAGCCCGATCAGCGAGCTTGAGGGCCGTCTGTTCGATCAGCGGAAAGTCCTGATCTTCGGCGGTATCAACGACAAGATCGCTCGCGATGTCACCGGCCGTCTTCTGGCGCTGGCCGGGACGTCCGACAAGCCGATCGACGTGTATGTGAACTCGCCGGGCGGCCATGTGGAGAGTGGCGACACCATCCATGACATGATCCGTTTCGTGGATTCGATTGCGCCGATCAACATGATCGGAACGGGCTGGGTCGCCTCCGCTGGTGCGCTGATCTACGCCGCCGGCCGTCCCGAGCGCCGCGTCTGCCTGCCGAATACGCGCTTCCTGCTGCATCAGCCGATGGGCGGCGTGCGTGGTCCGGCAACGGATATCGACATCGAAGCCCGCGAGATCATCAAGATGCGCGAGCGTCTGAACCGGATTTTCGCCAAGGAAACCGGCCAGACCTACGAAAAGGTCGCCAAGGATACGGACCGCAACTACTGGATGTCGGCCAATGAAGCCATCGCCTATGGCCTCGTGAACCGCATCGTCCACTCGGCAACCGAACTCAAGTAAAAACTACAAGCTCCAAGGGGCACGGCGTGCCTTTCCGGCACGCCGCGAACACAGTTATGAAAAGTCTGGCCGAAATCTATTCCCATCTTCCCGACGCACCGTCGGAGAAGACGCTCGAGCGCGTTGATTACGAAGCGCGCCACTGGAGCAGCCCGATCCAGGGGCCGCTCAAGCCCGGTACGGAAGAGCACAAACGGGCCGTCGCCGCGATGTTCCGCGATACGTTCAATCCGTACAAACCGTCCGTAATCGACTGGCCGAAACTGGATCCGGAGACGCTGCATCGCATCACGTCGCTGCCGATCTGGGATATTGCGGTCCAGACCGAAGGCAAGGCCCGTCTGCGCATGGCCGCCTATGCGGACATGATTACCGATCCGGACATGAAGGATGCGCTGTCGCGCAATGCCTGGGAAGAGAACCGGCACAAGGAAGTCCTGACCAAGCTGGTCGAGGCCTACAACATTCCGATGGCGCCGGAGCCTCCATACATCACGCCGAAGGATACGGAATGGGCGTATCTGGTCACGGGTTTCTCGGAATGTGTGGATAGCTTCTTCGCGTTCGGCCTGTTCGCGCTGGCCGAGCGCGCCGGGCTGTTTCCGCAGGAACTGATCGAGACGTTCGAGCCGGTGATGCAGGAAGAGTGCCGCCATATCCTGCTGTTTGCGAACTGGTTGGCTTGGCACCGGGCGACCATGCCGTTCTGGAAGCGGCCGTGGTTTGAACTGCGTGTGATCGGGGTCTGGCTGTTCCTGGCCTATGAGCGCATGGGGCTCGCCCGCTCGATTGACGAGAACGGGGAAGAGCACACTCAGGACAACAATTTCACGGTCACGGGTGCCAAGGACATGACGACGATGGACATCAGTATTCCAGACCTGATGCAGCTCTGTCTGGATGAAGATGACCGCCGCTTCTCCGGCTATGATCCGCGTCTGCTGCGGCCGACGACAACGCCGGCAATTGCGCGCGCGATCATCAAGGGTGCAAAACTCTGGGATCGTGTCCGGAGCAAGGTCGCCGCCTGAGCGACCTTCTCCACGACAGTCACACGGCATAAAAAAGGGCTCCGGGAAGGAGCCCTTTTTCGTTTCAGTCTTCAGGGGTGCCTTCCGCGTCGGGCTCCGGATCCGTCATCAGGGCATCGGAGAGGACGCCCGCTTCTGCGCGGATGCGACGCTCGATCTCGGAGGCCATCTCCGGATGGTCGCGCAGGAACTGCTTGGCGTTTTCACGTCCCTGTCCGATGCGCTGGCTGTCGAAGGAGAACCATGCGCCGGATTTCTCGACGATGTTGCCCTTCACGCCCAGATCGAGCAGTTCGCCCATCTTGCTGATACCTTCGCCGTACATGATGTCGAACTCGACCTGACGGAACGGAGGCGCCATCTTGTTTTTCACGACCTTGACGCGCGTCTGGTTGCCGACGACCTCGTCCTTGTCCTTGATGGACCCGATACGGCGGATGTCGAGGCGGATGGACGAGTAGAACTTCAGCGCGTTACCGCCCGTCGTCGTTTCCGGATTGCCGAACATCACGCCGATCTTCATGCGGATCTGGTTCAGGAAGATGACGAGCGTGTTGGAGCGCGAGACCGTTCCCGTCAGCTTGCGCAGAGCCTGGCTCATGAGACGCGCGTGCAGGCCAACATGGCTGTCGCCCATGTCGCCTTCAAGTTCGGCGCGGGGAACGAGGGCCGCAACAGAGTCCACGACCAGCACGTCAACGGCGCCGGAACGGACCAGCGTGTCGGCAATTTCCAGTGCCTGTTCGCCGGCATCCGGCTGGCTCAGGAGAAGATCGTCGATGTTGACGCCAAGCTTGCGGGCATATCCCGGATCGAGCGCATGTTCGGCATCGATGAAGGCCACGGTCCCGCCCTTCTTCTGGGCTTCAGCCAGAACGTGAAGGGCGAGGGTGGTCTTGCCGGAGCTTTCCGGTCCGTAGATTTCAACGATACGGCCGCGGGGCATGCCGCCGATCCCCAGAGCGATGTCCAGCCCGATAGACCCGGTGGAAATCACATTGGTTTCCACTTTCGGGCGCTGGCCCATGCGCATGATCGAGCCTTTGCCGAAGGCACGCTCAATCTGGCTGAGTGCGCCTTCAAGCGCCTTGGTCTTGTCCATTCAATCCTCGCAATAGGTTTGGGCTGGCGTTTCCAGGATACGATAGACCGGGCGGCCACTCTCGCAAAGAGCCGTGATTTCCACGATTGCCGGCTTCCTGTGTTCGCAAAATGTTCTTATGCAGACATATCATGCCTGACCCCCCTGTCGCCAAGGGGTATGGTCGTTTCCAGGAAAGATTTTTTCAGGAACGGCGGCTGTCTCTATCGCAGGGGAGCGGAACGGCTGGCAGGGCGTTTGAGTTTCCAGACATAGGCAATGATGGCCGCGACGACCTTGAAATGTTCAGCAGGGATTTCGCTGTCGAGGGGAAGGGTGAAAAGCGCACGAGCTAGGGGCGGATTGGCTACAATGGGGATGCGGTTGTCCTGTGCGATGTCCCTGATGCGGGCTGCGACATCGTCCATGCCTTTTGCCACGATCCTGGGCGCGCCACCTCCACCTCTCTCGTAAACGAGTGCGACGGCGTAATGCGTCGGATTGGTGACGACGACAGTCGCTGTCTTGACGGCAGCCATCATGCGCTGCCTGGCCGCCTTTGCACGCAGGGCTTTCTGGCGGCCTTTGACGTGCGGATCGCCTTCGGTGTTCTTGTACTCGTCCTTGAGGTCTTCGCGGCTCATCTTCAGTTTGGAGATATGACGGAAACGCATCCAGAAAATATCAAAGCCGGCGATGACCAACTGTGCCAGAATCATGGCAGATGCGGCCTTGAAGCCGAGATCTGCCATCATTTTCAGTAGAGGGCCGGGTTCCAGCCCGACCATCCGCGGCGCGCTTGGGATGACTCCCTTGGAGATATTCCAGAGGACCACGGCAAAAATCGCAAATTTCGCGAGCGCTTTGAACGTATCGGGAAGCGTTCCGCCACCGGCGATGCGCTTAAAACCTGCCAGAGGGGAGATCCGTTCGAATTTCGGAAGCAGGGATTCAGGATGGATGAGAAACCCTGTCTGCAGGAACCCGGCCCCAAGGCAGAGCACGGCAACGGTTGCTGCCATTGGCACTGCCAGCTTCAGTCCGGCTTCAATGGCGTGGTCCGTACTGTTGAGCAGGCCTCCCTGTGCCATGGGGACCGTACCGGCATTGGCCATGAGGACCTGCATGACATGTACAAAGTCCGTCACCAGATACGGCAGGACCATGAAAATTCCTGCAAATCCTCCAAGAAGAGCCACGAAATTCATGGCCTCGCGGGACATGACGATCTGCCCGTCCTCACGTGCCTTCTGGAGGCGTTGTGAGGACGGGGCTTCTGTCTTGTCGTCAGAATCAGACATTCTTCAAAGTCCTGGAAGGGCCCGGAGGACGTCGAAGGCCTGTCCCTGCCAGATCGTGACCATGGTGCTCAGCGTGAGGCCCAGAAGAGCGATGCCACCGAGAAGCTGAAGGGGACTGGCGGCATTATAGATCTGCAGGGTGGGGAGCAGGCGCGTCATGATGCCGAGCATGCCCTGCCAGACAAGGGACAGGATCAGAAAAGGCGCACTGAGTTCCAGGCCGAGGGCGAAGCTGCGTTCCGTGAGCTGGATGATGCCTTGGGCGGAATCGCCCAGCAGGTTCCAGTGTGCGTGAGAAGCCGCGGCCAGCAGGGTTCCTCCCGGCGGAATGATGCTGTAACTGCCGAGGATTGCGCGGACGGGCAGGATATATGCGCCAGTCACGAGAAGCACGAGAGGAGCCAGCAGGTTCAGGAAGCGGGCGGGCGCGGAACTGCCGGAACCCAGATCCGGGTCTGGTTGAAGAACGCTCGAAATCCCCATGCAGACCGCGATGATCTGTCCGGCAATCGGGAGGGCCATGCAGATCAGACGCGCCATCCAGCCGATCAGGATTCCGGCGAAGAGTTCGACTGCGATCATGCCGCAGAGCCCCAGCGGGGCCAGTGCATCCAGATGGCCCTGCATCAGCAGGGGCGCGACGAGCGGAAGAAGCAGGACTGTGAGGGTGATGGCGCATCCCGCACGGATCATCATGGGCATGGACTGTTCGCCAAGGCCGGGCATGACCATGACGACCGCCCCGGTGCGCGAGAGGACCAGAACAAAGGCGAGAGCCCAGACGCTCAGGACCGGTCCACTGAGATCCAGCCCCTGTAGCGCGCCTGCTCCGCCCGGTCCGTCAAAGCTGGCGTTCACAGGAGAGCGTCTTTCAGGCCGGAAAATCCGGACACAGGCATGTCAGTCAACTCCGGATCCGGAAGGTGAGGGCTCAGGTGGTGCCGACGAGGATGAGCTGGTCGAAGAGATGTCGGGTGAAGCTGATGAGTGTTGCGGTCATGAAGGAGCCAGCCATGACCATGACGGCACCGATGGCCAGAACCTTCGGCACGAAGGACAGCGTGGCTTCATTGAGTTGGGTGACCGCCTGTACGAGCGAAACCAGAAGACCGACCCCGAGCGCGGTCAGAAGAGCGGGAGCACTCAGCTTGAGAGCGACGAGAAAGGTCTGTTCCAGAATGGCGCCGAGATCGATGGCCTGCATGCTCAGATCGTCATTTTCATCACGTCCTGATACGCCTGGACCATACGGTCACGGATCACGGTCGTGGTCTGGAGGGCTAGCTGCGCATTGGACACCGCAGTTACGATCTGGGTCATGTCGCCGCCGCCTGTCAGGCCCTGTGCAGCTTTGGCTTCGGCATCATGACCGCTGTCGATGACATTGCCGACAGACTGGGAAAGGATGGATCCGAAATCCGTACCGGAACTGCTGCTGGCAGTCGTCGCGGACGATTGGATACCGTCATCGACATTGTCCGTGACACCCTGCAGGCGGCTCTGGAGACTCTGGACGGCATAGGCGTTATGGGCCTGGGTGAGAGATGTGAGCATCTGGATTACTTCAGCAGGTCGAGTGTGCGGGACAGCATGGTCCGGGTGCTCGACAGAGCATTGAGGTTGGCTTCGTAGGAACGTTCGGCTTCTCGCATGTCCATCATCTCGGTCATGGAATCCACGTTGGAAACCTTGACGTAGCCGCGCTCGTCAGCGGCGGGATGGGAGGGGTCGTAGCGGGTGTCGAAGTCCGACATGTCCTGCCCGACATTCTGGACATCCACGGTCGAGGCGCCCGTTTCGTTGTCTACGTGTTCGGAGAAGGTGATGGTTTTGCGGCGATAGGGATCCGCGCCCGGCTGGGAGCCGGTCGTATCCTGATTGGCGAGGTTTTCCGCGACGATGCGCAGGCGCTGGGCCTGTGCGTCCATGCCGCTTGCGGAAATGCCGATGGTGGTGGACAGGTTCATCCGTCAGGCTCCTTACTTGCCGAGTGCCGTCTGGAACATGCTCAGGTATTTCGAATAGACGTTCACGGCGAGATGCTGCTGGTCGTTTACGTCCGCGACCTGTTCCATCTGCTGGTCCAGAGAAACCTGATTACCGTCCAGGGACTGTTCGGATGTGGTCTCGATGGTGTGGGTGCCTGAAGCGTTGTAACCGATATGATCGGGCTGGGTGACGGTGGGCGTGATGTCGAATTCGCCCATCGCGGCCTCGAACGGGGAGACGTCCTTGGCTTGGTAGTCCGGTGTATCGGAGTTGGCGATGTTGCCGGCCAGCACCTGCTGGCGCGCCTGAAGCCAGTTCATGCGGTCACGGCCCAGAGAGAAAAGGTCGGTGCCGCCTGCGCTGGTCGGGTCGATGTTACGCATCGAGACAGTCTCCATCATGCAGGTGCCGGAAAAATCCCGGCGAAGCGCATGATGGCGTGAAATCTTTAATAAATGGTTGCCTGAGCCGTCGATTCTGCTGCGAGAGAAGGGTGTGAGGGGATTTCGTCAGGCTTCGTAGTCGTTACCGGGCGTAGAGCGATCCATAGCCTCTTCTAAGGTCCTCCCGGTACTGTCTTTCCATTTCGTCCAGCCGTTGACTGAATGTCCCAGCAGGGCGGTGGCTGCAGGACTTGGGGCTTTGAACAGTACGTCGCGGGTGAAATAAATGCGATCGCCTTCAATGCGTAGCAGACCTTGCTCCAGCATGGCCTGTCGCTTCTGAGCATAATTAAAACTGCTAGAAACTTCAGCGCGGCCATAAGAGCCTGCCAGTACCACCAGTCCTTCTTGCGTATACTGGGCGCGTCCGTCCACGCCGGATGCGTGACAATAAAATTCGGTTGGGAGGGACTGTTTCTGTGAATCCAGAACAGGTTCAGTCGTCTGAGTGACCGCGACAGAATTCCGGTTGCGGATGAGGGGTTCGAAAATCGGATATCCCAAGGTCGTCAGCAGGATGTCGATCGTTTCGAAGACTTCGCGGCATTCTGCCTCCAGCGCGGGAAGAGTATGGGGTCTTGTTCCACCTGTGCCGTTGTCCATTTCGAAACGCTGGGCCTGTGCGGCGCGACTGATAGCCAGCCATTCCAGATAGTGCGCGTGTGTGACGGTCAGGCTTTGGGTGAGCGAGAAGGCGACGACGGCCCGGTTCCACCAGAGGCCCTTCTTTTCGTTATGCTGCTTCAGGCGATTTCCGAAATTTCCGGTCTGCCCGACATAGGCGCGCGGCCGTTCCGTTTCGTCGTTTTCACCGAACAGGATGTAGATGCCGACCGAGTTGGCTTCGCGTCGCTCCAGAAAATCCTCCAGCCGCAGGCGGGGGATTTCTACAACCTGCACGATCCGGGTGGTGATGGAGGCGATCCGGATTCCCTGTGGATCGCCGGAGGGAAGGAAAATCTGGATCGTCTGAGGGGTGGGCGTTCACGGTGTCTGGTCCTGCGCAGAAACATTCAGAAAAATATTTGTGGCAGGGGCAAGGCGCTCAGGACAGGGGGTTTCTGCTTTAGGGGCAGCATCTTCGGCAAAACTGACGGGCAATTAAGCGGTCGTTAACCGGTCTTGGGCATCATGCCGGGGAATGAGGATGACTGACCTATGACCCTGCATGAGTGTGTGAACGCGATTGCCGCCCTGATTTTTATTATCGTGCTGATTTTCTGTGCCCGACCCCTGCTGCGTTTTCTGGAACAGAAAAAGAGCGGTGCGCGGGAGGAACAGGCGGGACTTTCGCTGGTGGGGCAGATGGCGCTGGACCGGACGCGGCGCCTTTCGGTCGTACGTTACGGCGCACGGGAGGTTCTGATTCTGACGGGTGGAAATCAGGACATCCTGATGGACTGGACAGAGCGGGAGACGTTTGCTTCGGCGCTCGACGCTTCTGGCGCGGAGGATCTGGCATGAAGAAGGGTCTGTCCGTGCTTTGGGGAGTGGTTCCGGTGTTCGTATTGCTGGCCTGTCTGGCTTGGCCACATCTGGCGCATGCGCAGGCAGTGAGTATCGATCTGGGGCAGAATGGCGCTTCTGGTGGCGCAGGCACAACCAGCCGGCTGGTGCAGCTGACGGCGCTGATTACCGTTTTGTCGCTGGCGCCGAGCCTGCTGGTGATGATCACGGCGTTTACGCGGATCGTGATCGTCCTGTCCCTGCTGCGCAGTGCGCTGGGTGCACAGGGGACGCCCCCCAATACGGTTCTGATCGGGCTGGCGCTCTTTCTGACACTGTTCGTGATGCAGCCGACGCTTCAGAAGTCCTGGGATGCGGGAATCGAACCGCTGATGGCCGGGCGTGTCGGTGAAATGGAAGGTCTGACGGCCGCGGCCCAGCCGTTCCATGATTTTATGGCGGTGACGGCGCGTCCTGCGGATGTGGCGACGTTCCTGAACATCGCGCATGAGAAGCCACCCGCGAAGATCGGGGATACGCCGTGGCGTGTGCTGGTTCCGGCCTTCATGATCGGGGAACTGCGTCGCGGTTTTGAGATGGGCTTTCTGCTCTATCTGCCGTTTCTGGTCATCGATCTGGTGGTGTCCAGCGTGTTGATGAGCCTTGGCATGATGATGCTGCCTCCCAGTACCGTATCCCTGCCGTTCAAGCTGATCTTTTTCGTTGTGGTGGACGGCTGGTCATTGGTGGCGGGAAGCCTGGTACGAAGTTTCACCGGGTAGGAGCCCGGGTTCGGAAAAGCCCCGCTGGTCAGTAGACCGACGGGGCTTTTTCGTCAGTTCCTGCTGTCGTTCGTCGTGCCCGCGGCGAGGCCAGCGGCACGGGGGTCCGTGGAGCCGCGGCATGAATCGTTGCCGTGGCAAAGGATGGCGTTGATGCGGCCTGCACCTTCATGCGGGATCGGGGTTTCATGTGCGGCGGCGCGGGCAGCGTCTCCGACGGCATCGGCGGCCTCGTTCTGGCCGGAGGCCGCGATGACGGCGCGCAGGTTGCGCTGGTCACGCAGGACAGCGGCAGAGAGCAGCGGCTGGGGCGTGTGGGCGGGGGATGCGCCGAGGACGACGCCGGTGCTGCCCGCGATGCGGCCGGTTCCGAACAGGTTGTTGTCACTCAGGACGCAGGCTACGGCCATGCCGGAATGGTCGGTCACGACAAAGGACGTGGAGGCCGGAAGGGCCGGGAGAGAGCCGCCACCGGAGCGGCCGCTGTTGAGGGCCGCCTGGGCGGCGGCGAGCGATGTGTTGCCCGAGGCCCGCCACGCAGCGACGGTACCCTGTGCGGAGGCACCGGTCGTATAGCGGACGGCGGCTCCAAGCCCACCATCTGCTGGCGGGGCCAGGAACGAGGCATCCACACCGCCCTGGCGGGTTATCAGGGCTTCTGTCTGGAGGGGAAGGGTCTGGCGCATGTCATCATCATTCAGGCCACCCCCAGCTTTCTGGGCCGCGGTCACATAAACGTCAGCCAGAGCCCCGTTATAGAGGTCGCCGACGCCAGCAACGCGGATGCGCTCCAGGAAGCCTGCGAGGCGTGGTTGCGCCAGGCTGTCACCGGCCACGAGAGTAGAGGCATCGCCGCGACCGAAGATGGCGCGGGCGCCGTCATCGGCCAGAAGGGCCGGGCGCACGGCGGCCAGATCGGCTGCCAGCGTGCGGCTGACAGTGATGCCCGTGCTGGCGAGATTGAGGGCCGGAGCGATCAGATCATTGAAATCGACCGTGCCGTAATGGAGCTGCATCAGATACAGGCCACGGAAGTCGGCCGGTGTGGCAGCCGGGCGATCGGCGCCCTTGCTGGTGCCAGCGCGGGGCTGGAACGCGATGGACTGTGCCACTTCGCCGGGCCGGCTGACGAGGCAGGCGCCACCGCCGCCGAAAGACGCACGGGACGGCAGGGTAACGCCGAGCGCCAGAGCCGTCGCGGTGGCGGCATCGGCCGCGTTGCCGCCACGCGCCAGAACATCATGGCCGACCAGGGCAGCCTGCGGTTCGTCAGCGACGACCGTGCCGATGCTGCCGCCTGCGGGAGCGGATGTTTCGCTGATGCCAACGAGATGGGAGCCCGGGATCCACGAGCAGGCGCCCAGCAGAAGGCCTGAGGCGACCGACGCCATCAGTGAGGCGGGCAGCCGGGAAGAGACGCGACGGGCCTGTGTGGCGTCCGGGGTGGAAATCTGGTGCTGTCGATGCGCCACCTGGCGTTTCTCCAATGTCTGGTCACGACTGTCCGGCCTCGTGGCCTTCGCGGATGGCGGGCGCGGGCAGACGGGTCTGCGCCGTGGGTCCTGGTCCGGTTGTTGTTCCCTCATAACGGGAATCTGTTGTTTGTGGGAGAGGCGAGTTGGTGTCTTCTCTTTGCCACAGACCTTCTTTATGCCGTATGGACCTGATGTCCTGTCTTTCCTTCAGCTGATCCGGAGCTTTCCGTTGAGATACTCTCTGCTTGCCACAGCGTCTGCCGTTGTTGCCGGAATGGCCTTTCTTGTGGGCGGTCAGGCTCTGGCAGCTCCGGCGACATCCTTCACACCTGCCCAGCGGGCCGAGATTGTCGGCATCATGCGTGATGCGCTGCAGAACGATCCGAGCATCCTGACGGACGCCATCCGCGCGATCCGTGAAAAGGCCGAGGAGCAGAAGCAGGATTCGACGCTTGCTGCCGTGAAGGCGCATCAGTCCGAGCTTCAGAGCGCGCCTGATTTCGCCATCCGGGGCAATCCGCATGGTAGGATCACGGTAGTGGAGTTCTATGATCCGCGCTGTTCGTACTGCCGGTCCATGATGGGCGAGGTAGACAGTTTCCTCAGCCGCCATCCGGATGTCCGGCTGGTGGAAAAGGTCGTGCCGGTCCTGGGCAACAATAGCGTTCTCGACACGCGGGCGATTTTCGCCGCCAGCGCACAGGGCAAGTATGAGGCTATGCGCCGGGCGCTGATGGCAGACACCACCAAGCCGAGCATGGAGCGGATCGTCGAACTGGCCCAGGCCAATGGCATCGACACGAAGAAGCTGACGGCCGACATGAGCTCCCCCCAGACTGTGGCGCTCATCAACACCAATCTGGATCAGGGGCGCGCCGTTGGTCTGGATGGAACGCCGACGTTCATTTTCGGTACGGCGGCCGTGGCACCCGGCGCGCTCGAAGCGGACCAGATGGATGCGTTTCTGGAGCGTGCCCGAAAGGCGTGAGCCTTCGGACACTTTAATCAGGGCACTTTAAAGGTGTCAGCGTTTTTCGCTGTCTGCGCCTGAGCCATCCGCCTCTCCGTTGCCGTCAAGGATACCAGCGCGGGACGGAGCATCCGAACCGGGCTGAACCGTGCGGGTGATCGCTGCGACTTCGGCATCGGAGGCGGCAGGAGGCGTTCTGTGGTTCGGAGAGCGGCTGTCGGGACTGTCAATGTCGCGCTGCAGTACACTGGCAAGCGCTTCGGGGTCCGTGCGTTCGGCAGCGTCCAGAAGGCGTTCGGCCAGGGCGTTGTCCCCGATCTGACGGGCGCGGAGAGCAGCCTCGGCCTGTTCGGTCGCGACCTGGTATTTGCGGTCTTCGCCTTCGAAGGGAGTGTCATCGATGATGGACATGAAGCGTACCTTCTTTCTGGGGGCGCGATTGGGTTGGGGCAAAGCTGAAAACACGATCATGCTGCCGCAGTTCCCGAAAGCACTGTTGAGGATCCCTGTATGATAACGGCGTGGATGAAGGAAAATCGGATGAAGCTGGTTGGAAACGGGCCGGTGGCCGTGATGGGGATCGTGAACGTCACGCCGGATTCCTTTTCCGATGGTGGCCGTTTTCTGCGCCCTGAAGCGGCTCTGGCCCATGGACGGGCGTTGCTGGCGGACGGGGCGGATCTGCTGGACGTTGGGGCTGAATCCACGCGACCGGGATTTGAGCCTGTCCCGGCAGAAGAGGAATGGGCGCGGCTTTCGCCTGTTGTGGGAACGCTGGTGGCGGAAGGGGCCGTCGTTTCGGTAGATACGACCAAGGCGTTCGTCGCGAAACGGGTGCTGGAGGCTGGTGCTGCGGTTATCAATGATGTGTGGGGGCTACAGGCTGATCCGGAAATGGCATCTGTGGTGGCGGATTCGGATGCCGTGGCCGTGCTGATGCATAACCGGCATGAGGTGGATGCGGCGCTTGACCTGCGAGCGGACTGGCGGCGGTTTTTTGATCGCTCGCTGGCACTGGCAGAACGGGCCGGAATGGCACGGGAGCGGATCGTGCTTGATCCCGGTGTCGGGTTTGGCAAGACGCAGGCGCAGAATGTCGAGGCCGTAGCCCGTCTTGGGGACCTGAAATCCGAATATGGGCTGCCGGTTCTGCTGGGGGTGTCGCGCAAGTCGATGTTCGGGCATTTTCTGGGACGCGCGGCATCTGAACGGCTGGCTGGGACGCTGGCGACCCATCTGTACGGGGCGGATCAGGGAGCCACGATCCTGCGGGTGCATGATGTGCGCGAACATGTGGATGCGTTGAAAATGCGCCAGATTCTGAAGGATGTCCGATGATCGTTCCTGCCCTGACTTCCGTTTTTGTGCGGGATCTGTGTCTGTTTGGCTATCACGGTGTGCTGCCGGAAGAGACGCGGATCGGGCAGCGCTTTGTGGTCGATATCGAGATCCGGGCCGATCTGTCAGGCGCGATCGCGGGCGATGATTACGAGCAGGCCGTCTGTTACGGAACGTTGTGCGATATTGCTTCGGCCGTCGTGACGGGGCCGCCCCTTCAGCTTATCGAAACAGTGGCGGGGCGCATTGCTGAAGCCGTGCTGGCGCGGCTGGAACGTGTGGAATGGGTGAGGGTCGAGGTCCGCAAGCCCTCCGCGCCAGTACCCTATGCGGTATCGGGGACGGCGGTGGCCGTTGAGCAGGCCCGGGTGTCCGAGGTTGCGTTCTCGCTCGGAAGCAATCTGGGCGAGCGCGAGGCTGTTCTGGCGGCGGCGGTGGATCGGCTGTCGCTCGTGGACGGGCTTGAGATTGTGGAAGTCTCGTCTTTGTATGACAGCGCGCCCTGGGGCGGGGTGGAGCAGCCGGCATTTGTGAATATCTGCGCCACCGGGCGGACGACACTGGAGCCTCACGCGCTTCTGCGGGGCTGCAAGGCGATCGAGGCCGATCTGGGGCGTGTGCCGGGTGTGCGCTGGGGCGCGCGGGCTGTCGATATCGATATTCTTTATTATGGGGAGCGGGACGTCCGGGACCGGACCCTGACCCTGCCGCATGCCTGTCTGTTCGAGCGGGCTTTTGTGCTCGAGCCTCTTGTAGAAATTGATCCAGATCACGTCATTGGTGGACGCCGCGTGCGGGACGCGCTAGCAGTCCTGCCGCGGAGCCCGGGGGATGTGACCCGGCGCGCCCCTGACGGCACTGGCCGTTGGGGCATCAAGGAGCCTGAACCCGCATGACCAACCTGAACGCCACGATCATGACCGCCGCCTCGGCACGTCAGTCGGACAGTCAGGACAGCCTTTCTTCCGAAGAATTGCGCCCTATGGGAGCGCTGCCGCTGCCTGCGGGTGCGGAAGTGCGGATTGCGGGTGCGGTGCGGGATATCCTTGAGGCTCTGGGCGAAAACCCGGATCGCGAAGGCCTGCTCGATACGCCGCAGCGCGTGGCGAAGATGTATCTGGAAGTGTTCAGCGGCCTGCATCAGGATCCGCGCGATCATCTGAAGACGCAGTTCTCAGCGGACCGGCATCATGGTGCGGTGATCGTCAAGGATATCCGCTTCCATTCCATGTGCGAACATCATCTGCTGCCGGTTTATGGCAAGGCGCATGTCGCCTATCTGCCGGCGGGCGGCCGCCTGACGGGGCTGAGCAAGATTGCGCGGCTGGTCGAGGGGTTTGCCCGCCGTCCTCAGCTTCAGGAGCGTCTGACGGATCAGATCGCGCAGGGTATGGAAGATGTTCTGGCACCTGAAGCCGTGCTGGTCGTGATCGAAGCGGAGCACATGTGCATGAGCATGCGCGGCGTGCGCTCGCCCGGCTCCACGACCGTGACGTCCATTGCGCGTGGCACCTGGCTGCGGGATAGCGCAGCCAGAATGGAAATCATGTCGCTTCTGCGGGGCTGAGACAGCTCTTCCGGTTTCAGACCGGAGTGGCAGGCTTGAGGTCGTAGGCCTTCTGGACGAGTTCGGGACGTTTGCCGAGACCGTCCGTCACCTTCTGGCCCCAGATGGCGTCCAGCTGTTCACGCTGCTGGGGGATGATCTCTTTCGGCTCCACGTTCCGGTAGGTGTCGATGGCTCCGGTCAGCACACTGATGGTCGTCTCGAAAACAGGTTCCGGATCGTACTGCTCGTGCGGAAAGGCGATCTTGCTGTAATCGAACAGGCGCCGGGAGGGATCGTCCTGCCAGCTCTTCCAGGTTTCGAACATGCGGTCGTTGAAGCCGGTGAGGAACGGCCCCGGATTGACGGTGGCCACCTCGATTCCGAATTCTTTCACTTCCTGGCTCAGCGCGGAGGCGATGGCTTCCAGGGCGTGTTTGGACGATGAATATGCTCCGGCGAACGGGTCCGTGGTCAGACCGGCGACGGAAGACATGAACACGACCCGGCCTTTCTTCTTCGCGACCATTTTCCGCAGTACGAGCTGTGTGAGCATGACGGGGCCGATGATGTTGACTTCGTACTGACGGCGAAGGTTTTCGGCTGGAATATCGGCGACGGAGCCGCCTTCGGAAATGCCGGCATTGTTGAGCAGGATGTCCACATCCCAGTCTGCGGCTTTCTGTCGGTCGCCTTCACAGGTGACGTCGAGCTTCTCGACGCGCAGGGAGACGCCGCGTTTTTTCGCGTCCTCGGTGACGGCATGGACCTGTGCTGCGATTTCCACGCCTGCGATGACGTCAAATCCTTTTGCAGCCAGTCGCAGGGCGACTTCGTGTCCGAATCCGGTGCCTGCACCTGTGATGAGGATGGTTTTCATGCTGTTCTTTTCCGGGCTGAGGAGGTTACCCTTATCCCAACGCGCCGCTCAGTTCCGTTGTTCCGTTTCTTTCTCCCCGGCACGCAGAGCCGCATGTCCGGCGTCAGAATGTAGGAGTGATGCCCGTGTCCTTTGGAAACAACGTTTTCCAGGCTCTGACGCGTTATGCGCTGGCGGCTCAGATCGACGAATGGGGCTGGGACATCGGCCCGCATACTTATGGTGCGCCCACTGTTCTGGAAGTCGAGGAAGCGGGGCTGAGCATCGGCGATTACTGCTCGATCGGGCCTGGTGTCACGATCATCCTGGGCAATCACCGCGCCGATCTGGTCAGCACCTATCCTTTCAGAACCCTGTCGCATTTCTGGCCCTCTGCTGCAGAGGGAGAGAACGATCACTCCTCAAAAGGGGACGTCATCATTGGCAATGACGTCTGGATCGGGGCGCATGCCACGATCATGTCCGGGGTGACGATAGGTGATGGGGCTGTCATTGCCGCACAGGCTCTCGTGACGAAATCGGTGCCGCCGTATGCGATTGTCGGGGGCAATCCGGCAAAAGTGATCCGCTACCGTTTTTCCGAAACGGTCATTGCGCGGCTGTTGGCGCTGGCATGGTGGAAATGGCCGGAAATGTTGGTGGAAGAACGCTCCGGTCGTCTGATGAGCGCCGATATTGAAGCGTTCCTGGACCTTTATGAAAATGCTCCGGACGGGTCGGGGGACGGTTCATCCTGATTTGGTGAGTGGCGTTTCGCCTTCATGAGATGGCAGGCTTGCAGTACGGTTTCTTGAAACCGTCGTGCCGGAACTCCCCGGGTGTCCGTGCGATTGGGCTGTGTCGGGAAACGTGCCGCGACAGGGGGTGATCCGTGGGGTCCTTCGGGAGTGGTGACGGTTTTCCCTGTATCGAAGGGGATCTTGATGAGTACCGCGGAAACGATGATGTCTCAGATGGCCGAAAAAGGCGGATTTATCGCGGCTCTGGATCAGAGCGGCGGATCCACTCCTGGTGCGCTGAAACAGTATGGCATCCCTGAAAGCGATTACTCGGGTGAGAGCGAGATGTTTGCGCGCATGCACGAGATGCGGGTGCGGATCATCACGGCGCCGTCTTTCACAGGAGACAAGGTGATCGGGGCCATCCTGTTCGAACGAACCATGGATGGAGACGTGAAAGGTGAACCGGTCCCGGCCTATCTCTGGCGCGAACGGGGTGTCGTTCCGTTCGTGAAGATCGACAAGGGGTTGGAAGCGGAAGCGGACGGCGTCCAGCTCATGAAGCCGATGCCGGGGCTGGATGATCTGCTGGAGCGGGCAGTAAAGCTGGGTGTTTACGGAACGAAGGAGCGCTCCACGATCCGCCTGCCGTCCGAGAGCGGGATTCGCGCTATCGTGCAGCAGCAGTTCGCAGTGGCGGAGCAGGTTCGCCGGCACGGGCTGGTCCCCATCCTGGAGCCGGAAGTGCTGATCAAGAGTCCGGACAAGAAGGCCTGCGAGCAGCTTTTGCATGATTATGTTCTGGAGGAGCTTCAGAAGCTTCCCGAAGACGCGCGGATCATGCTGAAGGTGACGATCCCGGAAGTGCCTGATCTGTATGACGATATCACGCGTGATCCGCGCATGGTTCGTGTTGTTGCCCTCTCAGGGGGCTATCCGCTGGATCAGGCCTGCGAGAAGCTGCGTCATAACCATCGGATGATCGCGAGTTTCTCCCGGGCTCTGATCGGGGATCTGCGGCATCAGATGGATGATGCGCAGTTCGATGCGACGCTGGGCAAGACGATCGACGAGATCTACGACGCTTCGGTCCACAAGGTCTGAGACCCGGGTTCCGGGCCGGATGTCAGGCGATACTGGCGTCCGGTCTGTTCCACCAGCACTGTTCCGGTGGCCGTGAAACGGCGGGCAGGTAATGCTGTGGGTTGCCGCCAAGACGGACGGTATTGGTGGGCGTTTCTTCCAGTTCGATCTCATGGACACGCAGAATATCGCCCTGATCTGCGAGGATGGCGGTCAGTTTGGCGAGCATGAGGGCAGCCATAAGCTCGGTCGTCGGATCGCCGGGGGTAACGACGATGCGCTGGGCGCGCTCGGGCTCGTTCGCGCGGAACCATGCAAGCAGCGGATCGGTTTCCGAAAGCTGGAGCGCGTGGTCGAGGCTGTTATCCACAAAATGGTGCCAGCGCGTCTTGGCCTCGGCGAAGGGCAGGATCATGTTCGCATGGCCGTCCAGCCGGGTCTGTTTTGCCGGACGCAGCGTTACGCGAACATATTCGTTATGCCCATGCGGGATGGCGCAGCGTTCGCTGGCCCCGGTGATGAGCCGGTGCCCCATGCAGAAGCGGCGGGTAAAGACGAGTTCAGCAGTCATGCGGCACCTCCCTCAGGGTGGCTCTGCCGGTAACGGCGCCAGCCCTCGGCACGCAGGTTGCAGGCCGGGCAGGTGCCGCAGCCATAGCCCCACTCATGCTGATGGGTCCGATCGCCCATGTAGCACGAATGGCTGTCACGATTGATGAGGTTCACGAGCTTCTGGCCGCCGAGTTCTTCGGTCAGATCCCATGTCTGGGCCTTGTCGATCCACATCAGGGGCGTGTGCAGGACGAAGCGCTGGTCCATACCGAGGTTCAGGGCAACCTGAAGCGCCTTGATCGTGTCGTCGCGGCAATCAGGATAGCCGGAATAATCGGTTTCGCAGACGCCCGTGACAATGTGCCGTGCATTGCGGCGGACGGCGAGGGCCGCTGCGAAGGTCAGGAAGATGAGGTTGCGGCCCGGCACGAAAGTATTGGGCAGGCCGTTCTCGCTCAGGCCGATCTCGGCTTCGCGGGTCAGGGCCGTTTCGGACAGGGCGCCGAGGGAGGCGAGGTCGATCGTATGATCTTCGCCAAGGCGCGTTTTCCAGTCCGGAGAGAACGCGGCCATCTCGTTGCGCAGGGTCTCGCGGCATTCGAGTTCGATGGCGTGGCGCTGTCCATAAGCATAGCCGACGGTTTCGACACGGTCGAAGCGGGAAAGGGCCCAGGCGAGGCAGGTTGCGGAATCCTGACCGCCGGAGAACAGGACAAGAGCAGTGTTGCTGCTGATGGTCATGGTCAGGGGATTCCGATCAGTTTGTGGGTCTGGAGTGACAGGCGCCAGCGGGGATGGTGCAGGCAGTAGGCGACGGCGGCCTGTGTGTTGGCGATGCGGTCGGGACCGTCCATCGGCTGGAGCCAGAAATGACGGAAGGAAAGCTGTTCGAACAGTTCGGGCGACAGTTCGGGCTGGGGATAGACCAGCTTGAGTTCCGCGCCTTCGGTCTGCACCAGTGCGCCGCCCGGCTTGGGGCTGACGCAGATCCAGTCGATTCCTGCGGATGCCGTGATGGTGCCATTGGTTTCCACGGCGATTTCAAAGCCATGGGCCTTTACAGCGGCGATCAGGGCGTCGTCGAGCTGGAGCAGGGGTTCGCCCCCCGTGAAGACGACATAGCGTCGGCCGCTGTCATCGGCCGTATCGGTCCAGCAGGCCTCGATGGTGGACGCCAGCGCTTCAGCCGTCTCGAAACGGCCACCGCCTTCACCGTCCGTGCCGATGAAATCGGTATCACAGAACGTGCAGGCAGCCGTGGCGCGATCCTGCTCGCGGCCCGACCACAGGTTACAGCCGGCGAACCGGCAGAACACCGACGCGCGGCCTGTCTGTGCACCCTCGCCCTGGAGGGTCACGAACATTTCCTTCACAGCATATGACATGACCGCAGCATGTCGGCGAGGTTGGCGCAGGATGCAAGGGAAATCATCACGCCAGCCTGATGCGATGGTTGCAGAGGGTGGTTTCGGCCGTCAGGGGGGGATGGGCAGGACACGCTTTCATGGTAGGGAGAGCGCATGGAAGACATGAATGCCCGTTCTCCTGTTCTGGTTCTTGAACCCCAGCGTGGGTGGGGGCTTCTCCGCTCTGCCGCCGCCGATCTGAGGGCAGGTCTGCGGCTGTTTCCGCTCGCCGCGGCACTCGGCTGGCTGGACATCAAGATGCGGTATCGCGGCTCCATTCTGGGGCCGCTGTGGCTGACACTCTCCACCGCCGTGATGATCGGCGCAACGGGTGTGGTGTACGGCTACCTCTTCCACATGGACCTGAGAACCTATCTGCCCTTCCTGTCACTTTCTATCGTGCTGTGGGGGTATATCGGGACGGTCGTCAATGATGCAGGAACGGTCTTCACGCAGAACACCCCCCTGTTCCATTCGATGCGGATTCCGGCCAGCCTGCCCGTCATGCAGGTGATCGTCCGGAACCTGCTGATTCTGCTTCATAATATGGTGGTGGTCGCGGTTGTGTTTGCGGTCTTCCGGATCTGGCCGCACCAGATCTGGAGTCTGCTGCTCAGCCTTCCGGTCTGGATCGTGGACAGCTTCTGCGTCATCCTGCTGATCGGGATGCTGGGCGCGCGTTTTCGCGATATCGCACCGATCGTGGCGTCCCTGATGCAGATCTTCTTCTTTGTGACGCCAGTCATCTGGAAGCCCGAGCTGATCACGACCGGACGTCAGTATCTGCTGTTTGATCCGTTCTATTCTCTTCTTGAAATCGTGCGCGCGCCTCTTCTGGGGCGGACGGTCGATGCTGTCGTCTGGGGAGCGGCGATCGGACACAGCATGCTCCTGTGGCTTCTGGCGGCTATCCTGTTCTGCCGGATGCGGTCGCGCATTCCCTACTGGATCTGATCTGATGCCCGGTATCGTTGTTGACCGTCTCTGTATCGATTTTCCGCTGTATCATGGTCAGAGCCGTTCCCTGAAACGGCAGGTTGGCAAGACCCTGACCCGCTTTGCGCCGTCCTCGCCGTCGGCGCATCTGATGCATGACCAGCGGGAACGCACGATTGTCAGCGTGCTGCGGGAAATCAGTTTCACGCTGCGCTCCGGCGAGCGGCTGGGGCTGATTGGCAGTAACGGCGCTGGCAAGACTACGCTCCTGCGGGCACTTGCCGGCATCTATGAGCCTGTCGCCGGGCGGGTCCGGCTTGAGGGGACGATGCGCACCCTGCTGGATAGCAGTCTGGGCATGAATCCTGATCTGACCGGGCGTGAGAACATCCGTCTCAAAGGCCGGTATGAAGGGCTGTCACGCCAGCAGATCGACCGGATCGAACAGGACGTACAGGACTTCGCGGAACTCGGGCCGTATATGGATATGCCGGTGAAGGCCTACAGTGCGGGAATGAGTGTCCGCCTGGCGTTCGGTCTGGCGACGGCATCTGCCCCGGAGATCCTGCTGATGGATGAATGGTTTCTGGCGGGCGACGGCATTTTCATGAACAAGGCCCGCACCCGGCTTGAGGAACTCGTCCAGAAGGCGGAGATCCTGGTGCTCTCGACCCATCAGCCCGAAATCATGCGTCAGTGGTGCACACGTGTCCTGTGGCTGGAGAATGGACATGTCCGGATGGACGCCTCACCGGACGAGGTTCTGGACGTCTATCTGGAACACACGGGCTGAGCGTCCTCAACTCCCTGAACCAAACCGTGCGAGCGCCCAGGTCGTCCCGAGATACAGGACGATCGTAAGGGCACACCCTGCCATCAGCGCGATCCAGAACGGCAGTCCTGCCCGCAGCAGCCGTGGGATGAGCAGAAACATCGGCAGGGACGGAAGCACGTACCAGAATGTCGCTTCCGCATGGTAGCTCATGAGGAGGCGATCAGGCTTTTCCACCCAGAGCCAGATCATGCCCAGAACCGATACCAGCGGCAGGGATGCAATCAGGGCACCCGCGCCCGGATAACGTCGCGCGACGCCTGAAGCCGCAGCGATCAGAACACCAGAGATCAGACATTTCAGAACGAAGAAAACCATATCCTTACCTAGGGGTAAGTAACCGTTTTCGGAATTTATTTTTTTGAGAGTGTGGCCAACTCCAGGGGAGGAGTGGCGCGAGTGACGGGGCTCGAACCCGCGACCTCCGGCGTGACAGGCCGGCGCTCTAACCAACTGAGCTACACCCGCAAAGCTGCTTTTCAGCATCTTGGGACCTTCCGTTCGGGAAGCTGTTTGGCTTCCTCTCGGTCGGTGGCGGTGATTTATCAGCCTGCCCGGGGGGTGGCAATAGGGTTTTCTGAAAAAAAAGCTCACCCGGTCAAAAAAACTGCCTTGCCCGGTCTGGATGGGAGGTGTCCTTTGTAACGGATCGATACAGATGTGGGGATGTCATGACGTTGGGCCGACTGGGTGCGCTTTTGCTGATGGGGACTGTTCTTGCCGGGTGTGAGAGTGGTCCGCATCAGTGCAAACTGATCATAAGCGGTGACATGCCGGTTCTGAATGACTGGGGGAGTCCCATCGTCCGTGCCGCGATCAATGGGCATCCCGTCGCGCTGATTGTTGATACGGGTGCTTTTTCCACTACGATCGGGAAGAGTTTCGTGGAGCCGCTCGGTCTGGACGATACCGGGGGAACCGTGTTTGTCCGTGGCGTCGGGGGGGACGAGTACGCGCGTGTCATGACAATCCGCACGCTGGACATGGGAAGTTCCAGGGCCCTGAACATCGCTGTGGCCGGGGCCGGGAAATTTACCGGAAAGATCGCCGGCCTCCCGATCGTGGGATTGTTCGGGCGTGATTTTCTGGGGCGCTACGATACGGTCGTGGACATGCCGTCTCATCGGGTGCGCCTGGTTGAAACCGAAGACTGTGAAACGCCGACGCCTGGATGGACGGGGCGTATTCATACGGTTCCCATCAGCCATCCCTATAACGGCGGCCAGAAGACCACGCTGGATATTCGCCTGAATGGTCACGCGACCGATGCCGTGCTTGATACGGGAGCAGCCAGCAGCCTGATCAGCATGGATGGCGCAAGGACTGCGGGTGTGACGCGTGCCATGCTGGAAAAGGATCCGGTCACGACCGGTTATGGTCTCACGCGGGATCCGGTGAAGAATTATCGCCATCATTTCGATACCCTCCAGATGGGCGATATCGTCTTTCGGGATGTCGTATTGAGGGTCGGGAGTGATCTTCCTGATACGGACGCTCTGCTGGGAGCGGATGTTCTCAGGCATTACCGGATCTGGATCCCCCGCTGGGGCAACCGGATGTTTGTCCAGCACGACGTCGATATTCCAGCATCAGCCAACTGAAGAAGTCTGGAAGGCATTAACGGAGTTTCAATCAACTGTTCTCTAGGAAGGGAAGCATCTGGTCGGCTGCATGTGGCTGGCGTGGTGTTATCTGTGTTTCTGGAGGCGGTCTGGCATGTCCGACATGCGCTTTGTTCCCATGCAGCGGAGTTCCCTGTTGCGCAGGCGCCTGTTTCTGGCGTTTGCTATTCCTGTCGCTGTTTCTGTCTGTCTGGTGGGATGGCACCTGAAGGCTGTGGGGGGGCATAGTGCGGGTATCTGGCAGTCCGCTTCCCCTGAACTGGCTCTTCTTGGTCTCTTTTGTGTCGCTGGAATCGTCGCTTTTTTTCAGGTCGCGGCCTACGGGGACGATCTGGCCGGAGCCATGCGGCAACTTGCGTCAGAAGGAACGCTGCCACGGAATGTCCGTGAAGCCAGTCTGATCCGCTTGCAGGTCCTGCTCGGCGAAGCTCGGACGCATGCCGAGCACAGCGAGGCTATGACCGCTCAGGCGCAGTCTGCCCTTGCCGCGGTTCGGATCGAGGCCGAAGACGAGCGTCAGTCGGCAAGAGAAGAAGCATCCGAGCATGAGCGCGTCATTGCGGTTCTCGGAAATGCAATGGCCAGTCTGCGCGATGGCGAACTGGGGTTTCGTCTCGAAGAAGCTCTGCCGGACCGGTACGACCGGCTGCGGCAGGATTTCAATGATACCGCATCCTCGCTTCAGAAGATGATGGTGTCGCTGAATGACAGCATTTCAACGATCTCCTCCGGATCGGCGGAAATCGCCTCGGCGGCCGACGATCTGGCCCGTCGTACGGAACTTCAGGTCGCCCGGCTTGAAGAAACCACAGTCTCGGTGGGGAACGTCACGGAGACTGTCCGCAAGACGGCGGCAGCGTCCGTCCATGCCAGTGAAGTCGCAAGCCAGACCCGCGACCGGGCCGAGCGGTCGGGTGAAGTGATGGCGGCGGCCACGGCGGCCATGCAGGACATCCAGCAGTCTTCCATCCATATTGCGCAGATCCTTGGCCTGATTGATGACATCGCCTTTCAGACCAATCTCCTGGCATTGAATGCCGGCGTTGAAGCCGCCCGGGCGGGAGATGCAGGCAAAGGGTTTGCCGTTGTCGCTGCTGAAGTCCGGGCCCTGGCCCAGCGCTCGGCTGATGCGGCCAAGGAAATCAAGGGGCTCATCACCTCAAGTACGCAGCAGGTCAGCCGGGGCAGTTCCCTGGTCGAAGAGACAGGGATCGCGATGAAATCCATCGTGGAAAATGTCAGTGAAATCAGCGTCCTGATAGGTGAAATCGCGACGGCTGCGCGCAGTCAGGCCAATGACCTTTCGGAAATCAGCGTTGCGGTCAGCCAGATGGATCAGAATACCCAGCAGAATGCAGCAATGGTCGAAGAAGCGACGGCCGCCAGTCATAATCTGAGCGCGGAAGCCCGGGAACTCGTCGGAAGCCTTCAACGGTTTCGTCTGAAAAGCCTGCATGATGGCGAAAAACCTCTTTTTGAGAGCGAAACGCCAGCCTCTGATCTTCCATCGTCGCAGTGGGGAAATGAGTCCTTTCAGACATCGGATGAAGGATGGGAGGAGTTCCGCTGATGAGCGTTCTGATGCTGCCTGAGCTACTGGATACCAGATACGCCGTTCCTTTTTCGGAACTCCTCAAAAAGGGAGAGAGGGAATTTGTTCTGGATGGAAGTCAGGTTTGCCGGGTCGGTGGCCTCTGTTTCCAGTTGCTTGTCTCCGCGTATCGAACGGCGCAGGTGCAGGGGCGCAGCTTCGAGATAAGGAATATTTCTGATGCGATGAGAGAAAATCTGCAGCTGATGGGCGGAGATTTTCTCCTGGAGGCGCAGGGCGACGCATGAATATTCTGGTAGTTGATGATTCCCGAACCATGCGGGACCTTGTCAGTCGAGAGCTGCGCAAAGGCGGTTATGAGGTGGAAACATCGGAAGACGGCGTTGAAGCGCTGGAAAAAATTTCCGATTTTCTGCCGGCAGTCATCATAACAGATCTGAACATGCCGCGTATGGATGGGCTGCAACTGACCAGAGCCCTTCGCGCGCGGTCAGAGACAAAATACGTCCCCATCATTTTTCTGACGACGGAATCCGGTGACGATCTTCGGCGTGCCGCACGTGAAGCAGGTGCGACCGGGTGGATCGTTAAACCGTTCGATGGTCCCAAGCTGCTTGCAGCGGTGAGGCGTGTCAGCGCATGAGCACTGAAGATTTCACCGATGATATGGACGCGATCCGGCTGATTTTCTTTGATGAATGCGACGAGCAACTCACGCTTCTGGAAGAAGAGCTGACGGCGCTTGAGGAAGAGCCCGAGAATGGAGAGAAGATCAATACGATCTTCCGGTGTGTTCATTCCATCAAAGGTGGAGCGGCCGCCTTTGGAATGGAAGATCTGGTAAGATTCTCCCATCTTTTCGAGAGCGTGCTTGACCGTTTCCGGTCAGGAGAACTGTCCGTAAATGCTGAGAGCATCAGGGTTTTTCTAAAGTGCAAGGATGCACTGTCGGATATCGTTTCAGATTTTAAAAATGGAGCCAGCACGTATGAGGTTGCTCCGGAGATAAGCGCCGAACTGGAGCACTATCTCGGGTCTGATGCTTCAGAACCGGAGCCGGCCTCTGAAGAGGTCGGAACGGAAGATATCTTCGGCATGTCTTTCGCGCCGGTGAAAATTGAAATTGATGCGCCCAGTGAGCAGCAGTTTTCAGTTGTCCTGACCGTATCCCCGGAGTTTTATGACCGCGGAGATGACATCCGGAATATCCTGATGGCATTGGAAGATCTGGGACAGATCAAGGTACAGGTTGATAGTGATGCTGTGCCACTTCTTGCCGACATTTCACCGAGTCAGAGTTATCTGACATGGCAAATTTTTCTGACAACAGAAAAACCACGAGAAAACATTGATGAGATTTTTGACTGGTGTGGCGATGACCTGCATGCGGTCATTACATCCGTGCCGGAAGAACCCGAACAAACCACAATACCATCTGCGCCGGTTGTAGAAGAGAAAACGGACCCACCGGTCCGGAAAGGAACTGAGCGCAAGGATTCTGCGACCGTTCGGGTTGATATCCAGCGGATCGACAAACTGGTCGATCTGATTGGAGAACTGGTGATCAATCAAGGGGCCATTCAGTCCCAGATGCGTCGTAACAAGGTGCCGGGAGATTCATTTCTGGGGAGTGTGGTCACAGCGCAGGAGCAGCTTATCCACGAACTGCAGGAAAACGTCATTACGATGCGCGCCTATCCGATCAAGACGGTCTTCCAGAAGCTGGGGCGTGTTGTGCGGGAGACGGCCAGACTGACAGAAAAGCAGGTTCGGCTTGTTCTGGAAGGAGAGGACACGGAGGTTGATCGGTCCATTCTTGAAAAGCTCTCCGATCCTCTGACCCACATGGTTCGCAATGCCATTGATCACGGCATTGAAAGTCCAGAGGTCAGGGCGCAGGCGGGAAAGGATCCTGAGGGTCTGCTCCGACTGCGTGCCTTTCAACGCTCTGGTCGGATCATCGTGGAAATTCAGGATGACGGGGCCGGTCTGGACCCGGACAGGATCTACGAAAAAGCTGTTGAAAAGAAGATTATTGAAAAGGGTCAAAGGCTGGATCGGGAAGAAATCTATTCCCTGATTTTCGAGCCGGGGTTTTCGACTGTTGCGGAAGTGACCGATGTCTCAGGCCGGGGCGTGGGAATGGACGTTGTCAAACAAAGTCTTCAGCAGATTAACGGACGGATTTTCATCAGTTCATCAAAGGGAAAAGGAACAATATTTTCAATATCTCTGCCTTTTACCCTCTCGGTTATTGAGGGCATTATCTTTAAGTCGGAAGGGCAGGATTTTGTTGTCCCGATCAATAATGTTTCA
Source organism: Gluconobacter sp. P1C6_b (assembly GCF_018811945.1). GTDB lineage: Bacteria > Pseudomonadota > Alphaproteobacteria > Acetobacterales > Acetobacteraceae > Gluconobacter. The sequence continues at coordinate 37,183 of NZ_JACRVU010000013.1, forward strand.
GAGACGATAATATTCGATAACAGTAAGGCATTTCATATTGGAGAAGGAAAATATGGATACCCTTATCGAGAGGGCTATCTGTCCGTAATTTATGCCTCAGACCTGCTGGGTGTTCATTCGGATGAGAAAAATCAGAAAATATGCTTCGTTATCGAGAATGAAAACGAAGAAAAAATGGCATTTATTGTGGATAAGATTATCGATCAATCGAGGTTTGTGGTGAAGAATCTGGAAGATAATTATCGAAAAATTGCCTGTTTCTCGACTGCAACCATTCTGGGAGACGGTAACGTAGCATTTATTCTGGATGTAGAATTTCTATTTGGTGAGCTTTTGAAGAAAAGAGAAAGTTCATTGGAGGAAAGAGTATGATTGGGGAAAAAGCGCTGGTCTTTTCTTTGGGAAATCAGGAGTTTTCTATCCAGATTTCGGCCGTGAAGGAAATCAAGACCTGGTCAAAAGCAACACCTTTCCCGGCGGCACCCGCATTTGTTGAAGGCGTGGTGAATGTTCGGGGGGCCGTCATTCCCCTCGTGGATATGGCCAGGATGATGGGCGTTTCTGAGAACGGCAATGAGAAAAAAGCAATTATTTTCCTGAAAAACAAAGACAAGGTTATCGGGTTCTCGGTTTCGAATGTGACGGATATCTCGGATATGGATGAGGAGGAATTCAAGCCTCTGCCCGAATTGTCCAGCGATGATCTCAAATATTTTCTGAATGGAATTCAGCCTGTAGCAGATCGTCTGATATTTTCTGTGAATGTAGACGCGCTGTTTGAGGGGAGTCTGCAATGACAGCGATCCCTGTGCTGGAGACAGACGGAATTTCTGATGGAAACTTCCGGATTATCGCTGGAATTGCCAAGAGTTACGCTGGGATTTCTCTGTCTGAAAAGAAAAAGAGCCTCGTCTATTCCAGAATTTCCCGCCGTGTCCGGCAGGAGGGATTTGGCTGTTTCGACGAGTATTGCGCCTTTCTGATGAGTGAAGCGGGTTCTGACGAACGTCAGCATCTTGTTTCCGCGCTAACAACAAATGTCACCAGTTTTTATCGGGAAAAACACCACTTCTCATACCTGGAATCCCTGCTTCGTCAGCAGTTATATGGCCGCCTTGAACGCGGAGAAGAACTCAGGATCTGGTCTGCGGCCTGTTCGAGTGGCGAGGAAGCATATTCGATCGCCATGACAGTCATAAAATGTCTGCCCACCATTCCGCATCTGAAAGCGAAAATTCTGGCGACAGATATAGATTCCGATGTTCTGCAGCAGGCTCGCCTGGGAAGCTATGCTTCCATAGAAGCCGAGGCTCTTTTTGAAGACGGAGTGCTGACGTCCTGTCGGCTTGAAGACGACCGGGTCGTCATGTCCGAAAAAATCCGGGAGATGATCCGTTTCCGACGTCTCAATCTGGTTGAACCCTGGCCATTTTCATCCCGTTTCCATGCCATTTTCTGCCGGAATGTCGCGATCTATTTTGATCGCGAAACGCAGGATCAACTATGGGGCAGTCTTTCGGGACGCATTTTTCCGGGGGGAGAGCTTTATCTGGGGCACTCGGAGCGTATCGCTCATCCTGAGCGGTTTGGCATGGAAAGCTTCGGGCATAATGCCTATCGCAAGGTTTCATCTGGCAGGAGGGGCTCTTGAGTGGCGCAAGACCCCTGACTGTCGTGGTCGTCGATGATTCCCTGACGACCCGCGCCCTGATTGCGGCCGCACTCCGGCGGGATCCCAGAGTAAAGATCGTGGGGACTGCCGGAACGCCGTTTGAAGCGCGTGATCTTATCGTACGACTGAATCCTGATGTGCTGACGCTCGATTTCGAAATGCCGTCCATGAATGGCCTGCAGTTTCTTGAAAAGATCATGAGGTTGCGGCCGATGCCCGTCGTGATGGTGTCGGGTCATCTTTCCAGTCACCGGGGACTGGTTGAGCAGTCGCTCCGGATGGGAGCTGCGGAATGGTATTCGAAAACGACCACGGCTAACGGTGAGGATCCGTTTGCGGGGCTGGGAGATGCGATTGTCCGGGCGGCGGCCATGAAGCGGCAGGCGCCTGTGACGGTTGATACGGATGCTGCAAGCAGGACTGCTTCGAAGATAGGAACTGTCGTGGGGATTGGTGCCTCGACAGGGGGCGTGGAAGCCCTGACGGATGTTCTGGGGCATTTCCCTGTGGCCTGTCCGCCAACGGTTATCGTGCAGCACATGCCGCGGCAGTTTTCAGAAAGCTTCGCACGTCGTCTGGACCGGATCGTGAAGCCGGAGGTCAGGCTGGCGGAAGAGGGCGATGTGCTGAAATCCGGCACGGTGTATGTCGCGTCTGGTGGAGAACGCCATCTGCGCGTCCGCTGTGGCGTACGGCCTGGAGAATATGTCTGCCAGCTGGTTGCGGCCCCACCCGTTAACGGACATCGCCCTTCGGTGGACGAGTTGTTCTATTCCCTCGCCACCACAGTCGGGAAAAATGCTGTGGGGGTCATTCTGACTGGGATGGAATGCGACGGGGCGCAGGGCCTGCTGGCCATGCGTCATGCCGGCGCCTCCACAATCGGTCAGGACCGGGCGAGCTCCGTCATCTATGGCATGCCCCGGGCCGCATACGAACTGGGTGCTGTCGAAACGCAGCTTCCGCTTTCCGCCATTGGCGCAGCCATTCTCAATCTTTGTGAACGTCGCTCTCTGGAGACATATCCATGATTTCAGCCTCCTCCATGTCCGTCCTTCTTGTCGACGATCAGACATCCATCCGCTCTATCCTGCGTAATACGCTGAGCCAGATCGGGTTCGTACAGATCGCTGGTGTCCGGAATGGACTGGAAGCGCTCGAACATCTCAAAAGCAATCCGGTTCATTTGATTATTTCGGATTTCAACATGCCGGATATGGATGGGCTTGAGCTTCTGAAAGTGGTCAGAAGTAATGCGCGGACTGCGAAAACGGGCTTCATCATGCTGACCGGACAGGCCAGCAAGGATCTGGTTCAGCAGGCCATTGCGGAAGGGGTGAACAATTTCCTGGCCAAGCCCTTTACGGCCAGTTCGCTCAAATCCCGTATCGAAGCCGTTTTTGGACCGATCTGCAGTGTCTGAGGCGTCAGGGAAGCTGGCATTGCCGCAAGTTCTGGAAGGCGTGGGTGCGCAGCTGTCTTCCAGTCTTCAGGATCTGCGCCGGCTGGAGAACGCCTGTCTGCAGGCGTGTGTGGGCGAGAATGTCACGTACCTGCAGGATTTTGACAGGATCACACAGGTTCTGGGTCAACTGGCGCAGTGTTGTGAGCAGTTAAGTCATGAGAGCGGTGTGAGGGAGGTGCAGGTTCAGCGTTCTATAGTGGATCGTCTGACACTCTCAGAGGTTCGGCAGCGTCTGCTGGCAGGTGCCATTCAGGTTTCCCCCGAGGCGGGGGAGATAGAATTTTTCTGAAATCCCGGAAGGATTTTGTCAGCTCGGTTTGCTGGCGTCGTCAGGGTTGGAGCGGATCATGGTCCGTTGTTTCTGCAGGCCGCGAATGATCTGCTCGATATCCTGCGGGCCGAAGACGATCCCCACCGGACCATAAGCGGGGTGCTGGAAAGCCAGCATGGAGCCTTCGGTCAGGGCATCGATCTGCAAGGCCCAGTTCGTTGTGTAGACCGGCGTAAAGCGCGCACCGGCAATAGGGGCCAGCGGCTGCGTTTCAATGAGGCTCGCATGCGCCAGCCCGAGACTGGTGATCAACTGGGAGAGCTGCTTTTCGTCCAGGGCAATGCTGCCTGAAGCGCCGCTTCCTTCCAGGAAAGACAGGATGATGGTCTTGCCGTCCTCTGAACGTGTGACCTGCATGCGTGGTGCTGTCATGACGTCCGTCGCCCTTCTGCCCGGTTGTGTTGTGATCAGGTGGAAGCTTCAGTGTGGTGGAAGCCGCCCGCCCATGTCCACCAACCCAGACGTGCGCTCTGTGCATTCAGGATGCGGGCGGCGGCAAGGGCGCTCTCGGGGCTGGAAAAAATGCCGAAACAGGTAGCACCCGAACCGCTCATGCGGCTGAGCAGGCAGCCAGGCAGGCTCTCGATCGAGGCCAGGACCGTGCCGATGACGGGGCATTGTGACAGGGCCGGGGCCTGAAGATCGTTCGTGGTGGCGTTCAGATCGGCCACCATGTCCTGCGCCGTGTTCCAGCGGGCAGGCAGAAACGGCTCGGGACGTTCAACAATACCGCCTCCTGCCGCGAAGGCCCGGAAAACGTCCGGTGTCGAGACACCGACACCCGGATTGACCAGCAGGAGACCCGCATCTGGCAGGACCGGAGCGGGGGCAAGAATCTCCCCAATGCCCTGCATCCGGGTCGGGCGCTGGGCAACGCAGACGGGAACATCCGCCCCCAGTGTTTCGGCAATCGGAAAGAGTGCTGCCTGATCGACATTCCATTCCCGCGCCAGCAGCCGCAGCGTTGCGGCCGCATCAGCCGACCCGCCACCAATCCCGGATGAGACAGGAAGGTTCTTTTGCAACTCCAGATGAAAGGATTCAGTCAGGCCGCCAATCGTGGTGCCGGACTGGGCCTGAAGGGCGCGGGCAGCGCGGAGCACAAGATTCTGGTCGTCCGCTTCAAGACCCTGTCCGAATGGTCCGTCGATCGTCAGCGACATGGTGTCACTGGGAGCAGTAAGGGTAACGCGGTCTGCTGCGCCTGCGAATACGGCAAGACTGTCGAGCAGGTGATAGCCATCATCGCGGCGGCCGGTGACGTGCAGGAACAGGTTGATCTTGGCGTGCGCGGTAGCCTGAGGAGCGGCGGAAGAAGTCGTGTCTGGAAAGGTCATTGTTTCTGTTCGAAGGCTGCGAGATGGGGGCCGCCGCTCTGGAGCGCCTGCATCAGAAGGGCGCGATCCTGCGGCTGGGGATTGTCGTCCAGGGACTGGTTCCACTGGTCCTGTGCTTCGGTATGCCGTCCGAGATACCAGTAGGCAACGCCGAGATGGTAGCCGATTTCAGCATCGCTGGGCGCATGCTCCGCAGCCTGCACGAGGATGGGGAGCGCGGTTTTGATATCCGCGCGATATTTGAGCAGGGCCCAGGCGTAGCTGTCCTGAATGGAGGCGTCCGTTGGCTGGAGATCGACGGCCTTTTTCAGCATGGCGAGGGCCTGAGCCTGATCCTCGTCATGCTCGATATTGGCATAGCCCACGAAATTGAGCACTTCGGGCTGGTCTGGCGCGAGTTCCAGCGCATGCTTCATGTCATCCTGTACCATCGGCCAGTTGCCGCTCTCTTCCGCAGCCATCGCGCGGCCGAGCAGGATGGGCCACAGGATTTCCTTGCGGGGCGGGGAAGCCTTGAGGGCGCGGGTATAGAGATCAATGGCCTGCGTATGATTGCCGCGCTGGTCTTCGACTTCCGCAAGCTGAATCAGGAATTCGGGATTGTCGGGACGCAGGGCAAGGGCGCGATGCAGGGCATCTGCTTCCTGCTCGAGGTCACCCGAGCGCAGGGCCAGGTTGATGCGCTCCTGTGCCGCCAGGGCAGCGAGGGGATCGGAAGATGGGATTCCGTCCAGTTCAGCCAGCCCGCTGGAGATCTGGTTGGCTTCCCGAAAGGTGTCGGCCAGAAAGATGCGGGCAATTGTCAGGCCAGGATCAAGAAAAATGGCCTGTTGCAGGGCAATGATGGCCGGGTCCCGCGGAATGCCGTCCTGCTGGATGACATCCGTGATCATGAGGGCGATCTGCAGGTTGAGAACCGCGCCGCCAAGGGCCGGGCTCGGGCTCTTCAGATGCGGAAGGCTCTGCTGGATCGGGCCGATGACGAGAGCGGCCAGAGGAGATGTCACGCCAAGGGCTGCAATGGCGTCACTGGCGTCCTTGTGACGGCCATGGCGTTCGAGCCAGCTCCCATAGAGCTGTGCATAGAGGATCTGGAGTGTCAGCGGGTCTCCGGAGGCATTTCCCGTCCGGTGATAAAGCTGTCCCGCCAACTGCGGAGTGGGCAGGGATTCCGCGATCATGGCCGCATGCAGAAGATATAGCCTGCGGGTCGCGGGTTGGGCTGCCGCTTCTCCCAGCAGATTCAGGGCCTTGTCGGCATGCCCTTCGGCCGCAAGGCTCCAGGCCATGAGAGTGGGGGCAGCAATGGCGACGAGCGGACCGTGATGGGGACTGCGGGTCAGGATACGGCGCATTTCGGCCCAGTCCTGACGGGCAAAGGCATCCTGCGCGAGAATGAGGGTCCCGATATCGCTGCCGACGTCATGATCGGGCAGTGCGTTGGCGAGTCTGACAGCCTCGGCCTGCTTCCCGGCCATCGCGGCATAGCGCAGGGCATCGTGCTGCAACCGGAGATTGTGCGGGGCGAGGGGCAAGGCATGCGAAAGCGCCAGATTGGCGGCGGAAACGTCTCCGCGTTCCATCATGACGGTCGCGGCCATCATCCAGCCGGTCAGGGATTTTTCGGGATTGACGGCTGGCAGCATGGCGGGAGGAACGGCGGCCGCGGCGCCCCCCGTGAGGCAGCCACCCAGCACAAGAACGGGAAGCGCCAGACGGAGCGGACGGGAAAAATCCTCGAATGATCTGGGCCAGCCGCGTGTGATCTGCATAATGGACGAAACTCTAGCCCTCTTGAGGCCTGACGCCAACCGCTCCTCCTCTCAGGAGGGCAGGGCTTCCGGCCTGGAGGTAACCAGAACGGATAGATCATGACGCCCCAGCCGGTTGTGAGCCGGGCCGAACTTCTGGCCGCGCTCCAGCTTCAGTATGAATGGGGAGCCGACGAGGCTCTGTGCGAACTGCCCGTGGACCGTCTCTCCGAGGCGGCTCCCCGGCTGCCCGCTTCCATGCCGCAGCGCGCGGGAGAAGGACAGCGGATGGCTGTGCGGCCTTCGCCGGAAATGTGGGATGGCACGCGTCCGACCGGCGCAAAGGTTACCGGGACGGCAACGGGTAGCCTCTCCCTGCAGGCGCTGGAGAAGGCGCCTGATCTTCCGACCCTGATGCGGCTGACCGAGGCCCCGGACGACCTGTTTCTGGCCCGGACCGCCACGCACCGGCTGGAGCCGGTCTTCGTGGAGGACGCCCCCTTCATGCTGATCGGCGAGGCACCCGATGCAGACGAAGACCGGTCCGGCACACTCTTTGCGGGAGAGGCAGGCTCGCTTCTGGAGAAGATGCTGCGGTCAGCCGGGCTGGAGCGGGGGCAGATTTCCATGGCGCCGGCCCTGCCCTGGCGACCGCCGGGCGGGCGGACTCCGAGTGATACGGAGATGCAGGCCTGTCATCCGCTCCTGCTGCGGACGATTGCCCTATGTCGGCCCCGCTTTCTGGTGACGATGGGCGTGACGCCCCTGAAGATGCTGCTGGGGCCAGATGCGGCTGTCGGACGGTTGCGCGGGAAGTGGACGGAGGTTCGGGTTCCCGGGCTTGCGACTCCGGTTCCGCTCCTCCCGATGCGACACCCCCTTCAACTGCGGGCCAGTGCGGCTGCGCGGCGGAATGCGTGGCAGGATCTGCTGATTCTGATGGAGAAACTGGCTCCGGGGGGATGAGGACCGAAGCGGTACAAATAGCATCATCAAAAAACTTCGGGAAAACGTAAAAAAACGCGCCAAGACAGGCGTTTGCCACTGGATTGTTTTGAGGTTGGGTTATATCATTGCCCAGTCCAAGGCTGCATCAAACTTAACAAGTTCTTGCCAACGGCATGCAAAGCGGGTAGCAACCCGCTGCTATGCGAAGGACAACCCCTTTCATTTCTGGCAGTAACGCACGGGCTCTGCTCGTTAGCGTGCTGATTCTGGCCGGTGGCTCACTGTCCCCGGCGCGTGCGGCAAGCACACGAGAACTCCCCCCTCAGCCGGAGCGGGTGGGAGATGAGACCGCTTTTGCCGAAGCCCGTCCGTCTTTGGGCGGAGATGGCATTGTTTCGCTTCCTCATCCGCTCACCGCTGCCATGGCCAGCCGCTACCGTCTGATCTTTCAGGCGCAGCGGGAAGGCAACGCCCGGATCGTTCAGGACCAGATGCGTCTGGTGACGGATCATGTCCTGCTGTCGGATGTGCTGGCGGAGCGCTATCTGGCGCCGGGCGCCCATCCGGCCGTCGAACAGCTCCGCGAATGGCTGCATGACTATGCTTCCCAGCCTGATGCCGCCAGTATTCAGGCCCTGCTTCTGAAAATCGCGCTTCCGGGAACGGTGCAGCCCCAGTCTTTCGTCCGTCCGCTCGCCGCTGATGCGCGGGCTGAGGACGTGAAGGGCACATCTGCTCCGGTTGATCCCCTGCTTCATGCCTTTGTGCGCAATCCGCTTCTGGACCGGACGGTTCAGGAACGGGTGCTCACCGGCGTGCGGGGGGCGGAAAGTGCGCTGCATCTCGTGGATATCACGCCGGGCATGACGGCGCCCTATGCCGCCCAGCTTTATGGCGAGGTGGCTCTTGGGCTGCTGTCTCAGGGCGAAACCCTGCTGGCCCTGCGGCATGGCAGCGCGGGATTTGGCCGCGGCAACAGTCAGGTCGGACTGCCCGCCTATGTTGCGGGTCTGGCAGCCTGGCGTGAAGGCCATATCGAGGCGGCCTACGACCTGTTCCAGTCTGCCGCCAACGCACCTGTCACGACGGTGGAACTCCGCGCGGCCGCTGCCTTCTGGGCAGCGCGTGCCGAAGGGCGGCGTCATGACATGGTCGGCTATGTGAAATGGCTCCATCGCGCCGCCATTCACCACGAGACGTTCTACGGTATTCTGGCGTCCCAGACGCTTGATCTCGGACGGCACGGTCATGCGCGCCTGCCGGATGGCGGCGTTGAGATCACGCTGCACGATCCGGTGCCCGTTCTTGCGGAAATCGACGTGGAGGCGGTCGGGGCCCTTCCGCAGGGGCGTCAGCTCTTTGCTCTGCTGCAGGTCGGCGAGAGGATGCGGGCCGAGAACCTGATCCGGCGGATGTGGGTCGATGTTGCGGATGACAGCGCGCGCTCCCGCTCGCTTCAGCTCGTGGCACAGGCAGCAGGCTACGAGGATCTGTCCGAACAGCTTGCCTCCCTCATCATGCATCAGGAAGCCCAGGTAACGAAGCCGACGCCGCTTCCCCTGCCGTCCCTAAAGCCCAGTCATGGCTTCCGCATGAACCCAGCGCTGGTCTATGCCCTGACACGGGTTGAATCCAACTTCGATCCCTCGGCGACGTCAGGCGCCGGAGCGCATGGCCTCATGCAGATCCGTCCCGTAACGGCCAGCTTCATTACTGCGTCGCACATGACGTATAACTCGCATGGGGTGGCGGTGATCCCGGTTGCGCCGGATATGGTCAGTCGTCTGCACAACCCGTCCTCCAATCTTGAGATCGGGCAGCTCTACGTGCTGTATCTGGCGAACCAGTCCAGCCGGGTCGCAACCGTTACGCCGCCCGAAGGCGGTGATCTGGTCCGGGTTCTGGCATCCTATAATGCCGGCCCGGGTGCCATTGCCCGCTGGGAAGGTACGCAGAAGGCGGATATGCACGATCCGCTGTTCTTTATGGAAACGCTCCCCAATGGGGAAACGCGGGACTATGTCCATCGCGCCCTGACCTATACCTGGCTTTATGCGCACCGCATGGGCCTGCCTTCTCCGTCGCTGAAGGCGCTGACACGGTCTGAATGGCCGTCCTTCAGGGAAGAGCAGGCCATGGCGCATGAGCGAATGGCGTTGAACTAAAAGATACGAAACAAAAAAAGCCCCGGCCTGGACCGGGGCTTTTTTTGTTCCGCTGCTGTGGGTCCCTGTGAAAGACCGTAAATCTGCTCACGGTCATAAATGGAACCGTGAGCAGATTGAGCAATGGTTTTTCTACACCTTCAGGCCCGCCGGGCCGTCTGTCCCTCGGGGAGGACGGTCTCCGTAAAATAGGTGTTGGTCGCCAGGATGGTGATGGAAAGAACGCCGAAATTCAGGGGTGCGCGCTCGCCAAGCGGGATGAGACCGTTCCCGGTCGTCCAGCGGCAGCGAGCATTTTCCGGCCCTGCCCATCCGTCCAGGGGGTGATGCTCCAGATGAGCTTCGAGGTCGGTGGTGTTTCCTGAATCGAAAAACACGATATCGCCCACAAGGACCCCAAGGGCTCGGCGGTCATCGACGAAGGGGCCGGTCGTGTCACAGGGACGCGACGCGCGGGACATGAGCCTGACCGAGCTGATTCCTGGCGGAATCATGAACAGGACCCGGTCTTTCGTCTGTCGCATCGGATAGATGATCTGGCCGTCTGAGGCGAGGAGATGCAGATCGGGATCTTCTGTGATTTGCGGGGTCTGGCCCGTGCTCGCCATTGATTTGTCCAGCTGGCAGTGAGTAAGCGCGCGGGCTTCGATCTGGCGATAGAGGGGCTCGACGAAGGCCCGACTGACTTCCAGCGGCGCTGCGGCATCGTCCCAGCTTTTGTGCTGGCCACCGATGGCGAGGATTTTTCCGTCCTGCCGGAAGGTGTGCCGGTTGCCTGTGTCGAGATAGCTTTCGGTCAGCATGCCGTCGGCCATGATGACGGAATGCTCTCTGGTCTCGACGTGAAAGTATTCGTAAGAGGTCAGGGAGCGGTCGTAGAAGATGGAACTGCCGTTGACCAGCATGCGCGCGGGGACGAACCGGCCATCCAGGAACAGGCAGTGTTCTGCCGTGATGAGCATGTCCTTGTGGGGGACATTCTCTGCGATGGCGTTGGCGAGGATGCGGATGGGATAGCCCGCCTGGTCATCCGGAAGGGACGGGTTGGTGGTGGCCTGTCGCCGGCCGGTCCAGATGACCTTGCGGACAGCAGGTGTGCCCTCGTGCCATGCCAGGATCTCGTCACCCGTGCGGAGGTCCTGGATCGGGGTTTCGCCGGATGGCGTGCGGATCATGGAGTCAGCGAGGAAGCAGACACCAATATAGGTGTTGCCGTTGGAATAGGTGATCTTGAGCGGGTTATTGGTGGCGCTCAGGGCGTTATAGGTGCCGGCCGGGAGGGTGGCGCCACTGGCAAGAGTTACGGTGTAGGTCGCGATCTGCGTGTTGTTGTTGCCGCCAAAGAGCGTGACCGTGCGTGACGATCCCGTCCCGGAGACCGTATAGCCACTGATCGCGGTGACGGTATTCTGCAGTTCGATCGTGTCTTTGGCGGGGTTGTAGTTGGTAATGCTTGTGCCGCTCAGGTCGATGAGCGTTCCGCCACCATTGAGGATGAGTGTTCCGCCGCCGGCACCGAAGTTGATTGTGGATCCGGTCAGAACACTGGCGAGATTGGAGCCGGAAACGTATGTTCCGCCCTCGCTGATATTGATGGTGGAGCCCTGCAGGGCACTCGCAACGAGGCCGCTGGAGAAGCTGAGCTGCCCGCCCACGACGTTCAGTGTCAGTCCCGAAATGGCGCTGACGCCCAGGGAGACCGTCGTGTCGCCGCCAATATAGAAATTAACGGCACTCAGGGCATTCAGAAGAATATTGATGTCGCCAGTCGAGCCGGGAACACTGACATAAGTCCCCCCCAGTAGACTTGCGAGGACGTTCACTGAATCTGAGCCAGTGATGATGTTTCCCGTAGGAACACCGGAAAGAGTGTAGAGGGTACTTCCTGTACTGTCTTTAATGGTCACATCGCTTGTGAGACCAAAAAGACCGGTTTGCGTGACGGTATAAGTAGCATCAGCATCGCTATACGAAGTCATGCCAATTCTCCCCTGCAATTAGGATTGCACTAGCATCGGATCCGGCCTCTAAAGATGTGGTGTTCACCATTTAGAAACAGGATGCAGTTACTTCGATCGTTTTTGCGATTCTAATCAATAAAAAATTAACTCAACTATAAGTTATTAGATAAACAATCCATGCAGAAAGATTTTGATTACCTTTCGCAAACATATTGTTTCAACGCTATTTTGCGAGTTTTTTGTGGAATTGTGCAGATGAATTTTCAGATTAATATTGTTGTATTGTTGGTTTTAAGTATCTGATTTACGGCAATTTTTTGACATATATATGTTACTTAAAATTTAACGATTTTAACGATCAAATTAACGGTGTTTGATTTTTTTTGGATGTGAATTTCTATCGGATGACCTGAAACATCCGGCATCGACCCGGTTAATGGGTCAAAAAATACAAACATTAAAATTTTTTTATAAAAGCTCGATCAGGGCGATACCGCCTGCAATGAGAATCAGGGCGGCCAGAAGAACAAGGGCCAGACGCTTTTCGATGAAGTCGCGGATGGGTTCGCCGAACGTGCGGAGCAGGGCCGCTTCAAGGAAGAAGCGGGCGCCGCGGGTGACGATACTGGCCGCAATGAAAGGCAGCAGGGAGAAATGGGCGGCCCCGGCGGCCAGCGTGACGAACTTGTAGGGAAGCGGGGTCAGGCCCTTGGCGAGGATGATCCACACGCCGTAATGGCGGAACATGGCCTCAAGGTTCAGGATGCGCTGATCGGCATGATAGAAATGCGCGATCGGCATGCCGATATGCTCCATGAGGAACGCGCCCAGAATCCAGCCGATCAAGCCGCCTCCGACACTGGCCAAGGTGCAGACGAAGGCCAGAAACCAGGCGCGTTTACGGTTCGCGAGCAGCATGGGTACGAGCATCAGGTCCACCGGCAGCGGAAAGACCGAGGCTTCCGCCATCGCGACAATGACCAGCCACCATACGGCGCGCGGAGACGCGGCGAGTTCGGTAATGCGCGTGTACAGCAATGTCAGCATGGCGGTCGGGTATTCCTGTGAGGGCGTAGAGGCTGTCCTAGCCGTCCTGCTCACGCTTGAAAATCCGTAGCCTCGCGCAACGTGTGTTCCGGCACGGGAACGGGTGATAGAAAGCGGAATCGTTCTTCCGGAGTGTTGCCGTTTCATGGACAAGACCCTTCCGCCGTTCCAGCGTTATTCCCTTGTGGCCAGGATGTTTCACTGGAGCATGGCGGCGATCATCATTCCACTGTGGCTGCTCGGATTTTATGTGGGACGGATCATGCCGCATGCGGCGACGTCGCAGAAGGCACTCCTGCTGTTGATCCATAAAGAAATCGGACCGTTCATTATTATTCTGACTGTTCTGCGGCTTGTCTGGCGCGCGACGCATCGGCCGCCAGCAATGTCAGCGGATATCCCCGAGGAAGAGCGTCTGGCGGTTCAGGTCGGGCATTTCGGGCTGTATGCGATGATGCTGGTCGTGCCGCTGACGGGATGGGTGCGGAGTTCGGTTCACGGCCTGCCGATCCCGATGATGTGGGTCGTCAATCTGCCACCCCTGACGCACAAGGCGCCGGTTTTCGTGCCGCTGGTGAATGTGCTGCACCAGTTCTCGTCATGGGTTCTGGGAGTTCTGATCGCCGGGCATGTGATCGCAGCACTGCTTCATCGCTATGGCCGCAAGGATAGGGTCATGGACCGGATGCTCTGAAGCCTGATCCATAGAGTGTACTGTTACTGATTGTGCTCTATTGGATTGTGGAAACAAACAAGTAAATTATATAAAAAGCAAAAAATATCATTAAAAATAGAAGAATCATAAATAATAAAAGAACCATATTCCCTAATACATTTTTATATATAAAGATATTTCTGTAGTTTAATATAATATACACAAACAGAATAACTGAAGCGGCAGCCAGAACCGCTAACGAAAATTCCATCATCGGGTCTGTCCTGATCTCATTGAGCCCGTGCCAGATCTGATGACTTCTTTAACAGCCGGCATGTCGTCGTATCCTGAAGGATCAGCAGTCCGCCGATCCATCAGAACCTTTCAGGATTAACGAGGGGCAGCGGGCTGCTGCACCGGGAAGGCTTCGGGCTTGAGAACCGGACGCGGATGGTCGGCCATGTCCCTGCGGAGCCAGGCGATGGCGGCTTCAAGCTGTTGGTCCTCCCCGTTGAAGGTGGCGACCGGCATGTTCTCGACTTCGATGTCCGGGGAAACGCCCCTGTTCTCGACCAGCCAGTGTCCGTTCAGGTCGAAATAGGGGTTCTCGGCCGTGCGGGCATTGCCGTTGTCGATCAGACGATCTCCATCCGACAGCCAGACACCGGCGCCTGCCGTACGTTCGCCAAGCAGCGGGGCGATATGCAGGGACTTGATGCCTTGGGAGAAAGTCTCGCCGTCCGAATAGGTCATCTCATCGGACAGGACGATCAGGCGGCCCTGAAAGGACTGCTGCATGTCCACCGAAGGCGCATTGCCGTAGCGGCCCCAGAACATCCACGGGCGACGCATGAGCTGGGTCAGAACCCAGCTGTCGATATTGCCGCCCGTATTGCCGCGGACGTCAACGATCAGGCCGTCCTTGTCGATATTGGCATAGAACTCGCGGGCGAAGGCTTCCATGTCGTCACCGACCATGGACTGCAGATGCAGATAGCCGATGCGTCCGTGGCTGGCGCGATCGACGACATCCGCCCGGCCGACTTCCCAGTCCCGCGCCCGCAGGTCACGCTCCTTCATATAAGGAACGGGAGTTACGATGACCTTGTGCTCCTTTCCGGCGCGCGAGAGCGTCAGGAGAACCTGCTTTCCGGCCTGATCGGCAAGGAGCGAACCCAGATCGGGCTGTCCGGCCGTGGGCTGTCCGTTGACGGCAGTGATGAGATCTCCGTTTCGGGCATCCACACCCGGAGCTGCCAGCGGGGACTGCTGGTCCGGGAGGTCACGGTCGCCCTGATAGATGTGATCGATGCGAAAGCCGTTGTCTTCATGCGTCAGATGCGCGCCAAGGCCCGCAATGAGGCTGGACGCGGGCTGATCGACCGTCGTGGGCGCATGGAGCTGCGAGTGCATGGCGCCGATTTCCGCGACCATTTGGCCGAGCAGATCGTCGAGATCCGCGCGGTCTCCGAGGCGGTCCACGAAGGGGGCGAAATGGGCACGGACGGCCTTCCAGTCCACACCGTGCAGGTCACGGTCATAGTAGTGGTCGCGATGCAGGCGCCAGGCATCCACAAATTCGTCCGACCACTCCTGCCCGGGATCAATCCGCAGACGCAGATGGTCGAGCTCGATCTTCTTGCCGGCCAGTTCCTTGGGCTGTTTTTCGCCCGCAGGCGTAAGGAGCAGGTCGGGAGCATTCTTCCCCTTGCGGCTGAGGGTCAGCAGGGTCTTGCCGTCAGGCGTGATGTCGAAATCCGAGATCTTGGCAGCATAGGTTTCGATCTTGTGTTCGTTATTGTCGATATGGATCGACTTCAGATCGCCCGGACCATCGCCTGAGCCGGAATTGTCGATGGTGAACAGATACTCGTCAGAGACGCCCAGCCCTTCGTAATCACCGGCCGGGACGGGAGCCTGATACAGACGTGTCGCAAGGCCAGCCCATTCAATGGCGGGGAGTGCCTTTTTCTTGTCGGAGTCTTTCTTTTTGGCATCCTTCTTGTCGGCATCAGGCTTCTTGTCCGCCGGGTCCAGTTCGGTGGCGGGCTGGAACGGAAAGCGTTCGCCGGACTGAAGAGCCAGAGCGTAAATGCCGGTCCGTTTCGGGAAAGCCGGGCCGATATTTCGGTCACCCCAGGGCGAACCATTGGACAGCGAGAAGGTGCGGTCCGAAAGGAACCACAGCCATTTCCCGTCTGGCGAGAAGCTCGGCGTATAGGATTCGTAGCGTCCGTCCGTGACCCAGTTCGTCTGGCCGGTAGCTGGAACATAGAGCGCGATCTGACGACGCAGGTTCGCACCACGGGTGCGCACGAAAGCCAGAACATGACCATCCGACGACCATGACAGGGAGTCGAAAACGTTGGTGCCGTCCTGCGTGGCGTTATCGACAAGCTTGTCGGCCTTCGTGGACAGGTCCGTCAGCCACAGCCGGCCCAGAAGATCGGTATGGGCGGCGTATTTTCCATCCGGCGAAAGCGACAGAATGACGGGTTCGGTCGGGGAGGGCTGGGTGATGGCCTCGCCCTTGCCACTGCCGTCTGCTGCAAAGCGCCACAGGGCGGAATCGCCGTTGACGTCGCTGAAGGCGATGACGGATTTGCCGTCCGGCGTGATCTGGGCGAGGCGCAGGCGCACATTGTCAGGCGTGGCGAGGACGACGACGCGTCGCGGCGAAGCCCCTGCGACGACGACATGTCCGCGCATGGTGAAGGCTGCGGTTTCACCTTTGGGAGAAAGAGCCGATGCGGTCAGGAAGCGCGTGGGCTTCTCCAGCCAGTACGGGCTGCGGGGCAGGTTGTCGGAGGTCAGGTCCACCTTGATGGGTGTGGTCTCGTCGCTCGCCAGATTGAAATCGAATAGGTCCGCGCCTTTGCGCATCACGATATGATCGCCGGAAATGGAGGCTTCGAGGACACTGTAATCCGTGAAATGGGTAAGCTGTTTCGCGTCCGTGCCGTCCGTGGCGAGGCTCCACAGATTGTAACGGCCGTTCTCGTCGGAAATGACGATCAGTCGGTCGCGCCAGGGCATCGGGCGGATGAGGTTGGCGTCATGCGTGCCAATGCGCTCGGCTTCCTTGCCGTTCTGAAGATCGAAGCGCCAGAGCTGGGACAATGCACCGCCGCGATAGGCGCGCATGTGGTCGCCGGTCGTGGCGAGGCCGAAGCGGACGGCATAGAGCCAGCGTCCGTCCGGGCTGAGGGCAGCATCATTGACGCCCGACAGCGGAAAGACGTGTTTTGCGCTGGTTTTCGGATCAATGGCGGTGACGGTCTGGGTGTAATACGGCCCTGTGGCGGCGGGGGCGGCGTAGAGGATGCCTGCATGAGCGTCCCAGCCGATGATCTTCAGGCGGGCGACGTTCTCGAATGTCAGGCGCCGGGGCGTTCCGCCGCTGCGGGGCATGACATAGATTTCGGTCGGGCCATCGAAATTGGCGGCAAAGGCGATCTGGGTGCCGTCCGGGGACATGACGGGGTGCGGATCAATGGCGTTCGCACCCTGCGGTACGGTCGTCAGACGCTGGGCCTGCCCGCCAGCGAGGGGCACGCTCCAGACGGACTGTTCGGCATTGAACAGGACGGTCTGGTCGGAAATCGAGGGTTCACGCAGATAGCCCGGCTCGGCCTGAGCAGCGCCAAGACTGAAGCCCATCAGGGCTGCGCAGGATAAAAGGGAGCTTCTGAGCGAAGGGCGTTTGGGCATGACGATGATCTCGATATGAAACGAATATGCTCCAGTCGTTTCACAAAGGAGTCATGTCGTCAAAGGCCTGCGGATGACATCCTGTTAAGGTATGACAGCTCCTTCAGCCCACGGCGGCCTTCAGGCCCTGTCCGGCGGCGAGGGGGCACAGCGGCAGGCAGGCGAAGAGGCACGCTCCCAGCAGATCCAGACTGGCGGCAGGTGACGTCGCAAGCTGTCCCGCATAGGACGAGGCTGCGCCGAAGATCAGCACAGGCGTTGCGAGCGGCAGGACCAGTAGCGGCAGCAGCACGCCGCCGCGCCGCGCGCCAAGCACGATCGAGGCTGCCATACCGCCGAGGAGCGAGAGGGACATCGTGCCCATCGCAAGGCCGAGCAGCAGGAGCGGCAGTTCCGAGCCTCTGACGCCCAGCATGATGCCGAGCGGAATACTGGCGATCAGGAGCGGCAGGCCGGTCGTCAGCCAGTGGGCGGCCATTTTGGCGAAGGCCACGGCGGCCGGAGTCGGGCCGGTCAGCATCAGCAGGTCGAGGGAGCCGTCCTCGAGTTCGGCTCCGAACAGACGGTCCAGCGGCAGCAGACAGGCAAGCAGGGCACAGACCCAGATGATGCCCGGCCCCATGTGTCGCAGCAGATCCGGCGATGGGCCGAGCGCGAGCGGGAACAGGCTGCCACATAAGATAAAGAACAGCAGCGAGGCCAGCGTGTCGGCACCGAAGCGGAACGCCAGACGAAGGTCACGGTCGATCAGGGCAAGAAAAGCGGTCATGACAGCCAGAAGGACTCTACATGTGCGAGCGATGGCAGCTCGTGCGAACGGGTGTTGTCGAGGGGAAGCGGGACATGCGTTGTGACGATCATGGCACCGCCTTTGGCGCGATGGGCGGCCATGACGGCACCGAGGCGTTCGATACTGGCGACATCCAGCCCGACGGTTGGTTCGTCGAGCAGCCAGAGCGGAGCGCCGGACAGCATGACGCGGGCGAAAGCGGCGCGGCGCTTCTGTCCCGAAGAGAGCAGACGCGCCGGAAGATCAGTCAGGTGGGTCAGGTCCAGGGCTTCAAGTGCGTCTGGCAGGCTGTTCGTACCGAGCTTTTCAGCCAAAGCAAGGTTCTGCGCCAGCGTCAGGCCGGGCTTGAGGGCGTCCTGATGGCCGAGCCAGGCAAGATCGCCATAACGGATGACCTCGCCTGAATCGGGGCGGCGCAGACCGGAAATCGTCCGTAGAAGCGTGGATTTCCCGGCGCCGTTCGGACCTGTCAGGATCATGGCATCCCCGGCATCCAGCGTCAGGGACACGCCGTCGAGAACCAGCCGGTCCCCGCGGAACACCGTGACGTCCTCAACGTCGAGCAGGCGTCCGGGAACGGGGGGGATGGGGAAGTCAGACGGGCTGGTCATCGAAGGGTCTCATGCGCGGGTTTGGTTCTGTCCCGGTGTGTGTCTTTCTGTTTTAGAGACCCTGCGGACCTGCTTCGCAAGGGCTGGCGTGAAAGCTGCGGTCTGGAGGACGCGAATATGATGATCGTATGAATTGTGCCGCGTGCTGTATTAAGGTCTCGATACGCTGGCGCAGGTCCGTTATGAGGGCTGCGCGGTCATGTGATCGTGCGTCTCTTTTTTCGAGGGTTTCCGGAACTGGCTGATCTGGTGCTGCAGGCGAGTGGTATCGCCAAGTCCTTTGGTGGGAACGAGGTTCTGAAGGGTCTGTCGCTCGACGTGGAGCGCGGCGAGCTGATCTCGATGATCGGTCCTTCGGGATGTGGCAAGTCCACGTTCCTGCGCTGCCTCAATTTTCTGGAACATCCGGATGCGGGCTCAGTCCGGATCGAGGATGTGACGGTCGCATGCACGGGCAGGCACTGGAGCCGCGCCAATGAGGCCGAGGCCCATAAGCTGCGCTCGCATGTCGGCATGGTGTTTCAGGCCTTCAATCTGTTTCCTCACCGCACGGTGCTGGACAACGTCATGATGGCGCCGATTCAGGTCAAGAAAATGTCCCGCGACGCGGCGCAGTCCGTCGCCTGCGAACTTCTGGCGAAAGTCGGACTGGCAGCCGTCAAGGACCGCTATCCGGATAGTCTTTCGGGTGGCCAGAAACAGCGCGCGGCCATTGCGCGCGCGCTCGCAATGAAGCCGTCCGTCATGTTGTATGACGAGCCGACATCGGCGCTGGACCCTGAACTTTCCGAGGAAGTCCTGTCCGTCATGCGGGCGCTGGATGATGAGGGCATGACGCAGCTTGTGGTGACGCATGACATGCGTTTCGCGCGCGCGGCTTCGGACCGTGTTCTGTTTGTCGAGGGCGGGGAAATCGTCGAGAGCGGTGATCCGGACCTGATGTTCGCCAACCCCAGGGAGGGACGAACACGCCGGTTCCTGCGGACGTTGCTGTGATGAAGAAACTTTTTGCGCTTTTGCTGGCGCTTGCCATCAGTCCTGTTTCTGTTGCGCTGGCTGATGCTCCCGCTTCGTCGCAGGAGCTGCTCTGGGCGTCAGACGGCGAGGCAAATGTGCCTTACGTCTTTCACGACCCGGCCCATGAATCCCGAATGACCGGTTTTGAGTACGAACTGGTCAATGAAATCGCTGGGCGGATGCACCGCAAGGCGCAATTCATCCAGAATGACTGGGACGGCCTGATCCCCGGGCTGTCGCGCGGGCTGTACGGGATGGTGCTCGACGGCATCGAGATGACGCCGGAGCACAAGGCGGCCGTGCTGTTCTCGCGTCCCTATTATGTGACGAGCGAGCGCATCATCGTCCGGCACGACCAGAACGGTCTGGATACGATGGATGCCCTGAAGGGCCATACCATCGGGACGATCAAGGACACCACGGCCGAGCGGATGCTGCGTCGGCAGGGTGGCTCGAACGTACGGTCCTATGAAGAAGAGACGAATGCGTTTTCGGATCTGCGGAACGGGCGGCTGGATGCGATCCTGCTCGATGCGCCGATTGCGCTTTATTATGGCAGCATCTCCCCGGACATGAAGCTCGTGGGCGAGCCGATCGGCAGCATGGAATACGGGATCGCATTCTCACCCGAGAACCGCGCGCTGCGTGATCAGGTGGATGCGGCGCTAGGCGAGATCATTCAGGACGGGACGCTGCATCGTATTCTGGCGCGCTGGAACCTGTGGACGCCGCTGATGGCGAACTACACGGGCGATAACAGCCAGCCCGATATTGCGCCCACGGAATGGGACCATTACCGGCAGGCCATGGCGAACACGACCGGCAGCGGCTGGCATGTTCTGGTCCGGCGTTATGTGAGTTTCCTGCCGCTGATCGGGCAGGCGGCGCTTATGACGCTGGCAGTGTCGGCGCTGGCCATGGTTCTGGCTGTGGCGCTCGGGCTTCTGCTGGCGCTGTCCCGGCATTACGGCGCGGCTCCGCTTCGCTTTGTGGCGGGGATCTATGTTGAGGTCGTGCGCGGAACGCCGCTGCTGATCCAGGTGCTGTTCATTTTCTATGGCCTTCCGGCTTTCGGCATCCGTCTGTCACCGTTCATGGCAGGTGTGCTGTCTCTGGGGCTGAACTATGCGGCCTATGAGGCGGAGAACTATCGCGCCGGTCTGCTCTCCGTCCCGCGTGGGCAGATGGAAGCGGCGATTGCGCTGAACATGACCCACTGGCAGGCGCTGCGCCTCGTGATCGTGCCGCAGGCTTTCCGGACGGTCGTACCCGTCATGACCAACGACTTTATTTCGCTGCTCAAGGACAGCTCGCTCGTCTCCGTCATCACGCTGACGGAACTGAGTCAGACCTATGTGCGGCTGTCCTCCACCTATTACGATTATTTCGGAACGGGGATCATGGTCGGTCTGGCCTATCTGCTGCTCGGACTGCCCTTCGTGCGGCTGGCGCGGATGGCGGAGCGGCGTCTGGGGCGCGGATTTTCAGGAACCGGGCACCATTGAAATCTTGGGTGCACCGGTCTGTCCTGTTCAGGCTGGCCGAGGTGCGGATGGATCGTTGATGAGGGGCGGCACGAGCGTGGCCGTGTCCAGCGTTCCGTCAAATCCCTGACGCAGCACGCGGGACCAGCCGATCATCCAGCGATCCAGGGCATCGATGAACTGGGCGGCGTCCGGATTCTTGTGAACCGAGGCCTTGTTCCAGTACTGCGGGGGGGCCAGAAGCTGGCGTGATCCGTGTTCGATCGGGGCGACGAGCGTCTCTACCGTTTCGATATGAGCGGTGCCCTTGCCGGCCGCCGCCGCATAATACCAGCCGACATTGATCATCAGGCTCGGGATCGGGAAACCCAGGGTGCGCATCCGCGAAAACGCCGCCGTGATGAACGGGTCCGTGCTGACACTCTGGTTTTCGAGCACGGCATTGCTGGTGTAGCTGCATTCCTGCGACACGCCGGCCCTGTCGGAAATATGGGCCGCATAGTCGCGGTCGTCATGGCATGGCGTTTCGAGCTGCTCTGCCAGATCGGCGGGGACGGGCTGCTGCGTGGCGCGGACCACGATGACGCCGGAGACGACACCGCGATCCGTGCGGGCCAGAACCTGCTGGGACAGCTCACCATGCGCCCCGCTCCGGGCCGTCAGGATCGGATGCCAGTCACCCGCCGGAAGCGGCAGGGTGCGTCCGGCGATGGTGATGCTGCCATGCTGGGCAATGCCGGGATCGGGCACGCCGATCTGGTCCCCAAGACCTGGAGCGCCGCCGGGCTGGCCGCCCTGTTGCCCATCCGGCTGTGACGCGCCTGACCCCGCATTATAGGGTGCCGCCCCGGGCAGGTGCCCCGGAAGCCACGGCATGGCCTTCTTGAGCGCCGGGGTGGGATAGAAGGCGGCCATGCCGAGCGCGCCTACCGTTACGATCACGCTCGTGCGCCAGAGCGGCGCGCGTCGCCAGAGCCGTCCGAATGCCGTCATGGATCAGTGGCTCACCCGACCAAGCTGGGTTTCGGTGTCGCTGGCGATCTCGGTGACGACGGTACCGTCCTCCTGCGTGACGAGACGGACGCGCTTGGCACCCTGCTGACGGGCCACGATGAGGCTTTCACTGACCATGTCCTCGATGGAACGGACAAGATCGCGCGCGCTGGCACCGGTGCCGAGGTTCTTCTGCTTGACCATGACCTGGAACAGAACGCCGGCATCAATGCCGCCGGTTTCCACATGCAGGCCGTAACCTTCGATCATGGCTTCGATTTCGAGTGCCGCCACGCGGGCCAGATCCAGTCCGCGCAGGGCACGGAAAATGAAAATACGGTCCAGACGGTTGAGGACCTCGGGGGCGAAGCCGGACTTGCGCAGGGCCTCCACCGACTCGGCGCGCATCTTCTCAGGCTCGTTGGCGAGACGGTCGGCGATTTCGGTGAGAGCCTCTGTCGCGACGTTGGACGTCAGCATGAAGATCGCGCGGGTGGTCGAAACCTGTTCACCCGTGGAGGCTTCCGTGACATGGCCGTCGTTCCAGGCCGTGAGGAACTTCTTGAAGACGTCCGGATGGGCCTTTTCGATTTCGTCGAGCAGCACCACGGCATCCGGATGATCCTTGAGGCCGCCGGTCAGCTTGCCGAAGGTGTCGGACCCGACATAACCCTTGGGCGAGCCGAAAAGCTGGGTTGCGGCATGGGCGCTCGACATCTGCGTCATGTCGAAATGCAGCAGGGGGCGTTCCATCTGTTTGGCCATCTGCTTGGCCAGATAGGTCTTGCCGGTGCCCGGAGGGCCAGCGAGCAGGAAGATGCCGACTGGCTTGCCACGGACCTGAAGCGCCAGGCGGCGGCGCATCTGCTGGGCGATGTCCTCGCAGACCTGATCCTGTCCGATGACGCGGGCGCGCAGGGAAGCGGCCAGTTCGTCGGCGTCAATGACGGTTTCGCGCTGTTCGCGGGCCATGAGCTCTTCAAGGGCTCCGCGGTTTGTCAGACGGCTGAGAACATCCATGATGAGACCTTTCCTGCGGCGCAGTCCGCGACGCGCCAGTTTTTCGGCTGACGTTTCATACGCCAGTCCCGTGACTGCCAGAAGGGCACTGATGCCTGCCAGCGGAAGATAGAAACGCCGCCCCCATTCGATGGCGGCCCACAGCCCGTTCAGCGACAGGTGTAGCATGACCGCGACCTGAATCACTGCCAGAATGAGGAAGGCCGCCATCATCAGCGGCATGGCCCGGTTGAGCATGGGAACGAGGGACTTGAACACCGGGGCGGTTCCTTACTGGACGATCACGTTGAGCAGGACGCGCTGGTCGAGCGTCATCAGGGCGGGCAGGGCTTCGGGACCGAGGGCTGTCAGCGCTCCGATGGTCAGGGCCGGGGCGTGCGGCATGCTGACGGGTGCGATGAGGATCTGTCCGGCTTCGACAATGGGAATGACCAGATGCTGGAACTTGCCCGTCAGGACGACGCGCTGTGTCAGACCCGAGACCGTGACGTCAATGGTCTGGCCAACCGCGCCAGACGCATCAAGCACCGGCATTTCCACGAGCCGCATCTTGCCATCCTTCACTGCCGCGAGGATGCGGGCACGGTCGGCAGGGCTGAAGCCGCTTTTTGCGAGGGCGGCTGACGCCTTTGCGGGAGGAAGCATGGAAAGCTGGACCGCGGCGGTCTGGGCAGCAGGTACGGCCGGCGTGCTTTGGGACGGCGGCGCGGCCGCAGGCACGGTCGGCGCCGCTGTATTATGCGTGTAGAAAAAGGCCCCGGCCCCGACCGTCAGGGCTGCGATCAGCCCGCCTCCGCCCCACAGCGCCCGACTGCGGGATGCCGGTTCGGAGGGTAGCGGCTGGGCGCGCGGTTCTGGACGGGGCTCGTACTGGGAAGTCATTTCACAACCATCTCACTCCCGACAGCGTCCGAAGACAAGGGCTTTCGAGATATGGGAATGTAAACAAATCTTTCGACTCGCCCAATGGATAAGAGCTTCAGGAACAACGGGATTTGCGTTCCTCTTGCGTCCTGCGGGGAGGTGACTTACATAAGGCACATTCCATTCATCTTCCGCTCATTTGGGGGGTGGCCCTGACGGGCCGCCTTTTTTGTCTTGTCTCAGCAGAACGCCTCTTCCGACATCGAACTGCCCCACCTCACGGGGCTGGAAGCCCGCATCGCGGAGCGGATCGCGCCGACGCTTGCCGATCTGGGCTATGAGCTCGTGCGTCTTTCGGTGCTGGGACGCGACACCCCGACGATCCAGATCATGGCGGACCGTGCGAACGGTTCCCTGATCTCGGTGGAAGACTGCGAGCAGATCAGCCACGCCGCCGGCGCCATTCTGGACGTTGACGATCCGATCCCGGGTGCGTGGATGCTGGAAGTGTCGTCCGCAGGGATCGACCGTCCGCTGACACGCGCCAAGGACTGGGAGCGATTCGCGGGCCATCTGGCGAAGGCCGAGCTGGACGTGCCGCTCAACGGCCGTCGCCGTTTCTCCGGCACCGTCATGGGTGCACGGGACGGCAATGCCATCATCCGTCTGGATGACGGGACCGAGGCTGTCCTGCCGCTGGTGGACATCCGCAAGGCCCGTCTGGTCCTGACCGATGCGCTGATCGAAGCGAGCGCTGCCCTTGCAGGGGTCGCCTCCGAAGGGGAAGATGGCGGGGAAGCGCGCCAGGCGCCCAAACTGAATCCGAAGAAGCCGGGGAAAAAGTGATGACCCGTCTCATGCTGGCTGGAGGTCCGATCTGATGGACACGTCTGTTACACGTCCCGAACTGCTGCTGGTTGCCGATGCAGTATCCCGCGAGAAGAACATCGACCGCGAGGAAGTGCTCGAAGCCATGGAGCAGGCCATCCAGAAGGCTGGCCGCGCGAAGTACGGGCATGAAAAGGACATCCGTGCGACGATCGACCGCAAGACGGGCGAAGTCCGACTGAGCCGCTGGACCGAAGCGGTCGAGCATGTGGAGAACGAGGACACCCAGATCCCGCTGCACATCGCCCGCAAGTTCCAGCCGGAAATCCAGGCCGGCGAGCATCTGGTCGATCCGCTGCCCCCGATCGATTTCGGCCGCATCGCAGCGCAGACGGCCAAGCAGGTCATCGTGCAGCGCGTGCGCGAATACGAGCGCAAGCGCCAGTACAACGAGTTCAAGGACCGCGTGGGCGAGATCGTCAACGGCACTGTCAAGCGCACCGAGTATGGCAACCTCATGGTCGAGATCGGCCATACGGAAGCCCTGCTGCGTCGTGACGAGCTGATCCCCCGCGAGTCCTTCCGCAATTCCGATCGCGTCCGCGCTTACATCTATGATGTGCGTGACGAGCCGCGCGGCCCGCAGATCTTCCTGTCCCGCACGCATCCGGCCTTCCTGGCCAAGCTGTTCGCGCAGGAAGTTCCGGAAATCTACGATGGCATCATCGAGATCAAGGCCGTGTCCCGTGATCCGGGATCGCGCGCCAAGATGGCCGTGATTTCCCGTGATGCAGCGATCGACCCGGTCGGCGCATGCGTCGGTATGCGCGGCTCCCGTGTTCAGGCCGTTGTGGCCGAGCTGCAGGGCGAAAAGATCGACATCATCCCCTGGAGCCCTCAGGCTGCGACATTCGTCGTCAATGCGCTGGCTCCGGCTGAAGTCAGCAAGGTGGTGATGGATGAGGAAGCGGGCCGCGTCGAGGTCGTGGTGCCGGATGAGCAGCTTTCGCTTGCCATCGGTCGCCGTGGACAGAACGTGCGTCTGGCCAGCCAGCTGACGCGCTGGGACATCGACATCCTGACGGAGGCCGAGGAATCGGAGCGTCGTCAGGAAGAGTTCCGCAAGCGCTCCTCGCAGTTCGTCGAGGCGCTGGACGTCGATGACGTGATCGCGGGCCTGCTGGTGACGGAAGGCTTCCACACGATCGAGGAACTGGCTTACACCGACCCGGGCGAGCTGAACGATATCGAAGGTTTTGACGAGAGCGTGGCTGAAGAGCTCATGCATCGCGCCAATGACTATCTTGCCAGCAAGGAACAGGCCCTGGATGACCAGCGCAAGGCGCTGGGTGTCACGGATGACGTGGCCGGGCTGGGAACGTTTACGAACCAGATGCTGGTGACGCTGGGTGAGAAGGGCGTGAAGACGCTCGACGATCTGGCGGATCTGGCTGGCGACGAGCTTGTGGAGATCCTCGGTGAGGAGGCTATCGACGAAGATGCCGCCAACGAGATCATCATGGCAGCGCGTGCGCACTGGTTCGATGGTGAAGAAGCCGACTCGGCAAAGCCCGAAAACGGTGACGGGGAGTCGACCGACGTCTGATATTTCTGATACTGATAATGGTCCCGTTCGTGGTGCTCTAGGGCGTCGCGGCTCGGAGCGGCGATGCATCGTTACGCGAGAGCAGAAGCCGCCTGAAGGCATGATCCGTTTCGTGGTCAGCCCGGATAACCGGGTTGTTCCCGACCTCGCCGGAAAACTTCCGGGTCGGGGAATGTGGTTGAGTGCCAGCCGGGATGTGTTAGATAGCGCCCGCACACGACAGGCTTTTGCCAGAGCGGCCAAAGCCCAGGTGATCGTACCGGATGGCTTGGCCGATCTGGTCGAGGCCGCGCTGGTGCAGCGGATGCTGGACGCAGTCAGCCTGGCTCGCAGGGCGGGTCAGACGGTCTGCGGGTTTCAGAAATGCCGGGAGTGGCTCACTTCAGGCAGGGTAGGGGTGGTGATCCGTTCGGAAAGTGCAAGCCCGGACGAGTTCTCCAGACTGGTGTCGGGCCGGCGTTCTCTGCCGGTGGTGACAGTTCCCGATCGGGTCCTGGAATCGGCGTTCAGCCGGGACCGGGCGGTCTATGCGGTGATGGCGCCAGGAGCGCTGGCACAGCGCCTGATCGCCGAACATGAGAGATTTTCGGGAGTGGCAGGACGTCCGCTCCCAGACCCCGCAGGGGTCAGTAAGGAACAGGCGGAACTATGAGCGACGGCAACGAGCGCAACCAGGACGGAAACAACACCCCATCACAGGGCGGCGAACAGACCAGAAGCAGCCGCCTGTCGCTTCGCCCTGCTGGACGCCAGGAGGTCGGGCGTACTGTTGATGCCGGCTCCGTGCGTCAGAGCTTCAGCCATGGCCGTTCCAAGGTCGTGCAGGTTGAGGTCCGCAAGCCCAAGCGCAATGCGGCTGGCCCGGGTGCCGGTGCGGCAGCCCGTGGTGGTCGTGCGGGTGGTCGTGCCCTGACGGCAGCCGAACTGGCAGCCCGCCAGCGCGCCCTCGAGCTGCAGCGCAAGGCTGCGGCCGAAGAGGCTGCACGGCGTGAGGAAGAAAAGATCCAGATCATGTCTGCCGCCGAGGCTGCGCGTCGCGCCGCCGAGGAAGAGCGCCTGATCAGCGAACAGAAGGCTGCGGAAATCGCGGCTCTGAAGGAAAGCGAGCAGCAGGCTGCCCGCGAACAGGCTGCGGCTGAAGCTGCTGCCCGTGCTGCCGAGCAGGCCGCTGCCGAAGCTGCTGCCCGTGAGGCCGAGGAAGCCGCACGTTCGGCTCCACTCGATCCGCGCAGTCATTCGACTGGCGGCGTGCAGCTTGCCGCTCCGGTCCAGCGTCTGCGTCCGCTCGCCGAGCGTGCCATCATGCCGCCGCGTCCGGTTCAGCCGTCCCGTCCGGCAGCCGCCGCGCCGGCCCGTAACAACGAAACGCTGCATCTGCGTTCCGGCACTGCCGCCGGTGGTGACGACGAGCGTCGTCCCGCGCCGCGCCGCAGCGGTCCCGGTGCTCCGCCGGCCCCGCCGCGCCGTCCGTCCGCGCCGTCCCGCAAGGGTGGTGGCAGCGATCGCCGTTCGGGTCGCATCGACGTCCGCGCCGCGATCGAAGGGGATGACGACAAGACGCGTTCGCTGGCTTCGGTCCGTCGTCAGCGTGACCGCGAGCGTCGTCAGGCCGAGCTGGAGCGTCTGCGCTCCGATCAGGTCCGCGTTGTTCGTGACGTCATTGTTCCGGAGACCATCACGGTCGCCGAACTGGCAAACCGTATGGCGGCCCGTCAGGGTGAAGTCATCAAGGCGCTCATGAAGATGGGCGTCATGGCGACGGCCGCGCAGAGCATCGATGGCGATACCGCCGAACTCGTGGTCGAGGAATTCGGCCACCGCATCAAGCGTGTTTCCGAAAGCGATGTTGAAATCGGTATCGAGGGTGTCGAAGACAACGCTGATGATCTGAAGCCCCGTGCTCCGGTCGTCACGGTCATGGGTCATGTCGATCACGGCAAGACCTCCCTGCTCGACGCGCTGCGCACCACGGATGTGGCTGCAAGTGAAGCCGGTGGCATCACGCAGCATATTGGCGCGTATCAGATCACGGCGCCGTCGGGGAAGAAGATCACCTTCATCGATACGCCGGGTCATGAGGCCTTTACCTCCATGCGTGCCCGTGGTGCGTCCGTGACGGACATCGTGGTGCTGGTGGTGGCCGCGGATGATGGCGTGATGCCGCAGACGATCGAAGCCATCAAGCACGCCAAGGCGGCCAATGCTCCGATCATCGTGGCGATCAACAAGATCGACAAGCCGGGTGCCAATCCGAGCCGCGTGCGTCAGGAACTGCTGAACCACGAGATCGTGGTCGAGGAAATGGGTGGCGACACCCAAGACGTCGAAGTTTCGGCTCTGAAGCGGACCGGTCTGGACAAGCTCGAAGAGTGCATCCTGCTTCAGTCTGAAATGCTGGATCTGAAGGCCAATCCGGATCGCGTGGCCGAAGGTGTGGTGATCGAAAGCCGTCTCGATCGTGGACGTGGCCCTGTGGCCGCCGTGCTGGTCCAGAAGGGTACGCTGCGTCGTGGCGATATCGTGGTGGCCGGTGCCGAATGGGGCCGTATCCGTGCGCTCCTCGATGACCGTGGCCGCCAGGTCAAGGAAGCCGGTCCGTCCCTGCCGGTCGAGATTCTCGGCCTGACGGGTGTACCGGGTGCGGGTGAGCCGTTCGTTGTCGTCGAAAACGATGCGCGGGCCCGTGAGATCAGCGAGTTCCGTCAGCGGAAGATCAAGGAGAAGGAAGCGGCGTCGCAGGTTGCGGCCCGTGGAACGCTCGATCAGATGCTGGCCCGTATTCAGGCTGGTGTGCAGAAGGAAGTTGCCCTTCTCATCAAGGCTGACGTGCAGGGTTCGGCGGAAGCCATCTCCACGACCGTGCAGAAGCTGGCCCATGAGGAAGTGGCTGTCCGCGTCCTGAACGCCAGTGTCGGTCAGATCACGGAAAGCGACATCCAGCTTGCCAAGGCTTCTGACGCCATCATCGTGGCCTTCAATGTCCGTGCAACCACGCAGGCCCGTGAACTGGCCCAGCGCGAGGGTGTGGACATTCGCTACTACTCGATCATCTACCAGGTGGCGGATGACGTGGAGCAGCTGGTCAAGGGTAAGGTTGCGCCGAAGCATCGCGAGAAGTTCCTCGGCTACGCAGAGGTCCGTCAGGTGTTCAACATCACCAAGACCGGCAAGGTCGCGGGCTGCTATGTCACCGAAGGTCTCGTCAAGCGCGGCTGTGGCGTGCGTCTGCTGCGTGACAACGTGGTCATTCATGAGGGCGAGCTGAGCCAGCTCAAGCGCTTCAAGGATGATGTCAAGGAAGTGGCCCGTGGCTACGAGTGTGGTCTGTCCTTCGCGGGTTACAACGACTTGCGCGAAGGCGACATGGTCGAGTGCTATGAAATGGAAGTGATCCCGGCTTGAGCTCCCGTTCCAGACATGACGTGAAAGGTCCCGCGGGTGTCTCCGCTCACGGGCCCAGCACCCGCCAGCTCCGGGTGGCCGAAGAGGTCCGCCGGGTTCTGGCGGAGCTGTTTGCCCGGACCGAATTCCGCGATCCAGAGCTGCTGGATGTGCGGATTACGGTAACGGAAGTCCGCATTTCCCCGGATTTCAGACATGCCACGGCTTTCGTGACGCGTCTGGGACGGAGCGATGTGGAGGTTCTCCTGCCAGCCCTGAAGCGGGTGGCGCCTTTCTTGAGAACGGGCCTCTCCAAGGCTCTCAATCTCCGGACGGTGCCGGAGATCCACTTCCAGCCCGATACGGCGCTGGATAATGCTATGGAGCTCGACGAGATC
Organism: Gluconobacter sp. P1C6_b; assembly: GCF_018811945.1. Taxonomy (GTDB): domain Bacteria; phylum Pseudomonadota; class Alphaproteobacteria; order Acetobacterales; family Acetobacteraceae; genus Gluconobacter. Next base: position 67,218 of record NZ_JACRVU010000013.1, read on the forward strand.
ATGCGGTCTCCGGAAGTCCAGCGGGATCTGAACTCCAAGCCCGAGTGACTTTTAAAAAAACGCCTCTCACTTCCGGTGAGGGGCGTTTTTGCATTTCGGCCCCCTGCTGGTCTATCAGCGGCCTTCAAAAGGAAGGACGGGATGTATGGGCAGGAAACGTGGACGCGATATCGACGGGTGGCTGATTCTCGACAAGCCGCTGGGACCGACCTCCACGGATATGGTCAACAGGCTGCGATGGGCTTTTGATGCGAAAAAGGCCGGTCATGGTGGAACGCTCGATCCGTTGGCCTCCGGTGTGCTGCCGATCGCGTTCGGCAAGGCCACGCGGACCATTCCCTACATCATGGACGCGACAAAGCGTTACCGCTTCACCCTGACTTTCGGAGAAAGCCGGACGACGGATGATCTTGAAGGCGAGGTTCTGGCGACATCCCCGAACCGCCCGACCGATGAACAGATCCGCGCCGTTCTGCCTGCGCTGACGGGAAATGTCATGCAGGTACCACCTGTGTTTTCGGCGCTGCGGGTGGGGGGCGAGCGGGCCTATGACATGGCGCGCGCTGGCCGTCCGCCTGAACTTCCGCCGCGTCCGGCACGGATCGATTCGATAACGCTGGTGGAACGTCCGGACGCGGATACGGCTGTCTTCGACGTGCAGTCGGGCAAGGGTGTCTATATGCGTTCCTTGGCACGAGACATCGCGCTGGCCTGCGGAACGGTCGGGCATATTTCGGTGCTGCGGCGGACGAAGTGCGGGCCGTTCGATCTGAGCCACGCACTGACGATCGATCAGATATCACTGGACAAATCGACTCAAACTGTGGACAACGCCGATGCTCTTCCGGCTCCTCTGCTGGATGCGGCGACCGCGCTGGTCGACATCCCGGCGCTGGCCGTCACCGAGGCGGAGGGAAGGATGCTCGTCTGGGGGCAGTCGATAGACCCCGCGGACCTCGTGCATCCTCTGCCGGCATCGTCGCAGGGGGAAGACCATCTGTGGCGCGCGATGATCGGAGAGCACGTGCTGGGTCTGTGTCATGTCCGTCATGGGCGGCTCAGGGCAGCGCGGATGCTGGAAAATCACGAGTTTTTTGGAGAACACGATGTCGATTACCGCAGAACGCCGCACGGCACTGATTTCTGAGTACAAGCAGAGCGAGACGGATACGGGTTCGCCGGAAGTGCAGGTTGCAATCCTGTCCGAGCGTATCGTCAACCTGACCGAGCACCTGAAGACCCACAAGAAGGACTTCCACTCCCGTCGTGGTCTTCTGATGATGGTCGGTCAGCGTCGTAGCCTGCTGGACTATCTGAAGCGCAAGGACCAGGCCCGTTACCAGAGCCTGATCGAGCGTCTCGGCCTGCGTCGCTGAGCTAGATCTGTCCGGGAGCCTGCTCCCGGACACCCCGCCATCGCCTGTCCGGCGGTGCGGGTGCGCGACCGGCGTTTCAGGCCACATGGTGTCATGTCGGGGGCTTCCCGTCATCACCGCCATGCCGTCCGAAACGCTGCTCCGCCACCTGCCGGACGCCGGGGATGGTTTCATCCTTAATTTGGGAAAACATGCATGTTTGATTATTTCCGCAAGGAAATCGAATGGGCCGGACGCCCCCTGATCCTAGAGACCGGCAAGGTCGCACGCCAGGCAGACGGCGCCGTCATGATCACGTATGGCGACACGGTCGTGCTCTGCACCGCCGTTGGCGCCAAGACCGTGAAGCCGGGACAGGACTTCTTCCCGCTGACGGTCAATTACCAGGAAAAGGCTTACGCTGCCGGCAAGATCCCGGGTGGGTTCTTCAAGCGTGAAGGCCGTCCGTCCGAAGCCGAAGTCCTGAACGCACGTCTGATCGACCGCCCGATCCGTCCGCTGTTCCCGGAGAACTTCCGCAACGAAGTCCAGATCACCGCAACTGTCCTGAGCTACGACAACGAGAACGATCCGGCCCTCGTGTCCCTGATCGGCTGCTCGGCTGCGCTGACGCTCTCCGGCATTCCGTTTTTCGGTCCGGTCGCCTGCGCGCGTATCGGCCGTATCGACGGCAAGCTGGTCGTGAACCCGACGCATGACGAGATCAAGGACAGCACGCTCGACCTGATGGTCGCCGGTACGGCCGAGGGCGTTCTGATGGTTGAATCCGAAGCCAGCGAGCTTTCGGAAGAGACGATGCTCGAAGCCGTCACGCTGGGTCACACGTCCTTCCAGCCGGTCATCGATGCGATTATCGCTCTGGCCGAGCACGCGGCGAAGGCACCGTGGGATCTGCCGTCGCTGACGAAGGAAGAAATCGCCCTTCGCAAGCGCGTCGAGAAGGTCGGCAACAAGCTGATGGCGGACGCCTACAAGGAGCGTCAGAAGCAGGCCCGTTACAAGAAGGTCGCCGAAGCCAAGGACCGGATCAACGAGATCCTGGCCGAGGAAGGTCTGGACGTCGAACTGGCCAAGCCGATGCTCAAGGAGCTTGAGGCACAGGTTGTTCGCGGCTCCATTCTCAAGACGGGCATCCGTATTGATGGCCGTGACCTGAAGACGGTCCGCCCGATCCTGGCCGAAGTCGGCATCCTGCCGCGTGCCCATGGGTCTTCCCTGTTCACGCGTGGCGAGACGCAGGCCCTCGTGGTCGCAACGCTCGGCACGGGTCAGGACGAGCAGATCATCGACGCGCTGGAAGGCGAATACCGTTCCAACTTCATGCTGCACTACAACTTCCCGCCGTATTCGGTCGGTGAGTGTGGCCGCATGGGTTCTCCGGGCCGTCGTGAAATCGGTCACGGCAAGCTGGCATGGCGCGCAATCCATCCGCTGCTGCCGACCAAGGAAGCCTTCCCGTACACGATGCGTGTGGTTTCCGAGATCACGGAAAGCAATGGCTCGTCTTCCATGGCGACCGTCTGCGGCTCCTCGCTCGCACTGATGGATGCCGGCGTTCCGCTGCCGCGTCCGGTTGCCGGCATTGCCATGGGCCTGATCAAGGAAGACCGTGGTTACGCCGTGCTGTCCGATATTCTGGGTGATGAAGATCACCTCGGCGACATGGACTTCAAGGTTGCCGGTACGGCTGATGGCGTGACCGCGCTGCAGATGGACATCAAGATCACGTCCATTACGCCGGAAATCATGAAGATCGCCCTGGAGCAGGCCCGTGAAGGCCGGATCCACATCCTCGGCGAAATGGCCAAGGCTCTGACGGAAGGCCGTTCGGACGTTTCGGGCAATGCTCCGAAGATCACCACGATCTCCGTTCCGAAGGAAAAGATCCGTGATGTGATCGGTTCCGGTGGCAAGGTGATCCGCGAGATCGTCGAATATTCGGGTGCGAAGGTCGATATCGGTGACGATGGCACCGTGACGATCGCTGCTTCCAATGACGAGCAGGCCCAGAAGGCCATCGCCCGCATCGAAGGCATCGTCGCCGAGCCGGAAATCGGCCGCATCTATGACGGCAAGGTCGTCAAGACCGCCGATTTCGGCGCGTTCGTGAACTTCCTCGGCCCGCGTGATGGTCTGGTTCACATCTCCGAGCTGGCTGAAGGCCGCGTTGCGAAGACGTCCGACGTCGTCAAGCAGGGCGATGCTGTGAAGGTCAAGGTCATCGGATTTGATGACCGCGGCAAGGTCAAGCTCTCAATGAGGGTTGTCGATCAGGCTACAGGTGCCGATATTACGGAGAGTGTGGGGGCCAAGCCTGGCCGTCCGCCCCGTCGCGACGCCGAATGAGTGTTGGGGCGGGGCTCGCAAGGCCCCGCCTTTTTTTTCTGAGTTTCGGAGACAGCCAGTCCCCATGAAATCTATTGATACCCTCCGTTTTGGTGGTCAGGATGTGCTGCCTCTGATCGAAGGGGGCAAAGGTGTTTCCGTCTCCACGGGCGTCTCGGCCGGACACTGGGCTGCCGCCGGCGGGATCGGAACCATCTCGGCCGTCAATGCGGACAGCTACGATCAGGACGGCAATCCCGTTCCGCAGATCTATCACGGTCGCACGCGCCGCGAACGCCAGCAGGAGCTGATCCGCTACGCGATCGACGGCGGCATCGCCCAAGCGAAAATTGCCCACGACATTTCGGGCGGCAAAGGCCGGATCAACGTCAATATCCTGTGGGAAATGGGCGGGGCCGAGGACGTCATCATCGGGATCCTCGAAGGGGCTCCCGGACTGGTCCATGGCGTGACCTGTGGTGCGGGCATGCCGTATCGCCTGTCCGACATCGCGGTGCGCTTCGGCATTCCGTATTACCCAATCGTGTCCTCGGGTCGGGCGTTCAACGCCCTGTGGCGCCGTGCGTACAGCAAGGCTCCGGAATTTCTGGGGGGCGTTGTCTACGAAGATCCGTGGCGTGCGGGCGGCCATAACGGCCTGTCCAACACGGAAAATCCGCTGTCTCCGGAAGATCCCTATCCGCGCGTTCTCGCACTGCGCCGCGTCATGCGCAATTACGGTCTGGGCGAGACGCCGATCATCATGGCCGGTGGCGTCTGGCATCTTGAAGAATGGCAGGACTGGATTGGCAATCCGGAGCTGGGGCCGATCGCGTTCCAGTTCGGAACCCGTCCGCTCCTGACGCAGGAAAGCCCGATCCCCAACGCCTGGAAGCGCCGTCTTCTGACGCTGAAGAAGGGGGATGTGTATCTCAACCGCTTCTCCCCGACCGGGTTCTACTCCTCGGCCGTCAAGAACAGCTTCCTGAACGATCTGTGTGCTCGCTCCGAGCGCCAGGTGCCATACAGTCAGGAAGCCGGTGACGGTTATGAGGCATCTTACGGTGTCGGTGCCCGCAAGCGCGAGGTCTTCGTGCCGGTGGCCGATCGTCCGCGGATTGCCGAATGGGAAGCCGCCGGCTTTACCGAGGCGCTGCGTACACCGGACGATACGCTGGTTTTCGTGACGCCGGAAAGCGCGCGCGAGATCCTTGCGGACCAGACGGCCTGCATGGGCTGCCTGTCGCAATGCCGCTTCTCCAACTGGATGCAGAAAGAGCCGTACACGACGGGCCAGAAGACTGACCCGCGTTCCTTCTGCATCCAGAAGACGCTCCAGACCATCTCCCACATTCCGCCCGGAGCGGATGACGATGTGATCATGGACCACAACCTTATGTTTGGCGGCACGAATGCGTGGCGCTTCGGGACGGATCCGTTCTACGCGAACGGCTTTGTCCCGACGGTCGGCCAGCTCGTGGAGCGTATCCTGACCGGTCGCTGAGACATGGTCCGTGATCCTCTCTCTTCTGGTCCGTCGTCCCGGCCTGCCCTGAAACGGGGCAGGCCGTTCGACTTTCTGACGCAGTTTCTGGCACGGCACTCGGTCCCTGTCAGTCCGGAGCAGATCGCTCCGGCCGAAGGAAGCCGGGCAGCGGTCGCAACGGTCGTGGCGCTTCTGCCCGCAATTTATGAACATCAGGCCGTACTGGCCTGGGCTGCGTTTGCCGCGTTCTGGAGTTGTCTGATCGAGCCGGGTGGGACGGCGCGCGAACAGTTCCGCATTCTCGGACTCTTTACGGTGGGCGGCGCAATCCTGGGGGGCGTGACGTCCCTCATCGCGGTGTATCCGCTCTGGGGGGTGCTGCCCTGGCTGGTCCTGACGGGACTGCTGGTGGGGATGGCCCGCGCGCTGACGCCGTCCATGGCGCTGCTCTGCGCGCTTCTTGGTTGTGTGATGCTCGCGGGGACGGGGTTCCCGGCCCATGGGCTTCCGGAGGCTCTCGTCATCGCGGGGGCATTCGGGGGCGGTGGCCTGTGGGCCACGCTCCTGTGCCTCGTCATCTGGCCGCTGCATCCCTATGCGCCCGCGCGGCGGGCCGTGGGGGGGTGTTATCGGCTGCTGTCGGTCATGGCGGGCGAGATCGCGGCGGGACGGCTTCAGGAAACCGTGCACCGGCAGAACGTACGCACGGCAATCGAGCGCGCGCGCGGGATGGCGCTTCAGATCGATGCCGGGCATGCGAGTTATGGCATGCGCGGGCGTCTGATTGCCTCCCTGGCAGGGGCGGAGCGTTTGTTCACCGCCATGCTGGCCGTCGAACATCTCGTCGAGACGCGCGGTCTGGACTTCGAGGCGCGGGGGACGCTGGCGGCGTTTTCCGCGCTTTGCCAGCATGCCAGTGATGCGGCACTCGATCCCGCACCGGATCTTGGTCATCTGGCCTCTGAGGGACTGGCTCTTGCAGGGAGCATTCCCGCGACGGCGGGCCCGATCGGGGAACTGGTCGCGACCAGTGCGCGGACACTGGGGACGCTGGCCGAAGGGCTCGCGCAGAAGGAGCGCCTGCCATTCGATGCCGAACTGCCCCGCCATGTCGCCCGGCTGACGCCTGCGATCTGGCAGCATACGCTGCGCCTCGTGGTCGGTCTGCTGGCGACTTACATGACCAGCTGGTGGCTGGGGCTTGATTACGGGTTCTGGGCGCTGGTGGCGGTGCTGCTGGTTATCCAGCCGTCCGGACAGACGACGCTGGTGCGGGCGCTGGAGCGTGTGCTGGGGACTGTGGGCGGTGGCGTGCTGGCGTTGCTGCTGACGCCGTTCCTGCCGGGATCGGCCCAGATGCTGGCGGCGGTGGCGGTGTTCGTGATCGGTGCCATCGCCATGCGGGCGGTCAATTACACCATGCTCGTCGTGTTCATCAGCGCCCAGTTCATTGTCGTGACGGAAATGATCATGCCGTCGCAGGGCGTGGCCTGGATGCGGATGCTCGACAACACGCTTGGCAGCGTAATCGGACTGCTCTGCGCCTTCATGGTCTGCCCGCAGCGCCGGGGGCAGGACATGGATGGTCTGTTGCAGACGGCTGTCGTGGGCAATCTGCGCTATCTGGCGGCCGTTCTGAAACGGGAAGATCCGGTCATAACGGACCGCATCCAGCGTCAGGCCGGCATCGATACGACGCGCGCGGAGTTTGCCCGGGGCTCGCTGCCCGTTCTGGGGGGTGTATCCGCTGTTGGAGAACGCGCGACGCAGGCCCATGCGCTGCTACGCGCGCTGCGGCGGCTGAGCGGCGAGGCGACTTTGCTGCGTTTCGATATCTCTGCCGGGCTGTGTGAGGGCGATGCGCAGGCCGGTGAGCGCTGGAGCGCTACGGCGGCAGCTCTTGAAGCGGGTGGCCCGCTTGCGGATGTCGCCCTGAAGATCCAGAACGGGGAAATCATGGCCGAGATCGCGGCTCTGGAACGGGCCGGACGCGGGGGGCGCGTCGCTTCCTGAAAACAGGACAGGGGGAGACGGAACTCCGTCTCCCCCCGTTTGTGCCTCATGCTCCGAAAGAAGCGCGGGCGTCAGTGATGGCCGCCGCCGCCATGACCACCGCCACCATGGCCACCCCCGCCACCC
>NZ_JACRVU010000014.1 GCF_018811945.1 Gluconobacter sp. P1C6_b
GGGGCGGGGCCTTGGCGTCGGTCTTGGCATGGCGGCCGGAATGGCTGTGGCTTCGCCTTATGGTTATGGCGGCTACAGCGGTTATGGATATGCGCCGGGCTATGCTCCCGGTTATTACGCCGCGCCGTCCTATTCGGGTGTACCGCCCTACACCTGGGGGTACTGATCGAAAAAAAGCCGCCGGAGTCCGGGACTTCGGCGGCTTTTTCGTTTCTGGTGGTGCGGATGTCCGGTCAGTCGGTGACAAAGTCCCGCGCGTGATAACCCTGTGCGAAGAGATGTGCGCGCAGGCTGGCGAAGTTGATCTGTGTGGAAATGATGCGGCGGACATTGGGCTTGGCATGGAAGGCCAGACCGAGCCCGGCGCTGGCGAGCATCGGGATGTCGTTGGCGCCATCGCCGGTCGTCAGGGCAGCGCGTAGCTGCACGCCGCGCTCTGACGTCAGGCGTTCGAGATGGTCACGCTTGGCATCGGGACCGAGGACGGGTCCGGCAAGGCGGCCGGTGATTTTGCCATCTTCGATTTCCAGCGCATTGCCGTAATTCTCATTAAAGCCGCAGAGCTCGGCCACGCGCTGGGTGAACCATGTGAAACCGCCGGAAACCAGAGCCGTGCGGCCATTATGTTTGCGCATGGTCTGCACGAGTTCCTTTGCGCCTTCCGTCAGGGTGACGGAGTTCCAGACGTCTTCAAGGACTGATGCCGGCTTGCCTGCCAGAAGGGCCACGCGCTGTTCGAGGGCTGCGTCGAACTCCAGTTCGCCGTTCATCGAGGCGCGGGTGATGGCCGCGACTTCCTCACCACAGCCTAGAAGGTCTGCCAGTTCGTCCAGTGTTTCGCCGGTGACGATGGTGCTGTCCATGTCGGCGACGAGGACGGCCTTGCGTCGGCCGCGGGTCTTCATCAGCAGCGCATCGACGCGGTAGGGGGCCAGCGTCGCGCGGATGGTGGCGGCGCTGGCGGAGCCGGGGCGTGAGGGTGGGCAGGGAATGTCCACCGCTTCGCCTGGGGACAGGACGATCGGGGCATTGCCCTTGACGAGGGTGCGGGCGATGTCGATCGCCTCGGGCTTGAGGGGACCGGATGTCCGGTCGGCGATGAGGGTCAGGACGGCAGGAAGGGACATGGGCTCTCGTAACGGTCCGGCACGTGTGGCAGGAGGGGAGAATGAACGCCCCGAAGACAATAAAAACTGCGATCATTGTGGCCGGACCGACGTGCTCCGGCAAGTCGGCACTGGCGCTCGATCTGGCCCGGCGCTTTGAGGGCACCGTCATCAATGCGGATTCCATGCAGGTCTATCGTGATCTGCACATTCTGACCGCTCGACCTGACGCGACCGACGAAGCTGCTGTGCCGCATCGGCTTTACGGCGTGCTGGACGCGGCCGTGCCGGGAAGTGTGGCTTGGTGGCGGTCCGAGGCGCTGCGGGAAATGGACGCGGCCTGGGCCGAGGAGCGCATACCGGTCCTGTGTGGCGGGACGGGGATGTATCTGCGGGCGCTGACGGATGGTCTGGTGGAAGTGCCGGACCCTGGTGACGCGGCACGCACCGAAGCGCGGGGACTGGCAGAGGAGATCGGGCCGGAGGCGTTGCATGCGCGGCTGATGCAGGTTGATCCAAAAACGGCATCGGGGCTGCGTCCGAATGATACGCAGCGGATTTCGCGGGCCTGGGAGGTCTGGACCGGGACAGGACGCGGGCTGGCCTGGTGGCGCTCTCAGCCGGGACTGCCGCCTGCGCCGTGCCGGTTCGTGTCCGTGCGGCTGGACCCGGAGCGGGACGGTCTGCGCCGGGCGATCGATTCCAGATTCGGGCAGATGCTGGAGGCCGGGGCTCTTGAAGAAGTGTCCTCCCTGCTGGAGCGGGGGCTCGATCCGGTTCTACCTGCCATGCGTGCGCATGGGGTGCCGGAACTGGCGGCTGTGCTGCGGGGGAAGGTCTCGCTTGAGGAAGCGCGGAAATCCGCCGTCCTTGCCATCGGGCGCTATACGCGGCGACAGGCGACCTGGTTCCGGCATCATGTGCTGGGGAAGGGTGATGATGGGATGATTTCGTTGCGCAGATATACCCATTTTGCGCAAGAATCGGAAAGTCAGTATGAAAAAATAGAGAACTTTATATCTGAACGAGTTGACGCCGCTGCGCGGGCGTCCTAAATCCCGCCGCTCATACCTTGGGAGGAAACGGTGACGGCTGCTGAAAGAGACGCAGGAACAGGCAATGAGGCGCTGAATGGCGCGGAGGTGCTTCTGCGCGTTCTCGATGAAGAGGGTGTGGAGGTCATATTCGGATATCCGGGTGGGGCTGTCCTTCCGATTTACGATGCTCTCTTCAAGCAGGACCGTATCCGTCACGTTCTTGTCCGCCATGAGCAGGCAGCCGTGCATGCGGCCGAGGCCTATGCGCGTTCGACGGGCAAGGTGGGTGTGGTGCTGGTGACGTCGGGTCCGGGTGCGACCAATGCCGTGACCGGGCTGGTGGATGCGCTGATGGATTCCATTCCGCTTGTCTGCCTGTCGGGTCAGGTGCCGACCAAGCTGATCGGCAATGACGCGTTCCAGGAAGCCGACACCACGGGCATCACGCGTCCGGCGACCAAGCACAACTATCTCGTGCGGGAGCCGGGCACGCTGGCGCAGACCGTGCGCGAGGCGTTCGAGGTTGCGCGTTCGGGCCGTCCGGGGCCGGTGCTGGTGGATCTGCCCAAGGACATCACGGTCGGCAAGGCGCCGCTGACGAAGCCTGCGCTGTCCCGCCTGCAGCGTCTGAGCCATCAGGGTGGTCCGGATGCAGAGGCGATCGCGCGGACCGTCGAAGCGATGAAGACGGCCAAGCGTCCGCTCTTCTATACGGGCGGTGGCATCATCAATTCCGGTCCGGAAGCGTCGGAGCTGCTGCGTCGTCTGGCGCGCAAGACCGGTTTTCCGGTGACATCCACGCTGATGGGTCTGGGCGCGTTTCCGTCTCCCGATCCGCAGTTCCTCGGCATGCTGGGCATGCATGGTTCGGTCGAGGCCAACATGGCCACGCATGGCTGTGACCTGCTGATCGCGCTGGGCTCGCGCTTCGATGACCGCGTGACGGGGCGTGTGGATGCGTTCTCGCCCAATTCGTTCAAGGTGCATGCCGATATCGACCCGAGCCAGATCGACAAGATCGTGCCGGTCGATGTGCGGATCGAAGGCGATGTGCGCGATACGCTTGAGGCGCTGCTTGAGGCCTGGGGCGATACGCCTGCGCCGGATCTGTCCACCTGGTGGAACCAGATCGCGTCCTGGCGCAGCGTGGACGGCTTCGGCTTCACGCAGGACATGGACCCTTCGGCCATCATCCGTCCGCAGCATGCCATCCGCCGTCTGTACGAACTGGCCAAGGAGACGGGGCGTGACACGTTCGTGTCCACCGAGGTCGGACAGCATCAGATGTGGGCGGCCCAGCACTTCCAGTTCGACAAGCCGAACCGCTGGCTGACGTCGGGCGGTCTGGGGACGATGGGCTATGGTCTGCCGGCTGCCGTGGGCGCTCAGGTGGCGCATCCGGATGCGCTGGTGATCGATATCGCCGGTGAGGCGTCCACGCTCATGAACATTCAGGAACTGGGGACGATCGCGCAGTATCGCCTGCCGGTGAAGATCTTCATCCTGAACAATCACTATATGGGCATGGTCCGTCAGTGGCAGGAGCTGCTTCACGGGTCGCGCTATTCGCAGTCCTACAGCGAGGCGCTGCCGGACTTCGTAAAGCTGGCTGAAGCCTTCCATGCGACCGGTATGCGGGCGACGCATGTGGGTGAACTGGATGACGTGATCCGCCGGATGCTGGAGCATGATGGGCCGGTTGTGGCTGATATCTGCGTGGCCGAGGGCGAGAACTGCTATCCGATGATCCCGTCGGGTGCGGCCCATAACCAGATGCTGCTGGGTCCGGATCAGGATTCCGAAGCGGCGGGACTGACCGAAGAAGGGAAGATGCTGGTCTGATGACGGAGACTATCCAACATTCGGTCATCTCGGTCCTGATCGAGGACGAGAGTGGCGCGCTGGCCCGCGTGGTGGGCCTGTTTTCCGGCCGTGGCTACAACATCGAGAGCCTGACCGTGGCGCTGGTGGATGCGGAGCAGAAGCTCTCGCGCATTACGGTGCTGACGTCGGGCACGCCGATGGTGATCCGGCAGATCAAGGCGCAGCTCAAGCGCCTGATTCCGGTGCATGATGTCTGCGACCTGACGGAAGAAGGCCCGTATGTGGGCCGTGAGCTTGCGCTGGTGAAGGTCGTCTCGTCCGGGGACCGCCGGACGGAGGCCCTGCGCATTGCGGATTCGTTCCGTGCGCGGCCTGTGGATACGACGGCCATGAGTTTCGTGTTCGAGCTGACGGGGTCTCCCGAGAAGATCGACGCGTTCATCGAGTTGATGCGCCCCCTTGGCCTGGCCGAGGTTTCGCGCACCGGGATTGCCGCCATCGGGCGCGGTCCTTCAGTGTTTCATCTTAAAAAGGAGCCTGTCTGATGCGGGTGTATTACGATCGCGATGCCGATCTGAATCTGATCAAGAGCAAGAAAGTCGCGATCATCGGCTATGGCAGCCAGGGTCACGCACACGCCAACAACCTCAAGGACAGCGGCGTTTCCGACATCGTCATCGGCCTGCGTCCGACGTCTTCCGCCGTGAAGAAGGCTGAGGAAGCCGGTTTCAAGGTGATGGAGCCGGGTGAGGCTGCGGCCTGGGCCGACGTTGTCATGGTCCTGACGCCGGATGAAGGTCAGGGCGCGCTGTACAAGGAAAGCCTTGAGAAGAACCTGAAGCCGGGCGCTGCTCTGGCCTTCGCTCATGGTCTGTCCATCCATTTCCGCATCATCGAAGCCCGTCCGGACTTGGACGTGTTCCTGATCGCACCGAAGGGCCCGGGCCATACGGTCCGTTCCGAATACCTGCGTGGTGGTGGGGTGCCGTCCCTCGTGGCCGTGGCACAGAACGCTTCGGGCAATGCGCTCGAGATCGCCCTGTCCTACGCTTCCGCAAACGGTGGTGGTCGTGCGGGCATCATCGAGACGACCTTCAAGGAAGAAGTCGAAACCGATCTGTTCGGTGAGCAGGCTGTCCTGTGCGGCGGTCTCGTTGACCTGATCCGCGCTGGCTTCGAGACGCTGGTTGAAGGCGGTTATGCGCCGGAGATGGCCTATTTCGAGTGCCTGCACGAAATGAAGCTGATCGTGGATCTGATCTACGAGGGCGGCATTGCGAACATGAACTACTCCATCTCCAACACCGCCGAATACGGCGAGTATGTCACGGGTCCGCGTATCATCACGCCGGAAACGAAGGCCGAGATGAAGCGTGTTCTGACGGACATCCAGGACGGCACGTTCGTTCGCAACTTCATCCTTGAAAACCAGTCCGGCGGCGTTGGCTTCAAGGCCATCCGCGCCCGCAACGACGCTCACCCGATCGAGAAGACCGGTGAGAAGCTGCGTGCGATGATGCCGTGGATTGCCAAGGGCAAGCTGGTCGACAAGGCCAAGAACTGATCGGACGGATCCGGGGGCCGGATTCGGCCCTTCGGAACGGGGAAGCCTCGGCTTCTTTCGGGCGTCGGGATTTCCGGGATTCGTTTCCCGGCGATCCGGCGCCCGAACTGTATTTGCCGTGGGATATGCAGAAAAGTTCCGTGGCTCAGCCCTGTGTGCAGGAAAGGGAAAACCCGTTTCTCATGCAGTGGGGACATGGGCCGGCAGAGATATGTGACATATTGGGGAATCACCCCATAAAGTGCTTGCATCAGGGGGGAGGGGCCGCTAACTAGCGCGCTTCCTGGCCCAAGGGGGCAATTTTGCCCAACAGGCTGTCTACTGGTTTGGGGGTACGTGATGAACGCACTTGCTCAACTGGGGATGGTATCGGAACTCCCGAGAGATATCCAGAACGGCGCAGCTCACCTCGTTGAGGAAGAGCGCAAGGACTACTTCATTGAGCGTGATGGCGAGCGTTTTGCTGGCAATCATCTGCTGATCGACTTCTGGGACGCCCGGAATCTCGATGATCCCATGCGGATCGATGAAACGCTGTGCGAAGCTGCGGTGGCGGCAGGTGCCACGATCCTGCACAGCCATTTTCACCACTTCACGCCCAATGGTGGCGTGTCCGGTGTGATCGTGCTGGCTGAAAGCCATATCTCGATCCATACGTGGCCGGAACGGAATTATGCGGCTGTGGACGTGTTCATGTGCGGTGCATGTGATCCGAACCTGTCGATCCCGGTGATGCAGCGCCTGTTCCAGGCTGGCCGGATCGAGGTCGACGCCGTGCGGCGTGGCCGCGTGCAGGACAAGGCCGTCAAGGCGGCCTGAACTGACGAAAGGACCGGGCAAAAACCGGTCCTTTTTCAATACAATCCGACAAGGAAACGATGATCCATGGCTGAAACATGGCTCAACGAGACCCTGTACCCGGACTGGGGACAGCGCTTTCTCGTTACGCGTGAGCTCGCACGGGTAAAATCCGACTTCCAGGATGTGGTGGTGTTTGAAAGCTCCAGCCACGGCCGCGTGCTGGTGCTGGATGGTGTCATCCAGATCACCGAGCGTGACGAGTTCGTCTATCAGGAAATGCTGACGCATGTGCCGCTTCTGGCGCATCCCTGTGCGAAGCGCGTGCTGATCATTGGTGCGGGTGACGGTGGCGTTCTGCGTCGCGTCCTGCAGCATGACACGGTCGAGAAGGCTGTCATGGTCGAGATCGACGGTGCGGTGATCGACCTGTCCAAGCAGTATCTGCCGGACATTGCCGGGGATGCGTGGAACGACCCGCGGGCCGAAGTCATCGTCGGCGATGGCATCGACTATGTCGCCAAGGCGGCTGACGGCTCGTTCGACGTGATCATCGTCGATAGCACCGATCCGATCGGTGTGGGCGAAGTGCTGTTCACGGACGAGTTCTACAGCAACTGCGCACGTATCCTGTCGGCCGAGGGGCTGATCGTGAACCAGTGCGGTGTGCCGTTCATGCAGGCTGATGAGCTGTATGAGACAAGCCTGCGTCGTGCGAAGTTCTTCCCGCATGTGGGTGCGTATGTGGCCGCTGTTCCGACCTATGTCGGTGGGTTCATGACGCTGGGTGTGGCCTCCAAGGGGCAGGCACCGAACGCGCAGACGGTCGAGCAGATCCGCACCCGTGCGGAAGCCGCGAAGATCCTGGGGACGACGCGCTACTGGACGCCGGAGATCCATGTCGGGTCGTTCAACCTGCCGCCCTATATTGCCGAGCATCTTCCGAAAACCGGAAAATGATCCCGTGCCTGCCTCGTCATTAAGGGGGCAGGCAGTTACAGCTGGCTTTTCAGGCTGCTGTTGATCCGTTCCAGAAGTGTTACGAGAATATTGCGTTCGAGGGGTGTAAACCCCTTGAGTGCTGTGTCGGTAAAGTGTTCCATAATCGGAACAATATTCCGACTTTTCCGCTGGCCGTCCGGTGTCAGTGTGACCAGTGTGCTGCGGCGGTCTGCCGGGTCTGGTTCGCGCTGGATCAGGCCGTCGCGTTCCATCCGGGCGAGAAGTGTCGTCATGCCCGGCTGTTCGATATCCGCAAAATCCGCGAGGGCTTTCTGATTGAGGCTCTTCCCGTCCTGCAAAGCCTGCAGCACGGGGAGTTGACCGCTTCGGATACCTGTTTTTTTGAGTTCGCGTTCCAGCAGGAGTGTGAAGAGCCTGTTGTTGCGCGTGGTCAGAACGCTCAGTTGCGAAGGGGGGATCATTCGGATTCCGGGGATCATGTGGATGAAATACATAACATGTTATGTATTGGAATAATGAAAAACCCGGCTGGCCTTTTCAGGCCTGGCCGGGCTGGAAAATCAGGGCGTCATCTTGGCCAGGGGCGCGATGCAGCGGTGCTCGCGATAGAGCGTCCATTCATCGCAGACCTGATTGGGGGGGAAGGTGCAGATGCCGGTTTCGCCGCCGGCAGTCCGGACGTCACCGTGGCGGCCGCCCTGCTGCGTGCAATAGACGCTGGCGGGGTTGGGAATGCCGATCAGGCGCTGGCGGGGATTGTGTTGCGGGTGGGAGGCGCAGGCGGACACCGTGCCGCAGAGAAGAGTGGCGGCGAGGAGGCGTTTCATGTTCGACAGATGCATTGTTCAGGGAGCTCTCTTCTTCAGGAAGCGGACACTGCGTTCCTTGATCTCCAGATCTTTTACAGCTTTTGCAAACACCCCGAAATGCGGGGTCTTGAGGTGCGCTTCGAAGGCGGCACGGTCGGTATAGACTTCCACGAGAATGACCGTGTCGGCTTCCGTCTCGGGAGAAAGAACCGTGAAGCTATGGCAGCCGGATTCGTCGGCTACGGAGCGCTCGCTGTCATAGGCGCAGGCTTCGAGGAACTTCTCATAGGTCGCGGGTGTGGTCTCGAATTCGGCAATGACCGTCAGTTCTCCAGCCATGATGTTCTCCTTTGCGTGTTGCAGGGCAAAAGACACAACGCATGAGCGATCGTAACGATTGCGGAGTTTTTCGGAAACTGGCAGGATCGCGGGGACCGACACGGGAGAGACCAGCCGTCAGGCTGGCGCCGAAGGAGCAACCGCCCCGGAAACTCTCAGGCCAAAGGACCGAGGCGGTCAGGACATTCTGGAGAGAGGTGCGCTGGACGCATCCGCCGACGGGATAGCGATCTCAGGCGAAAGGACAGAAGGGGCGACGTTTTTTCCGGTCCGTTTTGCGGGGGGCCGGGGGCGTCTGCATCTTCACGTCTTGAGATAGAATGGACCGGGCTTTCCCAATGAGCGATTCCCTCCAGCGTACTCCCCTTTACGATCTGAATCTGGAACTTGGCGCGAAGATGGTGCCGTTCGCAGGCTTTGAAATGCCGATCCAGTTCCCGGCCGGGCTGATGACCGAGCATCTGCACACGCGCGAACAAGCCGGTCTGTTTGATGTGTCCCATATGGGGCAGATCCGCATT
Source organism: Gluconobacter sp. P1C6_b (assembly GCF_018811945.1). GTDB lineage: Bacteria > Pseudomonadota > Alphaproteobacteria > Acetobacterales > Acetobacteraceae > Gluconobacter. The sequence continues at coordinate 8,962 of NZ_JACRVU010000014.1, forward strand.
GCCGCGAAAAGCGGAGACGTGAAGGACGCGGCTGCGGCTCTGGAGACGCTGGTTCCGGCTGATTACGTCGGGCTTGCCGCCGGGCGTCAGCGTTATGGACTGCTGACCAATGAGAAGGGCGGAATTCTGGATGACCTGATGGTCGCCAATATGGGCACGGACCTGCTGGTTGTCGTCAATGCGGGCTGCAAGGTTCAGGACGTCGAGCGGATCGAGAAGGCGCTGTCTGATCGCTGTGTGGTAACGCGCCAGTTCGACCGTGCGCTTATGGCGCTTCAGGGCCCTGCGGCGGAAGCGGCTCTGGCGCCGCTCTGCCCGGCCGTGAAGGACATGCGCTTCATGGATGTGATCGAGACCGAGCTTGCCACGGCGACTGGGCCTGTGCCCGTGACGGTGTCGCGCTCCGGTTACACGGGCGAGGACGGGTTCGAAATCGGCTGTGCGGGCGCGGATGCCGAAAAGGTCGCACGCGCGATTCTGGCGCAGCCGGATGTGCTGCCGATCGGACTGGGCGCGCGGGATTCGCTGCGTCTTGAAGCCGGGCTGTGCCTGTATGGCAATGACATCGATGTCACGACCACGCCGGTTGAGGCGTCGCTGGGCTGGGCGATCCAGAAGGCGCGCCGTGAAGGCGGTGTGCGCGAGGGTGGCTATCCGGGTGCGGACGTTGTGCTGAAGCAGACGCGCGATGGCGTAGAGCGCAAGCGCGTCGGGCTGGTTGCGGATGGCCGGGCTCCGGTGCGGGCAGGGGCGAAGCTCTTTGCCGATGCTGAGGGGCAGAAGGAAATCGGGGTGGTCACGTCCGGGGCGTTTGGCCCGAGCGTGAAGGCTCCTGTTGCGATGGGATATGTCACGCCGGATCACGCGGCGGTGGATACGCCCGTCTTTGCGGAACTGCGGGGCAAGTATGTGCCGCTGCATGTGCGGGCGATGCCGTTCGTGGCCCCCGGCTTCAAGCGCTGAATTTACAGTCGAACTTCAGATCAGGAAAAAGCAGCAATGACGACCTATTACACCAAGTCCCATGAATGGATCCGCGTCGATGGCGAGCAGGCCATTGTCGGCATTACCGCACACGCCTCTGAAGAGCTGGGCGAGCTGGTGTTCGTCGAAGCCAAGGATGAGGGCACGGAAGTCGCCGCCGGTGATGCGGCAGCGGTCGTCGAGTCCGTGAAGGCAGCCTCCGACATCTATGCGCCGGTTGCGGGCGTACTGGCTGGATTCAATGACGCGTTATCCGATGATCCGACGCTGGTGGGCAAGGATCCGGAAGGCGAGGGCTGGATTTTCCGCATGACGGTTTCCAACCCGGACGACCTCAAGGGCCTGCTGACAGCCGAACAGTATAAGAGCCTCTGAGGGGAGGGGGGGTCTGCGCTGGCAGGCCCCGTTTTTTCTTCAGCCTGCCCCCGATTTCCGCCACTGCTTTCATGAAATGCCAGAGAACCTGCCTGTGACGACCTTGTGGCCTGCCCAGACCGAAGATTTCAGCTCCCGCCATATTGGCCCGCGCCCTTCCGAAATCGGAGAGATGCTGCGTGTCGTGGGGGCTTCTAGCCTTGATGACCTGATCGACCGCACCATTCCGGCCGCCATTCTCGATCGCGGGGATCACGGGATTGGTGCGGCCCTGACCGAACAGGATGCACTGGCGCGTCTGCGGCAGATTGCCTCGCGCAATCAGGTTCTGACGTCCATGATCGGGCAGGGCTACTACGATACGGTTCTGCCGCCGGTCATCCAGCGGAACATCCTGGAAAATCCGGCCTGGTACACGGCTTACACGCCGTATCAGCCCGAAATCAGTCAGGGCCGTCTTGAGGCGCTGCTGAACTTCCAGACGCTGGTGGCGGATCTGACGGGGCTGGACATTGCCAATGCGTCCCTGCTGGACGAGGGCACGGCCTGTGCGGAAGCCATGGCGCTGGCGCAGCGCGTGGGCAAGTCGAAGGCGACGGCGTTCTTCGTGGATGCCGATACGCACCCGCAGACGGTTGCCGTGATCCGCACGCGGGCCGAGCCTCTGGGCTGGGATGTTGTGGTCGGTGATCCGGAGACGGATCTGGAGGCGTCTTCCGTCTTTGGCGCGCTGCTGTCCTATCCGGGCTCTTCGGGGCGCGTGCGGGATCTGCGCGGCGTGATTGCGGCGTTGCATGAGAATAGTGCGATTGCGGCTCTGGCCTGCGATCCACTGGCTCTGGTCATGCTGGAAAGCCCGGGCGCACTGGGCGCGGATATCGCGATCGGCTCGATGCAGCGTTATGGCGTGCCGATGGGCGCCGGTGGTCCACATGCGGCGTTCATGGCGACGCGCGATGCGTTCAAGCGGCACATGCCGGGGCGTCTGGTTGGGGTGTCGCGCGATAGTGCGGGCAAGCCGGCCTATCGTCTCGCACTTCAGACGCGCGAGCAGCATATCCGTCGCGAGAAGGCCACGTCCAACATCTGCACGGCGCAGGCCCTGCTGGCGATCATCGCGTCCATGTATGCGGTCTATCACGGTCCGGAAGGGCTGAAGGCGATTGCCGCGCGCACGCACCGGATGGCGGCGATCCTGTCCGCCGGGCTGAAGGCCCTGGGCGCAACGGTTGAGACGGATGTGTTCTTCGACACCATCACCGTTCAGGCTGGTGCTTCTGCGTCGCAGGTTCTGGCGCGTGCCGTGGCATCGGGCATCAACCTGCGTGATGCGGGGGATGGCCGGATCGGCGTGTCCTGCGACGAGACCACGACACCGGAGACGATCCGCGCGGTCTGGGCGGCGTTTGCGGGCGAGGGGGCGGACCTGTCGGCCATCGAGCAGGCGCTCGATGTGGCTGATGCGCTGCCGGAAACGCTGTCGCGATCTGCACCGCTGCTGACGCATCCGGTGTTCCATGCGCACCGCTCCGAGACCGACCTGCTGCGCTACATGCGTGCGCTGGCCGACAAGGATCTGGCGCTGGACCGGACGATGATCCCGCTGGGCTCCTGCACGATGAAGCTCAATGCGACGGCAGAGATGATCCCCATCACCTGGCCGGAATTCGCGCGGATTCATCCGTTCGCACCCGCCGATCAGGTTCAGGGTTATGCCGAACTGTTCGCCTATCTGGAGCGCACGCTCTGTGCGATTTCGGGTTATGACGCCGTGTCGCTTCAGCCGAATTCCGGCGCGCAGGGCGAATATGCGGGGCTTCTGGCGATCCGTGGCTATCATCGTGCACGTGGGGATGAGAACCGCGACGTCTGCCTGATTCCGGCCTCCGCACACGGGACCAATCCGGCTTCTGCCCAGATGGTCGGGATGCGGGTTGTCGTCGTGGCCTGCGATGAAAATGGCAATGTCGATGTCGAGGATCTGAAGGCGAAGATCGCGCAGAATGACGGGCGCGTGGCAGCCATCATGATCACCTATCCGTCCACGCATGGCGTGTTCGAGGAGCGGATCGTCGAAATCTGCGAGCTGGTTCATGCAGCCGGCGGTCAGGTCTATCTGGATGGCGCGAACCTCAATGCACAGGTTGGTCTGGCGCGACCGGGGCTGTATGGCGCGGATGTCTCGCATTTCAACCTGCACAAGACGTTCTGCATTCCGCATGGCGGCGGTGGGCCGGGCATGGGGCCGATCGGTGTGGGTAAGCATCTCGCGCCCTATCTGCCGGGACAGCATGGCATTGCGGTGTCCGCTGCGCCTTTCGGGTCGGCGTCCATTCTGCCGATTTCCGCAGCTTACATCATGATGATGGGCGACGAGGGACTGCGTCAGGCCACGACGATGGCGATCCTGAATGCGAACTACATCGCCTCGCGTCTGGAAGGGCATTATCCGGTTCTGTATCGCGGCACGAACGGCTTTACGGCGCATGAATGCATCGTGGATCTGCGGCCGCTGAAGGATGCGGTCGGCGTGACAGTGGACGATATTGCCAAGCGTTTGATCGATCACGGGTTCCATGCGCCAACGGTCAGCTTCCCGGTGGCCGGGACGTTCATGATCGAGCCGACGGAATCCGAAGGCAAAGGCGAGCTGGATCGCTTCTGCGATGCCATGATCGCCATTCGCGCGGAGATTGCGGAGGTCGAAGCCGGGCGTGTGGCGATGGATGCCAGCCCGCTGCGCTTTGCGCCGCATACGACGGCCGATCTGGCGGGGGATTGGGAGCGGTCCTACAGCCGTGAGGCAGGATGTTTCCCCGGTGGCGTGGATACGTCGAAATACTGGTCGCCGGTCGGGCGTCTGGACAATGCCTGGGGGGACCGGAACCTTGTCTGTTCCTGCCCGGATATTTCGACCTACGCGGAAGGCTGAGCAGTTTTCCAGTCCAGTGTTTCTGGCAAAGGCGTCTTCCTTCGGGGAGGCGCCTTTCTGCTGTCCGGTCCTTTAGGGACGGATACCCGGCATGGGTTCTTTATCACAAAAGGGTGAGGTATGGTTTCACGTGAAACGCTGCCCGCCGCCTGAAGAGGCTCCAGGGCAGCTTCATTGTTGATGAGGAGTTCCACCATGAGCCAGACGGTTCACATCACGGCCGTTGTCACGGTTCCCGCTGAACATGCGGCAGCGGCAGAGGCAGCTTTTGCGGCCTGTGTCGTGGCATCGCGCCGGGAAGAGGCCTGCCGCCAGTATGTGATCAGCAGGGATATCGAGAAGGCCGGCCGCTTCGTGGCCAACGAGGTCTGGGCTTCGGAAGCTGGGTTTGAGGCCCATCTCGCCGCGCCGCATTTCAAGGTTCTGGGCGATGCCCTTGCGAAGTGCGGAGCGCAGGCCGAGATCATGAAGGTCCAGCCGCTGGACGAGGCTACCGACGCAGCCTGAAAAAGCGGTTTGCTTTTTTGCCGGAATATGTCCCACTCGGGGATCGACTGCTTTGCGGAGCAGCCTCTGGAAAACAGGAGAGTTTCTTATGGTTTCGATGGTGACGTTCAAGGTTGACGGGATGTCGTGCAACGGATGCTCGGGCAAGCTGCAGTCCGCGCTGTCCAGTGTTCCCGGCGTATCGTCTGCGCAGGTGACGCTCGATCCCGCGCAGGCCGCCATTCAGTACGATGAGCAGAAAGTGACACCGGTTGCGTTGCAGCACGTGGTGGAAGACGTCGGGTTCGACGTGATCGCCTGAAGCGTACCGGAAAGGCCTGTCACCTAGCGATGGTAATGGGGCAGGCCGATCCCTTTGATGAGCGCTGCGGCACGCAGGCTGAAGCCGGCCAGGACGGCGATGGCTGCCGCGAGTGTGGTGCTCAGACCCAGGGCCGTCAGGGAGACATAGGTTCCTGATGCCAGGGCAACGGCCGTGACATAGAGTTCAGGCCGGATGATGATGGATGGCACACCGGCCAGAACATCCCGGAAAATACCGCCCATGCAGGCGCTGACAATGCCCATGAGGGCTGCGGGAATCAGGGGGATGCCGTATGCAAGCGCCTTGGCCGAGCCAAAGACGCCATAGGCCGCAATCCCGAGCCCGTCGAACCATTCCACAGCGCGTGCAGGCCAGAAGCGCGCGGGCGTGAACCAGACGGCGATGGCGGACAGCAGGCAGGCTGCAATCGGGACGGAGGTGTGCATCCAGAAGACTGGGGCGCCGATCAGCAGATCCCGCACGGTGCCGCCGCCAACGCCCGTGATGGCGGCAAAGAACATGAAGGTCACGATGGTCAGGCGTGCGCGCGCGGCTTCGATGGCGCCCGAAATGGCAAAGACAACCGTGCCTGCGATATCGAGGATGGGCAGCGCAGATGTGGAGAAGGCCTGAAGGGTGGGAGGGATCATCGGGCCGTCTTGAAGAGGTGTGTTGAAAACAGAAAAGCCCGGCACGAAGGCCGGGCTTTCCATGGAAGTGATGTTCTGACCCGGATCAGACCGAGTAGTACATCTCGAACTCTGCCGGATGCGGCGTGTGTTCGAACTTGTAGACTTCCGGCCACTTGATGTCGATGTAGCTTTCGATCTGGTCCTTGGTGAAGACGCCGCCTTCGAGAAGGAATGCGTGGTCTTCCTTGAGGGCTTCGAGAGCTTCACGGAGCGAACCGCAGACCGTCGGGATCTGGGCCAGCTCTTCCTTCGGCAACTCGTACAGATCCTTGTCCATGGCGTCGCCCGGGTGGATCTTGTTGCGGATGCCGTCAAGGCCGGCCATCAGCATCGCCGCAAAGGCGAGGTATGGGTTGGCGGTCGGGTCCGGGAAGCGGACTTCAACGCGCTTGGCCTTCGGGTTGGTCGCATGCGGGATACGACACGAAGCCGAACGGTTTGCAGCGGAGTAGGCCAGAAGCACGGGGGCTTCGAAGCCCGGGATCAGGCGCTTGTAGGAGTTGGTGGACGGGTTCGTGAAGGCGTTCAGGGCCTTCGCGTGCTTGATGATGCCACCGATGTAGAACAGCGCGTCTTCGGACAGGTCAGCGTACTTGTCGCCAGCGAAGGTCGGCTTGCCGTCCTTCCAGATGGACTGGTGGACATGCATGCCCGAGCCATTGTCGCCCGAGATCGGCTTCGGCATGAACGTGGCCGTCTTGCCGTAGGAGTGGGCGACGTTGTGCACGCAGTACTTGTAGATCTGCATGAAGTCGGCGGACTTCACGAGCGTGTCGAACTTCGTGCCGAGCTCGTGCTGCGACTGCGCGACTTCGTGGTGATGCTTCTCGATCGGCAGGCCCATTTCGCCCATCGTGGAGAGCATTTCGGCGCGCAGGTCGTTTTCGCTGTCCACGGGCGGGACCGGGAAGTAGCCACCCTTGACGACAGGGCGATGACCCATGTTGCCTTCCGGATAGGCCTTCAGGGAAGCGCCGGGGCCTTCGATGCTGTCGAGCTGGTACATGCCGAAATTCGGGCCTGTGCCGAACTGCACGTTGTCGAAGATGAAGAACTCGGCTTCCGGACCGAAGAACGCCGTGTCACCGAAGCCGGCATCCTTGAGGTAGGCTTCTGCGAGCTTGGCAGTCGAGCGCGGGTCGCGGTTGTAGAAGTTGCCCGTCTTCGGATCGATGATGTCACAGAACAGGATCAGCTGCGGCTTGGCGGAGAACGGATCCATGACGGCCGTTTCCGGATCCGGAAGCAGGACCATGTCGGACTCGTTGATGGCCTTCCAGCCCTGAATGGAAGAGCCGTCGAACATGAAGCCTTCAACGAAGGTATCGTCTTCGATGGTCGAGACTGTCTGGGTCGTGTGGTGCCACTTGCCCTTGGGGTCCGTAAAGCGCAGATCGACGAATTCCGCCGCGTGCTCCTGGATCATCTCGAAGACGCGGGCAACGGCCTGCGGGTTCGGGGCGGGCGGCTTGCCAGCTGCTGCGGGAGCAGCCTTGGGGGCTGCGGCCTTCGAGGTACGGCGCGCGGGAGCGGCCTTCGGTTTCACGGTAGAGGAAGTGGGGGCTTTCTTGGCCATCGATCTGTCGCCTTGCATCGTGTAAACGGCTGCAAAACGATTAAGCGACAAATGCCCGTCTGTCGAGTATGGGAAATTACGCCATTTGGCGGATTTATGATTGAATCTTTCGGAAGCGAACCGGAGTTTTCCATATCTGGTCCGGAACTTGCATGGAAAGAGGACAGCGAGACTCTTTTTGGGAAATATCCTCATGGCCCCTGCTTCCTCATCTCCCGACGGCTGGAAAGACAGCGATCTTCTCCCCCTGCCGGTTGAACAGTATCTGCACGAGTTCCGGGGTGGCCTGCTCAGCCTGCCTGAAAGCGAGCGGGATGTGATCGTCGCTGAAGTGCGGGCGCAGGTTGCGGCGCAGGCCCGGCTGGGGGAAGGGGCGGCGCTGGCGCTTCTGGAAAGACTGGGAAAGCCGGACAGGCTCGCGGCACGCTTTACGATCCGGCACGAACTTTCCGTTGGCGTGCAGCAGTCGAATCCGTTTGGCTTGGTCTGGGTTCTCCTGCGGCTGGCGGCGGGGAGCCTGGTTGCGTTTGTGGGTGGATTCGTCGTGATCGTGCTTGGTCTGACGGGGCTTCTGCTGACGGCAATGCCGGTGTTGCGGCTCTTTGTCCCGCAGGATCTTTTTAGGGTGGATGACAATCTGTTTGCGATCACTGTCACCACGGAGGGTGTGCCGAAAAATGCCAGTCCGCTCTCCTGGGGGGATGCGATCATTTGCTGCTGTGTCGGAATCGTCCTCGTCGTGCTGGCGATGCTTCTTCTGCGGGGGCTGGGGCAGATCCTGCTCCGTGACATGCGCCGCAAAACGCAAGGGCTGGACTGAGGGACGGGAGACGGGATTTCCATTATGGAACGGAAGGGGAGTGCGAAAGGCTTTTCAGCTCTCCTTCAGCCTGCGATGGTGCAGGGCATTCTGTTTTCCGTCAGTTCTGGAATCCGTTGATGAAAACGCCCAATCAGTATCTTGCGAGCCTTCCGACAACCATCTTCACGATTATGTCACAGCTTGCCGTGAAGCATGGGGCGATCAATCTCGGGCAGGGGTTTCCGGATACGGAGGGGCCACAGGACATCATTCAGGTCGCGGCGGATGCGCTGCAGGACGGGCGTAACCAGTATGCGCCGCTGACGGGCCTGCCGGAGCTGCGTGAGGCCGTGGCGGCGTCCAACCGACGTTTCTATGGGCTTGAAGTCGATCCGGCGACCGAAGTTGTCGTGACGTCTGGCGCGACGGAGGCTCTGGCGGCGTGTCTGATGGCGGTCGTGGAGCCGGGGGATGAGGTGGTGGTGATCGAGCCGCTTTATGACACCTATCTGCCGGCACTGAAGCTTCTGGGGGCGGTGCCACGCTGTGTGCGGCTTGCCCCGCCGCACTGGTCTGTGCCGGAGGCGGAGCTTCGGGCTGCGTTTGGCCCGAAGACCAAGGCGATCATGCTCAATTCGCCGATGAACCCGTCCGGGAAGGTGTTTGTCCGCGAGGAGCTTGAATTGATTGCGGATCTGGTGCGGGAGCATGATGTCTATGCGATCTGTGACGAGGTTTACGAGCATCTGACGTTTCACGTGAAACACGTCCCGCTGATGACGCTGCCGGGGATGCGGGAGCGCTGCATGCGGATCGGGAGCGCGGGCAAGAGCTTCTCCCTGACGGGATGGAAAGTCGGCTATGTGACAGCCCCGGCGGCGCTGGCGTCCGTGGTGGCGAAGGCGCATCAGGTTCTGGTGTTCGCAACTGCTCCGAACCTTCAGCGGGCCGTGGCTTACGGGCTGAACAAGGATGACAGCTATTACGAAGGGCTGTCGGCGCAGATGGAAATACAGCGGGATCTGCTGCGGGATGGGCTTCATCGGCTGGGTTTTGAAACGCTGCCTGCGGATGGCAGTTATTTCATCGTGGCGGATATTTCGCGCCATGCGGCCGGACGGGGTGATGTTGAATTCGCGCGCTGGCTGGTGGAACATGCGGGGGTCGCGACAATCCCGGTTTCGGCTTTCTATGATCCGGAGGGGGATGCCGCGCCACAGAACCTGATCCGGTTCGCGTTCTGCAAAAAGCCGGAGATCCTGCGGGAGGCCTTGAAACGGCTGGAAAAAGCCCTTTCTTAAAAGCCCTGTGTTGTGAGCCGGTCTGTGTTCAATCTGTCTGCCGGAAAAGCCGGTCTGTTCTGTCTGGAGATTTCTCATGTCTGTTGCTGCTGATGCTCTGGGCGCTCTTGCGACGACCGATGCCCTGTTTTTCGGGCGACCTGATTCAAAACTGAGCCGTGACGATGCCCGGGCGCTCGTCAATCGGGGGCTTGATGGCGTGGATGATGGCGAGCTGTTCCTCGAATACCGGGAGAACGAAAGCATCAGCCTGGATGACGGGACGATCCGTTCGGCGAGCTTCAACACCTCCTCGGGGTTCGGGCTGCGGGCTGTTCTGGGGACGGAGACGGCTTTTGCGCATGCGGACGATATCAGCCGGGATGCTCTGGAGCGGGCTGTCAGTACAGTGGGTGCCGTACGGCAGGGACGCAGCGGCATCATGGCGCCGGGACCGCAGGCGACGAACCAGCGGCTTTATGGCGACTCCCGCCCGCTTGAAGGAACGGATTTTGCAGCGCGTGCAGCGGTTCTGAGCGAGATCGATGCCTATGCGCGGGGGCTGGATTCCCGGGTGGTGCAGGTCAGTGCCGTGCTGAGTTCCGAATGGCAGGCCGTGCAGATCATGCGACGCGCGGACTCCGGCGGCGATGTTGCGGACCTGCGTCCGCTGGTGCGGATGAATGTGTCCGTCGTTGTGGAAAAGGACGGTCAGCGTGAGAGCGGAAGCTGTGGTCTGGGAGGGCGCTATGAGCTGGACCGGCTGCTGGCGCCGGAAACGTGGCGCGATGCGGTCGATAAGGCCCTGAAACAGGCGTTGATCACACTGGAAGCCACACCGGCACCTGCAGGTGAAATGGATGTGGTGCTTGGTCCGGGATGGCCGGGTATTCTGCTGCATGAGGCGGTCGGACATGGGCTGGAAGGCGACTTCAACCGCAAGGGAACTTCGTCCTTTTCGGGGATGATTGGTAAGCGTGTTGCGTCTCCGGGCGTGACGGTGGTCGATGATGGAACGCTTCCGGAGCGTCGTGGCTCGCTGAGTGTTGATGATGAGGGAACGCCGACGTCCCGGACCGTCCTGATCGAGGACGGGATCCTGACCGGGTATCTTCAGGACCGGCTGAATGCCCGTTTGATGGGCACGAAATCCACCGGGAACGGACGCCGGGAATCCTATGCGCATGCTCCGATGCCGCGCATGACCAATACGCTCATGTTGGAAGGAAGTGCGACCACCGATGAGATGATCCGTTCGATGAAGCGGGGGCTGTATGCCGTGAATTTCGGCGGCGGCCAGGTGGATATCACGTCGGGCAAGTTCGTGTTTGCGGCTTCGGAAGCCTATCTGGTCGAGGAGGGGAAAATCGTCCGCCCTGTGAAGGGTGCCACGCTGATCGGCAATGGGGCGGATGCGATGAACCAGATTTCCATGATCGGGTCCGATGTGGCGCTGGATCCTGGCATCGGAACCTGCGGCAAGGCCGGTCAGGGCGTGCCGGTGGGTGTCGGGCAGCCGACCCTGAAGATTTCGGGTCTGACGGTGGGTGGTACGGCCTGATCCGGGAACGCCGGGCCGTTCGAGAGACGAAAGCTATTCGTGATGGGTCATAATTACGCCAAACCCCTGACGGCTGAAGCCCGGATGGAGCGCGTTTTCTCCCGTCTGCCAGCGGACTGGGCTGTGAAAATGGAGCATCAGCCGGGAACGGGATGGTCGGTCTGGATGCAGCGCCCGGATGGGACGCCGCATCAGGAGATGCGGGATACGCTGGCCGAAGCACTGGAAGATGTGTGGCGCGCCCTGAGATAGGCCTTTTTCAGAAGCTGTTATGCGTCGCGAGCATGAAGAAGATCCGGTTGACGGCCGGGTAGACCAGAAACTGGATCAGCAGCAGGACGACCATAGGCGCAAAATCCATACCGCCCGTGTTGGGAAGGATGCTGCGGATCGGAGCCATGACAGGTTCGACGATCCGGGCCAGTGTGTTGAAAATGGAATAGAAAAACCGGTTGCGGATATCCAGGATCCCGAAACCCAGCAGCATCGACAGGATGCAGTACGCCAGCAGAATCCACACAAAGGCCTGGATCAGCATCAGGATAATGGAATGCAGGGCAACCATATAAAACCTCGTCGAATGTCGGGAAGGGCAGCCGAAAGGCTGGTTGAGGAACGCTTGTAGCCATAGCGATAGCACAGAACAACGTCCTGCGTGCAGGGCTGCTTGACAGCCTGCGAGAAGAAGAGAACTATTGTTTTGCCGTGGGGCTGTAGCTCAGATGGGAGAGCGCCTCGTTCGCAATGAGGAGGTCAGGGGTTCGATTCCCCTCAGCTCCACCACGGTTTTCATTTGCTGTAAAATATGGATAAGACTGAATTGTTTCTCCTGTAGTAGTGGAGATATCAAATACTGTATTTTTAGGGTTGTCCCCTCCTAGAGAATGCTAGGTGTGTTCTGGTTTGTCTGCTTTTGCGGATAATAGAATACATCGTTGAATATCTTACCCTAATCAGAGGATTCTTGGAGTAAAACCTCCTGATAATTTAAGTTAAATCTGCATAATTAAATTTGTCGATTTTACAATATGATGTGAAATGCGCTTCAAAATCACTCGAACATCATATTGTTGGAATATTTCGTGCGTATAAGGGATTGTCTGGTCTATTCTTTCCTCATAGCATTCTGATACAGTGTTTTTAAACTGGGTAAATCTTTCTATTCACGGGAAAGTGCTCGCAGGATACTTTGCTCGCAGGATACTTTGCTCGCAGGTAGAGATGCCCTTGGCTGATTTTTGTAAGATGGATGCGTTAGAATGTCTAAACCGGTAGAAACTCGAACAGCCTTAGTTCAGTTCCAAGGACATTTTGACGGTCTGGAAGATGGTTCCGTCCGAGGGTGGGCGACATGTAATCTGGAAAAATTTTCTCCTGTAAGAATTCACATTATCATTGATGGGCAGGAAGTCGGAATGGCGATTGCCGATTTGCCCCGTGAAGACGTTCAGGAAACGTTTTCACTACCGACCGCCAACCTGGGTTTCAGTTTCCAAATACCATCAAGCTACTTTAACGGTGAAAAACATACGCTTTCATTGCGTCTGGATGACCGTTCCGCTCTACCACTTTTATCCGATGGCATGACCTCGATCACATTTTTCGGCCATCTCAAGCCTTCTTATAAAAGTCATGTCGACGGCGTGAAGCAGGGGGCACTTCGCGGTTGGGTGCTTCGCAAGTTGCGGGATGGTGAAGAGACTGGTGGTGTGGTGCTATCAATTCTCGTCGATGGTATTCGGATCGGACAGACACGCGCAAACCGTTATCGTGGAGATGTTGCTGCCGTTTTGGGGTGTGATCCCAATTGCGGGTTTGAGTTTCCAATTCCGCAAGCGTTAAGAGGAAGTGGCCAGCATACAATCAAGGTCTTGGCCCAGCCGGATGATATAGAGCTTGATGGCTGTCCAATAGTAACATCCTTTGCGGATGATGCATTTGAAAGCCGGATCATCGACGTCACCAACGAACTCGATGAAATTTACAGACGCATGGCGAAGCTGCGGCAGGAGCTTCGTGATCTCGTTCCCAAGCGTTCCTATACGTTGGGAGACTATGATCGATGGGCACGCAAATATTATGCTCTTTTGGGCAAACGAGTGGCTGAACAGCGCGGGCACGAAGAAAAAAATAGCGCATTCACGCCGCTTGTCTCAATTCTTTGCCCTGTCTATCGCCCGCTTGAAAGTGACTTCAAGGCAGCTGTCCAGTCTGTTCTTGATCAGACCTATCAGAATTGGGAGCTTATCCTGGTTGATGATGCGGGTAAAAGTCGCGAAACAACGGAAATCATCAATAACTTCGCCAAAATCGATCCACGCATCAAATGTATTGCCCTAAAAAAGAATGTGGGAATTGCTGGCGCTACAAATGTAGCAATGGATGCTGCCAAAGGGCAGTATGTTGCTTTCTTTGATCATGATGATCTTCTGGTGGATGTTGCTATTGAAGTCATGGTGCGAGCGGCTCATGAAACCGGAGCCAAGCTGCTTTATTCGGATGAGGATAAAATCGATCAGGCCGGGTATTACCTGGAACCCAATCTCAAACCTGATTTCAACTATCGTTATCTTCTTGGCTGCAATTATATATGTCATTTAACGATGGTAGATGCTGCGACAATGCGGAAGATTGGGCATCTCAACTCCGATTACAACGGAGCGCAGGACCATGATTTCGTACTGAAAGCAACGGAAGTTCTTAGTCCATCGGAAATTTTCCATGTGCCCGAAATTCTTTATCACTGGCGTAAAACCCCCAATTCCACAGCTGTTGATGTGAGCCAGAAAACTTACGCGATCAATGCCGGCGTAAAATGTGTGACCGACCATCTCAAGAGGCAGAAAATAGCCTCAAAGGTTTCGTCCATCCGCGGGCTGACGCTTTATGGTGTAGAATGGACCTCGCGTACCCAGCCGTCAGTGACCATCATCATTCCCTTTAAAGATCAGCTGGATACGACGCTTACCTGCATCGAAAATATCCTCAAACATACGGTTTACAAGAATTACAATATTATTCTGATCGATAATTGGTCGGTGCGTGATGAGACACTGGATTTTATCAAAAAAATTCAGGAACATAAAAATGTTTCCGTCATAACGGTAGAAGAACCATTTAATTTTTCCAGGCTTAACAATATCGCGGTAGATCAAACCACAGCTGATTATGTCGTATTCATGAATAACGACGTGTTTGTGGAAGACGCAAAGTGGTTACACCGGCTGGTTGGAGAAGCCCAGGCATTTAAAGATGTCGGAGCTGTGGGTGCCAAGCTACTTTATCCTAATGATACGATCCAGCACGCCGGTGTAGCTGTTGGTCCAGCTGGTGTGGCAGCTCATGTTCATCGGGGGGATCCGTTATCAGAATATGGTTATATTGGCCGCACCATGCTTTCGCACGAAGTAACAGCTGTTACTGCGGCCCTGATGCTGGTCAGACGGACTGTTTTTGATGAGGTGGGCGGATTTGATGAAGAAGCGCTGAAAGTTGCTTTCAATGACGTCGATCTATGTTTGAAAATTCGTCGGGCCGGATACCGGATTATCTTTAGTGCTGAGACGGTTGCCTATCATCACGAGAGTCTGTCTCGTGGAACTGATGACAAACCCGAACATGAAACGCGCTTCTTCCTGGAAACCCAGACTATGCTCGAACGCTGGAGTTCAGATCCGCTGTTTGAACGCGACCCATCTTATCCGCGCTATTTTACTGTCGACCAGCAGACATTCTTTAACCTGATAGATCCTGAAGACCTTCCCTGATCTCAGGGAGTTATATTGGTTGCTTTTAGGAAATGATGTAGCGTGGAAACAGCTCGCTTCTCCCTTCGGGACGGAGTTTTGTCTCAGGCTCTGTGAGGAGCTGGAGATTAGCGAGCTGTGCTTGACTGACGAACAAATGGATTATCAGTCGTTCTTTTTCCGAAGAGTTTGGAAGCTCCTGGGGAGAGAAGATCGCTGCCTGTTAAGGGGTATCATTTTTGCGTAGCAGTAATGATCCATGCTGGCGTGATATTTTCGAAAGATTATGGCTTACACACGACGCTGTATAACTGCTGTAAGTGTTGGGTCATCATGATTGATGAGACTGAGGTCAACGAAGCATCGTGCCCTGAACGGTTTTAAGTCTGCGAGGTGAGGAAAATCTTGGTCGGCTGACTAGACGGGAAAAAGATAGTCTGAATATAAATCTGCATGCCGGCATAGAGCGGAGCGGACGTTCGTCATTGTTGGAATACAAAACCAGACATGGGTTCATATTAAATAGCAGGTTCACAGGGGCGCAAAGAGCTCTAAATTAAGGTGGTGCCCATTTGAATAATTCAGACCTTCTATTTTGTTGTACTCGACAACGTTTATTCCAAATTTCTTCAGGGTAGACATAAAGATATTCTTATCTTTGATGTCGATCAGCGCCAGGCTGCACTGGGGATGGTCGTGCAGATATGCGGCTGCGGCTTCCGGGCCGATGAGCTGCGTATTGGGGCCGACGAGAAAGACCAAGCTCGGCTCGGAATAGGATGACGATATCAAAACACTGTCATTGCAGGGGCGGACGTCTTCGAAGAGGTCTGCAATCCGGGGGCTGAGACGGATGGTCTGGAGATTGGGGATCACGCTCAGGAACAGGCCGGCGTGAGCAATGACGGCTGCGCCCATGGCGCAGAAGGCTGCCTGTCGCCGTTGCTGCTTCAGGAGCATCATAATGGCGCCGAGCATCAGAGGCAGGGATCCACCCAGCGCGATCAGGGCGGAGAGTGAAAATGTGTGCTCAAGCTTGTACAGAGCGATGCTGCCAGCGAGGCAGAAGGCGATGCCGATGACCGCCCACAGAACGCCATAGACCCCGAGAAGAGCCTTTGCCCATCGTGAGAGTGTGAGAGGGCGCCATGCCATGAGGCTTGCTGCAGTCAGGATGGCAATCGCCGGATAGGTTGGCAGGACGTAATGCGGGAGTTTGGTGGCAATCAGTTCGAACACCAGCCAGTGCGGGACAATCCAGCTGAGGAGGAAGCGGACCTGCGGGAGTTTGCGGTTTTTCCAGACTGATGGAATGGCCAGGGCGGCGAAAAGCGAGCCGGGCCAGAAAGCCAGTCCGAAAACCAGAAGGTGGAAGCCGGGGGGAAGGCCGTGAGCTTCCTGACCATGGGTCACTTTTCCGAGAAAGTTGCGCCCCACCGCGCGGGCGAAGAAGTCCCCGCCGCTGATGACTTCGATGGCGACGCACCAGGGAACGACCACGGCAATCATGAGCATCCAGCCCCAGCGCGGGCGCAGGCGGGGCCACCATGAGCGGTCCTTTTCCAGAAACCACAGGGCCAGGGGGGTGCCGAAGCCAGGAATGAGGACGACCGGTCCCTTGAGCATGAGTCCGACGCCAAGGGCGAGCCAGTATGCGACCGCGACCCGCAGATGAGTGGGGCGGCTCTTCTGCCGATCGGTGAGGGCACACAGAAGGGCGGCTTCGATGCACAGAATGTCCAGCAGCAGGACCGTGTCGATGGTCGCCATGTGGCTTTCGGCGACGAACAGGGTCGAGACCATCAGCAGGCCTGCCGCCATCAGGCCCGTTGCGCCACCGAAAAGCGTTGCGCCGATCCATGCTGTCAGGGGGACAATAATGGTTGCGGCAAGGAGGCTCGGAATCCGGTAGGGCCATGTCTTGCGCAGAACCGAGGGACCGAAGATCTTTTCGGCAGCAGCGGTCGAGGCCGCTTCCAGCCAGTAGATGCCCGCTGGCTGGAGATAGCGTGGTTTGTCCTGGAAGCGGACGTCGATGAAGTTGTGGGAGAGAAGCATCTGTTCGGATGCTTCCATATAGCGGGGTTCGTCCCGATCGAGGGGCGGGAGCGTCATGCGGCCGGGGAGCGCGAGCAGAAAGGCCAGCAGCCCGAGAAGAGCATAATGCCGGAGGTTCAGGGTCATGGGGACTCTCCGCGCCGTTCTGTCAGGCCGGGCATGCGGCAGGATCCCGGAAGGTCCGGATCCGGTGACGGCTTCAGTGTTCGGTCAGATGATCGGGCAGATGCGTGCGGTTCTGAAGCCACATGACGCCCAGAAGGTCACGGATTCCCACGAGGGCCCGGTTGAAATTTGTATATTTCGAGCTGCCGTGAAGGCGTGCGCGATGCTGGACTTCGATGCAGATCAGCGGCGCGCCGTAATGTCCCAGCAGGGCAGGCAGGAAACGGTGGACGCCTTCGAACTGCGGGATTTTCAGGAAGAGATCGCGCGGAAACAGCTTGAGCGGCGCGCCGGTATCGGGGCAGCCGTCGTTCAGCAGGCGACGACGCAGACCATTGGCGAAGCGTGTGGCGATCCGGCGGGACAGGCGGTCATTGCGCTTGCGCCGGACACCCACAACCAGCGGCGCTGCGCTTGGAGCCGATGTCGCTTGGTCCAGCATTTTCAGGATGGCGGACGGGTCGTCCTGACCATCGCCGTCAATGGTGGCGATCCACTGGCCCTTCGCGGCTGTGATACCTGTGCGGAGGGCAGCGGATTTTCCAAGACGCTTTGGATGGCTGATGATGCGCAGGCGGGGCAGGAGTGTCTGCCGGGCCTCCAGAAGCTTTTTGACGGTGGCATCGGTGCTGCCGTCGTCAATGGCCAGAATTTCTGCGGAAGGGTCAGCGCCAAAGGTATCGGCCAGTTCCTGACAGACGGGGAGAATATTCTCCGCCTCGTTCAGAACGGCCATGACGACGGAGAGCCTTGTGGGCTGTCCGTCGTCATGAAAGGAACCTTGCACCGTGGAGGTGGGCATCGGATCAGGCAGCGGAGCGCCGAAGGGCTTCCGGCAGGCTGTCGATGCCCTTGTCGATCAGGGTTGCGGCGATGTCGGGGCTCTCCGTCAGACGGGTCGACACGACGTCGCGGGCTGCGGCAACGGCGATCTGGGCAGCGCGATCCTGGATCTCACGGATGGCCGAACGTTCGGCTGCGTGAATGCGATCCTGCGCCATCTTTTCATAACGGGCTGCGGCGGCTTCGGCGTCCTGACGGGCGCGTTCTGCCAGACCGGCGGCCTCGGCTTCGGAGCGTGCAAGCATGGCCTGTGTTTCGGCCAGGGTCTTTTCACGCTCGCGGGTGGCATCTTCCAGCATCTGTTCGGCTTCACGACGCAGACGGGCCGCCTCGTCGAGGTCGTGGCGGACGCTGTCGGCACGCGCATCCAGATGGCCGGTGATGGCGACCCAGAGCTTGCGTCCGAAAATGACGAAGAACAGGACGAAGGCGAGGGCGGTCCAGAACCGGGGATCGTGGAACATCTTCGTCTCCTTAGGCGCTGACGCGTTTGACGGCGCTGGCGACAGTCTGTTCGTCCTGCGTGCCGATCAGACGCGAAACCAGATCCTGGGTGGTGCTGGTGGCGATCTCGGACAGGCTGGACAGGGCCTGTTCACGGGACTGGGTGATACGGGTCTCGGCGCTCGCGATCTCGGCTTCGAGGCGCTTGGCCGTTTCCGCAGCGTAAGATTCCGCATTGGTGCGGGCTTCGCTCTGGATCCGCTCCACATGGGCGCGGGCCTGCTCGGCTGCTTCATGACGGGCGCTGAGGAGTTCCGCGCTGGCGCGGTCGGCTTCAGCCTTGGCCTTGCGGGCAACATCCAGATCGTTCTGGATCCGGGTACGACGGTTGGTCAGCACCCGTTCGACACGCGGCAGTGCGAAGCGGCTCAGGGCGAGGTAGAAGCCGCCGAAGATGACGGCTCCCCAGACGACCTGTCCGATCAGCAGCGGATCGTGGAAGTTCAGCTGTGGCATGCCCGCAGCCACGGCACGGCCCGGCACGGCCGCAAGCGGAGCGGCGAACAGGAAGAGGCGTGGCGTACGGTACATGTTCGACCTCAGGCGAACAGGATCAGGAAGGCGATCAGCAGGGCGAACAGCGCGACGGCTTCCGTCAGCGCGAAGCCCAGCATGCCGATGCCGAAGACATGCGGCCGCGAGGCCGGGTTGCGTGCAACCGAGCTGATCAGCGTCGAGAAGATGTTGCCGAGACCCATGCCGACACCGGCGAGGGCGAAAACGGCAATACCGGCACCGAGGTCACGGGCGGCCTGGGCGATGCTGATGCCGAATTCGTGAGCGGCTTGAACGTCCATTGTCAGGTTCCTTGTTGGGTCGATTAAAGGGTTAGTGCGAAGCTGGTGTGGCTCAGTGAGCGACGGCCTCACGCAGATAGATGCAGGTGAGGATGGCGAACACATAGGCCTGCAGCACACCCACCAGCAGTTCGAGGGCCGTCAGCGCGATGTTGATCGCGATCGGGGCGATGGCCAGGACATGGCCGAATGCGCCCAGACCGGCGAGCATGATCGTGAAGCCGGCAAACACTTCCAGAAGCACGTGACCCGCCACCATGTTGGCGAAAAGTCGGATCGACAGGCTGACCGGACGCGAAAGGAAAGAGATGATCTCGATCGGCACCAGCAGCGGAGCAAGCCAGACAGGCGTTCCAGCGGGCAGGAAGTGCTTGAGGAAGCCGACACCCTGAAAACGGATGGAAGCAAGGATCGAGATGACGAACACCATGATGGCCAGGCCGAAGGTCACGGCGATATGGCTGGTGTACGTGAAGGAGAAGGGCAGCAGGCCGAGATAGTTGCCGGCCAGGATGAAGAAGAAGATCGCGAAGACGAACGGGAAGAACGTTGCGCCGTTTTCACCGATCGTGCTGACGGCGAGGTCGTGGACGAAATCGTAGCTGATCTCGGCGGCGGCCTGAAGGCGGCCCGGCACGACGGCGGCAGGGCGCATCCCGACATACAGGAAGACCAGAACGACGGCAGCGGCGATCAGCATGAACAGTGGCGACTGCGAGAACCGCAGGGCTTCTCCCAGATGTCCAAGAACCGGATGGAGCTCGAACTGTCCGAGCGCGTCAATCGTCGATCCGGCTGCCACGCTGGCTTCTCCCGTCATCTTTCGGTCCGGACACCATGTCCGAATCCTTCAAAACCCGCCAGACATTCAACATGCCGGCACCACATCCTGCCAGGGCGAAAACGGACAGGAACAGAGCCCTGTACCCGAACCAGTGACCTAGCGCGTAGCCTATGGCTACACCGACCGCGAGCCCGGCCACAAGGTCCGTTCCCACGCGGATCGCCAGTCCAAGGGATGACATGGAACTGTCATCATTGCCCTCGTCGGTTACGGCGAACTCCCCGGCATGGGGATCAAGCTTCTGACGCGCACGCCGCAGGCGCTCGTCGAAGTTTCCGTCGTCACCGGCAGGGGCGTGTCCCATGAGGTCTGATCCCTTACCCTGTACGCATCCTTCTTACCCGGTCGTTCAACCGGATTCCTTCTCAGCGCAGGCGCTAGCTACCGGCGAGTCCGTTGACTGTCAATGTATTCTGCTCGCCGGAGCCATCGAAACCCGTTTTCGCCCTAGCTGACCAGTTTCAGGCGGCGCCCGCGGTCCTTCCATTCCGGACTTTCACCGGACCCGCGTCCGAAGGGCAGCATGGGGGCTGGATCTTCCGAACTGGGTTCGACGCGGGGGGCGTCCGGCATGTGCTCGCCCAGATAGGCTTCCGACAGAGTGCGGAAGGCATAATCGAGCATGGAGGTCGCGTAAGCCGTGGACGGATCGCCCTCGACAGTGCCTGCGGGCCCGAAGCGCGTATAGGCGAATCGCTCCACAAAGGCCTCCAGCGGGGCACCATATTGCAGGCCGATGCTGACGGCATGGCTCAGGCAGTCCATCAGGCCGCGGGCCATAGGGCTCTCGCGGGGCGGGGTAAGACTGATTTCGCCGAGCGTGCCGTCCTCGAATTCGCTGGTCCGCATGAAAAGACTGTGACCGCCCACGGCCGCACGCTGGGTGAAACCGGTCTGGCGCATGGGAAGCGGGCGACGCACGCCACGGGCCAGCCTGGCCTGAAGGTCGGCCAGATCGGGTTCCGGCACCGCCGGCAGGAAGTCTACGACGTTCTTCACGGCAGCGTGCATCGCAGCCTGGGCCTGTGGGCGAACGGGTGGGAGCGGGGTCTCGCCAGCCAGCGCGAGCGCCAGAGCGGATTCGGGGGTTAGGCCACGGCACGCCAGTCGCGCCAGCGTGGATGCACGCAGATGTCCATCTTCGCGCAGCGGCGAGAAGGCTGGGGCGAGGCCGCAGGTTTCAACGCCCAGCAGGCCTTCGGTTGCGGCCGGGGAGGAAAATCCGGTTTCGATCGGGCAGAAATGCCGACCCTCTTCCGTGGCGCAGACCGAGGATGCGATGGTTCGCAGTCCCGGCAGGGGCGATTCCGGAATGGAAGGCGGGGACAGCTTTGTTCCGGCGCGGGCTACCGTGGTGGCGAGCGCGGCCATGGCACAGGCCGCAGTGCGGGCGTCGTCACTATCATAGTCGAGACCGAGGGCTGCCAGGCAGGCATCGAGATCGGTCAGGAGAATGAGGCCTGCGGCTTCGTCTTCAGGCTGGGCCGGCAGATCGAACAGGGGCAGCTCACCTGTACGTTCGATCCGGGTCGCGGCGTGAAGGCGGCGCAGGGCGTCGCAGGCCAGGCGGAGGCAGGCGACGAAATGTTCGGCAGCGAATCCGGCCTCCTGCACGAAACTGGACAGGCGGATGGTGAAGCCGGGCGTCTGGTCGGGCTGGCACTGCCACAGCGCGGTGTTGGGCGCCATCTGCTGCATCAGCAGAAGATAGGACAGGCTCCGGCCGGGTGACGGGGTGTTGGCCGGGGTGCCGGGAAGGGGTGGGCACGCATCGATCGTGTCCACCCAGCGGGCGGCCTCCGCGGCAAGTCTGACCGGCCCACCGTTCAGGGTGATCTGGGCGAGGGCCTGTGCGGCCACGTCATCCCAGGCGGCAGGAAGGGTGACGGAGCGCAGGGCGCTGTCGTCGGGGTCGGTCATGACCTGAAGCGTCCTCATGCGAACGCCGGTCCAGTGAAGGCGAGCTGTCATATTGCGAATCTACGCCCTGCGCCCATGGGCCCGTAAGCCGGAAAAGGGCCTGTGGAAGGCCGCTAATGGGCGGGAACATGGGGATATGGGGGATAACATTTTCCCGGGGACGGCCGAGCGACGATTTCTGCGGGAAGATTGGACGCGCGAAGCGGAGTCGGGTAGTGCTGGAAGGATGATTTTCACGAGGGTATCGTCATGAGCGCTGTCACGGTCCGTCATGACCGGCTGGAGCTTCTGGCTGGGTTCGCTGTCCTGGCCTGCCTTGCGGGTCTTCTGGTCGCGGCGATGGTCGGGCACCATCAGAGCGATGACGGGGGCTACCCTGTGCATGCGTCCTTCAGCCAGATCGACGGTCTGACGGTTGGTTCCGATGTGCGGCTGGCGGGCATTACCGTGGGGCACGTGACCGGCGCCGTGGTCGACCCTAGGAGCTTTCAGGCGCAGGTGACATTTACGCTCGCACCCGATGTGAAGCTGCCGACGGATTCCGCAGCAATTGTGACGTCTGACAGCCTGCTGGGCGGGAAATACATCGCGCTGTCTCCAGGTGGAGCGGATTCGGTGGTGAAGCCGGGCGGTGTCATGACCGAGACGCAGGGCTCCATCAGTCTGGAGCAGCTTCTGAGCAAGTTCATTTTCTCCGTGACGGATTCGCTGCAGAAGAGCCAGAAGGCGGCTGCGGGAAAGCCGGCGACGGGCAGTCTGGCGGATGAACCCTGAGCCATGACGGATGCGCAGAAAAATGCGTTTCTGTGGGTCGACCACGAGGGCAATCCCGTGTCCTGTGTGGAGAAGGTCCAGATCCTGCGGGAAAACGATGCCGAGCTGCGTCAGGCCCTGCAGGATGCGTATGATGACGGGGTTCTGATGGGGGTTGCACCTCAGGCGATGCTGCAGACGTTTCAGGCCATGCTGTCCGATCTGAAGAGCCCGTTTCAGGGTGGGACTCAGGAGAAAGAGTCATGATGAAGCTCTGGTCGGACCGGGTTCTGCTGCCGTGCGGGGCTGCCGCAATGATTCTGCTTTGCGGAGTTTCGGGCGCGCGGGCCGCCACAGGTGTCGCGCCCCCGGCGATGTATCCGGCTGCAACCTGGCAGGGGCAGTCGCAGGCTGTGGTGCGCGTGCTGGACCGGCTGGATGCACATCTGGAGCTTCTGACGATTCCCGTGGGCGGGAGCGCGACCTATCACAGTCTTTCCGTGGGTGTTGAAGCCTGTGTCAGCCGGCCGCAGACGCTGGCCGCGGATGCCGGAGCCCTGCTGCATCTGAAGGACAGCAGCGATCCGCAGCGGCCGCCTTTCGATGGCTGGATGCTGGCTCAGGAGCCTTCTGTCGCAACTTATGGCAGCCCTTTGTACGATGTGCGCGTTGTCTCCTGCGCGGGAGTGCCGACGGCACCTCAGGCGGGGCCTCTGCCTGTGGTGAAGGCACCCGTGCTCGCCAGTGCGGAGGTTCCGGTGGAAGAAGGCGGCGATGCTCCGGCATCCCAGCCCGGTTCTGCCTCAGGCGGTCCTGTACCGCTTGCTCCGGACAGTCATAATCCCATTCCGCTCGCGCCTCCCAGTGGTGCGGCGCCGTCCCTTGCTCCGGCCATGCCAGCGCAGCCTTCGGGGCAGCCCCTGTCACCTCCCGAAGCTGATCCCGGCCTCGAATAAAGGTGGGATGGGGCGGAATGACCCAGAAACAGGAAGAAATGACAGCTTCATGATTCAGGTTCCCTTTCCCCCGTCCCGGGCAGCCCTGCTGCTTGATTTCGATGGAACGCTTGTTGATATCGCGCCCACCCCGGAAAGCGTCCGGGTACCGGAGGGGCTCGCGGCGGATCTGCTGCGTCTTCGGGACATGCTCGATGGCGCGCTTGCGATTATTACCGGCCGGCCCATCGCACAGATCGATCATTTCCTGCCGGATATTCCCCATGCCGTGGCCGGCGAGCACGGCGTGATGATGCGTCACGCACCCGGCCAGGCATTACGGGAGCGGAAACTGCCCGTTGTGCCCGGAGAATGGATACAGGCTGTTGAAAAGGCTGCGGCAGATCATCCCGGCGCCAGTGTTGAACACAAAAAAGCTGGAATGGTGCTGCATTACCGTCGTGCGCCCGAGGCGGAATCCGTTTTTCGGGAGCTGGCGTCGGTCTGGCCGGTGGAAAACCGGGGGTTTCACCTTCAGGATGCCCAGATGGCCATCGAACTCCGGCCACTGGGGATCGACAAGGGCAAGGCGCTGCGGGAACTGATGGCAGAGCCGCCTTTTGCAGGGCGGCTTCCGGTTTTTGCCGGTGATGATGCCACGGACCGCGACGGGGTGAGGGCTGCGCGCCAGATGGGGGGCGTAGGCTGGCTCATTCCCGATGATTTTCCAGATGCGGCCACGTTCCGGCGGTGGCTGCATGATCTGTCGGAGGGACACGGATGGGGCGCCTGATCATTGTTTCCAACCGGACGCCTGCCCCTGGGGAGCGTACGCAGCCTGCCGGGGGGCTGACGGTTGGTCTGTATGATGCGGTACAGACGCAGGAGACCCTGTGGTTCGGGTGGTCGGGCCATCAGCATGCGGATGCGGCCGACCGGCCGGTTCAGAGCGAGCAGGTGGGGAACGTCAATTACGTGACGTTCGACCTGACCCAGAGGCAGTATGACCGGTTCTATCTGAACTTTTCCAACGGCGTCCTGTGGCCCCTGTGCCATTACCGGACCAACCTGATCCGCTACACCCGTGAGGACTGCGATGCCTATTATGAGGCTAACGAGGTCTTCGCGGATCGTCTGGTCGGGCTTCTGGAGCCGGATGATACGGTCTGGATCCATGACTATCACCTGTTCCCGCTGGGCAAGATGCTGCGGGACCGGGGCGTGACGGGTCGGATTGGGTTCTTCCTGCATATTCCGTTCCCGCCCTGGAGCGTGGCGCGTCTGCTGCCCAGGCTCGACATGCTGCTGAGCGGCTTGGCGGCCTGTGACCTGATCGGGGTGCAGACCCCTGAGGACGCGACCAATCTCAAGGGATGTTTCGAGGTCTATGGTCTGAAGGCGGCAGTCGAGGCCGTGCCGATCGGAATCGATCCCGTCAGCTTCCGTCAGCAGGCGATCGAAAGCGCTTCCTCCGACGAGGTGGTGAAGATCATGGATACGCTGGAGGGGACGCGTCTGATCATAGGGGTGGACCGGCTGGATTATTCCAAGGGTCTGCCCGAGCGGATGAAGGGCTTCGAAGCTCTGCTGAAGAACTATCCCGAGCATCGTGGGCAGGTGACGTTCCTTCAGGTTACTCCGGTATCACGGGGTGGGGTGGAGAGCTATCGCCTGCTCAAGGAAGAGCTGGACGGGCTGGTCGGGACGATCAACGGCGCCTATGGCACGCCGGACTGGGTGCCGATCCGCTATACGACCTGGCCGATCGGGCGGCATATCCTCGCCGGACTTTACCGGATGGCGGATGTGGGGTTTGTCACGCCGCTGCGGGATGGCATGAACCTCGTGGCCAAGGAATTCATCGCAGCGCAGGACGAGGACGACCCCGGCGTGCTGGTGCTGTCGCGGTTTGCTGGAGCGGCTCCGGAAATGCCCGAGGCGCTTCTGATCAATCCGCTGGATGCGGAAGGAATGGCCGATGCGCTTCATATTGGCCTGACCATGGACGTGCACGCCCGTCATGCGGCATGGTCCGCGATGTATGACGAGGTTTCCCGCAATACGGCGGGGAGCTGGTCCAAGCAGTTTCTTGATAGCCTGGAGGCGATCCGTCCGTGCCACTGAACAGAACATACCGCCCCGTTTCAACATCTGCGCTGGGTGGTCTGTATGTTCTGGCGGGGCTGGTGACGCTCGGGGTCGTCTGGTTTGCTGAACACTGGCTGAAGCTTGCGCCGTGCGAGCTTTGCCTGTGGGAACGGCGTCCGTGGTGGGTGCTGATCGGGCTTGGAATCGTCACGATCGTGCTGCCGAAGCGCTATGCCCGGTACGGGGTTTTCTTCGGGCTTCTGTGCCTGATGACCAGTATCGGGCTGGCAGTTCTGCATGCAGGCGTGGAGCACAAGTTCTGGCCCAGCCCGGCGCCGGAATGCAGAGCCCCGGTCTTTCACGGGGGAAACTTCAGGGACTGGATGTCGGCGATGCCCGCACGGCCGAACAAGCCGTGTGATTCGCCGGATTACCTGTTTGGTCTGCCCGTCTCCATGACGGAGCTGGGCGGTCTGTATGCGGTCGTGGTGTTCATAGTGGCTCTGGTCGGGAGCTTCCGCATGGGCCGCTCCCGACGCTGAGGGGACGGATCAGAGGCGCGTGCCGCGTCCGCGCCCGAAGATGAGGCTGATGATCAGCAGCACCAGGAAGATGAAGAAAAGGATCTTGCCGATATAGGCAAAATCTGCCGAAATTCCGCCAAAGCCCAGCACCGCAGCACATAAGGCGAGGATAAGGAAGGCAATGGTCCAGCGTAGCAGGTCCATGGGACTGTCTCCTTTGTCAGTAGCGCCCTCTGAGGGAGAGGCGGCGTGTGAGAAGGCTGAACGGCGGCGGAGTGAACAGGTTCATTTTCGCAACATCCGTTTTATGCCGGGGGTGTGCCTGGGAAGCCCGTTTTCAATATTTCCATGGGTCGGATTCCTGTGTTCGGACATCCTGCCTGCCGGAGGACCATCATGACCCTGTTCCGCTCCCTGTATCATCAGGGGTTCGCCCGGATCGCCGCCTGCACGCTGCCGGTGACGCTTGCCGATCCGCTGAAGAATGGTGAGCGCGTTCTGGGTGTTCTGCGCGACTGTGACCGGCAGGGTGTGGCGGCGGTGGTGTTTCCGGAACTGGGGCTGACGGGTTACACGCTGGATGATCTGCGGTTTCAGGACGTGGTGCTCGACGGGGCGATTGAGGCACTCCGGCGGGTTGTTGCCGGGTCTCGGGATCTGCTGTCCGTCGCGGTTGTGGGGCTGCCGCTGGTGCGGGGGGATCTACTCTATAACTGTGCGGCAGTGGTGCATCGCGGGCGGGTGCTGGGTGTGGTGCCGAAATCGCATCTGCCGCGTTACCGGGAATTCTACGAGCCACGGCATTTCACGTCCGGACTTCAGACGTCCGGGACGATCCGCCTGTTTGGTGAAGACGTGCCATTTGGGGCGGATCTGCTGTTTCAGGCCGAGGATATGCGCGGGCTGATGCTGGGCGTGGAGATCTGTGAGGATCTGTGGGTAGCGTCTCCGCCGAGCGGGAAACTGGCGGAAGCGGGGGCAACGGTCATTCTCAATCCGTCGGCATCTCCGGTGACGATCGGGCGGACGGATGACCGTTCCCTGCTTTGTCAGGCGCAGTCCATGCGGACGCTGACAGCCTATGCCTATGCGGCGGCGGGTGAAGGGGAATCCACGACTGATCTGGCCTGGGACGGGCAGGTCTCGATCCATGAGGCCGGGCGGCTTCTGGCGCAGTCGGACCGTTTTCCGCAGGGCGAGCGGCTGGTCGTGGCTGATGTGGATCTGGATCTGCTGCGGCAGGAGCGGATGCGGACGGGCCAGTTCGGGCAGCCGGGACAAGGGTTCCGGACCGTTGGGTTCACGCTTGCACCGCCCATGACGGATCTGGGGCTGAAACGGGAGGTCGTGCGGTTTCCGTTTGTGCCGTCCGATGCACGGACGCTGGCGCGGGACTGCTATGAAGGCTGGACCATTCAGGTCAGCGCCCTGCGTCGCCGTTTGCAGGCGAGTGGCGCGCAGCGGGCCGTGATCGGGGTTTCAGGCGGCCTGGACAGCACGCTGGCGCTGCTTGTGGCGGTGCGGGCCGCCGATGAGCTCGGCTGGCCGCGAACACATGTTCTCGCCTACACGATGCCCGGTTTTGCGACGGGAACGGAGAGCCGTTCGCTGGCCCATGCGCTCATGGAAGCACTGGGCGTGGAGGTAAACGAACTGGATATCCGGCCGACGGCTCAGACGATGCTGGCAGGGATCGGCCATCCTTTTGCCGAGGGGCAGCCCGTTCATGACATTACGTTCGAGAACGTACAGGCTGGTCTGCGGACGGATTTCCTGTTCCGGATCGCCAATTACCGCAACGGGATCGTGATCGGGACAGGGGATCTGTCGGAACTTGCGCTGGGCTGGTGCACCTATGGTGTGGGGGACCAGATGTCCCACTACAACGTTAATGCCGGGATGCCGAAGACGCTGATCCAGCATGTCATCCGTTGGCTGGCGCGGGATGGAAAACTGGGTGACGGTGTGGTGGGGGCGGTTCTGGAGCGGATCGTCAATGCGGAGATCACGCCGGAACTGGTGCCTGATACAGGACAGGGCGTTCAGAGCACGGAACAGACGATCGGCCCCTACCCGCTTCAGGATTTCACACTTTATCACATTCTGCGTCACGGCTTCAGACCGTCGCGGATCGCGTTTCTGGCGGAGGTGGCCTGGAGCGATGCGTCACGCGGAACATGGCCCGAGCATTATCCGCAGGATCGGAAGATTGCCTACGATCTGGGTGAGATCCGGCACTGGCTGGAAGTGTTTCTGCGGCGGTTTTTCGGGACGAGCCAGTTCAAACGCTCGGCCATGCCCAATGGTCCGAAACTGGTTTCCGGTGGCTCTCTCTCGCCGAGGGGAGATTGGCGGGCGCCGTCTGATAGCACGGCAACGGCATGGCTTTCAGAGCTTTGTGATAATGTACCTGAAACGAACACACATCCGTGAAGTTTTGGTGTGCAGGCGTGTGGGGGGTTTTGTCTGCCCGCATCCGTGCCAATATGTTGGAAACCCGTCACCACATAGGAACATGACTCGTCATGGCTTACGCTACGATCAACCCTTATACCGGTGAGACGCTCAAGACCTTCCCGGAAGCAACCGACCAGGAAGTCCAGACCGCGCTGACCGAAGCCTATGATGCGTTCAAGAGCTGGCGTCACACGCCGTTCGCCGAGCGCGCAAAGATCATGACGGCAGCGGCGAACATTCTTCGCCGTGATATCGACAAGTATTCCAAGCTTCTGACGCTCGAAATGGGCAAGATCTATGCCGAGGCCAAGGCAGAGACGATCCTGTCCGCCGAAATCTTCGAATATTACGCCAAGAACGCCGAAGAGCTGCTGAAGGCCGAGAAGCTGCCGGTTGCGGATCCGAAGGAAGGCGAGGCCGTCCTGATCCATCAGCCGCAGGGCATCGTGTTCGCGATCGAGCCGTGGAACTTCCCGTTCTACCAGATCGCCCGTATCATCGCCCCGCAGCTTTCTGCCGGTAACACGGTCATTCTCAAGCACGCATCCAACGTTCCGCAGTGTGCTGCCGCGTTCGATGATCTGATGAAGGAAGCCGGTCTGCCGAAGGGTGGATTCCGCAACCTGTATGCCGCCCGTCATCACACCGAGACGATCCTCAAGGATCCGCGCGTCTGTGGCGTGGCCCTGACGGGTTCGGAAGGGGCTGGTGCTGTTGTGGCCGGGATTGCGGCACAGGCACTGAAGAAGTCCACGATGGAGCTTGGCGGTTCTGACGCGTTCCTCGTTCTGGACGACGCTGATCTGGAAAAGACCGCGAAGTGGGCGGCTTTTGGTCGTCACTGGAATGCCGGTCAGGTCTGCGTGTCTGCAAAGCGTCTGATCGTGGCGGATGCCGTGTATGACCGCTTCCTGGAGCTGTACAAGGCCGAAGTCGCGAAGCTGATCCCGGGTGATCCGATGGACCCGAAGACCACGCTGGCGCCGCTGTCCTCGCAGAAGGCTGCGGATGATCTGAAGGCTCAGGTCGAGGAAGCCAAGAAGCACGGTGCCGTTGTCGAGGCTATCGGCCCGTCCGTGCCGGAGAAGGGCGCCTTCTTCCAGCCGCTGCTGATGACCAACCTGCACGAGAACAATGAAGCCCGTCTGTGGGAGTTCTTTGGTCCGGTGACGCAGCTGTATCGCGCCAAGGACGATGCGGATGCCATCCGTATCGCCAATGACTCGCCGTTCGGTCTGGGTGGTTCCGTTTTCACGAAGGACACCCAGCGTGGCGTGAAGGTCGCCGAGCAGATCTACACGGGTATGGTCTATATCAACCATCCGACGATGGTGAAGGCTGACCTGCCGTTCGGTGGCGTGGCCCGTTCGGGTTATGGCCGCGAGCTGATCGGTCTGGGCATCAAGGAATTCGTCAATCACAAGCTGATCGACGTTGTTGATATCGACGCACCGTTCTGATTGAGGCGTATCGGGCTTCTTTGTGAAGCCGGGTTCGATCTTTCAGGTCATGAAAAACCCGCTTCCGGAGCTGTCCGGGAGCGGGTTTTTTCTTGGACGGTCCGGGAAAGGGGTCTCAGCTTTTCCGGGGTTTGGCCCGTTCGGCGCTAAGGCGGATCCAGGGGTGTCTGGCCTGAACAAATGCTACGACGCGGGCCTTGTGGGCCTCCCTTTCGGTCGAGGCGTTCGTCATGGATGTCTCATGCTGGCGGTAATCGGCCAGGATCTGCGGGACGTGATGGCCGTGGAGGCCGCGTTCCGCCAGTGAGCACCACAGATCGAAGTCCTCCCAGCCCATTGCTTCACGTGAAACATAGTAGCCGCCCACCGCAGCCCAGGCCCATTTGGTGACCATGGCCATGGCGTCGATCCTGTTCCCGGAGACGAGGGAAAGCGGATTGAATGGCAGATCTCCCAGAAGCTCTGGTGTACCTGGCTGCCGATGGGTGTCTGCGCTCATATCCATCAGGACAGGGCCGTGCTCGTTGAAGCAGGCGATGAGCGGATAGGCGTAGGCTGTGCTGTCACTCATGGAGTCCAGAAGCGTTTTGCAGGCTTCAGGACGCAGGATGTTGTCGGCATCCAGTTGCATGACATGTACGGTCTCGGCTGCGTCCATTCCGATGTTGCGCGCGCCTCCCAGACCCGCATTTGCGATGGACTGGCGTAGGATGAGGCGGTTGAAGCGGTCGCAGTGCCGCTCCATCCACGTACGGGCCAGAGCGACCGAGCCATCCGATGATCCATCATCCACGACGATCAGATCCAGAACGGGAAGGGTCTGCGTCGCAACGGATTCCAGCGCGTCCAGAAGATGTGTCTCGTAGTTATAGGACGTGATGACGACAGTGACGGGAGCTTCTCCCAGCGCGTCGTGATGGAAAAGGGTGCGGCTGGGCGGGATGACGGGCACGGGGGCCGGAGTGAGACGGTCTCTGGCAAGATGCGTTTCTCCGGCAAGGGCGGCGGCCTCGTCTCCGGACATGGATGTCAGAACGAGCTTCATGCGCCGGGCCTGTGCCTGCGGACCGAAGGGCCATAGGACGGAATGATAGGCGTCCCGTGCGATGCGGACGCGGCGTTCCGGGTTGTCGATCAGTTCGATCAGGGCGTCGTACCAGTCTGTCGGGCTGTCAGCCAGAAAGCCGGTTTCGCCATGGCGGATAACGCGCTGGAACGGTCCGGTGGGGGAAGCGATCGTTGCTGCGCCCGACAGCGCAGCTTCGAAAAACTTGATCTCGCTTTTGGCTTCACAGAAGACGTTTCCTGTCTCCAGAGGTGCGATGGAGATGTCGAACCGCGCGAACTCGTCCTGCAGTTCCTCAAGGGGGACCATGTCGCGCCATTCGATCTGGTCCTGCACGGGGATCAGGCTGGGAAATTCTTCCATCAGCAGGACCGGGCGATGCGTGACGGGTTCGCGGAACAGGACAAGGCGCGCCTCGGGACGCTGGCGCAGGACTTCCGCGATGGTGGGACAGATAGGGGCGAAGTCCCGCTGATGGGTCCTGGAGCCTGTGGCGTAGCCGATGCGGACCAGACCGTCGCCGGCGTTGACGCGGCCTGGCTCTCCACGCATGCGCAGTGCCATGCGTGCCCGTTGCAGGGCGGACATGTCATAGACGTTCGGAAGCAGGTGCACGACGGGGCGCAGGCTGTGCATGGCAAAGACCAGTTCGGCCGTGGTCGTCGATCCCTGATCGCAACGCAGGAAGGTGCGGCGCATTTCCGAGAAGCAGCGCTCGATCCGTTCTTCTGTGGCGCCAATCGAACGGATGCCGTCGATCATGTCCACGCGGGCATAGTGGGGAACGAAGACAATATCGTCCGCATCGAAGATGGTAATGACGTTTTCCGTTTCGGCAAGATCGAAGATTGTACTGACATGGCCACTGTATTCGACCCGCCAGAACACCATCACATCTGCCCAGTGGATATCGTCATACCCGACCGCAGCGCAGGCTTGGACCCTGGCTTCAAAGCCGGCATCCCGAACAGCCGCGGCATTGCGGTAGCAGCGGTACAGAACGCCAGGCGTATCGGGTTCTCCCGCAACGAACAACACACGGCGTATGGAGAGAGGCGTGGGATTTGACGTTGGTTCTGGCTCTGGTTCGGGAGCCGGGACCGGAACGGCCTCGGGGCTGCTCTCCTCCATGTCGGGTTCTTCCTGAACCGGGAGGACGGGGAGGGAGGGACGGGGACGGAGAATGCGTTTGAGGCGTCGGCCAGCCCGGAACCAGAGCGGGGGTGTTGGAAGCGGGTCAGGAACCGGGTTTTCAGGTGGGAGAGGCACGACCAGCGGCGGAGCGGGCGGCTCTGTCTGTTCGGGCGGTGGGGGCTCGGGCGGCAACGGCGCATTTCTGGCGGCAAGCATCCGCAGAGAGACCCGGAGTTCCTGGATGGTCTGCGTTTTTTCAAGCGATGCCTGCTGTATCGCCTGCGTTCGGGATATTAGAAGGCGGGTTTTCCGACTGTCATCGAGAAGCAGTCGGATGTTGCGTCGGAGGCCGAGGCTTTCCGTGGTTTCGGACATCAGGACACGCAGAAAGGGTGAATCGCCTGCGTTCGTCAGGGCGCTTTCCGGGGTCAGGGTAATGGAGCCTGCGGGGTGATCTGGCCCGAGTTGGAGAACGGGCAAGGAAGAAGGGCTCCGGGGCGCGTCTTCCGTAATGTGGCACAGCAGGGGAAGAGCGGTCTCGTCGTTCCGGGACGCCTCGGAGACGATCCGGATGTCCCTGTCCGGCAGGTATGTTTCCAGCATTGCACGAAGAGCGTGACGAATCCGGGCATAGACGCGAGGTGAACATTCAATCCGGGCAGCGGAAAGACTTTTTTCCTCGGTCAGGATCATTGTCAGCCAGGATGTCAAGAAAACGTGATCCTGAAGATCCGGAGGAGTATCGGCTTCTGACCTTCCCGATACCAGCAGGAGCGCCAGACATGCCAGATGATGGTCCGGCCCCGGAAGGGACATTGAAAGGGGGATGGGGAAATTCACGAAGGGGCCTGTCGGGATCTAAGTGTCTGTGAAGGGTAGATTGTTTCAGGAAAGGCGCAGCCCGGTCAGGTCCGGCTTGACGCAGTAGTGGTAATATTTATTTCTTGTGAAATTAACATTAACGGAACTTTTTTGATATAAAAGGATTTGACTGAAGAGCTGGATTACCCGCTCTTTTCCGTTTCCACATAATGAAAATGGAAAATTCTTTGTCGGCATGGCTATTCGAATCCCCAAATGATGGATCTTGATTCCCTGTGTGGTGTCCGAAGTGGATTGCTTTTGATAATCTGGCTCTGATATATGCAAGAATCGTCGCTCGATCATTTGGGTGGTCCGAGGGCCGCCGGTGCGAGGCAACCTTTTTTAGGAGTGCATGGTAATGGCTAACATTACTACAGTAGTTGGCGCCTCCGGCCAGACCTTTGTGGTCACGGTCACTGGTGGGCAGACCCAGCTGCTGGCGCAGCAGTATCAGACTGCTGTTTCCACCCTCCATGCGAGTGGTGGGCTTGATTCTTACGATCTGGTTCCGGGCGGGAATGCCGCTGCTGTTTCCAACACGGGCCACGGCCTGATCAGCCAGGGTGGTGACTACACCGTCTCGGGTGCTGCTACGCAGTACATTTCTGTTGGTAGCTACTCCACGACGGGCGAAGACACCCTGAACTCTGCTGTCAGCCTGGATCTTTCCGGCAGCACGGCCAATAACGTCAGCATTCTTGCTGGTGACTTCGCTGGTGTGTCCGTGACGGCCGGTAACCAGGCAGGCACGTTCATTGGCGGCGTTGGTAACAACACGTTCAATGGCGCCAATTCCACCGGGAACTGGACCATCGCCACGGGTGACGGCAACGACACCGTGACGGGCACCAATGGTAACGACACCATCAGCACGGGTGAAGGCAACAACCTCATCAAGCTGGGAACCGGTACGAACGTTGTCCGTTCCGAAGGTCAGGACACCATCGACGGCACGACCGGTACCGATACGGTCACGCTGCTCGGCGGCAGCTCCGTGGTCACGCTGGGCGCCAACGCAACGGTTTACGACACGACGTCGCACAACACCGTTTCGGGTGGCAACAACAGCTTCATCACGGGCGGCAGCTCCAGCACCTACTTCTCGACCGGTGCCCTCAGCACGGTTTCGGGTGGTCTGAACGACACCATCTCTGCTTCCGCCGATATCTGGCAGATCCGTGGTACGGCCAACTCGATCACTGCTTCGGGAGCCCTGACGTTCCTGAACGGTACGGGTGCAACGACCGTATCCGCTGGTACGTCCACGCTGTTCGGTGCTTCGGGTCTTGACCTGCTGCTGGTCGGTGGTTCCGCAAGCTCCACCAACCTGTTTGTTGGTGGCGATGGCAGCGAGACCGTTTCGGCTGCTTCTTCCAACGGCACGCTGCATGCCTTCGCAGGAACGGGTGACGAGACCATCATCGGTGGTTCCGCTGCTGATACGCTGGTTGGCGGTTCGGGTGCGGCTACCCTTACGGGTGGTTCGGGCGCGGCGAACCTGTTCGCTCTGAACAAGGGTTCTGCTGGCGGTGACTACACGATCACCGACTTCGGCAGCGCAGCCGGTAACCTGATGGCTCTATACCAGTACGGCCTTCAGAACAACGATGGTCTGGCAAGTGTTCTGTCGAACGCTACGGTTGCTGGTGGTAACACCACGATCGAACTGTCCGACAACTCCAAGATCACGTTCGTTGGAATCACCGACCTGAACGCTTCTAACTTCACCCTGAGCTAATGACGGCATCTGTCTTCTGACAGACTGGCATTGTTCAGGAAGGCCGGATCCGGAAGGGTCCGGCCTTTCGTGTTTCTGAAGTACTTTTTTATCTCCTCTTGTGAAAGCCTGACAGAATGCGGGACGACCCGCGCGAAACCCTGACTGAAAGCTATCGCAGTGCGGCCCGCCTGAATGGCTTGAGAGCCGAACAGCTGCAGAAGGAAAATCAGAAGCTTCGGCGCCAGCTGTTTCTGATTCAGACGTCCCTGTCCTGGCGTGTGACGCTTCCCCTGCGGGCTGTGCGGGCTCTGACATTTGGCAGGCTGCTGTCCGGCCGCCCTGTGAGCGAACTTCCGGGGCGGCTGTTGCATTTCTGGGAACGGGAAGGTCTATCAGGGATCAGGAAAACTGTTACCCATCGTGTTCGCCGCCTGAAGCGCATCCATGGTGAACGGCAGAAAATTTCTACACCAGCCAAGGGTGATACAGCGGCGCTTCATTCTTACAAAGCTATTCCCCAGTGCGGAACTGCGAGACTGAAACCCCAGATTCTCATCATTGCGGAACTCAGCCTGAGGCAGTGTGCCAAGTATCGTGTCTGGCAGAAGCGGGATTTCCTGAAGACGCTGGGCTGGTCAGTTCAGGTAGTGGACTGGCGGGATCTTGCCGAAGCACAGTCTGCCCTTCAGCTTTGCACGCATGTCATTTTTTATCGGGTTCCGGGCTTCGACGATGTCATGAAGCTGGTGCAGGAAGCGCATCGGCTGGGACTGGCTCCGCGCTGGGAGGTGGATGACCTTATCTTCGATGAAGGAGAGTATCGGCAGAACGGCAATATCGACACGCTTCCTGCGGCGGAACGTGATCTTCTGCTTTCAGGGGTGGCGTTGTTCCGCCGGTGTATGCTGGCCTGTGGTCGGGGCATTGCCTCGACGGCGGCTCTTGCGGGCGCCATGCGAGAGGCGGGGCTGACAGATGTCGCTGTTCTGGAAAATGCCCTGGACGCACAGACGCTTGGAATTGCAGAAGTTCTTCCTCTTCCTGTGCCATCAGGCCGGATCTGGGTTTCGTATGGGTCGGGCACCAATACTCATGATGCCGATTTCAGGCAGGCCGAGGCGGGGCTTCTGGCAGCGATGGATGAGGAGCCGCGGCTTTGCCTGAGGGTTATCGGGCAGTTGCAGCTGTCTTCGGCATTCAGCCGGTTCGGGGATCGGGTCGAGCGTCTCACGGAGCTGACCTATCCGGACTATCTGAAGGCCCTGTCCCAGACGGATATCGCGATTGCTCCGCTGGAAAAGACGCTGTTCAATGACTGTAAAAGCAACATCAAGTTTCTTGAGGCGGCCATTGTCCGGGTTGCGGCCATCTGTTCTCCCTGTGCCGCGTTCCTGACAGTTCTGCGCGATGGGAAGAACGGCCTCCTTGCCGCAGATACCGCAGCATGGCGAAACGGGTTCCTGGCCCTGGCGCGGGATGGAGATTACCGGAAACGTCTGGCGGAAGCGGCGTATAAGGACGTGATG
Organism: Gluconobacter sp. P1C6_b; assembly: GCF_018811945.1. Taxonomy (GTDB): domain Bacteria; phylum Pseudomonadota; class Alphaproteobacteria; order Acetobacterales; family Acetobacteraceae; genus Gluconobacter. The sequence goes on from NZ_JACRVU010000014.1 coordinate 45,379, forward strand.
GCGCGGTATGCCCCAGAGGCGATGGCGCAGACACAGGCCCGGGCGTTGTTTGGTCTTCCGCCCAGTCGGGAAGCGGAAGGCCTCAGGATTCTGATGGCGAATGTCTATTTCGCTCCCCGCTCTTTTGGCGGTGCCACGATTGTGGCCGAGGAGATGGGGCGCCGGCTGGTCCGGAAAGGGGTTCAGGTCAGTGTCATGACGTCCAGACCACCTGCCGTGGATATCCCTGACGGGGATGTTCGTTACGACGTGGATGGCATGATGGTTTTTGCCTCCGTGTTGCCTGACGGTCTGGACGGGGTGGGGCATCTGGATAATCCGGCAATGGCTTCCCGGTTTGCGGATATGCTTGACGCCTGTCAGCCGGATGTCGTGCATGTTCATGCTGCGCAGGGACTGGGAACGGGGATCCTGCGGATCTGTCAGGAGAGGGGAATTCCCTACGTCCTTACGCTGCACGATGCCTGGTGGCTTTGTGAGCGGCAGTTCATGGTCAAAGGGGACGGACGGTACTGTTTCCAGACCACTATCGATCCTGCGGTCTGTCAGGCCTGTGTACCGGGTGTGCGGCATCTTGCGGATCGGACTGTCGTGATGCGGCAGGCCTTGGCGGGTGCGGCCCTTCTGATCAGTCCGTCACAGGCCCATCGTGAGCTCTATCTTGCAAACGGGATTGCGCCTGAACGGATCGTGGTCAATCGTAACGGTTTCTGCTGGCCGAAGCGTGCGCGTCGGCCGCGCTCCCCCGGGACGCCGCTGCGCTTCGGATTTGTCGGCGGGACAGAGGCCGTCAAGGGATATGGCCTGCTGAAAGAGGCTATGCAGTCCCTATCGCGCAGTGACTGGGAGCTTGTCGTTGTCGATAACAAGCTCAACCTGGGGTTTCAGTCGATCTTTCCGGAAGACTGGACCGTTCGTGGGAAGCTGCGGGTTGTGCCTGCCTACACACAGGCCAGCCTTGATGACTTCTATGACCAGATCGATGTCCTGCTGTTTCCGTCGCAGTGGAAGGAAAGCTACGGCCTGACGGTGCGGGAAGCGCTGGCGCGGGATGTCTGGGTCGTCACGACGTCTCCGGGGGGACAATCGGAAGATGTGGTGGACGGGGTAAACGGAACGTGGTTGCCGCTGGACGGTAAACCACAGACGCTTGTCCAGGCCGTCTCCGCGCTTCTGGAGGCGCCGGAACGCTTCGAGGGATACGTTAATCCGTACAAGGAACAGCTTGCGACATACGACATGCAGGCGGAGGAACTTTACGGCTTCCTGAAGCGGTCCGCCGGGCAGTCTAGCGGCCGAGAAGCAGGGCTATAAGGGCTTGGCGCCGGTCTTCGCTGGCCAGGGCCTGGATCAGTCTGGCCCGGAAGCCAGCGCGTTTGGCGCGGTTGCGGGGAGGTGTTGCCGCAAGATAACGGGCGATCCAGTCGGGGCTGAAGAAGGCGGGATCGGGGATTTCCTGCCGCCACAGATGGGTGGACGCGATTCCGCTCGGGTTGTCGCGCAGGAGTTCGGTCTTGATGAAGGGGGCGTGGCCGGAGCGCAGGACGGCGCGCCAGTCCGTGTGCATGGGGTTGAGCGCCAGAAGACGGGCGAGGCCTCGGGGATTGCTCCAGGCGGCTCCGCAAGACAGTCCGGCCGCCTTGATGGCGAGGCCGAGACCAAGTTCCCCGTGCAGGACGATCTCGTCCTTGCTCATGTCGCTGAAGGGCTGGTTGAAGATCCGTCGGACTGCCGGATGATCCAGCGCCTCGCGGGTCATGCACAGGAACCAGGATTGCAGATGGGGTACGACGGCTTCCGAGCGGACCATGCCCCAGATCTGAAGGTTCTGCGCCCGCATACGCTCCACGATGGGATTGAGCGGGAGAAGCGGGCCAAAGACGCTGTCATTGGCGAACAGGATTTCGTCAGCGTCCCTGTCGCACTCACGGGAGAGCAGGAATTGCCAGGCTCCGAAGTCCAGCCCGGTATTGGGGCGGGCATGGACGGTTGCTAGGACCGGAGGTGTACCGCTTGCGAGGTCATCGTGCAGCGCTTGGGCTTCTGTTTCCGACAGGCCGGAGGCGGCGATGTGGATCGTGAAGCCACACGATGAGATCTGGCGGAGCAGATGGCGTGTGTGAGGGGGAAACCCCGCTTCTGTACTGTAATATGCGAACAGGCAGACAGGGGCTGACACGGACCGTCCTGTTGAAGAAAGAAACGTTAAATTCATGATATATGGTTGTTTCTAGGGCGGTTCTATAGGAAACACTATGGCATTCTGAGGCGATAGACAATCCGCCCTTCAGTTCGCATTAGCGGCATTTCTGTACCGGCAAGATGCGATCTGCACTGAGTAAATCCGGAGTTTTATTCATGAGCAAAGCTTTTCTTGCCGCAGTTCTGCAGGATTCCATGAACTGCACAGGCGTTGTTGCCCAGCGGGCGGTCAACGACATGATTGACGCCATTATTGAGGAACTGCGCGAAGAAGGCGGCTTTACGCTGCCGTCTTTCGGGACGTTCACGGTCTGTGAAACCAAGGCAAGGCAGGCCGTCAATCCGCGGACCGGAGAGCCTGTCGAGGTTTCAGCAGGGCGGACCGTCAGGTTCAAGGCCAGTCCGGGACTGAAACAGCTTGTCTGAAGGATCGTGAACGCTCTGACAGGGGAACTGTCGGAGCGCCCGGTGCAACGTGCTTGTGACTGCGCCAAAAGGGCTGTCAGATAATGGACATGATCTGGGGGCCGAGAAGCGACTTCAGATTCATCCTGTCGTCACTCTCGAGTGTGGATGATTTCAGTAAGAATTCTTCATACGGAAAAGATCCTGCAGAATTGAGCATGTAATATATCAGGTCCGAGGCCGGACCCTCGTTGTCTCCAACGAATGTCAGTTCAGATACCTTTTCTCCGAAGTAAAACTTTTCCCAGTCTGAAGCCTCTTCCCGGGAAAATTCTACGCTTCCACCATGACCTACGGGAATGCAGGTCAGGTATTTTTGAGTTTTCGGAGATTGTATGAAGATGGAACCATCCGATTCATTGGAATCGAATTCAAATTCATAGCAGTAATTGCTTTGGGCCGAGTGGCTGATGTGGAATCTGACATTTGAGGAATACACAAAAGGATTCCGGAAAATCCAGATTTTATTGCTGTCGTAGGGGATAGCCGCCAGGATTCGCTCAAATCCCTCTCCCTGAAAGAGATGTCCATCAATGTTGTTCAGGGAAAGGTATTCGCCATGAATGCTTTTGAGATGGAAGAGATCCACTTTTCTGTGAGGAGTCAGGCTGTTTTCCGTGTTTTCCAGAGCGTTTCCTTTCTCGAGGAAATTCTTCATCGAATACTGGAAAACTGATTTTTTGATATTGTTGTAGACGGTATTTGCCGCATTGATGCGTGCCTGATCCTGGGGGTCATAGACATCATTGCGATCAAAATGAGACCAGTAGACCGTACTGTTCGACAGATCGGAGCCCAGGCGTCTTTTGATGCGGTCGATGAAATGCTCCATGGAGCGACAGATGTAATGATTGATTCTGGCGCCTTCCCACAGGATGTTTTTCGTCGCCCCGGGACGCCATTCTACGGGCTGGCCAGCAGCGTCCGCGTAATTTCCATAGGACAGGTTGAACTTGTGGGGGTTTTCATACACGAAGCTGACAGCTTCTGGTCTTACGAAGCTCTTTACGAGCGTATTGTCATTAAGTTCGGGCGTCGATCTGTGGTTGAAGACCTGGTAGGTCGGGACCTTGTCTTTCAGGACCCTGCTGGAACTTCCGTATATGCACCAGCTTAGGGCAATTCCCGTGTCGTCTTTACGGAATTTGTCCAGAAACCCGTTTATGTCTTGGGTGCCGTCGATGCTGACATATTCGTCACCATCCAGCATGGCGATCCACTCATAATGATCGATGGACTTCTTGATGGCATCAAAATAGCTGTCGCGTTGTCTGTAGTAAAAATTGCCTTCAAGCATGGAAGTCCTGCAAACCTCCACGTTGTAAATTCCTTCGCAGGATTTGGCTATTTCATAGGTCCCGTCGGTCGAGTGGTCGTCATATACAAATATTTTATCGAACCCGAGGGAAATATGCCATGATAGCCATGCCATGATGTCATGGGCTTCGTCTTTAACGAAAAGCACTATTGCAGATTTTTCTTTTTTCACGACGAAGACCCTGATTGATGTCGGAAGTATGTCCTTCCAGATTACATCCTTGATCGAGATTAGCCAAATCAGTTGACGTGCATTGTCCTGAACCGCGGCGGACCTGTTGCGGGAAGGATTTTCCGGTTTTTTTAGAGGCTGGCTGGGGTGGGAGGATTCGAACCTCCGCATGGCGGAATCAAAATCCGCTGCCTTACCGCTTGGCTACACCCCAAATGATGCGCCCTTCAGAGCGCATGCTTCCGGCCTTCTAATCTGAACCGGCTGCCTTCGTAAAGTGCGAAGTCAGGATTCCAGTTCAAGATCGTGGTCGGGCAGGCCGGTATTGTTCATGGCCTCATCCATTTTGCGTCGGGCAGAAGGCTTGAGAATCCCGTAGCGCTCGGCACGGTCCAGGGCCGTATCGAGGGCTGCCATGGTGGCTGCGAGGTCGGGGCTTTCGTCCTTTTCCCAGGCCCGCATGGCGTGAGCCCAGACTCCGGCCAGGGCATTGATGCGCATCACGCCGCCAAAGCCTGTGCAGTCGATCCCTGCGGCTTCTGCGAGCCATTTCATGGAATCAAGGGTAGTGCCGGCCAGAAAAGCCGCCAGAGCCGGGTCGTAGGGTACGGCCTGGAGGACTGCGCGCACGCCTTCACGATATTCCTGGAAGATATCGAAGCGGCGCATGATCAGGTCGAAAAGATATTCGCGAAGCGTTCCGCCGTCACCGTCGTCACGCAGGGCACTGGCATCGGCAAGGCGCCCGAGCTGGAGCAGCAGAAGGGCCTTGACCGGATAGCGCCTGCGGACGGTTTCGACGGGAAGACCGGCTTCGCGGGCCGCGTCCACGAGGGAAAAGCGGTGCCATCCCTCGTTTCCGGCGAGCGACAGGGCAGACTGGAGAAGGGCGGCGTCGAAGGCTTCCTGCGCCATGTCCGGCGAACCGCTCAGTGCCATGTCGTCGGATTCAAAGGGGTCCTGCCGTCCGTCCATACGGGTCTCCTGTCGAAAGCTTCTGGTTTCATGGTGGGAGCATTGCGGTCTGCCGACAAGCTCTCTCCCATAAAGAAACCGTCAGCCTGCGAGTTCGTCGGCCCGTTTTGTAGCAGCGTCAATAGCTTTTGGAACAGTCTCTGGCCAGGCGTCGGATTTCATGAGGACGGCCAGGGCTGCTGCTGTGGTGCCATTGGGGCTGGTGACGGCCTTGCGCAGGTCTTCCGCGCTGTCGGGCAGATCATCGAGCATGCGCCCGGCGCCGTAGATCGTTCCACGCGCCAGCCGGCGGGCGATTGTCGGGGACAGGCCATGCTGCTGACCGGCTTTTTCCAGAAGCTCTGCCAGCAGGAAGACATAGGCGGGGCCGGAGCCGGAGATGGCGGTGACGACGGAAAGATCGGCTTCCTTCTCCACCGGGACGACGTCTCCGACTGCGAAGAGCAGATCGTGACAGATGGATTTCTGCTCCGGCGTGGCGGAGGGCGAGGCGTAGAGACCACTGATCCCGGCGCCCACGGCAGAAGGCGTATTGGGCATGGCGCGCAGGACCGGCATGTCCGCGCCAGCCAGTTGGGCCGCCTCCGAAAGGGCGGCGCAGGTGCGTCCGGCCATGACGGAGAGAATGGCGGCGTTGCTCATGCGGGGGCCAAGCGCCTTGCCGATTGCGTCGATCATGATTTCGGCAGTGGCTGGCTTGACGGCAAGAACGATGACGTCGGGTTTGAAACCGGCGGGGATTTCGGCGGCGGTACGGACGACGGTGATGGCGTCGTCCGTACCGGTTCGGTGTCGGTCAAGAATGACGAGCCGGGGCGGTGTGGGGGAGGCGAGCCAGCCGTCGAGCAGCGCGCCTCCCATCTTTCCGCACCCTGCGAGAAGAACCGAAGGGACGGATGGCACGGTCAGGCGTCTCCTGCGCAGTCGAGCATTGCGGCGTCTATGGCGTCCTGCGGTGATTTCCCGCCCCAGAGTGCGAACTGGAAGGCGGGATAGAAGCGCTCGCATTCGGACATGGCGATGTCCACGAGGTCTTCCATGCTTTCACCGGGAAGAGTCTGTACGCCACGCAGCAGCAGCGTATGTCGGTAAGAGGGGGTTCCGGTATCGGGATCGACGGCGAAATGGCCGATCCAGAGGCGGTTATTGGCCAGGGAAACGAGTTCATGGACGGCCGGACGGCGCTTGGCGGGCGAGCGCAGGTCCAGGATGCAGTTGAGATGCAGGGCCGAGAGTTCGTCGGACCATGTGAAATACAGCGAATAATCGCACCACTGTCCGGGGGCCTGGGCGGCCATTTCGGACGGGCCGAGGCGTTCGAACTCCCATTCATAAAGGCCCATGACCTGTTCCATCAGGTCGAGCGGATGGGATTCTGTTTCCGTGGTGAGTGAGGTGCTCAGGGCAGGCATGGCGGGTCTCCCAAGGCCGTGGAGCCTGGCACCGGCCTGGCGCCGGTGCGGCGCTCCAGATGTCTGCGGCCGGAAGAGGCAAATCCCCTCCCGACATCAGTCACGTTATGGACCCTTTGCGCGGTGTGCAAGCATTACGCGTTGCAAAAGTCACACTGGCCCTGGTGACTGTTGCAGATCAGCCCTGCGGGCCGCCTTTCTCTTCGGTTGCGAGTTCCTCGACAGCGGCGAGACGCGATTCGATTTCGGCCAGACGCTGTTCGGTGGCGTCCTGTGCCATGCGGGCGCGGGTGGCCATTTCCTGCACGGCGTCGAATTCGTCACGGCGGACGAGGTCGAGGCTGTTGAGGATTTCGTCAACGCGGGTGCGGACGATGGCGTGAAGTTCTTCGCGGGCGCCCGTCACGGCGGAAAAGGCGTTGCCGGCAAGGCCTGCGAGGTCGTCGAAAAAGCGGGGTCTGTCAGCCATGATGAAGTTCCTGCTGTTCTGCGGCGTGTCATGTCGGGCGCGTCGCTTGGATCGTTATCGGGGACAGACTATACAGGAAGGATGATTATCGTCACCGGCGGGGCCGGATTCATTGGTTCGTGCCTTCATGCAGCCCTGCGTCGCCGGGGCTTGCGGACGGTTGTGGTTGACCGGCTCAGGGACGGGGTGAAATGGCGGAATCTGGCGTCCCATGCGCCGGATCGCATCATCACGCCTGACGCGCTTGAGGGTTTCCTCGCATCGGAGCCGGATGTCGAAGCTGTGTTCCACATGGGAGCGATCAGCGCCACCACAGCACGGGACGGCGATCTGGTCTGGTCGAGCAACGTGGACCTGTCGCAGACACTATGGCGCTGGTGTGCGGCACGGGGTGTGCGGATGATTTACGCTTCCTCGGCCGCGACCTATGGCGCCGCGGACCGGCCGGAGATGTTCCGTGACGGGCTGGAGAATATCGACGGGCTGCGACCGCTGAACCTGTATGGCTGGTCCAAGCAGGCGTTCGATCTGTGGGTAAAGCGCGAAATCGAAGCTGGTGCGCCGGTGCCTCCGCAATGGGCCGGGCTCAAGTTCTTCAACGTCTACGGGCCGAACGAATACCACAAGGGATCGATGATCTCCGTGGTGAAGGTCAAGTATGACGAGGTCGTGCAGGGCCACGCGGCAAAGCTGTTCCGCTCGGTTGTGCCCGGGCTTGCCGACGGGCAGCAGCAGCGGGACTTCATCTGGGTCGGGGATGTGGTGAACGTCATGCTGTGGCTGTTCGATCATCCGGGCGTCAGCGGACTGTTCAACTGCGGCACCGGCGTGGCGCGAAGCTATCTCGATCTGGCGCATGCGGTCTGCGAGGCAACGAAGCGGGCGCGGGATGTCGAATTCGTGGACATGCCCGAGAAGCTGCGCGGGCAGTACCAGTCTTTTACCTGTGCGGATATGAGCCGCCTTCGCGCTGCGGGTTACGATGCGCCGTTTACGTCTCTTGAAGACGGTATCGGGCAGTATGTGCGCGAGTATCTCTCCCAGCCCCACCCCAATCTCTGAGAACCGATTCCTTGAGCCATCCCCTGATCTTTCCGAATTTCGATCCGGTTGCCTTTCATATCGGTCCGCTGGCGGTGCGCTGGTATGCGCTTGCCTATATGGTGTCGTTCATCATCGCGCTGCCAATTGCGCGGCGACTGAACCGTCTGGCGCCGGAAGTAGCAACGAACGAGCAGGTGGATGACTTCCTGTTCTACGCCATTCTCGGCGTGCTGCTGGGGGGACGGCTGGGCTATGTGCTGTTCTACCGGCCGATGGATTACCTGTCGCACCCGCTGGAGATCTTCAAGACCTGGGACGGCGGGATGTCGTTCCATGGCGGTGCGCTGGGCGTCATTCTGGCGCTGGCCTATTTCAGCTGGAAGACCCGGCTCAGCTTCCTGGCATTCGCGGACCGGATTGTGCCGGTCGTGCCGATCGGGCTTGGTCTGGGGCGTTGTGCGAATTTCGTGAACGGGGAGCTGTGGGGGCGGCCGGCGTCTCCGGATCTGCCCTGGGCGATGATCTTTCCGACAGGCGGGCCGATCCCGCGCCATCCGTCCGAACTTTACGAAGCCCTGACCGAAGGTGTGCTGCTGCTGTGCGTGATGCTGTTTGCCGCCAGCCGTCCGCAGGTTCGTGAGCGGTTCGGATTCCTGTCGGGGCTGTTCCTGTTCGGCTATGCCTGTGCGCGGAGCTTCTGCGAGTTCTTCCGTCAGCCGGATGCGAATATCGGCTTTCTGTCTGGTGGCACGACGATGGGGCAGTTGCTGTGCATTCCGATGGCGCTCGCGGGGATGGGACTCATGGTTTACGCAATGCGTCGCCCGGCGCAGGTTTCGGCGCATGTCTGAGGCTGTGCTGACGGGATCGGTTCTCAAGGTGCCGCACGGGTTCTTCACGCGCCTCGGAGGCGTCTCACCGGCACCGTATGACAGCCTGAACTGCTCGCTGTCCTCGCAGGACGATCCGGCGAATGTGGCGGAGAACCGGGCCCGGGTGGCGCAGGCGATCGGGGTGGCGCCGGATCATCTGCTGGGTCTGAAACAGACGCATAGTGACATCACTGTGCCCGTGACGGCTGAGACGCCGCTCTGGGTGGCCGGGACCGGACAGGTCGGCGATGCGCTGGTGACGGATCGCCCGGACATTGGCGTGGGCGTTATTACGGCGGATTGCGGCCCTGTTCTGCTGTCTTCCGATGATGGACGGATTGTGGGAGCGGCTCATGCGGGCTGGCGTGGCGCTGTAGGCGGGATTCTGGAATCCGTGGTTGCGCAGATGGTCGCGCTGGGTGCCACAGGGATCAGTGCTGTTGTCGGGCCGTGCATTGCACCGGAAAGCTATGAGGTTGGCCCGGATATGCGGGATGCTGTTCTGTCTCGAGGCGCAGCGGGTGAGAACTTCTTCCGTTCAGCCCCGCGCGTCGGACATTTCCTGTTTGATCTGCCCGCCTATTGCGGGTTCCGTCTGGAACAGGCTGGGGTCCGGACTGTGCAGATCCTTGGTGTGGATACGCTGACAGACCCGCGGTTTTTCAGCCATCGGCGGCGGACGCTCGCGGGTGGGGGGCATATCGGGCATCAGATCTCGGCGATCCGTCCAGTGGGCTGAGGGCGGCGCAGGCCGGATTTTTCGAGCAGCCAGCGATCGGCGGGGCACGAGAGAAAGCGGTCCACGAAGGCGCCAAGGCAGAAGGACAGGCCCAGGGCCGGGATGAACCAGACCCAGCCGAGCGCCCAGTTTTCTCCGGTGGCTCTGAACAGATGGATCATCGGCATGACGACGAACATGTGGCTGAGATAGATTTCATAACTCAGCCGCCCCCACTGGCGGGGCCATGCCAGAAACCGGCTTCCGGTGGCCTTGCCCCATCCGTTGTAGAAAGCGAGAAGCAGGGCAGCGCATGAGGCTGTGAAGAACAGCGGTGTTGCGTAGCCGAGGGTCAGCCAGACGACATGGCCGTCGATCAGATAGAGACTGACGCCGAGACTCCCGGCCCAGCCGAGCCAGGGCGTGAGTCTTGCAAAGAGGGACGGGCTTATCCGGTGCGCCAGAAGGGCCGCGCATACGCCCATGGCGATGGCAGAGATGCCCGGTCCGTAGGCTTCGTCTTGCCAGATGTCCGATGCGTTCCGGATCTGCCATTCCGCGAAAGGGCTGGACAGGGCAAGCAGCACGAAAACGAGGCCGAGCAGTCTGGGGATGCGTCCGCCGAGCAGGCAGAGGATCGGGAAGGCTGCATAGAACAGTTCCTCGACCGAGAGGGACCACAGCACATCCCAGTTGGGGGGAAGATAGTTCGTCCGGGCTTCGTAGAGGTTCAGATGCATGAACAGGGCTGCGAAGATTGCGCCGGGCAGGGTCTGGGTTTCGTGATGGAAAAGGAAGTCAGACACGCCTGCGAGGTTGAGAACGGCGAGAATCCCGAGCAGGACCAGCAGGCATGGCAGGATGCGGCAGGCCCGGCGCGCTGAAAAGGCGATGGCGTTGATGCCGCCCAGACTGCCCCATCGGCGCAGTGTGTGATCGGTGATCAGAAAGCCTGAAATAACGAAAAAGATCTTCACGCCCTTGGCGCCATCCCAGGTCAGGGCCTTCAGCAGTATCGCTGGAAAGACGGCGGAAAGGCCGGTGTGCATCAGGGGGATGCGCAGGGCGAGGTGGTGGATGACGACGAGGATGATGGACAGTCCTCTGAGCAGGTCGATCCCCGGATTGCGCTGTGCGCCTGTCGTTGCCTGCACCCTGAAATCCCATCCTGAAAAAGCGAAACGATTCTGCAACGGAAATCAGGCATGATTCCGTTCGGAATGCGGCGCAGATGGGGGGAGTAGATATAAAAAGGGCCGGAGAATGTCTCCGGCCCCTGTTCTGTCTCAGACAGCGTGGGTTCTGGCTTCGCGGTCCCAGAAGCGCAGTTTGCGGCACAGGGTGATGAAGGTTTTGAGGTCAGCGGGGGCCTCAAGGGGAATGATGCCGTCATCCTTGTCTTCCGGCGTGATGCCCCCCTTCGCGAGAAGGGGTTTGGCATCCGGGCCGTATCCGATGAACTTCGCATGGGCGAATGCGTCGGCCACGAAGTCCCGTGCGGTGGCTTCGCCGGTCAGGAGCTTCGCCCCTGCTGCGGACGGAAGCAGGACGACCGCATCGTACAGGACCGAGGGGGCGCCAACGATCTTCTGGCCAGCCGGGACGAGCTTGCCGTCTGTCGTTTTCACGCCACCAACCGCCGGAGCGACCAGTTCGACAATGGTGCCTTCGGCTTCCGCCGCCTTCATCAGGGCTGCGAGCAGGTCCGCATCCGTGCCATCAGTAACGAGCACACCCAGCTTGCGGCCCTTGAACGTCTTGGGGCCGTTCTTGAGGATGCTGAGCGGGTTCGAAGCTGGCAGATCCGTCAGCGGCGTGCGGGCAGCCGGGGCAGGAGTTGGCATCTTTTCCAGACGCAGACCCTCGGCCACGCCCTTGGCGAGCTTTTCATCGACGTTCAGCAGATGAGCGACGACGCGGGCGCGGATGGCCGGTGTGAGGCACTTGCTGAGTTCGAAGACGAAGGCGTTCTTGATGTGCGTCTGCTCGGTCGGGGTCTGGCTGGTGTAGAACTGACGGGCCTGACTGTAGTGGTCGGCGAAGAGTTCGCCGCGCTCGCGGGTCTTTCGGCCGTTCACGTCCTCAGCATAGGTCTTGTAGCCGGTCTGCGGGTTTTCGCGCGGCCCCATGCCCCAGGAATTGGGTTCGTAGTTCGCACGCCCTTTCGGGTTGTGCATGGCCATGTGGCCATCCTGCTGGAAGTTATGGAACGGGCATTTCGGCGCGTTTATGGGGATATGCGTGAAATTCGGGCCGCCGAGGCGCTTCGTCTGGGTATCCAGATACGAGAAGTTGCGGCCCTGCAGAAGCGGATCGTTGGTGAAGGCGATGCCGGGGACAACATTCTGGGTGCAGAAGGCGACCTGCTCGGTCTCGGCGAAGAAATTGTCCACCGTACGGTTCAGCACGAGACGGCCGATGCGACGGACCGGGATGAGTTCTTCCGGGATCAGCTTGGTCGCGTCCAGAATGTCGAAGTCGAACTTGTCAGCGAAGTCGTCATCGAAGAGCTGTACGCCAAGTTCCCATTCCGGGAAATCGCCGGAATTGATGGACTCCCACAGGTCACGGCGATGGAAATCCGGATCGGCGCCGTTGATCTTGACCGCTTCGTTCCACACTACGGACTGCAAACCCTGCTTCGGCTTCCAGTGGAACTTCACATAAGTGGATTTCCCCTCGGCATTGACGAGGCGGAAGGTGTGGACGCCGAAGCCTTCCATGAAGCGGAAGGAGCGCGGAATGGCGCGGTCGGACATGATCCACATGAGCATGTGGACGGTCTCGGGGGAGAGGGATGCGAAGTCCCAGAAATTGTCATGGGCGGACTGGGCCTGCGGGAAGCCGCTGTCGGGCTCTTCCTTCACGGCATGAACCATGTCCGGGAACTTGATGGCGTCCTGAATGAAGAAGACGGGCATGTTGTTGCCAACAAGGTCCCAGTTTCCCTCTTCGGTATAGAGCTTTACGGCAAAGCCGCGCACGTCTCGGGCCACGTCGAAGGAGCCACGGCCACCGGCAACGGTCGAGAAGCGGACAAAGGCGGGAACGCGCTTGCCGATTTTGCCCAGCACGCTGGCCGTTGTGTAATCGGCCAGAGAGTCCGTCAGTTCGAAAAAGCCGTGTGCGCCATAGCCGCGGGCGTGGACGACACGCTCGGGAATGCGCTCGTGATCGAAGTGGAAGATCTTCTCCCGGAAATGGAAGTCTTCCAGAAGTGCCGGGCCGCGTGCGCCAGCTTTCTCGGTGTTCTGGTCATCCGAGACAGGAACACCCTGCTGGGTCGTGAGGGTTGGGGTCTCGCCTGAGGCCACCTGATGGGTGGCTCCCTGCGGACCACGTTCGAAAGTCTGGTCGCCGATGGTGATGGTCGTGCGTTTGTCCGTGCTCATGAGATGCACCTCTGAGGGAAGTCTGGATGAGGAAGCTGCCCTTCTCACCGGAAAGGCCGTGCCCTTAAGAAGGCATGGTCAGGCTCAACTGTTCCTGAAATAAATCCGGAAAATTTTCTGAACCTGTCCGGAAGACGGGCCGTTAAGCGCAGGAACTCTGTCTATGACGACACAGGAGTGTTTCCATGCCTGCTGATCCTCGTACCCGCTATCCGCGTCCACCGTTCCGGGGCCAGACGCAGAAATTTCCGGGTCTTTCGGAAAAGATGATCCCCCAGCCTGATTACGGTGAAGAAACCTATAAGGGCTCTGGAAAGCTCGCGGGACTTAAGGCGCTGATTACCGGGGGTGATTCCGGGATTGGCCGGGCTGTCGCGCTGGCCTTTGCCCGGGAAGGCGCGGATGTCGCGATTTCGTATCTTGAGACGGAAACGGATGATGCGCGCGATATTGCGGCGCAGATCGAGAAAGAGGGCCGGACCTGTCTTCTGCTGCCTGGGGATATCCGCGAGGCGACACATTGTCGGGACATGATCCGCAAGTCCGTCGAGGCCTTCGGACAGCTTGATATTCTGGTGAACAACGCGGCCTTTCAGAAGGCGCGTGCGAAGCTGGAAGAGATTTCCGACGAGGAGTGGAAGCGCCATTTCGCCACCAATACGGATGCGCTGTTCCATCTGACGAAGGCCGCCCTGCCGCATCTTCAGGCTGGGGCGTCCATCATCAACACGTCTTCGGTCAATCTGAAGACCGCGCCGGAACTGCTGGTACCGTATTCCATGACGAAGGCGGCGATTGCGAACTTCACATCCAGCATGGCGCAGCAGCTCGCCGGGCGCGGCATCCGGGTCAACGCCGTGATGCCTGGGCCGATCTGGACGCCGTTCATCGCAACCGGAATGCCCGAGGAAGAGCAGGAACATCTGGGCTCGGATGTACCGCTGGGCCGTCCGGGACAACCGGCCGAGCTGGCAGGGGCCTATGTCTATTTCGCTGATCCGATGAACAGCTACACCACGGGCGCGCTTCTGGCGGTCAATGGCGGCGTACCGATAATCTGAGGGCGTGCGTCCGAGGGTTCAAGACTGTGCGAACGCCTGCTGGTCATCGAGCGGGCGTTTTTCCGTTCTGGGACCGAAGAGGAGCGTGACGGTGGCGCCCGACAGCAGGATCAGGGTCGTGAGGCCGAAAACGCCGGGGAAACCTGCGAGCGGGTAAAGCCAGCCGATCAGGACGGGGGAGGCGATGGCCCCCAGCCGGGCGATGGCGGAGGCGAGGCCCATGCCGCGGGCGCGCAGGGACGTCGGGAAAAGTTCGGGTGTGTAGGCGTAGATGCCGCCATAGGTGCCATTCATGAAGAAGGACAGCAGGATCCCGAAGATCAGGACTTCCGTGGGCGTCTGGCTCGCGGCCATGCCGATGGCGCTGATGGCTCCGGCGATCATGAAAAGGGCGACTGTTCCGCGCCGTCCCAGGCGTTCGGTGAGAAGGGCGGCGGAGGCATAGCCGGGAAGCTGGGCGAAATAGATCGAGATGGCATAGCCGAAGCTGCGCGTGACGGTCATGCCACGCTCGATCATCAGGGTCGGGATCCAGGTGAAAAACGCGTAAAAGCTGAAGGTGATGGCCAGCCACATGGCCCAGCTCATGAAGGTGGAACGGCGCAGGTTCGGGGCGAAGAGGTCCCGGACCGGGCGGAAAGCCGGGGCGCCCCGGTCGGTCGTCGTGGTGAGCCCGACGGCAAGGCCCGCGCTTTCCTCAATGTCGCCGACAATGCGGCAGGCTTCGGCTGTGCGTCCCCGTTCGTCCAGCCAGCGGGGGGATTCGGGCAGCGCACGACGCCACCACAGTAGCATCAGAACCGGAAAGCCTGTCAGGGCAAGGGCCCAGCGCCAGCCATCCGCCATGGCGGGAACGAGCATGAAGCCCATGATGGCGGCGGTGACATAGCCGAAAGAATAGAATCCCGTGAGGGCGGCGGTGAATGCGCCGCGATAGCGGGCGGCGACGAATTCGCTGAGATAGGGCGCGATGATGGTTGCTTCCGCCCCCGCCCCGATGCCCGACAGGAGGCGGCACAGGAAAAAGCCTGCGAAGGAAGATGATCCGGCGGAGAGCAGGGAGCCGATGGCATAAATGGCCAGTGCGCTCATCATGACGCGGCGGCGGCCGGAGCGGTCTCCCCACCAGCCGGAGAGCAGGGCGCCGAGCCCGTAGCCGAGATAGGTGGCGCTGCCGAGCAGGCCGAGTTCCGGGCCGCTCAGGTGCCACTGGCTTTTCAGCATCGGGAGCGCGAAGGCCACGATTGCGGAATCGAGACCGTCGAACGTGTAGCCGAGGCCGCCGAGGAACAGGAGTTGCCAGTGAAAGCGGGTAAAGGGCAGGCGTTCGATGCGGGCGGCGATGCTCATCGGGTGGGGGATCTGCCGGAAACTGTGGAAATGAAACGCAACCGTAGCGGTCTGCAGACGGGCTGGTCCAGAGGGGCGGAGTCCGAAAATGGTTGTGCCGGTGGCGGTTTTCCGCTACTCCGCGCCTCGCACAGGCACCCCTGGAGGTCTGTGTTGAGTGAAATTCAATACGCAGGAGCGTAACAGTGGCTAATTTGACGACACTTGCTGTCTCGACGCGTGCGAAGGCTGGTAAGGGGGCAGCGCGCGCAACGAGACGTGAGGGCCTCGTGCCGGCCGTGATCTACGGTGGCAAGCAGGAACCCTCCATCATCGCACTTGATCCGCGCGTGATCATGAAGGAACTGCATCGCGGTGGCTGGTCCTCCCGCGTGTACAACCTGGCTGCCGAAGGCGCAGAGCCGGTTGCAGCCCTGATCCGTGACGTGCAGCTGCACCCGGTTTCCGACGCCCCGATCCATGTGGACTTCCAGCGCGTTGCCGCTGGCACCAAGGTTCACGTCGAAGTCTCCATCGCTTTCGTTGGCGAAGAGAAGTCCCCGGGCATCAAGCGCGGTGGCGTTCTGAACGTCGTCCGTCACTACATCGACGTGCAGGCTGATCCGGCCAACATTCCGGAGCACTTCACGGCCGAGCTGAGCGGTCTGGACATCCACGACAACGTGCGCTGGACGGACCTCAAGGGCACCGAAGGCGTTGTTCTGGGAAGCGGCCAGGCTGCTGACATGGTCATCGCCTCCATCGCTGCGCCGACGATCGATGCCGAAATGGAAGCCGAAGCTGCTGCCAAGGCTGCTGCTGAAGCCGAAGCCGCTGCTGCAAAGCCCGGCGCAAAGAAGAAGTAATCGATGAGGCTCTGGACCGGTCTCGGCAACCCCGAGCCGGGGATGAGCCGTCATCGACACAATATCGGCTTCATGGCGGTCGACGAGATCGCCAGGCGCCACGGTTTTTCACCGTGGCGCAAGCGTTTCCGGGGGGAGACCTCCGAAGGCGTCATCGGGGGGCAGAAGATCCTGCTCCTCAAGCCGATGACGTATATGAACCGGTCAGGCGACAGCGTTCAGCAGGCCGCGCAGTTCTTCAAGATCGTGCAGGACGATATCACCGTATTCCACGACGAACTCGATCTCGCCTTCGGCAAGCTGCGCATCAAGCGTGGCGGTGGTGCCGCCGGGCATAATGGTCTGCGCTCCATGGACAAATGTCTGCCGGGGCCGGATTACTGGCGTGTGCGGATGGGGATCGGTCATCCGGGTCACAAGGACCGTGTAACTGGCCATGTTCTGGGCAATTTCGCCAAGGTGGAAGAGCCGGAGCTTGAGCGCTGGCTTGAGGCCATCGCCGATGCGGCTCCCCTTCTGGCGAAAAAAGAGCACGAAGCCTTCATGACGAAGGTCGCACTGCTGGCTGCCTGACGGTCTTGCGGCTGAAATGGCCGCTCAGGGCCGGTCTGATGAACAGGGCGACGACATCCATCAGGGCGTGAAATCCCATCAGCCAGATCAGCGGTGTTCCGTTGAGGGCACGGATCATGAAGATCAGGCCGAGAATCGTCGTGGCCAGAACACCCTTGAATCCCTGATACCAGTGCATTCCCCCGAACAGCAGCGTTGAAAGCACGGCTCCGGCGATCAGGCTGCCGGTGAGCTGAGCTGTGAGCAGGGGAAGGGCCAGCCGGAAGAACAGCTCCTCGCCCAGACCGGCATTCAGGCACAGCAGAAACGCCAGCCCGGCTTCTGGCAGAGTGCGCGGGATCAGGGCCGCGAAGTCGCCCAGAGGGGCGAAGGGCGATGAGCGCTTCAGTTTTCGGAGCAGGATGAAAAATCCTGCGATGATCAGAATCCCGCAGCCAAATCCAATAAAAAAGGAAGGCGACATTTCGGGTGGGCGCGCGCTTGTCCTCGCGGAGGGAGCCGACAGGCGCAACTGGGTCAGGGCGGTCCAGCGCAGAGGCACGGGCAGGAGCCAGAGAGTCATGAGGCCTCCCAGATCGAAGAGCAGGACGCTCTGGAACAGCCATTTCAGGTAGAAGCGGCGTCGTTCATGGAGTTGGGTGGCATTCCGGAAGACCTGCCAGTCCTGCGCGCCCCTGCGACTGTGGTGGATGCAGGCTCCCAGCAGGATCGCAAGCCAGAGAAAGGGCAGGATTCTGGCCATCGGAGTGCCGTGCAGGATTGTCATGGTTCTGTTCTCTTTCCATAATGGAAAGTCAGATCATCATTTTCCACATTGGAAAGTCAACACCATGCAGCGGGATGGATTCGGGAACGCGGGCGTAACCAGCCGTGATGAAGCGCTTGCGCAGTTGGAAGCCCTTGGGGCTTTCCGGGGAAAGCTGGGGAACGAACTTGTCTGCCCATGGTGGAATGCGCTTGTCATGGGAGGGCTTCTGGCGCTGCTGACTTTTGCCATGAGCCTTGAGCCGCCGTTCATGTTTCTGCTGGAAGGGCTGTGCATCGCGTTGATGGGCGTTTTCTATGCGTTTGCACGACGGCGGATGGGATATTTCGTTAATGGCTATCGCCGCGGTCGGACACGGAAGATCGCGATCGGCATGATGCTGGCGGTGTATGCGATGATGGCGCTGTCAGGGGCTGGTCTGCGGGTGTGGCATCTGGCGTGGCTGCCCTGGCTTGCGACGCTGGGCAGTTTTGCGATCGGCTATGGCGCGGGCCTGCTCTGGCAGAGGGCCTGGCAGGCTGATATGACAGCGGCGTTGTGACTGCTGTTCCCCAATTCGATCCCGTCATTCATCCCCCCGCGCGTCTGCAGCTTGCTGCGGCCCTGTCGGAAGTGAACGACATGGAATTCGGACGGGCGCGGGATCTGCTGGGGGTGAGTGACTCTGTTTTGTCCAAGCATCTCGCCCAGATGCAGGAGGCGGGCTATGTGCGGTTGCGCAAGGCGCCTCTGGGGGGCCGGCAGCGGACCTGGCTGGTCCTGACGACGCAGGGGCGTGCGGCTTTGAAGGCGCATGTCCGGGCTTTGCAGGATCTGGCGGGAATCGTGGGCTGAAAAGCCTGTTCGCGGCGGGAAGTGGTTGTGAGCCTCTCCGGTTTCTGCGAACACAGGGCAACGGAATTTTCTGGAACGGATCGTTCGCATCTGAACGGTCTTCAATGATGATGGAGAGCACGAATGGGTTTCAATTGCGGCATCGTCGGTCTGCCCAATGTCGGCAAGTCCACGCTGTTCAATGCCCTGACGGAAACGGCGGCTGCACAGGCTGCGAATTACCCGTTCTGCACCATCGAGCCGAATACGGGCCGTGTGGCTGTTCCGGATCCACGGCTGGATGAACTGGCGCGGATCGGCAAGTCCATCCGCAAGGTGCCGACCAGCCTTGAATTCGTGGACATCGCCGGTCTGGTCCGTGGCGCGTCCAAGGGCGAAGGCCTGGGCAACCAGTTTCTGGCCAATATCCGTGAAGTCGATGCCATCGTGCACGTCCTGCGCTGCTTCGAAGACGACGACATCACGCATGTCGAAGGTGGAGTCGACCCGGTTCGGGATGCGGACATCATCGAGACGGAGCTGATGCTTGCGGATCTGGAGAGTCTGGAGAAGCGCCAGGTTGGTTTGCAGAAGCGTGCCCGTGGCAATGATCGTGAGGCTCAGGCCCAGCTTGAACTGATGGAGCCGCTGCTGGCAGCGCTGCGTGACGGCAAGCCGGCCCGGACGGCTGTTCCGAAGGGGCAGGAAGCAGAGGCTTCCCGCCTTCAGCTTCTGACGACGAAGCCGGTTCTGTATGTCTGCAATGTCGAGGAAGCCTCGGCCGCGACCGGAAACGCCTTTTCGGAAGCCGTGCGCAAGCGGGCCGAAGCCGAGGGTGCGGGCGTTGTCGTGGTGTCGGCCGCCATTGAGGCCGAAGTCAGCCAGTTGCCGCAGGAAGACCGGACGGAGTTCCTCGAGGGTCTGGGTCTGACGGATAGCGGGCTGGATCGCGTCATTGCGGCTGGCTACAAACTGCTGGGCCTGCGGACGTATTTCACGGTTGGACCGAAGGAATCCCGCGCCTGGACGATTACGGCCGGGACGAAGGCTCCGCAGGCCGCCGCTGTCATTCACAATGACTTCGAGCGTGGGTTCATTGCCTGCGAAACCGTGGCGTTTGACGATTACGTCGCCTGCAATGGCGAGGCGGGGGCCAAGGAGTCCGGAAAGCTTCGGATCGAAGGCAAGGAATACGTGGTGCAGGATGGTGATATCCTGCTGTTTCGGTTCAATGTCTGAGGCGGAACACATTCTGGATGGTCTGGCGGAGCGTGCTCGCCGGGCCAGCCGGAGTCTGGCGCGCGCGAGTGCGGAAACCCGCAATCATGCGCTGTCCGAAGCTGCGAAAGCGCTGAGGGCCCGGTCTGACGAGATCGTAGCCGCCAACCAGAAGGATCTGGCAGCGCTTTCCGAAGACCGGAACGCCGCATTTCGGGACCGTCTGACGCTGACGCCGGAGCGGGTTGAGGCGATGGCGCGCGGTCTGGAAGATGTGGCACGTCTGCCGGATCCGGTCGGGCGCGTTCTGGCGCAATGGGACCGGCCGAACGGGCTGCATTTCCGCCGGGTCGCGACCCCGCTTGGTGTGATCGGCATGATCTATGAAAGCCGGCCCAACGTTGGTGCTGACGCTGCGGCCCTGTGCATCAAGTCCGGCAATGCAGTGATTCTGCGAGGCGGCGGCGAGAGCCTTTACTCGGCGCGGGCCATTCAGGTGGCGATGGAAGATGGCCTGCGGGCAGCCGGTCTGGACGAGGCCTGTGTGCAGATCCTGCCGTCTGCCGACCGGGCTCTGGTCGGGGCGATGTTGCAGGCTTCGGGAAAAATCGACCTGATCATTCCGCGCGGTGGCAAGTCCCTTGTGGAGCGCGTGCAGCGGGAGGCCCGCGTGCCGGTTCTGGCGCACGCGGACGGCCTGAATCACACCTACATCCATGCGAGTGCAGATCCGGCCATGGCTCGGAAGGTGCTGCTGGATGCGAAGATGCGGCGGACGGGGATCTGTGGGGCGACGGAGACGCTGCTGATCGATGCGGCGATTGCACCAACTCTGTTGCCGCTGCTGGTTCAGGATCTGGCCGCGAAGGGATGTACGTTCCGGGCAGATGACCGGGCGCGCGCGATTATGCCGACGCTGACCGCGGCCTCGGGCGATGATTTCGACACGGAATGGCTGGATGCCGTGCTTTCGGTTGCCGTGGTGGACGGGGTTGAAGATGCTCTGGATCACATCGCGCGGCATGGAAGCTCGCATACCGAAGCCATTATCGCTGAAGATCCTGAGGCCGCGGCGGAGTTCCTCAACGGGACGGACAGTGCGGTTGTGCTGTGGAATGCGTCCACGCAATTCTGTGACGGTGGGGAGTTCGGTTTCGGTGCGGAAATCGGCATTGCGACGGGGCGGATGCATGCCCGGGGCCCGGTGGGGCTCGAGCAGCTGACATGCTACCGGTACGAAGTGATCGGCACCGGGCAGGTGCGGGGCTGATCAGTATCCCGACCTCTGGTGACGGCCGGAACATGCGGATCGGCCTGCTGGGCGGGTCTTTCAATCCGGCGCATGCGGGTCATCTCATGCTGGCGCGGCGGGCCTTGCGGGCTCTGCGTCTGGATCAGGTGTGGCTCATGGTCTCACCAGGGAATCCACTCAAGCCCAGCAAGGGTATGGCGCCGTTCAGGGTGCGTCTGGCTTCTGCGGAGCGGATTGCGGATGGTCGGCGAATCGTTGCGACGGATATCGAATCGCGGCTTGGGCAGCGCTTCACCGTAAAAACGGTCGGATTGCTGAAGCAGCGCTTTCCGCATGTGCGTTTCGTGTGGCTGATGGGCGCGGACGGGCTGGCGCAGTTGTCACACTGGAAGCGCTGGCGGCGGTTGGCTGCGATGGTTCCTATCGCTGTTCTCCCCCGTCCGGGAAGTGTTTCACCGGCCCTGCGGGGGGCTGCGGCCTCTGTTTTGCGGCATCAGAGACGGCCTTCCCGCGAATCTCCCATGCTTGCGGAGCGAAAAGGCAACGCATGGACGTTCCTTTCTGCGCCGCAGAACGATATATCGGCTACAGCGTTGCGTGAGTCCGGCCAGTTTCGTCCGGATTCCGATCAGGAGTAAAAACCATCACCAAGACGACCTCTCCCGAATCGCAGGCCAAAAAGCCTGTGCGCCGGAAAACCAGCTCCCCCGATGCGGCACTGGCCGAGGCTGCCAAGGTGCCGGGAACGGCTCGCAAGAAGGCCGCAGTTGCCGGACCGAAGAAAACGGCCGTCAAGCGCGAAGCCGTGCAGCCGGATCTTCTGACCAGCATGCTGACGGTCATCACCACGAGTCTGGATGAAGACAAGGGTGAAGACATCGTTGTGCTGGACCTGGTCGGCCGCGCGAATTTTGCTGATCGCATGGTCATTGCGACCGGTCTTGCCGACCGCCAGATTTCTGCGATGGCGCATCACATCGAGAAGAAGCTCAATGAGATCGGCATCAAGCGCATTCTGATTGAAGGCGCGAACGGCAGCGACTGGGTCCTGATCGATGCCGGTGATGTTGTCGTGCATCTCTTCAAGCCGGAAAGCCGTGAGCTTTACGGGCTGGAGCGCATGTGGGGCACCGATCTTGATGGCAGTGAAGACGAAGTTGCCGTTGGGCAGGACGAAGAGCAGGACTGAATGAAACTGGTCGCAATCGGCCGGCTCAAAGCCGGGCCGGAGCGCGAACTGTTCGAGCGTTATGCGGGCCGGATCAGGCCCGCTCTGACGGTGACGGAACTCGCGCCGTCAAAAGGCAGCGTCCAGGAGCAGAAGCGCAAGGATGCTGCGGCTCTTCTGGGGGCCTGTCCTGACAATGCCCTGATCGTGGCGCTGGATGAAGGTGGAAAGACGCCGGACAGTTTGCGTCTGGCGGAGATGCTGTCCCGCTGGCAGGAATCGGGGCGCCCCATTCATTTTCTGATCGGTGGTGCGGAAGGGCTGGATTCAAGCGTGATCCAGCGGGCTGATTCCGTGATTTCTCTGGGGAAACTGACCTGGCCGCACATGCTGGTCAGGGTTCTGATCGCCGAGCAGGTCTTCCGGGCTCAGGCCATCAATACCGGTCATCCCTATCACAGGGAATCACGACCGGCCTGACGCCCGGTCGTCAGGCTTTATCAGCGAATCGAACGGTCGGGAGCGTCCGAAGTAAAGGCATCGTCCGGAGCTTCTGCGACTTCTGTGCTGTTCATCGGATGGCTCAGGGCGTCAGAGCCGTTCAGGACGGCGCGGTGACGGAAACCTGAGACAGTCGAAGCGCGTGCCATCACGACATGCGGGGCCGGGTTGCGATCGCCATTGTCGGAATGGGGATAGATGAAACCGTAGGTCGGATAGATGCTGCCAAGGCGCCCGCTGCGATCATTGAGAGCGACGCGGACGGCGCTCCAGTCATTGTTGGGCGAAACGTCAACGACGCGCACGTTATGTGCAATGCCGTTTGAAGCCCAGTGGGACTGGTCGATATAGATTGTGCGGCTGTCTTCCACCGAACGGACCACGGCGACGTGGCCGAGCGGCATACGGCGGATGGCCCGGAAATTCAGGACCGAACCAGCCTGCGGCGCGGAGCCGCGGGCATAAACGCCGGCAGCATTGTACCACCAGTCACGCGCATTGCCGTGCAGAACGACTTCTGAAGCCGTCTTGGCGTAGGCGACGCACTGAATGACGTGAGCATAAGAATGGCGATGGCTGCTGGAACGGTGGCTGTGAAAGACGGTCCGTCCGTGGTGACCCGAACTGTGACGGGCCTGAGCCTGTCCTGAAAAGAATGCGATCGCGGAGAGCGCCAGAGCAGAGAAAAAGGTTTTCCGGCAACTTTTATGCTTCACGATCTTTAGGATCCTGATTGGTTATGTGTTGTTCGGGTCACAGGGAGGTAACAACCTTCCTGCAACCCTGACAAGAGCAGAATGCAGGCCTGTGGGTTAAATTTTCATTTCCAAAGAAAATCTTTTTGGCACCACACTCTGCTGCATTCTCGCCACAATCGTCTGATTCGGATTATTTCGTTGTCGTGAGCATGATTTCCACGAGAATCTTCGGGTCCGCCATGACGGCCTGAACGCAGGCGCGGGCAGGGGCCATGTTTTCCGGAAGCCATGCGGACCAGACCGTGTTGAGGGCGGTACGGTCTGCAATGTCCTTCACCCAGATCTGGGCCTGAAGGATGCGGGTCTTGTCGGTGCCGTGCACTTCAAGAATTTCGTCGAGCTGGTCCAGAACGCTCTTGGTCTGTTCTTCGATTCCCTTGGACAGATCTGCTGCGACAACGCCCTGCGTGAAAATGAAGCCGTGATATTCGACGGCCTTGGAAAGAATGGCGTTGGGTTCTGTGCGGATGATGCGGCTCATGATGACACCTCGTGTGGATGGGGAAAGGGGGAGAGTGACCTTCCTGTGAAAAGGGGTCAATGATCTGTGGCGGCTGGTGTCAGGTGGATGCCGTGTCTCACTTGTCGCGCCGGGGCTGACGCTGTATCGCCACATCAGAACGGACCGTCTGGAAGGGGGAGCTGTGACTCCTTTGTATGCGAAGCGGGTGCCGGTAACGCCTTTGCGGCAGAACTGCACCATTCTCTCGAATGATGAGGGTCGTGCCGTTGTGGTGGATCCCGGCGGAGATGTCGGAGACATCCTTCAGCAGCTGGACGGGATGAGCGTTGAGGCCATTCTTCTGACACACGGTCATCTGGACCATGCTGGTGGTGCAGCTGCTTTGAAAAGAGCGCTTGAAAAGCAGCAGGGGCAGCCGGTTCCGGTTCTGGGGCCTGACCGGCGGGACGAGTTCCTGCTGCAGAGCATCACCAAACAGGCGGCTGCTTTCGGAATTCCGGGCATGGAGAATGTTGCGCCGGATCGCTTTGTGAAAGGCGGAGAAGTCCTGCATCTGCTGGGGCAGGATCTTCATGTCGCGCATGTTCCTGGCCATACGCCGGGGCATGTCGTCTTTGTGGATCATGATAACCGGCGTGTGCTGGCTGGCGATACGCTGTTCCGGGGGACGGTCGGCCGGACAGATTTTGCGTATGGCGATTCACAGGCGCTTGTCGACGGTATTCGCAGACATCTCCTGACGCTGTCTGATGATACGGTGGTTCTGTGCGGGCACGGGATGCCGACGACCATCGGAGAAGAGCGCCGGACCAATCCGTTCCTGATTTCCTGAACCTGAAAGTCATATCATGCGAGTTTTATGCTGTGCGCTGGTGGCGGCGCTTGGAATGAGTGCTGGCGTTGCGAAGGCGGAAGATCCGATCACGCAGGCGCAGGCCCGTCTGCCAACCGCGCCTCTGACCATTACGACGCGTGATGGCCAGAAGCATGAGTTTACGGTGGAACTGGCCAAGACCTATCGCCAGCAGGAAGTGGGCGAGATGTTCCGCAAGCATCTGCCTGAAAACGAGGGGATGCTGTTCATGTGGGCAACGCCTCAGGTGTCGGACATGTGGATGCGTAATACGCTTGTGCCGCTGGACATCGTGTTCATTGATTCAACGAACCATATCCATGCCATTGCGGAAAATGCCGTCCCTCTGAGCGAGGCGATCCTGCGTAGTGATGGTGTGGTTGCCAATACGCTTGAACTGGCAGGGGGCGTTACGGCAAAGCTGGGGATCCGGGTGGGCGATGCTGTAACCAGTTCCGCGCTGAAGCACTGATGGTCCTGTGAAGGTTCTGGTTACCGGGGTTGCCGGGTTTATAGGGTTTCATGTTGCGCATGCCCTTTTGAAGCAGGGCATGGAGGTCGTAGGCGTCGATACTCTCAATGCCTATTATGATCCTGCTCTCAAAGCCGCCCGATTGGAGCAGCTTGAGCCTTATCCGGGGTTCAGCTTTCTGAAAGTGGATGTGGCCAGTCCTGCTGCCATGCAGGACCTGGTCGCGCGGCACCCCGATCTGGAAGGCGTAATCCATCTTGCGGCTCAGGCCGGGGTTCGGCACTCGATGGTCGATCCCTATTCCTATGTGACGTCCAATGTCATGGGACAGGTCGCTCTTCTGGAAGCCTGTCGTCATCTGAAAAAGCTGACGCATGTCGTGTATGCGTCGTCCTCATCCGTCTATGGTCGCAATCAGAGCGTGCCTTTCCGGGAGACGGATCGGGTGGAGCGGCCCAGTTCCGTATATGCCGTAACCAAGCGTGCTGCCGAACTGATGTCAGAGTCCTACGCGTATCTGCACGGTATTCCGCAGACAGGACTCCGGTTTTTTACCGTGTATGGTCCTTGGGGAAGACCCGATATGGCGTATTACGGGTTTGCGAAAGCAATTTCGGAAGGCCGTCCGGTGACCCTTTATGAAGGGAAGCACCTTTCCCGCGATTTCACTTATATCGATGATATCGTCAGGGGCGTGCAGCGGGTTCTGGGCAGGCCGCCGGAAGCCGGAATGTCACGGGTGCTTAATCTGGGAGGGGATAAGCCGGAAAGGGTGACCCGCATGATTGAGCTGCTTGAGCAGAATCTGGGGAAGAAAGCTTCCGTGGAGCGGCGTCCCAGGCCGGTGGCTGACATGGAGTCGACCTGGGCCTCTTTGGAAAATGTCAGGGAATTCTGCGGTTGGAAGCCGGTCGTATCCTTTGAAGAGGGGATGAAGGAGTTCTGTCTGTGGTTCAGAAAGTTCCACGGGATCTGATTTTTTCACAAAAATGCAATTTTCCTGTTGACCCCCCTCTGAGCTCCCCGTATAAGCCCGTTCACCGACGCGGCGGGGCTCACTTCTGAGGGGCTCTGGGGCGGCGGGGATGATGGTCTTTGAAAATTGAATATGGAATTGGAAGGGATATGTTGGCGGCGTTTTGGTGCTGGTGATCTGGGATTAAGTTCCTGGGTCTGAGTATCGGGACGTTGGATGATGTATCTTTTAGATGCTTCGAAAAGCCTGACGTTTTTTGATATTTGGGTTTGTGGGATTGAAC
>NZ_JACRVU010000015.1 GCF_018811945.1 Gluconobacter sp. P1C6_b
GTCTGTTCGTCCGAACTGTCGGTATCACCCGGGCCACCATGAGGATCGGCCTTGCCAATATCGTCTATAATATGCGCCGCTTCCTTTTCCTCGAAAGATTGAACGCGAGCGCGTAGTCCTCCCACTGGCGATGGACCGTGATCTGCTCAAAACGCAGAGCGAAAGTCACCCCGGAAACCCTCAATCAAAGCGCTAAAAAACTAAAATCATCAGACAAGCGCATCAACAAACAGTTCTTCGATCCCTCCAGCTGCTCTATGTCGTTGCTTCGCGAGCCCGGAAAAACCTGCACCTGATTTCCGAGCGGGGCAGAACGAAGCGTTGGGGTGATGCGTATCTACCGACTGAAGTGCTCTCGGCCTTCAGCTTCGCCTATGACGCTACAGCTTGAGCCTTCCGACAGGCAGACCCTAGCCCCAACCGGCGCTACGGCTGCGCTGCCATTCCAGCGCCGGCGCTGGAGTTACAGACCGCCAACCCCATAGCGCCGTGAACGCAACGCATTCTGCCCCGCTTCCTTCGAGCTGACACGGGTAGGGGAGAACGCAAGCGGGTTCGTCAGTCCAAACCGGTTATGCACGCCTGACCCAACGACAGCTTGAGGCCCTAGTCTCCTAAAATTTGCCTTTCCGTAGTGTCCCGCAACCTCCGCGTTCGCGCGCCAATTCCCGCCGGATGAATGAATGGTGGTTCAGCCGAATCCTCACCCAAGAAGACATAATCCTGGTCCGGCGCAGTCCGCTTGATGAGATTCGAACTTCGACAGGGTAAAATGCATGTACAAGTCCGCTATCCGTCTTTGTTCGGCAGAGCGTCGGATGATTAATGTCGGCTTTCGGGAAACGCTCTCAACCGCCTGTATGTCCGACATATAGGCGTAAGCAGCAGGTCCGCTTCCGCCTACATTTCGGTCATAAACAGGGGCGTTTAAGTTTTTGGAAAGCAGACATGATCGATCAAGTGCGTACGAGTGTTTTGTAGTCAGATTCTGTAATGCCCATTGCCATGTAGGCGCGCTTGGTCTGGGCTTCCCTGATCGTATCCAGCGACAGTCCGTTTGCGAGCATGTCCTCAATTAGGTCGATATGCAGAGCTGCCAGAAGAGCGTGGGCGTTATAAAGGGCCGCACCCTCCGGCGGCGAGCCCGTCCCTTCCTCGATGAACCTCGCGGTCACCCCAAGCATCCAGCGATAATGCGGCGATTGCAGAATGCCCGGACCGAATTCGAGCGCCCGGATCAGGTGGCGGTTGTCGAGCTTGAACGTCAAGATCAGGTCAAGAAACGCTGCAAGACGCTGTTGCGGTAAGGTATCTTGCCGGAAAGGAGCCGCACCACTCTCCACGCTTGCCCGTAGAGCTTCGATCTTTGTGGCCCAGAGAGCGTCGAGCAATCCCGCGCGACTACCGAACGCGCGGAACAGTGTTCCCTTCCCGACACTGCATGCCGCCGCAATGGCATCCATGGTCACACGTTCAGGCCCATCAGCCTGTGCAAAGAGGATATCGGCGGCCTCAAGCATGCGGATCGTGGCGGTTGGCGGCCGTCCGCGACGAACTACTTGATTTTCGGACTTGTGGTCCGATATATAATGTAAATCTGGACTCATGGTCCGGAAATCATATCAAGGAAGCACCATGTCACCAACATCCGAACTGCCAGACTGGCTCGAAAATGCACTGGACGCACTTCGCGCAGGTGATATCGCGGGCTGGATGGCGATCTACGCAGCCGACGCATGCCATGAATTTCCGTTCGCGCCCGAGGGCGCCCCGCGTAAGCTGATCGGACGGGACGCCATTGCGGCCTATATGGCCCATCTGCCATCTATAATCCGGTTCGGCGCGCTGAGCGACATTCGCGTCCGTAGCGCTGGCAACGAACTGATTGTTGAGGCAACGGGCCATCATGAACGCGTTGTCGACGATAGCACAAAGAGCTTGTCCTACGTCTGGTTCATCGAAAGGCGTGACGCGAAGGTCACTCGGATACGCGACTATATGAACCCGCTTCAGCTTGCAGCGATTGTCTCAGACTGAATGACACAAGCTGGCATGGCGTCCCCAGAAGACTAACTGTCGGAACGGACGGCTTGAATGGGGCTGCTCTCGCCTACATCTCGGACAATCCGAAATACAAACAACTGATCTTAAAGCGGATGACGCTGCCCAATCTTGCCTGGGTCATTTTTATTTTCTCAGGCGAGTATCCATGCACGACGGGTTCAGTTCGATCCGAACTAACGTTTCCTCTCTGAAGACTTGATGAAACGCGTGGTGAGCAACAGAGCGCCATGGAATAACGCAAGCAATCCAAATGTTTCGGCGTAAGCCTCCGATGCGACATGGGATGGAGCGATTGTCGCAAGCCGCCACCCGAGGAATGTGGCGCACGCTGTGATCAATGTCGGTCCCCCAATCCTTTGCATGATGTTCAGCGCAGTCGTTGCCATCGGAATATCTGGGCGTGCGATCGAAGCATATCCCACGCTCATCGCCGGAATACCGACAGCGCCCCCACCTCCGCCACGCAGCAACAATGCTAAGGCGAGCAGGACGACGCTCAGACCGTTATAGGCGAGCAACGCTAAAATCAGTGTGCCAACAAAGGACAAAAGAGCCCCGCAACCGGTCAGATCGCGCGCGTCAAACCGGTCACTCAGACGGCCAATGAGCGGATAGACGCACATCATCCCCAGACCCAGGGGTGCCATGAACAGGCCCGTCCGCTCGGGCGAGACACCGCAGGCGTGAATCAGCCATACGGGTAGAAGCATCTGACCAGCGAACGACACCCCGTTCGTCAGAAACATGATGATCGCCGACACCGAAAAGGCAGGCGCACGCAGCAGGCGCAGGTCGATCAGCGCGTCATCGCCCTTGCGTCGCGCGGATCTGACATACAGGACGAACAGCACGAGGGACGCGCCTAAAGTCGCCTGTCCATAAAGCCGGGCGACATGATCCATGCCGTAAAGAAACGAGACGAGCGCGGGAGCGAGAAATCCTAGCCCTGTCAGGTCAAGTGGACGGGGGCGCTCGTCATGCCGATCGTGAGGGAGAAACAGAACGGCAAGAGCAAAAGCCGCAAGCCCGACCGGCACATTGAGAAGAAAGATCCATCGCCAGGACGCGATGGAGAGAATTGCACCGGCGACGACGGGTCCAAGAAGCGGCGCGAGCAGAACAGGTGCCGTCATTGCGCTCGCGACCCTCGGCATCTGTCGGCCCGCCACACGAGCTACCGTCATCTGCGCCATAGGGGCGAGCAGTCCGCCCGCCATGCCTTGCAGTAGCCGGAATACGATCAGGGACGGTGCAGACCACGCTAGTGCGCACAGGCCTGATGTCAGCGTGAAGGCACCGAAGCACCATAAATAGACTGCTCGCCCCCCGAGGCGACTTACAAGCCATCCATTCAGCGGCAACGTCAGGGCGAGTGCCAGCAGATAGCCGCTGACCACCCACTGTATGTGTGAAAACGGCGCGTGCAGGGTCGCGACAAGATCGGGGAGCGACACATTGACGATCGTGGCGTCCAGTTGCGCCATGAAAGATCCGACCGCCGCGACGCTCACGATTTTCCAGGTGCCCGGAGGCAGTTGATCCGAACCCTGGGATGGCAACGATGTTCTGGTGTTCATGAACGATCTCGCCGGGAACCGTGAGACGCGCAGACATCCACCATGCGCTTACGCGTCCAGTGCGATTGCGTCGCTTGTCGTCACGCGGCCAAGGCGGGGGAAAATCTCCTCGCAGGCAAAGCGCTGCATCTCTTCGGTGAATGTGGACATGACATCCGTGGCGAGCACGACGTTATATCCATGCTCATGAGCCGCCCTGGCGGTAGATTCCACGCCCAGATTGGTCGCGATTCCGCCCAGCACAATGGTCGAGATACCGCGTCGTCTTAACTGAAGATCGAGATCCGTGCCGTAGAAGGCACCCCATTGCCGCTTCGTGACACACAGATCGGTCGGTTCGGCAAGCCCGTCGACCAGTTCAGCCCAGTCTGGTGCGAAGCCGCCAGGCGGTGAAAAGGAGCGATCGACGACCGCATGAACGGCATCCGCGAAATCTGGAGAAAATGCTACATTTACCAGAATGACCGGAGCGCCAGCAGCCCGGAAACGCGCCGTGAGTTCTTTCGATCGCTCAACAATCAAAGCACCCGGTGTCGGAGCCAGGGGAAGCCCCGTAATGCCCTTCTGGAGATCGATCAGGACGAGAGCCGTCTTGGTGGCTTGAAGCGAAATCATGGAGAAACATCCCTGTCGGCGTTAGAACCGCCATCCCGAACCATTGTCCGGAACACGCGGAAACGTTAGTAAGTTGAGTAGGTACTCAAGGAGGAGCATTATTTGAGGATGGACTCAAATTCGTCAAGAGGTAAACGGACGTCCCTTCAGCCGATGCGCGCGGCTGGGCGTCAGCGCGTCGAGGAGTTACTGGAGGCCGCGTCTGACCTCATGGCGGAACGAGGGTATGAGGCGACAACCATGGCGGAGATCGCCGCGCGCGCCGGGGCGAAGATCGGTTCGCTCTATCGCTTCTTTCCAAACAAAGAGGCTGTGGCGGACGCTTTGGTGCAGCGGCATATCGCCGTTCTGGAAGACGAATACGCGGCACTCGCCAAACGTGCCGCCACACTATCCCCGGACGCTCTGGCAGACGTTCTGATCGAACTGCTTGTCACGCTTCATCCTCGCGTGAAATCCCTGTCTGCGCTGATGGAGGCACGGACTGACAAGATGGAGATCCGTGATCGTGCACGAGGACATGCCATAGCCGGAATTGCGGCAGCGTTGCGTGTCTGTGCGCCAGGGTTGGATGAAGCACTGGCGAGAGATATTGCTGCGGTCGTTCTAAACATTATGAAAGTGCTGCGCAGCATGCTGGCGAAGGACGCCCCCACGACATCTGGCGCGCCTGACGAATTGCGACAGATGCACCGTCTCTATCTAACGGACCGGCTGCGGCCGTTTCGGCGTACTCCAGACGGTATAACGGACGCAGAGCCATAATTTTGCGGATTGGTGCAGCCAGGGTTTCAAACGCCAATTTCATCGCCTCCCAAGTGAGGAGGCTAAATGGATGCGAGAAAATCGGGGAGAACTAACACAGTTTTGACGCGAAAATCTCGTGCCCGGCAATGGCCGATTGCTTAGCAGGTAGGCGGCAGTCGCCTCTTTTAAGACATTCATTGACCTTGAAAGTCTGCCCGTAGCCAGACACTGTTTACGGCGATAAAGTCACTCCACGCTACGAGCGTGCATCATGCTGACTATGCCTGCCGAGCACGGTTTTATGAGCCAGCCGATCTTTCTCTTCGCATCAGACTTTCACGAGTTTGATGGCGCGCTCGGGACAGGCCTTTACACAGAGACCGCAGGCACGGCACTGATCGGCATGAGGCGTATACGCGACCATTCCGCCATGAACATGGCTTTTGATCTTTCCGACGAATGAGAGCTTCCGATAGTCCGAATTGTCGATCTTTCGTACTTCGAAAACATTGTAAGGACACACGGCGACACAGGCGTCTTTTCCCTCACAGCGATTGAAATCCACAATCGGGACGACCAGCCTTGTTCGACTCTCTTCCAGGCATTTAGGTGTGCTCATTGCTTTTTCCCCGTTTCCGGTCGTTTCGATACCGTTCATTTGACGCTCTGCTGCAAATTCCGATTTTGGCGAAGTTCCCGCGCGAACATCTCAAGCGTAGTCGTCGGCCTCCCCAGTTTTTCCCACGTCTCCCCGGCGTAAAACGGATCTTCGTGATCTCCGAAATAGGCGAACAGATGCGCCACGAACTTCATTTTCGGGTTGAAAAGGCCAATCATCCGCATAACCCAGAGTGGCGCCACGCGAATTTTGAGAGAGGGATCGTAGTTTTTTACAAAACGCTTCAGCGCCTGTCTGACGGAGATCGCTTCCGGTCCCTGTACCGGGCAATGTTCTGGCATTGCCTGAGGATTCTGAAACGCCTCGACCACCCATCGTGCGTAATCCGCGGCACTGATCCACCAGATTTTGACGCGCGTATTCCCAATCCACTGAATCGCACGTCCGCTGATCATGAAAGGCAGCAACTCCATGAAATGGGTCGGCGCGAAGAAGGTATGCCGGATGCCGGTGTCCGCAATGCTCCTGTGCCCTTCCATACGGATAATATTGGGCACGACATTCTGTTTGATGTTTGTGAGCGCCGGTGGATAAGCACCAAGAGCACCGATCTTGGCAATATACCGGATATCCAGCCCCTGTATGGCCGTCATCAGGTTTTGCACACCTTCGCGCTCTTCATAAAAGAGAAGATTCGGGTCTGCCGTTTCGGTCGCGAGATTGATGTAGAGCGCGTCTACCCCGTTGAGCGCTGCGTGTAGGCTTGGAACATCCCGCAGATCGGCCTGAACGATCTCGACAGTATCCGGAAGCATCCTGCGTGCCTTATCTGGCGAGCGAACGATAGCACGAACTTCGAAATGTCTGGATAGTTCGGTTGTAACCGGTGCCCCAAGTCGGCCTGTCGCACCAATGACAGCTATTTTTCTGATCGGTTTCATGGTGTGTCCTGATCCATGGATGCAAAAGTTGTTCTGAGTTTCTCAGGGTCGTAATGCCGGTTTATGGCGGTGTTGCTGAGGCCGATCCCGCGCAGCAGGAAACGGACCGTGTTTTCGACCAGCTTGTCGCGTGTCACGCCATATTCGACGACCGTGATGTCGGGCAGGCTAATCAGATGCAGCGTGTTCGCCAGATGATGGACGAACCAGATTTCGGCACTGCCGGTCTGAACACCGTCCTCCATATCGCCAGCGTCCTGCGCAACCCGGAAAGATCGTTCGAAAACGCCGATCCAGGGCTTCACATGCCGATCGAGGAAAGCCTTTGCGAACTGTCCGTCGCCCAGCAGACTGGCCGTGACAAGCCGTTTGGTATCATCGTGAGACTGCGTATCCCCGATGCCCGGAAAGACCGCCTGCACGAGCAGGGCAACACCTTTGACCAGTGTTGCCGTCGAAGGCGCTGCTTCGGCAAGAAGACGGCTACCGACGGCGTTGGCTTCTACGCAATGAGATTCAAGTTCCGCGTAAAGCTCCTCCTTACTGGCAAAGTGCCGGTAAAGAAGGGCCTCGGAGACACCCGCCGCTCTCGCGATCTCTTTTGTGGTCGCCCCCTCCCGACCAAGCCGGGCGAAAACGGGGGCTGCTGCTGACAGGATCGCCTGCCTGCGATCCGTCGCGGAAAGTCTGGAAGGGCGTGAGGGCATGGTTTCTCCTTACAGAGAACTCCTAAGTGAGTATTCACTTACATGCAAGCGCCTTATGACACCTCGCTGTATATGACCAGGAGCGGACCGTCGGCCTTCCCCCCAGAGCAGCTCATCCCCAGACACGGACTTTGCCGTGACATCTAAAGGGAGGGATTCAGTAGCTACGGCAAGGCGATAGAGGCAGCAGTTATTTTATTCGATCTTCATCGTGGGAAGTGGAGCATCGATCTCTTGCCCAGAGAACGATACTGGATTTTGACAGGCGTTGTTAACCTGCAAGCTGAAGATATCAGGACGGGCATAATGCCCCGCCACGTCGAGGTCATATTTCCCCCGGATGACATCATCCAGATCAATGTCCGCCGTAATGATGGCTTCACGATCATAGATTGGGCCTGCGATGATTTCTCCGAGCGGATTGACGATCACGCTTCCGCCACGAATGAGCACGGTTTCCGGGTTGTTACCCTGATGACAGGTATAATTTTCCGGCGCATCCGAGCGTGTCATGTACTGACAGGCACTGAGCACAAACGTCCGTCCTTCATACGCAATATGCCGCATGGACGCCTGCCAGATATCGCGCTCATCCACCGTAGGCGCACACCAGAGACTGATGCCCCGAGCATACATGCTCTGGCGTAGGTCCGGCATGTAATTTTCCCAGCAGATCGCAGCCCCGATACGTCCGATCTCTGTTTCGAATACCGGAATGGTCGAACCGTCTCCCTTTCCCCAGACCAGTCGTTCGGTGCCGGTCGGCATCAGCTTGCGATGTTTGCCAAGAAGTGTCCCATCCGGCCCAAAGAAGAGCGCCGTACAATACAACGTCGCCCTATCTCGTTCGATAACCCCAACAACGAGATGGGCCTTCATCTTCGCTGCGAAAGAGCCAATCCGCGCTGTTTCTGCTCCCGGAACGTCAATGGCTGACTTCCAGTATCGAAGGTAATCCTCACGCCCTTCAGGGAAGCGGCTTCCAAGAACAGCGCCGAAACTCAGCCCTTTTGGATATCCACCAATATACGCCTCGGGAAAGACTGCGAGTTCAACCCCCTGCGCTGCAGCGGCTTCGCAATGGGCCTCCATCCGATCCAGTGTCCGGGGAGTGTCAAAAAGACTGGTTCCCGCCTGAATAACGGCAACGCGACGCTGGCTCATGCCCGGCTCTCTCATGCATGTAGTGGATTACAGTGACAGAAAGAGTGGACTTTCTACCATTATCGGGCAAATTGATTGTTTTGATAGTCAAAATCACTATGGTCGATATTTCACGTCTTGATTTCAATCTGATCACTACCTTTCTGGCACTCTGGGAAGAACGCAGCGTCTCCCGAGCAGCAAAACGATTATCACTGAGCCAGTCAGCCGTCAGTGCGTCTTTGGGCCGCCTGAGGGAAGCGGCGGATGACCCTTTGTTCGTCCGCACCCGTGGGGGTATGCAGCCAACACTTCGGGCAATCGCTATGGCGGAACCGCTTCAGGGCGGGGTCGCTCTGATCCAGAACGCATTCTCGACTGTTACTGCCTTTGATCCCGCAACCAGCCGACAACATTTTTCCATAGGGATGTCTGACGATTTCCAGATTGCAATTGGGCCGCTAATCACAAAGCGGCTGGCAGAAGAAGCGCCTCGTGTTTCAGTGACATTCAGGCAGGCTAACACACACCGCGTGGAGGCCCTTTTTGAAGCGGGAGAAATCGACTTTGCTGTTGTCGCACAGCCGAATGTACGCTCCGGATTACAGCAGCAGGAGATCGGGCGGTCTGGTTATGCCTGCCTGCTTGATCCGGTCGCCTGCGACCTTACACTGCCGCTAACACTGACAGATTATCTGTCTCTGCCACATCTTCTGGTCTCGTTTTCAGGCCGGGAGGGCATTGTAGATCAAGCCTTGAAAAATCTTGGTCACTCACGACGGGTGCAATCGGCGCTGACACATTTCTCTGCCCTTCCTCCCTTCCTGATCGGGACGCGTGCCGTTGCCACACTACCAATTCATGCGGCCCAGAGCCTTGCGGCCGTTTCGGGCCTTACTGTCTGTGCGGCACCCATTGATTTGGGAGACTATTCTGTATCGGTCCTCTGGCAGCGAGCAGCTGATAATCTCTGGATGCGCCAGGTTGTAAGCGATGCCTTCCTAGCAATATCACCGGATTTGGAGGCAATCTATTCGGATTAATCTCGCATCGTGAATGTCCGATATCGGACAACAATAAACTGATAACCGACATTCGGCTTCCCCCCCCAATCATGACCCTCTAAACGTAACGTTCGGAAGCGATGGCAGCACGTGCGCAAAGTAGCGCGAAAGCTGCTCCTCCAACTCGTCAGAAGGGATAATTCCGGCGATGTAACCGTCAGGACGTACGAGCACCCAGTGACCGGGTTCGATCCCGTAAGCTTCAGCGATATCGCCCTCTTCATCGATGAGTTCATGCCCCACGCCAATTGTGACGATCCGAACCCCTGCAATGGCCGGCGGCCAGTCGCGTGTTTCGTAACCGAGCAAGGTCCAGTGTGGCCCATGAAAAACCGTGAACAGCCGTGTCGGTTGCCCCGCCTGTCCGCGACAGGGCGCATCAGGGGCGCGACCGCCCGCCTGCACTTTGCCGCTCACCGAACCGGGCACGTTCAATGATGAACCGCGATAGCCGAGGTCGAGCTGACGCGCTTCGCGATCACGTCGCATGATGCCCTGCTTGACTTCCCCTAGTAGCCGCGTCGAGAGACGCAGCATGTTTAATGCAATCGGTCGACGCTCCGCCTCGTAGCTGTCGAGCAACGCTTCCGGCGCCCCCGAGAGCACGGACGCCAGCTTCCAGCCGAGATTATAGGCGTCCTGAACGCTGGTATTGAGGCCCTGACCGCCGGTTGGCGGGTGAACATGCGCGGCGTCCCCCGCAAGGAAGACGCGCCCGATCCGATAGCGATCGGCCAGACGCGCACTCATCGTATAAACCGACGACCAGGAGACCGAACGGACCGTAATGTCCTCTCTGCCGGTCCGGTCTTCGATAAGCGCGGTCAGTCCGGCCGGAGACAGATCGACCTCTCCGTCCAGAGCCACAGGAGCCTGAATCTGGAACAGGTCCGTCCCCGCTAGCGGGCAGATCATCACCTGTGTTTCGGGTGAACCGAACTGGAACCGATGCCAGGCGAATCGATCCAACCCCTCCAGCCGCACATCGGCAACGATCGCACGCACGCCCAGTGCTGCTCCCGGAAAATCGATCGCCAAAGCATGGCGCACGAAACTGCGGCCACCATCAGTCCCGACGAGGAGCCGGGCGCGGATAACCTGCTCGCCGCCTTGCTGTTCGATCCTCGCCGTAACGCCATCATTGTCCTGCTGGAAACCGACCAACTGTGTCCCAAAATGTGGATGATGACCCAGTTCGGCAAGCCGCTCCCGCATGACGGCTTCGGTGACGAATTGTGGCAGCATCAGTGGTGCCGCATAGGGCTCCGCT
Source organism: Gluconobacter sp. P1C6_b (assembly GCF_018811945.1). GTDB lineage: Bacteria > Pseudomonadota > Alphaproteobacteria > Acetobacterales > Acetobacteraceae > Gluconobacter. The sequence continues at coordinate 10,748 of NZ_JACRVU010000015.1, forward strand.
GGGGTCGGAAAAACGTCCGCTTCCGTCAGAAGCGACATTTTATGGGTTCCATCAGGACGATACTGACAGAGCGGCGGATAAGGGCCGCCTGCCGCAGCCATACGATCGACGATGCCGAGATCCTCGAAAATCTCCATCGTGCGGGGCTGGATGCCCTTCCCGCGCGACCCGCTGAACGGCTGCGCGTTCTGCTCGATCAGTCGGAACGAAATTCCACGTCGGGCGAGGTCGATGGCTAGTGTCAGGCCTGCAGCCCCCGCACCCGAGATCAGGACGTCTGTATCGAAAGACACTGGCAGCTCCGCGAATCAATGTGTAATATTCACATATATAGGCTCCGCATCGAAGGCAACAAAGAACGTGAATAATGCACATGATTCTGAGATCCTGCGGGGACTCCATGCCGCAATTATCGATCTGGTCGATGAAATCAACCGGCCGCGTCGGGATGATCGTCTGATCGAAGAAGCGGGTATTCCGCTGGATCGGGCCCTGTTTCCACTTCTGGCACGTGTATGGCGTTACGGTCCGATCGGTGTGGTCGAACTCGCGGATCGGACGGGCCGCGATCATACGACCATCAGCCGACAGATGAGCAAGCTGGAGGAACTGGGCCTCATTGAGCGCAAGCCGTCCGTAACGGACAGGCGTGTTCGCGAAGCAACAGTGACAGGGAAGGGACAGGAAATGGTCGACCTGCTCAATGCGGCGCGCGAGAGGCTGGCCAACCGCATTCTTGTCGACTGGACCGACGAAGATCTTGATCAGTTAAGGTTGCTTCTGCGCCGCTTCGCTGATGACCTGATGCGGTGATGTTCGCCCAGGCTTCTGCGCTCCGTTCGTTCGTCCGGGTGGTTTAGTCGTACGGGCCAGCAATAACCCTTTGGATTGCACCGAAACTGAACAGGCCTTGTCGCCGCGTCAGGCAAAGGCTGATTTAACGACACGATGTCCGTTCTGATTGACCTGAACCTCCAAACCGGACGTTCCGCTTCCCCCGCCAAAGCTGCCAGTTTTCTTAGACCTATTAAGCGAACAAGCTGCAGTCGTCTTCTAACCGCTTTTGACGTTTATTGGCTTTATGCGGCGTCTTGCGCGAGAGCAGCACCCATACTGCACTCACAACCACCCGCGATATCGTTGTCTGGCAGCGGGCTTCCTCCGCCGCATCATCAAGGTCTCAGACTGGAGAAACAGACATGACCAGAGTTTTTTTATGGTGACAGCCGCGCCCTCGCCCGTGCCGAAGACCAGGGTTTCGTTCACTGTGTTCGCGACGACGCGTCTCTGGAGACGTTCCTCAAGGGAGAACACGACACGATCCTGGTGCATGCAGAGAGTGCAGAGGGCGTGATCCGCCGCTACCCTCGCCTCGCGAGCGCGAACGTTACGATCGAAGCCGCTGCCTAATCTGACGCTCAGAACGCCGGATCACACGCCGATCAGGGTGTCTATAGCCTCAGGCGTGTGATACCGGGCCGATAAAGCCCTTCGAACAGATCCCCGAGCGCCAGACGCCGCCGCAGCGTCAGACGTCGTTGGGCCACATGATACATCCGGTCATGCAGCAGATGACAGCGCTGACAAAGCGCGCGCAGATTGCGCAGCCGGTTGCTGGTGGGATCATGATTCAGGTGAGCTGCAGCCAGGGACACTTTTGTCGGGCGCGCCTGCAGAAGCTCGATCAGATCCGGAGGTGAGACCCGTCTGCCCCGACCGTTGAACCAGTGTCCCGTGTCCGGATGCTTCCATCGGCCATCCGGCAGCACCTGAAGGTAATGCCCATGCGGCCGACCGCAGCGCTGACAGATGCCCCCTGCCCGCTCAAACCTCACCTGTCGGCTCAGTTCAGGCCAGTTTGACGGGTAAAGCGGCTTCAGTTCCGGTCGGATCGGCATTCAGTCTTCGTTAACACATTTCCAGACATCGTTGGACAGTGTTTGTTCTCCACTCTACCCTGCCCCGGCTTCGTGCTATCAGGAGCCGGGTTCAGGTTTCGCGGAGGCTTCCTTGCTCAGCCATATTCACATTGCAGGCTCGGCAGACGCAGCCCGTGAGGCCCTTCTGGACCGGCTGGACCAGAAGACCCGACAGCAGCTTCCTGCCGGCAGTCTGGAAAACTCTGTTGCACTCCTGTCGACCGGTCGCTTCTCCCCTCGCCTGTCTCTGGTCATTCGCGGTATCGAGTACCGGCATAACCAATTTGCCGAGGACACGGTCCTGTCCACCACTGTGGAAACGGCTGAAGATGCACTGGCGATCGCCAGTGCCCATGTGACCACCCAGCCCTCCGGGCACGATCTGGCGATCGCTCTGGATCTCGAGCCCGATCCTGTCTTCGTTGCCTGGTTCAAGCCGAAAGCGATCAAGCGGCGCAAGGCAGGATCGCAGGCCGTCACACTAGCCCCTCTGGCCTCTCCCCTTGGTCAGCAGTCTGCGGCGGTCCTGCAGTGGTTCGATGCTCTGACCGACGAGGCGCTGCCCGACTATGATGGAACGCTGGTCACGGCGGAGCGCGCCTCGAAAACCTATTCCCGGGCGGCGAAGGCAATGAACACACGCCGGACCTATCGCTCCGCCGTGCGCTCCTGGTGCGCATGGGCGGCACGGCACGGGATTCCTGCCCTGCCCGCCCGCAGCGAGGACGTCGCCGCCTATCTGGCCGACCTCGCCCTGCAGAAGAAGCGACCAGCAACGGTGGATCTGCACCGAGCCGCACTGCGCTATCTGCACCATATCGCTCAGGTCCCCGTGCCGACCTCCCATGCCCTGGTGTCCGAGACTGTTGCCGGAATTCGCAGGACGTCGACGGGAAGCGCGTCCCGTCAGGTCAAGGGGCTGACCTGGGATCTCTTGGGCGAGGTCATCGAGCAGATCGATACCACCGAGCTCGTGGGGATCCGCGACAAGGCCATTCTTCTGCTCGGCTTTGCCGGCGCCCTCCGACGGTCCGAAGTGGCGTCGCTGTGCCTCGAGAACGTGGCGCTGGATGATGACGGGATGCGGATCCGGCTGGACCGTTCCAAGGGGGACCGGACCAGTCAGGGTGTCGAAGTCGCCATCCCACGCGGGATTACTGCCCTGTGCCCGGTTCGGGCCTATGAAGGCTGGCTTCGGAGCGCGAAACTGGCCGACGCCAAGGGACCGGTCTTCCGGCGCGTGTGGCTTCCGCCTGCTGCCGAGGCCGGTCAGCCCCCTGCCCTGCCCGCCATGGGTTCAGAGGCGCTGTCTGACCGGTCTGTGGCCCGCATCATTCAGAAGCGCTGCCTGGATGCGGGACTGACAGGCGATTTCAGTGGGCACAGTCTTCGACGCGGAGCGATCACCACAGGAGCTCGTGACGGCGCGGATCTAGTCTCACTCAAGCGTTTCTCCAGGCACCAGACTTTCGGCGTGGTGGAGAAATATATCGAGGTCCAGGATGCTATGACCAAACATCCTGGACGAAGTCGGTTTTGACGTCATGCTACCTGAAGGCGACTATCTGTTTCACACTGTTAGATGTGTTCACTGCCTACCATCGAATCGTGCGCCGCTGTCGATGTGTTCGTTCCCGACCATGAAAAACCGCCAAAAGTTGTGTTTAATGCTTTCCGCTGGCGGCAGGGTTTTCCCTGTGTTTGTTGCCTACCGGCACGGTTTTCTTCAGGCGGTTCGCGTTAAAAGCCAAGATCGGTGAAGTGTTTTCTGCCTACGGCGCTAATTTAGGGAAAAAAAACAAGAAGTTTTTTCAGTGGTTTACGGAGTTATCAACGTGTTCTCTGCCGACGAAACAATATAATAACAATATAATTTTTTTATTGTTAAGTCGGCAAAAAACACAACCACGCTACGTGACGCAGGTAGGCACCGAACACATCTGGGAGGGAAAGCAACGAACACATCGACAAGGCCCTAATGATGTGTGTTTCTGAGCTTATTGAGGATCTGCTGGAAATCGCATTATGCACTCTAACGCTAAGTCACAGCACGATCTGTTCAGATCAATCCACGAGCTAGTGGAAGTACATGGCCCTCAAGACGCTATCAAAATCGCTCAGAGCCATTCGCTAGAAAAAGATAGCGAAGCGTCCGCTCTGACTGACCCGATACTTGAAGTCGTTGCAGGCAGATCCGGGCGTAAGATTGTAGACGCTGCCGCGTCATCTTTGGTTCGCGAAATCGAGGGTGGCAGTTCAATAGGTTATAGTTATAGCGCATGGTGTCTTGCCGGTCTTCCCCACCGAGAACGAAAACCAGGTGAAGACTGGCTAATAAAAACGGACTTTGCTCAGTTGCTAGTTCGACCAGGGGTTCGACTGCGAGATGACGATTCAACTGAAAAACTGTCAGTTCCGTGCGGGACAATCGCTAGGTTGCTCTTGATCGACTGGCAGTCCGAGGCTCTTGAAACGGGGTCACGGGAAATCTCGCTAGCAAAATCTCCTGCGTCGTTACTCAAAAGGATGGGACTTAGTCGCGGAGGTCCTATTAGCAAAAAACTGGTCGAGCAAATCGAAAGGCTGGCGACCTGCACCGTTGACTTTAAATTTGGAAACGACCGCGAAGGCGTTGTCGTCAATGAACGTCTCGTTGAGTCGTTTCGTTACGTTGGGGAGGTAGACCCCAGAACGAAAAGAAATACTCGCATGATTGAAACAGTCGTGTTGTCGGAGGCCTTCTATCGGGAGCTGCGAAGGCATCCCATTCTTATCGACCGCGCGGCAATTCGTGACATACAGAACTCGCCAAGAGCTATCGATGCGTATCTTTGGTTAGCTTTCCGATTACACGCCCTGCAAGGGGATACCCCTGTAGGCTGGGGTTCGCTGTGGAAGCAGTTCGGAACCGAATTTAAAACTCTCAAATCGTTTAAGGCTGAGTTCAAGGAACCTTTGGGGCTTGCCCTCGCCGCTTATCGTTCTGCAAAGGTCGCTGTGACCGAGCGAGGGCTCGTATTATCGCCCTCCCCGCCTCCCATTTCCTCCTAGTTCTTGGCTTTATCCTTTTCGGTCGTCTGTGCTTTAAACCGCTCATAAAGATCAGGAACTGCAGTCATAACAAAGCTTGCAAATTCTGATGCGTCAGCCGACTTGAATACAAGATTTGTGGCCCGCTTTTTTGCCTCCAGATCTATCGTGAGGACTTTGTCGGTCGACACCCAACTCGCTGTTGGAGCAGCTTTATTCACCGGCCTAATGCTCTGCTTTTCCAACTGGCGCGCTTGCCTTGCTCGATCCTGTACCTGATCAAGTAGCTCGGCGAATTTATCTACATCCTCCGTTTTGCCGGAAGCCCTAATAAACGTTTCCCACGATGTCTGATTTGGCGACGCCTTGAGACTTTCGGCCAGCTCTTGCCAGCGTGGGCGGCCAATAGTCGGACAAGGTCCAAGCCACTCAATTAAGATATGCGGGATAGCTTCGGACACCGAGAGCATGCGCGATAGCGTTGTTTTGTCGGTGCTAAGAGCAGCCATAATTGTAGAGCGTTCATATCCTCGTTTAAGGAGGCTGTGGGCAAATGTCGCTCTTTCAATGAAGGAGAGATCCGCCCTCGCGCTATTTTCCTGCCCCTGAGCGATAATGAGGTCGTGGTCCGATAATTCCTTCACAGCGGCTTTGACACTCAAGCCCAACTCACGGCAAGCGCGTAGACGACGGTGGCCATAAGCGGTTTGATAATGACCCGCTTTAGTGGGGTGCGGGCGGACCAGAATTGGAGAGAGCTGTCCTGTGCTCTTAATCGCGTCTCGTAGCTGAAGGTATGCCTCCTCATTGCCAGGCATACGATCTGAGACAAAGGACGTCTCGACGAGGTCTGGCGAGAGCTCGATGATGGTCGCTCCTGTCTTTAGGAGAATTTCTAGCTCAGCGGCTTCGTCTGCCTTTTGGCGAAGAGACCCAAGGCTCTTTGCTACTGACCCCAGTGCTCCGCTACTGCGATAGGACCCTGATAACGATGTCGGTGAGGGCGCTTGCGTTTTGCTCGGAGCCGACGATTGCGCGGAGACCAGACTACCCAAATTATGCTTTCTTGCCATTGTTCTCGTTCCCTATTTGCATTTTCGTGCAGAAGTTCTGCGAAATCCGAATTGGTGTGCAATTTGGTTGACAGCTGCCAACTTTTGACGCGACCAGCCATTAGTTGACAGCTGTCAACTTCGGCGTCCCCCTGCCACGGAGGTCAGCTTTTGCGACCCCACGCCCTAAAAATCAGGTCCCTAATCTCGCCATTAACGGCGTTTACAGATTCAAGCGCACGATCGTAGGTTGAGCCGGTAAATTGCTTGCGCTCGATCTCGAACAGCGTCTGCTTGGTGATTGCTGCGTCAGAGACAGCGGTGCTTTTCAACATCGGATTGGTGAGAACGTGATCCCCAAACACCGTCCGCATAAATCCGGACATCTGCGTTTGGGGGCCATCAGAAGGTTCGTAACGCGTAAGAAGATACCGGACCCAGTCATAAGACACGTTTGCACCAGCGTCGCGCAGATGTGTCATTACGTCGCCCATCATGAGCAGAAACTGACACATCGACATTACATCTAGCATTTGAGGGTGCACAGTTACGAGAAGCCCTGTTGCTGCGCACACAGCAGACATGGTGAGATAGCCAAGCTGAGGCGGGCAATCGATGACTATTACGTCGTAGTTCTCCTCGACGTCCTGAAGGGCTTCGTCGACACGTGAGAAAAAGATTGCGCCAGCTTGGTCAGAAGACGCCAACAGCCGAGGCGTCTCATACTCGAACTCCATGAGCTCAATGTTTCCTGGTACGATATCTAATCCCGGAAAGTTCGTATTGCGTACGAGATCCGACAGTGGACGCCGCTCGTCATCATAGCGAATGGCTCCATATAATGTCTCATTCGCATGGACATCGAACTCTGGCTGAAAGCCATGTAGCGCCGAAAGGCTAGGTCACGTTGACAAAAGACCTAATCCAGAGCCTTGCTGCGGCGATATTGAGGAAACTCATGAAGGACAGGGCGGTCTTGTCGTATCGGGTCGCGATACGGCGCATCTGCTTGAGTTTGTTGAACATCCGTTCGATGCGGTTGCGCTCCCTGTAACGGCGCCAGTCTGTTTTCTGTGGAGCACTGCGGCCTTTGCGTGATGGAATAACCGGCAGGATCCCATGGATCAGCAAGTCCAGGCGGAAGCTGTCACTGTCATAGCCCCGATCAGCCAGCATGGCTTTGGGGGACGGGACAGGCAGCTTCATCAGGGCGTCTGTGGCTTTGTAGTCCGAGACCTGACCTCCGGTAAGGACAAAGCCAAGAGGGCGTCCCTGATTGTCACATCGGGCATGGATCTTGCTCGTAAAGCCGCCGCGTGACCGACCAAAAGCTTCCGCATGAGTCCCCCTTTTGCCCCAGTAGCCTGTGAATGGGCACGAACCACGGTACTGTCGAGCATATGCTGCCAGTCATCGGTCAGGCCGAGGTCTACCAGGGTTTGCAGCAGGGCATCCCACACGCCCTGTTCAGCCCAACGGCGAAACCGGACATAAACGGAGTTCCATTTGCCGTAGCGTTCATGCATGTCCCGCCACGGACAACCGACGCGCAGGACATACAACATACCATTGAGAAACCGGCGGTTATCTCCGGACGGGCGCGCCCAACGTCCACGCTCAGAAGGCAGAAGCGGACCAATCATTGCCCATTCCTGATCCGTCAGATCGCCTCGTGCCATGCCCGCTCCACCGTACCGTCTGCGTTGAAGCAAGCAGTGAAGCAGAACTTAAGCTGATCATATAGACCTTTTGTCAACGTGACCTAGTCCCGTGGTTTGATGGTGTGATATTTTCACGAGCGTGGAAGGAAGCATTATGGGACAGATACGTCATGGCAGCGCCACGACCACGCACGCCGTGCGAGCAGCAATACAGCGATAGCAGGCTTCGCTCGCGGCGCTGAGCGAGGAGTTCGGGATCAACCCGAAAACAGTTGCAAAATGGCGCAAGCGCCAGACTGCTGAGGGTAAGCTGCACCTCTTCGTTGCTATCGACCGGACAAGCAAATTCGCTGTCACACAACTGGTTGGGAAAGCTGATCGGAAGACAGCATGGGAATTCCTCGAACATCGCTTAACGAAACCCAATCATCCCTGGACGAACGGTCAGGTTGAACGGATGAACCGGACTATCAAGGGAGCAACCGTCAAGCGCTTCCATTACGACAGCCATGAGCAGTTGAGGACACACCTCAACGACTTCATGGCAGCCTATAATTTCGGGCGAAGGCTCAAAACGCTGAGTGGCCTCACACCTGACGAATATGTCTGCAAAATATGGACTTCAGAGCCAGAAAGATTCATCATCAATCCAACCACGGGACTAAACACGTAGAGCCTGTTTGGAAAATCGGTCTGAGGTGATTCAAGTTCTGCATGTGGACGTCAGAGCAGAAGATCCGGATGGCCAGGGTCACTCGCAAGACGAAACGCTACCCGTCTGACATGACAGACGAGGAATGGGAGCGGATCGTGCGATTGATGCCAGGCCCTGGACGTCGTGGCCGCCCACGGGAGGTCGAATTTCGCGAGGTGATCAACGCAGTGCGCTATCTTGTTCGTTCAGGCTGCGGTTGGCGGATGCTGCCGATCCATTTCAGGCACTGGCGCACGATCTATGGCTGGTTCCGAGAACTGGCGTGACGATTCCTGTTCCAGACCATCCATGACGTTGATGATGCTCGAACGGGAGGGAGCAGACCGCGAAGCCAGTCCGACAGCAGCGGTGATCGACCGCCAGAGCATCAAGGCGCCTCATGCAAAGACAAGGGGTACGATGTCGGCTAGAAGGTCGTCGGACGCAAGCGCCCCGATGATCCGGGATGCGATCCCCAAGCGTTAGCCATGGGTGCGCCGATGGCGCCTATGATCGCCTGAAGTTGACGGACAAGGCGACTTATCTCGATTTCATCGTCGAGATTATCCGCTGCCGCGACGCTGGGTGGTCGAGAGGATTTTCGGCTGGTTGACCCGCTGGCAGCGGCTCGTGCGTGATTATGAGCGCCGTGTCGACGTGTCACAGGCCATGATCTCTTCGCCATGGGCACCAATCTCATGCGCAGCAATGCTCACTCGTGATTTTTCAAACAGGCTCCTATATTTTGGTCCTGATGATACAGCATCAACCAAGAATTTTTCCACTCATGCGACCTGATCATTAGTAATAATTACAAGAAGGAACGATAATTTATTGGAAAACTTATTTTTTGTTTGTGCTATAATTTTTCGTTGTTGGTGATCTGATTATGAAAAAGAAGATACTGGCTAGAAAAACGGTATAATAGACCCCTTCCACATTATCGCCGGTCATCACATCCGGGACTGCGTATCCCGCTGCGAGAATGACTGCGCATCCGGCAACGCAGCCTGTAGCCCATCCGGGTGTCAGCCGCGCCAGAAGGCGTGTTGACAGACTATCTTGAGAGAGACCTGCCGCTTTTTCCCGCCGCCGCCTTGCATTCACCCACAGGCGATTGCCGGTATAGAACATGACGGCCCCTGCAAGGCCGAGAACCACGTATCCCCAACGCGTAGCGGTTCCGCCGAAGCTGCCGAAATGCAGCGCGAAAAAGACCGTCAGAATGGCAAATCCCGCCTTCTGATGGCCGGGAAGATAGTCCGAGGACAGGATCCTGCCCGTAGCGGGATCCACGGTCGCAAAACCTGCAGTGGGACCACGCAGGCTGTAGCGGCTGTCCTGCCCACTGACGCGCAGCATCATGCCGCCATGACCGTTGCGGCTATAGGCCAGTGTCGTTGGAGTGAAGCCAGGCGCTGCCTTGTTGAGAGCCTCGACGAGTTCGTCCGGAGCAAGGAGCGCAGGCGCACCCTGCTGCTCAGAATCAAGTGAGCGAGACGCCGCATGTATCGGAGCATGGCTGGCCGGAGGCCCCCCGAAAAGACGTCCCTGTACGGCAAAAATCGGATCATGGAACGCGAAGACCACGGAGGTCAGGGCCATGACGATGTGAAACGGAAGGGAGAAGAACCCCAGAAGATTGTGCAGATCGAGCCAGAATTTGCGGCTTCCCTCCCCCAGCCGGAAAGCAAAGAGGTTCCGCACCAGGGTCGGCAGGAAGATGATCACACCGGAGAGCAGGGCAAGGCCGTAGAGCAAAGCCACGATCCCCATAACGGGACGGCTGATGGACTGCGGCAGCGGAAGCCCGAGTTTCTGGTGCAGCATGTCGATGAAATGCGCGACGGGAGCGACCGCCTGCTGACGAACGACCAGCGCACCATCGGGAGCGAGGGTCGCGACAAGCAGCGGGCCGAAATCGTGACCATGTGGGGGGCGCACAGGCCATGCAACGCGGCCGGGAAGGCTGCGATCGGGTGCGAGTACCACAGTATAATTCTGCCGTGCCTGTGGGTAGGCCCTGAAAATCTGATCGAGAAGTTCCGGCGTTCGGGACAGGGGAACGGCGGCTGGCATATCGAGCCTTGGCGTTGTCAGGCTCTGGAGAGGCTGCTCGAACATGCTGATCGCACCGGCGAAAAACGCCACGAACAGAAGCAGCCCGGCACAGATCCCGACCCAGCTGTGAACCTCACGATAAACGCGCAGGATATCGGAACGGATTTTCATGACAGGAACAGTCGCAGCAGCAGAAAGCAGCCCCAGAGTACTGCGCAGGCACCGCCAAGGACAGCCCAGGCCCGGCGGCCTGTGGGGAACAGGAAGCAGGTTCCGAGCACAAACACCCATAGAACGGCCGTCAGCCACATCAGGGCCTGAGCCGGGAGGCTTCTGGGATCTCCGGTCGTTCCCGCCAGTCGGCCCAGAATAGCCATGACGGCAAAAACCAGCCCGAGACCAGGCAAAATGGCAGCGAGAACTTTTGCGATCCACTGCCGGTTATCGAGGATCTGCGGGGTCTCAGTCATGACTGGGTCTGCCGGACAGAAATGATACCACAAGCGGCAGCAGGCACCACACGATCATCAGCAGGGTCACGGACATCAGGCAGGCTGTGCAAAAACTTGCGGCGGTCGTCAGGACGGTTATTCCGAGGAGCAGAAAACCGATCCCAAGCAGCACCGGAACCATGCCATGCAGGGCGCGGCGCAAAAGTTTCTGGTTTGGGGAGCACGTATAGAGCAGTGCCCCTCCCCCCACGATAAGCAGGGTTGCCAGTACGCTGGTGAAAGGCGCCGTCACCAGCGATATTCCAGTCGGGCCGTGAGATTTCTGCCCTGACCGTAATAGCAGGCTGCGACAGCCGTGCAGGTCGCGACGAAGCGCTTGTTGGCAACATTGCGCATGTTGAGCGAGAACATCAGCCCCTTATAGGCCGGATGGGCGTCGCCGACATCGTAGCGGATGAATGTGTCGAACAGGGTGTAGTCAGGAATGGCCAGCTTGTTGGCTGTGTCCCCGTAGCTCGTGCCCGTATAACGCACGCCACCACCGATCCCCAGGCCCCGGAGCGTCCCGTACCGGATGCGCTGGTCGATAAACAGCGAGGCCATCCATTTCGGAGCCTGCGGCAGATAGTTGCCGACCTGCGAGGCCGTATTGGACTGCCGGATGCGTGCGTCGCTCCGTGTTCCCGTGAAAATCACGGCCATATCCCATGGCAGGGTCGCGCGCCCTTCAAGTTCCAGACCCCGGACACGTCCTTTTCCTGTCTGGACGAGGCAGGTGGCCGTTCCGCAGGTTTCGCCGTCCGGATCGGGGGTTGTCATGTTTTTCTGGGTGATCTGATAACCACCAAACGTGACGTAAATGCTCTTGCCGTACTGATAGCGGATGCCGGCTTCGTACTGGTCACCCGTAGTCGGCTTGAAGGGCATGCCATCCTTGGCCGTTGAAGGGTCCGAAACAGTAGGCTGGAAAGACTGGGCGTAGCTGAAATAGGGTGCGAGCCCGTTATCGAACAGGTAAACGCCGCCCGCCCGCCAGGTGAAAGCCTGCGACGGGGTGAAATACCGTTTGTGCGTCAGGATATTATACGTGTTGTCATTGGCCCAGTCCTGTCGGCCGCCGATCGTTACGCGAAGACGCTCGATCTTGAGCTGATCCTGAAAATAGATGCCGTTCTGGCGGCTGATCGTGGACGTATAGACCTGCGGAGAAAGAGCATTCTCATAGCCCGCGCTTCCCGTACTGACGGGATTGAAAATGTTGAGAAGCGGCTTGACCAGAGCGGTGCTGACGCCGTCGCGGTCATGGTTCCAGTCGGTATAGAAATAGTCGGTGCCGGCAAGGAGCGTATGACGCACAGGGCCTGTGCGGACATGGCCTTCCAGCTGCGTATCCATGGCCACGCCCTGCGACCGTCCCCGCCCTTCAACAGCACGGCGATTCACCGTCTCACCCGCGACGCAGCCTGCAATGGTGCTGGTACATTTCGCAAGCGTGTCCCCGGACAGAACAGTCGAGCGGTAGAGGGTGTCGAGATACGTGTAGCGGACGTTATTGCGAACGGTCAGGAAACGGTTGAATCGATGCTCCAGAAATGAGCCGAGGAGAGCCTGATTGCGGTCGAACGTGTTCCAGTCAGGCTCGCCAATATTGGCGTCATTGGCGATATACCGCCCTTTGGAGGCGTAGAGCGTTCCCGTTGCGGGAAGGAACTGGAAGGTCGAGCCTCCGACATCGCGCTGATACTGTGCAAGGAGCGTCCAGGTGGAGTGCGGCGCAAACTTCCATGTCAGGCTGGGCGAGACGTAGTACCGACCAGCCGTGACGTCATTAACTTGCGTCCCGCCGTATTTCGCTAGCGCGACCATCCGGCCCATGACTGTGCCGCTGTGGTTCAGGCGCCCCGAAACGTCGCCAGAGGCCTGACCCTGCCAGTTTTCGAGATCAGTATAGCCACTGCTCTGGAGAAAGAATTCTCCTTCGCTTTTTTCGGTGGGACGTTTGGTGACAAGATTGACCACGCCTCCCGGGGCCGTCTGCCCGTACAATGCTCCTGAAGGCCCTTTCAGAACGTCAATCTGCTGAAGTGCGAACGGATCGAATGATGTCCGCGTCCACTGGCCGCCGGCAGGCAGGCGCAATCCGTCAACGAAATTGTTGTTCGAAGAAAACCCGCCAGCGCCAAATCCCCGGACAGCCACTTCGTCAACGCGATTGTCGATACCCTGCTGCTCGGCCTGTACGCCCGCAGTGTAGGACAGCGCATCTGCAATGGTCGGTGAAGAACGCAACTCGATTTCGTCACGGCTAACGATCGAGATTGTCTGGGGAGATTCAATGATGGGCGTGCGGGTCTTGGTTGATGCCCCCGCCTGCGACAGGCCCGTCGCAGTGACGGTGATGATTTCCGCAGGCGTGGGCTCGGCTTTTGTTTTTTCTGATCCAGCTGTCTGACTGGCCACAGCTTTCCCCGTGCGTTTTTCCTGCGGATCTGAGGGAGTTGCAGATGCGATCTGTACACTCAGGGCGAGACACGATGCCGTACCGCAGAGAAGCCGGGGAAAACTCATGAAGGTGCCTTGTTAAACTGAAATTTATTCTCCTATTTCGATAATGAGAATCATTGTCAACTGAACTTTCAAAACGAAATATAAATTATAATGATTTTTTAATGTTACTGAGCCCATAGGCCGTCTTTTTGCCCCTGGAGTGCCAACGGTGACGACACATCTCAACGTCTTCATGGCGGCTTATAACTTCGGGCGAAGGCTCAAGACGCTGAGTGGCCTCACGCCTTACGAATACATCTGCAAAATATGGACTTCAAAGCCAGAAAGATTCATCATCAAACCACGGGACCAAACACCTAGCCACGCCATTTCAGGCTGAAGCCATTGCACAGCCTTCACCTACTTTCTGGAAGCGTTCCTCAAGGCTGCGACGCGCGGCCCTGATAGCATCCGATGTAGATCTTCCATCGGCCAGTGCCGCAGCCACGCCGCTCGCCAGCTGACATCCTGTTCCCCTGAGATCGAACGGATAGCGCATGGAACGGAAAGACAAAGGAGAGCAGTTCGCCTGATAAAGAATATCGGTCGAATATGTTGAGTGGCCGTTATGTCCCCCCTTCAACAGAACGCTCTGGCAGCCTCGATCCAGCAGCGCTCCCGCAACGTCATCCTGCTCAGTAGCCGGATCCAGATTCAGTGCCGATTTCAATGCTGCCAGTTCCGGCAGGTTTGGCGTCAAAACAGTCGTCCGGGGCAAAAGCAGGTCCAGAAGAGCTTGAATCCCTTCTGACTCCAGCAGGGCATGTCCTGAACTGGAACAGAGAACCGGATCCAGAACGACTGGCACATCGGGAAGACGGGCTGCCACAGTCCGGACAAGCCCTGCATTGCATAGAGCACCAATCTTGACGGCCCCGACCCCATCCTCCAGCGCAGCCTCGATCTGGGCCGCAAGCAGATCTGGTGAGACAGGATTCACAGCCAGCACCCTGCGATCCGTCTGGGCAGTGACGGCCGTAGCGGCAATGCGTGTTGTCAGACCAGCGTCATGGACAGCGAGTAAGTCACGGGCAATGCCGGCCCCTCCGCTGGAATCCAGCCCGCCGATCAGCAGAACGGGACATGTCATCGCCCTGTTGTCGCAATAAACGCGACAGCGCCGCTCTGCCCGGAAAAGCGTTTTGCAGCCCGCCAGGCCCGCAACCCGCTGGCACAGATAAACACGGTTCGTCCCGCCTCCACATCCAGCATTTCCGGACGCTCGATCGGCCCACGGACAGCCCACTCCACGGAGGCCGTTCCCTTTTCATCCCTGCTCCGGAGATCAAAGACACGATCAGCCTCAGTGATCTCTTCAAGGCCGAGAATAAAGGGCCCCTCCTCTTCTGGCGCGGGCGCGCCATCAAAACGGAAGGAAGAACTCCGCCAGTGTTCCAGATCCAGACTGATCATCTGACCCAGTGGGGAAGGCTGCATTTCAAGCAGGATCGACAGCGTCATCTGCGCCTGTATGGCACCCAGCGCCGCCACGGCTGGCCCCAGCACTCCGGCCTCCGAGCAGGTTGGAAAACTGGCAGGGATATCGGGGAAAACAGCACGATAACCGGGTGCCCCACCACAGAATCCCCCCACATAACCGGACTGCCCCAGCACCGAGGCACTGACGAGAGGCACATCTGCCTCAAGGCAAAGATCTGACAGCATATAGGTCACAGCCACACTGTCCGCCGCATCAACCACAACGGAAATACCCGGCAGAAGACTGCGTGCCGAAGCAGGTTGCAGATGCCGGGCGACGGGTATGATCCGGCAATCCGGATTCAGGCCCTCCAATCGCTCTGCCACGCAGGAGACTTTCAGTCTGCCGATGTCTTCCATGCGGAACAGGGTCTGCCGATGAAGATTGCTTTCATCCACGCGGTCATGATCCACCACCGTGATCCTGCCGCACCCGGCTCCTGCGAGTGCTGGCAGCACGGTCGCCCCCAACCCACCAGCACCGACAACCAGAACATGAGCATCCAAAAGACGTTTCTGGTCAGCCTCACCCCGCGGGAAGAAGTCGAGCTGCCGCAAGTACCGGCTCATCGTACATAAGCCCGCGTCGCGGCGACCCATTCCCGGCAGCGGGCAACCGGGTCGTCCGCCATCTGGATATCCGTCACCACAGCGGCGCTGTCCGCACCTGCGGAAAAGACCCCCGGGAGGCGCTCGGGCGTCAGGCCCCCAATGGCGACAAGCGGTGTCTGACCGGCCCGTTTCTTCCAGTCAGCCACCCGCTCCAGCCCCTGAGGCCCCCATTTCATTTTTTTCAGAAGGGTCGGATAAACTGGACCGAGAGCAACGTAAGCTGGTTCGTAAGACAGGGCCCGTTCGAGTTCCGCCGGATCATGGGTGGACAGCCCGAACCGGATCCCAGCGTCTCGAAGCGCGGCAAAATCCGCCGTTTCAATGTCTTCCTGACCCAGATGGACGAAATCGCACCCCAGTTCCATCGCAAGGCGCCAGTAGTCGTTGACGACAAGCTGGGCGCCATGCCGCTCACACAGATCACGGGCATGACAGATCTGACGGCGGATTTCCGCTTCCGGTTTGTCCTTGAGGCGAAGCTGCACCAGCCGCACACCCCAGGGCAGCAGCGTTTCAAGAAGTCCGACTTCCCCGACCAGAAGATAGAACGGATCAAGCGTCATCATGCCAGCTCCGCCAGACCGAAAACGGGCGTCGAGGCACTGGCCATATCCCGCTCCGGCATCAGTCCGGCCTGATAGCCTTCCCGTCCCGCCTGTATGGCGCGCCCAAAGGCCCGCGCCATTCCCACAGGATCGACTGCCTTCGCCACCGCAGTATTGAGCAACACGGCATCAAACCCAAGTTCCATGGTCTGCGCGGCTTGGCTGGGGGCACCGATCCCCGCATCCACGACCAGCGGAACATCCCGGAAATGTGCCCTCATG
The DNA here is from genome assembly GCF_018811945.1 of Gluconobacter sp. P1C6_b. Classification (GTDB taxonomy): domain Bacteria; phylum Pseudomonadota; class Alphaproteobacteria; order Acetobacterales; family Acetobacteraceae; genus Gluconobacter. The sequence goes on from NZ_JACRVU010000015.1 coordinate 27,082, forward strand.
CTGCGCAATCCCGCCAGATTTCGGAGACCCTGTCCTGAACCAATGGGCGCGCCCCAGGGCATCAGGACTTTGCAACCGGCCTCAAGCAGCTTTTCGCCCACGATCAGGTCCTCGGTCGTGTAGGGAAAGACATCAAACCCCTCCGCACACAGCACCCGCGCGGCCTCGACGAGCGCAAACGGGTCGGGTTGCAGCGTGTCGGCATGACCGATGACTTCCAGCTTGATCCATGAAGTTCCAAACACTTCACGCGCCATCCGGGCCGTGGTTACGGCTTCCCGAACGGTGTGGCAGCCTGCCGTGTTGGGCAGCAGGCGGCACCGGCTTTTCGCCAGAAGGTCACGAAACGCTCCCCCGGCCGCCCCTTCCCGCCTCAGCGAGACAGTAATGACCTCGGCGCCGGATGCTTCAATCGCCTCCAGCAAAACCTGCGGTGAGCGATATTGCGCAGTCCCGAGCATCAGACGGGATTTCAGATCGACACCATAGAACATGGTCAGCCTCCCTGCATTGGTGAGAGGACCTCAACCTTCACGCCATCATTCAGCAGCGTTCCGGGACGAAGGGGACGGGCAATGAAATCACCATCTACGGCGGTGGCCACACAGGGGGATTCAAAGCCCTGCTCCGTCAGCAGATCCGCCAGTGTCCGGGCCTGCGTTTCGATGGTCTGGCCGTTCAGATCAATCCGCATGGGCGTAAAGCTCCGCAAGTTCCGTGGCTAGTTGCTCCGCGCAGACAGGCGCCATCAGGAAACCGTGGCGATACATCCCGTTCACATGGATGCGGTCTGCAGCGTGCCGGATGGCCGGAATGTTGTCAGGAAAGGACGGACGCAGCCCTGCGCCCAGTTCAAGAATTTCCGCTTCGGCAAAACCGGGATGAAGCGTATAGGCCGCCGAAAGCAGCTCCATCGCAGCCCGCGCCGTCACACCTCCGCGATGCGCACTTTCCACCATGGTCGCACCGATCATGTAGCGCCCGTTTTCGCGTGGCACGATGTAGCAGGGGAAGCGCGGATGCAGCAGGCGAACAGGCCGCGTCAGCGTCACGTCCGGCGCGTGCACGATCAGCATTTCGCCCCGGACACCGCGCAGATCGGCCAGATCCTCCCGGGACGCCAGCCCCCGACAGTCCACGATCCGGCCCCGTGGCGCCTCGGTTCGGAACGACACACCTCTGCTTTCCAGACGGCTTCGCAGGATGGCCAGTGCCTGACGCGGATCCAGATGCGCTTCGCTCGAAAAGAACAGCCCCCGTGCAAAACGTCCTGCCAGATCCGGCTCCAGATCACCCGGCGCTACCCAGTCATGTTGCCGCGTCGCCCGTGCAAAGCGCTCCAGTTCGGAAACATCCCGCGGCGGTGCGACAACAAGCGTGCCACGTCGCACGACGTCGGGCACATGCGCAGCCCACCAGTTCACGGAAGTCTGCCCTTTTGCCACGATCAGTTCCGGCGCACTTTCCCCCTCGCAAAAAGGCGCCAGCATTCCTCCCGCAAACCGTGACGCCGGTTCCGGGGCGCCATCCGGGACGATGACTTCCACGTCAAGGCCCCGGTCGGAAAGGGCCATGGCACAACACAGTGCCGTAACCCCTCCCCCCAGGACGGAATGGATCATTCCGCCGGTTCCGTCACGGGAACATAGAGCTGCCCGCCTTCACGGAATTTCTCCGCCATCTGCTCCATACCGTCCTGCTTTTCCGCTGCAGCACGGATGTCATGCGAAATCTTCATCGAGCAGAACTTCGGCCCACACATCGAGCAGAAATGGGACACCTTGTGCGCCTGCTTGGGCAGTGTTTCATCATGCATGGCACGGGCCGTATCAGGATCGAGACCCAGATTGAACTGATCCTCCCACCGGAACTCGAACCGCGCCCGCGATAGCGCGTCATCCCGCATCTGCGCGCCCGGATGGCCCTTCGCCAGATCCGCAGCATGAGCTGCGAGCTTGTAGGTGATGACACCCGTCTTGACGTCGTTCCGGTCCGGCAGACCCAGATGCTCTTTGGGCGTGACATAGCAGAGCATCGCCGTGCCGAACCAGCCGATCATAGCAGCCCCAATGGCGGAGGTAATGTGGTCGTAACCGGGCGCGATATCCGTCGTCAGCGGTCCAAGCGTATAGAACGGCGCTTCGTGGCAGTGCTCAAGCTGCTTGTCCATGTTGGCCTTGATCTTATGCATCGGCACATGACCCGGCCCTTCGATCATGACCTGACAGTCCTTGGCCCAGGCAATTTTCGTCAGCTCGCCAAGCGTCTCAAGCTCTGCAAACTGCGCCGCATCGTTGGCATCGGCGATCGAGCCCGGACGCAACCCATCCCCAAGCGAGAACGACACGTCATAACGACGGCAGATGTCGCAGATCTCCTCGAAATGCTCGTACAGGAAGCTTTCGCGGTGATGATGCAGGCACCATTTCGCCATGATGGAACCGCCGCGCGACACGATACCCGTCACCCGTCGGGCCGTCAGCGGGATCATGTGCAGCCGGACACCAGCGTGGATGGTAAAGTAATCCACCCCCTGCTCCGCCTGCTCAATCAGCGTGTCGCGGAAAACTTCCCATGTCAGGTCTTCCGCAATCCCGCCCACCTTTTCCAGCGCCTGATAAAGCGGCACCGTTCCGATCGGCACAGGAGCATTCCGGATGATCCAGTCGCGGATGTTATGGATGTTGCGTCCCGTCGAAAGATCCATGACCGTATCCGCGCCCCAGCGGATGGACCACACCATCTTCTCGACCTCTTCTTCCATCGAAGATGTCACGGCCGAATTGCCGATATTGGCATTGATCTTCACCAGAAAGTTGCGCCCGATAATCATCGGCTCAAGCTCACGGTGATTGATATTGGCGGGAATGATTGCCCGTCCTAAAGCAATTTCCTGCCGCACGAATTCCGGCGTTACGAAATCCGGAATGCTGGCTCCGAAATCCTCGCCATCCCGCTCTTCCTTCAGGGCCTGCGTCCGGCCGATATTTTCCCGGATGGCGACGAATTCCATCTCGGGCGTAATGACGCCGGCACGGGCATAAGCCAGCTGGGTCACAGCACGATCCCCGACCGCCCGCAGGGGGCGGCGCTGGTTCGGAAATGCAGGTGTCAGCCGATCCCCTTCTGCAAAACCGTTATCGGCTGCCGTGATCGTGCGACCGTCATACTCCTCCACATCATCGCGACGACGCAGCCAGTCGCCGCGACTGTCCGCAAGACCTTTCGCAATGTCGATGCTGATGGCGGTGTCGGTATAGGGCCCAGAACTATCATAGACGTTCAGCGGGCATTCGTCCGAAACCTCAATCTGCCGCATGGGCACTTTGATGTCATGGAACGTGCCCTGAACATGGACCTTGCTGGAAGCCGGCAGAGGACCTGTCGTAATGGCCGGAATGGAAGCGTTCATATGGTGTCTCCTCAAGCGCACTCGAAAAGACCCAGGGAGAACGTGAAGCAGAAAGGGAGCCGCCGTCCCATGTGCACACAGACACAAGCGGGGCCGGATCGGCCCGATAGGCGCTTTCCCATACAGCGATGGAAATGAGAGCCCTTCGGTCTTCCTACGCCAGTATCAACTGGGTCAGGTTCAAAGGGTCGCTTCACCGTGCAGCCGGTTTCTCGACAACACCAATCAGCCTCTCAGTCCCTTAAGGCGGGACCCCCCTGACGAGCCGTGATGGTGAGGGAGAAATGCAAGAAAAGCAATAGTGAGAAATGAGGCATTTCCCCTTCCGAAACCCGATGATCGAAGTTTCTAGATATGGTTCTTTCTGCACCAGACGCGTCTTTCCCGCCCTTGGATCACATTAACAAAAGACCTGATCCACAGCCTTGCGGTGGTGAGGTTGAGGAAACGCATGAATGACAAAGGGGGCTGCTATGCAGCATATCTGCTTGAGCCTGTTGAACATCCGCTCGATGCGGTTGCGCTCCCTGTAACGCCGCCAGTCTGTTTTCTGTGGAATGCTGTGACCTTTTCGTGAGGAAATGACCAGCAGGCTTCCATGGATCAGCAGATCCTGGCGGAAGATGTCACTGTCATAGCCCTGATCAGTCAGCATGGCTGTGAGGTGTGGGACAGGCAGCTTCATCAAGGCGTATGTGGCTTCGTAGTCCGAGACTTGGCTCCGGTATGGACAAAGCCAAGAGGGTGTCCCTGATTGTCGCATCGGGCGTGGATTTTGCTCGTAAAGCCGCCGCGTGACCGGCCGAGAGCCTCCGAATGAGCCCCCTTTTGCGTCCCTAGTTGTTTAGTCCCGTGGTTTGATGGATTGGATTGATGATGAATCTTTCTGGCTCTGAAGTCCAGATTTTGCAGACATATTCGTCAGGTGTGAGGCCACTCACCGTTTTGAGCCTTCGCCCGAAATTATAGGCTGCCATGAAGTCGTTGAGGTGTGTCCTCAACTGCTCATGGCTGTCGTAATGGAAGCGCTTGACGGTTGCTCCCTTGATAGTCCGGTTCATCCGTTCAACCTGACCGTTCGTCCAGGGATGAGTGGGTTTCGTTAAGCGATGTTCGAGGAATTCCCATGCTGTCTTCCGATCAGCTTTCCCAACCAGTTGTGTGACAGCGAATTTGCTTGTCCGGTCGATAGCAACGAAGAGGTGCAGCTTACCCTAAGCAGTCTGGCGCTTGCGCCATTTTGCAACTGTTTTCGGGTTGATCCCGAACTCCTCGCTCAGCGCCGCGAGCGAAGCCTGCTATCGCTGTATTGCTGCTCGCACGGCGTGCGTGGTCGTGGCGCTGCCATGACGTATCTGTCCCATAATGCTTCCTTCCACTCTCATGAAAATATCACACCATCCTCCCCCCCCGGGACTAGGCCACGTTGACAAAAGATCTATACGATCTGCCTGAGATCTGATTCACTTCCTGGCTGTGGGATAACGGGCAGAGAGAACAGGCATGGCACGAGGCGATCTGACGGATCAGGAATGGGCGATGATTGGTCCGCTTCTGCCGCCTGAGCGTGGACGTTGGGCCCGTCCATCTGGAGACAATCGCCAGTTTCTCAATGGTATGCTGCATGTTCTACGCACAGGCTGTCCGTGGCGGGACATGCATGAGCGCTACGGCAAATGGAACTCGGTCTATGTTCGGTTCCGGCGTTGGGCTGAACAGGGTGTCTGGGATGCCCTGCTGCAAACCCTGGTAGACCTGGGACTGACTGATGACTGGCAGCATATGCTCGACAGCACCGTGGTGCGTGCCCATTCACAAGCCACTGGGGCAAAAGGGGGGCTTATTCGGAGGCTTTTGGTCGGGCACGCGGCGGCTTTACGAGCAAAATCCATGCCCGATGTGACAATCAGGGACGCCCTCTCGGCTTTGTCCTTACCGGAGGCCAGGTCTCGGATTACAAAGCCACAGACGCCCTGATGAAGCTACCTGTCCCGAACCCCAGAGCCATGCTGGCCGACCGAGGCTATGACAGTGACAGTTTCCGCCAGGAGCTGCTGGTCCACGGGATTCTGCCGGTCATTTCCTCACGCAAAGGCCGCAGCGCTCCACAGAAAACAGACTGGCGGCGTTACAGGGATCGCAACCACATCGAGCGGATGTTCAACAGGCTCAGGCAGATGTGCCGCATCGCGACCCGCTACGACAAGACCGCCTTATCCTTCAACAGTTTCCTCAATATCGCCGCCGCAAAACTCTGGATTGGCTCTTTTGTCAACGTGACCTAGGCTACAGGCGATGTAGTATAGATCTTTTGTAAATATGACAGAGGATATGTTAAAGTTTTTTACAAAACAAACTAGACGAGAATCATTCCGTGATACCGAAGATTATCCGCCGAGAACAGGCGAAAAACAGCCTCGTATTCAACGGGGAGAGGTACACATCGGATATTTCCGGTCAGATTGAAGTAGAGCATTATCATCGCTACCTCATGGCACAACAGTTCTGTGCTGACCGAGTAGTCCTCGATGTTGCTTCGGGCGAAGGCTATGGGGCAGCAATGATTGCCCAGGTTGCGCGGTTTGTGCAGGGCGTAGATATTGATGCCGAGACCGTCAACCATGCCAGTCGCGAGTTCCCTCGACCCAACCTGAGATTTACTCAGGGAGATGCCACAAAGCTCCCCGTTGAGGACCAGTCCTTTGATACGCTGCTCTCATTTGAGACCATTGAGCACATCGAAGACCATGACGGGTTTCTGAGAGAGATAAAACGGTCACTTCGTTCAGAGGGGCTTTTAATCATCAGTTCACCCGATACGGATGTCTATTCAGCAGCTGGAGAACCTAGAAATCCATTCCATGTTCATGAGTTGACCAAAAGTAATTTCGTTGATCTGTTACAGAAGCAGTTCCGTCATGTTGCGTTTCTCATCCAGAAACCCATGATTGGGTCGATTATCTTGGCAGAAGAACAATCAAGCTGTGAGCCCCTGGTTTTTGAAAAGCGCGATGCCAATTATTTTGAAGTCTCGTCTCAGCCATCGCATGCGCCTTATTTGATTGCATTCGCTTCTGACAATCCTCTGCCAGAGATCCCAAACTCCTTCTACATTCATCGGACAGATCTCGACACTGATATGACCGAGCGTCTGACACAGGCGCGTCGCGCTATCGAAGCAGAGCAAAAATTGAGTGAGGCTTTAGATCGTTTGCACGAGATAGAAGCAGCCCAAATAGAATACCAGAACAGTACCTCTTCCGCCTGCTCTGAGAGTGTGGAACACTATCAGGAAGAAGCTGTACAGCTACGAAACGAGGTTGCAAAGCTCCATCAGGAGATGAGCAGCCTTGAAGCAGCTTTCACGCAAAAGATGAGCCAAAATCAAAGCGATGTTGCATCATTGCGTGGACTGCAGATGCGCACCGAGGCAGAGCTTCTGGTTTCCCAAAAGCAATTACGGGAAACCAAAAAATTTCTTGAGAATATCGAAGCGCATCAGAATGCCGTGCGTGAGGCAGATGCCCGTGCCTGGCAGGCCGATATAGAATCTGGGCGTCTCCTTGTGCGTCGTCTCTCCGAGGAAGCTCAGCAGGCGAAGGGCCATATTAATGCGTTTCAGCCAAGTCGGAGCTGGCATGTCGGCTTCCCAATCAGGACCATGGCTGGCATCTCGCCCCGGTTAGTACGTTTGGCGCGGATTGTCGCAAAGGGAGCTTGGTGGACTGCAACAGGGCAAATTGCTCATCGTCTGAGGCTTCGCCGAGCATATTTCGCAACTCTTAAGCAGAAAACGGAAGCCGCTCATACATCCGGGTTGTCCCCTCGTGAGAGCCCTACCTCACCCGTTAAGCATCAAGCCGATGATGTGGTCTTTACGCCATTCGCTATCCCAACCAGTCACAGGCCTGTCGTTTCAGTTATTATCCCTGCCTATGGACAGGATGATGTAACTTACCGATGCCTCAGGTCTTTTGTTGATAATCTGCCAGATGTTCCCTTTGAAATCATCCTGGCTGATGACGCCTATCCTTACGATGTCCACGAGCCTCGCTTGTCCGAGATTGTATCTGGAATCCGTCATCTCAGACATGAGAGTAATCTTGGGTTTTTGGAATCTTGCAATGCCGCAGCGAAGCTGGCGGTTGGTGAATATCTCTTCTTCCTGAATAACGACACTGAAATCCTTGAAAATTCCCTTGATGCTTTGGTGAGCTTGCTTGAGCGTGATTCGAGTGTGGGAATGACTGGCTCCAAGCTCATCTACCCGGATGGTTCCTTACAGGAAGCGGGGGGGGTTATCTGGAGTGATGCTTCTGGCTGGAACTGGGGGCGTAACGGAGACCCTCTGCAGCCGGAGTTCAACTACCCCCGCGAGGTCGATTATATCTCTGGTGCAGCTATCATGATTAGAAGGTCGCTGTTCGAGATACTGGAGGGGTTCGATAGACATTTCGCGCCAGCCTATTACGAAGATACTGATCTCGCTTTTCGAGTGCGGAATGCTGGTTTCAAGGTTGTCTATGCGCCACGCTCAGTCGTTATCCATCATGAGGGCGTTTCGCACGGAACCGATTTGACGAGTGGTATTAAAGCCCGTCAAGTTATCAATCAAAAGCTCATGGCTGACCGTTGGCGAGATGTGCTGGAGAAGCAGCATTATCCAAATTCGGCAGATCTCTATCGTGCCGTTGACCGCGGGCGGAATAAGCGCGTCATTTTGATTATAGACCATTATGTCCCAGAGCCAGACAGGGATGCTGGATCTCGCACCATTACAAACGTCATCGAATGCCTTATTCAGTCTGGCTTTGTCGTGAAGTTCTGGCCACAGAACCGCGCCTACTCGCCGATTTACACGCCGACTCTTCAGGATATGGGCGTAGAAGTGGTGGATAACCGTTGGCAGGGAAGTTTTGATGAATGGCTCAATGAACGTGGTGATTCCATCGACATCGCTCTCGTTAGCCGCCCCAGTATTGCTTTCGAGTTCCTGCCTGCGCTTTGTTCTCGACCTCATTTGGAATTGTGCTTCTATGGCCATGATTTGCATTTTGATAGAATGCGGCGTGAAGCGCGTCTCAAAGGGGACAAGGGTCTTTCCCGCCAGTCCGACGAAATGGAGCAGTTGGAACGGCGCCTGTGGAGGCTCTTCGACCGAAGCCTTTATCTTTCGACGATAGAGCGGGACCACGCGCTTTCTTTAGAGCCAAACGCTGATGTCCGCTCTATTGTGCCGTACTGCTATCGCTATTCCCATCGTCGGGAAAAGATTGTCGAAGGCCGCACAATTCTGTTTGTCGCTGGCTTTGCTCATCCGCCGAATGAAGATGCAGCGCGTTTCTTGGTCGAAGACATTCTGCCGCTTGTTCAGCATCAATACCCTGATGCGCGTGTTCTGCTCGTAGGGTCTCATCCGACAGAAGCTGTGAAGGTGCTGGCTGGACCATCAGTTGAAGTCACAGGCTGGGTCAGTGACAACCATCTGCAAAACTACTACGAGACCAGCCGTGTTGCTGTTGTTCCGCTGAGGTTCGGGGCAGGCGTCAAGGGCAAGGTCGTTGAGGCTTTGCATTATGGCCTCCCACTGGTGACGACCTCCACAGGTGCTGAGGGCATTGAAGATCTGGAGACGGTTCTCTGTGTTTCAGACAGTGCGCAGGCCATTGCCAATGACATCATGAAACTTTTTGCTGACGACGAACGCTGGCTTTCCCAATCTTGGGCGCAGACAGAATTCTCAACAAAACATTTTTCTTTCGAAGCGATGCGTCACTCTCTCCAAGAAGCCCTATTCCCTGAGCAACTGCAGATAAGCCAGGTGGGGAGAACCGGAGAATGAGTGCTGTCATCTTGCAGCAAGACGACAAGATTGCGTGTTACGAATTGGTTGTCCGCGCTTACGACCTTATTTTGAGACGTGTGGCGGATCCCGCTGGAATTGACAGCAATGTCTCGTTTCTTGCTGGTGGCGGTAAACCTGGCGTATTTCTTAGTGGTCTGCTGGCATCTGAAGAATTTCACAATCTGGGCATCTCGTCTGATCCGCGCGAACTATGCGTCCATTACTGGGTCACGAATATCAAGAAGCATGGCATTCGTCCTGTGCCGCCTATACCCTCTCTTGATGGCTCAAGCGACACCATCGAAACACTTCTTCAATTTCTCACATGCCATGAGGTGCGCCGCTTGCCATTGGATCAGGGCGTACTCCGATGCAATGATCTGAGGGCCTACCATTATTGGCGCAGTCTCGTAGCGCAGAATGTCTGTAAGACTGAGCAGGAGGTAGCTTCACTACCGCCTCTCTCTTTTGTGGTCCGGGTAGAGCGGAGCCATTCTCGCTGGAAAAAAGAGCTGCGTGGGCTTCTTGCATCTTTCCAAATACAGACAGATTCGAACTGGCACCTGTGTATCCTGTCGTCAGACCGCTTCATACGCTCTTACTGCCTCTTCAGCTTGGCCCGTGACCATCATGTTTCCCTGGCGAGGACAGGGCGAGATATTAAAACGACAGGTTGGACTGCCGTTCTTGAGGTGGATGATCGTCTTGAACCAGACGCTTGTGCACTAATTGGGAAAGCCTTGACCTCTGCGTCCGATGCCGGACTTATCTATGCTGATGAGGATGTTCGAGACCGGACTGGATATCGTAACCCTTGGACTAAGGAAAAATGGATACGGTACAAAACGCATTCATCTTTTCTGACGGGGTTAATCCTCTTTCGACGCGATTTATCTGAACGGCTGTTTCAAGATTTTCTGGCAACAGGAAGAATTACAGTGGAGATGGTGTCGAGCTCCCTGAGAACAGAACAGATCCGCCATCTTCCTGCCATTTTGCTCCATCGAGCGCGGCAAGTTTCTGGTGACGTGCGACCTGCACTTCTGAGACTTCCTCCCCATCAACCTAGCGTGTCTATTATTATCCCCACCAAGGACAAGCCTGGCCTGATCCGTCGCGTCTTAGAGGCCATCTACTACCGCACGAATTACCCGCATGTTGAAATCGTCGTCGTCGATAATGGAACGACGGATGAAGATGCCAAATCAGTTCTGCTTAATGCTGGGCAGCGTGCGAATGTTACAGTGGTTAATGCTCCAGGTCCGTTCAACTGGTCGCATCTGAACAATGTTGGTGTTGCTCATTCTAAAGGAGACGTGGTTGTCCTTCTGAACAACGATGTGGACGTCATCAATGCGTTGTGGCTTGATTATCTCATTGCCCCTCTGATGCAACAGGACATTGGGATAACCGGGGCAGTCCTACTGTTTGCTGATGGGACCGTACAACATGCTGGGGTCGACCTGGAGGTCGGACCTAAGGCAACTCATGTCGGGATAGGCGAAACATTTTCTGAAAATGTTGATGTTGAGTATGACGTGCCCGCAGTGACCGGAGCCTGCCTTGCAATTCGCCGCACATTATTCAATCAGATCGGAGGGCTGGAGGAAGCTCTGCCTGTGACCTGGAACGATATTGATTTGTGTCTGCGGGCTCGGCGAGCGGGGAAACGCGTTGTTATTGTGCCATCTGCCCGTTTACGTCACGATGAATCCTCCACTCGCCTGCCTGACACGGATGTTTCTCAGCGTAGGACAGTCAAAAAAGCACAACAATTCATCCAGCAACGTTACGGTCAGGAACTTGGCGCATGGAAAGCGCGCAATTCTCAGGTTAAGGGCTTTGGACCGTATGAACGCTGGTCGTTGGATTATGCTAGGTATTTAGTCCCAAAATTTGATGGGTTGGATTGATGTAGAATATGTCTGGCTCGGAAGTGCAGATTTTGCAGACATATTCATAAAGAGGTGGCCCCTGTTTTTCGGACAGGGCGATAAGCTATAACCCGACCTGAGAGAGGACGGGTTTTATGGGCTCCTGGAAGAGCGTCAGATCCGCATCAGCATGGACGGGCGCGGGCGATGGCTGGACAACGTGTTCATCGAACGTTTGTAGCGATCGCTGAAATACGAATGCGTCTACCTGCACGCGTTCGAGACCGGATCTGAGGGGCGGGCTTGGCAGATGGATCGCCCATTATAACGAAAGGCGTCCGCATACGGCGCTGGTTGGACGTAGGTCTGATGAGGTGTATCGTAACGGGCAGATGTTCCCAGATCCGGGAACCAGCAACAGTGCCGTCAGAATGGCGGCATAACAACAACCGGCTATAGCTTATTTAACCCAAAAAACTGTCCGAACAGACGGGACCACCTCACTGTTCGTCCGAACTGTCGGTATCACCCGGGCCACCATGAGGATCGGCCTTGCCAACATTGTCTATAATATGCGCCGCTTCCTCTTCCTCGAGAGGTTGAACGCAAGCGCGTAGCCATCCCACTGGCGATGGGCCGGGATCTGCTCAAAACGCAGAGCGAAAGTCACCCCGGAAACCCTCAATCAAATCGCCAAAAGCCTGAAATCGCTAGCCAAGCGCATCAACCAACGGTTCTTCGATCCCTCCATCTTCCATTCCATCAATCAATGCAAGAGAAATGGAATCACAGAGACAGACTCAAAACCAGAGGGTTTTTCGAACCCTCCAGGTGCTCGCTCCTTTTTTAAGAGTGTAGAGCACGGTCGCCGGCTTTTCCGGATTAATTGACCCGTTTGAAACGGATAATACTGCGGGACATTTTTCCGTTATCCCAATTAGGCATAATCCGCCAAGGCGTCAGAACATCAGCTTCATTCCCTTTCACGACGATATTACGACGCTGCTCTGTTCCAACCCATTCTGGCGCCCATGCTGTCTGTACACTTGTAACCCACTGGTTACCTTCCACACGATAGCGGCCAATATAGGCAACGAGTGTCTTCATGAGATGCGCGCGATCTGCGTCATTTTTTGCAGGCTGACGATCACTCCCTTCAAGATTAAACGCAACCCAACCGTCAGGGGTGAAGATGACGCGGCCACGCGGATGGGCGCCCATAGCGTCAATCAACTTCCCGGTTTCTTTATCCTGAACCTTATAAGAAACCAGCTCCCAAACCCCGACTATGTTCTTTTTCAAGTCTGGATCAACCTGCTTTGGAAGTTCCGGAATTGATACTTCCTGAGCATGGACAGATGACAATGAAGACATAGACACAGATCCCGCAAAAAACATAATCAGCATAACTTTTGTGTACTTACGTACTTTTTCAAACATACTCATATCCTTTCTATTTTTAAACAACATTTATTGTTTTGTGACGTCTTATGACGAACACTACGGCACACAGTATCAGAACCAGTATTGCTCCCGCCGCCATGCCAACTCGGGACAACAGCAATAATGGAGAGGCAGGCCCACCCTTTCTGATAAGCGCAACATCCTGTGGTGTGACCTGAACGTCTGGTCGACCATATGTTTTGAAAACAAAATTGCTCAACCTGGCGATCTGACTATCGTCCAGTTGTACAGCATCTCCCGATTTTCCGCCGAAACCTGGCATGAAGGCTTGGCGCCCCTCTACCGATCGAGAGACACCATACAGAATTGTTGAAATGAGGTTGTCGCCACGAGACGCCCCTGTCACCGAATTATGCCAGAGGGATGGATAATAACCATCTTTACTTCCCTGAGCACTGGCCCCATGACACGAGGCGCAGTTCCCCATAAAGAGAGCCGCTCCACTGGCGGTGTTGTCGTTATGATCTAGAATCGGGGTTACCCCCCGCAGCTCGACTGACGGATTTAGGTCATGGCCTTGCTGAAATCTGGACGAAGCGTGATCATTCGGATCACTGACCGGCTTTAAACTGCGCAAATAAACGCTAATGGCATTCAGGTCACCAGAAGACATATGAGAGAAACTGTGTTCAACAGCCTCACCCATTCCGCCTCCGGCCTGTGCTTTGCCATGCAGGCGTCCCGTGCGGAGATATTCCGTAAGATCCTGATCACTCCAACTCCCAATACCACTGACTGTGTCAGGGGTAATGTTTGGTGCGTACCATGTTCCAAGACTGGCTCCCGACAGCGGGTGCGCCAGATCTTCCTGCATCAGGAACCCACGATGTGTATGGCAGGTTCCACAATGCGTCGCCCCCTGTACCAGGTAAGCTCCCCTGTTCCACTCTGCCGACTTTGTCGCATCACCCTGATAGGGTTTTCCATTCAGGAACAACATGTTCCAAAAAGACATGGAGAACCGGATATTCATCGGAAATGGCAGCGCTGTAACCGGTCCTTTTTTATCTACCGGAGCAACCTCCTTCTGGAAGTAAGCATATAAATCAGCAATGTCCTGATCCGTCAGATAGGAATAAGCTGTGTACGGCATTGCTGGGTACAGGTTGGCACCATCTTTTCTGACGCCACGCCGAACAGCTTTGTCGAAATCTTCTAACGAATAGTGACCAATACCTGCTGAAAGAGACGGAGTGATGTTTGTCGAATACATAACTCCCAAGGGGGTATGCATGGCCAACCCACCCGCGAAAGGCTGTCCATGGGGCGCCGTATGACAGGCTACGCAGTCTGAAGCAACTGCCAGATACTGACCACGCTGTGGGTTTCCAAGTGGATCAGCCTTTGCTGGATGTGTCGCAGAAAGAGCAATGGCAGCAAAATAACAGACTGTAACTGTGTAGAAAAAGGATCGCTGTATCATGAGATCAAGCCGTCTTGAATTGTGCCACAATTGCATCGGCAGCCTTCAAAGCAAGCGCTGCCATTGTAATCGTGCTATTTCCACTCCCGCCGGTTGTCATTGCTGCCCCGCCAGGAAGAAAGAGATTCTCATGATCGTGAGAACGGCAATCAACATCGACAACTGAGTCTGATGGGTCTTTTCCCATAATGCAGCCTCCCATGATGTGATCACTATGCAAGAACTCAGGATTCAGATCGAACTTTGTCGCCCCTAAAGCCGCTGCCATCTTTTTAAGTGTCGGAATAGTATATTGTTCCGCACTACGCCGCACATAATCGCCAACATCATAATAAATCCGCGGGCGATTAAGGCCTAACCAGTCTTTTTTATCCGACAGCGTCAGACGATTAATGGAAGACGGAAGAGGCTCATGCTCCACAACCAACAGCCCGGTACAAGCAGACAGGCGGCGAATTTCCTGATCGAGGGCACGTCCGTACAGACCTTTTTTTAACGCTTCTGCTGCACCAATCGAGCCTCGGGCCATATTTTCCATACGGAACATGGCTCCAGCATATTCGCTACGGAAGTCGCCCTGACTGGTGTTCAGAATGCTACTGCCCTGTACAGGTCCAACCCCAGTCCAAAGCGGCTCGCTCATTTCAACAGTCGCTTTCAACTTCGGCTGATCCATCATGTTACGCCCTACCTGATCGGAACTGTTGGCAATTCCATTTGGATGGCGATCATCTTTGGACAAGAGCAGAAGTTTGGGGGTCTCAATGCCATTACAGGCAATGACGAAAGCACGCCCTGTTACGCGATGTGATGTGCGATGAGGGTCATAATAATGGACAGCCTGTATTTTATGACGGTCATCCGCTTCAATGCGATAGGCAACAGCATTGGTTAAAAGCTTTCCGCCTTTGGCCTCAATGCGTGGCAGTGCCGTGGCTGCGTCATATTTTGCAGCAATAGGGCAGACCGGAAAACAGTTATTATTGCCACAGCACGCAGGACGTCCATCATAACTAACACCACTATTGCGCGCCTGCGGTGCAGGCAAATTTTGCAGGCCGAGTGGTGCCATAACATCGGTGAAGCGCCGCTCTCCTGGCCCCAAAGGTAACGGACCCATGGGATAAGGCCGGGAACGAGGCGTTTTGGGAGGCCATTGCAATGCGGCATCCGTTGGACCGCAAACGCCTAGAGCATATTCTGCACGAGCATAATACGGCTCTAAAGTCTCATAATCAAAAGCCCAATCGCGCCCAACTCCATAGAGGCTTTTTAATTTCATATCGTCAGGGGTCATTCGCCAACAAATGCCAGCCCAGTGCCACGTCGCTCCGCCAGCATACCGAACATAACCTTGCTGGTAAGCCGTGGCATTAGGCCCTGTCAGATCCAGATAAGCATTTTCTTCGCCAGGCGTGCGTGTTTCGAGAACTGGTGCCCATGGTGGCGGAGGAAATGGCGCATCCCAGTGATGTCGCAACGACGGAGGAAGGTTTCGAAAATTTTCTACGATGGTCTGTCGATCAACCCTGGGCCCAGCCTCCAACATAAGCACTGACAAACCAGCATCTAGAGCTTGTTCGGCGATCAAACACCCAACAACGCCTGTTCCGACGACAACGACGTCATATTTTGTCTCATTTACCATTTCAGCGCGCTCCTATATCAGCTTCAAAAAATCGGAAGTTGAGAAAGAGGCGGAGCGTCCGCCGTCCAGCCATTGGGCCCAGAAATAGCATAAGAGGGTATCGTCATCACATCAGACGTGACTTTGAACATCAAAGCCTCTTCATAAGAAATGACGGAAATAGTGGATACCCCCTGAACTGCACCAGTATACCAAGATTCAATGATGCTTTGAGCGGCATTTTTCAAAGAAACATCTGCTAAAGCTTCCATAAGCTCTTCAACATCAGCGGGCTTTTTAGCCTCAATGAACGATGCTAGCTGCTCTAAATGTTCAGGAAAATCAGGAACAGTCGCGATCATTGCATCTGCTGTTCTCATTCCGATAGTTTCATTGAGCTTATGCGGCACCAAAAGAGATGAGACCGACATGAACTTCTGATGCAGCATTCCGGAACGCAACATTCCACCACGCAATGGCGCAGCGCGAGATGTTTGAACACAAAAGAGGGCACTGAGAGACGACATACCCAAAAGCAACCCGCGCCTTCCGATCCGAGGGCTGGTAGAGCGTGATATGTGCATAAGAAACACTCACTTCACAAAATAGAATTTCTTAACTAAATATAATATATACTCCCATTCTTGTATTTTTCGTCATAAATTTTTATTTTAAAACGATCTGTTATTTATTCTCCTAGACATGTTTGTGCATGTACCTTCCTGTTTTTAAAAGAAGGCACATGCACGAATAAAATTACTTATTTTCAGGCAGGCTTACGGGAATTGGCTGCTGCAACAAATTTGCCCCACTGCACGAGCGTTTCGGTGCAATCTGTCTGATCAAGCTTACATTCGATCAATGTTGGTCCACGAGTATTTTTCTTTGCCTTTTCAATGGCATCAGCCAGTTCTTCACCTGTCGTAGCGTGCAGGCCCAGTCCGTATTTACCACTTTCTACGCCCGGAACACCCTGGTTGAAGACCTGCATCAGAGCGGCATAGTCCCAGTTCTGGATATAATTATAGGGGCCATCATGAATTTTGATCTCAATGACGTAACCAAAATTATTGATGAGGAAGATGATAACCGGCAGTTCATAGCGAACCATTTGCGCCACTTCCTGTGCCGTCAGCTGGAACGAGCCATCACCAACCATCAGAACATGCTGACGCTCAGGAGCAGCCAGGGCATTACCGAAAATGGACGGCACAGACCAACCGATATGTCCCCACTGCATTTCCGACTCAACTTTGGCACCCTCAGGCAGATGCATACGCGTTGCATTGAACCAGGAATCACCAGTCTCGGCGTATAACGTCGTGTTTCCATCGACCAACGCATTGATCTGACGGGTCATCTCATCATTAGTGAGCGGCTTGGCAGCGTCAGCAACTGGCAACGCAACGGGAGTATACGGCTTCACCAGAGAGGCAGGCTTACTGGACACCCGCTCTGTCAGAGCAGCCACAAATTCCTTCAAACGGAAACCTTCAAAAGTCTTACCGCTCACCGTGACACGACCCGGGTCCACTTCAAGCACATGCTCTCCACGCACGGAATCCCGCCAACCGACAGTCGAATAATCATTCCAGACCGGGGCCAGAGTGATAACAGCGTCAGCGCTCTTGATGACATCTTCAACGCCAGGGCTGCTGACCTCCCCCCAATAAACTCCGCGGAAACCCGGATGCGCCTCAGAGAAGAAGCTCTTGGCCGCAGCCATAACAGTCACGGCACAACCGAGCTTGTCTGCAAGAGCCACTGTTTCAGTCAGCGCCTCACAAGAGCGCAGCTTGCTCCCGACAAGAATGACAACATTCTGGGCTTTTTCAAGAAACGCGAGACTTTCTTCGAGCGCAGCTTTGAGGCTGACTTCGTCTGCCTTCAGGTGAGACAGAAGCGACGAAACCGGACCTGGGCGCACACAAGGCTGGCTCGCAACGTTACAAGCAATTTCTAAATAAGCGGGCTTTTTTTCGCGCAGTGCGGTCCGAATGACGTGATCGATTTTTGCAGGTGCAGTGTCTGCCGAGGTGATGCTCTCAGCCGCACACGTAACGTGCTTCACCATCTCCATTTGATAATTATAATCTGTCGTGCCGATCGTGTGGTGCAGGGCATGGCCCGACCCATGATCATTAGAGTTCGGCGCACCAGAAATCAGAATGACGGGAAGATTTTCAGCATAAGCCCCACCCAGGCCATTCATTGCTGAAATTGCACCGACACTAAACGTCACCACAGCAGCAGCAGCACCATTTTCGCGCGCATAACCTTCCGCCGCGAAGCTGCAATTCAACTCATTGCAGTCATAGATCTGCTTCATACCGCCATGCTCAATCAGTTGATCAAGCAGAATCAGATTATAGTCACCAGCAACAGCAAAATGATGCTTCAGACCGATTTGTGTCAGCCGTTCAGCGAGATAATGCCCAACAGTGAAAGCCATAACTCAGTATCTCCAATAAAAATTCTTCCCCCAAGATGGATGCCCCTCTTTTAAACGTCCAATATATATTTTGACTGATTGTCATATGTATATCATATGGATACATGGATCTTCGCCATCTACGCTATTTCGTGGCCATCGCAGAGCATGGCAGCTTCACAAAAGCCGCAGAGGTGCTCCATATCGAGCAGCCCCCTCTCAGCCAGCAGATTAAATCCCTAGAAACAGAGCTAGGAGTGCAACTCTTTATCCGGTCTAGACGTGGAGCTGTCTTGACGGATTTTGGGGAGCAGCTTTTTGAAAAAGCCCAGACAATTCTGCGCCTTGAACATCAATTTCACCTTCTGGCCAAAGGATTATCTCTTGGCGAACAAGGGCGTCTTAGAATAGGGATGGCTGGAGCCGTCGCGCTGTTACCTCTAATACCTAAAGCCATACGAGCATTTCGAGAGCAGTGGCCCGATATTGTAATCACACTCGAAGAGAGTAACACTCCCGCTCTCTGTGAGGCTTTACGAGAGCGCCGGGTCGATCTCGCCATTGTACGCCCGCCAGCGCCAGATCCGGAAATCGTACTCCATCCTCTCTTTGATGAACCAACCCTGATCGCCATTCCAAAAGGCCATCCACTTTCCAAGCGCCACACGCTCAAATTAATCGACGTCGCCAAAGAACCATTTCTTATTTTTGATCGCTCACTCGGCCCCGGTTTCTACGATGCTATTATCTCAGCCTGTCAACAAGGCGGCTTTACTCCGCGTTTCGGACAAGCAGCCCCTCAGATCACCGCAACAATTCCAATGGTTGCGGCGGGACTGGGTGTAGCAGTCGTTCCGGCTTACCTACGACAAATTCATGCTGATGGCGCAACATTCCATCCCATCTCCGGCCCCTCACCTCGAGCCAGCATCTCGCTTGCCACCCTTGAAACGGAATTGACTGGACCAAGCGCCAATTTCCATCAAATTCTTCTGGCTATAGGAAGCAATAATTAGAATATAATATTGAGTATATTATCCGTAATTTCTATTAATAATTACAAAAATCCGATCATACATATTAATTATTTTCACTAATGCCATGACGGTCGATGCGCCAGAAAATCTCTTAAATTGTCGAGAAAAGTTCGAACGCGCAGAGGCACGTTACGTCGACTTGGCATCGTTGCAAACAATCCGATCGTCTCCCCTTGGTACTCCGGTAAAAGACGGACCAACCTGCCGCATTGCAGGTCGTCGCCGACGTCCCACAAGACTTTGAACACGATGCCTTTACCCTTGAGTGCCCAATCATGCACCACTTCGCCGCTCGTCGTCGATAGATGCGGCGTTACCTCAACGACCTGATCTTCTCCTTCACGAGACAGCCGCCATCGGTCGAGCATTCCCAGCTCATGCCCACGCATCAGGCAAATACAGCGATGCCGATTTAATTCGGCAGGAGTGGCAGGCATGCCAAATTTCTTAAGATAGGCTGGAGCAGCGCAGATGACTCGTTCACTGCTCATGATTTTTGTCGCAACAACCCCCGTTTCATTCGGCATGCCAATCCGAATGGCCAGGTCAAGGCGACTATTAACAACATCCAGCCCTTCATCCGACAGAAGAAGATGGACGCGCAGCTTCGGGAAACGATCGGCGAATTCGCTGACAAAATCAGCCAAACGGCGACGTCCCAGTTCAAGTGGTGCTCCAATCCTCAGAACACCACGAAGCTCTTTTTGATTGGCGGAGATCTCGGCTTCGGCTGCTTCAATATCAGTCATGATCTCTGCAGCACGCTCATAAAACGTCTGTCCCTCGTCCGTCAGGTCGAAGCGTCTTGATGTCCTTGTGACCAGCCGTACGCCAAGCCGCTCCTCCATCCGAGCCAGTCTTCGACTGGAAGCTCCTGCCGAAACGTTGAGATGACGTGCGACGGCAGTCAGATTTCCCGCTTCAACGAGGAGTACGAAAAATCTCAGGTCACCGGCGTCATCGTGCATTGAGGGGCCATCTTTGCATTTTATACACAGATACAATGCCTTTTATGCGACTACCAGCACCATCAACGCACATCCATTGTCTGTTCATCAATGAATGGAGACAGACATGACGTCCGATCGCACTGCATCTTCACTCCCTCCCCTTCTGGATGCGGTTCACAACCGCGAAACCGCCTTCACGAATGAGGAGCGGCACAAGAATGGTACGCTCGGCCTCCTACCTGACGCCGTCGAAACTCTTGATCGGCAGATGGAGCGCGTCCTGTGGCAGCTGGACAGCAAGAGCAACGATCTCGAGCGCTTCTTGCATCTGAACGGCTTGTCACAGCGTAACGAAACACTGTTCTTCAAGGTTGTGATGTCCGATCCGAAACGCTTTCTTCCGATTGTTTACGATCCGACGATCGCTGATGCCTGCCTTCAGTACAATCGTCTCTTTGAGAGACCACAAGGCCTGTATCTTTCGTTGCGTCACAAAGGGCATGTGAAAGAGATTCTCGCCAACTGGCCCGAAAAAGATGTGCGCTTCATTTGCGTCAGTTCCGGCGGTCGTATTCTCGGGCTCGGAGATATTGGCGCCAACGGCATGGGCATTCCGGTGGGCAAGCTGCAACTCTATACAGCCTGCGCCGCCATCCCACCTCAGGGCCTGATGCCGATGTTGCTGGATATCGGTACGACCAATCAGAAATTGATTGACGATCCACTCTATCTCGGTTTGCGGCAGGCACCCCCATCGTCAGACGAACTCGACGCATTCGTTGATGAACTCGTCGCAGCCATTCAAGAGCTTTATCCTCATTGCTGCCTGCATTTTGAAGACTGGAAAGGAGACGATGCTATCCGCCTACTGGCGCGATACCGTGACAAGATCCTTTGCTATAATGACGACATTCAGGGGACTGCGGCCATTACGATCGCGGGCCTCGACACAGCCTTATCGATCAAGGGTGAGGCGCTGAAAGAACAACGTATCCTGTTCTACGGCGCAGGTTCTGCTGGGATCGGCATCGCGAATATGATCGTGAGTGCGCTACAGGACGAAGGCCTTTCTGAAACTGATGCCCGCGCCCGCATTTCCATGATGGATATCAACGGACTGATCGAACCTTCGCGGCAGGATCTTAATCCTTCGCAAAAAGTGTTCGCTCACTCCCATGCAGCGACAAAAGATCTTGCAGAAGCCGTCAAATCTATTAAGCCCACTGTCCTGATCGGCGTCAGTACCAACGCGGGTGGCTTCACCGAAGAAGTCGTCCGCACCATGGCAAGCATCAACGACAAGCCCGTTATTTTCGCGCTTTCCAATCCCACCGACAAGGCGGAATGCACTGCCGAACAGGCCTATCGCTGGACCGACGGCCGAGCGCTCTTCGCTGCTGGTGTCCAGTTCGATGATGTTACTTTGAATGGCAAGACGCTAACCCCCGGCCAGGCCAATAATTTTTACATCTTCCCCGCCGTGGCACTGGCTGTCTGGGCAACACAGGCACGACGCATCACCGACGAGGTCTTTCTCGAGGCGGCCAAGGCAACCGCCGAACAAGTCACAGCAGAACAACGTGCCCACGGTCTGCTTTTTCCGCCGCAAAAAGATGTCTTACGTGTGGAGATCAACACGGCCATCAAAATCGCGCGTCAAATCTTCAAGTCGGGCCTGGCTCAGGTCCCTGAACCCGAAGACATCGTGGACTGGATTGAGTCCAAGCTCTACCGTCCGGAATACACATCGGCGAATGGGCAGTAGAGTCTACCTCTAGCAACTGTGTTTAAGCGGCGGAGCGAATGCGCCATGGCAGGCCGGTTTTGAGGACGGCATTGGCGATTGGAGGGATCGAAGAACCGTTGGTTGATGCGCTTGGCTAGCGATTTCAGGCTTTTGGCGATTTGATTGAGGGTTTCCGGGGTGACTTTCGCTCTGCGTTTTGAGCAGATCCCGGCCCATCGCCAGTGGGATGGCTACGCGCTTGCGTTCAACCTCTCGAGGAAGAGGAAGCGGCGCATATTATAGACAATGTTGGCAAGGCCGATCCTCATGGTGGCCCGGGTGATACCGACAGTTCGGACGAACAGTCCCGTCTGCGATTTCTGATCGGCAAAGACATGCTCGACGCGGGATCGGATCACGGACTTTCCTGCATTGGACCGCTGGATATGGAGTGGCATAGGTTTGAGATGCGGCTTCGTCCTGTGAACCTTCGAGACAAAGCCCTGCTTTGCCATGAAGTCTTCGTTGGCTTTGGAGCGATAGGCCGTGTCTGCCCAGACGCTTGAGGCCGTATTGGTTTTATCCAGCAGCCCCTCTCTTAATCGCGCACCATCACTGGCGGCGGCGTCCGTCGTCTTCCATTTCCGGATGAACCGAAACTTCCGGTCGATGGAGACATGGGACTTGTAGCCAAAGAATGGGATAGCCAGATCGCTGGATGGCATGGTTCCATCATCCTGCCGCTTCGGCTTCGTGAACTTCAGCGTCCATCGTGCATGCCTGTCCTTGTGGGACAGCTTTGCCGGTTTATCCTGCCAATCCTGTGGGATCCGTCCTTCCCGCAGATCAGTCTTTTCATCGTTGGTATTGCGCTGCTTCGGAGCCGCTACCAGCGTGGCATCCAGGATCTGGCCTGACATCGGCAGATAACCAGCATTACGCAGGGTCGTATCAAAGCGGTTAAACAAAACATCAATTGCTCCCGCCTGGGTCAGACGCTCCCTGAACAGCCAGATGGTTTTGGCATCAGGCACACGCTCCGACAGCCCCAGGCCTAAAAAGCGCATGAAGGAGAGACGGTCATTGATCAGGTATTCCGTCCGTTCATCGGACAGATTGTTCAGCGTCTGGATGACCAGGATTTTGAACATCAGCACCGGATCAAACGGCGGACGACCGCCTTTACTGCCGTCTGCATAGGCCAGCGCTGTATCCAGATCAGGACGAAATTGACGTGCCCCCTTTTTTGTATCCACTCAAAAGGAGAGTTCCCGTTTTTTATGGCTTTGGGTTGATGGGATGACAAGTGTCTCGGGGGCATGCCCCCGAAACACTTGTCTGGCGACCTGATCCGGTGTCCTGCCACCCAGCTGGGAATGGGGGCGCACCGTATTGTAGTCTTCCCGCCAGTCAGCCAGAACCTGTCGGGCATGGCTGAGAGACGTGAACAGCGTCTCGTTGAGGCATTCATCCCTCAACCGGCCGTTGAAACTTTCGACAAAGCCGTTCTGTTGCGGTTTCCCGGGGGCGATATAGTGCCATTCAATCTTCATCTCATCCGCCCATTTCAGGATGGCATGGGATGTGAACTCCGTACCGTTGTCGCTGACAATCATGAGGGGTTTGCCATATCGTTCTACCAGGGCCGTCAGTTCCCGCGCCACCCGTCCACCTGATAATGACGTGTCGGCAACCAATGCCAGGTTCTTGCGACTGAAATCGTCGATAACAGCTAGAATGCGGAACCGGCGGCCACAGATCAGGGCATCCGAGACAAAATCCAGGCTCCAGCGCTGCCCGGGTTCCTGAGGGATGGTCATGGGAGAACGCCTCCCCAGTGCCCTCTTGCGGCCACCCCGATGGCGGACTTTCAGCCCTTCCTCCTGATAAAGGCGGAACAGCTTCTTGTGATTGGGGCTGAATCCTTCCCGCGCCAGAAGATAACCCAGGCGGCGATAGCCAAAGCGGCGTCGTTGGTCCGCCGGTTCCCGTAGGCGCTGGCGCAGGGCAGCATCGTCCGCTCCGGTAGAAACATACCGCGCGACACGCCTGGCAACACCAACAAGCGCACAGGCTCGGCGTTCACTCAGGGCCAGAGCTTCCTGAATGTGTCGGACCGCCTGCCGTTTCGCGACAGGCGTTACCACTTTTTTCCAACGATCTCCTTCAGCGCCGCATTATCCAGCATGGCATCCGCCAGAAGACGTTTCAGGCGGCTGTTTTCATCTTCCAGCGCCTTCAGCCGTTTGGCCTCGGATACCTCAAGGCCACCATAACGGGTCTTCCATTTGTAGAAGGTCGCGTCACTGATCCCGTGCTTACGGCAAAGATCAGAGACCTTCAGCCCGGATTCCTGTTCCTTCAGGATCCCTATGATCTGCTCTTCCGTAAAACGACTGCGCTTCATCCGTCCGTATCCTTCTCGATCGGACTCTACTTTTAAATGGTTATATTTCCGGGGGGCACGTCAGCGGATTTGAGCATGCAGACGGATATCCTGAAGGAAGCCCTTGGAAAAAAATGAAGCGGCCAGCCCAGTGCCGGGAACTGGCCGCACAAGCTGTGGCGCATCATGGGGTCAGCATTGCGCTGACCTGTCGGATTTTTGGGATATCCGAGACCTGCTTTCGCTATCGTCCGCGACTGGCAGCGGAGAACGACAGGATTGCCGCTCTTCTGGTGGGACTGACCCAGGCTCACAGGAGATGGGGATTTGGTCTGTGTTTCCTGTATCTGCGCAATGTGCAGGGACAGCTCTGGAATCATAAGCGGGTTTATCGGATCTATCGGGAACTGGAACTCAACCTGCGGATTAAACCCCGCAGGCGTCTGGTTCGCGAAAAGCCTGAAAAGCTGTCGGTTCCGACCCTTCCCAACAGGGTCTGGTCCATGGATTTTATGGCGGACAGGCTGATGGATGGACGTGCTTTTCGGCTCCTGAACATTCTGGATGACTTCAATCGTGAAGGACTGGCGATCGAGGTTGATTTTTCCCTGCCAGCCTGTCGGGTTGTCCGCTGTCTGGAACAGGTTATGGAGTGGCGTGGCAGGCCAGAAGCCATCCGAATGGATAATGGCCCTGAATATGTCAGTCATACGTTGGTTTCATGGGCCGAAAAACAGGGGATTACCCTGATCTATACGCAACCGGGTAATCCGCAGCAGAACGCCTATATTGAACGCTACAACAGAACTGTCCGGCAGGAATGGCTGGAGCAGTATTTGTTTGAAAGCATTCAGGACGTGCAGGAGGTCGCAACACAATGGCTCTGGACATATAACCATGACAGACCCAACATGGGGAACAGCGGGCTAACCCCCGCCCAGAAACTAAAAACAGCTGCCTGAATTCTCATTCAATGCCCCACTAAAAATGGGGGGATTACCCTGTGGGATCCGCCCTTCACGCAGATCCGCTTTCTCAGCATTTGTGTTGCGCTGCCTGGGAGCCGCGACCAGCGTTGCATCCAGGATCTGCCCTGACATCGGGAGATAACCAGCGTTCCGCAGGGTTGCATCAAAGCGATTGAACAGACCATCGACCGCACCCGCCTGTGTCAGACGCTCGCGAAACAGCCAGACCGTTTTGGCATCGGGCACGCGATCTGACAGCCCCAGACCAAGAAAA
This sequence comes from Gluconobacter sp. P1C6_b, assembly GCF_018811945.1. GTDB lineage: Bacteria > Pseudomonadota > Alphaproteobacteria > Acetobacterales > Acetobacteraceae > Gluconobacter. The sequence goes on from NZ_JACRVU010000015.1 coordinate 52,499, forward strand.
CGCATGAAGGACAGGCGGTCATTGATCAGATATTCCGTCCGTTCATCGGACAGATTATTCAGCGTCTGGATCACCAGGATTTTGAACATCAGCACCGGATCAAACGGCGGACGGCCGCCTTTGCTCCCGTCCGCATAGGCCAGAGCCTTCTCCAGGTCAGGACGGAATACTTCAAAATCCACAGTCCGGGAAAACGCTTCGAGCTGGTCACCAAGCCCACTCAGACGAGCCAGGCGATCTTCAACATCAAAAAAACCGGGCTGCATCATCATCCATCCCTCATCGTAAGATGAACGATGGAATCACACACAGGGCCTCATAACCAGAGAGTTTTTCGAACCCTCCAGGTGCGGAAAGCTGCCAGCTGATTTCACAGTTTGAAAGATGCCCCTAACAGATTTTATCTCCACTCAAAGCCAGAAAATTCCAGATCCAAAAAACTGACAATCTATTCATCGTAGTTTACTCACGAAATATCTGAGATGATCTGCAATAAAACTGGCTACAAAATAATAGCTGTGATCGTAATCAGGACGAAGATTCAGGATGAGTTCCTGCCCTGCATTCTGTGCGGCTTCCTGGAACAGTTCTGGCCTGAGCTGTTCTTTCAGAAACTGGTCCGCCAGACCCTGATCTATCAGAACAGGCAGTCTTTCCTTCGCTGTCCGCACAAGTTCAAGCGGGTCATAGGCTGCCCAACTGGCACGATCCGGCCCCAGATAAGCACTGAATGCTTTTTCACCCCATGGTACCTGCGTTGGCGCCACAATGGGTGAAAAGGCTGACACAGAACGATAGCGGCCAGGATTACGCAGCGCGATCATGATGGCGCCAAATCCACCCATCGAATGTCCCGCAATGCCTCGCTGCTGCGTAACCGGAAAGCTCGCCTCAATCAGCGCAGGAAGTTCCGTGACGACGTAATCATACATCCGATAATGCGCAGCCCACGGCTCCTGCGTCGCATTGAGGTAAAATCCGGCACCCTGTCCAAGATCGTACGCATCGTCATCAGCCACACCCACGCCCCGTGGACTGGCATCCGACGCGACAATGGCGATGCCCAGTTCTGCGGCCACGCGTTGCGCGCCAGCCTTGCCAATGAAATTCTGCTCCGTACATGTCAGACCGGAGAGCCAGTAAAGAACGGGAACCTTTTCAGTTTTTGCCTGCGGGGGCAGGTAGATCGCGAAGTTTGCTTCCACACCCAACGACACGGACTTGTGTCGCCAGACTTCCTGCACGCCCCCAAAAGAGGCGTGTGTTTCCTTGCGTTCCATGGCTCTCACTGCCTTTTGCGCATGTCAGTTACCGTCCGTGAAGGTATAACTGCAGATCTTGTTCCCTGCCGGATCCCGGAGATAGGCAGCGTAAGCGCCCGGTAAGTGGCTTCGCGGGCCGGGTGCGCCTTCATCGGTTCCCCCATTGGCAAGACCTGCAGCATGAAAAGCCTCCACTTCGGCGGGTGTCGCTGCTGCAAAACCGATGGTGACACCGTTGCTTGAGGGCGCTTCACCGTTGCCTGGACGTGCAATGATGAAGGCTGGCTTTTCGCGGCCATACAGAATCCACCCATGCCCGAACGGCCCCAGGTTTTTTATGCCCAGAGCCGCAAGCGCGGCGTCATAGAATTTCGCGGATACCGCAGTATCCACTGCCCCAAGAAAAACGTGAGAGAAAACACCGTCACCGGAAATAACTGCCATGATCGTTCTCCTGTAATTTCCAACCATTGGAAATGATGTTGCGCGGTGAGACGCAGACCTTAGAAATGAATGACGGAACGAATGGATTTTCCTTCATGCATCAGATCGAAGGCCGTATTGATGTCTTCGAGCGGCATGGTGTGGGTTACGAAAGGCGCAAGTTCGATATCGCCACGCATGGCATCTTCGACCATGCCGGGAAGCTGGCTGCGTCCCTTGACCCCACCGAAAGCCGAGCCGCGCCACGAACGCCCCGTCACAAGCTGGAAGGGACGGGTTGATATCTCCTGACCGGCCCCTGCCACTCCGATGACGATCGACTGCCCCCATCCACGATGCGCGGCTTCCAGCGCCGCGCGCATGACATTGACGTTGCCGATACATTCAAAGGTGTGATCAATACCCCAGCCGGTCATTTCCACCAGAACCTGCTGGATCGGTCTGTCGTAGTCCTTCGGATTGAGGAACTCCGTAGCACCGAAGGCCTTGGCAAGTTCAAACTTTTCCGGGTTGGTATCAATAGCGAAAATCCGGCCAGCCTTTGCCTGTCGCGCTCCCTGAATGACCGCCAGACCGATCCCGCCCAGACCGAAGACGGCAACCGTATCTCCCGGCTGCACCTTGGCCGTGTTGTGTACCGCACCAATCCCTGTGGTGACGCCACATCCCAACAGACAGACATGCCCTGGATTGGATGCGGGATTGATTTTTGCCAGAGAAACCTCGGCGACAACCGTGTATTCGCTGAACGTCGAACACCCCATGTAATGATGGATCGGCTGACCTTTGTAGGAGAAGCGTGTCGTGCCATCCGGCATCACACCTTTACCCTGTGTGGCGCGCACTGAAATGCAGAGATTGGTTTTTCCCGACTTACAGAACAGACATTCACCGCATTCCGCCGTGTAAAGCGGAATGACATGGTCGCCGGGGGCAACGCTGGTGACCCCTTCTCCGACCTCGATGACAATTCCCGCGCCTTCGTGACCCAAAACGGCTGGGAACAGTCCCTCGGGATCATCCCCTGACAGGGTAAACGCATCAGTGTGGCACACACCCGTATGCGTGATCTGCACGAGCACCTCACCAGCACGAGGAGGTGCTACATCGATCTCGACAATCTCAAGGGGCTTACCCGCCTCGAAAGCAACTGCGGCCCGTGATTTCATGATTTTTTCTCCAAATAACCTATCAGCCAGCATCGAGGGCATTACCGGAGATAGGATCGAACGAGTGACACCACATTCTCGATCGAACCACTGGCAGCATCGCGATCACCGGCACACTCAACAAATTCTTCCCGCAGGTGGCTTTCGAGAACACCGGCCATTAATCCGTTGATCGCTCCCCGGATAGCCGCCACCTGTTGCAGCACCGGACCGCAATCAGTTCCCTTCTCCAAAGCCTGTTCCAGCGCATCAAGTTGCCCGCGAATACGGCGCACGCGAGTCAGAACGCGCTTTTTCTCAGCTGGTGTGTGCGGCACGAACGCTTACTCCCGAATATACTACCCTTGAGTATCCTTGTCATACTATAGGGCAGTATGACGAGGATCCAAGGGCGTGCTTGTCATATGATCCGATCACAATTCCGTATCGCTGAAATTTTCATCACAACGTCCATGGGTTGCCCGTCTGTGTCTTGGGATCATTCAAGAGGTACAATTAGTGAGATCCAGACAATCTCTGCAACGAGGCTTTGAAGCGCTGATGTCCGCTATTTGGCAAACAACCTTGTGGTCCAAACGACCGACATGAGGCGTAAGCGGACCTGCTGCTTACGCCTACAAGCCGGACATAAACCGCGTTAAACGGTCGTCCGAAAATCGGGCGTTAATAGAAACATTATGACAAGGTAGCGCATCTCTACAGGCTTGTGTGGAAGCCTGTCTCATTCAACAAAGAGAAATGAGCAAATTTTCTGTTGCGCCCACAGTGCATATCCGACGTTTTCTGGCCGCTCCCGCAGGTGGGGCGTCTGTCCTCATGCTTGCATCCCTGTTGGGTCTTGTCCTGGCGAATTCGTCATGGGCGTCGGGTTACGGCACCCTGATAACAGCGCCCATGAAATTGCCCATCTTGGGAAAGCGGGGGCCAGAAAACATTGACGCCTGGGTCTCTGACGGGCTCATGACCCTGTTTTTTCTGGTGGTCATTCTCGAAATCAAAAAGGAAATTGTATCTGGGCACCTCTCATCACTACGCCGCATCGCCCTTCCGCTTATCGGAGCATTGGGTGGAATGATCGTGCCTGCCCTGACGTATCTGCTGGTGACATGCGGGCATCCAGAAGCGACACGCGGCTGGGCCGTTCCTGTTGCAACGGATGCTGCGTTCACGTTGCCAATCATCCTTGCTCTTGGAAGGCATGTCTCGCCGGGAGCCAGGGCCTGGCTGATGGCGCTTGCCATTTTCGATGATATGCTGGGGATTGTGGTGATCGCCCTGTTTTATGGGAGCGCTCTGTATTGGCCGGCGCTGATCGCGGTCGTGATCGTGACTGCAGCGTTGGTCGGCGCGAACAGGGTTGGGATCAGAACCCTCTGGAGCTACGGCACCGGTTGCGTTCTGTTGTGGGTGGCGCTTCTGGATTCCGGTCTGCACCCGACGCTTGCTGGGGTCATCACCGGCCTATGCCTTCCGGCAGTCACCTCAGGAATGGATGCCAGACAGGCTACGCCACTCGATCGGACATCTTCTGCATTGACCCCGTTCGTTACCTGGGTCGTTCTACCGCTGTTCGGTTTCATGAACGTGGGTGTTTCACTAGCTGGCGTTCATCCGGACATGATGCTGGAGGCTGCTCCGCTCGGGATTATGTTAGGACTGATCGTTGGCAAACCGGTCGGCGTCTTTGGTGTAACAATACTCTCGACCCATCTGAAGATCGCCACGCTTCCGGCTGAAACGCCAACGGGGATGTTGTTTGGTCTTTCGCTGCTGTGTGGCATTGGATTCACGATCAGTCTATTTATCGCAAATCTGGCATTTTCCGGATCAGATCTTGTGACCCCAGCCAAGATGGGCATCTTTGCCGGCTCTGTTTTGTCTGCCCTGATGGGGTGGCTCTGGTTACGCTTCTTACCCCAACACGACCGGCTACCTTCTCAATAGAGGATGTCCGGTACGAGAGAGATACCACTCGGAGCCAACATTCTGCTGTCCCCCCTAAACCGCTTGTCCGCTCAACAGGAGCCGTGCGGACAAGCGGCGGTCGCCCTCATCTCGGTCGTAAGGTGGGTCGCTTAGGGTTTTGATAAGCCGACGTCGTATGCCAGAAATGCGCGCCAGCCCGGCTCATAGCTTTTCAGGCAAGCGGTGTTCCGAGTTACGTTCACTATAGCGGTCCACTAGATAGTCGGCCCGGTCGCGCAGCAGCCATGTGAATTTCATCAGTTCCTCCATGACATCTACCATCCGGTCATAAAGGGGGGACGGCTTCATGCGGTCATCGTCACCGAACTGCGTATAGGCCATTGGCACGCTGGACTGGTTGGGGATGGTGAACATCCGCATCCACCGGCCCAGCACCCGCAGGCCATTGACGGAATTGAAGCTCTGCGATCCACCCGAAACCTGCATGACCGCCAGCGTACGGCCCTGCGTCGGGCGGATTGAGCCTTCGGACAACGGCAGCCAGTCGATCTGGTTCTTGAACACGGCAGTGATGTTGCCGTGCCGTTCGGGGCTGCACCAGACCTGACCTTCCGACCAGATCGAGAGTTTCCGCAGTTCCTGCACTTTCGGATGGGTCGCGGGCACGGAATCCGCTACCGGCAGGTCGGTCGGGTCGAACACCCGTGTCTCGGCGCCGAGGACTTTCAGAATGCGCTCTGCCTCCAGCACCAGCAGGCGGCTGAACGAGCGGGGACGCAAAGAGCCATAGAGCAGAAGGATACGCGGCGGATGGTCCACACGCGGTTGCGGTTCCAGCCGCGCGAGATCGACCGGTTCAAGATACTCCGGATGCAAGGCTGGCAGCTCAGGTTCGGTCATATATATCGGTCCTGTCGTGTATTACGGGTGACTGATCCGGGGCAGCCATAGGGCCAGCGCCGCGAGTGTTGCCAGCAGGACGGGCGGGGTGATCACCAGTCCGACCTTCATATACTGCCTCCATGTGACCCGATGATTTTTGGATGCCAGCACATGCAGCCACAGCAACGTGGCGAGACTGCCGATCGGTGTAAATTTCGGCCCGAGATCGCAGCCGATGACGTTGGCATAGATCATCAGGTCGCGTGTCAGCGGCGTGATGTCGTGAGCCTGCTGGATCGCCAGCGCCCCGACCAGCACACTCGGCATATTGTTCATGATAGACGACAGAACAGCCGCCAGAAAGCCGGCGCCTATCGTGGCAGCGAACGTCCCCTGATGACCAAGCCAGACCAGTGCGGTTGCAAGGTAGTCGGTCAGCCCGGCATTGCGCAGGCCATACACCACCAGATACATACCCAGCGAGAAGATCACGATCTGCCATGGGGCACCCCGCAGCACCTTGAGAACAGGGATGACCCGGCCATATCCGGCGACGAGCAAGAGGATTCCGGCGGCCAGGCAGGCTACGACACAGACCGGGATATGAAACTGTGCGGTCAGGAAATAGGCCGCCAGAACCAGGGCCAACAGCGGAAAGGCCGCCCGGAATACATGGTGGTCACGAATGGCCGTGGTGGGTGCTGGCAGTTCGGCGACGGGATAGGTCGCAGGCACCTGCCGCCAATACCATAGCCACAGGACGGCAAGCGTTGCACCAAGTGCTACCAGATCGACGGGGACCATGATGGCGGCATAGCGATCGAACGCAATGCGGAAGAAATTGGCGCTGACGATGTTCACCAGATTGGAAATCACCAGCGGCAGGCTTGTGGTGTCTGCGACGAAGCCGGTCGCAATGATGAAGGCCAGGGCTGCCGTATGGCTCAGGCGGAGTTGAGTGAAAATGGCAATGACAATGGGCGTGAGCAACAGGGCCGCGCCGTCATTGGCGAAAACCGCTGCAATGGCCGCTCCCAGCACCACGATCAGCGGGAATAGCGTCCGGCCTCGTCCTTTGCCCCAGCGCACGACGTGCAGGGCGGCCCAATGGAAGAACCCGGCCTCATCCAGCAATAGCGAGATGACGATCAGCGCGATAAAGGTGAAGGTCGCGTCCCAGACGATGTGCCAGACGACAGGAATGTCGTGCCAGTGGATCACTCCAGACGCCAGGGCCACGGCGGCACCTGCCATTGCGCTCCAGCCGATGCCCAGCCCCCGAGGCTGCCAGATGACAAAAACCAGTGTAGCAATGAAAATGGCAAGAGCCAGCATCAGACGATCCGTTTTCCGGCTTCATCGACGATCTTCGCGCCGTCTTCCTTGGCGAACGCGTCACGCTGGGGGTTGGGCAGGATGTCCAGAACCGTCTCGGACGGACGGCAGAGCGCAACACCGAGGGGGGTGACGACGATCGGCCGGTTCATCAGGATCGGATGTGCGATCATGGCGTCGAGCAGCGCATCGTTCGTCAGGGTCGGATTATCGAGGCCAAGTTCGTGAAAGGGCGTGCCCTTTTCCCGCAGGACCGAGCGCACCGGAACGCCCATACGGGCGATCAGATCGACCAGTTCCGCACGGCTGGGAGGCTTTTTCAGATATTCGATGATCCGGGGTTCTTCGCCGCTGTTGCGGATCAGTGCCAGAACGTTGCGCGACGTGCCGCAGGCCGGGTTGTGATAGATCGTGATGGTCATGAGCGGGCTTCCGGGGAGGGACAGCAGGAGGACAGGGTCGCGACTAGAGGCGCGCAGAGTTCGGGACTGCCCGCGCAGCAGTCCCTGACAAGGAAAAGCAGCAGGTCACGCAGGCGCGGAAGACAGGCGCGATAGACGATCAGCCGACTATCGCGTTGCGAGGTCAGCAGGCCGGCACGGGTCAGGGTGGCGAGGTGGGCCGAGATCGTGTTCTGTGGGACATTGAGATGCCGCGCGACATCTCCGGCGGGTAATCCGTCCGGCTCGTAGCGCACCAGCAGGCGAAAGATCTCCAGTCTTGTGGATTGCGACAGGGCGCTCAGGGCTGCGAGGGTAGATTCTGTATCCATATATCCGGTATTGTGGATGTATTGTCGTAAGTCAAGCTATCCTGTGTGAGGAAACGGAGATCACGACTGTCGGCTTCCTCAACTTTTCTGCTCAGACCAGACATTCCGCTTACCCCCCTTAGCGGACTTTCATTGCCTCATCTGCCCATAGGGCAATCTCACTTGCGGAGGGATTTTCAAGGTTCTCCGCTGCCTCAGCAGCGCTCGCTGCAAGACGATGCATCGTTACTGTCCAGGGGGCGTCTTCCGCTTCGTTCGGGAGGGCGGCGTTGATATACGCGCAGGCATCCACGAACTGCCTCAGTCCCTCGACGAACAGGGCTTCACAATCGGCCATGCTGCAGTCTTGCCGGTGATCAGTCATGCTGTGCTTTCCATGGATTGAGGAGTGGCACCCCCGAATACCGGAAATCATCCGTATTCCGTGTCACAACCGTCATGCCATGTACCAGGCCGGTCGCGGCGATAAGGGTGTCGCGCTCCGGGCCCGGATCCGGAACATGCAGGTGAGCGCAGCGGCGGGCGACCGCCAGATCGATGGGAAGCACCCGCTTCGAAAACTCGGGTAGCACGTAGTTCTCCAGCCAGTTCCGCAGAACGCTTCCCTGGGCGGGATCCCTGCGCTCGATCCGCATGACACCGACATCCAGCTCCATGACGGTGACGGCAGACAGGAAAAGGGTCTCGGCCTCCACCTGCTCTGCCCATCTGGCGACATTAGGGTCGGCCCTGCCCGCCCGCACCTTTCGCAGTTCGGAAACAACGTTCGTGTCCAGCAGGAACATCAGCCAAAGTCCGCGGGACGCAGGCCGAGGGTCATGGGCGTCGGATCGAAGTCGATATCTTCGGCACCAGGCAGGGCGAGTGCATCCGCGATCTTTCGCGGTCTGTGGGTCAGCCGGCGATAGTCGTCGATGCTCAGCAGAACATGCGCCGCCTTGCCGCGGTCGGTGATGAAGACAGGCCCCTCAACGGCAGCCTTTTTCGCCCGGGACGTGTCCTGGTTGAACTCACGACTGGAAAATGTGGTGACAGTCATCTCGGGAGCCTCCTGTTTCTTATGTAGCGACATTACTACAATGACGCAGGCAGCGCCACAGAAATCGGGCTCTTCCGGTCTGCACTCACAAACGGGCCAGCTAGTGTCCTTCACAGGGCAGGTGCCCGATCTGAAGCTGACATTCTGAACGGAGAAAGCCGATGAACACGATGGAGCATGGTGGTGCAATGGCAGTCGAGCGCGTCAAACGCCTCGTGGCGGAGGCGCGCAGCCGCACAGCCTCTTCGGAAAGCCCGCGGCCGAGGGACAGTTCCGTTGACGCGACTGAGGGAAACGCGAGCGTGGCCCCGAAGCGGGAGGGTGATCCGGGGTCGTCCCATCAGCATTGACGGGATATATCCCGAGTGCCTCGACATTCCCTCTTTCCACGGCGGCCATGCTCGGCCGTCCCTGTTATGGTGATTGCCTTGACGACACTCATTCCTCTTTGCGTCCCGTTTGAGCGCCGTAAGGAAGCAGCCCGGGGCGGTGCCACGTTCAACGGGGAGCAGAAGTGCTGGATGGCGCACCGGGACAAGCTCGACGCTCTATTGCCTTTCGTGCCTTACCGGTATCGGCCGGACCGCAAGGCCCCCTACATCCGCCCGTGGATGGTGCCGCAGGCTCTGTGGGGCTTTAATCTTCGCGCCTTCCTGGCGCCCGAAGACTGGAACCGGATCCGGAAGGATGCCTATGCGCGATCCGGATCCCGTTGCCGGGTGTGCGGAGGACGGGGTCCCCAATGGCCGGTCGAAGCTGACGAAGGATGGGCGTATGACGACGAGCGGCGGATCCAGACCCTCAAAGGGGTGATTTCTCTCTGTCCGGACTGCCATGGCGTGCGTCACTGGGGAAAGACCATGACCGAGGGCCGGCAGGATGCCGCTTTGGCCTGGATGGCAGAGGTGAATGGCTGGAACCACCCCGAAGCGGCGCGATGCGGAGACCAGGCCATGAAGCAGTGGCATACGCGCAGCCGCCATACCGACTGGCAGTGCGATATCTCCTGGGCAATCAGAACCTACAGTGTTGTGCCGATCAGGGACGGCGAAACGCTGGCCCGCGAGCTGAACCGGAAATTCGTGCGGCAGGCGCAGACGCGCGTTGGCATCAGGGCCGGGCACGTTACGCACATTGAACATCTGATCGGTGAGCGATAGGAAACAGATCACTCCCCTCCCCGCTCCGGCTGGAGGCCAGCGTCGCGGTCCAGACGGATGCCTGATCTGACCCGTTACAGGCGCAGAGGCGGGACCCCGGCCCGATACAGACCTTCGAACAGATCCCCGAGCGCCAGGCGCCGTCGCAAGGTCAGGCGTCGTTGAGCCAGATGATACATCCGGTCGTGCAGCAGATGGCAGCGCTGACAAAACGCGCGCAGATTGCGCAGCCGGTTGCTGGTGGGATCATGATTCAAATGGGCCGCTGCCAGAACCACCTTCGTCTGTCGTATTTGCAGATGCTCGATCAGGTCCGGAGGCGAGATGCGCCTGCCCCGGCCATTGAACCAGTGCCCCGTCTCCGGATGCTTCCACCGACCACCCGGCAGCACCTGAAGGTGATGTCCATGCGGCCGGCCGCAGCGCTGACAGACACCCCCTGCCCGCTCGAACCGCACCTGTCGGCTCAGCTCGGGCCAGTTGGGAGGATAAAGCGCTTTCAGTTCCGGTCGGATCGGCATTCAGTCTTCGTTAACACATTTCCGGTCTGTATTGGACAGGGTTTGTTCTCCTCTCTGCCCTGCCCCGGCTTCATGCTATCAGAAGCTAGGTTCTGGTTTCGCGGAGGCGTTCATGCTCAGCCATCTTCACATCGCAGGCTCGGCAAAGGCTGCCCGTGAGGCCGTCCTGGACCGGCTGGACCAGAAGACCCGGCAGCAGCTTCCTGCCGGCGATCTGACAGAAGCGGTAGCGCTTCTCTCGACCGGTCGCTTCTCCCCCCGTCTCTCTCTGGTCATTCGCGGCATCGAATACCGCGACAACGAATTTGCCGAAGACACGGTCCTGTCCACCGATGTCGAGACGGCGGAGGAGGCATTGGCCATCGCCAGTGCCCATCTGACCGCCCTGCCCTCCGGGCACGAACTGGCGATTGCTCTGGATCTCGAACCCGACCCGGTGTTCGTCGCCTGGCTCAGGCCGAAGGCCGCCAGACGGCGCAAGGCGGGATCGCAGGCGGCCACGCTGGCGCCGCTGGCCTCTCCTCTGGGTCAGCAGTCTGGCGCCGTCCTGCAGTGGTTCGACGCCCTGACCGACGAGGCCCTGCCCGACTATGACGGGACGCTGGTGACGGCGGAGCGCGCCTCGAAGACCTATTCCCGGGCGGCGAAGGCAGTGAACACACGCCGGACCTATCGCTCGGCCGTGCGCTCCTGGTGCGCATGGGCGGCAGGACATGCGCTCCCTGCCCTGCCCGCCCGCAGCGAGGATGTTGCCGCCTACCTGGCTGATCTTGCGCTGCAGAAGAAGCGGCCCGCGACGGTGGATCTGCACCGTGCCGCACTGCGCTATCTGCACCATGTTGCCCAGGTTCCCGTCCCGACCTCCCATGCCCTTGTGTCTGAAACGGTTGCAGGCATTCGCAGGACGTCAACGGAAAGTGCGTCCCGTCAGGTCAAGGGGCTGACCTGGGATCTGCTGAGCGAGGTCATCGAGCAGATCGATAGCACCGAGCTCGTGGGCGTCCGCGACAGGGCCATTCTTCTGCTCGGCTTTGCCGGCGCCCTCCGACGGTCCGAAGTGGCGGCGCTGTGCCTGGAGAATGTAGCGCTCGATGATGACGGGATGCGGATCCGGCTGGACCGGTCCAAGGGGGACCGGACCAGTCAGGGTGTCGAAGTCGCCATCCCGCGCGGCATTACTGCCCTGTGTCCGGTCCGGGCCTATGAAGCGTGGCTTCGGAAGGCGAAACTGGCCGACGCCAAGGGACCGGTTTTCCGGCGGGTGTGGCTCCCGCCTGCTGCCGAGGCCGGTCAGCCCCCTGCCCCGCCCGCGATGGGTTCAGAGGCGCTGTCTGACAGGTCTGTGGCTCGCATCATTCAGAAGCGCTGCCTGGATGCGGGAGTGACAGGCGATTTCAGTGGGCACAGCCTGCGACGCGGAGCGATCACCACAGGAGCTCGTGACGGCACGGATCTGGTCTCGCTCAAGCGTTTCTCGCGCCACCAAACCTTCGGCGTGGTGGAAAAATATATCGAGGTCGAGGACGCCATGACCAAGCATCCAGGGCGCAGTCGGTTTTGATAGAGTCGCCCACATGGAGCTGTGCACTTTTGTAGCTACGGCATGCACTTTTGAAGCGCCGATATATGAATGTGAGATAGGAAAACCGCCAGAAGATGGCGTTATCCCGTGCACTTTTGAAGCCTATACTAATAATAACTAATAAACCTAATAGCTCGTGCTTCAAAAGTGCACGCTGACAAACACGTCCCCCTTCACCATAGTCAAAACTAAGCGGAGAGACGGTGATGCAAACCCTACACAAAATCTTGCAGGACAACGGTCGGCAGGCCGCGCTCCAACTTGATATTGATCGTCAGGTCGTTGAGGCCGCCGCAGCATACATGGCTGACGAGCAAAATGGCGTAGGGTTTCTGTACTCCGGCTGGTGTCAGGCTGCATTGCCGCACCGGCGATTAGCTGATCATAAAGGATGGCAGCTCGAGAGCGACCAAGTCTGCCTGATTATTGAACCAGGAATGAAACGGGGCGCTGCAGGAGAACCGGTACCTGTAGGCGTGCCATACGGTAGCCGAGCCCGTTTAATACTCATATATCTACAGTCAGAAGCCATCAGGACAAACTCAAGAGATATTGAGCTCGGCAAAAGTCTTCGTGCTTGGATGGGAAGAATGAATATCCCCATTGGCGGTAAGAACCTTCAGATCGTCCGCGATCAAATGGAGCGAATATCAAGGTCTCGTTTGTCTTTTGAAGTGAAGAGAGGCGGAACTGTAGGTCTGACTAACCAAAATATCATGGATTCCGCCGTTTTCATGGATCCCTCTGCAGAGGGCGACAACGAGACCTACATGCACATGGCCCGCTTATCAGAGGGATTTTTTGATGGTCTTCGTCGTCATCCGGTGCCGCTCGACGAGGCAGCAATCAGGGCTCTAAGTAATAACAGTATGGCTCTGGATATCTATTCATGGCTTGCATACCGGTTACATTCCCTTAGTCGGCCCACTTCTATAACTTGGCATGGGCTGAAGGCACAATTCGGCCTAAATTTCGGGCAATTAAAGAATTTTAAAGCCCGTTTCTTGCCTAACCTACAGCTTGCATTAGCGGTTTACCCTGCTGCGAAGGTCCTTGAACAGGATGATGGCAAAGGAATTATACTATACCCAGGTCAGCCCCCTGTTGGAAAAAAAGCGATAAGCTTAAAGCTGTAGGATCTGTTTTGTGCCGTGCACTTTTGAAGCCACTGCCAGCGGTTTTGCTTCCCATTGACGTGCACTTTTGAAGCCTGCCTCTCTGCCATTCCTAAAAACTTCTCACGGCGCGCCTGTATGTAGGTGCGGACAGGCTAACCGTGCACTTTTGAAGCCCTGCAAAGGGAGGGGCTGTAAGTGTGCACTTTTGAAGCCCTGCTTTTCCAGCTCCCTCTCCTCTTCGGCTTACTCTGATCCGTTGAGAAGGCTTAGTAGATGACGGACAAAGTCTTCCGTATTCGGAAATGCCTGAGCTCGCTCTAAAAACTGAGCCTTAGTTTCGGGACGAAGCTTGATGTTTAGTTGTGCTGTCCGCCCGCTTTTTCTCAGGGAACGGCCGTCAATGTTTACCTTATCTGATCTGCCTGTGAAGCCCGCCTGTGCGGCATCCGCAATCGCGGCTGAGGTTGTACTCTTATCGATTTTCGGGCGGCGCGGCGTAATTGAGTCAACAGCTGCACCGAAATCGATTCTAGCCGCCTTCCGTGGTTCATCCATCGTCACTTACTCCATCTCAAGCGTGCTGTTCGGCTGTTTGTACGAGCACGTCCCGAACCTCCGTTGCGAATGCTTCAGCGTTCTCGATAGCTACAGCCGGGTTGCGAACCTCCTTAGGTGACAGATCGTAAATTGTGCCACCCAGGCGAAATGGTGCTTTAAATGCAGACCTCTCAACCAACGAAGTACCCATCATGGGAATACCGTTTTCATCGAGCTGCTGTTTGATCTCGCGCATGCCCTTGTCGGTGATAATCGGAGATGTTTGTGCGAAGAATACTCGAAAAGGTATGGTTCGTTTGAATACGGTTTCTTGCCTCTTGATGAGCTTGATAATGCTGGCAGCCTCGTCCGCATCTAATTGACTTCCCTTCATAGGGATTAGCGCGAGATCAGCCCGCCCTAAGCCAACACTGACCTCGACGTTTTTGCTTCCTTCGAGATCGACAATGACGAAAGGATCAGACGCATTGTCGACGACCTCCGCAACGTCACTTCCCAAAGCAGATACCACCGTCAGGGCGGCAGGAACCGCATCGGGAAACCTTTCTGCCCATCGGCAGAGAGGAGCATTGGGATCGGCGTCGACCAATGTTGTTTTTACCTCATTAGCGGCGAGCACCGAGGCCAGTGTCAATGCAGAGGTCGTCTTACCTACGCCTCCCTTGCTGCTCGCAAACACAATGATCGGCATTTTTGTTTCCTTCCAGAGATCGTGCCGTAGCTGGAACTAAGCCTGTGAACTATGCTGGATATATATATGCTACCCGCTACCGTCAAGATAGCGGATAGCCGAGACGTAGCCGCTACCGACAAGATAGCCGCTACCCTCTCGTCTTTTGGGTATCGGACTGGAAGATCCGGAGGCTGGGGAGAGATCCCGTCTCTGCGGTAGTCCGTGGGTAGCGGCTATCCATTATAGCTCGGTAGCGGGTAGCGGACTGGAAGAGCCGAAGGCCGGGGGGAGATCCCTTCCCTGCGGTAGTCCGTGGGYAGCGGCTATCCATTATAGCTCGGTAGCGGGTAGCGGACTGGAAGATCCGGAGGCTGGGGAGAGATCCCGTCTCTGCGGTAGTCCGTGGGTAGCGGCTATCCATTATAGCTCGGTAGCGGGTAGCGGACTGGAAGAGCCGAAGGCCGGGGGGAGATCCCTTCCCTGCGGTAGTCCGTGGGTAGCGGCTATCCATTATAGCTCGGTAGCGGGTAGCGGACTGGAAGAGCCGAAGGCCGGGGGGAGATCCCTTCCCTGCGGTAGTCCGTGGGTAGCGGCTATCCATTATAGCTCGGTAGCGGGTAGCGGACTGGAAGATCCGGAGGCTGGGGAGAGATCCCGTCTCTGCGGTAGTCCGTGGGTAGCGGCTATCCATTATAGCTCGGTAGCGGGTAGCGGACTGGAAGAGCCGAAGGCCGGGGGGAGATCCCTTCCCTGCGGTAGTCCGTGGGT
>NZ_JACRVU010000016.1 GCF_018811945.1 Gluconobacter sp. P1C6_b
GGACGCGATGGGCGACTGGCGGCATAATGCCGAGCTGGTCGAGGAGCTGAACCAGGCCTCCGTCGATGCCGGCCTCGCCCGCGACCGCGCGCAGAAGCTGTTCACGGCCGGTCTGACCGGATATCTGAACGTGCTGACGACCGAACAGACCGCCCTGTCCGCCGAGGACCAAGCCGTCGTCGGCCGCCTCGCCCGCGTCCGCAACGCCGTCGCCCTCTACATCGCACTCGGCGCCGGATGGCAGGGCAAGGCCCTCACCGACACCAGACTCCCCGTCGAAGTCAAACAGCAGAACGCCTTCGTCAGAGCATTCACCCGATAAGGCAGCGTGCGCGGGGGCACCTGAACAGGAGACGCAGAATGAAGCCGGTAGTGTTTCGTTTCCTCTTGCTCCTGTCGGGCCTTGGTGGACTGTCGTCTCATGCCTTTGCGGCTGAGAGCACGGCCATTGAAGCGCCCGGTCCTCTGGGGCCGCTGGCAGGGACCTTCGTGAATGCGGGGGCCGATACGCCCGTAGTTCTGATGATTCCGGGCTCCGGGCCAACGGACCGGGATGGAAACTCGGCTCTTGGGCCAAAGCCTGCCACACTGCGGCAGATTGCGGATGGGCTGGCGAAACGCGGCATTTCTTCCGTCCGGATCGACAAGCGCGGGATGTTCGGCAGCAAACAGGCCGTAGCGGATGGTAATCACGTCACGATTGCGGATTATGCCACCGATGTGCGGAACTGGATTGCCGTCATCCGGCGTAAGGCTGATGTACGCTGTATCTGGCTCGCAGGACATAGCGAGGGTGGGCTTGTCGCTCTGGCTTCTGCGCAGGGACAGGCCGATATCTGCGGACTCATTCTTCTGTCCACCGCTGGTCGACCTCTGGGTGAAGTGCTGCGTAGCCAGCTTCATGCTCTGCCTTCAGCGCAGACAGTGCTGCCGCAGATCGACGGGGCGATTGATGCGCTCGAAGCCGGGCATCATGTGGATGTCCAGATGCTGCATCCGGGATTGCGCCAGCCGTTTCATCCCGCCGTTCAGGACTACATGATCGATCTTTTCCATCATGACCCCGTAGCACTACTCAAGGCTTATCATGGACCGGTTCTGATCGTTCAGGGGGCGGCGGATCGTCAGGTCAGCGCAACTGAAGACCTGCCGCTGCTGAAGGCGGCTGATCCGAAGGCGCAGGTTGTTCTGCTGCCGAATGCGACCCATCCTGGCGGATCTGGACGCGGTTCCGGCTACGGATGGATCGCTTCCGCTGGATGGCGCCGTAGTGTCTGATATTGCAGAGTTTGTTCTGAAACATTGACCCCAGCCCCGTGCGATCACACATCTGGGAATAACGGAGGATCAGAAATGGCAGACGACGGACATCCCGCAGAGGATTATCTTCGCCCGAAGCTGCAGGCCCTGATCTCAGACGGTGTGCGGGCCGGGTTCCCGCAGGATGAAGTCATTGCGGTCCTGATTTCCCTGCTGGATGAGGGACCTGAAGAAGACGGGGAGATGACATGAGCGACCCATATTCGGTACTGGGCGTTTCGAAAACGGCGACGGACAAGGAAATCCGCAGCGCGTATCGGAAACTGGCCAAACAGTACCATCCGGACCACAATCCGGACGACAAGAAGGCCGAAGAGCGCTTCAAGGCGGTCGGGCAGGCCTATAACATCATTGGTGACAAGGAAAAGCGCGCGCGTTTCGATCGCGGCGAGATCGATGCCGACGGTCAGGAACGCGGGCCGTTCGGCGGTGGCTTTGGCGGCGGTGGGTATGGTCCGGGCGCGGGCGGTCCGCGTGGAGGAGCGCAGGGCTTTCAGGGCGGTTTCAATCAGGAAGATCTCGGCTCTTTCTTTTCGGACATGTTCGGGGGAGGCTTCAGCGGCGACTTCCAGCCGGGGGGCTCGGCAGGTCGTCGTGCATCCARGGGGTCTGACCGCCGTTACGCGGTGACGATCTCGTTCCAGCAGGCTGTTCTGGGGACGTCCCTGGATCTGACGCTGGGTGAGGGTGGCCACACCGAAGTCCGTATTCCGCCAGGGGTGGAAGATGGCCAGACCCTGCGCGTGCGCGGCAAGGGTGCTCCGGGGCGTCCGGGAATGGACGGGCAGCCGGGTGTGCCGGGGGACGCGCTTCTGACAATCACGGTCACGCCCGACAGCCGGTATGTCCGTGAGGGGCGCAACCTGCGCATTACGCAGAACCTCGACCTGAAGACAGCTATTTTGGGCGGGAAGATCGCCGTCCCGACGCCCAAGGGCGATGTTTCGGTCAAGATTCCGAAGCATTCAGATAGCGGCAAGGTTCTGCGTCTGTCCGGACGGGGGATCGCGGGCGATAAAAAGCATCCGGCCGGTGATCTGCTGGTGACGTTGCAGGTGCATATCGGTACTGTCTCCCCCGAGCTGGAGGCCTTCTTCAGCCAGCAGGAGAGCTGAAGAGATGGGGATGGTGCGTCGCGTCCGGTCGAGACTGCCGGAATGGCCGTGGAGTGACATCGTCGGCGGTATTGTGGCGCTGATCTTCGTGACGGTTCTGGGCATTATCAGTACGCATGCACTGATCCTCGCCGGAGAGTGGCATTTGCCCTAAGATGCGGCCCGTCTTCTGGTTTCTGACGGGTTCTGCATGACCGCCTCCTCTTTTTCTCCGGCCGGGGCTTCTGCTCCGGGACTGCGCCGCAGGGCGTTTACCGTCGTTCTGGCCATCGAACTGTGGGAGCGGTTCGGATATTACGGCATGCAGGCTGTCCTGACGCTGTTCATGGTCGAACAGCTCAGAATGGCCGATGCAGCCGCCAATCTTATGATGGGCGCCTTCGGGGCGCTGACCTACATCACGCCTGTCATTGGTGGCGTCATTGGTGACCGCGTGCTGGGTGCGCGGCGGACGATGGTCATGGGGGCTCTGTCCCTGACCTGCGGCTATGCCTTTCTGGCCGCAGCGCTTCAGTCCCACACGCTGCTGCTGGTGGCGATGGCGCTGATTTCCACGGGAAACGGCTTGTTCAAGCCCAATGCCGGCAATCTGATCCGCCGGATCTACAAGGGTGATGACGCTGCGCTCGATGCGGCCTTCACGCTGTATTACATGTCCGTCAATGTCGGTTCGACCGT
The DNA here is from genome assembly GCF_018811945.1 of Gluconobacter sp. P1C6_b. GTDB lineage: Bacteria > Pseudomonadota > Alphaproteobacteria > Acetobacterales > Acetobacteraceae > Gluconobacter. The sequence goes on from NZ_JACRVU010000016.1 coordinate 3,114, forward strand.
CTCCATGTTGCTCACGCCGTGGCTTCAGATCCATTACGGGGCGCCGGTCGCCTTCGCGACCTGCGCGGTCGGACTGGGGATTGGGCTGCTCTATTATGTGCTGCGCTCCAGCTGGCTTGAGCCGACGACGCCGGTTTCGGAAAAACAGCCGGTCCCGTTGTCGCGGTTCGGAATGGTTGCGGGTGGTCTTGCTTTGCTGACTGCCTTCAATGCCTGGGTTCTGGGCAGTGATACGCTGGCGCGTCTGTGCGTGATTGCGGCGGGGGCTGGACTGGCGGCGATCTGGGTTGCGCTCTATGTGCGGGCACCTCAGACCGAGCGCCCGGGGCTTCGGCTGACCTATCTGCTGTGTCTGCAGGGCACGATCTATCTCGTGTTCTACCAGCAGATGATGACATCCCTGACGCTGTTTGCCCTGCGTGGGGTTTCCGGTGACTACCGCATCGGGGGCGTGACGCTCTTTCACATGTCAGCCGGGCAGTTTCAGGTGCTCAACTCCGTCTGGATCATGGTCCTCAGCCCGGTTCTGGCGTTCCTGTATAACCGGATGGGCCAGCAGCAGAAACAGACATCCCACGCCCGCAAAATGCTTCTCGGTTATGCGATGGTCTCGATCGGATTTGCGGTCTGGTGGGCGGCGGCCGCTCATGCGGACGGGCTGGTGTCTCCCTGGATCATGGTAGTGGGATACGGCTTCCTGTCTCTGGCGGAACTGCTGACGAATGGTCTGGGACTGGCCATCATCGCACGATATTCGCCCGCGCGGCTGAGCGGTTTCATGATGGGGGCGCTTTATCTGCTGTGGGGCATTGCCATGTATGTGGGCAGCATCATCGCCAATCAGGCGGCACTTCCACCCGAGGTCGTGGCGGGTGGCGGCGGGGCTGCGCTTTATGCCGGGCTGTTCCGGACGCTGTGTGAAGTTGCGGCTGCCGTCGTGGTGGTTCTGGCGCTTCTGGAGCCTCTGACTCGGCGATGGGATCGGGAACACGTAACTGTGATCGGAGAATAAGCCCCGGAAACTGTAGCGTTAAACTTTTTGTAATCCGGGAGAAATCTCCGGATAAAAATTTCGTGGTCTGCTTCGGGACTGTGTCGAGAAAGGCATATTACGAAAACAGAGGTCTTCCACACTCTATTCTGGACCGTTTCCGGACTGTATGACAGGGGCCAGCAACAGCCTCAGGTGCTGTCGGCTGTAATGGTGTCACATGGAGACAGTTTGGAAGATGGGGAAGTTCGGGCAGGATTGGACGAAAGCGCTGTTGACGGCCTGTGCCATGACAGCGGTGCTTCCTGGCATTACTGCCGTTGGCCATGCACAGACGACACCAGCCGGCGTTGTTGACGGCCATCAGAAAGCTGCTGCCAGAACCAGCACGGCGACCATGGGCACCCCGCAGATCCGGACGAAATCCATTTCTCCGGTTCCCCTGCTGGTTAAACCGGCTCCGACAAAGACAGGCGTCGAGACCGCAGCGAAAACGTCCGACACGACGGAAAGCCGTTTCTTCCCGGCATCGTTCCATGACTGGCTGACCCAGAGCACCATGACGGGTGACTGGGGTGGCTGGCGCACCTGGCTGACCGACAAGGGCATCAATATCGGTGGACATTATCTTGAGGACAGCGCCGGCAATCCGATGGGCGGCAAGACCAAGGCCGTGCGTTATGCGGATGAGTTCGGCATCAATGTCGACTTCAACCTCAAGAAGCTGACAGGCCTGAATCTCGGCATGTTCCATACGCTGATCACAGCCCGTCAGGGTCTGGGCATCGGCGCTACGCTTCCGGCGCTGGACAGCCCGCAGCAGATTTTCGGCTCGGGTGAGACGGTGCGTCTGACACGTCTGTCCTGGGAAATGCCCTGGAACAAATACGTCACGACTGAGGTCGGTGAGATCAACACCGAAAACGATTTCGAGCAGTCTTCGGTCTACTGGGGCATGAGCCAGTATTGCCAGTTCGAATCCAATGCGATCTGCGGCATGCCGCAGTCCATTGCGATGAACTCGGGCTATGGCTGGTATCCCACGGCTCATCCGGGCGCCTGGGTAAAGTTCTATCCGGCCGGAAACGACCATTATCTGGTGCAGTTCGGTGCGTATTCGGTCGATCCGGTGATTTCGAACACGCATAACGGCTGGAAGCTGAACCTCCACGATGCGACCGGCACCTATCTGCCGTTCCAGCTTGGCTGGCATCAGGGCGGCAAGGACGATTACAGCGGTCCGCTCCAGACCAACATCAAAATCGGCGGCTACTGGGATACGTCCGAAGTCAGTGATGTCTATTCCCATCTTGGAACTTTCGGTGTGCCAGCGCAGTATCTGATTTCGGCGCCGAGTGAAAAGGTCCGCGGCCGGTTTGGTGGCTGGTTCCAGTTCGACCGCATGCTTCAGCGTGATGAGGCCGATCCGAACCGCGGCACGACGCTGTTCACGTCCTTTACGTGGGGTGATCCGCGCACATCCGTCGCACCGTATTTCATCACCTGGGGTGTGACCCGCAAGGGTACGTTCCGCAGCCGCCCGAACGATACGATCAGCATCGGCATGAAGATGCTGTGGGTGAACCCGAAGCTGACCATCTGGGCGCGTCAGATGCAGGCGGCCGGTGCCGAAGGCATTAACAAGCCGTCCGGCGAGCATGCGCTTGAGCTGAACTATGGCTGGCGCCCGACGCCCTGGCTCGTGATCCGTCCGGGTGCGCAGTATATCTGGAGCACGGGCGGTACGAACCGCTACAAAAACCCGCTGCTTCTGGATTTCGAGACGGGTATCACGTTCTGATCTTTGCTGATCGGAAGACCTGACATGAAAAACGCGCCGCTCCTGCAAAGGAGGGCGCGTTTTTCGTTTTCGGCGGTGTGAGACGGATTACAGATCTGTCGTGAAGGAGAATTTGAAGGTGCGGGGCATGCCCTGCATCAGATAGCCGTTGAAGGCCGAAGACCAGTAGCGCGTATTGGCCAAATTATCGACGCCGAAGCGCAGCGTGACGGGCGTGTGATGTGTCACAAACGTATAGCGTCCCGCCAGATCGAAGCGTGTCCAGACCGGAATGTGCAGCGTATTGGCCGTGTTGACCCACTGCTTGCCGGTGTTGACTACGCGCCCCACGACCGTAGCACCCTTGAGAAACGGCAGATCGTATTCGAGATTGCCGTTGATCGTGTAGTTCGGCACGCCGATGGCCGTGTTGCCGTCCTGAAGGCCGCCTGCCGTATGGCGCAGATCCGCCTGAATCACCGTGCCTCCGCCATTGAAGCGCAGGCCGGGCAGGATCTCCCCATTCAACGTCAGTTCGATACCGCGATTGCGTTGCAGACCGTCTTCGCGAAACGCGAATTCACCCGTATTGCCGACCGCCACGGAATAGGCATTGGGCTGTGAAATCTCATAAACGGCAAGCGCGGCGCTGAAGCGGCCCGTGTCGTATTTCGCGCCGACTTCATACTGGGTGGATTTATAGGGCGGGAAGATCTCCCCCACGTTCTGAACGTTTCCGGTCGCCGTCGGCCCCTGCGAGAGGCCCTCGATCCTGTTGAAATACAACGACGTCCGACGTGTCGGATGGATGACCAGCCCGACGACAGGGGTGATGGCGTCCTGGTCATAATGGCTGCTCATCGCGCCCTGGCCGGTCGTGCTGTAATTATAGCCGTTGATGAGCATGTTCTGGTATCGGAAGCCGCCTGTCAGGGCGACTCGGTCATGGAAGAACGACATCGTGTCCGAGAAGAACAGGCTGTACAGGCGGGTTCGGCTGATCGTCTGCGGATCGTTGACGACGCCACCGGCAAAGGTCTCGGCGGGGGCGGCAAACTGTGGCGTGTTGTAGATGTTGGTCGTACCGGGTGTAAGCGCCATCGCATAGGCAGCTGCGCTGTCTTCCCACAGGCCGGAGCCGCCGGCGTTGATCTCGTGGCGGACCGGGCCGGTGCGGAAATGGGCGCGAACACCTGCACGGGTGCTCTCATTGGTCTGATCGTACGGCACATACATGGCACCGGCGGTTCCGGCGCCGGTGGCGGCATCGGTGACGGTCGGGTTGGAGTAATTACCCTTCTCGTTGCTGGTCAGGGCCCCGAAGGCGCCATAGAGCGTGACGTTCTTCGTCAGGTCATGCTCGACGTTGAGCATGCCGAAGACATAGTTCAGGTCGTTATAGGCCCAGCGCTGACCGAAATTGTGCGAGGGCGCAGCGGGGCGCGGAACGGATGTGACATCGCTGCCCAGGAAGATCGCGGGTCGCCCACCATTCACACCCTGGTTTTCGTAATCGATATCCATGGTGATGCGGGTGCGGTTGCTGCGGTCATGCCAGTCGAAATCCGCGCCGAGCGTTGTGGAATGGCGGTATTCATCCGTGACGGCATCCTCGCCGCTCTTGCCTGCGACGTTCAGCCGCACGCCAAAGGCCTTGTCCTCGCCGAAACGACGGCCGACATCGATGCTGCCACCGCCCATGGCGCTGCTGGTGTAATCACCCGTGATGCGGGTGAGGGGGGCGTTCGTCGCGTGCTTGAACAGCAGATTGATATTGCCGCCAATGGCTGATCCGCTCGGTGCTGCGCCGTTGAGGAACGCGCTGGCACCGTTGAGAACCTGTACCTGATCATACAGTTCGGGCGAGACGAGCTGACGAGGGGTGATGCCGTACAGGCCGTTGATCGACACGTCGTCGCCATCAACGGCGAAACCGCGAATGACGAACATTTCCGAGAAATTGCCGTAGCCGAAAGTGGTGCGGACGGTGGGATCGTTTTCCAGAACTTCGCCCAGTGTCTGGGACTGCTGGTTCAGGATCAGGCTGGAGTTATAGCTGCGGATGTTGAACGGAACGTCCAGCCCTTTCTTGTTGCCCAATGCCCCGAGCTGTCCTCCGCTGCTGACCTGCATCTGGTCCCGCTTTCTGGCCCGGACCACGATCTCCTCGTCAGGTGTAACCTGCGCGGCAGCAGTGGCAGGCCTGGCGGCTGGCTTGGTTTTGGGTGCCGTGGCGGTCGGCGTGGCCGGGACAGGATCGGCTGCGAGAACGGGGAAGGCTGTTCCTGCCAGAAGCAGGCAGGACAGGCGCGCAGCCCGCAATGGGCGTAAGAACGGTGCAGAAAGCGATGCGCGCACGAAAACCTCGGAACAATGAACAGTCTAGCGGGTTATCGGTATAATGCGAGTTATTCGCAACTAAATTGTGATTACCGAAGGTGACCGGACACGAAAAAGCGGGACCCTTCAGGCCCCGCCTTGCAGAAAAACCGCTGTGTTCCGCGTGTCAGAGAACGACGGTGAACTGAACGCCCAGAACGGCAGCATCATGGAAGGTCGTCGTGGCACTGGGGCGCTGGATGTACTGGAAGTCCGGCTGAAGCGCCATCGCCCGGGCGATATGGGCAGAATAGAACAGTTCGTACACGTTCTCGTGGCTCTGCGGACCGTAGACCGCCCCCCACTGGTTGTCCTGATAGGGCAGACCAAGCGCCAGGGACGATTCCTGCTGCAGGGCCGCCGTGTGGCTCATGTCGAAATGCTGGTACATCGCGCCGACCGTATCGAGCGGACGGCCCCAGGCGGAGCCGGTATCGACCAGACCGGCCCATTCATGGTCACGCATCGCAACGGTCTTGCCATCGCTGTACATCGCGCCTGCCATGGCGATCAGCCCGTTCGTGTTGCCGGGGCCATTGCGAACCAGCATCTGGTCGAGGATGAGCCAGGCGCTGTTACGGCCTGCCTCGTAGCGGCGGGGCTGTCCCGTGAGCTGCCAGGAATTGCCGTGAATGTCTTCGTACAGGTTCAGATAGCGCGAATTGTCGTAGGAATAACCAATGACATAATGCCCCTGAAGCTGATTGTGGCCGAACCTGGGGGTCCAGCCGATTTCAACCGGGGTGGAGAACTTGCCCAGGCCCGACTGCGCCCAGGACCAGCCCGAGATACCGCCGTTATAGGAATGCGGGCTGACCGCGAAGAGGCCTGCCATGATATAGGTGTCCATGGTCGGCATGGCCCGGACGACGGCGCCCAGATTGCCCGACGGCCAGTCACGATTGCCTTCCGTATATTTGTTCGGCGCGGGATTGCCGCACATGGCGACGTTCATGAAGTCGCAGAACAGCGGGGAGGCGGCAAAGAAGCTGCCGACCGGAATCCAACCCGCGCTGACATCGATGCGGTTATGAACGAAGGACATCTCGCCATACATCGCGACCATGTGCGCCACCACGTTGCCTCGGGCGCCGTAGATCTGCTGCACGCCAGCGATGGAGTCGCCGAAATTGCGCGAAACGCTCTGGCCATGGCCGTTGACGATCAGGGTATGCGTCCAGAAGTTCCGTACACCGGCGAGCTTGTCCCAGTCGATATCCAGTTCGATGCCGAACTGTCCGGCGTCGGAATAGGCACGCTCCTTGCCGCCCGTGAAATTACCGGCAAACTCCTCGTTGATGGCGGCCATGAGGTGGATGCCGCGCTTGAGGAGCCACGGCTGCACGCCGCCCCAGTCTCCCAGGAAATGCTGCGATCCCATGGGCGCGGAAAAATACGGTCCCGGATCCCCTTCCGTCTGGGCGAAGCCGGAGACGGTGTTCTGCATGATGGGCGTGTTGCTGCCCCCATTGGCCGGTGTCTCGCTGTTCTGGGGGGCAGGAGACGACAGGGCAGCAGCTCTGGAAACGCGGTGGCGGGCGCTGTTGGGGTCAGGATCGGACTGCGCCTGAGCGCTGTCGACGGCGGCAGACAGCATGGAAACGGAAAAAAGCCCCATCAGGACAGACCGCAGGTGTTCGGAACGGATTCGGGAAGAAGTCCGGGCGAAAGAAGCGAGTACAGGCATGAAGCGGGCGGGGCCTTTGCAATGGAGTTGGTGAAACGGGAGCCTGGTGGTGGTCCAGAGCTGCTGAGAGCGGTGTATCCCTGAAGATCCTGTCAGGGGCAGAATGGGTCCCGAGGCGCCAGTATTGGAAGAAAGGCGTCGAAAAGAAGGCGCCACCGGGGTTCGAGGGTACTGAACGCATCGGTCCGGAAGATGTTGCTCCAACCGGGGTTCAGAGGAAGATTTGCCAAAGCAGAGAAGTCCTGTAGCGTAAAAGTCAGAGAATTTCTCATTTTTTTCATTACAGGAGATTGCCAGATGTCCATTCGCTCCCTGCTGGCCCGGAGTTTTCTTGGCGTTTCGCTTGCCGTGGTCCCTGTTACCGGAATGATTATCACCGAGCAGGCTCACGCCGCCATCCCGGCGCCAACTGTTCCGCTAAAGTTGATGGCGGTGGCCGTTCAGGGCAACAGCCAGGTTCCGACGGCGGATATTCTGCAGGCCTTCGGTCATCACGCGGGCGACATGGTCACGCGCGATGAGCTGGCCGCTGCGCAGAAGCGCGTAGGCGATCTGTATTCGGCCCGGAAGGTGGGTGTCAGCCTCGGAGAACAGCTGCGGATTTCCGGCAAGGCCGTCTCCGTCAAGCTGGTCATCGAGGAGCAGGCTGCCGGCGCAACAACTCCGACCGCTCTGGTGCTCGACAGGGTAGAGTTCCAAGGGAACAAAAAGGTTTCGACCGCTGATCTGGAAGCGGCGACAAAGCTTCGGGCCGGCGGCCCCGTTACGAACGAGCTTCTATCCGCGGACATGCAGGCCATTCAGGCCCTGTACAAGAGCAAGAAAGCGTCCGGTTCAATCCAGCCTCAGGCGACCTATCCGAACCATGACCAGCATGTGGTGCTCGTCTGGAGCATTCACGAGCAGGACCAGGCCGGAAACTGACCGTCAGGCCTGCGTCCCGCCAGAAACGCCGTTCAGTCCAGCATATCCGGATCGAGCGGCTGCGGGGTGAGGGCTGAGGGCAGGTAAAGCGGGTGTTCCGGACGCCCGCTTTTGCTTAGACGCAGGGCTGTCACCCTGATGCCGTGATGAGCCAGCATGCGGGCGACTTCCGTCCCCCGCGCGCGCAGGCCTCTGGCCTGTGGGGAGCCATAAGCCAGAACCACAAGATCGGCCTGGCGGGCCATGTCCAGCAGATGGGCATCGTTGTCCGGCCCGACAGGATCGGGCACTTCGAGCAGCCGCTTCTGGTCCGTGCAGCGATAGGCAAAGCTGTTGCCTACGAACATGCCGCCATAGCCCCAGGCGCGTGCATAGCGCTGGCACTTGGCGACCGTCCGGTCATCGCCGAACTCGGTCGCGACAGACGGATTCATCATCAGCCACATGATCATGGGACGGCTTTCGTCCCAGACACGGCGCAGGGTGTAACGGTAACAGTCCTGCGGACCGCCATAGATCGCCGTGCTGGTGATGTCATCAGCGAGCTTCAGCGGATGTGAATCGCCAACATGGTGCTGCCCGAACAGGTCCGGAACTGTGGACGGAGAACGGGTACTCACGGATGCCGCTTCAGGGCCTTTACCGCGGCCAGGGCGCGCGAAACATGCTCGTCAGGAGACATGGAGGCATAGCTCATGACGATATGGCCGTCCTGCGCGATGACATAGGACGTGCGGCTTGCCATGTGGAGCAGGGGCATCTTGGCGGCATAGCTGAGGGTGATCTTACCGGTCGGATCGGCTGCGACCGGGAAAACGCTGCGGCACTCACTGACCGAGAAGCGGTTCAGCTTGTCGATCGGGTCCATGGAAATGCCGATGACGGTGGCGCCCTGTGCCTTGAAGTCCGGGATGGCATCCGCAAACTCATGGGCTTCGATCGTGCAGCCCTTGGTGAAGGCTGCCGGATAGAAATACAGGACGACGGGTCCGGTCTTGAGCGCATCCGCCAAATGATAGGTGAACTCGTGGCCGCCGAGGCTGGCAGCAGCAGAGAAATCCGGAGCGTGGGTGCCGGTTTCAAGGGCAGCATGCGCCGGAGCGGTGGTCAGGGCGCCGGCGAGGGCGACAGCGCAGAAAGCGGTCGTTGCAAAGAAGCGGCGCATCGGGGTGGTGTATCCCTGTCAGAAAAGCGGGCGGAAAGGCCCGGAAAACGCATCAATATGCGCCGGGCGGAACCACGACGCATGGAGAACCGTGCGACAGACGGCGACAGGCTGCAACTGCATTTTCATGCGTCAGACCGGTCAGGCGGGCGCGATAGAGATGCGAACGACCTCCCTTCACGCTCTCAACCTGCGATCGGGCTGAAGCCACCACGACGCCACCTTTGCTATGGGCTGCAGACGTGGCGATGCTTGCCTGCTTCGCATTGGCGAAGGCGCCGACCTGAATGGCCCAGTTGCCCGTTGCCGCTCTGGAGGACGTGGAGATTGCCGGAAGGGAAATGCGGGGCTGCACCCGGCTGGCTGGCATGACAGCCATGATCGGCTGAGGCTGCAGATGATGCCCGATCGGGATTTCCTGTGCCGTAACCCGGTTGTCCGCGACCTCGTCATCAGGAACGGACGCCTGCCGGACGGCGGGGCGGGTCGGTGTCGGCGTAAATCCACGCGCGGCCCAGGCTGCGCTGATGCTCGCGGGGGCCTCGGATCCTGCGGCGGATGCGACCTGGACAGGAGCCGTCTGGGGTGTCGCGGCCGGAGTGTCCGAATCTGAATCGTCAGACGATGTGTCGGCGGTTTCCCGGTGGTTCCATGCCGCACTGACGGCCTGCCGCTCGGAGGCGGAAGTTACTGGGGCTATGTCTGCCGATGGTGTGTTCTGGGCCAGCATGACCTGGGAGTTGGGATCGTGCTGGGCGACCAGAAGGTCGGCAGCTGAGCGGTTATGCGGCGTGATGCCAGCGATATGCGGTCCGATGGCAGCCACATAGCGGCGCGTTTCGCGGGGAAGAGCGCGTCCACGGCGGAGATAGCGGTCAAGGCTTCCCGGGCCGTCGTTATAGGCCGCGAGAAAGCCGGGAGATCCGTAGATGTCATACATCTGCCGGAGATAGGCTGTCCCCGCGAGGATGTTATCGTGCGGATCGTAAGGATCTTCGCCCAGTCCGTATTGCTGGCGCATGTCGTCATAGGTCGGCGGCATGAGCTGAAGAAGGCCCATGGCGCCGGGAACCGAGGTGATGAAATTGCCGTTATGATCGAAAAGGTGCCCGCCGGATTCCTGCTGCATGACGGCCCGGATCCAAGCTTCGGGCACATCAAAGCGGTTGGAGGCTTCCTGGATGTAAGGGCCCCAAGGGTCGCTGGGCGGGCCGGGGGGGGCATAATAGGATTTCGCGTGGGCGCGGTAATTCGCTGCTTCCTGTGAAACCGGAAGCTCCGATCCGCCGCCAATGTCAGCGTTGTTGCCGGCGCAGGCGGCGAGCAGTCCGACCAGACCAAAAGCAGCACCCGCACGGATGAGAGACAGGGTGCGGACAGTGGTCCGGAACGGAAAGACGGGTCTGGGCATCGGGTCTGGGCACCTGAGGAAAACTTGTCTCAATATGACAAGCATACACGGGGATTACGGCGAAACTAGGAAAAAGGGCTCTGCAGAACAGATTTTCTGACAGAGAACGGCTTGCGGAAAGGAGTGTAGCGGGGATTCATTTCCCGAATATGAACTTCCCCCGTCCGCCTTCTTGCCGGGGGTGGGGGGATCGGGTAGGCGGACGATATGAGTGTATCTTCTCCAGCTTCAGATGTCGCACGTAACGATGCGCCGCACAGGCAGGTCAGTCGTGACGCTCTGCGGGGCAGTCCCGCGGCCCGGGCCTGGGCTGACTGGAAGGAAACACGGCGTCTGTGGCGGCTGGGTGTCAGGCTGGGCTGGCTCGATATCAGGCTTCGATACCGAGGGTCCGCATTGGGGCCGTTCTGGCTGACCATTACCTCTGCCCTGATGGTCGCCTCGATGGGGGTGCTCTACAGCAAACTGTTTCACATGCAGCTTGCGTCCTATCTGCCGTTCCTGTCGCTGTCGCTTACCCTGTGGAGCGTCGGATTCTCCAGCCTGATCCAGGAATCTTGCACATGCTTCCTTGATGCCGAGGACATGGTGCGGTCCGTTCGGCTGCCGTTCCTGCTGTATGCGGTGCGGGTCGTGGTGCGTAATGCAATCGTCTTCGCCCATAACATCGTCGTGCCGCTTGGCGTGTTCGCCCTCTATCATCTCTGGCCGGGGATGGACGCCCTTCTCGCGATCCCCGCGCTTCTTCTGTGGGGTCTGGACGGTTTTGCCGCCTGTATGCTGTTCGGTTCGCTCTGTGCGCGTTTCCGCGATGTCGCACCGATTATCGGCGCGCTGCTGCAGATCGTGTTCTATGTCACGCCGGTCATCTGGATGCCGCAGCAGCTCGGACCCAGGGCAGCTTACCTTCTGTACAATCCGTTCTATCCACTGCTGGAAATCGTGCGCGAGCCTCTTCTGGGACATGTGCCGTCTCTGCAGATCTGGGGCATTGCGTTGGCCACCAGCGCCGTGTTCTGGCTGATTGCCGTGCGGTCATTCATTCGGGTGCGGTCGCGCCTGGTTTTCTGGATCTGACATCATGGCTCATATCCGTCTTGAAGACCTGTCCCTGTCTTTCCCCGTACTCCACGGCGGCTCCCGTTCCCTGAAAAAGACCCTGCTGTCCCGCGCCCGAAGCACTGTGGCCGGGAAGACGGAAGCGGTCGGTGGGAGGATGCGGATGAGCGGCAATGCAACCGAGGTCGTGGAAGTCCAGGCTCTTTCCAAAGTCAGTTTCACGATTGGGGAGGGGGAAAGGGTCGGTCTCGTCGGGCATAACGGTGCGGGAAAATCGACGCTGCTACGTGTTCTGGCGGGGATTTACGAAACGGATGATGGCATCCTGGATATCGAAGGCGATACCCATGCCCTCATTGATCCGAAAGCCGGGATGAACAGCGAGCTCACGGGGCGGGAAAACATTCAGCTCTTCGCCTGCCGGATGGGACTGAGCCGGGCAGCAACGCAGGAGCTGGAAAAGGATGTGGAGGCGTTCTCCGATCTGGGAGCATTTTTCGATCTTCCGGTGCGGCTCTATTCCTCAGGCATGTCCATCCGGCTGGGGTTCGCGCTGGCAACGGTGCCGCGCTCCCGCATCCTGCTGATGGACGAATGGTTCATGGCCGGTGACCAGAAGTTTCAGGACAAGGCCAGGGCGCGGCTGGAAGGGATGGTCGATGCGGCGGAGATCCTGGTCGTGACATCCCATGCTCTGACGGTGCTGCGTCAATGGTGCACGCGCATCATCTGGATGGAGAGCGGGGAAGTCCGCATGGATGGTCCGGCTGCGGATGTGCTGGACGCCTATGAGGCGGCAGTGGCGGCAACGCCCGTCTAGGGCCATCCTGCGGCGGGTGCGGGGGTGGCGGAGTTGGTATCCGATCCCGCGTGGAGTAGGCTGCCTCCCGGTTTTGACATTCAGGGAGACAGTTCATGTCTTATGCCGCCATTGACGCCGCGCGTGTCGCCAAAGCGTCCGAGTCCGCTCTGCAGACCTTATCGACCGTCAAGGAAACGTCCGAAGCGCATCAGCGCAAGACGATCATGATCGAGCGCATTCATGCCCTCGCCAAGGCTGCGGCCGAAACGAAGGACTGCAATGCCATCACGCTGACCTCCGAAGAGTTCTGGCTGATTTCCAAGAACTGGTGACGCAGCAGGCGGCGGGGCGTGCGCTCTGCCGCCCTCAGCCGTTATAGGAGGCAAGTTCGATCAGATTGCCGTCCGGGTCGCGGCAATAGACGGAGGTGATCGGACCCAGTGCCCCCAGGCGCGCCACCGGGCCTTCAACGATTTCCACCCCGCATTTTTCCAGATGCCGGACGATATGTTCGCTGGCGATGGCTGTCGTAAAGCACAGGTCGGACGTTCCCGGCGCGGCATCGCCCGCCGTTTCCCAGCCTTCCGAGCCTTCGGGACGCAGATTGATCTTCTGCCCGCCAAAGCTCAGTGCCACACGGTTGTTACGGCCGTATTCGTCGATATCCATTCCCAGAACACGCTGATACCAGGATGCAGACAGGGTCCGGTCCCGGACAGTCAGCACGATATGGTCAAGGCGATCGACGGTAAAGCGCATGGGGATCCCTCATGAGAGCGACGTTCCGGCCAGTATAGGCCGGAAAAACACTGTCTGGCCAATCCGTTTTCGAAATCCCGCAGGGCGGATGCTCAGGTCGGCGGCCGCTTGCGGAATGCGGCCAGGCTGACGACTTCCGCGTCTTTCTTCACGTCTTCGGACGAAGCCGTTTCCGGCTGGACTTCAGGATGGTGGGCAGGATCGATATCGTCCGGCTCCACGGCGCCTTCGGGAATTTCGACGTCTTCATCCTCGTCCAGCGGGGAATGGCTGAAGCGCAGCGCCATGCGGATATGGGGATCGGCAAAAGCCGTGATGGCGTTCACCGGGATGCACAGGATGCTGCCGACGCCGCCGAAGGACAGGCCAACTGAAATCACGTTTTTCTCGCGGTCCAGCGCCAGATCCCAGAACTGGTGCTGAAGGACGATGGTCATCTCTTCGGGATACTGCGCCCGCAGACGGGCCGGGATGATGACATCCGGGCGGTTCGTGCGGAACGTCAGATAGAAGTGGTGGGCGCCCGGCAGGCCTTCAGCTGCGACATGCTCGATCGCACGCAGCATGACTTCACGATAGGCGTCTTCCACCCAGTCATCATAAGGGAGAAGGCTCTCGGGAAGCTCGTGCTCGAAGCCGTCCTGGCCGTTGTGATCGTCGTCGCTCATGGTCGCAAGCCTGATGTTTCGGTCAACTTGCTCAGGGATGCGACAGACGGGCGCGGATGGCAAGCCGTCTTTGCTCTGAATGTCGTGGACATGATGAGGTGGGAGGGCTTCTGTTGCCCGGTGCCCTCCCGAACCGCGCTTATCGCTTATGCAGCGACAGCGAGCACCTCTGAGTTATCGTTGGCACTTGTAAGTTTAGCCCGATGACGGTGGTACAATGCCGGGCAAAAGATAAGTCTTTACCGTGCGCGTCGAGCCTGTTTCGTCCCCACAGACCCCTTTTGCGAGGGGTTTTTCATGGTGGAGACGCCGGGCACTGCCCCCGGGTCCACAACACTTATTCCACTTACCGTTTATCGCCATAGCCGGGGACGAACCCCTTGCACCGATGAACATAGGAGTGCGCGTGTCCGGTCGCAAGGGAAAAGGCGGGGATGAAAAAAATTAAGCCTCCGGAATCGTGTCAATCCGATTCATTCGGATGACGCCGGGCAAAAGCCCATGCTAAAGCCGCCGCCATGGCACTGACATCCGAACAGCGCGCTGAAATCGAAGCGCAGCGCAGCGAACCCCAGTTGACCTCCCGTCCGACCGTGGCGGCGATGGAAAACCTGCTTTTCACACCTTTCGAGGTGCTGGATCATGGTTTCCTGCGCGTCGTCGACTATATGGGCGATGACGGTGCGGTCGTGCAGGCCGCGCGGGTGTCTTACGGTCGTGGAACCAAGAAGGTGTCCGAGGATGCGGGGCTGATCCGTTATCTGATGCGTCACCGTCACTCCACGCCGTTCGAGATGTGCGAGATCAAGTTCCATGTGAAGTTGCCCGTTTTCGTGGCGCGTCAGTGGATCCGTCATCGCATGGCAAGCGTGAACGAGTATTCGGCACGTTATTCCATTCTGGACCGCGAGTTCTATCTGCCAGCGATGGATCAGGTCGCCGCGCAGAGCAGTTCAAACCGGCAGGGGCGGAGCGACGCCCTGGATGCCGATACGGCGCATCAGGTTCTGGAGATCCTGCGCCGCGATGCCAGCCAGTGCTATGATGACTACGAAAGCCTTCTGAATCCTGAAGGCACGGGTCTGGCGCGTGAGCTCGCGCGGATCAACCTGACCCTGAACACGTATACGCAGTGGTACTGGAAGATCGATCTGCACAACCTGATGCACTTCCTTGCCCTGCGGGCCGACCCGCACGCGCAGTACGAAATCCGCGTCTATGCAGAAAAGATGATCGAGATTCTCAAGGCGTGGGTTCCGGCAACGGCGGCGGCCTTCGAGGAATATCGTCTCGGCGCCTTTACGCTTTCTGCCGGTATGCTGAAGGTGGTGCGCCGCCGTCTGGCCGGTGAAACGGTCACGCAGGAAAATTCCGGTCTGACCAAGCGCGAGTGGTCGGAAATGGTGGCGGTTCTGGATGGCGCATCCTGAGTCCGCTCCGGGACCAGCCGGAAACGATCTCGAACGCCTGATGCTCGCCGCAAGAGAAGCACAGGCGGCCAATCCAGTCGAAGATGTACCAGAAAGAACACCAAATCTATTTCTATGGACGGCAATAGCTATTGCGCTTGTTCTGATATCTCTGGCCATTCATTTTTTCTGGCCTGCGTCGTAAAATATTCAGGATTGTAAACATCAGGTAAAAGCAGATTTTCTCATCTGTTTTTATTTATGCGGGTTTTTTGAGAGATTCAGACCGGATTCGTGTGACTCTCATCACATCGACTGCTGATTTTTTTACGAACAGAGTTATCCACAGGGGTGGAGTCTCTCTTCAGGGCTGTTCGATTCGGGTGAATTCTCGGGGATATGTTTCTAAGTCTCTGATTCGGTTTGATAATTTTGGCTACGAATCGTGGTCGCAATCCGGATCTCAGCACAAATCTGTCAAGAGGATTCTTGGAATACCCACATTCCACTCTATGTGACTACGATACTTGTGCATTACTGATTTTTAGGAGTTCGCAGCCTTTGGGAGGCTGCAGTTTCAGCCTGCAAGTCCCGGTTTGAACAACATTTTCCAGTCGCCCGGGGTATTGGTCGCTTTTTGGAAAAAGCTGGTGCCGGGTGAGGGATTTGAACCCCCGGCCTTCGGTTTACAAAACCGCTGCACTACCACTGTGCTAACCCGGCATCCGCAGAGCGGCTTTTTCCATGCCGGGGCGTATTAGGTCAAGCTCCGGAGAGCGATTCTCTGTGCCTGCGCAGGATTTTAGTGCGGGATGGGAGTCATCAGGTCTGCGGGTGGCGGCAGATGCTGAGAGTCTTGCGTGAAGCCGTAACCATCGGAAGACAGGCCACGATGCGTGACCGTCTGGGAGCAGGCGCCCAATGTCAGGCAGGCGCCGATGAGAAGAAGACGGATCATGGCCGTTCTTTCGTGCTGTATTCTGAAGACAGGGAGCGGGCGACAGCCTGCGCGAGCCTCGTATAGGCCTGTGCGGCTTCGCTCTGTGGTGCGGAGAGGATGATCGGGGTTCCCTCATCGCCACTCGCGCGGATATCGGCCAGCAGCGGGATTTCCGCCAGGAACGGGACCCCCATTTTCTCGGCTTCGGCCTTGGCGCCACCATGTCCGAAGAGTTCCGTGCGGTGATTGCAGTTCGGGCAGCAGAAATAGGACATGTTCTCGACCACGCCGAGAATGGGCGTTTCCATCCGCTCGAACATCGCCACGCCACGTCGAGCATCCAGCAGCGCAATATCCTGAGGTGTGGAGACGATGACCGCGCCACCGGCAGCAAGCTTGGGGCCAAGCTTCTGGGCCAGCGTCAGCTGTGCGTCTCCGGTACCGGGCGGCATGTCGATCACGAGGACGTCGAGCTCACCCCATTCGACTTCCCCCAGAAACTGCGTCAGCGCGCCCATGACCATCGGGCCGCGCCAGATCATGGCCTGGTTCTCGTCCACCAGATATCCGATGGACATGCTTTTCAGGCCCCAGGCTTCGATCGGCAGGATCGTCCCGTCCACAACTTCCGGGCGGGCATTGCGCCCCAGCATCCGGGGCAGGGACGGGCCATAGATGTCTGCGTCGAGAAGGCCGGTTTTCAGGCCCTGATGTGCGAGGCCGACCGCGAGGTTGACGGCCGTGGTGGACTTGCCGACGCCGCCCTTGCCCGATGCGACGGCAATAACGGCCTTGACGCCGGGCAGCAGCGTTTCAGGCGCGTGTCGGCTTGCAGCATTGCGACGTTTGTCGCCCAGATTGAAAGGCCGGTGCCCCCCGCCCTGAGCCGGGGCATTGGCTGCGGCCGGCGTTGCGGGACGATGGGAGGTGAATGACAGCGTGGCGCCCGTGATGCCGGGCAGGCTCGCAATTGCGGCTTCGACGCGCGGCCGCAGTGGCTCCACGCGCGACGCGTTGTCGCGCGACGTCGCCAGCGAGACATGGGCATGACCGTTGCGAACCGACACACTCTCCAGAGCAGCAAAGGACAGGACGTTCGAGCCCTGGGCGTCCTGCTCGCTTTTCAGGATGTCGGTAATGCGGGTCTCAGCGCTGGGAACATTGGTCTCAGGGGAGCCGGGCGGCATGTCGTTCGGGGGCGTGGTGTCAGTCATGCCGGGCTCTCATCAGGGAAATATCGTATCGGAAAGGATTCTGACCCTAGCATGAGCGGGCCGAAAACGCATCCTGAACGGCGGGATGGTGACGAAGGCCCACGTTCTGCGTTAGCGTGCAGGTATGAAAAACCTGCTCGTCCGTTCCGGCGCCCGTCGTGCTGCCTGTCTTGCTGTTTCCGGTCTGGCCCTGTCCCTTGCGGGGGGCTGGAGTGTGAGCCCCACCTTTGCCCAAAGCGCGCCGCCGACCTCAAGCCAGCCGTCTTCGGTGCCGACCCCGGCGCCGCGCTCCGTGCCGTCGAGTTTCGCGGATCTGGCGAACAGGCTGCTTCCCTCGGTCGTCAATGTCTCGACATCCGCGGTTCTCAAGCCGTCAAAGAATGATGACAAGGGTCCGGATTCCAGTGATCCGGACGGCCCGCAGGTGCCCCCGTTTCAGCCGGGCTCACCGCTGGAAAAGTTCTTCCATGATTACCTGAAGCATAAACCGGCCCCGAACCAGCCGCCGCGCCGTCAGCAGGCTCTGGGCTCAGGCTTCATTATTGACGCGTCCGGCATCATCGTGACGAACAACCACGTCATTGAAGGCGCTGATCAGGTCAGCGTCACGCTTCAGGACGGGACGGAAATGCCGGCGCGGATTGTAGGGCGGGACAGTCAGGTTGATCTGGCGGTGCTGGAGGTCAAGCCGAAGCATCCGCTTCCGACTGTTCCGCTCGGGCACAGCGACAAGGCGCGGATCGGGGACTGGGTTCTGGCGATCGGCAATCCGTTTGGCCTGAACGGGACCGTGACGGCGGGCATCATTTCCTCGCGTGGGCGAAACGTCGAACACGGCCTGTATGACGATTACCTCCAGACGGACGCGGCCATCAATCGCGGCAATTCGGGTGGGCCGCTGTTCAACCTGTCCGGCGAAGTGATTGGTATCAACACGCTGATTTATGGTGGGGCGGGCGGCGATTCCATCGGCATCGGCTTTGCCATTCCGGCTGATGATGCGCGCGGGATTATCGACCAGCTTCGTCGCACGGGACATGTCTCCCGTGGCTGGATGGGGCTGAAGTTCCAGGACGTGACGAACGACATTGCGGAGACGCTCGATTTCCACAAGCCGGACGGTTCCAACGGCAAGGGTACGCTGATTTCGGAGATCGATCCGAAAGGCCCTGCTGCAAAAGCCGGGCTTGAGGTTGGCGATATCATCACCCGTGTGGGCGATCAGGACGTGACCGGCCAGACCATGCCGCGCATCATCGCGTCCATCCTGCCTGGTGCGAAGGCGCAGCTGACGGTCTGGCACAAGGGCACGCTCAAGACGCTGCCGATTACGCTGGGCCAGTCGCCCACGCCGCCGGACATGCCGCCTTCGGACACGCATCAGCCCGAACATCGTCATGCGGCATTGGGCGAGCTTGGCGTAACGGTCAGCTCGATCGATGCGGATGCCCGCACGCAATATGCCCTGACCGACGATCAGCGCGGCGTTCTCGTCTCACGCGTCGCAGCCGGAAGCCCCGCCGCATCGCGCGGGATTGAGGAAGGGAACGTGATTACCCAGGTCGGGCAGGACCAGATCAACACGCCGGACGATTTCGCCAAGGCCGTGCAGCGTCTGCATGAGCGCAAGAAGACGGAAGTGCTGCTGCTGGTTCAGGATGATGACGGACTGCGCTGGGTGCCGGTGCCCTTCCTTGGGAACTGATATCGCTCCCTTGCGCTGAAAGCTGCCATGAACCTTCTGACACGTCTGAGCCGGAAATGGCTGTCCGTGCCGCCCCGAAACAGCAGATGGCGCGAAGTGATGCGCCCCGCGACGCGCCAGACCATCCGCGTTCTGGTGTCAGTGGTGGTGGCCTGGATCGTCGGTTCGCTCATGCATCTGCAGGAGACGATCTGGGCGCTGGTGACCGCGCTGATCGTCACGCAATCCAGCATCAGCCAGACCATGACAACGGCCCGTGACCAGATTAGTGGCACGGTGATCGGCGCGCTGGCCGGTGTGTGCGCGGTGGTGCTGGAAATTACGACGGGGCTGCGCTGGGTTCCGTTCTGGCTCATGCTGGCGCCACTGGTATTTCTGACGGCCATCCAGCCGACACTCCGGTTCGCCTGCATCACGTTGATGATCGTGTATCTCTTTCCCAGTCAGGGCAGTCCGTTTCTGCCGATGATCACGCGGCTTCTGGCCATCGTGGTGGGGGTGGCGGTCTCGATCGTGGTCTCGTTCTTCATCCTGCACAGCAGCGCGCGTAAACAGGCCTTTCATACGGCTGGCCGTCTGCTGCGGCGTATGGATCAACTTCTCAAGAGTGCCCTGGATCAGAACACGGGATGGACGGCGATCGAGCGCCAGAATGACGACTGTGTGGCTCTTCTGACCGAACTGGAGGATGCTGTGACCGAGGCACGGCGCGAGCGCTGGAAGGAGCTGGAAAAGCGCGATCCCGTTCTGGCGGCACTCCCCAGACTGATGCGGCGGCTGCTGAACGACACGATGCTGGTGGCACGCGCCATTGCGACGGGGCGTGCGGCAGGGAATACAGGCCTGCTGCCCCTGTACAAGGGGCTGAGTCACGCGCTCCGGGCGCTGGCACATAGTTGTGAAGAGCAGCTGCGGGCCAAGCGGAACCAGCACGAACAGCAGTCCGAAGACGAGGAGATTCTCGACCTTCTGCCACGGCTGGAAGAGCAGACCCGCCCTGAGATGCGCTTTGTGATGTCCCTGTTCCGGGAGGATCTCGAACGGGCCGTCGGGGTGGTCATGCGCTCCGATGCGAGCGCTGCAAAAGGCCTCTGAACAGGCCGTCCCGCGGATGGCAGCCAGAAGGGCGGAATGGCCCCTGTTGAAACCGTCATTCGGTTTTTACGTTGTTCCGGGGCTATGATGGCACATGCCCGGCCTTGTCGGTCCCCGTCAGCGACCGGCCCGAAACCACGGAGAATTCCATGATTACGCGCGAAACCCTCAAGTCTCTTCCTGCCAGTGTCCAGGCTCCCCCCTATGACATCGACGGGATCAAGCCGGGGATCGTGCATTTCGGTGTGGGTAACTTCTTCCGGGCCCATGAGGCGTTCTACGTCGAGCAGATCCTTGAACATGCGCCGGACTGGGCGATCGTGGGCGTCGGCCTGACGGGGAGTGACCGCTCGAAGAAAAAGGCCGAGGAATTCAAAAAGCAGGACTGCCTGTATTCCCTGACCGAGACGGCACCGTCCGGCAAGAGCACTGTGCGCGTCATGGGCGCGCTGCGTGATTACCTGCTGGCCCCGGCCGATCCGGAAGCCGTGCTGAAGCATCTCGTGGACCCGGCGATCCGCATTGTCTCCATGACGATCACGGAAGGCGGTTACAACATTAACGAGACGACCGGTGCGTTTGATCTGGAGAATGCAGCGGTAAAGGCCGATCTTCAGAATCCGGAAAAGCCATCCACCGTTTTCGGTTATGTCGTCGAGGCCCTGCGCCGTCGGCGGGACGCCGGTGGCAAGGCGTTTACGGTCATGTCCTGCGACAACCTGCGCCATAACGGTAATGTCGCCCGCAAGGCCTTCCTTGGCTATGCGAAGGCGCGCGATCCGGAACTGGCGAAGTGGATTGAAGAAAACGCTACTTTCCCTAACGGTATGGTCGATCGCATCACCCCGACCGTCTCGGCGGAAATCGCCAAGAAGCTGAACGCGGCCAGCGGGCTGGACGATGATCTGCCTCTGGTGGCCGAGGATTTCCACCAGTGGGTGCTGGAAGACCAGTTCGTCAATGGTCGTCCTCCGCTGGAAAAGGCAGGCGTGCAGTTCGTCGATGACGTGACGGACTGGGAACACGTCAAGATCCGGATGCTCAATGCCGGTCACATCACGCTCTGCTTCCCGGGTATTCTTGTTGGATATGAGAACGTGGATGACGCGATCGAGGACAGGGATCTGCGCGGCAATCTGGAGAACTACCTCAACAAGGACGTCATTCCGACCCTGAAGGCTCCCCCGGGCATGACGCTTGAGGGTTACCGGGACAGCGTCATCAGCCGCTTTTCGAACAAGGCCATGTCCGATCAGACGCTGCGGATCGCGAGTGACGGCTGCTCCAAGATCCAGGTGTTCTGGACGGAAACCGTGCGCCGGGCCATCGAAGGCAAGCGCGATCTGTCGCGGATTGCGTTCGGGATTGCATCCTATCTCGAGATGCTCCGGGGACGTGACGAGAAGGGCGGAACATATGAATCGTCCGAGCCGACTTATGGCGAGGCCCAGAAGGAGCTGGCCAGAGCCGATGATTTTGAAAGTGCCCTGAAACTCCCGGCTTTCGACGGCTGGCGCGATCTGGACACGTCCGAACTGGATCAGAAGGTCATCGCGCTGCGGAAAATCATCCGTGAGAAGGGTGTGAAAGCCGCCCTGCCGGGCTGAGAACGTCCGGGTTCTGTCCTGACTTTCACGGTGTTCTGCGATCGAGACGCCAGTAAAGCCAGGACAGCCCACAGGAAAAGGCCGCCACAGCCAGAATGGCGGCCGTGCTGAAAACCGGTGTGACGGGAAGACCGAACAGGCTCAGTCCGGCAGCGATTAGCAACATGCCCAGCAGAATGAAGACCGGGCCGCATGTCCTGTGCGTCCGGTTCCAGACCCGCGTGCTGTTTTTCGTCCAGGGCGTGCGAATGCCTATGATGTCGTTGGGACGCAGCTTCCCAAGCCCGTTCCCGGCCAGAACGAAAAAGGCTCCGAGCAGGACATCCGACAGGGAGCCCATGACGATCCGGTTGCCCATGGCGTACTCCATGCAGGCGATCGCGAGAATGCCCATCATCACCGTCAGCGTGATCCAGAGCGTGTCATAAACTGGAAGGGAGGCGGCAAAACCCTCCCTTCTATTCCGGGCGCGCATGAATTGGGGAAGGGTGGCCATCAGGGTCCAGAACCCCGTCATCCGCCCCGTCCAGACGAGCAGTCCGTGCAGAGGCGAAACCACCCGGTCTGCGGTCCAGTCCCTTGTGAAATGAATTGGCACCGTCGCGCCTGGTGGTGCGTGATAGGCGATGGCCAGTCCTGCGACGACGACTGTGGCGATCAGCGCGACGGAGAGAAAGGGACCGGATCGGTGGTCGGGTCTGTCGTGCACGATGAAAGGTCCCCTTCCTGCTTTGATGTGGCGGATTTCATCAGTCCCAGCTTCATTGACGAAGCGAGACGAAGCCACGCCTCTTCGAAAACGGAGAGTTTCAGATGATAGATCAGGGTGGTGCCTTCGCGTTCCCGGTGCACGAGGTCCGCGCTCAGAAGGACGCCCAGATGCCCGGACAGTGTGGGTTTCGCCAGGCTGAACCGTCCGGCGATTTCCCCGGCTGTCATCTCGTGCTCCCTCAGCATCTCGAGAATGGCGCGGCGGGTCGGATCGGCAAGGGCTTTGAAGACATCACTCATGATTCGCTAATTAGCAAAATACAAAAATTTAAGCCACAAAAAAAAGCCGGAGCGGGAACGCAGAAACCGCCGCTTCCGGAAAACGAAAGCGGCGGTCTGCAATCAGATCTGTCCCATAAGGACGAGAATGACGACGATGACCACGATCAGACCAAGGCCGCCGGATGGGTAGTAGCCCCATTTCGAACTGTACGGCCATGACGGCAGCGCACCGATCAGCAGGAGGATCAGGATTACAAGAAGAATCAGTCCCATGGCACGTCTCTCTTGCCGGTTGAGACTGGTCTACGCTTCCGGATGACTGAAAGTTTCCGCAGGATTGCGAAAGATCAAAGCTGCCGGTCGCGCTTGATGCGGTCCCAGGCAGCATTGATGCGGGCCACACGGTCCTGAGCCCGCCGGCGCTCTGCTTCCGACATGGGCTTCTGCGCCAGGACATCCGGATGGTGCTCGCGGATGAGGGTACGCCAGCGCACGCGGATTTCCGTATCGGTCGCGTTGCGGGTAATGCCGAGAATGCGATAGGCATCCGGCTCGTTTCCGCCGGCGGCGCGGCTGTTGCCGCTTTCCGCCCGGTCCCACGCACCTGGCGGAAGGCCGAACGCCCGGTGTACGCGCTGCAGGAAATCGATTTCCTTCGGGTGAAGTTCGCGGCTGGGTCCGGCATCGGCGCGGGCGATGCGGAACAGTGCCGTCATGAGGTTTTCAAGCGGCGCCGTATTATCGGCATATGCCTTGCCCATTTCGCGGGCATACATCTCGAAATCGTCCGTCCGGTCGCGGGCGCGATCGAACAGCATGCCGACTTCCTTGACGTTATCGGGCGGGAACTGGAAACAGGTCTTGAAAGCGTTGATTTCGTGCCGGTTCACCGGCCCGTCGATCTTCGCCAGCTTCGCACACAGGGCAACAAGTCCGATGGCGTAAAGCTGGTCGCGCTTGCCTAGGGCCGCAGCGATCTTGGCGGCGCCGAAAAAGGCTGCGCTGTTGGGATCGGGACGGCCATTCGCGGGAAAACGCTCGCTCCAGCCGCCCGTTGAGGGCTTGAGTAGTGAACCGTTATCGGCCGCATGTCCCAGCGCTGCGCCCATCAGTGCTCCGAAAGGACCACCAACCGCGAAGCCCGCGACACCACCGAACATCTTGCCCCAGATAGCCATGACATCAATCTAGCACGCCCGCTCACAGCGGCAAATGACAGATCGCAGGCGGGGTGCTCCGGATGGGCCAACCGTCCGGGCCTACGGTGTGGTATAAGGTGGGAATTACGAACTTATCGCCGTCTCATGCTTTTGAGACGCAGGTTCTTCAGCTCGTTTCATGACGGATATTTTCATGCCCACCCCGATCCAGACTGCCACTTCGACCCCTTTCCGCTCTGATGACGAACTGATGGATCTTCTGATCCAGCGTCTGCCCGAGCGGCTGCAGAAAGTGCTGAACTGGCTGCGGGAGCCGGATCACAAATGGGTCCGGATTCCGGCGGGCGTGCTGTTCATGCTGGGCGGCGTTCTGTCCATCCTGCCCGTTCTGGGGCTGTGGATGCTGCCGGTCGGCGTGATGCTGCTTTCGCAGGATATTCCGCTCTTCCGCCGCCTTCAGGGCCGCGTCCTGCGCTGGATCGAGCGCAAACACCCGGACTGGCTGGGCCTTCCGGCGGACAAGGTCGGGAGCTAACCGGCCGTCTGAACGCTTTTCTGAAGATGCGTCAGCGCTGCAACCCGCAGGGCCGAGGCCAGCGGGCGTTCTGGTGGTCGCGCAGCATCGAGAGAGGCCACCAGAGACGCAAAGCTCTGCTGACGGACTGCCGCCATCGCATCCAGCACTGTCCAGAATTCGGGTTCCAGCGCCACGGACGTTCGGTGTCCTGACAGAGACAGGCTGCGTTTGACGAGATCACTCATGCCGATTGTTCCTCAAGGCGGCTCAAAGCCCAGTGGGCGGTTTCGGAGACATCAGGGTCCGGATCACTCAGCAGATCCCGCGCAGAAGGTACGAGCGTCGGATCGGCGGAGTTGCCGATCGCGATCAGGACATTGCGCACGAAGCGGTTGCGCCCGATCCGTTTGACCGGAGAGCCGGAAAAAAACGTCCGGAATGTCGCATCATCCAGTCGGACCAGTTTGTCGAGTTTCGGGGCAATCAATTCCGGCCGGGCCTGAAGCTTGATGTGCCGCGCGCTTTCCGCAAAGCGGTTCCAGGGGCAGACGGCCAGACAGTCATCGCAGCCATAGATATGGTTGCCGATTTTCGGCCGCAGCTCATGCGGGATCGGGCCTTTATGCTCGATCGTCAGATACGAGATGCAGCGCCGTGCATCCATCTTCCCCGGTCCAGTAAAAGCATCTGTGGGGCAGGCAGTCAGGCAGCGCGTGCAGGAGCCGCAGCCCCCACCTGAGGGGCCGGACGGCGTCAGTTCCAGCGTGGTGTAGATCTCGCCCAGCAACAGCCATGACCCGTGCTCGCGCGAGACGAGGCAGGTGTGTTTGCCCGTCCAGCCAAGATGCGCTTTCTCCGCCAGTGCCCGCTCGGAGACGGGTGCCGTATCGACAAAGACCTTCACCTGCGTCTCCGGGCCGCCCAGCTTCACAACGAACTGCGCCAGATGCTTGAGCATGCCCTTGATGACGTCATGGTAGTCCCGGTTGCGGGCATAGACGGAAATATTGCCGCACTCGGGATCGGTCGTCGGTCCTTGGGCCGGGGCATAGGACAGGCCGAGTGAAATCACGCTCCGGACTTCGGGCCACAGGGCTTTCGGATGGGCGCGTTCCTCGATACGCGTTTCCATCCACTCCATCGTACCGTGATGGCCCTGTGCGACGAACTCCCGCAGGTTCCGGGCCACGTCCGGTCCAAGTTCGGCCTTGCAGAACCCGACCGCATCGAAACCCAGATGACGGGCATGGTCCGCAATCCGGGCTTCAGGCCCTGTGTGGGGTTTCGGGGAAGCTGGCATGGAAGGGACGGGTCTCGCCGGTGAACGGGGAGCCGTTATGCCATCAGGGGCGCAGACGGACCAGCTTTTCTGCTGTCCGGAACGGCTGATGCAGACAGGATTTGTCACGATCTGAAAATGGCTTGCCACGTCGGGGACGGGGCGGCATCGTCGCGCCATGCGACATCCTTTCTTTCGTGTTCTGCCTGCCGTTTTTCTGGGTATGACTTCTGTTCTGACGATGATCCCGGCTGTACATGCGGCTCCGCAGTCTGTGGCACAGGTTTATGACCGGATCCGGAACGATCCGGTCCGGGTGAACATGTTTCTCCGTGCCTTTCCGAAAGGGGCGGATCTGCACAACCATCTGGTTGGCGCAATCTATGCCGAAAACATGCTGGATTGGGCCGCTCGGGATGGTCTGTGTGTGTCGCTGAAGGAAAAACGCCTCCTTGACCATGCCTGTACGCATCCGGGAGAGGGTGAGCTTCCCGCCGCCGAACTGTCGCATCACGCGGAATCGGAAAATGTCCTGATCGATGCGCTGTCCATGCGCGACTTTGTGCCCACTCCCGGCGATGCGTCCGGGCATGACCATTTCTTCGCGACATTCGCCCGGTTTGGCTCCATTGATAATGCACATTCGGGCGACATGCTGGCTGAAGCGCGTGACCGTGCGGCCCGCGACCATGTGACCTATCTGGAACTGATGATCTCTCCCGGGATCGGCGGGATGATTGGCGCAGGCTTCCATCATCCGCTGCAAGGCGATGACTTCGCGGCCGCGCATCAGGCGCTCATGCCGGAAATTCCAGCGCTGGTACAGAAGGCCCGGGCCGCGACGGATCAGATGGAAGCGCAGGCAAAAGACGTCCTGAAATGCGGAACCCCGCAGGCCCATCCGGGATGTGCAGTGACGGTGCGCTACCTGTTCCAGACCCTGCGTACCTTACCAGCGCAGGCCGTCTATGCGCAGCTCGACGGCGGTTATGCGACCGTGAAAGCCGATCCGCGCTTCGTCGGGCTGAACATCGTGGCACCCGAGGACGATCCAACCGCCATGCGCGATTATGACCTGCACATGCGGATGTTCCATTTCCTGAACGGTGTTTATCCGGGCGTGAAGCTGAGCCTGCATGCCGGTGAGCTGACGACCGGTCTCGTTCCCACGGACGGTCTGCGTCACCACATTCGCGCAGCCATTGACGTGGCGGGAGCCAGCCGGATCGGGCATGGCGTGGACGTGGCGCTTGAGGACGATCCCGCATCGCTTCTGGCCGAGATGGCGCGGCGCCATGTGATGGTGGAAGTCAACCTGACCAGCAATGACGAAATCCTCGGCATCAGAGGCGCGGCCCATCCATTTCCGCTCTATCGCCGGGCAGGCGTGCCCGTCGCGCTGTCCACAGATGACGAGGGCGTCTCCCGCGGAGACCTGACGCAGGAATATGTCCGCGCAGCCCAGACCTACGACCTGTCCTATGCCGATCTGAAAG
This sequence comes from Gluconobacter sp. P1C6_b, assembly GCF_018811945.1. Lineage (GTDB taxonomy): Bacteria > Pseudomonadota > Alphaproteobacteria > Acetobacterales > Acetobacteraceae > Gluconobacter. Next base: position 30,154 of record NZ_JACRVU010000016.1, read on the forward strand.
CCCTGTCCCGCACCGGGCTGGAATATGCGTTCGTGCCGGGGGAAAGCCTCTGGACCGATCATCATCCGGGCCAGTTCGTGTCCGCCTGCCGGACGCTACCTGCTGTATCCGCTTCCTGCACGACTTTCCTGAAATCCAGCGAAAAAGCCCGTTTGCAATGGGCGCTCGAACAGCGGTTTGGCACATTTGAAGCCACCGTCACACATGAGGGACTTTACCAGTGAAATTTGTCTCAAGCGTTTTCGGGGGCGCGCTCCTGTCCCTCGGTGTTCTTGGCTCTGCCTTGGCTCACGCGCCGATCCCCGTGCGTGTCGTTGTCGTCACAACCTTCGAGATCGGCAAGGACACAGGGGATACGGCGGGCGAATACCAGAACTGGATCGAAAAACTGCCACTGCAGAAGACGATCCCGGCACCCGGCACCGATCATGACGTAATGCATTACAATCCGGACCTGCATGTTCTCGGGATCGCGAGCGGTGAGGGACCGGAACACATGGCATCCGCCATCACGGCGCTTGTGCTCGATCCGCGTTTCGACCTGCGCCATGCCTATTTCGTGCTGGCCGGGATTGGCGGGATTGATCCGAATTTCGGGACCATCGGCTCGGCCGTCTGGGCGCCGCGCGTCATCAATGGTGGTCTGTCCCATCTGGTGGACCCGCGCGAAATCCCTGCGTCCTGGCCGGATGGCTTTACGCCCGTTCAGGGCAGCACGCCGGATGAAAAGCCCCGTCCTCCGCTCCATTCCGGCATGGGGGACATGGAATACACGCTCGATCCGGCACTCGTGCAATGGGCCTATGGCCTGACGAAAGACATTTCCCTGCCGGATAATGACGGCCTGAAAGCATCGCGCCTACGTTACACTGGCTTTGCCGCCGCCCAGAAGCCGCCTTCCGTCCAGCTTGGCGACACGATCTCAGGCGAAACCTTCTGGGTCGGCGCAAAAATGAACCAGTGGGCCGAACGCTGGGTGAAATACTGGACGGACGGGCAGGGCGTCATGGCTACGACGGCGGAAGAGGACGTGGCATTCTGTCAGGCTCTGGCGCTTCAGGGGAAGGCGGGGCGCGTTGATCCGAAGCGTGCGCTGATCCTGCGCACGGCCAGCAATTTCGACATGCCGCCGCCGGGACAGAGCGCCGCACAGCTTCTGTCGGACGAAGCGCATGAGACCGGTTTTTCGGGTTTTCAGGCCTCGGTCGATGCCGCCTATACGGTGGGAAGCGTAGTCGTGAAGGAACTGGCGACGCACTGGGACCGGTATGAAAAGGCGCTGCCGAGGGCCCGGTAAAAGTCTTGATGTTCAGTCATGGTCAGGATCGATCTTCCTGACCTCATGAACACCATCAATCGCGCCCAGTCCCGTAATGAGATGGGAAACGGGCCGTTTGCCATGGACCAGCATGCTCAAGGTGACGAGGCGCGGACGCGGAGCAGCAGGGGCCGTTCCTTCACGGTCCGCCTCATCCAGAATCTGTTCAGCATTCCGGCTTTCTTCTTCGAGGCGCACGCCATCAATGGCAAAGCGCAGTTCCGTGCAGCTCACCAGAATGGTTCGGAGCAGCCCGCGGCTGTCTTCATAGGAAATTGTCAGCTCGGTTGACTGTTCTCCCGAGCGGGGAAGCTGTTTCAGCAGCTTCGGAAACAGCACCATGACGATGAAATGGGCGGCTGTCGTGGCAATGGCGAGAATGGGCAGCCCTGCACCACAGGCCATTCCCAGAGCCGCCGTAAACCAGATGGCCGCAGCCGTTGTCAGGCCCCGCACGGCATCGCGGCGCATGAAAATCACACCGCCCCCGATGAAGCCGATCCCCGAGACGATCTGTGCGGCCACGCGGGACGGATCCAGCACGATCCGCCCCGCATCGATAACGTCCATGAAGCCGTATTTGGAAATCAGCATGAACAGGGCGGCGGAAACACCGACCAACGTATGCGTCCGTAAACCGGCGCTTTTCTGCCGGATTTCACGCTCAAGTCCCACAAGAGACGACAGCACGAATGCGAGCGCCAGCTCTTCAAGCTGAAGCCTCTCTTCGCCCACCAGTCCCTGAGCCGTCAACGTAATGAGATTGTGCATGCCGTGTCTGCTCCTTCTGCGAGGTTAACGCAGAGCGGCATGGGAGTGTTGTGACAGTTTGTCGGGATAAGGCGGGATTGCGGAGCGCGACGTGCCGTATTGCAGGGCTCTGCCCTGCACCCGGAAGGGATCGAAACCCCTTCACCCCAATTCAGGAATCGGGATCAAAGGGACCGCGTCCCTTTGTGGGGTCTGGGGCAAAGCCCCAGCTTACAGGGCCAGATCAGGCATAGGCCATTCGTCTTCGGTCCAGTCGCCTTTGGCCCAGTCTTCCCGCAGTTTCACGGCCAGCGCATCGAGCGTGCCGTCCACGATGGCGGCGCGAATCTGGCGCATGAGGCGCTGGTAATAGGCCAGGTTATGCCAGGTCAGAAGCATCGGACCGAGCATCTCGTTGGCGCGGAACAGATGGTGCAGATAGGCGCGGCTGTAGCGCCCGGCGACGGGGGTGTCGTCATGGGGCGTCAGGGGGCGCGTATCGTCTGCGAAACGGGCGTTGCGCAGGTTGATCGTGCCGCGCTCGGTATAGGCGCGGGCCGTGCGGCCTGCGCGGGAAGGCATCACGCAGTCGAACATGTCCACGCCGCGCATGACCGCGCCCAGCAGATCGTCCGGCGTGCCGACACCCATGAGATACCGCGCCTTGTCCTGCGGCAGCATCGGCGTGGTGAAGTCCAGCGTCGAGAACATCAGTTCCTGACCTTCGCCCACGGCCAGACCGCCGATCGCATAACCTTCAAAGCCGATATCGGTCAGGGCCTTGATGGAATATTCCCGCAGATCACGCTCGGTCCCGCCCTGTACGATGCCGAACTGTCCGTATCCTTCGCGTGCCACGAAAGCCTCGCGGGAGCGGGCAGCCCAGCGCATGGACATTTCCATGGATTTGCGCAGCACTTCCGGCGTGGCGGGCAGGGCCGGGCATTCGTCGAACGCCATGGTGATGGTCGCGTCGAGCTTGAACTGGATGTCGGTCGAGATTTCCGGCGTCAGGCGATGCTTACTGCCGTCGATATGCGAGCGGAACGTCACGCCATCTTCGTCAAGCTTGCGCAGTGCGCCAAGGGACATGACCTGAAATCCGCCGGAATCGGTCAGGATTGGGCCGGGCCAGTCCATCATTTTATGCAGGCCGCCCAGTTTCTGCACGCGGTCCGCCGTCGGACGCAGCATGAGATGATAAGTATTGCCCAGAACGATACCCGCACCCGTGGAGCGCACGGCATCCATCGTCATGCCCTTGACCGTGCCGACGGTTCCAACCGGCATGAAGGTCGGGGTCGGGACCGTGCCGTGGCGCGTGTGCAGATAGCCCGCGCGTGCCATGCCGCAGGTCGCTTCGGGCGCCCAGGTCATTTTGGTGGCGTGATCGGTCTTGTGATCGCTCATGGCGCGCGCTCCAGCAGGCAGGCATCGCCATACGAATAGAACCGCAATCCGTTGGCGATGGCGTAGGCATAGGCCTCACGCATGGTCTCGGTGCCGCTGAACGCGCAGACGAGCATGAACAGCGTCGAACGCGGCAGATGGAAGTTGGTCATCAACACGTCCACGGCCTTGAAGCGGTATCCGGGCTTGATGAAAATGGAGGTCTCGCCACGCCATGGGGCCACGGTGCCGTCATCGCAGGCCGCGCTTTCCAGCAGGCGCAGGGACGTGGTGCCGACTGCCACGAGCCGGCCGCCACGCGCCCGGGTCTCGTTGATGGCAGCCGCGGTTTCGGCATCGATCTCGCCCCATTCCGCGTGCATCTTGTGCTCGGCGATGGTGGAGCGGACGGGCAGGAAGGTGCCCGCGCCAACATGAAGCGTCAGGGTCCGCCGCTGGATGCCCTTTGCATCCAGGGCTGCGAGCACTTCAGGCGTGAAATGCAGGCCGGCCGTGGGTGCTGCCACGGCACCGCGATACTGCGAGAAAATGGTGCGGTAATCCGCATCGTCCTGCTTCGTCGGGCCGAAAGGGCGCTCGATATAAGGGGGCAGGGCCAGCGCGCCAACACGTTCGAGAAACGCGTCGAACGCCTCGCCCTCCACTGAAAAGCGGATGCTGACCGCGCCGTCGCCTTCGTTCTCGATCACGGTGGCCGTGACCGGATCGTCACCGAAATGCAGGATGTCCTGCGGCTTCAGCTTGCGGGAATTGCGCGCCAGGGCATGCCAGCTTCCATCAGCCAGAATCCGGTCGAGCGTCAGGCCGATCTTTGCCTCGCCGCGTGTGGCCGCAAGCTGGGCGCGGATGACAGCTGTATTGTTGGCAATCAGCAGATCCCCTTCATGCAGGAAATCCGGCAGGTCGCGGATCACGCGCGGCTCGGGTGGCAGACCGGGTCGGACATGCAGCAGAGTTGCACTGTCACGCGGGCGGGCAGGCTCTGTCGCGATGTGATCGCGTGGCAGTTCAAAATCGAATGGGGCGAGATCATCCGTCATGGGGATGCTCTCTAGCAGGTTCAGCCCACATGAAAACGCCGGACCCGCAGGCCCGGCGCATCTTTTTGGATGAAAAACGCCTTTTCGGGCTTATTTCGGCAACGCGAAGGCCACAACCTCGTCACTGTTCCGTGTTTTCAGCCCGCCATGTCCGCCCACGGCCAGCACGACATACTGCCGCCCGTCCTCGCCCATATAAGTCATGGGCGTGGCATTACCGCCCGCATCAAGCTCGGTTCTGAACAGAGTGTGCCCGTCATGACCATCCAGTACATGGAAGCTCTGGTCCGCCAGCGCGCCCATGAAGACGAGGCCGTTGGGCGTCGTCACACTCCCTCCCATGGAGAAGATGCTGGTGGGAAGGCCGACTGGCATCCGCAGCATGTTCGTTGGCCCGACATTCTTCGTGGTGCCCAGCGCACGCTCCCAGATGACGCGGCGATGAACAAGGTCGATTGCCTGCATCTTGCCCCAGGGTGGCGCAAGGCACGGAGCGCCGAACAGTCCGAGCCAGGGCTTAATGACGGCGGCATAGGGCAGGCCATGCTGTGGGTTGTTGGTAAAAACCGGCTCCGGATAGGGCTGGTTCCAGCCATGCCAGGGTTTGAACAGCCCTTCCTGAACGGCCCTGTCATGTGGCACGAGCGTCATGAGGAAGGGGATGAACGTCGTGTTGATATACAGGACGCCATGCGTTGGATCGATCGTTCCGCCGTACCAGTCCGCCACGCCATCAAAGGCGGGGAAGCCGATCGTGCCCTGCTCGCTGGGCGGTGTGTAGAGGCCCTTGAAGCGCATGGAATGAAAGGCGATCCGGCAGGCAAGCTGGTCGAATGGTGTTGCGCCCCACAGATCGTCTTCCGTCAGATCGGGACGACGCAGGTTCGGCATGTCCACCGAATAGGGCTGGGTCGGGGAATAGCGTTCATTGGGGATGTCGCCGTCCGGAACAGGTTTTTCCTGTACGCGGTAGAACGGCTGGCCCGTCCGCCGATCCAGCACAAAGAGTTCGCCCTGCTTCGTGGTCTGAACGAGGGCCGGGGTCAGCGTGCCGCTGGCGTCCGGCAGATCGACCAGAGACGGGCCGACGGGAAGATCGAAATCCCACAGATCATGATGCACGGCCTGGAAATGCCAGCGCTCTTCGCCAGTCGTCAGGTCCAGAGCAACAAGAGAGGTGTCGTATTTCTCGTCAAACGGACGCCGCTTGACGCCATAATAGTCCGGCGTGGCAATGCCGAGCGGCACATAGACCATGTTCAGCCCGGCATCAGCCGTATAGACGCCCCAGCCATTCGGCGTTCCGCGTGTGAAGGTTTCGTTGGGGCCGAGCGGACTGTTGGCCGGGACGCGACCCATGTCCCACGCCCAGGCAAGCTGCCCGGTCGTGGCATCAAAGGCGCGGATGACACCGGAGGGCTCATCAACGGACTGGTCATCATAGACCCAGCCGCTCGTGACAATCCGGTTGTGCAGAACCATCGGCGGGGAGGTGATGAAATGGAAGCCCGGCGGAATGGCGTCCATGCCGTCGCGGAGATCAATCTTTCCGTCATGCCCGAAGCTGTGACAGATCTGCCCGGTCTCGGCATCAAGTGCGAAAAGCGTCGGCGGAGAGCCTGAAACTGTCGAGATGATGCGATGGGTGCAGTCCGTGGCGCCCGGAATGTTGGCGTAGGAGACGCCACGGCAGGCCTGATAGATGTTTGCGCCAAACTCTCCGCCGGGCCGGTAGTGCCAGACCTCCTTGCCGGTTGTGGCATCCAGCGCCACGACGTCACGGTGCGGCGTGCAGAAGAACAGACGGTTGCCGATCTTGATGAGCGTGGCTTCGAAACTGAACTCGCGGCCACGGGAGTTCTCGCCGGGGCGGGGAAGATCGCCACTATGATAGACCCAGGCGACTTTCAGGTTATGGGCGTTCTGTGCGTTGATCTGCGTCGGGGCTGCAAAACGGTCTCCGGCCGGTGTGCCGCCATGGAACTGCCAGTCATTGGCGGCCATCTGGTCACTTCCGGACAGGCTGGCCCCCGTTGATCCCGGGAAAGGATTGAACTGCTGGTAGCGCTGGCCCGTGATGTACCAGCCACAGGCGAACATGAAGACAAACAGCGCGAGACAGCTCCCCATGCCACCCAGCACGGTGCCATTGATCCGGACATGGCTCCGACTGTCCATCAGTCGTCCGCCGACCCAGGGGCCGAACACCCACAGACCGATGCCGGTGGGAAGGGCCAGGGGCGGAATGAGCCGCCAGCCATCCAGCCCGACGCGCCACAGCGCCCAGATCAGGGTATAGGCCAGCAGGGCGGCATAGAGTGCCAGACCGGAACGCCGTCCCATGGTCAGCATGATACCGGACAGGATCATGAGCAGACCGGCCACGGCGTAATAGAATGAACCACCCAGTGCGATGAGCCGCAGCCCCGGCAGGAAGAGGGCCAGTCCCAGTATGGCGAGACCAATACCGGTCAGGGTCTGCAATAACGGCCGGGCGGAAGACGACGCCATGGATGTTTTTCCTTCGGAATGGATCTGAAGGATTTAAAGTACGGCGTCAGAATGCAGTTTCTTTAAAATATAGAGAGCAGGAAAGCGGTTGGGCAGCGTTGGACGTCACCGGCTGCCCGCAGTCTGGAATTAAGCGGAGACGCTGAGCAGGTGGCTCGTGTCGCTGCTGGAACCGGAGTTCGAGGAGCCGCCGGACGTCGTCTCGGAGATGATGTTGCCCTGGGCGTCTTCGACGATGGTCGTCGTGGAGCCATCGGCGTTCAGCTTGGTCGTGGTGGTTTCCTGTGTGGAGGAGGTGCCGCTGGACGACGATGAGGCGCTGGAGGAGGACGCGGTGCCCGAGCTGTAAAGGCTGCTCATGGCGGACGAGCCGATGGAGGAAATGCTTGTCATGGGGAAAAGACTCCGTGGGATAGGAACGAAGTCATTTTCGGATCAGAAAGTTAATAAAGGATAAGGAGCAATGTAACCGAGTGATACGGATTGTATAAGGTCATGAACCGTGCGGATGTTACATTGAGAATGGAACGCCTGTTACATACGGATTAGACGCCCGCACCGAAAATCCGGGTCTCATTTCATGCCGGGCAGCTTCTTCGCGGCCTGCCAGAGGGCTTCCATCGTCGGAAGATCCTGTTCGGCCATGGTCTGTCCCTTTTCGGCCAGCATGGTTTCCATGGCTTCAAAGCGACGGGTGAACTTGTCGTTGCTGCGCCGCAGGGCGGCTTCGGGGTCGATATCCAGTTTGCGGGCAAGGCTGGCGACCGTGAAGAGGACATCGCCCAGTTCGTCCTCGATCCGGTCACGGTCTCCGCCAATTTCGGCTTTCAGTTCGTCGATCTCTTCGTGGACCTTGTTCAGAATGCCAGCGGCGTCGTCCCAGTCGAAACCGACGCGGGCCGCACGGCGCGTCAGCTTGGCGGCGCGCATGAGAGCGGGAAGGGGCAGGGCGACACCCGCAAGCGTGCCATATTCAGCCTTGCGCTGACGCTCGGCTTCCTTTTCCCGCTCCCAAGTATCGTCATCCAGCGCAGCATCGCCGAAAACATGCGGATGACGGCGCACCAGCTTGTCGGCGATCGTGCCCGCAACGGTCTCAAAATCAAACTGCCCGGCTTCCTCGGCCATCTGGGCCTGAAAGACCACCTGAAGCAGCAGGTCACCCAGTTCGTCGGGGATGGCATCGCGGTCGTCACGGGCGATGGCGTCCATGACCTCATAGGCTTCCTCGATGGCGAAGGGGGCAATCGTGGCCGGGGTCTGCTCCACGTCCCAGGGACAACCGCTCTCGGGGTCGCGCAGGCGCTTCATGACATCCAGCAGGCGGTCGATCTGCCGGGAGGAGGACTGGGTCATGGAAACATCCTGCTGTTATCGTGCTGCAAAGGTTCATACCTGCGTGGCTTCATGGATGAAAGCGCCGCGAAGGGTGGCAGCGGGTGACAGCATGACATTCCCGACGTAAAACGACTGCCGGACGTTTCAGGCATCTGCCGGGGCGAAACGGATTTTCAGACAGGATGGACGGCGCATGGCACGCATTTTCATTGATGGGGAAGCAGGCACGACAGGTCTGGGCATCCGCCAGCGGATCGAGGCGCTTCCGGCTTCCTATGGTCTGGAGATCCTGTCCATCGACCCGGCCCTGCGCAAGGACACCGCCGCGCGGCGCTCCATGCTCGAACAGGCTGATATCGCCATCCTGTGTCTCCCGGATGACGCTGCCCGGGAAACGGTGGCGCTGGCCGAAGGGCTGAACGTCCGAATTCTGGATGCCAGTACCGCGCATCGGATCGCTGATGGCTGGGTTTATGGTTTTCCGGAAATGGATGCGGAACAGGCTGCTGTCATCAGGAATGCGCGGTTTGTCGCCAATCCCGGCTGCTATCCGACGGGCGCCATTGCCCTGATGCGGCCTCTGGTCTGGGCAGGGATGCTCCCGGCCGATCATCCCGTCTCCATCAACGCTGTCTCCGGCTACAGCGGAGCAGGGCGTGTCGCGATCGAGGAGCACGAGAAGAACGGCGGTCCGGCCTTCTTCCTGTATGGGCTGAACCTCAAGCACAAGCATCTGCCTGAAATCCGGCACTATTCGGGTCTGACGCGCCAGCCGCTGTTCGTGCCGTCGGTCGGGCATTTCCCGCAGGGCATGATTGTCTCCATTCCGCTGCACCTGAAGGATCTGCCGGGGCAGCCTTCGGCCGCGGAACTGGAAGCTGTGCTCCAGGACGCTTACGCCGGATGCGCCCATGTACATGTTGTCCCCGCCGAAACACGGCTTGAGGCCGACACTCTCGCCAATACCGACGACATGGAACTGCGCGTCCATCATAATGGCGAACAGGTTGTTCTGACCGCACGGTTGGACAATCTGGGGAAGGGAGCCTCGGGGGCAGCGATCCAGAATCTGCTTCTGATGCTGGGGCTTTAAAAACCTCATTCTGCGGCCCGGATTTTGCAGTCTGGCACTTTTGCCGGGAATGCATTAGGGTTCGGGCCGCCCGCGCGAGAGTGGCGGAACGGTAGACGCAGTCGGCTCAAAATCGACCGCCGAAAGGCATAGGGGTTCGAGTCCCCTCTCTCGCACCATGAGCGGTCATTTCCTGCCGGAATGACCTCAGGACCGATCAGCCCGGAACGAGCATGTCCAAGCCGACTGTCAAACCCTCCCGCCCGTTCTTCTCCTCAGGTCCCTGCGCCAAGCGCCCCGGATGGTCGTTGTCCGGCCTGGACCAGGCCCTGCTGGGCCGTTCGCATCGTGCGCCGGAAGGGCGCGCGCGTCTCAAGGAAGTCATTACACGCTCCAAAGACCTGCTCGGCATTCCATCGGACTGGCGTGTTGGCATTGTCCCGGCTTCCGATACCGGGGCCGTGGAAATGATTCTGTGGGCCCTTGCCGGTGAGCGCGGGATTGATGTCCTGTCTTTCGAAAGCTTTTCCGGAACCTGGGCGCAGGACCTGCGCGACGTTCTGAAAATCGAGGATCTGCGGGTTCTGGACGCCCCTTATGGCGAACTGCCGGACCTGACGAAAGTGGACTGGACCCGCGATGTCGTTCTGACATGGAACGGCACGACGTCGGGCGTCTGCATCCCGGATGCGAGTGCCATTCCGGCCGAACACGAAGGCCTCGTCATCTGCGATGCCACGTCTGCTGCCTTTGCGATGGATCTGCCGTGGGACCGGCTCGATATCGTGACCTGGTCGTGGCAGAAAGCGCTTGGGGGCGAGGCAGCGCATGGCATGGTGGCGCTCAGCCCGCGTGTTGCTGCTCGTCTGTCCCAGCCGTCTCCGCGTCCGCTGCCCAAGATTTTCCGTCTGGCCAACAAGAAGGGCCTGATCGAGGCCATCTTCGAAGGCGATACGATCAACACGCCATCCATGCTCTGCGTCGAGGACGCGCTGGACGGTCTGCGCTGGGCTGAACAGATTGGTGGTCTTCCCGCCCTGAAGGCCCGTTCGCAGAAGAATCTGGCTGCCGTGACGAAATGGATCGCGACAGCGGACTGGGTGTCCTTTCTGTCTGCCAGGGAAGAGACTCGGTCCAGTACGTCGATCTGCCTGAAAATCACGGCGCCGTGGTTTGAAAGTCTGTCTGCCGAAGCGAAGGGCAAGGCCGTCAAGCATCTGACGGGCCTCGTGGCGCAGGAAGGCGCGGGTTACGATCTTGCATCCTATCGTGATGCCCCGGCTGGTCTGCGGATCTGGGGTGGTGCCACGGTCGAGACGGCGGATATCGAGGCGCTGCTGCCCTGGCTGGACTGGGCCCATGAGCAGACCCGCGCGGAGTTCTCCGCATGAGCCTGTATTCCGAGACCCCGAGCGCCGCGCTCCTGCCGTCCGGATTTGCCGATCTTCTTCCCGGTGAAGCCGAAGCGGAAGCCCGGGGCATCGCTAGCGTGATGGAGGCCTTTTCCCGTCACGGTTATCAGCGCGTCCGTCCGCCCCTGCTGGAGTTTGAAAGCTCTCTGCTGGGTGGCTCCGGCGAATCCCTTGCCCCCCAGACCTTCCGTCTGATGGACCCGAACTCGCACCGCATGATGGCGCTGCGTCCGGACATGACGACGCAGATCGCCCGCATTGCGAGCATCCGCCTTCAGGACGCGCCACGTCCGCTGCGCCTGTCCTATTCAGGAAGCTGCATTGTTGTCGGTACGCCAGGCCGTGAAGCCGATCGTCAGGTCTCGCAGGCTGGAATCGAACTGATTGGTCCCGACAGCGCGCAGGCCGATGCGGAAGTCATTGCGCTCGGAGCGAAGGCACTTGCGGAATTGGGGATCAAAGGCGTGTCCTTCGATCTGTCCATGCCCGCTCTGGCGCTGGGCCTGATCGAAGGCGTCATTCCCGAAGCCGATCGTGAGCCGCTGCTGCATGCGCTGGACCGCAAGGACGCCAGTGCGGTGGCCGAACTGGGCGGTCCGATTGCCGGAATGCTGGCGGTCATGCTGCGCGCTGCCGGGCCTGCCGATCGTGCGCTGGATCTGCTGGCGGAGCTGGATTATCCTGAGGAAATTGCCGGGCATTTCGAGCGTCTGGCAGCATCCGTGTCGGCGATCCGCGAGCGTAGCCCGGATCTGCGTCTGACGATCGATCCCGTCGATTTCCGGGGCTGGCGCTATCATACCGGACTGTGTGTGACGGTGTTTTCGACCAGTTCGCGTGAAGAACTGGGGCGTGGCGGACGCTATCTCGCCGGGCAGGAGCCTGCCTGTGGCCTGACGCTTCGTCCGCAGGCCCTTCTGCGTGCGGCCCCGGTGTCTGCGACGCGTCCGCGCTGCTATGTGCCGGTCGATCTTGATGTGCGTAGCCTCTCCAGTCTGCATGAAGCCGGATATGCCACGGTGTCCGCCCTGTCCCATGACGAGGATCTGGCGGCCCAGGCGCGGCATCTGCGCTGTACCCATGTCTGGAAGGATGGTGCGGCCCAGCCGCTCTGATCCACCGTCCTCTTTCGTTTTCCCCTGTATCGTCAGCTCTAGGAAGTCAGCTCATGTCCAACGTCACCGTGATCGGAACCCAGTGGGGGGACGAGGGTAAAGGCAAGATCGTCGACTGGCTCGCCAGCCGCGCCGATATCGTTGTCCGCTTTCAGGGTGGTCATAACGCCGGTCACACGCTGGTCGTGGGCGATCAGGTCTATAAGCTGTCCCTGCTGCCGTCCGGTCTGGTTCGTGGCAAGATCGGCGTGATCGGCAACGGCGTCGTCGTGGATCCCAAGGCACTGATGACGGAAATCGACCGCGTGACGGCTCAGGGGCTGGTGGTTACGCCCGAGACGCTGTGGATCGCTGAGAACGCGCCGCTGATTCTGCCGGTGCATGGTGCGCTCGACCGGGCCCGCGAAGCCGCCCGTGGCGACCACAAGATCGGCACGACCGGCCGCGGTATCGGTCCGGCCTACGAAGACAAGGTGGCCCGTCGCGCCATCCGCATCTGCGATCTGGCCGAGCCCGAGACGCTGGACTGGAAGCTGGACGAACTGCTCCTGCACCACAACACGCTGCTCGCCGGTCTGGGCGCCGAGACGTTCACCAAGGACCAGCTCAAGGACTTCCTGGCCGAGATCACCCCGCGCCTTCTGCCGTTCTCCTGTCAGGTCTGGGATCGTCTGGACGAAGGGCGCCGTGCCGGTCGTCGCATCCTGTTCGAAGGTGCGCAGGCCGTCATGCTGGATGTCGATCACGGCACCTATCCGTTCGTCACGAGCTCCAACACGGTTGCAGCCGTGGCAGCTTCGGGCAGTGGTGTCAGCCCGTCTTCCGTCGGCTTCGTGCTCGGGATCGCCAAGGCCTACACGACCCGCGTGGGCGAGGGGCCGTTCCCAACCGAGCTGCACGACCAGACCGGTCGCACTCTTGGCGAGCGTGGGCATGAGTTCGGCACCGTCACCGGTCGTCCGCGTCGCTGCGGCTGGTTCGATGCGGTTCTGATTCGTCGTGCTGTTCGGGTCGGTGGCGTCAGCGGCATTGCCCTGACGAAGCTCGACGTTCTGGATGGTCTGGACGAGATTTCCATCTGCGTCGGCTATGAACTGGACGGTCAGAAGATCGAGACCTTCCCGTCTGCTCCGGGCGCACAGGCCCGCGTCAAGCCGGTTTACGAGACGATGCCGGGCTGGAAGGAAACCACCGCAGGCGCTCGTTCCTGGGCCGAGCTCCCGGCACAGGCCATCAAGTATGTCCGTCGCATCGAGGAACTGATTGAAGCCCCTGTGACGCTGCTCTCCACCAGTCCGGAACGCGACGACACCATCCTGATGCGCGATCCGTTCGAGGACTAAATCCTTAACTCCGGAATCGGCCCTGCATTAACGAAGTCTCAATCCCTGTCCGGCACAAAAGACCGGATAGGGAAACAACGGGACTTCAATGGCCGACACACAGGCAGATAACAGCCAGGAACTGCTCATCGCCGAGCGGTATCTGATCAGCCTGGACCGCAAACAGCCCGATCTCGGTGGCTGTGCGACCTATAGTGCTCAGGACGTAACGGCATCCGGGGCGTCCTATCTGGCCCTGGCTCCTTTCGCACCCTCTCCCCGTCTTACGGAAATCATGTTCTTTCGTCATGAGAGCGTGATTCCGATCCAGACCCACGAATATTCTCAGGGCGCCTTATGGCTCCTCTGTCCCCATCCCCCCGGTCCCTCGCTTGCGGAGGGACTGGGCCTGTGGACGGAGAGCCAGTTGATCGACGGCGTGATCCGTCCGATGGCCTCGCTTCTCCAGCGGCTGGAAGCTGAAAAGCTGACATGCCGCAGCATCCGTCCCGACAATCTGTTCGTCGGACAGGGGCTGCACAAGGTCGTGCTTGGGCCTCTGGGAGTGGCCGCTCCGGGTGAAAAACAGCCCGTTCTTTTCGAACCCCTGTCTTCAGCGGTCTGTCGCCCCTCCGCCCGGGGCGAGGGGACGACGGACTGCGATGTTTTTTCGCTGGGGGTAGTCATTCTTGCGCTCGCTATCGGAAAGCTCCCTCTTGAAGGCCTCTCCGATACGGATATTCTCAGGCGACGTTTTGAAGTCGGCACGCCCGCCGCCTACATGGACGGCCATAACGTGCCCGTCGGACTGCGTTCGCTCCTGACGGCGATGCTCTCCGATGATCCCGTCAGCCGGCCCTCGCCGCGCGATCTTGTGACGATCGCGCCCAGCAAGGTCTTTACGGTCCGTCCGGTTATTCCCGCGCGCATCCCCCTCATGATAGGCGGAAATGCCGTCTACACGCCGCAGGCCCTCGCCTGGTATGCGGGGCGGCATCCTGCGGAATTTTCCGCATTGCTGCAAAGGAAAGTCGTCAGTAACTGGCTGGGCCGCGAACTTGAACTCTCCGTCATGGCGGGGTTGATCGAGCAGGCGAGTGCCTCATTTCTTCCGGCCGGTGGCAGCAAGGCGGTTGATCCTGCCACGATGGTCATCACGCATGCGATTTCCGTCCTCGATCCTGCCGCACCCATGTTCTGGGGGGGCACCTGGTTCTGGCCTGAGGCGCTTCCCCAGATGGTGGTTCAGGCAACGGTTCAGCCGTCCACTCCGGATGAAGAGCGGACTGTCCGGAATATCCTGAGTTTCATGGCGGCCAATCCTGATGCCTTCATGTCCGCCCATCTGCCTCAGCGGCAGAGCCATCAGATTACCGCCCTGTCCGTGGCGGCACGCCGCATCGGAACCAGAGGGGCGGATCTGGTCAGACGTTTCCCCTATGAGCTGAACAGATTCCTGCCCTGCCTTTCAAAGAGATGTCTGGAGGCCCGGATTTCCCTGCCGGAAGGACTACTGCAATGGCTGAACCGGCATGTGGGAATTGAGGATCTGCCGGACGAAGCTCTGGGACGGAGTGGCTTTCTGGATGACCAGATGCGCTCCTTTCTTGAAGCGAACTGCGCGCGTCAGGGGATCATTCCGCTCTCTCAGTCGCAGAAAGCAGGATTGCCGGGCTGGCTCGCTGATCTGACCGTGCTTGCGGCCGTACAGAGGAAATTCGACAGGACGCCGCTCAGTTTTCTGGCGCAGCGGGCCTTGCCGCTGCTGGAAACGGAACTGCGTCAGTGGCGGAGCAAGACATCGCGTGCCCGACGGCGCGTGCGTCTTGGAAAGGCGGCGGAAGACGGAAATCTCGGCACGTTCCTGGCGACCGTCAATGATCCGACGGGTCTTCGGCTGGATCAGCGCCAGGCCCAGGAAGCCGAAGCGGAAATCAGCAATCTGATGCGTGTTCTCGATGAAGCGCCCGAGCGCAGGGCGGCCAATGATCGTGAAGCACGCAATTCGGGAGAATTCTTTTCACTTCTGACGGGCATCGCCGTGGCAATGGTGAGTATCTGGCTGGAGTTCTGTCAGTGAGGAAGACGCATGACGTCCGTTAGACAGGCAGACCCGGGATCGCTCCGGGCCCCCGGGTTCCGCTGGTGGCACGGGATCATCATCGGGCTTTTGCTCTCGTATGTTCCCGGGAGTTTGCTGGTTGCAGGTGTTCTGCTGCTTCCTCTGGTCGCCCTGAAGCTTGTTGATCCCAATGCTGATGGTCAGCGGATCATGATTGTGCTGTTCTATGTCGGCGCTGCCATGGTGCATCCTTTGCACGAGGCCTGGGCCGCAAACGGGGACTGGGAGACGTGTATCGCGCAGATCACGCAGCCCGTGACTCTGGCGCTGGACTGGCTTGCGGCTGGGGCAGCCTGGCTCGTGGCGGAAGCATCGGCCATTAGCGGCCGGCTTTGGAACGCGGAAATCGCGCGACGCGAGCGTAAATCCATTGAAAAACGTATCGCGTATCTTCAGGAGGAATGGATGTCCTCGGATGAGGATGCGCCTGCGACCTGATCTGCAGGCCGCAGGATTTGGAGCCTTACGTGGAAGGCGCTTCGTCGGTTGAGGTTTCCATTAGTCTGGCTGCCAGATCGTTGGAGCCTCCCACCAGACCCTTTGCGTATTCCTGAGCCGAGAAAGGACGCAGATCCTCGGCCTGTTCCCCGACACCGACCATGTGAACCGGCAGTTTGAACTGCTCCGCGAGGGCCACCACAATTCCACCGCGGGCGGAACCATCCAGTTTGGTCACGATCAGTCCGGTTACATTCACCAGTTCACGGAAGACCCGCACCTGTTCTATTGCGTTCTGTCCGGTCGTTGCATCCAGAACCAGCAGGACGGAATGAGGCGCTGTTTCATCGAATTTCCGCATGACACGGATGATCTTGGCCAGCTCCTCCATTAGTGCGCCCTTGTTGTGCAGGCGCCCGGCAGTGTCGATCAGGAGCAGGTCGGTTCCGGCTTCGGTTGCGCGCTTGAGGCCGTCATAGGCCAGACCCGCAGCATCGGCGCCATGCTTGCCAGCGATGACGGGCACGTTGGCGCGCTTGCCCCAGACTTCAAGCTGTTCGACGGCAGCGGCACGGAACGTATCGCCAGCCACCAGCATCACGGATTCGCCTTCTTCCGTGTAATGACGGGCCATCTTGCCGATGGTCGTGGTTTTGCCGACACCGTTGACGCCCACGACGAGCACAACATGGGGTTTCTTCTTCGGGTCGGGCTCGAAGGGAATGGCAACGGGCTCAAGGACGCGGGCGATCTCGGTCGCGAGGGTCTCGCGGATTTCGTCGCTGGTGACATCCTTGCCAAAGCGCGTACTGCGGAAGTTCTCGATGACACGCTCGGCCACGGCCGGTCCGAGATCGGCGGCGATCAGCTCGTCCTCGAGCTCTTCAAGAGCTGTTTCATCCAGCTTGCGATGCGTGAAAACGGCGCCGAGACGCGAACTCGACCGCGAAAGACCCTGTTTGAGTCGTGAGAAAAATCCAGCCATGCATGGGAGTTCGGACAGGTCGGGCCGAACGTCAAGGGCATAGGGAGATCTGAGCGCGTTTCAGCTGCGGATTTCAGCCAGAAGTGTCCCGTTTTCCAGCCCCGTGGCGCGAACGGGTACAAAACTGCCCCGGATGGGCGCAGGGGCGGTTCCGGTCAGGCGTACGGCGGCAAATTCCGGCGAATGGCCGCGATCCGGCGTCTCGGCCAGAATATCGAACTCGGTGCCGATGAGGCGCTGCAGGAAACGATCACGGTTTGCCTCGCCAATGTCGCGCAGACAGGCCGCGCGTTTCTGGCGCTCGGCATTGGGGACGGCCGGCATTCGGGCAGCGGGTGTTCCGGGGCGTTCGCTGTAAGGAAAAACGTGCAGAAAAGGAATCTGCTGTTCTTCGATAAAGGCGCGGGTTTCCTCAAAGAGGGCATCCGTTTCCGTGGGAAAGCCCGCGATCAGATCGGCACCAACGCCTGTCTCCGGGCGTATGGAGCGGACGCGGCGCAGCGTTGCGGCGACCCCGGCCGTATCATGGCGGCGCTTCATGCGCTTGAGAATAAGATCCGATCCTGCCTGCAGGGACAGGTGCAGATGCGGCATCAGGCGGGGCTCGTTTTCCAGAAGCCACCATAAATCCGCATCGCCGGTTTGCGCATCAAGAAGGACAGGGTCGATGGAAGACAGGCGCAGTCGCCGCACGCCGTCCACGCGGTGCAGCAGTTCGCGACACAACGCGCCCAGCCCCTTGCCCTCTGACCCCTGCCATGAGGCGATATCCACGCCGGTCAGGACGATTTCCTGATGCCCGGCTTCGACAAGCGCTTCGGCGCGCGCGATGGCGTCCTCAACGGGGGTGGAGCGGGAGTCTCCGCGGCCATAAGGGATGATGCAAAAGGTGCAGCGGTGGTCGCAGCCCTGCTGGACCTGCAGGAGGGCGCGCGCGTGGCGGGACGGCGGGAGACCGACACTGGTGTCACCCCAGATGGCGGGTTTGAGTTTGTCTTCGTTGGGCACCACACGAACAACGCCCGGCAGCGCGGCCCAGCGGTCAGGGGCGATATCGGAAGCGCAGCCTGTCACAACGATTTTTGCGTCCGGATTTTCGCGATGCGCGCGGCGGATGGCCTGCCGGGCCTGTCGCTCGGCCGTAGTCGTCACGGCACAGGTGTTAACGATGATCGTGTCGTCCTGGCCGCGCGCGTGATGGGCCATGCCGTCGCTCTCATGAGCATTGAGGCGGCAGCCGAATGTCAGGACAGAAGCAGTCACGCGGTCGTCCCGTGAAAGACCGTGACGGCGGGGCCTGTCATGAGGACATGGCCGTCTTCACGCCATGTGATGCGCAGGTCTCCGCCATCCATCGTGACCATGCAGGTCCGTTCCGTCAGGCCGCGGCGGACGGCATTTACGACGGCGGCACAGGCTCCAGACCCACAGGCGAGCGTCAGTCCTGCGCCGCGTTCCCAGACGCGCAAACGCATACGTGTCGCGGAGAGGATCTGCGCGAAACCGATATTGGCGCGTTCCGGGAAGAGGGGATCCCGTTCGAGGTCCGGACCCAGCGCCTCCGCGCGGGAGGCGTCACCGAACAGCGTGGCGTGTGGATTTCCCATCGAGCAGGCTGCCGCATCATGCAGCGGCAGATGCAGCGTGTCACAGGCGCGGGATAGCGGCACGTCCTGCCAGTCCAGCCGGGGAGTGCCCATATTGACCGTGAAGAGATCGCCATCCTGTGCCGTGGGGAGAAGGCCGGCCGCCGTCTGGAGCGTCGGAGCGCCGCCGACGAACTTCGCCACGCAACGCGACGCATTGCCGCAGGCTCCGGCTTCCGAACCGTCCGGATTGAAGAAACGGACATGCACGTCGGCCCCTGACAGCGTCGGCATTGTCAGCAGGACAAGCTGATCGCAGCCGATTCCGAAGCGCCGGTCGCACAGATGGCGGATCGTCGCGGTGTCGAGGGCGGGATCGTTCTGGCGGCCGTCGATCACGACGAAATCGTTGCCCAGACCGTGCATTTTCGTGAAGGAGAGGGTCATGATGGCGCTTCTCATAAAGCATCCTGCGGGTTGACGCACGGAGAACATGCCCTCATTTCGGCTGCTGGATCAGAAGGAGTGGACATGAGCGGCCCGGAACAGCTTGAAGGAATGCACGCAGCGGCGTTCACGCGCGCCAACAGCGAGCCCGACACGATTTTCTACGCCCAGCGCGTGCCGGATTCGCTGATGGATATGGGCGCGCGAACGGCCGTGACGGCCCTGTATCAGACGGCCCTGCCGGTTGGCGGTGCGGTGCTGGATCTGATGGCAGGCGCGCTCAGCCATTATCCCGAGGAAGCGACGTTCCAGCGGGTAGTCGGGCTCGGAATCTCCAAGGGTGCTCTGGATTCCAATTCCGTTCTGGGCGAGCGGATCGTGCAGGATCTCAACGAGGTCACGACGCTGCCTTTCGAGGATGACAGCTTCGATGCCGTGACGCTGTGCGACGGGCTGGCCTATCTGACGCAGCCGCTGGCCGTGCTGACGGAAGTCGTGCGTGTCCTCAAGCCCGGTGCACCGCTGATCCTGACGTTTTCCGACCAGTTCCATGCGGTGAAGGCTGTCGCGATCTGGCAGGCGCTTGAGCCGGCCGATCGGGTCCGCCTGGCCAGTGTGCTGATGTCCCGCGCCGGGCTGGCCGAGCTGGATACGGGGGAGGTTGTCCCCCCCGAGGATCTCACGGCATGGCGCGATACGGTGCATGCGGTGATCGGGCGCAGGCCGAGGAACTGAACAGGGCACGGACTGTATTCCGCGTGCCGGATGGAACGGGAAGAACAAGAAAAAGCCTTCCATACGTTCTTTCTGGCATTTTCGGCTGGAAGTCTTTATGCAGCGGCATTCCAGCCGCCGCATCCTGTCGTCGGCGTGACGTTTGCCGAGTGTTCATAAAATATGCCTTTTCCCGATACCCATCCTGCCCTTAAGCGCGCCCTTGAGGCACGTGGCTACGAACAGCTGACTCCTGTTCAGGAAGCAGTTCTGCAGCCGGGGCTGGACGAGCGCGACCTGCTGGTTTCCGCGCAGACGGGGTCGGGCAAGACCGTCGCCTTCGGCCTGGCCATCGCTCCGACCCTGCTCGGAGATGCCGATCGCCTTCCGCCGTCCCCTCAGCCCATGGCGCTTGTGATCGCGCCGACGCGTGAGCTGGCGCTTCAGGTCCAGTCCGAACTCAAATGGCTCTATGCCGAAACCGGCGCCCGCATCGCGAGCTGCATTGGCGGCACCGATGCCCGCAGTGAAGCCCGCGAACTGAATCGCGGCGTCCATATCGTTGTCGGCACGCCGGGCCGTCTGTGCGACCATCTGTCGCGTGGCTCCCTCGACCTGTCCGCCCTTCGTTGTGTCATCCTTGATGAAGCCGACGAAATGCTGGACATGGGCTTCCGTGACGAGCTCGAGAAGCTGCTCGATGCCGCTCCGACCGAGCGTCGCACGCTGCTGTTCTCCGCGACGATCGCTCGCGAGATTGCCTCTCTGGCGCGCCGCTATCAGAAGAATGCCGAGCGCATCGACACGGTGTCGGGTGCAAAGCAGCATTCCGACATCACCTATCGCTGCGTCATCACGCAGCCGCAGGAAATCGAGCGCTCGCTCGTCAACGTGCTTCGTTTCTACGAAAGCCCGACGGCCATGGTGTTCTGCAACACCCGCATGATGGTCAATCAGGTTCAGGCGACGCTGCTTGAGCGTGGTTTTGCGTCCGTCGCCATTTCCGGCGAGATGGGCCAGAACGAGCGTAGCCGTGCGATCGAGAGCCTGCGCTCCGGTCAGGCCCGCGTCTGTGTTGCGACGGACGTTGCGGCCCGCGGTATTGACGTTCCGGCCCTGAATCTCGTGATTCATGCCAGCATCCCGACGGCTGCCGAAACCCTGCTGCACCGTTCGGGCCGTACGGGCCGTGCGGGGCGCAAGGGCACCAGCGTGCTGATGGTTCCGCTGAACCAGCGTCGCCGGGCCGAGCGTCTGCTTCAGATGGCGAAGATCCAGGCCGAGTGGGAAGCCGTTCCCACGGCTGATGCCATTGCCGAGCAGGACAAGACTCGGCTGATGCACGATCCGATCCTGACGAACGCCGTGGACGACATGTCCGACGAGCTGGTCAACCAGTTGGTCGAGACGTACGACGCCACCAAGCTCGCAGCGGCACTGGTCGGTCTGTATCGGGCGCGTCTGCCGAAGGTTGAGCAGATCCGCCCGATGTCCGTCGAGGCTCCGCGCCGTACGGAGCGTGGCGAGCGTGCACCGCGCGAAGAACACACCATGTCCGGCGAGTGGTTCAAGATGGGCGTTGGTCGCACTGAACGCGCTGATCCGAAGTGGCTGATCCCGCTGATCTGCCGTCTGGGTGGTGTGCAGAAGCGCGAGATCGGTAGCATCCGCATCGATCAGGAACAGACCTACTTCCAGATCGCCGATGAAAGCGTAGCCCGCTTCAAGTCCTGCCTCGCCGGTGCGGAAGCCGACGAAGTGACGATCGAGCCGTCCGAAGCTCCTGCCGGTGGCATGGGTCCCCGTGGTCGTAACCCCGGTGAAGGCAAGCGCTTTGGCGGCGGTGGCCGTTCGGGCGGTGGTTTCAAGGGCGGTCCGCGCGGTGGTGCCGGCGGCGGCTACAAGGGCCGCGGTGGTTCGGGCTATGGTCGTCCGAAGCCCGCAGCCGGTGATGGCCCGCGCGGTGACGGTTCGAGCCGCAAGCGCCGTTCCTGATCCGTCTTTCAGGATCTGAAACGCAGAACCCCGTCGGAGCAGGTCTCCGGCGGGGTTTGTTGTTTCAGGCGTCGGGCAGGAGGGCCACCAGCTCCCGGACCCGGTCGAGGATGTCTGCGACCGGAAGCGGGATGGCGGCCTCGTCCGTGTGGTTTTCCC
Organism: Gluconobacter sp. P1C6_b; assembly: GCF_018811945.1. Lineage (GTDB taxonomy): Bacteria > Pseudomonadota > Alphaproteobacteria > Acetobacterales > Acetobacteraceae > Gluconobacter. The sequence continues at coordinate 51,888 of NZ_JACRVU010000016.1, forward strand.
GCGCCGCCCCTGTCTCGAACACATCCGCCCAGTATTTCAGCCCCCCCTGTGTCGCCATGGCGGCAAAGCAGGGGTTGATGTGATGGGACGGGACGAGTTCGTAAACGAGCGTTCCCGGCTGGCACCAGGCGATATTGGCCATGCCGGCCCCCAGCATCCCCATAACCATCCCGGCGTCGCTGAACAGGCGGATCTGTTCGGATAGCGACAGCGTTTCGGGATGCACGCGTTCAAAGCCGATTTTTTCGAGCGCTCCCGCCAGTTCGGCTTCGTTGGGAACGTGCCGGTTGGCCGAACTGCCACGCTCGATATAGAGCCGTCGTCCGGCAGATGGCGTTGTGGCACCTGCGGCCTGACGCAGCCGCGAATATGCATCGCGGGACAGGTCCGAGACGGCGAAATCGGCGCTGCCATTGACGAAGGTGATGTAGTCGAGGGCACTGAAGGCGTACTGCCGCCCTTGCTGCAGACGGATATGGGCGTCCCCGGTCAGGCCAAAAAGCTCAAGCGTCTCGAACTGCCACGGATGCATATGTTCGGGCAGGACGAGGCGGATGGGCCTGCCTGCCCGGGACAGGACATGCAGGGTCGGGATCGTATGAGCGACCCAGTGATAGAAGTTCGAGGCCCAGTGATCGACACAGCTTGCGGTCATGCCCTTGAAAGGCGCGCAGCGGATGACGTCCGCAGGACGCAGCCGCAGGTTCCGCACGGCCTCCGGATCCTGAACATAGGCGGTGTCAGCGACCGGATGGCCTGCATGCAGCAGCGTCATCAGCGGCTGGTCCAGCACGATGTCGCGCAGGGTGAACTGACGGATCGTAACCGGCATGCTCTCCCAGTCCCGGAACGGGTTGCGTTCCGGATGGCTCAGGGCAGAGGCGCAGGGCGCGGAAACCGGTCGGATGGGACAGGTTTCGAGAACAGTCGTGCTGCGTGCGATCTCCGCCAGACCGGAGGACCCGGCCGGTGGAGAGAACAGGCGCCTGAGACGGGAGAGAAGCGACATGATCAGGATCAGACGGTCTTGGCCGCGCCTTTGAGCAGGGCCTGCTGGGCGTCCTTGAGCGCATCGGACATTTTCTGTTCCGGCTCCTTGAGGTGAAGGCTTTCCAGCGTATCCAGCAGGGCTTCGGCCACGAGTACGCGGGCGAGCCATTTATGGTCCGCCGGAATGACGATCCAGGGGGCGTCCGGCGTTGCGGTCGCGCGGATGGCTTCTTCATAGGCTGCGGTATAATGCGGCCAGAACTCGCGCTCCTTCAGATCCGACGGGCTGAACTTCCAGCGTTTCTCCGGATGGTCCAGCCGCTTGAGCAGGCGCTGTCGCTGCTCTTCTGGCGAAATATGCAGGAACAGCTTGAGGACGAGGATGTTCTGTCGCCGCAGATAGCTCTCGAAATTGCGCAGATCGCCCAGACGGTGATCCCAGAATCCCGGCAGATCGGGATTGAGACCGCGGGCACGCACCATCTCCGGATGCACGCGTTCCACGAGGACATCTTCGTAATGACTGCGGTTGAAAATGCCGATCTCACCGCGCGACGGCACGGCAAGATGGATGCGCCACAGATCATCATGACGCGTTGAGATCCCGACAGGCGCCTTGAAAGACGTGACATGCACACCCTGCGGATTCAGGCCGGAGAAGGCATGACGGATCGCGCCATCCTTTCCGGCGGTGTCCATGCCCTGAAGCACAACCAGAATGCCGTGGGTGGCATAGGCCGCCAGCCGCTGCTGCAGGACGGACATCCTGTCCACGCAGTCACGGATGCGGGTGCGGGATGAGTTCTTCTGGCGGCCGAGCTTGTCGTTCGTAGAGATGGAGGACAGACGGAACTTCTTTCCGTCCGTGATGCGAAGTTGGGAAGGAAGCCCGGTTTCAGCCGACATGACGGTTCACCGCAAGTCCCCCCGATGCCTGACAGACCGGCATCATTTCCAGATAATTGACGTTCACGTGCCAGGGCAGGCCGATGAGCCACGAGACAGTCCCGGCGATATCCTCGGGCGTCAGGGGCGTCGTGTCCTTGTAAACGGCGGCCGCTTTGGCATCGTCGCCCAGACGCACATTGCTGAACTCGCTGCCGCCACACAGGCCGGGCTCGATATTCGTCACGCGGATGCGGGTACCAAGCAGATCCGTGCGCAGGTTCTGGGTGAACTGGTGTACGAAGGCCTTGGTCGCGCCATAGACGTTCCCGCCGGTGTAGGGATAGGTCCCGGCCGTGCTGCCCAGTGCGATAATGTAGCCCGTATTACGCTGAACCATGCCCGGCAGAAGGGCGCGCGTCAGTTCCACGACGCCCGAGACGTTGGTTGCGATCATCGATTCCCAGTTATCGGGCTCGGCGTCCTGCGCCGGCTCCATGCCGAGTGCCAGACCGGCATTGTTCACCAGCACGTCGATGTCCTGCCACTCCTCGGGCAGGGCGGCGGGCAGGGCGCGCAGGGCCTCACGGTCGGTCATGTCGAGCGTGAAGGGGAGGACGCTCTCGCCCAGTTCATCCTTGAGAGCTTCCAGACGTTCCTTGCGGCGGCCGGTCGCGATGACACGGTGACCTTCGCGCACAAGGCGCGTTGCGATGGCGTGACCGAAGCCTGCGGTGGCGCCGGTGACGAGGACGGTGAGAGGCATGGCAATCTCCAGACGGACAGTCCGCACCCGGCAGGGGCGGCACGGGATACCCAGGTCAGTGACATTGGATGTCATTAACACTCCTGAAGGCAAACGCTTGCAATACAGGAAGGGATGCACCCATGTTGGCAGGCATGAAGAAAACACTCGACGGACGGAATGACAACCTGACAGACGCCGGTCTCATGGAACTCGGTCTTACGGGAAAACTGCTCGTGGCCGCGCCTGCACTGGCGGAGACGTTCTTTGAGCGGACGGTGATCTATCTCTGCGCCCATTCGGAGCAGGATGGCGCGATGGGGCTGATCGTTAATAAGCGCCTGTCCCAGCCGGGGCTGGATGATCTGTTTGCCCAGCTGGGAATCGAACCGAGCCCTCCCGAACGCCGGATTGGTGTCTGCATGGGTGGGCCGGTCGAACATGCGCGGGGATTTGTCCTGCACTCGGCGGACTGGGCCGGGGAGGGCAGTCTGGACGTTGATGGTCACACCACCCTGACCGCCAGTCTGGACATTCTGCGCGAGATCGCGTCCGGACAGGGGCCGAAACAGGCGATGATGGCGCTTGGACATGCGGCCTGGGCGCCCGGGCAGCTTGAACAGGAAATTCTGCGTGACAGTTCCTGGTTCGTGGCTCCTGCGACTGACGAGATCGTGTTCGGGACCGACCACGCGAAAAAATGGCGTCAGGCGCTCGCCGCCATAGATTTTGACCCGCTTCTTCTTTCTTCCTCGGTCGGGGAAGCCTGAAAAGGCGTCCTGTTCCGCAGAAATGATCCACCAGACACAGGAGGGCAGCATGAGCGCACCCCATATCCTTTACATCTATGAACACTGCCCGTTCTGCACCAAGGCGCGGATGATCTTCGGGCTCAAGAACATCCCGTATGAGCAGCGCATCCTGCTCAATGACGATGTTGATGGCCCGGTTCGCATGGTCGGCCGCAAGGTTGTGCCCATCCTTGAGGAAAACGGGACCTTCATGCCCGAGAGCATGGATATCGTCGCCCATATCGATGCGATCGGAACTCCTGTCCTGACGGGGGAGACCCGCCCCGAGATCGCGGCCTGGCTGAAGAAGGCGGGAACGCCGCTCTATCGCCTGTTCCTGCCCCGCGCTGCGGCGGCTCCTCTGCCGGAATTCGCGACGACATCCGCGCGTGCTGGCTTCATCCGGCGCAAGGAGCCGTCCGTGGGTTCGTTCAGCGCCCTGCTGGAGGACAGGACCGATGAACTCACGCAGCTGAATGCGATGCTGAAGGAACTGGCGCCGTTCATCCGTTCGCCCGAGGCCGTGAATGGTGAACTCTCCACGGATGACATTCATCTTTATGCGCATCTGCACAGCATGTCGCTGATCCGTGGTGTCGTGTATCCGCCGGAGGTTGAAGCCTACCGGCAGGCCATGGCCGTACGATGCGGCGTAGGCCTGTTCGACGATATCGCCGTCTGATTTCAGGCAAGCCTTACAAAAACAAGGGGGGCCGGATCGTGTGATCCGGCCCCCCTTTCATGTCTGCATGATGGAACGTTATTTTCCGGGCTGGAGAACCGTGCTCAGGAACTGCGCGCGTCGTTCGGCCACCCGGGCGCGGATAACCGGATCAGGCAGCATGTGAGTGCCTGGAAGGAGCAGCAGGTCATAGGGCTTTCCGGCGTGCAGAAGCGCCTGCGTCAGCTTCATGGTGTTCTCGAAATAGACATTGTCATCCGTAATGCCGTGCATGAGCAGCAGAGGCTGTTTCAGCGTGTCGGCATAGGTCAGGACATTGCTCCTGCGATAACCTTCAGGGTCTTCCTGCGGCGTGCCGAGATAACGCTCGGTATAGGCCGTGTCGTAATCCGCGAAATCGACGGGAGGCGCCCCTGCGACGCCAACCTTGAACACGTCCGGGCGGCGGATGGTCGCCATGGCGGTGAAATAGCCTCCGAAAGACCAGCCATGCACGCCAACGCGGGTGAGATCCATTTCATGATGGCGTTTGCCGAGGGCCTGAAGGCCGTCGATCTGGTCCTGAAGCGGCAGGTCGATCAGGTTGCCCTTGATGGCGCGTTCAAAATCATGATCGCGTCCCGGCGTTCCGCGGCCGTCGAGTGTGACGACGATATAGCCCTGATTGGCCAGGCACTGGTCATCGAGATAGGAGGTCGGCGTGTCATGGACCATCTTGGAGCCCGGGCCGGCATAGACCGACAGCACGACCGGATAGCGCTTTGAGGCGCTGAAGTTTTCGGGGCGGATGATGGCTGCATCGAATTCACGCGGACCCGCCGTCGTGAACTCGACATGAACCGGCAGTTTCGGCGGCTGCGCCACGCTGGGGAGGGTCGCGATGACATGGCCGTTCTCATTCCGGACCAGCGTCTGGCGCGTGCCAGTCGCGCTGGCGAATGTGTCCACCATGGCTGTATGCGTGCCATTCGTGACATGCACATTATGAATGCCCCGTTCCGTCACGAACGGCGTCACGGCACCGGTTGCGAGGTCAATATGGACAACCTCGTTGTCCAGCCGGTTCGCCCGCACCGTCACGGTGATCGTGTTGTGTTCGGCGTCGTAATCGTCGAAGGCGACATAGGACAGACCGGGCGGTGTCAGGACGCGCTGGAGTTTTCCATCGGGGGCATGCAGTTCAAGCTGCCAGTTCTTGCCCCGGTCAGCGGCCCAGAGGAAACCGGCATTATTGGCAAGAAAGACGGGCAGGTTGTGGCCACCGGAAGCGGCGCGCGGGTCCAGTTCGATCCAGGCCGGGTCGGACTGGGCGAGCAGAAGATGGGTGGCGCCGGTTGCGGGATCGATCGTGAGAAGCTGTTCCTGCGTCTGGGCGCGGTTGAGCAGCACGACGGCGAGCGGACCGTTCTTTCGCCAGACAACCCGGCCAAGATAGGGCCATGCTTCGTGATCCCAGGAAATCCAGCGGACCGGGCCGCCTTTTGCGTCCACGAGACCAAAGCGCGTTTTCGCGTTGTTCGTCCCGGCGCGGGGATAGCGGAAGGCGACAGGTTCGGCCTGCGGGGTTTCGGGATTGGTGATGTAATGCTTTTCGACGTCGCTGTTATCGGCTTCCTCGAACAGGATGGTTTTGCTGTCAGGAGACCACCAGGCGCCGTCTGCGCGTTCCAGCTCCTCGGCTGCGGCAAATTCGGCCAGACCATGCGTCAGGGTGTCGCTGCCGCCGGTTGTCAGACGTGTTTCGCGCCCGCTGACGAGATCGACGCTGTACAGGTCATTGTCCCGCACCGCGGCAAGGGTCATCCCGTCCGGGGAAAGGCGCGGGGCGATCCACTGACCTTCAATCGGCGTGACCCGGCCGTCATCGGTGGCGATACGTTCAAGCTGGCCGCCCTGAGACGCCAGAACCGTGCCGCCGTCCTCGCTCATCTGATAGTCGGTGATGCCCGACATGATCTGGCGCGCCCGTTCGCGCCGGGCCTTTTCCTCGACCGACAGATGCTCCGGGCCCGAAGTGGGGGCAGCCAGTTCATGCAGCGAATGGTCGGGCAGGTCGTAGCGGTAAAGATGCAGATGCGTGTCGAACGGCCCCGAGCGCAGGAACAGAACGGAATGCCCATCCGGCGTGACTTCGGCGTGATTGGGCAGGCCAAGCGCGCCATTTCGGGTTTTTGCGAGATCGACCATGCAGGCGGCGGGATCTGCGGCCTGAAGGGCGCCGACTGACAGCAGCGGCGACAGGACGGCACAGGCCAGAAGGGTTCGGCGCAAGGGAAGGCGCAGGGGAAGTGACAGCATTGCATCTCCGTAAGCATGACGACGGACAGGATTTTGACGTCGATCATGGACCGGGCCGTTGTTTGTGAACAGGGTTTCCAGAAGAGATGCGCGCGACCTTCTCACGTTTATGGGAGCAGGGGCGATTTTACCGGGACCGATCCCGGGTTCGTGTGTTGTGTATCGTGGTATGTCTCAGCAAGAAGGAGCCTGATGGATATGCAGTATCGTCAGCTTGGTCGCTCGGGCCTCAAGATTTCAGCACTCAATTTCGGATCGGTTACGTTCGGCGGACAGGGCAATTTTGCCGCCACCGGCAAGGTGGATGTCGCTGAAGCGACCCGGATGGTGGATATCTGCGTCGAGCATGGCGTGAACATGTTCGATACGGCCGATGCCTATTCCGGCGGTGAAGCCGAGGAAATTCTCGGCCGCGTCCTTCAGGGGCGCAGCCGCGAACTGCTCGTCACTACCAAGGTGCGTTTTCCAACCGGAAAGGGGCCAAACGAGCAGGGTCTGTCGCGCCATCACATCCTCAATGCCTGCGACGACAGTCTGCGTCGGCTGGGGCGTGATCATATCGACCTCTATTACCTGCATGAATGGGACGGTCTGACGCCGGTCGAGGAAACGCTTGAAGCGCTCCAGACGCTGCGCGATCAGGGCAAGATCCGATATGCCGGGATTTCCAATTTTGCAGGCTGGCAGGCCATGAAGCTGCTGGGAGCCGCCGAACGGGACCGTCTGGTCGCGCCGGTCAGCCAGCAGCTTTACTATTCGCTGGAAGCCCGGGATGCCGAATACGAGCTTCTGCCGCTCGCCGTGGATCAGGGGCTGGGTGTACAGGTCTGGAGTCCGCTCGCCTGTGGTCTGCTGACGGGGAAATATCGCCGCGGCAAGACGGCTCCGGAAGATTCCCGCCGGATTTCCGGCTGGCCGGAGCCGGAAGTCCGGGACCTGAAAAAGCTCTACGATACGGTCGAGGTTCTGGTGCAGATCGCGGAAGAGCACAGCGTTTCCGCTGCCCGCGTGGCGCTGGCCTGGACGCTGCACAAGCCGGGGATCACATCGCTGGTTCTGGGCGCGCGGAAGGAGAGCCAGCTTCTGGACAACCTCGCAGCCGCGTCGCTCCGTCTGACGCAGGAACAGGTTCGTCGGCTTGACGATGTCAGCGCGCCTGACCTGATCTATCCCTACTGGCATCAGAACCGGAATGCGTTTGACCGTCTCTCCAAGGCGGATCTTGTCTTGCAGGGACCGGCAAAACGTCATCGGGAGGCCCTTGAAACGAAAAAATGACTGCCTAAATATTAATCACAGGCCGCTGCCTTCGGGGGCGGCCAAACACATCAATGCCGCCATAACGGGGCATGAGAGGAATTTGAGAGAATGGACATTCAGAATTTCACCGAACGCAGTCAGGGCTTCCTTCAGGCCGCACAGACCATTGCGCTTCGGGACTACAACCAGCAGTTGACGCCGGAGCACCTGCTCAAGGCCCTGCTGGATGATGAACAGGGGGCTGCCTCCGGCCTGATCCGTGCCGCAGGTGGTGATCCGAAGGTTGTTCAGACCGCCAATGACGCCGCCCTTGCAAAACTGCCAAAAGTTCAGGGTGCTGGCGCCGGTCAGCCGCAGATGACACCGGATCTGGCGCGTCTGCTCGATGCGGCCGAATCCGCTGCAAAGGTCGCTGGTGACAGCCATGTCGCACAGGACCGTCTGCTTGTGGCGATTGCGGCCAGCAACACGGCCGCTGGCAAGGCGCTTGTGGACGGCAAGGCCAGTGCCGGGGCTCTGGAACGGGCTGTTGCGGAAATCCGCAAGGGGCGCACCGTTACGAGTGCTTCGGCAGAAAACACCTTTGACGCCCTGAAGAAATATGCCCGTGACGTGACCGCTGTCGCGCAGGCTGGCAAGCTCGATCCGGTCATCGGCCGCGATGAGGAAATCCGCCGGACCATTCAGGTCCTGGCCCGCCGTAGCAAGAACAATCCGGTTCTGATCGGTGAGCCGGGTGTGGGTAAAACGGCCATCGTCGAAGGTCTCGCACAGCGGATCGTTAATGGAGACGTGCCTGAGGCTCTGCGCAACAAGAAGCTCCTTTCGCTCGACATGGGCGCGCTGATCGCTGGTGCAAAATACCGCGGTGAGTTCGAGGAGCGCCTGAAGGCCGTTCTCAAGGAAATCGAGACGGCTGAAGGCGAGATCATCCTTTTCATCGACGAAATGCACACGCTGGTCGGTGCCGGTCGGTCCGATGGCGCGATGGATGCGTCCAACCTCATCAAGCCGGAACTGGCTCGTGGCACGCTGCACTGCGTGGGTGCGACCACGCTTGATGAATACCGCAAGTATATTGAGAAGGACGCGGCTTTGGCCCGTCGTTTCCAGCCGGTTTTTGTGGGTGAGCCGTCCGTTGCCGATACGATCTCGATCCTGCGTGGCATCAAGGAGAAGTACGAGCTTCATCATGGTGTCCGCATCACGGACAACGCCATCGTTGCGGCCGCAACCCTGTCTAACCGCTACATCACGGACCGCTTTCTGCCGGACAAGGCAATCGATCTGATCGACGAGGCTGCCAGCCGCCTGCGCATGCAGATCGACAGCAAGCCCGAGGCGCTGGACGAACTCGACCGCCGCATCATCCAGCTCAAGATCGAGCGTGAAGCCATCCGCAAGGAAGACGACACAGCCTCGAAGGACCGTCTGGTGGCGCTTGAAGCGGAACTGGCGGACCTTGAAGAACAGTCTGACGCGATGGGTGCCGAATGGCATGCCGAGAAGGATCGGGTGAATGCGATCCAGAAGCTGAAGGAACAGCTCGATACGGCACGTTCCGATGTCGAAGTGGCACAGCGTCAGGGTAATCTCGGCAAGGCGTCTGAGCTGATGTACGGCCTGATCCCGAACCTTGAAGCTCAGATCGCCAAGGCGCAGGAAGAGGAAGATGCTTCGTCAAAGAGCGGCCTGTTCGCAGACACCGTGACGGATCAGGGCGTGGCTTCGGTCGTCTCCCGCTGGACCGGTGTTCCGGTGGACCGGATGCTTGAAGGCGAGCGCGCCAAGCTGATCCGGATGGAAGACACGCTGCGTGAGCGTGTGGTCGGGCAGGAACAGGCACTGGTTGCCGTGTCGAATGCTGTCCGCCGGGCACGCGCTGGTCTTCAGGACCCGAACCGCCCAATCGGCTCGTTCCTGTTCCTTGGCCCGACGGGTGTTGGCAAGACCGAGCTAACCAAGGCCCTGGCGCAGTTCCTGTTCGATGACGAGAAAGCCCTGCTGCGGATCGACATGAGTGAATTCATGGAAAAGCACGCGGTCTCCCGTCTGATCGGCGCCCCGCCGGGCTATGTCGGTTACGATGAAGGTGGTGTGCTGACCGAGGCTGTCCGCCGTCGTCCCTATCAGGTGATCCTGTTCGACGAAGTGGAGAAGGCCCATGAGGACATCTTCAACATCCTGCTTCAGGTTCTCGATGACGGACGTCTGACGGACGGGCAGGGACGTGTGGTGGACTTCCGCAACACGATCATCGTCCTGACCAGCAACCTCGGCTCGGAAGTGCTGGCCAATCTGCCGGACGGTGAATCCGTGGATGAAGTCCGTCCGCAGGTCATGCAGGTGGTCCGCAACCACTTCCGGCCGGAGTTCCTCAACCGTCTGGACGAGATCATCCTGTTCTCCCGTCTGCAGCGCAAGGATATGGACCGGATCGTCAAGATCCAGATCAGCCGTCTGCAGAAGCTGCTGGAAGATCGCAAGATCAATCTGGAATTGGACGAGAAGGGAACGGAGTGGCTGGCTGCGGCAGGATACGATCCTGTCTATGGTGCCCGTCCGCTTAAGAGGGTCATCCAGCGTAGCCTGCAGAACCCGCTTGCCAGTCTGCTGTTGGAAGGCAGCATCCATGATGGGGAAACGGTCAAGGTTTCGGCCAATGACAAGGATCTCACGATCGACGGGAAAGCTGTCTCGGCAGACTGACTTCCGTCAGAACCGGTTTCAGTCAGGGAAAAGCGCCTTTTTGGTGCTTTTTTCTGGTTTTTATTATTTCGTATTTGGAATGGGTAATGGGGATAAGTGTGATTTGTGAGGGATTGCAGGGGGTTAGGAATGTGGACAAGTGTGAGTCTGATTCTGTTTGACACTCTGGTGAGCTCCCCGTATAAGCCCGTTCACCGACGCGGCGGGGCTCACTTCTGAGGGGCTCTGGGGCGGCGGGGATGATG
>NZ_JACRVU010000017.1 GCF_018811945.1 Gluconobacter sp. P1C6_b
CGTCTTCCCGGAAAAGGTCGCCGCCATCCCCTCGATCGCCTGCCGTTTCCACTGGGCGATCATCGTCTGATGTACCCCATGTTTCGAAGCCAGTTCCGCCAGCGTCAGTTCCCCACGGATCGCCTCCAGCGCAACCCGTGACTTGAACTCTGCCGCATACCGTTTCCGCGTAACCTTGCCCATAAAACCCGTCCTCGTTCAGGCCAGATGATAGCTTATCGCCCTGTCCGAAAAATGGGGACCACCTCTGACTTCGACGATGCACGACACAAGGAAGAGCATATCGCCAAGCTCGGCGAGACGACACATGCTCCTCCCGAGCAGATCGTATCCTCCGTCAATGCGCCCTACCTTTTGGGAGAGCAGCTTCGTGATCGTGAGACCACGCCGGAGATCCTGAGGGCTCCCGCTTCGATCCTTATCGCGCGCCCCATTGGGCTGCGTGACGCGGCCATTCTCGCCAGCCGTGTTACGCATATTCCGGTTAGCGTGGCACCGGACGCGGAAGACAGCGACGATGACGAAGGCGCGTCTCTGCCGAGCGCGAGCGGAAGCTTCAGTGGCCTAAACCTTCCTCCTCCTCCATCCCTGACCACGGCGGCGGCCTCATATCCGAGCCGCCATCGCAGCTCCTCCCCTGCGAATTGGCATGGGCCAAGCGCCTGGCTCAGCTATGACGGCACCCGGGAAGGACTGTTTCAGGCCATCGCGACGCGCTTCGGGATCTGGCAGCGTTTCGAGGATGGGCAGATACGGTTTTTCCGTAACGAGACGAAAACATTTGTCGTGCCAACCTTTCCCGGTTCGACAAACATCAACACGTCAATCACGGCCTACACTGGCGGCGGCGGCTCAGGCGGCGGCTCAGGCGGCGGAGGCGGAGGCTCGGGCGGCGGAGGAATGAGCGGTGGCGGAAGTGGCGGCTCCTCCGGCGGTAGCTCAAGTAGCGGCTCCTCCTCCGGAATGACGTCCATCTCCCGCGAAAGCAAAACAGACCGCTGGAAGAATTTGGAGAAGACCGCTCAAACCGTTGCCAATGGTGGACAGGTTATTGCCGACCAAGGCTTAGGGACGTTGTCTGTGACGGGTAATCCGGATCAGGTTGCCCGTGTATCGGACTGGATCCACGGCCTGTCAGAAAGCCTCATGCAGCAGGTCGCTATCGAGGTTCATGTCTATACCCTCAAAATCACCCATGAGACGAACTACGGTTTCAGTCCGCAGATAGCCCTGAAAAATTACGGCAAGGTTTACGGTCTCAGCATGGCACCTGCGGCCATTCCGGGTCTGCAGACCAATGATATTCCCTTCTCCTTTGGCGCGTCTATTCTCGATAGCGCGAAGGGCGCTGCCGGACAGTTCTCCGGTTCTCAGCTCGCGGTACAGGCGTTGTCAGAGCTCGGTAACGTCACCGAAATGTACAGCCGCTCCGCCGTTGCAACGAACGGAATGTCCGCGCCCTTCCAGAATGGAATCAATACGACGTACCTTGCGAGTTCCTCAACGGTGCTCGCATCCAACGCCGGCTCGTCGGCCACGCTGTCTCCAGGTGTGGTCATGAGCGGCTTCATGGGAGAAGTCACGCCACGCATCGTTGATCAGCGGATCATGTTGCACATCAATTTCCTGCTTCAGACCCTCCTGAGCATTCAGAATTTCAGTGCGAGCGGTTCCTCGATCCAGGAACCCAAAACGTCGAGCACCTCGCTTGACGATACCGTCGTCCTGCATTCCGGCTCCACGCTGATGCTGTCGGGTTATATCGATGACGCCTCATCACGCGACCGCACCGGCGCCGGTTCTCCTCTTCTCTGGCTGCTCGGAGGAGGCGGGGATGCCCAGACCCAGAAAACGCAGGTGATTGTTACGGTGGAGGCTCACACGCTATGAACGCGCCGTTCTTTCTCTATCCGTGCATGGCGGCCGCTATTGTGGTGGCCTCATCCTCGCTGGCGCAGGCCGACATCCCGGAGTGCGCGTATCATCTTGAGCGTGCTGCCCCGGGCCAGGTGCTAACGGCGGATCAGATCGATGCGAACAACAACTGTTTGAAGGAGCTTCAGCAGGAAAGCCTTGCTACTGAGTTCCGAGCCAAGATTGCTGACTCCGAGCGCAAAATGAAGGAAAAGCCGCCGGCCGCCCAAGCCGGCCCGACGGGTGGCATGCTTCCTCTTCCCGGCTTCCCGACGCTTACGCCGCCACCCTCGTTGTCTGCGCCATCTCAGCCGAGTGGCCCTCCGCCATACGTGCCGCCCCGGATTGCAATGATCGTGTCAGACGGGGGGAAGCTGACCGCAACCCTGAAGATGAATGACGGCGCCATGCTCGACGCAGTCAAAGGAACAACGCTGCCGGACGGCGCGGTAGTCATTAGTTTGCGGTCCGATGCGGTCTATGTCCGGCATGGCAAGGACATGATCCCTCTCTCTAATGATGATGGTTCGTCCGTGAGCGCGCCAGTTGCGACAGAGCAGTCTGCGTCCCGCTTCCCGGGAGTTCAGATGACAGGCTTGCCGGGCACGCGGCGATGAGCATCGATCTTCGTACCCGCGATCATCAATGGTGCCTGGATGCAAGCTGGAGTGCCTATGGTCGACGCCCTCCCGCGCGTGAGATCCACGCTCGTGCGCGAGCAATCGGGGCTACCAATTATATAATCGTTCCCGGCAACCCCGTGATGGTCGGCTTCTTTACCTTTGCCGACGGGTCACGCCGCAAGTCTCTTTCGCCTGCAGCTATTGCAGCAGCTCGGCACCTGGGACCGAATGCGTACGCAGAATACGAGCCCGAGCCGGGCAAGGTCTGGATTATCGCCACCGGCCCTGACGGGCTGCTGACACCCTTTGCCGATACCCTGATCAGCGCTGATGATCGCGAAGCATTCGAGCAGCGGCTGGATCCTGCGATGATCGCGCGGCGGCAGCGCTTCGACCTCGACAGGGTCGAAGATGAGTTCGCCACGTTTGCGCCGATATCGTTTCCCCTACGGGAAGTATCATCGCGGCGCACTATGGTCGTTCTTGGCGCCGCGGCGGCAATTCTCAGCCTCGGCGCGCTCGGTGCAGATGCGTGGCATGTCCACAACGCCCATGTTGCTGCCGCAGAACGCAAAAAAATGATGGAACAAGAAGCAGCGCGGAGACGCCTCGCGGAAGAGCGCAGAACCGTTGTCGCACCTGACGACTGGCTGGCGGCATGTATGAATACCGCCAAGGCTACACCCCTTTTTGTGGACGGGTGGGAGCTACAGGACTGGACATGTCATGAACAGACAATCGATCTGACTTGGACCCGGGCGGGTGGTACGCTCGCACAGGCACCAGCGGGCAAATATGACGACCAAGGCAATGTAATCCGCCAGGTAATGGCTCTGCAGCCAAAGCGGACACGACCAACGCTGGCGCCCAAAGGCGACGCCCGCCGGATGCTTCTCGCGCTCTTGCAGCGGGTCGGAGTGCAAAGCCAGCTTCACGCGGCACCGGTCGCCGTGAGTCCGGGCCAGCCGGTGGTTCCTTCAGGGGTTCTCGCCAGCACAAGCGCGATCTTTACCTGGCCCACAGATCCTCGCTCAACGCAATGGGGCCTCATTCCGACCCTCCATTTCATTCAACTCCACCATGAGACCGGCCTGACGCGCGATTCCAGTAGCAGCAACGAGAGTGCCGGGTCTTACGCCATCAACGTTCAAATCACGTCAGGAGATCCCGCGTGAGCTTCTTGTCACTAGGTCGCGGCAAGGCGCGGCCTAAGTCTTCCGGCGTCCGCCTGAGCCCTAATGACGCGCAGCATGCTGCGGTCGATGATCTGACGAAGACAATTTACATTGATCGGACGAAGCGCTCGAGTGATGTCTTTCAGGCATGGCTGAATAGTCATCTCAATACTACGGGCGTCGTCTATCACGTTGTTTGGGAAGCCTTCAGCGACATCACTCGGCGCCGGGAAGAGATCCGTCAACGCGGCGCAGCACACCATAAGCCGGGCGAAGCCTCAAACACTGCCCGTAACCAGGCGATCTCAGTTCTAAAAATTGCCGCAACATGCCGGGCGAGCGACGTGCACATCCTGCGCCGGCGCGAGCACACGGAGATTCAGTTTCGGATCAAGAAAAGTCTCATGGTGTACCGTGAGCTGAATAATACAGATGGCGACGCCCTCCTCGTCGCCTTGTATCGGCTGTGCTCCAGTCAGGACAACACCATCAAGCCGCAGGAAACGCAGGACGGCGGTATCACTGGCCATCTTCTCGATGGGACCGGCCTTGAGAACGTCCGCTTGGTGCGCGGGCCGGCCTATCCGGCAAATGATGGCGGCGGCCACATGGAGCTCCGTCTGCAATATCGGGAGAAAAGTGAGGGATCCGGCGCCCTCCCGAACAATGTACTCTTAACCCTACCGCGTCGACCGGATGGTCAGCTGAAACTTGTTCAATATGGTTTCACCGAAGATCAGGTCGACCGCCTGAAGTATATTGCAACGCAACCTTCAGGGGTTCTGATGCTAACCGGGCCGACGGGATCCGGAAAGACAACAACCATCTTCGAGCTCGCGAAATGGCAAGCCCGCACGGATCCCGGAAAGCGTCTTGTCGCGATTGAGCAGCCGGTCGAATATCCCATGCCCTGGGCTGTCCAGCTGGAAATCTCTAATGCCCTGGACGCTGCTGCAGCAGGCAAGAGGTTCCAGGACAATCTGCGCTACAGCCTTCGAATGGATCCAGACCGGCTGATCATCGGCGAAATCCGCGATGCCGAGGTCGCTCTCACCGCATTCGACGCTGCGCAAACCGGACATAGTGTCCTCACGACCCTTCATATCGAAGACCCCTTTGAGTTTGCCACACGCCTGCAGAACATGAACTTCGAGCGTCTTTCGTTTCGTGTCACCTGCAATAGTTCGGTCATCCGGGGGATCGTTGCCCAACGCCTGCTTCCGATCCTATGCGACAGCTGCAAGGAACCATGGACGCCCGGGGACGACCGTATGCCTCACCGCGCGGCAGCCGCGTTAGCGAGCTGGGGCGACACGTCAATGACATTCAAGATGCACGCTGGCGGTTGCGCGCACTGCCAGTTTACGGGCATCGGTTCCGTTACCTCCGTGGCAGAGGTGGTCGAAACCGACGAAGAGCTGATGAACGACCTCATCACGAAGGGCATCGCCATTGCGAGGCGTCGCTTCCGCTCCCGTCCAGACGTTGACACACCCATGGTAGAAAAGGCGATTGCACTCGCCCTGCAAGGGAAAGTCGATCCCTGGACGATCCTTCGCGAGGTCGACAAGATCCCGTCCAAAGAACAGGTTGATCGCGATCGCCGCATCGGCCGAGCGGAACGTGCACGGGCTGCCGAAGAAGCTGACCGCGTTAACAATGACGAGGAGGCAGCCTGATGCCTTTCGAGGTCATCTACCACGACGAGCGGCGCACCTATGGGCTCGAGGGTGCTTCTCCATTCCGCCTGCTTCTACATCGCCTGAACTTCGGCTGGGATGCGCGCGCAAAGCTCTACCAGATGATGATTCCCCGGCTCAGAGACGCTAACGGCTCAACCCCTGAGCGGCTCTTCCAGCAATATGTGCGTCGGCTCCGACGCCGCGGGATGCTCGCCCGCTCGACCGCAGAGGTGGTCGAGGTACTGCTTGAAGAGATGAGCGAACACGGCCGCAAGATGGCCCCCGCAATGAAGCCGCTGATCCCGGCCGACGAGTTTGCGATCATTGACGCGGGGGAAAAAGGTGGGGACCTAGCTCAGGCGCTCGAAAACCTCCTCGAGCAGCGCCGGCGAGCGGCGCATATCATCAAGGCAAACCGCAAAGTCGTGCTCCTGATCGTCTCGTTTTGCGCGATCCTGTCCGCCACGCTCTGGGTCATGGCGAAGTTTGCGATCCCGAAGCTCCTGCCTTTTGCTCAATCCATGTCGCACCGGCAGAGCGCTTCCGAAACAGTTATCCTTACGACGACAAACTGGATCACCGGGACAGGCCCGCTTTGGACCATCGCAGTGGTCGTTGCCATAGCGCTCGCAGTCGTCGCCAGCCTGAAGCGGCTGACTGGCCCGCTTAGGCTCTTTTTGGAAAAGATCCCGCCATGGTCCACCTACCGGGCGATCGAAGGCTATGTGTGGCTTTCGACCTATATCATCCTCGTGCGCGCTGGAACGCCCGAAACCCAGGTCCTTGAGGAACAGGCTAAGACCGCTTCACCCTGGTTGCGCGAGCGCCTTAACGGTCTTGCCGACCTCATGGGGCAGCACGCTCTCCTCTTCCCGCTCGCGCTCGAAGAAAGCGGCTTTCAGTTTCCGTCGCCAGATATGATCGATGACATCGCCAACTCCTGGGGCGGCTCAAAAGACGGTTACGACCGGCTGCTCGCCTCATCGAAGCTATGGGCAGACGACATTGAAATGGCAGCCGTGCAGCGCGCCGAGAGACTGCGCATCGCGGGCTTTGCCCTCATGTGGCTCATCACGGGCGCACTCACATTGGCCACTGATACATTCGTTCCGCTGGACAGCATGTAAGCCTCCAGCGCGGTGAACACTCCCATCTGAGTCTACGAAAGGACTGATTTCATGGAACGCCTTGTTGCCTATATCGCAGGCGCGATCATTGCGATGCTCGCCCTCGGGGGCGTCGGTATATACGCGATGCGTGCCTACCACGGCTCCGGCACAACTACGGCTATCGCGGAAGCAACGGACATCTGGCATTCGGCGCGTTCGGTATACGGCGCAACCGTGGCCGGTGGCATTGAAAACTACAGCGGAGTCAACAATTACAACAGCATTCGAGCGGGCGTTGTTCCAAGCGCCATGTCCAACGGCGACAGCCAGACCATTGCCGGTCCGTGGCAGGGTTCGACCGTAACGCTCTCCGGTACGAACAATACTTTCTATGAGGACTGGAACGGAATTCCGTCGTCATCCTGTGCTCAGTTTGCGCTGTCTCAGCCCACAAACTTCGTCATGGTCAACGGCACGGGCGTCTGGGTCGACAATTCAAACTCCAGCGTTGGCTCAAACATCGCCGCTGCCTGTAATCAGGGCAACACCAGCGTAAGTGAGATCAAGTTCAGCTACGTCGATACGGCCGGCCAATAAGATCTGATGGGCGCATTCCTCCTCTTCGGGCTTCTCATGGTCTCGCTTTTGACCGGCATGATTATGGAGCAGCGCGCCGTCAACAGCCAGCAGCCGGAGCGATCCTCTACAGCGGCCTCCGGCGCTGCGGCGTTCCTGTCCTACAAGCGAGCGGTGCAGGCGTACGTGTATGCCCATCCGTCTGTCTCTGGTTCAATCGACATCGCGTCGCTTCCGGCAACAGAAACGCAAACTGCAACTTCGGCCATGAAGAACGTCGTCCTGCGCACTGGCTCAGGCTCAGAAGTCGTAACGTGGTGGGATGTGAACAGCGGGGCGCTTAACGACGTTCTTTCCCTGGCTGACGGCGACCGTGCGATAGGCGTGTCTACCGGACAGCACTGGACCACACCGGCTGGCGGCGACATGGGACCACTCCCTGTCACTGTGCCGTCAGGTGATGTCGTCTCCTTCGTGATATTTACAGGATCCGGCTACTGAAATGGAAACTCTGCTCTCGATCCTCGCGGGTACTGCGATTGCTGCGATCCTCATCCCGACGGTCGGTCTCATGATCCAAAAAGGCCAGGACCGGCAGGTCCAGGCCATAACAGCAGGGGAGTTCCAAGATCTTCTCTCTGCGTCGCGTAATTACGTCGATGGCCACTACAGCGATTTGGCCTCAACTGTAGCCGTCGGCGGTGCGCTCGAAATCCCTCTAAATGTTCTTCCTCTTCTCCCAAACTTTAGTCAGCAAAACCCTTACGGACAAACCTGGCACGTCTACGTCGAGCAGACGTCGTCTAACGAACTTAATGCAGTAGTGACCTCATGGGGAGGGCAGTCCCTTGGCTTATCGACGCTCACGCGCATAGCGGCACTGGGTGGCAGTCATGCGGGCTTCATTGGAGCTGACAATATTGTTCCAAACGTCAATAGCCAAACAGCCATCGGCGCAAATGGTGGATGGAGAATGGCTCTCGGTGGCACCCCCGTTAACCCAGGCGCAGGACACTTGTTCGGCCTCGCAAGCGGTACTGCTGGCTCTCAATACAACAGCGACACGCTGTATCGGGACAATGTTCCGAACCATCCTGAGCTGAACACAATGAACGCAAACCTAAATATGGGCGGAAACGACATAACCAATACGAATGCAATCCACGCCACGACCGGCCGTTTTGCGGACAGAGTCGGCACCAACGGCCTTGATCCAAATTCTGGATATCCAAGTGGATGGTACGGCGGCGTTCATGCGAATGATGTTTACGCAAATGCAAATATCGGAGCTGGCCCCGTAAATGGGCCTGCCGCAGCCTGGATGAACGCAAACGGGGATGCCGGGTTCGGGAACAACGTTACCGTCGGTCAAACAGTAACAGCAAACAAAGTATTACTTCCATCAGGAAACTCGCTTCAAATCGGTGGTCAATACTTTTACGGAGATGGTTCCAATGCTGCGCTGCGCACGCCAGGCGCTTTCTATCTACAGCATTCGGATGGCTCCGCTGCTGATGAGCATCTTGCAACTTTATATACTGAGCAAGGCGTTCGCCTTAGCGGAACGGGAGCGCCTGGCGGTGCATGCGTAACCGGATCTATTACCGCGCAGAATGACGGGAGCGGCGCACTTCTAAGCTGCGTGAACGGAATCTGGAAGTCCACGACCCGCCCGCCCATCGGATATTATGTCCCGAAAACCAGCGATGGGAATGACGAATACGACGTCATTAATCCCTATACGGGCGGCTTTTCATGTCAGGCGGGAAGCACCGACATGCAATCGGCGACCCTCTGGTACGGCAACTACGGCTACTCAGCTCTACATCTTTGTATCGCACAATGAGTGAACTGCGTCTCCTGGCGCGCCGCGCCGCGCCGCAAAGCGGCATCAAACCTGGAACCTACGATTTTACGCCGGAGTTTCTCATTTCCTTACGTATTAACTTGCGTCGCTACAAACATCGACGCTCCTCCAAAATGCCGAATTACGGTGTCAGAACGATCGGGGGGCACCGGGTGAAGCATGTGATTCCTCTGGGAACACACTGTCTGCCAGCAACCATTCTCCGGAACGCAGACCTGCGCATGGGCGCGCTGCCTTTCGACTGGGTCCATGCGACCCCGGGAATGATCCAACACTGCCTCGAGACGGACTTTTCGGATTTCCTCCCGAAACCTGGCGAAAACGGCCACGCTGCGTTCCGTGATCGCTTTGGGGTGAAGGATATGTTCCCCCATAAGGATCCGCAGACCCCTGAACATCGCCACTACTATACACGGTGTATCGACCGGCACCGACGTTTGATGAAATCCAGGAGCGGCAAGCTATTTGTCATGGTCTCCCGGCCTTCCAATCCCATTGGCTGGCATTTCAGCGAGCTGGTTGACCTCATCAACCGCCTCACGCCCAACGCCGAGCTTCTGGCGATTCAACTCCTGCCGCAGCGCGACAACGGCGAGAGCGTTGGACTTGAACTCTCTCAGGAACGGAATGGATCGAGGCTGTATGACTTCAGGCCCGTGTCCGACGAAGGCGCTCTTGGCTATTTCCCGGACGTCCTAGACGAACTCATGATCCTACGACTGATCTATCAGTATCACCTCCATCCGGTCGCTCTCCCATGACCGCGCTTCCGCCCTGTGTTGCACTGGCCGCCCAAGCCTATAGCGTGCCCGTCGCATCCATTGAGCGTGTCATAGATCATGCATCGGGGCCGGGCCTTGGTGTGATGAAAATCGACCTTCGGTGGTTACCGATCCTCCAACGCGCCGGATTTGATCCTGAGGAGGTCAGGTCCAACGCCTGCATGAACATTGCGGCCGGAGCATGGATCCTTGCATGGGCTGGCGCAGCCCGCTCGTCGCCCAGGGGGCCGGAGCAGGACAAGCCGGTGTCACCCCCTGCCACCGGTTTTACGGGCTCTCTTGGGGCCTGCGTGGCGCATGCTGCCAGGCAGTATCATCTGCCCGAACTCCTCTACCGGGCCATTCTGCTCACTGAGGGTGGTCGGATCGGACATATCAGCCGGAACACAAACGGCACCTATGACATGGGTCCTGCCCAGGTCAATTCGATGCACCTGCCAGAACTCGCCCGCATGGGGATTACGCGCGAGCAGATCATCAACGATGGTTGCCTGAATATTCATATTGGCGCCTGGGTTCTCGCTGGCGCTCTTGGGGGGCACACCCCAGACAACGCCGCAGAATTCTGGAGGCGGGTCGGCAATTACAATTCCAGTACCCCCAAGTACAACGTCGCTTATCAACGTAAGGTTTGGAAAAACGTCCAGATCGCTGCGCACTCACAAACGTCTCCGCCATCATAGGCGACATGTGGCAAATCCCTCTCTGCCGACCCTTCGGCCTTACCCTTCTGCTGCTGTCAGGACTCTGTGCCTGCAGCGAACAGACCCAGCCGCCTGTGCATCCATACGATCAGGACATGAATCACATTCTGTCCGCACTCGACCAGATTGGTGCCGTCCGTTTTCCTTTGGTACGGGCGGGCTCTGTTCTTCCGGCCGAGATGAACCGACCCGTCAGATGGCACTGGCAGGGACCACTCGATGAAGGCGTCCGGCTGGTCGCTACACAGGTCGGCTACCAGACCGATATCCCGCCATGCGCTTCACCGCCGATCATAGAAGTGGATCAGAAGACGACCACGCTCGGTCGCCTTCTGGACGAGATGGCTGCCGCATCATCCGGTCATGCCGACATCTGGGTTGATATCCCTCACCACGTCATAAGGATTTCCTGGAATGCGTAAGCCTCGGCACTCTGCCTGTCGGGCAGCCCTTCTTGCGGCATCACTCTGTGCGTACAACGCCTCTGCACACGCCGAGCCCCCTCAGGATCTTCCTGTCCCGGAGATACCCGACGGCAACCCGGAAGCGGGCAATGCAATCGACACGCCTGTCACCGGTGCAGCCGAAGCCCCGGACATCCCTGACGTGGACAGGCCGTCATCGCTCGAAGCGATGATGACCGTGCGTCCCGGCTACTCTCCCAAACAGGAAAGCGGGAATGGGCGCGACAGTGCCGTGCGCAGTGCGGCGTGGGCCTATGGCGCCCAGGGCGGACGGGCCGCAGAGTCCTACGCGATCAATGAACTCCTGCGCCGATATTCCCATGTTCTGGACCAAAAGGTGGATTTCCGCACTCTGGTGCTTCCCGCCGGCAACGGTCAGACCCTTATCCGGCCGCCCGTTGTCACAGAGGCGCAAATGGCGGTCGCTCTCGATCCAAGTGGCCAGACAGCTCGTGAAACAGGCACGATTTATCAGATTACGCGCCGCGCGCAGCTTGTGACGGCAGTACCGCAATGGCGCACATGGCTTGTACGCACTGTCTCCCCCCCTTCCCCGCCAGCCGACGCGGTCCGGCCACGCACACCGCATGAAGTTGAGGTGTGGAGATCCGGGGTGGCTTATGGCTGGGCAGCCGGACAACGGCAGGCAGTCGAGATCTTTCTCGATGATCTGTCGCGCATGGAACGCGATGTCATGGGCATGGCCCGTTACAGGGTTCTGTTAAGGGCCGGAAAGGTGGCAGCCCCGGAGGTTTCCCAGCTGCACCGCGACGTACAGGGCGGAGCAGATCTGATGCGTCTTGATGACCGGGAGCTTCGCATCCGCAGTCAGCCTGGTCTCGATGCGAACCGCGCGCACTGGCACGTTTCAGAAGGAGGCCAGTAATGCCAGTTAACCCGGCTCCCAACACGCGATCCCACGATCCCGAGCGCATTGCCAGCCTGCTGATCGGCGTCTGCGTCGGAATCGCTCTGTTTTCGTTCCTGCTCTGGTTGAAGTTCCATACCCAGATCGTCGAAGCCGTCCTCTTCGTGCAGGGCTATGAGCTGAGGCTGATTGGACTGTTCACGCACCGTTATGATGCGGTTCTTGTCAATCTTGGGGACGCCGTCCCTGAGCGTGTCTCTGCATCGACACTTTGGGAACTCTGCACGCTGACAGGGTCAGTGCTCCGATGGCCCGCTCTTGTTCTGCTTGTCATTCTCGCCGCCCTCTGTCTGACCCGCGCGCCGCTGGAACGTCACCGCAAACGGTTCGGTCTCGAGGGCATGCAGAAAGCACTCGCGGAGATCCATCCCTTGGGCGCAGCGTGGCTTGGCAAAGGACTAAAGCTGGTGCGCCCCTCACCTCCGGAAGCGCCATTGGCACCTCTCGATCCTGCGCTGAACCTTGAAGAATGGCGCGCACGATACGTGCGAGGCAACTCTCCTGAAGAACTGCGAGATGCTGCGTTTCAAGCCCTGGAGGCGCAGCTTGGCAACACGTGGGATGGCCCCACAAATGCCACGCCAGCAGAAAAGTGTCTCTTTGTGGCCTTTTCTCTTTTTATACAAAGGAAGAAAAATCAAGCTCAGGCTGTTCTGGAAGAGCTGTCGCTGGAACTTAAAGGCACCCTGAAAAATGGTCCTCCCACGTCTTCAAAACGTGTCTCAGCCCGGTTCCTGCGAAAGCTGGATCGACAGCTAAGCCGCAGCGATTTCAACGCGACGTTGCAGTTGACGGGTCGGCATGCATTCAGTCGACCAGCACTCCTTACGCTATTGCAGGAAGCACGGCTCAAAGCCGGCGTCGTCAACCCAGGGCTTTTCGCAGCCATCCAGTTCCTGGACCGCGACCTCTGGCTCGTTCTCTCCGCAGCGTCCTATCCGCGTGACGGACTCCCACCTTATGTCATGGCGATTGCCGCCTGCCCGGAAGCGGCAGCAGCACTGGCACACTGGAAAGCAGAGTGCCTTGCCGGACGCCCGCTGACGACACCCCAGATCTCCAGCCTTCTCAAGACCTTCGGCACACCATGACTGATTCCGTAATTTTTAGCCTTATGCCTGATTTCATCCGTGCGCGCATTGCGGCTTACACCCTCCGGGACTGGGTCGCAGAGCATTATGCCGTACCAGCCCTTCAGCTCGATCGTGCGATGACACTGACGCTTGTCCAGCTCGAACATGCAGCGTCTCGCAAGACCTTTTACGGGTATGACGTGTCCACGGCTCCTGTGTCCCTTCTTGAACCAATTTCGCGTTACATGGACGCGCTGCTGGGTGGGGTGTCACCCGGAGAAGACCGCGAGCGCTTTCCCAAGGATCTGGTCCGGACCCACCAGAGAGTGATCCATGAGTTCGAAACACTGAACCGTCTTGGGAACAAGGCACGATGAGCATGTTCTGGCCGCACGATGGTGAGCCTTTACGGGGCAATACGCTGGACCAGTTCCTGATCTGGTGTTCCGAAGCCGAATGCTCCCGGGTCGAAATCCAGTCAGACATGCCCGTCATGGTGCGCATCCACGGTGAAAACCATCAGGTCACACGTGATGCCAGTCTGCCGGGGGAAGTCGAGGACGCCGTCAACTATATCTTTCGCTCCGCGACGGGAGTGACCAACCTCAAAAACGGCGATCCGATCGATGTCGGGCATACAATCTGGCCTGATCGCAAAAAAAGACGTTACCCCTTTCGCCTGAATGCACTCAGTTCTCAGGTCGGTGCGGATTCAGGCATTTCGGTGACCTTCCGACCTCTGGTTGATATCCCGCGCCCATTAGAGGATCAGCAGGTCGAGCCGCAACTCCTGGACGCGCTCCATGGAGAGTACGGCATTTTCCTGATCTGTGGCGCCACAGGCTCGGGAAAATCGACGCTGATTGGCGGCATTAACAGGGCCCGGCTTGAAAACCCGGATATTCACTGCAACCTGATCGAAGCTTCAGCCCCCCTTGAGATCCTCTATGATCGCGTCGAACGACGCAATTCCGCGGTCACGCAACTTGAGATTCCCCGCAACCTCCGGAGTTTTTCCGAATTTGTCCGCGCGTCCATGCGTCGGGAGCCAACCGACATCGTCGTGGGCGAGTGCCGGGACCCCGAAACCATGGAGGCCTCGATCCAGGCCGGGATCTCCGGCCATCGCCTCCTGAGTTCTATTCATACGAACAGCTGCTCTTCCACTGTCCGACGTGTTCAGGCGCTCTGCCCCGCTGATCAGCGGGACAGCCTGACAATTTCGTTCGTCGAGAACCTCCGTCTTCTGGTGAACCAGAGGCTGCTGAAGTCGACCGACGGCAAAAGGACACCCATTCGGGAGTTCCTGCCTGTGACCCGTGCCATTCGCACCCGCCTTCTGGACGCACCCCGGGATCGCTGGCCAAACATCACGCAGGCCGCTGTCGAAGAGCACGGACAGACTTTCGCTCAATCCATCGCTGCGGCTGTGAAGCAGGGCAGAATCACAGAAGCTGTCGCCGCCGCTGCCATGAAGGAAGAAAACTGATGTGGCGCTTTACCGCAGACCCGGTCCGCCTTCTCATTATCGACGCCCGTGCGCTTGCGCCATTCGCTCTATGGATCGCTCACATGCGCGAATGGACGTTTATCCTCGCCATTATCGGGGTTCTGTTCTTCAGCGTGCTGGCATGGCTCGGACTGACGCTTCCCGTAGCCGTGCGCATGCTCCGGGTCATCCTGTGTGGCCCGGTTCGCCCTCGTCTTCCCTCCTGGAAAAAGCGTGATTACGCATGAGCGATCTTGATGACCTGGTGCGGTGCTGCACGACCCTGATTGAGACGCAGGGATACCGCTTCGAGACGGGCATCCCAGGTGTGGGTGCTCTGCCGGCGTGGCGTGTTGCCCAGACAAACGTGCTTCTGCCGGTATTGCTCCGGCTCGCTGAGGAGTTCTGGAGATCTGAAGCAAGAGGAGCCGGCTTCGGCCTCAAGCTCGAGCCAGACACACTAAGCGTGACGGGCTACACACTGACCGGGCTCTACCATGTCCCGCTGTCGATCACTCTTCTGGCACTCAACGCTGTGCTCAGAACCATTGCCGATGCTGAAGGACGCATCACCCTCGAAGCTCTGACGACCTACACACAAACGGTCACGGGCTGATCCGCACTCACAAACGCCTGTCAGATACTGCACAGGCGTCTAACTTGCTGAGGTCCGCGATGATCATTTCCGTTCCACCTGAGACACAGTCTGTTTCTATTCGTCGTGAAGGGGAACGGACCATCATCGTTCTCGACCACGACACGCTTTCAGAGGGGGCTGACAGTCCGCGCCCCCTCCCGGCAGAAGAGATCGCCACTGAACGGCAACCACAAAGAGCCAGACGCATCCCCCTCCCGATGATCGCTGGCGTCTGTCTGATTGTTGTCGGTACCGTCGTTGGCCACCGGCTGTGGTCGCCCGCGAAAAGCAGTGGTCCCCATACAGCCGACACCTTGCAGATGCCGCTACTCCGCGCCCCTGAATCCGCGGCACGCCGTTCCATCCCCGCCGCGCCTGAAGCCGCCCCGGTACCCAACACAGCGTTCGGGCTGGAATAATCATGGCGACGATCAGACGCCGTATAGACGGTCCGCAGGATTTTCACGAACAAAAGGGTGGGCTGGCATTCCGCGACACCCGAAGCGTCCCTCACAAGGTCGCGGAAATCCTGCGATCCGGGTTCTCGTCCATCGGGCTCGTTGCAATAGCCGGCGTGGCCGTCACTGTTCCCGCACTGACAACCGCCATCGTACCATTGGCCGTCGCCTATGCCGGCTATGTCCTGACCCGGCCGGTGACGTTGCCTCTGCGCTTGCCGGCCAACGCGAAGGGAAAGGACTACGGCAATCCTCAGCCGGACCCAAAGCGGCCTGGCGTCGAAATCCCGGGCAACCCTTCTGGAGACTGGCTGATAGGCTGGGATGAAGTCACGGCCCAACAGGTCTGGCTGTCCGGCAATGATATGACGATGCATGCCATTCTGCCCGGCTCAACCGGGTCCGGCAAAACGCAGTTCATTTATAGTCTTCTGTGCAATGCCCTGGCACAGGGCGGCGGGTTTACGATTGTCGACGGCAAAGCCTCAAACAACCTTGCCTTCTCCGTTGCAGCCATGGCGAGACGGTGGGGCCGAGAGGCAGACCTGCGCTTCATCAATATGATGGTGTCAGCCGGCGACAGGAAGACCAACACCTGGAACCCCTTTTCCTCTGTCAATGCTGAGGGCATGACCGAGCTTCTGCTCACGCTCTTTCTGCCGGAAGACAAAAAAGGCGGAGGGGGTAACTCCGCGCATTTCCGCGACAGGGCCGAAGCGCTTATTCGCGGCATGTCCTATGTCTTCGTCTGGGTCCGGGACAACCTTGGCATTCCGATCATGTCCGAGACGATCCGCACGATGTTCTCTGACATCGTGAAACTGCGCGATCTCTACCAGGATCAGATCTTCACCTACTATGATGCGGATGCAGCTGAGACGCGAACAATCGAGCTTCCGCCAGAATTTGACCGGACCCTGCTGAACCCGGTCCGCGACTACGTGACGGAGACGGGCGGCTTTTCGAACACCAAAAGCGTGGGAGACCAGGACAAGGTTCGCGAGCAGCATTCCTATGTGGTGGGTGGCTTCGGCAAAACCTTTACCCAGATGAGTTCCACGCTGGGGCATATCTTCCGGTGCAATATCGGTGATGTGGACTTCCGGGACGTCATCTTCAATCGGCGCATCCTGGTCGTTCTTCTCCCCTCGCTCGAAAACCACCCGGACACGAACGCCGCCCTGGGCAAGGCCGTCATCACGGCGCTGCGTTACGCGCTGGCAGCAGCACTCGGCACCTCGATTGAGGGCGACTATGAGGACCGCGTCGTGAATCGCGCGTCGTCCTCGACGGTGCCTTATCCTCTGGTTCTGGACGAAGTCGGTCAGTTCGCGACACGCGGGATCGACGCAATGATGGCGTTGGGTCGCGAGCTGAACATTTCCCTGCTGATCTCGTTTCAGGAAGTGGGCACTCTCTACGCCACGCTCGGTAAGGATTTGACCGTTCCGCTTCTTGGCAACCCCAAGCTGAAGATCTTTGAAAATATCGAGGATTCTGGTCCAACCCGGGAGTGGATCGAACAGTCAGGTGGAACGATGCCTGTCAGCGTCCTCCCCGGCTTCGACAGTTCCAACCCTCTGGGCGTCTATGCAGACCAGCAGCGCGCAGACATCCGGGACGTGAAGCGGATCTCCTGGAGCGATGTGCAGAACCTTCGACAGGGGCAGGCCATCATTCTCTTCCGAGGAAAGCGCATCTACACGCGATTGTTCTATGCCGGCATCAAGCCAGAGGGCGTGAACAGGGTGTTCCCCACAGTTTCGGCGGCTCCCGCTCTTGAAGCCCCTGTATCGAAGGAACCGGCTACAGAAGCAGATGACGTGGCTCGGCGTCTTCAGGAAGGGCGCGATCGGATCGAAAAGGGTGATCTCCGGCCGTTAACCGGAGTCTTGGGAGAGCTGTATCAGCGGCTCGGCGTCGTTCTCAATACGGAAGGCACGCCCCTACAGGACGCCCAGGAACTCCTGAACCTGCTCTTCCCCAATGAGACATCGGCAGAAGAAAAGCCGTTCGCAAAGCTGTTTGAGACCCTCGTTCCTCCGTCCGCTCAGTTGCCCCGTACAACGGAACCGCTTCATGCGGATCTGGACAAAGCACTCCTGACCGAGCTGGTGACGTTCGAGACGGCCCTTGGACTGGATGAGCGTGCGGCCGTCGAGGCAGTCACGCACGCCCTGAATCTCTATGCGCGTGGCAAAGAACTCGCATAGCACCTGAGGCGGCATGTCCCATGCCGCCTCCGTCTTCGAACCTACATCCCGCGTCCTGTGCCACGAACCCGCGTGCGATCGCGCTCCCGCTCTTCTGCCTGTGCAGCCGCGCGAGCTTGCTGCAGCCGGTCTTCGGCCTGCTGCGCCCGCCGCCGTTCCTGCAGGTCCTCAACCCTCCGCGCTGCATTCAGGGCATCCTGCGCGGCATAGCCGGCCTTGCGCAGTTTGCGACTGACATCATCCCACTGCGCACGCGGGACATCCCGGATCGGGGCTTCCTCAATATGTCGGCGCACCTGACCACCCGGTGACTGCCCCTTCTGCCGGTTGCGCTCATTGACGTGGTTCTGCCGGATCCAGCGCGTATTGGCTTCTTCGTGCGCCAGGCGGGCTTTTGCCAGATCGACGGCCAGCGACTTGTAGGGATGTCGCCCCATGTCAGATGCCAGACGGTCATACAGATCGTTGACCGTCACCGGCCGGATATCACCCAAAGCCCGCGAAAACGTCTCGGCCTCCCGGAGAGATCCTTCCGACACAGCTGTCCAACACCGATGAACATGCCGGCTTTCAGCGACATAGGACGTAAAGCCGGTCATGGCCGAAGATCCACGCGGCATGGCGTTGATATGCTCATCGGACGTCACACCCTGCGCCGCATCGACCGTCATGGCATGACCAAAGCCCAGTCGAACGCGTCCGGTCTTCGGGTCGGCCAGCCGGGTCCAGGGTACGAGCCCTTCCCGTCCCTTCGCATTCTGTAACACCAGCCCCTCATCGGACCAGCCTTTGACGGTCGTGAAGTCGCCATTCGAACCCAGATCACGCCAGCGACGCCCATGCGCAGTCTCCACCCGGACGCTGGTTTTCGAAAACAACCGAACCCGGTCGCCAACAGCGAGAGGCAGCTCATAGGTGACGCCACGCTGATCGATGGCCGCCTTGACGATCTCCGCCTGCCCGATCTCGCCACGCTTGCGCAGCCGGTCGCGAACGGCACGGCTGAGATCCATGACGTCTTCGTTTGTCGGCGCGGACATGGTGATACCCCGCTCCGATCCGGCCTGCGTCAGCATGTCGCGACGTCGAAGATACAGGTCAGCGATCTGCTCAACGACCTGGTCATGGTCGCCCCCCACAAGTCGGATCGTGCCGTCCTTGCGCTTCATGTCGATGGCTTCACGCGCCCGGGCAATGTCGGCTTTCTTCTGTTCGTCCTCGGTCTGGCTCAGGTCGCGGCCGGGACTGCGGAACATGCTGGCGATCTGCCGACCACGCGCGGACTTCTGGCGGATCGTGCTCAACAGCTCCGGGCGCGCTTCTTTGGGCATAACCCGCAAAAGCAGTTCCACAGCGTCACCAGCCTCAATCGCCTGGGCCTGTTCCCGGTCGCCCACCACCCGAAGGGCAAAACCTTTTTCCTGCTGAAGCTGAAGGATCTCAAGCAGCTGACGCGGGGAGACCTGACTGACTTCATCAAGGACAAGAACAGACTGGCGATCGAGGACAATCTTTCCCTGCGCCAGACCGTCCAGAAGGGGAGTCATCGCGTAGGTCTGGGAAATGCCCGCATCCTTCAGCGCATCGGCCTGACGCCAGGCAATGGCCGCGCCAATGACGGTGCGACCATCCTCCTGCCAGGCGTCGACCAGAGGCTTCAGAAGTGTCGTTTTGCCGGAGCCAGCAACACCGATCAGAAAGCCCAGACCGCCCGCCTGACCAAGCGCGTTGATAGCCGCAAGCTGCGCCGCGCCGTGTGCGGGCTCGCGCGTGAAGTCGAGACCCGACCGGGCGACGGCTGCGGCGATCTGCTCGTCACTGAGCGCGCCGTCTCGCGTTCGCGACGACAACCCGGCAAGACGGGCCATGTCCTTTTCGAGCGCGATCTGGGCGCTTGTCGCGACCCGGAGGCGGCCGTCCTGCTCGCGCTCCAGAAAGCGGACCTGTTGACCGTCGATCTCAATGCCACGCTCCTGGATCAGATCGGCGATCCGCTCGACGTCCTGCGTGCCTTCAATGCCAGCCGCAATGAGACCCCGTGCGGCATGGGTCCGGAACGTGTCCCGGTCGAGAACAGCAGCTGTCCGAAATTCCTCAGCCAATTTCTTCGCCGCAATCGCATAAGCCAGTTCGTAGCGCTCAGCGCGCCCTAATGGCTGGACCTTCTCATTGGTCAGGACAGTATCGTGATACCACCCGATGTCGTGAGCCTGCTCAAGCCAGAACTCCCTGTCGTTGCTGCCATTGTACTTCTTTGAGCGGTAAGCGAGATTTGCGTTGTGAAGGATTGAAAACTTCCGCTCGGCCGACAGATCGTTCCAGTCCAGGCCCTGCCGTTTGGCATAGGCTTTTCCCATTTTCTCCGCCTGGGAATGCCGCTTTGAAAAAAGCTCACAGGCTTCTCGCGGCACACTATCAATCGCGATTGCGCGGCCGCTCTCGTCGACATGCACCGCGATACCGAGCTTGCGAAGTTCGCTTGCAAGTTCCGCCTGGAAATACGCCCCGAACATGAAAGACGTCGCACTGGTAATGCGAGCACTGTCCAGCGAACCCAAATGGCCGCTTTCGGTCGCTACGGCATTCAAAAGCAGATTGTGAATATGCGCCTGTGGATCCCCCGGCACCGGAACTTCCACCGCCGCCGTGGGGCCTTTTGCGCCATCCTGAATCTTCATGACCGGTCGTGCCGTGTAGTGCCGGAACGATACCCACGCGACTTCCCCCCGTTCCAGCGTGGCTGTCTTTCCTGACCCTCTGCGCGCCACGCCAACCTCTTTGGCAATAAACGCCATAGCCTTGTCGTTGGCCTTGTGAATTGCGCTCCAGATGAGAGCCCGCTCGGCAGCCGTCGACGCAAATTCAGCGGCAAGCGTCACTGATTTATCGGGGGACGCTGTGAAGTCGATGGCTGAGTGCTCACGTTTCCGGCCGGTGTTGGCCCATTTCTCACCCGTGTCAGCACGCTTCGCTTCGAACAGATTGGCCAGCGCCTGGTCTGTCGGCACCTTCATGACGTCAATGCCTAGCGCATCAGCGATCCGGGGGCCCATATCTGGCGACCACATTCCCCGCCCATCACGTCCGGTATAGTAGGTTGTCAGCCTGTCACCTGTATCACGGGTCGGATCACTCCGCTCCCGTTCAAAGCGGGCATCCTTCTCCGGCTCGGACTGATTCTCTCTCAGATAGGCGACGATCAGCTTGCCGGCACCTGCCGCAGAAATCTTCCGGTAAGTGATCATCTTCCAACCGGCGCAGAGAAGGTGGAAGCTTCAAGCCGGCCAAGCTGCGCCGAGATTGTCTCAAGGGCGGCACCCTGCTGTTCCATGGCCTGGGCCATGCGCGCGACGACCTCGACCAGGCCCTCGCCTTCTTCTGCTTTCTCTGGAGGGCTGACCATCTGGTGGATTTGGGCGAGCGTCTCCCCGATCTGATCCAGCCGTTGCAAAACGAGGAGCTGAAACGGCGCTTCGCGATCTACCGGTTGCGGGAGGTCAAATACGTTTTCGTCTGGCATGCATCGTCTCCGTGGGCAAAGGAGACATTTTGCTCGAGGTGGTTGTGAGTGCTCGCCGACAAAAACTGTCGCTCTGAGCCCACATCGTCTCAGAGACTATCTGCCTAGCCGTCGCATCCCACCAGAAGCGCAATCTGACGTCTGATGGCAGCAAGCTGATCGGATCTCACCTTGCTGCCTGTCACGGTGACACGTTGCTTGGATGTGGTGGTAAGCAGAGCACTGACTGCCCAACAAGGTTTGGTGCAGCCGTTATCAGCTGTTGGGTCGATCCGTACCGCCAGATCCGGAATGACGAGGTTCTCATCGTCGGTCAGCGGCACGAGCATCACGTTCGGCCACTCAGGCGGAAAGAGGTCGTCTTCGACAACAACAGCCGGCCGACGCTTGTTGGGCTCCTTCGGCAGCGCATCTCCGCGCCAGTCCGCCAGAACAATGTCTCCAGGCGAGAAAATCGCTGCCATAGCGACCGGCCGATCAGGCGCCATGGGTTCCGCCAGCCTCTTCAAAAAGTGCTTGGGCGGAAGGCGTTGCAGCGACGTAGCGGGCAACACGCGCACTGTCCCTGCGGATACGGTCTCGGCGCGCACTCTTTGCCCCTGTCTCCAGAAGATCACGAATGAGCTGGCTCAGAGGGATACCGCGCGCCGTTGCTTCCTGCTCCAGGTCAGTGCGCAGCCGCTCGTCCAGACGGATCGAAAGGGGGGATGCCATGACACACTCCATACATTCAGAACGTCGTTAACGTAGCGCAGTTCTGTAGTGCAAAACAACATATTTGGCAGGGCAGAATGCGCCGAGATGTCTTCGGCTTCGGCCCGCCCCGGCTCCGCCGGATGTAACACCCGCAGGGTGGCGCGAAGCGCAAACTGAAAGTTTGCATTTGTGTATGGAAAAAGAAAAAGACTGATACTCTTGTGATACTCTCTTGATACCGACGCGATAGCGAAGCGATATCTGTTGATACCGAGGCGATATCGTTCTAGAGTGCAACTCAGACGCCAGTAGAAGCGTCAGCAAGCCCCTGTGAGGACACACATGACTGCCGCCAGCATCGGAATTGAGGGAGCACTCGGAGCGCTTGAAAGCGCGTCTGGTGCGACGTCTCTGCGTGTCTGGATGGAAGCGCACCGCGATGAGCTTCTGACGACTCTCGATGGTCGGCGTCTGAACTGGAAGGCTCTATGCACGTGGTTTGCCGAAGTCGGCCTGACGAACGCGAAGGGTGAAGCGCCGTCTGTAGGATGCGCCAAGTTGCTCTGGAACCGGGTCGGCAAGACGCTCGAGGCCCGCAGACAGCGTCATGCCGATGCAGCCGCGGCCGCAGAGCGACTGGCTGACGAAAAGAAAGCAGCCCGCGAGGCTGCGAAGGCGAGCCGGGATGCCGAAGCGGTTGAGGCTGGAGCATTGTCCCAGAGGATGCAGGAGGCAGACCGGGCTCAGAGCTATGCCACAGCCCAACGGATTGAAGTGCAGGAGGCTCATGCCAGGGCGGCAGTCCAGCGTCAGGAGCGCGCCCAGCAACTCGCCGCGAGCGCACAGCAGAGCGAGATTGAGCCCTCTGATCCATCAGAGTTCATCACGCTGGACCTTCCGGTGCTCGAAGGCGTTTCGCGTCGTGCTTACCTGCCAGTCGATCCCAAGCTTCCGCCTGTTCGCAAAGGGGATATCAATCGTGCGACAGGCAATGCATGGCAGTATGGCGGCGATCTGCCGGGATATCCCAGCAAGCGAAACTACGAATACGAGAAAAACTGGCTGCGGGACGTGGGCCTTCTTCTGCGTCATCGTCATCCGACAAACCTGACGATGACGCCGGAAGAAAAGTTCGTCATGCGTGGCGCCAAAAGCTGCATTCCGAACCTGTACTGATCCGGATGAACCGCACTCACATAGACCTGTGAGACTCTTCTGGGACGGGAGACTTCCCCGCAACATCAGGAGACACAGGCACCATGGCAGAAAAGCCCACAACGCCACCGGTTAAGAAAGAGCCCCCACGGCGGCGCGCCGTCTGGCGTATCGCTCGGGGCCGAAGCGGTGGGAGCCTCGCGCTCGCCATTTTCATCTTTTGGGCCATTCAGGCAGGCCGGGACGTTTTGGCAGCGGATGGCGATCCGAATAACCCGATGCTGTCCAAGCTGTTTCCACCCGAAGGCAAGCACGGCGTCAAACGCCCGGCCAACGCGGAACTGGAAGGGAGCAAGCTCTGGCTGGCCAACACACTCGCGCAGGCACTCGAACACAATGCTTCCCTCGCGATCGATATGGGCGGCGGTGACCGGGTCAGTGAAGAGCTGGCAGCAGAATCCCATCTGGCGGACTTTCTGAAAGCCAATGGCGTCAATCCGACTTTCGCATATTTCACCGGTCCGGAGCGGGACGATTTCGATCACGTCTATCGCATCTGGGAGTCTGGGGCTTTCAGGGGCGGCGATTCAATCCTCTTCCTGAACGAGGGTCTTTTCCGTTCGTCGTCCCGATCTATCGATCCCTTTCTGTGGCTCAAAGAAGATCCGCGACTGGCAGAAATGGAGGCAGCAGGTGTGCGCCCGATCGTCTTCCCTGCTCTGACATGCATGAAGTATCTGGAGGGTGATGACATGAACGTCTTTGACGTGGTGGCGGACAAGCCGAAGGCTGACGGCACCATGGTCAATCCGCTCTGGAAGCACATGACCGTCAAATGGCTTGAAGCATTCGAGCACAATATCAAGGAAGAAGGCGTGGCCGAATGGCTGCCGTAAGCAGCCTCCCCCCCTCGACCACACAGGAGGCGCGTGAGCGCCTTCTGGCAAGCCTGCATGATGCGGGGATAGAGCCCTCCAGCCCTCTGGGTCTGATCATGATTTCCCAGTCTGAGGGCATCAGTCTGGCCAGTGCACGGTTCGACCGGGCGGCTGAGGCACTGTCTGCGGCCTCGCGGACTGCTGAGACGGGACTGGCGGACCTCCGGGAGCAGCTGACACGCGGGGTCGAACAGGTTGAAAGCCTCAAGGCGTCTGGAGAGAGCCGGATCCGCACACAGGAAATTTTCCTCGAGCGGGAACAGACGGCGGCCGTGGCGCAGATTGTCAAAAACATCGAGCAGGCGCTGACGAAGAATGTCGTGGCGCAGCAAGAGGATCTGTTCAAGGCTCTCAAGAAGCGCCTTCCTGAGAACGAGGAACTGTTCTACCGCCAGATCCGCTGGAACCGGATTTTCATGGCCTTTGTTATCGCGGCCGGTCTGGTGACACTGGGCTACTGGAGCGGGAGCCGCGTTTCCTCGGAGGAGACCGTGAGAGGTCATTTCTGCTCCGAGCACCTTCAATATGACAAGCCGACCGGGATGCAGTGGTGCCCCCTGACGCTGCCCTCTCAGGGCACCGGGACCAGTCGGTCATGACGTTCGGGCGCGTCTGGAAAGGCTTTGCGTCATTCAGGGGTCATGCGATCGGCGCGATCCGCTTGCGGATTGCGCCGATCGCACGATTTGTTTCCGGGTCGAACGCGTTGCGGGAGATTTACGCCAGCCCGCTCCGGTTGGTGCTCTGGGGAAGTGGGTGCCTCTCAATCCTCGGCGGCGCGTGTGCCCATATGATTTTCAGTTCATCACTGGGCTTTGCTGCGTTTCCTGTTGGCGCTTTTGGAGTGCTGCCCATTTCCTGCGTCGGCCTTTATCTTTTCGTGTACTTTGAGGCCCATGCGGGCTTGTTTTGGTCTGTCGTAGGATTGACCGTTCTGGCGATCTTCGTGCCGCTAGCCGAACCATTGTTTTTTGGGCGGTGACCTATCGTGCTGGCACCGCCAGGGCGAAGCCCTGACGCAATATACTTCACAGCCGCGCTTGCGCGGTTGTGTCCATTTTGGCGCGGTCTGACCGAACAACAAAAAAGGCGGCTCCCAGGGGAACCGCCTTTTGCGTGTGTGGACCTGGCCGAGGCCGATCAGGCGAGGCCGTTCGAGGCGGCCCGGATCTCCTCGGGGGTGGCACCTGCGGCGCGCGCGTCTTCTGCGGCCTTCTCGATGCTGGAATCGAAGCGGGTATTTTCCAGAAAGGTCATGAGGGCGTCCGCGATGGCAAAGCCACGCGCAAGGTGCTCCAGCCTTCTCAGGGGGAGGCTCTTGGCGCTGGCGTCGGGGACATATTGGGCGAGTTCGTGAGACATGGGAGAGGCTCCACGACCGGGCGGGGCCGGTCGCTCTTCGAAGTGCAGAGAGACAGGAAGAGGCCGCGCCCTGTGGGCGCGGCGGGCTTGACTTAGAAGCCCATGGCGTCGGCCTGAACGGCGGCGACGTCACGGGAGAGGCTGCGGCCATTGTCGCGGGTGTAGGGCTTCCAAGCCTGACCCATGAGTTCTTCATAGGCGGCACATGCGCCAGAAGCGACGCAGGACAGCGCGTAAGCCTTCGCGCCGTTTTCGGCGGCGATGCGGCGCAAGCCGTCTACGCGGTTTTCGCCACCGTCCACGCCCATGCGGTCTTCGTCACGGTCGCCGTTTGCGAAACTGTCTGCGGCATCCTTGGCGATTGTGCGGCGGTTCTCATAGAAGTTTGCGGCGCCGTAGGCGGAACGGATCAGACCATCCACCACGCGGTCGAGGTGCATCCGCAGACCGTTGAAATTCTGCTCGCCCCGGATGCGGGTCACGAGGATGGGAAACATCAGGTCGTATTGCTCGCGCACCATGTTGGACCCTGCCCCGGTCAGTTCGTCAACGTCACCGGCTTCGACACCGAACGCGAGCACGATCTTGGACATCTGGTCATCAGAAGGAACGAGACGGAGAATGTCTGCGAGACCCGGAGAGGCAAGAGCCTTGGTGCGGCGCTGTGCTTCACTGAAGCGGCGAACAGCGGCGGGGGAATAGTTGCCCTGAGAAGCGTTCTGGGACATGGTGTTGGATGCGTCGGACATGAAAATTACCTTTCTAGTCTAGCGAAGTCCCGTTCGGTGGTCGAAACACCGTTCGGGGCGCTTTGTCTTGAGGGCCAATCCCTCTCGACAAGTAAAAGATAGCCTTTTCGGCCTTTCGTGACAAGAGAAAAAGCGCARAAAACCGCCATAAAGCGCGATTTATTTTTGTTCGGCAAGTAAAAAGATTTCTTGATTACTTTATGAATACCTGTCGTTTTCCTAGACCCATCCTGCCCGTGCGGCGAGCACACTGACGGCGACGAGAGTGGAACGACTGTGGCGTTTTCCTGAGCCCATCCTGCCATCGGCCAAGACGGTCGACGGGACAGGCCGTCAAGCCCGGAGCGTCCTGAGCAAGGGTGGCTGGTCTGCGGCTGATGCGGGGTCGCGTGCGGCCCTGCAGCAGATGCGGGCCTGACACCTGCCGCCGAGGGTCGCGGAGAGGCTTTACGGACTGGCACGGCGACTGTCAGACTGAATGCTGGATGCGAGGACGCTGTCGTGGAACGGCCCTCCCGGGCGGTCCTTCAGGACCGTTCGGGAGGGACGAGGAGCCGTCTCACGCACCGAGCACCCAGTCCGGGACCATTCGTTCAGAGGAAAGAATGCGGGTGAACCGTTACCCGGAAGGGCCGAGCCACAGGGTCCAGACGCCCGGTTGAGGGCGGCTGGACCCTGTGGCTCGGTCGAACTTGGCGACGCAGGAGCCTAGTGAGATAGAGTGAGCGAACCCTTCAGGGCCGCCCCGATCTCTCTTTTGCTTTTTTTACCTATGACCCTGATTTTTGCCCGAAGACTCCCGCGTGAGCAAAAACGCTACAAACCCGACGGCAAGCACGAGCAGACCTCCCCGGGTGGGATGCAGAAAGCCCTTCCAGATCATGATGAGAATGGCTGCCTGAAAGACCAGAGCCCCAATGCGGATAACGGTTTGTCGTGACATGGGGGTAGTCTAGCCTTCTTCGCTGTCCTGGCGCAGCCCCCCTGTGGGGGGCGAGCAGTCGGGGGCATCAAAACTCGCGCCGACGAGGCGCGTCCGCCTGAGTAAACTGGACGAGCGAACAAAAAAGCGGCTCGGAGGCCGCTGGATGTTTCAGAGAGAGGCGCTTTAGGAGGCCGGAAAAACTCAGGCGATATTGCGATCCTCCTGAACGCTCTATCTGGTGGCCTTAAAAGATGAGCCCCGGAGTGCGGACCAGATAGAAAACCCCGTATCCACCTGCTCCGAGCGCGAGAGCGACAGCGGCCGCGCTCGCAGCAGTCACGTAACCCTTGCTTATGGCATACAGAAGAAAGCCTGCAACAAAATACACCAAAAGGAGGCCTGCGGTCTCCCCGGCAAGGACCAGATGGCGGCTGGCGTGAAACGCGGCGGGCACGGCTGGCGGATAGCTGGCCAGTGAGGCGTAAAGACCGATAGTCAGACCGGTCATCAGGAGCACGAAAAGAAAGATGATAGCGGTGCGGTCCACTGTGATGCCTCCTGAATCAGTAAGGAGATGAATACCAGAGGTTAACGGAGTAACGGAAGGACAGGGCGGCGCAATCGGCTCCCTGTCCTTCCCGGCGCGCTCTAGAACGGGATTTCGTTATCGAGGTCGTCCCCGCCCGGTGCGTCCCAGCCCGCATTGCGGTTTGCGTTGCCAGACGATCCCCCGGACCGGCCGCCACTGCTACCACCACCAAAGCCGCCCTCGCCCCGGTTGCTGTCGATCAGCACCAGCTCGCCCCGGAAACGGTCAATAACTACCTCTGTAGTGTAGTGCTCCTGACCGCCCTGATCTGTCCATTTACGGGTGCGGAGTTCGCCTTCGATATAGACTTTGCGGCCTTTGCGGAGGAAGCGCTCTGCGACGTCACCAGCCCGCTCATTGAAGATGACGACACGGTGCCATTCGGTGCGCTCACGGCGTTCGCCGCTCTGGCGGTCGTTCCATGTGTCAGACGTGGCGAGGGTAAAGCTCACGATCTTGGACCCGGACTGCGTATGACGAACTTCCGGGTCTATACCAAGGTTTCCAACGAGAATGACTTTGTTAACGGAACCAGCCATGAGAGCCTCCAAGACTTAGGGAACGTATCGACTGGACTTGTTCGGCGTCATTGCCTCTGTCCATGAATAGATATTAGGTTTTTACTTGGTGAACGTCAACGAAAAACGGCAGAAAACTGCCGTTTTCAAAGAAATAAAGCCGTAAAAATGTGATAGTTACTTGTTGATTACTGAAATTATATTTGATGTTTTCCTAGACCTATCCTGCCCGTGCGGCGAGCACACTGACGACGACGAGAGTGGAAGGGAGGTGGCGTTTTCCTGAGCCCATCCTGCCACCGGCCAAGACGGTCGACGGGACAGGCCGTCAAGCCCGGAGCGTCCTGAGCAAAGGAGGCGGTCTGCGACTGATGCGGGGTCGCGTGCGGCCCTGCAGCAGATGCGGGCCTGACACCTGCCGCCGAGGGTCGCGGAGAGGCTTTACGGACTGGCACGGCGACTGTCAGACTGAACGCTGGATGCGAGGCCGCCTCCCTGTAACGTGCCTCCCCGGGCGGTCCGCAGGACTGGCCGGGGAGGTTGAGAAGCCGTCGCACGAACAGATCCCCCAGACCAGGACCGTTCGTTCAGGGAAAAGAACGCGGGTGAACCGTTACCCGGAAGGGCCGAGACGCAGAGGCCAGACGCCCGACCGAGGGCGGCTGGATCCTGTGGCTCGGTCGAACTTGGCGACGCAGGAGCCTCGTGAGATAGGGTGAACGACCCCTTCAGGGCCGCCCCGATCCTGCTTTTCTTCTGCCCTTCAAACCACCCACGGGTCAGTATCGAAAAGATGGAAAAGACTGGCCTTTCCCTCCTTGCTCGCCTTCCTTTTCAAAACCCTGCGTTCCTGACGGGCCTTGCGCCTTTTCTTCTCGTCAGCCTTCCAGCACTCTCGCAGGACAGCACGCAGTTCGGGACACTGTGCGCTTATCTGTCCATAAGCTTGACGCCTAAACAGGGCCACGCCGCCGAAACGGTCGATACCTGTCAGCAGGGTGCTCCTTCCGATCCCCGGATAGAAGATCACGCCGAGGCCATCCTGCGCATCGGGTGGTGAGGGCAGCCGGAGGAAATGAGTGGCGAAGCCATCTGAGGTCTGAACCCATCCGGGCGCTGGCCCTGCCAGTTGCCGCAATGGCATCAGGTCAAAGTCCGGACAGTTCTCAGCTATGGCCGCCGAGAGAGGCTGAGACCTGTGCCAGAAGCTGGCGCTACAGCCCGCCCAGTCTCTCGAAGGATCCGTTGGAAACAGGATTGAGAAAACGGTGATGAGTTCTGCCTCATAGACAAGCTGGCCGCCCTGCCATTTGGCGAAGCTCGGATCATCGAAGCAGTCGAAATATTCCATCCCCCGGATACTGACGTCGGGATACTCGTCTGACAGTCCGTCTCCATGATGAAGGAAGGGCGTGCCGGTGCCGTTTTCGAGGGTCATCACCAGTGTGGTGTCGTCTTCCCAAGTCATCTGATCCGCTGCGCAGGTCCGGTAAGCGCGCTCTTCGGCGATCTGGCGCAGACGATCCTGCGGCCCGGTGAGCGTGAAGACTGTTGTGACGGAAGTAGCCACGGAAAACATCCTTTTATCTTTTCAGATGCTTTCCCGCAGGCGCAGACGGCTGGACGGGACAATGGCGCGCCCTCCAGGGCGCGGGCCGCGTGCGGCCGAACCATTGTGGCGGCCGGACGGCCTGTGGCTGACCCTGTCTCTCTCCTGTCCCACGCTCTACTCTTCACGTCCCGACCCGCCCCCGGCTTCTCTCGTGCCAGCTTGCTGCGCGGTTGTCAGAAGGCACGCAGATGCTGGCCACCCCACGGCCCGCTCTCACATCGCGCGATGACAGAGTGCAGGGATCCATTGTCATGACCCGGGATAGCCATGCACCATCGCATTTCCAAGTCAGCCCGTTCTGGCTGTCATCCCCACGACGAGCTTCGGCTGATCGTCTGCCTGCTTTTTGAAGATGGAACCGTCTTTGTCGGACAGAGCCTT
This sequence comes from Gluconobacter sp. P1C6_b, assembly GCF_018811945.1. GTDB lineage: Bacteria > Pseudomonadota > Alphaproteobacteria > Acetobacterales > Acetobacteraceae > Gluconobacter. The sequence goes on from NZ_JACRVU010000017.1 coordinate 30,140, forward strand.
GTCCGCACGTTGCAAACCTACCTCAAGCGCACGGGGACCCTTTTCCGCTCCGTAGGATCGTTTCAGCGTTACGACCTGCACGCCTTCACGATCGGGGATGCGCCCCCGAATGATATGGTTTTTCTCTGGGCCTACCACCTGTCCCGACACGGCGTGCGCCTTCGAACCCTGAGCGACCCCGAAGCCATCGTTGATCCGCTTGCGCCGCTGGCGTTACAGAAGCGCGAATGGAGCAGTTACAGCGCCCGTACCCGGAAAGTGCTGTTCCCTGCCGTCCTGAAGCAGGCTCTCGCTTTGCGGGGAGAATGGCGCGGCACCCGTATTGTTGCCTATTGCTGCATCCTGTCTCAGGGCGCATTCGTCCTTGGCAGTACACCTCTTCTCGATGAGGAATCTTTCAGACTGAACGACTGGCTTCCCGGGGTTGGAACCCATCATCTGTGGAGCCACGTTTATGAGGCGGAGGTCAACAGTCAGGCGGCATATCAGGAGGCGGAGGCCGCTTTGGGCCTCTGGCGTGAAACACTCGAAAACATGGGCGGCCGGGAGACGTGGTACCGTGAGCACATGTTTTATACCGGCTTTCCGGAAACGGGAGAGCTTCACCTTCCAGATACCGAACTGCTTCTGTCCCTGCCACCCTCTCTGCTGGCGGGGATCTCATTCTGCCTTGAGCACTGGCCCATGGGTCTCAAAGACACACGACTGCCGCTCGACAACCAGTCTGCACCCCTCGTCTTCCCAGGATTCCTCAAGTGCGAAAACGAGAACCCGAGTGACTGGGAGAGTGTGGCCCGCTCCCAGCAGGATACTCTGGAACTCATACAGACATATGTCGAGGATATGGGGGCGATGTTTGAAGGGACACTCGCCAGACAAAAGGCGCTTCATGACCAGATGAAAGTGTTATCCAGAACTGTTCTCGAGGCCACAGCGCTGATGGTCAAGCTCCACGCGGCCTCCCGCCCTGATGATATCTGATCAGCCATCCCGCACGAAGAAATTGACCTTCCCCAGCCACGCGCTACTCGAAAAGCGTGGCGAGGAGACGTTTTCAGGCGCGCGTGTTGGGCCTCTCTCCTTTTGAGAGGTTATACCCGACTTCCTCCTGTCTCACGCGCATCCCCCTCCTTTTGCCTCTCACTGCCTCCAAGAGCAGCATCTGCCTGAAGATAAAGGGCCTCAACCACACACAGCCCCTCTTCTCTCCGGTTTTCTGTAAAAAGCCTGTCTGCGACGTCGGCCAGAAGCTTCATAGGGGAAGTCTCAGACAGGGCGGCATGGGCTGCGGGCGGGAGCGGGAGAGGCATCATGGCAGAGTGTTCCGAAGATTAAGGTTACGGGATGTCATGGGTGACCGGCCGGGCATGGGCTGATATCCCTGAACCGGCTGCGCAACGGTGCGGCGAATGGCGAGCAGATCATCAAAATAGGTGATCGCGTGCCGCACCAGGTCAGGATCAAACGCGCCACCCGCCTGCTCCTGAAGACAGGCTTTCACCTGCCGCGGAGACCGCCCTGTTTTATAGGCCCGGGCGGAGAGCAAGGCGTCGATCACGTCGGCGAGGCCGATGATGCGGGCGGCCAGGGGAATGGCCTGACCCTTCATTCCGAACGGATAGCCGTCACCGTCATAGCGTTCGTGATGCAGAAGCACGGCCTCATAAACGAGGGTCGGGATATCGGCTGACAGATGAAACAGCGCTCCGAGACCAAGCGACGGATGCTGTCGCATCACCAGCATCTGACGGGCGTTAAACCGACCCGGATAATTCAGGAGACTGTCGGGCAGGAGCAGTTTGCCTGCATCGTGCAATCGGCCCGCCAGTTCAAGCGCGCTCGACGATAATCCGCTCCCCGTCAGATGGCCGAGCAGGCCGGCGAGGCGCCCGACCCTCTGGCCGTGTCCGTCATCTCCTTGGGCAATCTGTGCCAGGAGAGAAACAAGAGGCGGGCCCTGCCGCCGATAGGACGCAGGCAGTTTCACCACCTCTTTCAGGAGTGTCTGCAGTTCAGGCATCTTTCCTCTACCGGTTGTGTAAGATCACTCTAAGCGCGGCCAATGTGAGTCCGGTTATCCCGGATGGATCAGACCGCGGGCGAGGCCGCCAAGAGCCAGAGCGACGCAGGTGAAGAGGAACTTGATCCCGGTCGCGCGGCGCGGCCCACGTCCGGACAGGATCCCGGCCGTCCTTTCGGCGAGTTTCACAAGACCCAGGGTGACGCAGGCCAGAAGCATCCATTGCCAGAGCGACAGCGTGACGACCGGCTGGCCCAGTCCGGACAGATGCCAGTCCCCCTGCCCTGCAAACTGGTCCAGACCGAGAAATCCATCCGCCGCATTCGTCAGAAGAAACAGACTGACCCCAGCCAGACACCTGGCGCCACAGACCCGACGCGGCACCGTCCCAACAGCGCGAGCCGGTCCCAGAGTGGAGATGTAACGGACACTGGTGACGCACGTTGGGGTCCAGTCCGTAAACAACGGTACGGGCACGATCAGAACCGATCCAGCAAAAGTCTGGAGAGAGAAAGCAGGCAGAGCACCAGACCGAGACTGGCAAAGACCACTCCCCGCCTCCGCTCAAGCCCGTAGTCGCGTCCATCCTCGCCGATATCGGGAACACCCGGTCCCATCATGGTTGCAACGCAGCCACCGAACATAAAAACGGGTCCCATGACAGCGCCAAGCCGGGGAACCACAAAGGCAAACAGAAGCAGGCCCACACTTGGCCAGCAGACCAGAATCTCTCCTGCGGCTTCGGCGACGCGGCGGCGCGGTGGGGCATCTTGCATCAGGTCACATTCCCAGGGCACGGCGGTAGATCTGCAACAGGGTTTCCTGAGCCTCGAGCTCTCCGGGCTCCTGCTTGCGCAGGCGGATGATCGTTCGGATGACCTTGACGTCAAACCCGGCCGACCTGGCTTCGGCAAAGATGTCCTTGATGTCACCACTCAGCGCCTTGCGCTCTTCTTCCAGGCGCTCGACCCGCTCGATAATGGAGCGCAGCCGGTCGGCGGCGATGCCGCCTGCGACGACAGCCTGATTGTCCTGAGAGTGCTCAGGAGGCGAAACGCGTTGCAACATGGGTCAACCTTTCAGGGATCGGATGAGTAACAGATGGGTGAAAGGGGGCGGGGCAGATCGCGATGACCGTCTGCCAGCGCTTCGAGCCAGCGGGACTGCCTTTCCGGAAGATGTCCCTGTTCTTCGATAAGGCGGCGAAGGGCGGTCCGGTGTTCGCCGAGGCGCTCTGCAAGCGTGCGTTCAGACCAGCCAATGGTCATGAGAGCACTGGTCATCGCGTAACCATTCAGTGGAGGCCGGTTGCCCGCGGGAGGCACAGCCCGGGCCAGTGGGTGGCTCAGTCGACGATGCAACATCCCAAGGGCCGCAAGCCACCTGAGGAAGTCCGGATCAGGAATGCTATGCCCCGATTGCCAGCGCAGGATCCGGTCCTTTGAAACGCCGGATCGGCGGGACGCCTGACGCACGCCCCAGCCGATAGCGGAGAGCTCGCCTGCGATGGACAGCGCCGCGCGCCTGTGCCCTGGACGAACGGACCGTGAATCCACATGTCCTGCCTTCGGTTGCCCACAGTGCTGTCCACTGCTTTGGGGGATAACCCGAAAACGCAACGCCTCAGCCATGCCGGGCGATGTCAGTAAAGGTCCGGTCCTGTGCACCCCGGCGAATGTGTTTGGCCATATGAGGCGAGACAATCCGGTAACGGTTGGGGCGACGCGGATCCAGTCGCTCCTCGATCAGCCCCGCCCGCTCCAGAGCCGCAAGTGACTCACGCACCTCACCGACGGAGAGGCCGAGCCATGTCGCGATTTCGCTGGCGGTTTCATGTTCGGTCAGGGACGCAAAGACAAGATCCTCGATGGGCGAGGTTTTCACCGTTCGCGTGGCCGGCATCCACGGCACCCGGGCATAAACACTATGACCCAAAGCCGCGATTTCGCCAGCCTGGGCGAGCGTCGTCAAAGCCATCGGCAGAGCACCCGCCTGCTCGGGCGTCAGGTTCGCGCGGAGTTCAAGGACATTATACGGCCCGCGGTTCAGACAGGTCCGGACGTGCTGGAGAACCGACTGATAGACTTCACGCTGCATCTCTGCCTTGAGCTTGCGAAAGACCCGCGCTTTCGGTTGATGACCGCCAAATTTCACTGTGATGCCCCGTCGTCTGTAGCCGTCGGGATATTCTGCCGGAGACTGTTGTGAGTGCAGTCACGCAACGTCACCATTGGCCTGCCGCCTTCATGCAGTCATAGGCGTTCCGGAGGTTGAACAGGCCGACAGCCACCCAGACCGGAACGAAGACAAGGACATGCCAGCGCGGCATGAAGGCTTTCGTCTTCCACACGCGCATGACGTCCATCACAAGAACGGAGATAGCCAGAGAGAAAAGGATCGCCTGTGCAAGCATGGTCCAGACCATCCGGACGTCCAGCGGGAAAAAGAGCCAGCCGAACCCGAGGAGCATGGTCGCCGAAAGAACCATGCTGCCAAGCATCCAAGAGGAAGACAGTGGGAGAGAAAGTGTTGATTCGGGCAGATCTGGCTGCCCAAGAGAAAGAGAGTGCTCGGTCATACCCGGCAGTATGACGACAGCGTTTGTGAGTGCAGTTCAGCGAAGGGACCGGATGAGGTTGAAACAACAGACCCTACTGGCAGGCCTCAGACCTCCAGTCCGAGACCTGACGCTTTGTAACGCTGTGTTGGAAGAAGCCGCACCACAGCATTTCCCTCAGCATCCGAAAGTTACAGAAAGTTTCGGACGACAAAGCCACAGACGCCGTAATGGCACTGCCGGTTCCAAATCCCAAAGCCATGCTGGCCAACCGGCGCTATGACAGCGACAGCTTCCGCCTCATGTCAGACATTGGGTGGCTAGAAGAGCTTCCCAGAAGCCGACATAAAAAATCGAGCACTCAAATGGAAACTCCTGATGGCCAACTTCCGCACGCACACTTACTAGCTCGAGATTCGAAACTCATCAGGTGATGAGCGGGTAACGGCAGTGGCGTTCGCTTCCGTACTGCTTCCCTGAGTGCTCACACTGTTAAGTTTCTCTCTGAACGTGTCTGTAAAACGCATCAGAATAAGGGGCGAGAGAAAGCGGCGTACCTCCTTGATTCGGGGCAAGATTTCATCCCAAATCGCCACAATTTTTTGGAGATATTGCATATTTGCTGGACTGGATTGACCGCCTCGCAGCGTGAAGCTAACGTCGAAGTCGTCGCCATTGGTCCATGACCAATACATAGTGGTCGAAAAAACAGCCTTTGTGCAAAGCACTTCAAGTAGCTCTTGATTGAAAGAGTGACCTGTCTCCGTCTCCACCATACCCAAATACTCGCAGATTTGGGATAAAAGAAGTTCCAGTCGGGTCAAGGGCTTCGGATGAGAGCCTTCAACAGCCGCTATCGGAACAATAGGCTTACTTCCGTTGAAACGGAAAAAGACCAAAGAGAGGCCGCACACCATTAGGTAAAGTGTCCCGCATAAAACTTCGGGCTGCTCCTCAGCGTCGGCGAAGCTGGGATCCTCTATATGTCGAAGCAAATCCGTGGCGTAGAAGATCGTCGCCGCGAAGTCGGCGGCAAGTTCCGTACCATGAGAGACCAGTGCTTCTCGATCATTGATAGGTTTATGATGTGAAACCTCGAAATCGTGGACGTCAGTCGTTTGCATGGCTTCATTTCCCCTCGGCCCGAACTCGTGGCGTATGATGCCATGCTCTTGCAGGAGGTGGCCGAGCTCATGGAAATACACCCACGTGATCGCCGCGATGAACATGTTCCTGACGTGTTGGTCTTCGTTAAAGCATTCAGGGAGTTTCGTGCGATTGTCATAAATCTCGTAGGGGGTAAAATCTCCTTCTGGCCTGCTTCGCAGGAACTCGCAAAAATTTTCGATGTCACGCCACACCTGTCGCACAAACTCGTAGTATATCGTGATGCTGTGCTGCGGCGGTTTGTCGCTTTGACTTAGAGAGGACGCGTAGGCGCCATAAATTTCCCTCTCACTCCAATAAATCGATAATTTTCCGCCCAGAGGGGCGTATATTATGTCATTTGTTTCATTAGTGATGCGGCCTAAAATATCACCTGCCAACTCATAGATCTCGGCATCCTCCATCGCGCACGTTCCTATTTCTTAGAGGCTGTTTCTTAACTCTGTTGTAATGGAGATAGCTGGCTGTGACGAGATCTGCCTCTCGCAATCTTACGAGACGGAGTTGGAGCATTAGCGCTGGGACTCATATCCGATTACTTTATACTGCTGGCTATGAGTAAATGCTCAAAGAATGATTTGCCCGATCCGTTCACTTTGTGTCTATTCTGGCAGTTCTTATCTTATAAGCAGACTTTCCACTTTCCCCCCCTAAACCGCCTGTTCGCTCAATATGAGCGGACAGGCGGCACTCGCCTACATAAGGGAAATAAAATTGCCAAATGCTGCAATTCTCAGATGGCGATAGACCTCTTAATATTAGGGCTCGCTTCGTCCGCACGTACTCATTCTAGATCTTATTATGGTTCAAAATTAGCGTTCCAAAGACAACTAGACTCCGGAAAAGTCATCGTAACGATCAAGGCCTCGCCGAGGAAACACCGTCTCTAATTGGCCTGGATCGAATGGCACTTTAATTAGCTCGAACCCGTGAGGCGGCATGGTAATTTCTGAGAACTCGATTTTCCTACTGCGCGTTTTCAGCACCGTACAGATCGCATAACGAACGTGGTCCGGGCAGCGATGGCCGAAAACAATCTCCTCTAACTCTAAAGGGCTGCCTTGTTCCCCTGCTGGACCGAGAATTCGCCACTCATTCTCATATTTCCACGCTTCAGCCTTGGCTTGATAAGCTGTCTGGTCCACCTTATTTTTCGCATTTATATCACCGGAAAGCATTTTTTGAATGATACTGGTGCTTAGAAGACGTGAACCGCCGTAATCCATTGGCACAAGTTTAAAGCGGCAATCTTCGGGGAAAGTGTCAGGTATTGAATATCCAAGAGCTACTCCCTGATGTTGATTTCCGTAATGGCTCCACATTAAGATAGAAACTGAACAGAAAGTGAGCGAAAATACTCCTCGATCTTCTCGAATTAAAAGTTCCTGCTGAATGGCCTGTTCTAGAGCTTTTATGTGGGAGTGTTCCGACGTTTCTCCCACATCACGATTATAATTAGCATAGTCAAGAAGGCCTCGTACTTTCCGGCTGACTTCTTTTTCGAAGTCTCCTACTGATGCCATTGATCCCAAGGCACCAGCGTGGAGTAAACTAGATGGAGCCCGCGGCTCAGCCCACATGCGCTGGCGGAGAAGCATTCTATACAGAGCACATAGTGCTGCGACGGGAAGGTCATTTTCGACAATGGGTTGACTATCGAGGGGATCATTAAAAGTGGCCGGTTTCGCTAAATATATAGTATCAGAAATTATCGAATCTAAAGACAATGCAGAAAAGCTCCTAAATTTGTAGAGCCTTTCTGGGGTCGGGGTCGGGTTACGCACCTTAGTAATTATCCTCGGTATTATTGACGATATAGTAGAAGCTAACGATCGCACGGAGCTTAGTGTTTTCATATCATCCCCGATCGGACTCTGTCTTGAGGAGCGGACACGTGTAATTAACTTTTGGGGAACAATTGGGGATGCTGCCGTGAGAGGCAATCAATGGCCGATTTACGATGGCGCAGGCGGATAGCGGACCGACTGCTTCCCCCCCAAGTCAGTCGCAGGACGTGAGTGGTCAGAAGCCCATCGCCTCTCTCTGAGCCTGCCGATTGGAACCCGTTCCCCGTTGAAACGCGGGACGGCAGGTGAGATTTCGCCCCCAACCGTCCCGCCGCGCCTGGAGCGGGATCTCGTCGATGAAACAGCTCGGACTGGCCTGCTCGCCCCGACGAAACTCGCACCAGGACACGCTAACGCGCTGGCGGCCTCGGGTGAGTGCGACATAGGCCAGTCGTCGCTCTTCCGCCGGATCGATGTTCGTGCGCGATGGAAACAGCGTGTCTTCCCAACCGATCAGAAAGACATGCCCGAACTCCAGACCCTTTGATCCGTGAATGGTCATCAGCTTGACCCGGCCGACACTCTCATCGCCGCTGCTTTCCGAGCCAAGGGCAGCGTGGTCGAACAGCTCTTCCACCGAGCTGAACTCGTTGGCGAGCGATAGAAGCTCGTGCAGGTTTTCCAGCGCCGTGCGGCCATCGTCCCCGGCTGCCTGGTGCATCGCGAGATACCCGCTCTCTTCTACAAGAACCCTCAGACGCTCTCCCAAACTGGGCTCGCCACTGCGGGCGCCTTTCAGGATCACGTCCAGAAAGCAGCGCAGCTTGTCAGCAGCCTTGCCGGTGCGTCCCTGCACCGTGCGCTCCGCTGCCTCGTACAGCGAGATCGCCTCCTCATCCGCGACCTGTTCGAATGTCGCCATGGCCTTGGCCCCGATCCCCCGGGCGGGCTGATTGACGATCCGGCGGAATGCCTCATCTGACTGCCGCTCATACGGAAAACATGTCAGACGCAGGAAGGCCAGCGCATCCTTGACCACGCCGCGCTGCCAGAAGGCGGTGTCATTGACCAGCTCGTAAGGGATCTTTGCGCGCAGCAGAGACTCTTCCAGCAGCCGGGAGAGATGGTTGAAGCGATAGAGCACCGCCATGTCCTCGTAAGGCACGCCTTCCAGGGCACGACGTCCGATCTCCGCGGCAATCCCGGAAGCTTCGTCCTGGCTGCCGGTGTGTCGCAGAATATCCACTGGCTCCCCATCTCCGGACGCGGTATACAGTGTTTTCTCCAGCCGGTTGGCGTCGTGAGAAATCACTGCGTTGGCCGCTGACAGGATGTGACCGGTCGAACGGAAGTTCTGCTCCAGAGCAATCATGCGTCCGGTCGGAAACTCCTTGAGAAAGCTTCGGATAATCCGGACATTGGCCCCACGCCAGCCGTAAATCGACTGCGCATCGTCGCCCACAACGAAGAGCTCGTTGTGGTCTTTGGACAGGCATTTCAGCCAGAGAAACTGGAGCCGGTTGACGTCCTGAAACTCATCGGCAAGCACGCAGTCAAACCGGCCCGACCAGTCCTGTCTGTAGCGTTCGTCGCGGAGCATGGTCACGGTGGGCCATAGCAGCAGGTCTGCAAAATCCGCGCGATTGCTTTCGCGCAACATCGCCTGATAGGCTGGATAGAGCGCGGCCGCATCTCGCCAGACCATGATGTCATCGCCTTCGGTGATGGCATCCGTCGCAATCCGTCCCTCGACCCAGGTCACGGCATCCGGGGGAAGCACCATGTTTTCCTTGAGCATGGCGATGCGCGAGCTGACGGATTTCACACGCTTGCGAAACGTCTCTCCGTCATCGGCATTCATGACGCCCGCTTCAATCGCCTTTTCCAGAAGCCTGCGCACGATCTTCGTGCTGTCTTCGCTGTCACAGACGTCGAAGCCCGGACGCAGCCCGGCAATGTCAGGATCGGTCCGCAGCTGACGGCGTCCGTGCGCATGGAAGGTGCCCACCCAGTACGGGGCCTGCGCGATGTTCAGGGCCGCTGCGATCCGCGTCTTCATCTCCCCGGCCGCCTTGTTGGTAAAGGTCACGGCCAGAATGCGATCGGGCGACATCCGGCGCTTGACGACACGGTCGACAATACCGGCCACAAGCGTCTTGGTCTTTCCGGTCCCGGCACCCGCCAGAACAACAACCGGTCCTGTCTGACGCGCGGCGTCTGCCTGGGAGGGGGTCAAGCCTAAGAGATGATTATCCACGACCACGTCCCTGCTCCCGGGTGCCATGAAGAACATCGCACCGCGTCGCACGGCGGCCATCAAGGCTGAGAATCATGTCCGGCTCGACCATCAGGTCGAACTCCTGCCCGAAGTCCCATGTCCCGTCCGCCAGAACCGTCCCTCCGACCACGAGACCGCGCAGCACATCATCGCCGAACGCAATCTTGGCGTAGGTCTGCGGGAAGGGCGGCTGATTGTGCAGCAGAGCCCAGGTATGCCAGGCGCGGGTTGTCTCTACATCGGCATGCCAGGCGGCGGTCAGTTCTGCGACATGCCCCAGAAGTGTGACGGCTTCCGGACGGTCAGGATGACGCGTGCTTCCGGGAACGGTGCCAATCTGGACAAGCTGCTGCTCCCCCGCCTGACAGGTCAGGAACCCATTGTCTCCGGTCGGGGACTGAACAAACAGGACGATGCGCCCGGAGAGATCCCAGCCTGCCGCGCTCCAGCGCCCCCCAACCACAAGACCCAGACCCCGCCCCGTCTCAGGACCGTATTCTACCAGCGCCCAGGGAATACGACATCCGAGGTCTGGCATCCGGCGCAGATAATGGTCCGCATCCGGGTGCGCCAGAAAGGCCGTTCTCAGAGCGTCATTCTTCTCATGTCCGGGAAACAGCGCCTCCATTTCCCGTCGTGCCTTGTCATTCGTCATCAGTCTCTCCTCAGGCGGCGCGGGCGGCGGCCACAACAGTCTTCAGGGCGTCGTTGAAATCTTTGCAGCCACCGTGGGGAATACGGCGGATCACGCGGACACCGGCTTCGCGGCCCAGTTCTGCAAGGCGCGCGGCATAGCGGTTGCCGGCGTCGTCATTATCGGTTGCGGCTACCAGAACGGCAGCCGGATCATTTGCCATTTCAGCCAGCTCGGCCGTCAGGGCTTCGACCGTCTCCGGCCCCATGCCACCTGCGGTCGAACAGTACAGGGTTTCGCGCGTACGCTCGCTGTCGAGGGCGGCGTAGGACAGGGCATCAATGGCGGATTCACTCACCACCAGGCGACGAACCGTGCGAGCCAGACCGGGCTGGAAGCGGAACAGCGTTTTGACCGTACCCGACAGACAGATACCCTTGGTGTCCGGACCACGCAGTTCCGCGCCACAGATGGCTCCCACGGCATCCCGGTGGCAGAACCAGGCGGCGTGATAACCGTCCCGGATGCAGCCGGTCATAATGGCCCGACGCAGAACCCATTCCGGAAGGCAGCGCTCCTCGGTGAGATACGCCCAGACCTTCGTGCCGGATTTGAGCTCCTTCTTGCCCTGCCAGCGCTCAGCCGGGGCGCCGTCTGGCGTTTTGGCCTGACGCTCGCGGACATACTCTGCCCCCTTTGGTTCAATACCTACCAGTTGACCCAGCTCCCGACAGGCATCGCGAAACTTCAGACCGGGCGTCAGGCGCTGGATCAGGGAGAACACATCCCCCTTTTCGTCCGATCCCGTATCCCACCAGCCACGGCCTTCATGGTTGACGATAATCGTCTCGCCCTTTCCCGCACGGTATTTCAGAGCGTTCCGCGTGCTTTCGGGCTTGTCGAGAAGATAGCCATGGCGCTCAAGCAGCAGAGCACAGGAGACGCCTTTGACAATGTCGGTCCGGTCGTCATCAGACAGTCTGAACGGCTCAAAGCGTGCCATGATCGTCATCCTTTCTCGCTTCGGGGCGGCGCAACGGTCAGAACCGGCTTCAACGCCCCTGTAATGTGGGTTTAATTTAGGGAAAATCCGCAGGTATTGCAAGAAAAAATGACTATTTACTGCGGTTTTCATGGTTTTTATTTGTCGTGACTTACCAATATACAAACATCATCGACACCAACTTAACGAATACTTAAACGAGCCTTTCGTTCGACCCGTGCCGGAGGCAAAAGGGGCGAAAGCAAGCGCAGCGACGCCTTTCGTCCCGACACTTTCAGGTCCGTCACAAACGTAGCGCAGGACACGATGCCTTCTCAGGGGACCCGGCTGCACGGAGCAACCGAAGGGCGCGGAGGAAGCTGGGGTGGAAGGTCGTCTTGTCCGGAGCGAGGCTTGTGGCACTCCAGACCTTCAGGCACAGTCCCGGTCCGAAAAAGGATTTGGAATCACCCTGTCCTCTCGAGCAACGCGCGCGCGATCCGGAAGATGGGCCGATCCTTCAAGCTCGCGGGCAATGGCGTCGATCTGAGCCTTCAGGGCCTGAATATCCTGCAGGCCGATCCGGTCCCTTCGAATTTCGAGGCGTCCGTACAGGGCGATCCGCTCAGTGCCGTTCTCAATCGTCAGGTCATCGATCTGAACACTTTCGCCTGCGTCAAGGAAAGGAATGAAGCTCATGGCATGGTCTCCAGCACAGGACTGCCAGAGGCAGGCCGGATGCGATCAGCATAAGGACTTTTAAGGGGGCGAGGCAGCGTCATGGCCGTCTGACGGATCTCATCGGGAAGAGACGGGAAAGGATCTACACCCGTCGCCTGGGTTAACGCGCCGATGCTGATGATCGTACAGGTTGGTTGGCTGCTATTTTGACAGAAATACGCGCCTGCTTCGTCCTCGACAGGATCGTAAACAGCCTTCCAGGTCGCAGAGGGCACAAAAACCCGATGCGATCCGATGGTCTTGACCGACGCTTCAAATGCGGGACCGGTCACGACGTAAAGCTCGCCTTCGCGCTGTGCGAGACGACGCACCGCCATTTCCACGCCCGTCCAGATGCCTTCATTCAGTTCCGGGGTCTGGGGAACAACATTGGCGAGCGAAAAACTCTGCTCCTGCGCCTGAAGACTGTCTTCGTCCGCCGAACAGGCCATATGGCCGCGGTCATAATCCGACGCGCGGTAGTCGCTCAGCTCGGCCCTGTCCTCAAAGGACAGACGTGGATCGGCATGAAAGAACCGGACGACCCGGCCGATCTGCATGCTGCGCTCCAGGCCTTCCTCGGTCAGATGCTCTGCCGTCCACAGGGGGCCATGACTGATCCCCGAGTGCAGGACAGCAAAGCCGTCATTGCACAGAAGCACGATCTTCTGCCCAAGCGCTGCGTGAGTCAGAACCGGGAGCTGACCGTCTCCACCGAAAGTGGAGCACGCTGCCGCGGTCGCGTGGGTTATGCCTGCCCATAGCAGGCTTGCCAGGGTCAACCCTGTCATCGGAAGCCGCATGGCCCATCCTTTTCTTCCTCGGAGCGTCTGTCTCAGGTCGCAGGATCGCACGGCCTGTTGTGAGTGCAGATGCGCGGCTCTCAATGGGAGACACTCAGAAGCGTGCGCTGTGCCGAGCGGTGTGCGGTGCTGGCGTCCCGCCTCAATGCAGCCCGTAGCGCCGCTCCGAGACGGACATCATTCGCGTCGTCAGCCAGAAGATCGGCTTCCGCGTAAAAGCGCCGTGCGCGGCCAATGGTCTTGCCTGCCGAGACGGCGCGGTGAAAGACGGGCGCCTCAAGAGCGGGAAGAAAACTGGACGTAGGGGTGAGCATCTGGATCTGCACGATGCGGTTCCTTTCTTGTGTTTATTGACCGGATGTGGGCCGCGCTGCGGCCCTGATGTCAGTGGAGGAAGGAGAGGATCGGGAGAGTGGTCTCAGTCTTCCGTCCCAGGCAGGGAAGCGCGCTTGACGGCCCGACCGTCGCTCGCAAGGCATCGCTTTCCGTCGTGCATGTAGTGGTTGCGGCGAACCTTTCGATACACGGCTCCCAGCTCTGCCCCAGCCATGCGGAAGGCTTCTCCGAGTTCAAGATCTGCAAAGAGAACCGTATCCGGCCCAAAGACCTCTGCCTTTTTACGGGCTGCTGTCAGATCTGTTTTCCTGCGCTTGGACATGTTCTGCCTCTCTCGGAATATTTCGTTCCCGATTGGCAGCCTCATGGGGCGGGTGGCGTGGCATGGGCGGCGCTGTGCGCCGGGAGCGGAGCGACGCACCCTTGCTGCGACACCTGCCCCATGAGAGCCCCTTCCCTCCCACCTCTTTCTCGTTCCCGCGCTTCTCTTTTCTGCCCCCGGAGGTTTTCTCGAGGGCCGAATAGTGCCGGTATCTTATTGTTTTTATTGACTTTTATTTGTGGCGCGCTTTACGCTTACCGCACAACGACAGGAGGACACCGATGAGTGCACAGACAGATCAGACCGCCACGGTGATCCGCTTTCCGCAGGAGCGGCGTCGTGCGCCGACCCTGGACGCGCTCACCGACGCAATCCTGCCCGAGACGCAGTTGCGGTCGCTTGCCGAAATCCGGGCCGTGACACCGCCCCGACAGGTTGAGCGCCTCCGCGCGTTCGGACGCGAGAGGGCGCGACAGATTTTCGAAGCCACGCCTTTGCCCGACACACGCGAGGGTCGTCAGCTCATGGCGTCTGACTGGCTGTCGCAGCTTGTTTCTCGGGCACTGGCTCGGGTTTCCGACGCACGGTCTCTCACGGAGGAGGCGGAGCGCCGTGAGATCGAAGATCCGCAGCGCGACGGCATCTATGACGATCTTGCGCAGGCGCTTCGCGCCGAGATCGTCGCCTGGGAGACGGCCCAGAATATTCTCGGCGGATGGGAGATCGTTCAGGGCCTGATCGACGATCCGGACTCCTGCGCCGTCACGGACAGCGCAACGTGTCAGAGCAGACCCATCTGAACAGGCTGCTGCCGGGACAGCGGTGCAGCCAACGCCGGAGCCAGTGAGATGCGGCCGGCATGATCGGCCGGCACGCCGTGGCGGTCGATCAGTCTGCGCAACAGCGCCTGTTCGCCTCGGAGCGTTTCCTGCCGCAGTTCAGCGCGGTACAGGTCGAGCACCTGATGCTCGACCAGAAGAGCCGCGATCCGGCTTTCCACGTCTGACCAGGTCCAGGCGGGATCGCCGATCCCGCCACGCGCAGTGATCTGATCGAGGAAGGCGATGCGCCCCTGCGTTGTGCTGAAATACCGGCCCGCAAAGCCGTTCCGGTTAAAGCAGGCGATAAACCCCCACATCTGGCTGACGCGCTGGTACAGCGCCTTGCTGAACCCCTCCTCCGGCAATCCTTTCGCAACAAAGGCGAGGATTGCATTGGCCAGTTTCGCTTTGTCCTGCGCTGAGCTCCACTGGGTGGCCGTCAGGCCCTCGGCCTCAATGCGGACGCGCCGCAGGTGTGGCAACAGCAGGCTCATGCGTAAGCCTCCTGGACGAGCGCGGACAGAGCCTCCGCGACAGCGCCCGCAAGATCGGGCCGCTGCGCGATCAGCCAGCCTGTCAGCGCGCTGCGATCCGCCGCGTCAACAAGGGAGACGACGCGGTCGACATCGCAGCGTCTCAGCTGCTCCACGCTGTCAGCGGCCACCGCCACGGCCGAGGCCCAGATCTGCTCGTGGGGAACAGGCATAAGATCGGACATTCTTTCACTCCTGAAGGATTGCAAGGAAGGCCAGTCAGACCAGAATTTCGAGGGTTTCAGGCGTAATGTTCAACCGCAGTGTGTCACCGGACACCTTGCTGAGGGCCCGTCGTACAAGCGCAGCTTCCAGGAACTCGCATCCGTCATCCCCGCCAAAAGCCTGTCGCTTGACGTCATGAGCCCTGCCCGCGTTCTGTGCCGGGTCAGCCTCGCGCGCATACGCGCACAAATTGGGCTTCTGACCGTCATCGGACGGCAGAAGGGGAAGCCCGTTCGACATCATGTAGATCCCGTGGTCTCCAACCAACCACAGACCAGCAGGGATCTTGGCGGGATCAATGTCTTCCGGACGGCCCCATTCGCGCGCGCCATGCCCAGGCTTGCGCAGGCTCTTGTCAAAAAGCTGCGTCAGCGTGGCACGTCGTTCCGACGCAACCTCGGCATGGGCAAGAAGGCGCGCGATCAGCGTGCGGTCGAAGGTGACGATCATGGGATATTTTCCTGGGATCAGAAATGGAAAAACCCCGCACGATGGCGGGGCGTGGGAGCGTTCGGAAACGTGAAAACTCAGCCGCGGGGGTGAGCGCTGTGCGATGCCGAGGCGAGATAGTGATGGGGCACCGGTCCCGCCAGAAAGCTCGGCAGGCACGTAAACGCGAAGACCAGGGCGAGAAAACCGAAGACCCCACCGGCCAGTCCGGCAACGTCCTTGATGTCCTGAAGGGTCTGCTGGGAAATCTGCATGAAAGGTCACTCCTGTTGCCGTCATCTCTTTTCTCTGATGACCTCTCCGGCACAGGCACAGGCTGTCTGCGCTGGCACAGGCGCCGCGTAGCGGCGGGATCTCCACGACCCGGAGCCCGTCAGGGCGAGGACGCGTGGAGACCCACCCTTTGCCAGCGCAGACAGCCTGTGCTGCCCCTCTCTCCTTCTGCTTCTTTCCCTCTTTCCTCTTCCTACTCTCCTCCTTCCTCAGCTTGAGCGGGTGTCGACCGATGTTCAATTGTGTCCATTTTGGCGCGCGACCTGCATCACGCCGGTGTCCTCCACGAGGCGGTAAGGCGTCAGGGTTAGTTGCCCCGTCCAGCGATGCTTCATTACGATCATAGGGACGCCGTCGACCGTTCCATGCTCGCCGCGACGGCTGGCGTCAGAGATCTCTGCTCGCGTGACGCATGGCGGCTGCGTGCGGGCCAGGAAATCCGTCTCAGCCTCTTTTCGGTCTGAGTATGGTCCGTGCCAGTGCTGCGCGGCTTCTTTTGGCCAGAACGACGTTACACGCAGATAGACGCGCCCATCCGGCGCAATGCCAAGATGAACCTTGCGACGTTCCAGAAGACAGGTCTCAATCTGGAGAAGGCTTTCATCGACCATGGAAAACTCGCTCTTTTTTAAACTTCAGGATCTGGCAGGGGAGACATTATCCGCTCCCCTGCATTGGCCTCAGGCGGCCAGATGCTCGGCCATTGAGGACGCAGTCAGGACAGCGGCGGCCAGGGCGGGATGCTGGTGGGCGCGATAGCGCGACACCAGAGCGTCCCGGGTCTCGCTGCCCAAAGCGGTCGCAGGCGCGCCAATGGTGTCGAGAATGGCCGCGACTTCCGCGGCCCATCCCTTGAAGCCAAGATGGCCGTCGTCAGACAGGCGTTCGGCCTCGGTGAGCGAAGCTTCGCGCGGCTCTGCACCGTCCATGCGGAATGGCGTGTACCGTCTTCCCCATGAGGCCACACCTGCCATGCCGTCGTGGGGAACCGGGTCTGCAACCGTGGTTTCCAGCCATTCAGATGTGCCAAGTGCTTCTGAATCATAAGCTGCGTCGAAACCGCGCGGCTTGCGGCTGCCACGATTGACAGTGACCATGATCTTGAACGACTTGCCGGGGTGCTGAAGCGCAGTGTCGCGGCCAAAGCTCAGAATGAGCAGCTTGAGGCCATCTACCGACTTCGCCTCGACGATGCGGCGCTCACCAAGCTGGGACATGAGCGCCATCGTGGTGCTGGTAAAATAGCCCTCACGTTTTGCGGTAGCGGGCGTCGCACTGAGCGTAAAGAAAGCCATGTCGGTCTCCGGATATGACAAAGGCCGCCTCGCGGCGGCCTGGAAGAACTGTGACGAAACGAGGTGGGGTCAGAAGACGTATTCGGCGCTGCCAAAGACTTCCTGCCAGGGGCTCCGGCTCGTGGAGTGACAATCGGACACCGGATCATAAGACCCCGATCTGAACTGCTTTCGGATGTTGTCGACAGTCTTCTGCGCGGCATCATCCAGCGGATTGTCGCAGTTGACCGATACGGACCCGTAAGAGGATTTGCGCACACGGAACGTGTGCTTTGGCAGCGCAGCTTTCAGGAGACGGCGGATGTTCTTTCCTGCCAGCACGCCGCTCTGGTCCGACCCCTGCTCCAGATGGGCGTATTCGGGATCGGTGCGCAGACGCTCGATTTCAGCCGCATGGGCCGCCGCAGCCTGATCTTTCCGCGCCTGTTTTTCAGCACGGCATGCTTCGGCATGAGCATGCAGCTGCGCAATTTCCTCCGGGCCAGCCTTGGGCTCGTCGTGGAAGATCGTCCACTGCACGCCGTGCAGAATGCTCTCGGGCAGCTTCTTGCTGATACTTCCGCAGGCAAAGACGATATCAAAGCTGGCACTGCCTCCCGCCGCGATGAAGCCACCAGCAAGGCGTCTGATTGTCTCTGGGCGAGGCGTGCCATGGACCGCAGACACGACACCCCGGCCTCTGTTGTACAGGATGGTGCTGACGCGGGTGCCTACGGTGACAGTCGGGTGTTCGGACATGCTGATCTCCTTCTCTTCATGTCTCTTCAACTGTCCTCTCCGGGGTCAGGGCCTGACTGGCGGGGCAAGGGCGACGCGTCAGCGGCGGTCCCGCAGGCGTCAGCCGAGGACACCACCCCTTGCGGCGACAGACAGGCTCTGGCACCCCGCCCCTCTCTCCTCCTTCTTTTTCTTTTTTCTTCGCTTCTCGCCCTCGCGCGGGCAGGCTCTTCCCCTGTGAACCCAGGCACCGTCTCACCGCACGAAAAAGGGCGGAGCCATGCTGACTCCGCCCTTGAAAATCGTAACCGGTTCGTCCAAGTTCAGAGGTGAGCCGTGAGGGGCTTCGGGAAAAAACACCTCACGGCCCGGTTTACCTTAAGTGATTTACTCGGAGAGGCTCTTCAGTGCGGTGGCAACCGCCTGAAGGGTCTTCTTCGTTTTACGAAGGACCTTCGTAAACCACTTACGGTCCACCACGATCACGAAGATCATGGTTTCCCCTTTCACTCTGACGCCTGTGGGCAAAGCGACCCCCGACCCACATCCGATTACGATTTTCGGGGGCCGCGACGTCTGAACCGTAACCTGAACAGACGTTTCGTCACGCGGACTCATCAGGCGGCCCCGATCTCCTGTTGTGCCAGATCAGGCGTTCCACGCAAGTCTGTCGCGAAACGCTCTGTCATTACGCGGCCTCAGACCCGAAGGATCTCCAGCCGCCCTCCCATGGCGGCCTGCATGGCCACCAGTTCCTGCGGCACCACGAGGTCCGGTTTTTCTGCTGGCTCATCCTCCATGACGTCTGGCTCGCTAACCTCTTCCCCGCCTTCGTTGTCCATCACGTCTTCCAGACCCTCCGGATCAGCACACTCCAGGTCGTCTTCATCCTCGTCCTGCAGTCTGCTTTCAGCTGCATCCCATTTCGCGCGGCGGGCCTGCCTGTTTCGAACTTCCTCGGTCCAGACGCCAGTCGCCTGCGCAAAGCCTGCGGCCTCCGGAACCCAATGCCCGTCTCCCACGGCGTTCAGCAAAGCGGCCCGCATCTCTTTGCCTGTGTTGAGTGGTGCGAGCCCATGTGCCTGAACCGCCTTGGTGATCCCGGGCTTGCTGTAGGTCTTCAGGAAGTCCTCATCGGCCATGCTCGGCATGTGGGTATCCGCGTCGAACAGACAGCCCAGCAGTTCCGCTGCCATGCCCGAACCGGAGTGCATGCTCACTTCGCAGTTCATGAAACCACCGAGGCTTTCCAGCGCGTGGCGGCGGATGAGCGCCTCATCACGCACCAGCTCCCCCTCCGGGAACAGCTCTTCCATAGCGGTTTTCACCGCGTTCTCATAAGGCGACCGGCCTGATGAACCGTAAATATGGACGTTATTGGCATTCAGTGCGAGCAGCAGGCCAGCCACCAGATCCCACGGATCGGCATCTTCACTTTTCGCTTCCAGCGCCTTCTTCAGCGCGAGAGTCCGCACGGAGCCGATCATCTTCAGACCCGTGCCGGAGATGTCCGCGCGCTCTTTCTTTGGGGGAGGCGTCTGCTCCACCACACGCGCTTCAGAGCGAGCGGTTTCTTCACCCGTGTAGCGGAACTTCCGCTCTTCGATTTTCAGGGTACTCCGATTGAGCCAGTAGCCGACAACATCGGTCTCCTGCTCGCTCATCCAGTTCGTGACGAAGTTGTAGCCCTGAGGGCGCAGAGGCGATCCGTACTCGTCCGCCTCGATCGCAAGAGTGCCTTCAGGGCGATGCTCGGCAATCCAGTCTTCCTGCGCCGCCCGGAACGCCGTGGCATCCGTGACGTAGCGATTATCCTCACTGCCCTGCCCGAACAGATCTTCGGTCCAGACGACGCCATGCTTTTGCGCCAGCGCATCGTCAAACCGGGCGTCCCGCGCATACCACTCGTCCTGACGCAGGTGCCAGGTGAAGTCACGCCAGTTCACGGTATCATCCGGATCTTCGGCGTTAAGACAATACCCGGCCGGGTCCTCTCCCTCCTCCACGCTCTCGGCAAACATCTCAGCCCAGGCAGCCGCCTGCTCCTCCAGAGACGACAGCGCCAGCGTCCGCCGCTCTTTGTGGTCCGGGCCACGGCCAATTTCGATAGCGTGGAGGATTGGCGGATGCAGCTTCGCGAGCAGGGTCAGTCCACGGAGATAGGCAGGCGTGATCATCAGCGCCATGCACAGCTGCTGATCCGTATAGCCAAGCTCTTCACGCATCCGGGTTACGGCACGCCACTGGTCCGGCTCGGTCATGCCCTCACGGATCATGTTCTCACTGGCTGCCGCCAGATCCTCCAGACCATTATCGATCTTCGTCACATGGACCTGAATTTCGGTCAGACCCGCATAGATCGCCGCTTCCGTCCGTCGATGGCCCGCAATGATCATCAGGCTGCCGTCACCGAGCTCACGCACGCGCGGCGGATGGACAAGCCCGACTGCACGGATATTCAGCGCAAGCTGGCGAATGCTCGCCTGGCCGGATGTCGTCTGGCGGGGATTGTTCGGATTTGCGATCAGGATGTTGGGATCGACAAGGCGCAGTTCGTCCATGATGGGCTCCAGTGATGTCGTAAGGGTGTCGAAAAGGTATCGTGAGGGGGGAGACGTCAGGCGGTCAGGCTGTGCGCGAGGTGGGAGACCACACGCTCGATATGCTCGACCTCAAGCTGCCGTGTTTCCAGCGTCAGCGTGACCGTGCCGTAAGACCCGTCTTCATCGTTGTCGTAATCGGCCTGCACGCGCCGGATAACGGTTTCGACGCAGTGCCAGACCACAAGGTCAAAGCTGTTCGGAAACAGAGGGGCAATCGTCTGGTCAGGTCCAAGCGCTGCAACGGCCTTCTCAAGGGACAGGTCTTCGAACAGATCCGGACTGTCGTCCGCTGTCACATGAAGCGTTGTCCACCAGCCTTCCTTGGCCTCGTACTCAACTTTGACCACCTTCACGCCATGCGCCTGCATCGCATCAAAGATCAGCGTCAGGTTTGCTCTGAGCGCCACTTCGGCCGCGGGTTGTCCTGTCGGGTCTGACACGCCTGTCTCCTTTTTTCTGTCGTGATGATCTCGGCGCGGGCACGGGGCGTGGCTTCGCGCAAGGCCGCGCGTCAGCGCGCCCGGCCTGAGCCTTGCGCGGAGCCGCGACCTGTGGCGGCTCCATCTCTCTTTTCTTCTTGTTTTCCCGCCCCCTTCTCTTCTTCCTGAGGCAGGCAAGGCGCTGTCGGCTCAGTCGTAAAAAGGCAGCGTCTCGTCGATCGACCCGTCCCGATCGAAGTGGATGTAGTGGCAGTCCTGCTCCCGCGCCTGAGCCATCAGAGCGGCCAGTTCGGGAGATACGTCCTGCGGGACGTCCTCCGCCTCAGTGGGCACATGGATCATCCAGCCATAAGGCCCGCCAAGACAACTTCGCCCTGCCGTGCCCCCGCTGCTGAGATAAAGCTCGCACGCATCGCGCTCTGCGAGCGGAAGATGCCCGGTGCTGAGATCCAGGTGTCGGCAGACGAAGCCTGCGGACGTCGGAAGAACTTCACTCATGTCCGGGCCTCCGGCCGGACAATGAACGACGTCAGACAACTGCCCCCTGTCCAGCGATCCAAGGTCAGCATCATCTCGACGCCCTCAAGCGTTTGGGCAATAGTCCCATTCAGGCGGCCCCGTTGCAGATCCTCCGGGGTAATTACGGGCGGCGCGTTGCGGTCCACGAAATCGGCTTCCGCGCAGGTCGCATCCTTGTATGGCCCGTGCCAGTCATTCCCGTTGACGGGATAGGTGTCCACGGTGCGCAGAAGAGCCTCACCATTCGGATAGGTGAAAATCTCCACGTTCACACCGCATAGAACCTTGGAAATGATGGCCTTGTCCGTCCGGCTCATGCCGCGCACTCCACAAATGGGGTCAGACCTTTCATGATGGAGTGGCGCTCGTGACATGGTCCATAAACTGTCGCCCGGTTATAGACAGGCGCGTCGTCCAGATTGGAGTATGCCAGAAAGATGGCCGCATCCTTTGGATCACGCAGCAGGTTCAGCCAGGACCACACCGGGGTCTCGCCTGTCATCTCCGGGGCCTTGATAGCGGACAGCTCGTCCACACGCTTCTGGAGCCACGCTGAAACCGGCCCCTTGCGGAGCGCGAATTTTCCCGTGCAGGTCATGCCTCGATCAAGAAGCGCCTGCGCGGCTACGGCATCCCGCAAAACAGTCCGGCACTTGCGAATATAGGTTTCTGCCTGCGTCTCACTGGCACCGGAGAAGCGCATTCCGCCGCCCTCACAAGAGGCAGCGTACTGCACCACCTGACGCATGATCTCCCAGTTCTGCCCCGCCCCAATCAGGGACCAGCTTCTCGCGCGGAGCGAGCCCCGCCCCTCATAGACATTATTATCGCCACCCAGCTCCATCAGCAGATACTGATCGGCATAAAAGCTGCTATCCGCGACATGAGGGCGCAGGGTCGCTGCCGGAAGTCGCACGGCGGCGAGGTCATAGACGATACGATAGGACATGCTCTCTTCCTCTGATCTCTCTTTCAACCTCTTCGCGGATGCAGGGGCTGTCCGGTGCGGCAAGGCCGCGCGTCAGCGCGCCCGGCCTGAGCCTTGCCGCACCGGGCGGGCCATGCCCGTCCCTTCTCCTCTCCCTATGCTGCCGTCTCTGCTTCTTCGTCTTCTTCCCCATTGTCGTTGACCGTCAGGCTTTCCATCGCGGCCAGAGCCTCGGCAGCCTCGGCCTCCCGCCGCGCTGTATCCTCGGCCAGATCCGCCTCCAGAGACGCCATTTCCTCCTCCTTCTCCTCCAGGAGTGCGGCCTCGCGGAACGGCATCCCGTCACGGGCGCGATAGCCGGGCAGTTTGCGCTCCGTTTCGGCCAGCAGCCGCTGCGCATCCGCAAGCTCGCTATCGAAACGCAGCAGGGTGTTCTCGATGCGGGCAATAAAGCCGAGCGGCGCAGTGTCGTGATCAAAGTCGATGCCGATCATCCGGCCCTCGGCCGCGATCGCAATCGTCGCCTCCCATTGCGTCTCATCCATGAAGGTCGAATCCCAGGTCTCGCACACCAGCTCGAAACCGCCGATCTCGCCAAGCGTCCACCGACCTTTCGCCTCTGCCCTCTCGGCTGTGCGTGCCTGTCCCATCAGCCACTTGCCAGCGTCCTGGCGGTCGGTCATTACATCCGACTTGCGTACAAGCTCGAACGCCTCGCCCCGTGTCGACTGACGCTTTGCAATATCGGCCCCGACTTTCGGGATAAACGCTTCCGCAGTCCTCTGATCGCGCTCCGTCCGTTCGATCGCGCGACGCACGTTGAACTGGTCGTCGTAATGGGCAGCCTTGAGACGACGCAGGCGGGCAAGCTCCGCTTCCAGTCCCGCCTTTTTCATGAGGCGTTCGTCGCCCGAGGCCAGTGCCTTCGCCATGGCGAACTGGTTCGCACTCTCGCCAATATCCTCCAGACGGCGGATCGACCGGTCCCCCGACATGGCCAGACACAGGAAGCGCTGCTTGCGCTCCAGAAGCTGCCAGTTCGTGGCATCCACCGAGCCTTTCAGGGCGTAGGCGTAAATCTGGATGACCGGGTTCTGGTTGCCCTGGCGTTCGATCCGTCCCTCACGCTGGATAATGTCGGCCACCAGCCAGGGCACATCCAGATGGTGCAGGGCAATCAGACGCTGCTGTGCGTTCACGCCCGTGCCCATTGTCGCACTCGAGCCGATCAGGATGCGTTTGCGTCCGGAATTGAGATCCCGGAACAGTCCCTGCTTGGCAGCACTTTTCTTGTAGTGCTGCATGAAGGCGATCTGCTCGCGCGGCACACCCATCCGCATCAGCTCGTCGCGGATCCACAGATAGGCCGAGAAGCCCCGTTTCTCCAGCGCCGTTTCCGTGCCCAGATCCGAGAAGATCATCTGCACGGCCCCGGGCAGGTCATACGGCTTGCCGGTATCGGGATCGGTGTAGCGGTTGTCGCGCGTCTCCTTCCAGATGTCGAAGACCTTCGCGATCATGACGTTCAGCTTGTTGCTGTTGTCATTCGCCTCCCAGGGCCGGACAAAGCGCAGATCGATCGCGGCATGACGCGCATCGTTGATCACGGACAGGATGATATCCTCACCCTTCTGCGGCTTGCCCTTGCGCTCCTCGATCACCTTGATCCGGGCTTCCAGTTCCTTCTGGTAATCGCGGAAGGCGGGTCCGCTGTCTGCGACGATGATCTGTCGACTGCCCGTGGCGATTTCAGGCAGTTTCACGTACTGGCGCAGGTCGTCCTGCTGCACGACGTCCGCGAAATGCCGGTACATGGCCATCAGATCGGCCACGTTCACGAACTCCGCAAACCGCGTCACAGGCTTGTACAGCCCGCTCGGCTGAAGCTCGAGTTCCGTGCGGGTCTCCCCGAAATTGGCGGCCCACGCGTCGAACTCATGCAGGCCACGCTCGATCAGGGCGTCGATCTGCTGGAAGCGCTGCACATTGTACATCTCGCCCAGAGTGTTCGTAATCGGCGAGCCCGAGGCCATAACCAGTTCGCGACCGGGGTTGAGACGGCTCAGATAGCGGGCCTTGACGTACAGGTCCCAGGCACGCCCGCTGCCATTCGGATCGACGCCTTTGAGGCTGGACTGGTTCGTACCGAAACTCAGCTTGCGGAACTGCTGCGCCTCATCCACGAGGATCTGGTCGATCCCGATCTCGCCGAGATGCACCAGATCGTCCTTGCGGCTTGCCAGCCCCTCCAGCTTGGCCTCCATCCCCTCCTTCATGCGCTCGATGCGCTTGCGCGAGATGCGGTCGTCTTCGTCCACATCGCATAGCAAGCTCTCGTAGGACGCGATCTGCGCTTCGATCATCTCCTGTTCGAATTTGGTCTCGACCGGAATGAACTTGAAGGCATCATGCGTGATGATGATCGCATCCCACTGTCCCGTGGCCGCACGGGCAAGGAAGCGCTGGCGCTTCGCCTTCACGAAGTTCGTCTCGTCCGCGACCAGGATCTTCGCGGTCGGGTACAGCATCAGGAACTCGCGGGCCATCTGCGCCAGACAATGTCCCGGCACCACAACCATGGCCTTCGAGATCAGGCCAAGACGGCGCTGCTCCATGATCGCCGCGCACATCGAGAAGGTTTTCCCCGAGCCCACGGCATGGGCCATGTAAGTGTTGCCCGTGGCGATGATGCGCCAGACCACCCGCTTCTGGTGGGCACGCAGCTGGATCGTGGTGCTGGCCCCGGGCAACTGCAGATGCGAGCCGTCAAAGGCGCGGGGGACGAGGTTGTTGTAGGTGTCGTTATACAGCCGCACCAGACGCTCGGCGCGCTCTGGATCCTGCCACACCCAGGTCTGGAAGGCTGTCTTGATGGCGGCGAGCTTTTCCTTGGCGGCCTCGGTCTCCTGGGCATTCAGCTGCCGGTGCTCGCCGTTCTCGTCGCGCCAGGTGTCCCAGATCTGCGGAATGGTCTGATTGAGCGCATCCTCGATCAGTTCCCCTGCGGGACGGCGTTCGGTGCCCCAGACGGACGTCGCTTCGGCCTTGCCCCGGAACGGTCCTTTGTCCAGGGTCCAGGACGCCACCTCCTTCGTATGCCACACGCCGGCTTCGACCCCGATCACCTCGGCGATGAAGCCCTCGATATCGGCGGTCGGGATCCACGGCGCGCCCAGACGGGCTGTAATGTCACTCGGCCGCAGGTCCTCGGGCTGGGCCTCTTCCAGCGCGGCCACGGTGCGGGCAAAGCGCGGATCGGTCTCAGCGGCCTTGCGGGCGTCTGCCAGCTTCGTGCGCACGGCCCCTGACAGGGCTTCGTCGGCAGGCACCCAAACATCGCGTCCGGGCTGGCTGCGTCCGGCATCGAGGTAGATGGCACTGCCCAGTTCGGCGATGACCTCATCCTCGGACCGCCCCAGCAGCTCTGCAATGCGCGGGATCTCCACCACACCCGTCTCATGCAAACAGACCGCAAGCGCGTCATGGGCGCTGTGGACCTCCGGCTCCAGCGTCACCTGGATCACACGCTCGGAGAACAGCGGCCCCTGTGTGCCGACCTGCCGGTCCTCGTCGTACTCCTCGATCGAGCTGACCAGCCAGACATCCGGATCGTCGTAGAAGGGCTGGAGGTTCGGACGCCGCTGCGTCGTGCTCTCGTCCCCGGTTTTGGGATCAACACGCGTGCTGGTCAGCGTCAGGTTGATCGGACCGAACTGGCGCACGAACGTCTGGTAGACGCGCTTGAGGTCCGCCTGGAGCGCACTGTAAGGCAGGTTCTCCACCTGGGCGCGCAGGACCGCACGGGCGGCATCGCGAACCGGAATCAGACCTTCGATAATGCGCGCGTGCTTCTGGAAAATACCGTCCTTCTGCTCGCCTTTCTTGACCTTCACCGCTACCGACTGGCCGTCGATGATCTGGTGCAGCGCCCCCTTCTCGATCAGGTAGCTGCCTTCCTTGAGGCTCGCCCCCTCCCCTGCCGTGCCGACATCCGCACGTCGGCTTTCCCGCAACGCCTCGACGTCAAGCGTCTGCGGCACAGGGAAGCGTGCCAGCGCGGCGAGGCGGGAGAGTGCGCTCGGCAGGGCGTCGTCGAGCATCAGCATCGGGTTCGGTGCGCAGGTGTATTCCGGCCCGAACTGTCCGCTCGTCCAGCCGTGCCGACCCAGCACCTGCTGACCGTTCTCCACAAAATAGCGGTTGATGCTGAGCGGTCCCTCCCCTTCGTCGGTGTCGGGCAGGTCCGCAACGTCCAGCCAGGCGGTGTCGTCCGGGGTGTCCCCGATCTCACGGCGGCGCAGGACCAGCACGTCCACGACCACATCAGTTCCGGCATCATCGCGCATCGCGCCAGCCGGCAAGCGGACCGCGCCCACCAGGTCCGCCGTTTCGAACAAATGCCGGCGCGCAGTGGCGTCGCGCTTGTCCATCGTCCAGCGTGACGTCACGAACAGACCCATGGCACCGGGGCGCAGGCGGGAGACGGAGCGTGCGATGAAGTAGTCATGCAGGGACAGGCCAAGCCGCCCCAGCTCGTCCGTGCCACGCACCGTGCGGTTGCTGAACGGCGGGTTGCCAATCGTGAGGTCGAACTGCTCGGCAATCTTCGCCGTCGTGAAGTCCTCAGACCGGACCCACTGGTTCGGAAACAGCTTGCGGGCGATGCGGGCCGTCAGAGGGTCGTTCTCGATCGCCGTCCAGGCCGTCTTCGGGGCCAGTTTCTCCGGGATCGCGCCCATGAACAGACCCGTGCCACAGCCCGGCTCCAGCGCACGTCCGCCGCGGAACCCCATCTGCGCGACCAGATCCCACAGCGCATGCACGATCAGTTCCGGCGTGTAATGCGCGTACTGTGTGGCCCGCGCCAGTCCGGCCCGCTCCTGTTGACTCGTCAGCGTCTCAAGCTGCACCCCGATTTCTTCCCAGCCCTGACGGAACGCTTCGCCCGGACGGGGGAACAGGCTGTTGGCCAGCTCCCCGGCACCAAATCCCGTAAACTTCGCCAGCACCGCCTGTTCCTGAGGCGTTGCATTGCGACCTTCGGCCTCAAGTTCGGACAGCAGTCGGATCGCCGTCAGGTTGTCCCGCGCCCGCGCCTTCCATCCCTGGGCGAGCCCACGCGTCCCGCGGAGGCAGAAGTCGACCTTCGGCGCGATAACCGGAGTGCTGACAGCCTGCGCAACGACCTTGGCTGCCTCGTCAAGAGCCTTGTCGCCAGGCAGCTCACCCCAGAAAAGATTGGCGTTCGCGCCCCCAAGGGCGGATGTGTCGAAGAAGCTCAGCTGTGCCTTGCTCATGGGAAAACTCCGGACAAGCGGCCGCGCCCGGTGCTGCGCGCGGCAGACCGGGGGGCCAGAAAAACGGGATGATGGAATTGCGGGACGAGCCGCGCCCGGCTCAGGCGCGCGGCATCAGGGGATCAGAGCGGTCCGAACCGAAGGCTGATCTGCTGGCGTTCACTGTCGGAAAGGCGCGCCAGGGCCTCGCGATGGTATTCGGAGCCGCAGCGCGCCTTCTGTGATACCCGCCACCAGGCGTGCTGGTCCGAACAGGTGACGCCTCGGATCTGGGTGTCCATGTTTTCGGGACCGCAGCCTTCGAGGATGGTCCAGCCCTCCTGATGGGCCTGAACCAGACTGAACTGCGATTGTGTGTCCGGGGACGTAAGGGCCAAGCTCGGCATCGTCATCTTTCTCCTTTCCTGACCCTCTCCGGCAACCGCGGCGTCGTGCTGGGGGGCAAGGGCGACGCGTCAGCGTCGGGACCGCCCGGCCCGCAGCGCCAGCGAGGACACGGACGGACCCACCCCTTGCCGCACAGGGCGATCCCGTGGTGCCCCCTTCTCCCTTTCCCTCTCTTTCTTCTTTTTCTTTTGTTTTCGCCGCTTCTGCAGGACAGAAAAAAACCGTGCAGCAAGTGTGAAGACGCTGTTAACCGGAGTAATGTACTGTCGTGGCTGACTTGCAGTCACCGTTCACAGAAGCGATTTACAGCTCACCATCATTACACTGAGGGATTTCATGACTGACCTGACACCCGCCACAGAGCCCCCTCACTCTGACCTGCGTTCCCTGACGGCCGAAATCGTGGCCGCCTATCTCTCAAGAAACGATGTCGCGCCCGATGGGCTCCCGGGCCTGATCCGTTCCGTCCACACGGCCCTGACCGTTCCGGCGGTCTCCGAGGCTGCGGCCGAAGAGGCGCCGGTTCCCGTGGTCAATCCGAAGAAGTCGGTTTTCCCGGACTACATCATCTGTCTGGAAGACGGGAAAAAGCTGAAGATGCTCCGTCGTCATCTCAAAACGGCGTACAACATGACGCCTGATGAATACCGGGCCCGCTGGGGTCTGCCCCCGGAGTATCCGATGGTCGCTCCCGGCTATTCCGCGCAGCGCGCGGCTCTTGCCCGGGAAATCGGCCTGGGCTCCAGAACCCGCGCTTCTGCGCCTCAGGAAGAAGACCTCCCTCCGGTAAAGAAGCTGCCCGAAAAACGGCGAGGCCGTCCGGCCCGCGCCTGAAACTAGAGGGGCCCTCCTCCGTTACCGAAGGCACCGGCCGGGAGGGTCCAGTTTTCTGTCAGAACCGTCTGTAACGGGCGGTCTGACAGGCAGGCTGCGACCAGATCGGGCCGCGACCGGGCCGCTTCATAAACCGTCCCTTCGGACGACAGCTGCGCGAGCCCCCTGTCACGTTTG
Source organism: Gluconobacter sp. P1C6_b (assembly GCF_018811945.1). Taxonomy (GTDB): domain Bacteria; phylum Pseudomonadota; class Alphaproteobacteria; order Acetobacterales; family Acetobacteraceae; genus Gluconobacter. The sequence goes on from NZ_JACRVU010000017.1 coordinate 59,245, forward strand.
ATCGTGCAGCCGAAGTCTTTTTCATATCCAACCAGTTTCGCAAACCGGTTCGCATCCATCCATTCCAGGGTGGCGAACTGGTCTGCATTGCCGAAGATGCAGAACGCGCAGGACAGGCGCGAAAATCCGACCTGATATGGATAGGCTGGCATGACGCGCCAGCGCTCCAGGATCGCCCAGACCTCTGCTTCGGACCACTGATGTACCGGCCTCCAGTGGTCGACATGCCGACGCCGCCGCGTCCCGTTTCTCGTGTCGGTACGGTGAGGCTCAAAGGCCGCATAGCGCGCCCGTGCAGGACTTTCTTCGGCACGCTCGCCTGTCACGACCAGGGTACGGCAGTTGAGGAACCGGTCCTGTCCGCGAAGGGCGCGATCGGCTACGTCGACCTTGAGGCTTGCCGAACACCAGCGCACGGACAGGCTGGCCGAGACCTGGGGAAAGCGCAGCCGGGTTCCGTTCGGGCCCTGCCCGCCGGCGACGACGCGTCCCTGCGGGGTCTCGAAGATCACGGGCGCGGTCGGCATCTCGTGGCGGAGCATCTCGCGCTCGAAGCCGCCCTCGCGCCAGGACCGATAGAGTGGCAGTCCGAAGTCGCGGGCCAGGGCTTCGATATACGGACCTGTGGAGGGCCAGTCCATGAAGGATCCCCCCTCCCCGTCCACATCGTGGTGCCACAGTTCGATGCGTTCGGCCGGAGCATTGGCTTCCAGCAGGGCGAGCAGACAGGCCGTGCCATCCTTGCCCCCGGACACTGCGACAATGATGCTGTCATAGGACGCGAGATCCGGGCTCATGATGTCCACCGACTGACCGGGGCGCCTGTCCGCACCGAGCGGCACATCAGGGCGTGGGCGATCGGGCGTTCCCGCAGCAGCAGCGGCTTTTCGTGGCGACCGTCCCAGGTCAGTCCCTCACAACGTGTCAGCAGCTCCATCTGGACCGCCGCTTCGTCGCGACAGGCGCACACACGCTCATTGCCACCTGATCTGCGGCGGCACGGCTCATCCGCAGGTCCACCGCAGCCCGTGCAGGCAATCGTGAGTGCGGGATCGCCGTCCTCCCAGTGCATGTTACAGCGGCGGCAGGTTGTAGGCTCCTGCGTGTCGGTCCAGCGCATCGGAGGCCGGCCACGGGGGGTTGGGATATAGGGAAACTGGTAGCGTCGCATGATGCTCGATCCATCTCTGATTCTTCAAACATCCTTGCGACGACCTTTCGGGCGACCGGGGTGCAACAGTGCCGCGCAGCGGCAGGATCGGCGTCATCCGGACCCACGCGCAGGCGGCGCAGCCGGCGAGCATGGGGAGGACGGACGGCGACCCACCTGTTGCGGCGCGGGCGACCGAAAGGCAGCGCCTTATTCTCCCTTCTTTTCTACAGTTCTCCCTTCCTCCTCGCCGCTCACAGAGTGAGATGACCCGCGACGTTGGGCAATAGCCATGAGGCTCTGGTAGCCGCTACCGAGCTATAACGGATAGCCGCTACCCACAGACTACCGCAGGGAAGGGATCTCCCCCCGGCCTCCATATCTTCCGGTCCGCTACCCGCTACCGAGCTATAACGGATAGCCGCTACCCACAGACTACCGCAGGGAAGGGATCTCCCCCCGGCCTTCGGCTCTTCCAGTCCGCTACCCGCTACCGAGCTATAATGGATAGCCGCTACCCACGGACTACCGCAGGGAAGGGATCTCCCCCCGGCCTTCGGCTCTTCCAGTCCGCTACCCGCTACCGAGCTATAATGGATAGCCGCTACCCACGGACTACCGCAGRGAMGGGATCTCYCCCCRGCCTYCGGMTCTTCCAGTCCGCTACCCGCTACCGAGCTATAATGGAT
>NZ_JACRVU010000018.1 GCF_018811945.1 Gluconobacter sp. P1C6_b
GCGATGGGTCTTCTCGGCCAGGTCCTTCAGGAACAGCGCGTTCATCGTGCCCTTGAGGCCGACATGGAGATGGGAGACTTCGCCCTCTGAAAGGGTGACGATCCGCACGCCGGCATAGTTCATGCGCTTGAAGACGCCGGCGATGTCCTCCTGGTCGCGGGACAGGCGATCCATCGCCTCGGCCAGCACGATCTGGAACCGTCCGCGCTGTGCGTCGGCGATCAGCGCCTGGATGCCGGGCCGCATCAGTGAGGCACCCGAGATAGCGTGATCGGTATACTCCTCGACGATGGTCCAGCCCTGTTTCTCCGCGTGGGTGCGGCAGACGCGAAGCTGGTCGGCGATCGAAGCGTCGCGCTGGTTATCGGAGGAATAGCGGGCGTAGAGCGCGACCTTCATGGTGAGGCATCCCTTACGGTCCGGAGCGGCGACGTTGCTCCTGTTGCTGCGACCGGAACCAGTCCCGTGCGGCACGACGGGCCATGAGGCGGACCAGCGCTATCAGGCGCGGGTCGGGGGCATCGGGCTGCAGGATGAGCCGCAACTCAGGCTCAGGCGGCCGATACGCCGGGGCAAGGGACTGTCTGGGTCTGTCCGTCATCGTTGCTCTCTTCCGACCGCATGGCAAGGAAAACAGACACACGATCTGGACAGATGACTGTTATTTCAATGGAAATGCGCAATATGCGAAAGCGTGCTCCTGAGTAATCCAGCGTGCGGAATCGTAGTTATGGGTAGTCCCGGATACAGGCGCGTCGTACAAATACTGGCGTATGACGGTGGTATGAGAGGGGAGGACGAGTCATGAACGATACGGGAGTGCCGTTCTTCCGGCAGGCCGGATGAGCGGACGCGCCACCGACTCTTCGCCCATGGAAGCGCTGGCCGGCCTCGTGGAGCGGGTGACGTTCCACAATGCCGAGAACGGCTTCTGCGTTCTGCGCGTGAAGGTGCGGGGGCAGCGCGATCTGGTCACTGTTGTCGGCCATGCCGCCATGATCTCGGCGGGCGAGTTCGTGCAGATGTCGGGCCGCTGGTTCAACGATCACACCCACGGCCTCCAGTTCAAGGCGGAGTTTCTGAAGGCCAGCCCGCCGACCACGGTCGAGGGGATCGAACGCTATCTTGGTTCTGGCATGATCCGGGGCATTGGTCCCGTCTATGCGAAGAAGCTGGTGAAAGCGTTCGGCGAGGCCGTGTTCGACCTGATCGAGCAGGAGCCCCACCGCCTGCGCGAGGTGACGGGCATCGGCCCCAAGCGGGCCGAACGGATCATCGGTGGCTGGGCGGACCAGAAGGTGATCCGCGAGATCATGCTGTTCCTGCACAGCAACGGCGTCGGCACCTCGCGGGCGGTGCGGATCTTCAAGACCTACGGGCAGGAAGCGGTCCAACAGATCAGCGAAAATCCCTATAGGCTGGCGAAGGATATCCGGGGCATCGGGTTCAAGACCGCCGACCAGATCGCCCGGAAGATGGGCATCGCGCCTGACGCGATGATCCGGGTGAGGGCAGGGATCTCCTACGCGCTCGGCGAGGCCATGGACGAAGGGCATTGCGGCCTGCTGGTCGGGGAACTGCTGACCAGCACCGCCGAACTGCTGGAGGTCGCCACCCCTCTGATCGGGACGGCGCTCGCACTTGAACTGGAAGCGGGCGACGTTATTGCCGACAGCGTGGGCGAGACGGACTGCATCTTCCTTGCTGTTCTCTATCGCGCGGAGCAGAGCATTGCGGAGCGGTTGCGCGCCTGCGCCGTGGGTCGACCGCCCTGGCCGGAGATCGACGCTGAAAAGGCCATGACCTGGGTGGAAACGAAGACCGGGCTTGCGCTCGCGCCCAGCCAGCAGGAGGCGGTGCGCCTTGCCCTGCGCAGCAAGGTGCTGGTGATCACCGGTGGTCCCGGCGTGGGTAAGACCACGCTGGTCAACGCCATCCTGAAAATCGTGACCGCCAAGGGTACGGATGTGCAGCTCTGCGCGCCAACGGGAAGGGCAGCGAAGCGCCTGTCGGAAAGCACGGGACTGGAGGGCAAGACCATCCACCGCCTGCTGGAGACGGATCCGGCCAATGGCAGTTTCAAGCGGGACGATACCAACCCGCTGACCTGCGATCTCCTGGTCGTGGATGAGGCGAGCATGGTCGATGTGCTTCTGATGCGTTCTCTGCTGCGCGCGTTGCCCGACAGCGCGGCCCTGCTGATCGTCGGCGATGTGGACCAGTTGCCGTCGGTGGGACCGGGGCAGGTGCTGGCCGATATCATCGGTTCCAACGCCGTGCCTGTAGTGCGGCTGACCGAGGTGTTCCGCCAGGCGGCACAGAGCCGGATCATCACCAATGCGCACCGGATCAACGAGGGCAGGATGCCCGAACTGAACGCGGAAGAGGGATCGGATTTCTATTTCGTCGAGGCCGCCGAGCCGGAGATCGGGCTGCGCAAACTGCTGGCCGTGGTGAAAGACCGTATCCCGGCGCGGTTCGGGCTGGACCCGGTTCGGGACGTGCAGGTGCTGTGCCCGATGAACCGGGGCGGGCTGGGCGCCCGGTCGCTGAATATCGAATTGCAGCAGGCGCTGAATCCGCCTGGCGAGGTGAAGGTCGAGCGGTTCGGCTGGACCTATGGTCCCGGCGACAAGGTGATGCAGATCGCCAATGATTATGACCGGGACGTCTTCAACGGGGATCTTGGCGTTATCGACAGGATCGATGTGGAAGAGGGCGAACTGACGGTCTCATTCGATGGAGGGGAGGTCGTTTACGGCTTCGGCGAGCTGGATGAACTGGTGCTTGCCTACGCCACGACCATCCACAAGAGCCAGGGATCGGAATATCCGGCCGTGGTGATCCCGCTGGTGACGCAGCATTACGCCATGTTGGCGCGGAACCTGCTCTATACGGGCGTGACACGGGGGAGGAAGCTCGTCGTGCTCGTGGGGCAGAAGAAGGCGCTGGCCATCGCCGTGCGCAATCAGGGCGGGAGGCGGCGGTGGTCGAAGCTCAGGGAGTGGCTGATGGAGTTGCGGGATGCATAAGGGTCTTTCTCGATATCGATACAGGCATTCCGTAGCACTTTTTAAAAGGTAAAAGTGCTACGTGGGCTCAGTTGCTTGAAAGTAGGCAGCGATAGTATGCTTGGAGCGAGAAAAATCGCTGTGTAAAAATAAATATATGGAGAGGGGATTATGATAAAAACAGAATCTAACGATCGTACAATATATGAAATTGCGGCAGATCCACCGGTGATTCAATATTTTGGAATCGTAAATCTTCATGGATACCGTTCTATTTCACTCTCATCAGAAAATGCCGCCACAATTTTGATTGCAAGGAATGGTACGGGAAAGACGACGTTGCTCGGCGCCCTAGACGCGTTTCTACGGTTACAATTGTCTAGACTTCGTAACTTAGAATTCTCGGAAATTAGATGTCGTTTGACGGGGGAAACAGAGGATCTTGTACTATACCACGCAGACGTTATAGATTTTCTTCAGATTCCTGTCGACGGAGATATAGGATTTTTGGCTGGTAGAGCGAATGTTGAACCATCCGCATTGTTTAATTTTATTATAGAAGACTGGGAAGACGGAAATTATCGACAAAGGTATAATTACGATGGAGGTGTGTATTCATCTATAGTAAGCGCTTTTGATTATAATCGTCGTGAAGCTAGTGTCGCTATAGAAAAAGTTCGCCAAATTCTGCTAGAGAGAAACCCAAGGATATTATCTATATATACAGTTTTGAAAAAATGTTTGAAGGGTTGTGAAATTGTCTATTTGCCAACTTATCGGCGAATTGAACTGGCGCTGCGAGGAGATCCGCGTGAGACACAACGACGCAGGAAACGTCCTCGATTTGAAGTGGCGGCTGGGAGTTTATTCACGGGCGAAATTCAATTTGGACTAACCGATATTTCTGAACGTCTATCTGAATTAAATCAGCAGATTATTATAGAGTCAAACGAGGGCTACCGTAAGATTAGTGCTGATATAATTAATGAATTACTCGACGGCTCTTTTGAAGCCGATGCATCTCCTCACTCCGAGGTGCCAGAGCGAGAGGAATTGCGGGTATTTTTTGAAAGACTGGAGAATGGACGGCGTCAAGGGCCTTACCCGCCTATATCTATTCCAAATTTAACAAAAATTTACACAAGGGAAGGTCTTGCAACTTCGTCGAGTAAGTTTCTAAGTTATTTCCTGTCGAAGTTGGCCACCATTATTAGATCAACAAAAGCCGTCGAGCAGCCTGTAGATGACTTTATTATGAATTGTAATAAATATTTATCATCCAATGAGCCGAGTACGGACATTATAACGAGTAAGACTATCTCCGCTGATGGTAAAGTACTACGTCTGAACCGATCTAACTTCAGAGTCCATGTTGAAAGTGTGCCAGGAAACAGGAGAATATCGCTTGATGCGCTTTCATCCGGTGAAAAACAGATGGTTTCATTATTTGCAAAGATGTTTCTGTACCCAAACCGTAAAATTGTACTTATCGACGAGCCCGAGCTTTCTCTTTCAATTGATTGGCAGCGAGAAATATTAGTTGATGTGCTTGGTGCTCCATCATGCGCCCAATTAATTGCAATCACTCACTCACCATTTGTATTTGATAATGATCTTGAACCATTTGCTGGAGCTCTGAAGATAGAAGAGAGCATTCATGAGGTTGCGTCTGATGAATATTCAGAGGACGACATCGATGAATAGTTCTGCTGATTGTAATCCGGAAGAAGGCTTTCTTGAAATAATGAAGGCTGCCAGAGGTAGTAGTGCAGTCTTGAAGGCTAGATTGCTAGCGCTCCGTTCCAGTTTAGCTAATGTAAAAATTTTTGCAGTAGAGGGTGATGATGATAAGATAATTTATGGTCAATGGCTTCAACGAGTTCGTCCAGACTTGTGTTACGAGCCATTTCCGTGTGGAGGAAAAAAAGAAGCCAGAATGTTAAGTAATTCTCTTTCTAAAGATGTGAGTGGACTTAAAAATGACGTGGTTATTTTAGTGGACAGAGATTATAATGACTTGGATGGTTTCTGCGATTGCGATAATGTTTTTATGACAGAGTTTTATTCTGCGGAAAACTACCTTGTTAACGAAGATGTTTTGGAAATTTTATTAAAAGATATTTTTCCATGTCATGCCCTGCCAGGAGTTAGAAAGGAGATTATTAGTTTATTTAATTCTGATTATTCTAATTTCCTTGAAATTACGACGGATATTAATAGGCGTATTTATATTGCCAGAAAAATTCCTGTGGAAATTACAAGGCGATTACCGAAAAGCTTAGGTCAGATCTCGTCTGTCGAACTCGGAAAAGTCACGGCAATCAACGTATCTGTTGAGGAATTGATTCCCTACGAGCGTGAACCGTTATTTAATGAAATAGAGAGTTTGTGTGCATCTTTTTCTAAGTTGGAACCGAAAACTCGATATAGAGGAAAATTCGCCATTAAATTTTTCATGATATGGTTAGACAAGTTGGCGAATGAATTTTCGACGTGGAGTCTAGGTCTATTCGGTAGCGTTAAACCCGAAGGTGTCGTCAGACGTGCAGAATTAACTCTAAGTACTTTTGCCTCCAAATCGTGTATCCCTAGTAATTTCATACAATTTGTAAATAGGATGGCGTGATGTATCATTTTTTTTATTTAATTACGAGAGCATTGATGGAAATGAACAGCTAATGGCTCCGCCCTCGCGCCGGAAAGGGTTCGCGTCAGCGCGCTGACGCCGCCCGACGGGGTTTCCCCGATCTTCCTGCGCTGCGCTCCGTGCAGATCTGGCGATACCCCTCCCCATCGGTCGCCCTTGCCGTTGCTACCCCGCTGCTCGCCGCGAGGCAGAGGAACAGCGGGGGCTGTTCCTCGCGGAACAAAGGGCAAAGATCATGACCGGCAACACCAACACGGCGACCGATTTCCGCAACACCATTCTCAACGGCGACAGCGTGCAACTGATGCGGGCGCTGCCCCGTAATTCGGTGGACTTCATCCTGACAGACCCGCCTTACCTTGTAAATTATCGGGGCAGGGATGGGCGCAAGGTTCGCAATGACGACAATGCGCGCTGGCTCCGGCCAGCCTTCAACCAGATGCACCGTGTCCTGAAATGGGGCGGGTTTGCCGTTTCGTTCTATGGCTGGAACCGCATCGACCTGTTCGCGGATGCATGGAAAGCGGCGGGGTTCCGCATGGTCGGGCATATCGTCTTTCGCAAGTCCTATTCTTCATCATCCCGGTTTCTTCGGTATGAACACGAAAGCGCCTACCTGCTGGCCAAGGGCAACGTGACACCGCCCGTAAAGCCCATTCCGGACGTGATCGACATGCCGTATTCGGGAAACAAGCTGCACCCGACGCAAAAGCCGGTGGCGGCACTCCTTCCCCTGGTGGAAACCTTCTGCCCGGTGGGTGGGCTGGTTCTGGACCCGTTCGCCGGTTCGGGTTCATCTCTGGTGGCGGCGCAGCATCTTGGGCGTGATTGGCTGGGCATGGAACTGGACCCGGACCACGCAGCCACGGCAACCCGCCGGCTGGCCTGGCACGGGGCGGCGAGGGCGGCGGCTTAAAGCCGCCCCCTTTCTTCGCCTCACCGGACGGACGGAAAATCGCACCGGCCCCGACGGGCCGGCGCGTGCGGCGCTCGCCGGCGGAGCCGGCTCGCGGAGAGTATGGCCGGAAAGGGGACGTTCCTGGCGCGGTAGCTCCAACGCTGCGAGGACAACGCGCCGCGTCCACGGCGCGAGCGGAAGGCGCCGACAGGCGGCGCCTCGGTCATAGTCCGGCGCGCTCCGCGCGCTGTCCTGATCGTGAAAGCAGATCCAGAAAACTCACTTCTATTTCGTAGATATTCCTGAATCGTCGCGGCATGTGTGTGGTGTTTCCTCTGCTGGAAAGGACGCGATCCATGCTGCTCGGTCTCGGTATTGTCCTCGGCTTCGCCGGTATCGGTTTCCTGTGCTGGCTGCTGTTTCTCTGCGCGGTCTATGCCGCCCCTCTGTTCGTGGCGGCGATGGTCTGCACGAAGCTCTACGACCATGGCGTGCTATCCAGCGCGCACGCCACGCTCGCGGGCATCGCCGCCGGGATCATGGTGCTGGCATGCGGCCAGGCGATCCTCGCCTCCTCGCGCGATCCCGCCCTGCGGGGCGCGGTGTCAGCGCTGCTTGCCCTGCCAGCCGCGCTGGCGGGGTTCGGCATGACGCTGGGTTTCAGCGGTGTGGGCGATATGGGCACCATCCCGGCCTACCTTTTCGCGATGTTGGGGGCATTATGCGTGGGTGGGGCCGCGTGGATGCGGCTTTGTGCCATCCAGCCCGCGTAAGTTCCCGGTGGCAGGATGCCAGTCTCGGTCAGGTCCAGAAGGTCAGCGTGGGGCCGTCAGTCCCCGTTGCGCGTGCATGGGCGGATCAGGAGACAGGATAGGGCAGTACCTTTCCTCTTGGGAAAGACGCCCGGACAGACTCCGACCGGAGTGAAACGTCGTCCAGCTTCAGTGCAGAAAACGCATGCCATTCTACTGGCATGACTGGCGGCTTGGTATCAACGTCCCGCCTGTCAATCTGGAAGCGCTGGGAACATGGTACCGGCCAGCGGAGTATCCCGGCGACGGATACAGTTTGATCTGCATGTTGTCGGGAAACGGATATCTCCCTCGCACCCTGCGTCCCAGTCATGGAACACGACGGACAGACCTGTCTCTCCATAGGGCTGACGGCGCCGCACACCATGACCTCAGACAATGGCCGATCTGCCCGAAGACCGGCTTCGCCTCGCCCGGCTATGGCGCAACGGCGGCCCGCAACTTTTTTCCCCTGGGCTTCGCCCATTCCTCGCGACCCAAAAAAATTCCGTGCCGCCGTCCTCCGCGTTGCTCCGGCCCCTGCGGGGTGCGCCGCCGGTCGTCTCCGGGCTGACGATGGCCATCGAGGCCACGATGGTCGCGGCCCGATACAACCAGGAGACAGGACAATGCTCATCGGTTCATTCAAAAAAGTCGGCGAGGGTTACGAAGGCGAAATCGTCACCCTGACGCAGAAAATCCGGGGTATCCGCTTCGTGCCCGAAGCCAGCCGGGCCAGCGACAATGTTCCCAACTTCCGGGTCCAGATCGGCAAACTCGAAGCCGGGGCCGCCTGGATCAAGCACACCACCGACTGGCGCGAATATCTCAGCGTGAAGCTGGACGATCCGACCCTTCCCGGTCCGATCTTCGCCAGCCTCTTCGAAGAGGAAGGTGGCGCCTACAACCTGGTCTGGAGCCGCCAGCGCCCGCGCAACGGGGACTGACCACCCCAGGCCCCTCCGGTTCGCCGGAGGGGCTTTCTTCCTCGCCAGGCCGGTTATGGCTTTCCGTCGGCCGGTGCTGCTTCTGTAACGACAGCGTGGCTTTCGTCCAGCAGCGCGGCGGGCCGCACGCCCAGTGCCTGTGACGCATGCCATAGCGAGAGAAGTGTCACATTCTGGCGTCCGGTCTCGATCCAGCTGATATAGGCGCGGTCCACGCCCATCCGTTCCGCCAAAGCCTCCTGGCTGAGACCGGTGGCGCGTCGTAGGCGCCTCACGTTCGCGCCGAAAAGTCCTCGGATGTCCATCCGCAGGATAGGAACGATTTGTGTATTATCGCGCTACGTATTATAATACACGGACGGTTTCTCTCCCGCCGGAGTGATGTGCCGAGCGCATCACGTAATGCCGGAAAAACCGACATTTCCCGCCCGCGTGGCCTGAATCTTCGTCCCTCTTCCAAATAATCCCTATCTGGTCGGAGATTGTCGGGATCACCCTCCTGAGTCTTTGGGACTACCCGTTTCGGTTTTGCACCGGATACTGGGTCGAATCTATGACATATCGGGGGAGGGGGGCGTGCCGACAATCCGGCCGTGGGATGCCACGCCCCTTCGTCGCGCTCTCGCCGGGCTCGACCCTGCCGGTCTCGCCCAGGAATGGCTGCGACACAATCCGGCCTATCGGCGCGATCATGCCGCAACCATGACGACGGGCAAGGTGGACGCCGAAATATGGCGCACCTTCGCCCGTCGCTGGGGGTTGCGTTTTCCCTGTCGACCCTAATCTCCCCGCCTGGCTTGCTCCCGCTTTCTGGGATCCTGACATCGCGCCCGAGGTCGCCGTGCGTGGTGATGGGGGTGACATTCTGTCCCGTCTCGCGCCATACGCGCGGGCACGACATGATGCTCCGGATGGCATCCATCTCGTGCTGGATAGCGCAGCAGGCCCGCTGCGCCTTTTCATTGTCGTCGATCGGCAGCCCGACGCGCCAGGAACCTGGTTCATCATCGACGACGGACATCTCACGACCCGTCTGGCCAGCGTTGCGCGCTGCGGCCGCCTGCTTGCCGGTCAGACGCCCGGTCCTCTTCCCTCTACGCTGCGCCTGAGCCCCCAGCAGAAACTGCGCCAGATCCGCATGCTCTGCATCGCCGAAGGCCGACGCATGGGCGTGGCGGTCCGACGGATCGCGGCCGGCATCTACGGTGAGCATATCCTGTGCTTGTCCCGCAATGAATGGCGTGCCAGCGCATGGCACCGGGCTTTCTACCGCGATCTCGACGGTGCCGGGTTCTATCTGAACGGCGGCCATATCGCTCTCCTTCAGGGGCTGAAGCAGGGGGGTGACATTTTGGCGGCCTGAACTTTGTCATCCCTCCCCACAGCTCATTCTCCGGCAGCGTCCTCCCATGAGCCGCGACACCCCGCCAGCGGCCCGATCCACCGGGAGCAAGACCCCATGCGTGTTCAGCCGACACTGCCACCGCGCTATCTGCGCACCCCGGATGCGGCCAATTTCGTTGGCCTGTCCATCCGCACGCTCGAAAAACACCGGAGCTGCGGCACCGGTCCGCTCTACCGCCAGCTTGGCGGCCGGATCGTCTACGCCGTCGAAGACCTGTGCGCCTGGGCCGATCTGAACGTCCGGCTGTCCACGGGTGATGGAGGCGGCATTCCCATGCCGTCCGATCCCCGCGCCTATATCATCCGCCTGCAGGCGAAGGCCCGCAAGGCGCAGCGGAGCGCCGGACGATGATGCCGTCTGCCGATAACTGGCGTCAGCCAGATCGCCGCTTTGTGGTCTCCGGGCCTGCCAGTCCGCGTGACATCCGCGACCTGATGGATCGTCCGCTCTTCGCACTCGGGAAAATGCCACGTCATGAGCCGATCCGTCATCGGTCGGGCTACAGCGAGGTTCACGTCATGTCCTCCGGCGACGCCGGGCTGGCGACACTCATGGATGCCGACGTGCTGCTCTGGCTTGCCGGACAGCTCAGGGGCGCGCTGAACGAGGGGCAATGGATTTCCCGCCATGTCCGTTTCACGCCTTGGCGTCTGTTCCAGGACCTCGGCTGGGATGCCGGCGCGCATCAGTACCGCCGTCTGCGTGGCGCACTGACACGTCTCGCGGCCACGACGGTGATGACGAATATCCGCAATGGCCCGGACTGGCGGGAACGGCCGTTCGCCTGGGTCAGTGATGTCCGTATCTCCCGCGACGATGGCGTCGCTCTGACCCTGTCGGACTGGTTCCTCGCCGCTGTCACTGAGCCCACACGCGTGTTGACCGTGCATCCGGCCTATTTCCACATGGGGAGCGGGATCGGACGCTGGCTCTACCGCTTCGCCCGGCGACGTGTCGGACGGCAGAAGGGACGATGGCTGTTCGATTTCACCGAATTGCATGGCCGTTCCGGCACTCTGATGCAACGATATGATTTCGCGCTCGCACTGGGAAAGATCGTTCGGGCGCAATCGCTTCCGGGATATCGTCTCTCCACCTGTCTGCGACATGGCACCGATTATTTGCGGATCGAAGCAACGACGCCGTCCACAGGGCCTGTGGAGAAGCCAGTGGAACCACTCGTTGCCACAACGGTGGAAAAACACGTTGGAACAGATACGGTTGTATCGTTGGGTCGTTCAAAAAACCACTATGTAAACCATTGTTCCGGAAGGAAAAGCGAGAGGCGTAACTTCTTAACTTATAAGTACAATACTATATGTAGTAGTAAGAGGGGTATTTTTCGCGACAATTCTGACTTGTCCAGACAGGCCAAAAAAGAAGCTCGGGAAGCGGTCGCGGATCGCGGGGCAGGTGCGCCATGACCGCCCCGTCTTTCCGGCCGGACGACGCTGCGCTCACCACGGTTGAACTGACCTGGATCGAGAAGCGCATCGAACACTGGGTCCGGTTCGGGCACCCTGTCGAGGATCGCATTCTAGATCGCAGGCGCAGGCTGATGAGCTTCACGCCGGACAGCGTTTTCGCGTTCATCCGCTGGGCCGCGAACGATTTCGGCACCGTGGTGTCCTGCATCGACATCGTGCGCGCCGTGGGGACTCAGGAAACCTGCCAGACGGTGCCCTTTGTGCGCCCCGGCGGCGAGAGCCTGCTGCGCCAGAGCGGCTGGCCAAAGGTGCGTCGGGTGCTGGAGGCCATCGACGGTGTAGAGGCACTTGGGATCGATCCCGCTACTGCCTGTCCCGATCACTGGCGCCATCTGCATCATCGCCTCACGGCAGCGCAGGAACCGCGTCCCTACACGCGCGAACGCCATGTTGCCTGGCTGCGCCGGAGGGCAGTGGCATGACGTATGGTCATTCCCCCATGGGTGATATCTCACCCCGCACCCCCTTCCGCGTGCTGGACCTGTTCGCGGGTGCGGCTGGCGGCTGGACGCTGGGCCTGCACCGGGCGGGCTTCGTCACCGTCGCCGCCTGCGAGATCGTTCCATGGCGGCGCGTGCTCTACGCGGAGAACAATCCCCATGTCCGCCTCTACGACGACGTCCGGACCCTCACCGCAGGGCGACTTGTTTCCGACCTCGGTTTCCTGCCCGATCTCGTCACGGGCAGCCCGCCGTGCCAGGACATCAGCAGCGCCAACACCAGGGGCAAAGGGATCGACGGCGCGCGGTCGGGCCTCTACCGCGAAGCCATCCGCCTGGTCGGAGAATGCCGCCCTCGCTGGTTCGCTTTTGAGAACAGCGCTAACCTCAGAACTCGCGGCGTGGACCGGCTGCTCGATGCGCTGGAGGCGCTCGGCTACGCCTGCGAACCGTGCGTGGTGGGTGCTGGAGATATCGGCGCCTGCCATGTCCGCAAACGGTCCTGGCTCATCGGTTTCGACCCCCGGCAGCTTGCCGACACCGGTCTCGCAGTCGCAACAGGGCGGGATGCGGATGGAAGGCGGAGGGGGCGCGCGGGCGGCGATGAAGGCGTCGGGCCTTTACGATGTGTTCCGCACGGATCGTATGGCGACGCCACGGGCGTCGGATGCCGCGAAGGGTGGTCGGGGCGACGTGCTGGCGCAGATGACGGGGCAGGAGAACCGTCATGCGGGGATGCAGGGAACCCCGACTGCCAACCCTGCGCCAGGGGGCAGCATGTTGCGTCGGTGCAAGGGGCGGATGACATCGGAGCAGGACGATTTCAGCCGTACGCCGACGATCGGGGAAGCGCTGTATTTCGAGGAGCGCCAGCCTCCCTGCGGGATGCTGCCCACACCGCTGGCGCCGAACGGGGGCCGCCGGCTCACCGCGCGGGAGATCGAGACGGGCCGTCGGGCGAACGGATCCAAGGCCCAGATCGACACGCCGAACCTGCTGCGGCACGCAGCACTGGAAACACTGCCGACGCCCACGAAGCGGGACAGCCGGATGGACGGTTGGAGCGATGCTTACGACCGCCGCAAATCCCCGACGATGGACGCGGTGATGGATGGAGCGATGACGGGCAGGGCGCCCCCGGATCGCTGGGCGGGAGCACGGACGCTGGCGACGCTGTTACGGAGCCATGGGCTGGCTGGAACAGCGGCCCTGCCGCTCATCTACGGCTGGATGATGGGCTTTCCGCCTGGCTGGCTCGCACGCGCGTTGCGCTCGGCGATGGACGCCGGGCGTCTGCCGCCAGCTTCGCCGTCGAGGCGTTCGGCGACGCGGTCGTCCCGGATATCCCCGAAGCCATAGGCCACGCCATCCTGCGCGTCGAACGCGCGCTCGACGCGGTCTTCGCGCGTGCGTTGTCAGGAGATGTATCATGACCCGGCGCGGCTGGTTCTTCGCCACGTATTTCGCCGTGCTCGGTGTAGGCGCCTCGCTGGCGTTTCATACCGCGCCGCGCTGGGTCTGGAACGAAACGGCCAGCGTGCCGGTCGGGCTGTATCGCATCCAGCCCACCGTCCCGGTCCGCGTCGGCGACATTGTCGCGCTCCGCCTGCCCGAGCGCGAGGCGACGCTGCTGGCGACGCGCGGCTACCTGCCGTTCGGTGTGCCGCTGCTCAAGCCTGTGGCAGCACTGGCGGGGCAGAGTGTCTGTCGCATCGGCGTGCATGTCACCATCGACGGCAAACCTGCCGGTGACGCGAAGACCGTCGATCATCGGGGCCGCAAGCTGCCGGTCTGGCAGGGCTGCCAGCATCTCGGACCGGGGCAGATCTTCGTCATGAACGCCGCCGTGCCGACCAGCCTGGACGGGCGGTATTTCGGTGTCCTGTCGATGGATACCGTCATCGGGTGTGCCGTGCCGGTGCATGTGCGCACAGGCGAGGCCGAATTGCCTCCGCCGCATTTCGATCCCCTTCCGGAACCGGATGATTCCGTGAGGAAGGGACTGCTTCTGGGACCGCCCATAGTGCCCGTGAAACAGAGCGAACCGCCGATCGAATGACGGTCGTAAGGCACACGGATTTTCCATCACCCCTATCATTTCCGAAAGGATTTTTCTCATGAGCCAGATCGGATTTTTCACCCGCACCGCCGATGGTTTTGCCGGTCGCGTGCGCACTCTGTCGCTGGACGCAGAACTGACCTTCGTGCCAGCGGAAAACAACGGCGCGGAACATGCGCCGGATTATCGCATCCATCTCGGTGACGGAGACACTGGGTCAGAGATCGGTGCCGGTTGGACCCGCACCGGGGAGCGCGCCGGCGAATATATTTCCATCGTCCTGGATGACCCCAGTTTCATGCAGCCGGTCCGGGCCACGCTGTTCCAGGCCGGACGTGGCGGGCGCGAATGGCAACTGGTGTGGAACCGCCCCGCGAAACGTCCGGGAGGCCGGGAATGAGCCTCCGGTTTTTCCTGTCCGCTGGCGTGCTAGCCGTTCTCGCGCTGCCGTTCTCGCCGGCCATTGTTCGGGCGCAGGGTTTCGATGACCTCGTGCGTCAGGCGGCGGAACGGAATGCGATCCCGGCGATGTGGGTACGGGCGGTCCTGCAAGCCGAAAGTGCGGGCGATCCGCATGCGGTGTCCGATGCTGGTGCGATGGGCCTGATGCAGCTCATGCCGGGCACCTGGAAAGATGTCCGGCGCACGCTCAATCTGGGGGTCGATCCCTTCGATCCACATGACAATATCGCGGCCGGTGCAGCCTATCTGCGATGGCTGCACGACCGCTATGGCGATGCGGGTTTTCTCGCTGCCTACAACGCCGGTCCCGGTCGTTATGACGAGCATCTCGCGACCGGTCGGCCACTGCCAAGCGAGACGATTTCCTACGTGGAATTCGTCACACGGCTGATGAAAAAATCATCGTTTGACCTCCATCTTCCCGCTGCCTTTTTGCCCTTTCCGGCTCGTTCCTGGGTGACGGCTGCGCTCTTCGTTTCCGGCCAGCCCGATGCGTTTCGAGCACCCACGGCACGTCATGTCGCTGCTCCCGAAAATCTCTTCGCAGGACATGCCGGGGAGAGGTCCGTCATGGTCCCACTGAAGGGATCGGATCAGGTCCAGTGAGGCGTGAACCCCCCGGAAAGCCAACAGAAAAGGGAGGGCTGGATAAAAAGCCGCACATCGCGGCTCGGTTGGGGTGTCTGTTTTCCGGGGTTTTTGAAGTCTTGTCGCGAGGTGCGTGGATTTTCCGCACCTCGCGACACGATGTCATCTCTTTGATCCGATGCGATCTTTCGCGCGGTGCGGGACATTTTTCATGAACAGGGATGAGGACTTCCGGGTTCGGCCAGGGCGTCTCCGCTCCACCCGCGCCCGGCAGGCGCGGCCCTTTGTGACGCAGGTGCTGGCGTCCGTGCAGCGGGCCGGTGGCAGGGTTTCCCGCTCGGGGAAAATCAGTGCCGGGCGTCGCTCCACCTTCGGGCGGGGCAGGGCCGCCGTCCATGCGGCCAATCGCCTGCTGACCAGCCGCTCGCGGGGCGTCGTCATCAAGGCGCGCGTCGTGCGCCACGCGCCGCGCGCCACACCATTGGCAGCACATCTGCGCTATCTGCGTCGGGAGGGGGTGACGCGGGACGGAGAGGATGCGCGCCTGTTTGGCAAGGACAGCGATAACATCCGCGCTTCGGACTTCGCGGAACGCTGCGATGGGGACCGGCATCATTTCCGTTTCATCGTCTCCCCGGAGGACGCGCCGGAGATGTCGGATCTGCGGGCTTTCGCCCGCGATCTGATGGGCCAGATGGAATCCGATCTTGGGACGAAACTGGACTGGGTTGCTGTCGATCACTGGAACACCGCCCATCCCCATCTGCACGTCATCGTCCGGGGTGTGGCGGAGGATGGGTCCGATCTGGTGATCGCGCGCGATTACATCCGTGAGGGCATGCGTGCCCGTGCCCAGGATCTGGTGACACTGGAACTCGGGCCTCGCACCGATCATGACATCCATCAGGCGGTCGAGCGGCAGGTAAATGCTGACCGCTGGACCCAACTCGACCGACAGCTTCAGAGGGATGCCGGTGAAGATGGCATCATCGCTCTCGGGCGCGCGCCGGGCGAAACGCCGGACGCCTTCGCCACGGTGAAGCTGGGTCGCCTGCGTCGCCTGGAAACCATGGGGCTGGCGCATCAGGTCGGGCCGGATTGCTGGAGGATGGACGAGAGTGCGGAGGCCACATTGCGGGAGATCAGCGAACGCAACGACATCATCAAACGGATCCATCGGGGACTGGCGGAACAGAAGATCGATCGCACCGCGTCGTCCTGGGTGCTGGCGGGTGAGGACACCACCGATCCTGTGATTGGACGACTGGTCGATCGTGGCCTCGATGACGAACTGCGCGGCACGGCTTATGTTGTCATCGATGGAATTGATGGACGCACGCATCATGTCCGTATGCCGGACCTTGAAGCCGCTGGTGACGGAGCAGTCGGCTCCATCGTCGAACTGCGACATTTCATCGATAAACAGGGCCGTGGCCGTGCCGCGCTGGCCGTGCGCTCGGACGTCACGCTGGAGCGGCAGGTGACGGCGGACGGCGCTACCTGGCTCGACCGACAGGCCATCGCGCGGGAGCCTCTTGCGCTGGCCTCCTCCGGGTTCGGCGCCGAGGTCAAGGAGGCGACGGAAAAGCGCACGGAGCATCTGGTGGAGCAGGGTCTGGCCAGCCACGATGGCGGGGGTATTCGATACGCGCGGAACCTGCTCGCCACGCTGCGCCAGCGGGAACTGGAGATGGTAGGACGGAACCTCAGCGGGAAGTCTGGGACACCGTTTCGGCAGAGCGGCCAGGGTGATCCCGTCACAGGCACATATCGGCAGCGTTTCAATCTGGCGTCGGGCCGGTTCGCCATGATCGATGACGGGCTGGGCTTCGAACTGGTGCCATGGTCGCCCTCGCTGGAAAAGCAGCGCGGACGGGAAGTGTCGGGCATCATGCGCGGTGATGGAGGGATCGACTGGTCGTTCGCGCGGAAACGCGGGTTAGGTCTTTGACTGGGATGAGATGTATGTTGGCGGCTTATCACTTCAAAATAATTGCGTCTTAGGGGCGTCGGTATTCGAAGTGATACATTCTAATTGTTTCTTCGTATTTGTGATCGTGGATTGTATTGTCGAGGGTGTCGTCTGACACTCCCATATTGTTATAACTTTCCAGCCTACCTCCTCCAGGAGAGACTTATTGCGTCGGTCGCGAGCGGCGTTTGCTTCAAGTTTGGGCTCCCAAAATTCTAACCGTGATTTGGGTAGCCGGGCGAGTTTGCAATTCGGATCTGAATGGCGGTGCCAGAAGCATCCGTGGACGAAGATGACCGTTTTCCGAGAACGAAAAACAATATCCGGATGTCCCGGAAGGGATTTGTCATGGAGACGATATCGAAAGCCCGCCGCGTGCAAAGCGCGGCGGACGCGAAGCTCGGGTTTCGTATTCTTCCCCTTTACCAAGGCCATTTGGGCGCTTCGTTCCGGAGAGACGTGCTCTTTCACTTTAATCCGTGCCATCGTCCTCTGGACCTGGACCTCGGAAATTCACGGGTGGTTTAAGCTCTTCCGTCTCCGTCTCAAGTGCAACCGTATCATCCTGCCGAAATGCGACCAGCATTTCCTCAAGGAGTTGCTCGTGACTTCGACGCGGTGGCGTGCGCTCCAGCAATTCGCCAATACGACGCTGAATTTCGCTTGGGGAGAGCGCGTCTTCCTGCTTCTCGTCCGTTGTGTCGGCGGCCCATGCTTTGCCGGGATGAATCACGTGCCATGGTGACCGTTTATTTTTTCGGGTTTTATGGGAATCCCCATGTTTGCTCATGCCCCAGCAGACTTTCGTCTCGCTATTCCATAATGGCCAGAAAGTGGAAATGAGATGTCGTTCGGCGACAAGCTGGGCGTTTGTGGCGCATACCAGACGACGGCATTCGAAATCTTTCAGGCGAATAGGAAATAATCCGTCGGGAAGATGATTTTCATGGGCATGCGCGTCAGCCGCTCGAATGGTTTTCGCGTGCTCTTTCAGTCGAGAGGTAAGTTTCGATCCTTGTTCCCGTGGAGTGCTCGCCTCGGGAGTCTCTGGATCAGCCTTTCCCACGTAGATCGGAGTTTCGGTGTGGCTGATGGCTTCATAGAATGGGTGATCGCCATTGTAGTAGATCGCGTAGACACCGGAACCATAGGCGTCTGGCACGGAGGCGAGCGGCAGCCGTGGTTGAGCCAGGAGAGCAAGGGCGACCATTCGGCCGACTGTTTTGGGATCGCCGGGGTCAAACGACGCCTTTGGTAGTTTAACCGTATCGGTGCTCTCGCGAGCGGTGTCTACTTTCTCGGCGAACTTGGTCAGTCCGTTCCGAAGCTTGCGCGTGGCATGAGCGGGCAGATCGGTGGACGCCAGACGAATTAACTCATCAAGGCCGTTTTCCAAGTCGGCTAATACCTTCTCGGGTGAGCTATCATTTGTCCCGAGAGCCGAGTTTGGCTGCTTCAGGCGGCCCGCCGTGCCCCGTCCGCTCGCGCTAGTAGTCTTTTTAACCAAAGTCCCGCAGCCTCTCCGAGCTGCGCTGGAACGGCGTTCCCAAGTTGACGCATGCTCTCGGTCCATGATCGCGGAAAAACATACGAGTCGGGAAGCCCCACAAGGCGTGCCGCCTCGCGAGTGGTGAAATAACGGACCCCACCATCATCGAGCACCGCCATGTTTTCGCCGCCGGGAACGCCATGATCGCCCGCTTTTAGGGCCTTGGCGGGGAGATCCAGAGGACTGCCGGTGTGTCCAGGGTAAACACGCGCACCTGGCTGATAGACGTGGTTACTCTCGCCGTTGGGCTCTCCGAGACCGAGCAGAGCGTCACGTACCGTAACCCATGGAAGCCCGATAGGTTCGACGTTCGATGCTTTGAGACGAGCCACGCGCGCCGCGTCAACCCCAGTCACGGGAGCGGTCTTCGTTGGGAGGCTATGTCGGGACCAGTACGTTCCCGTTACATATTGCTCCCAAAGCAGCCGATCTCGCGAATGAGTCGGAGACATGGGTTCGGGATTGATGCCAAGACGCGAGGCGATGCCAAAAATAAGGACGCGATGACGTATCTGCGGCGCGCCGTAATCAGCCGCGTTCACGACCTGCACCAAAACCTGATAATCCCCAAGGCGATCGATCTGTAGGAGGCGCTGAAGATGCCCGGCGTAAGTCTCGTTTTCCCGGCGCGTCATGCGCGGATGACGGAGGTGTGACGCGATCCATTCCAAATAGCTCTGGAACTTGGGGCCAGCGAGATTGCGGACGTTCTCGAACAAAAAAGCATCAGGTCGGGTTTCCCGTACCGCGCGAATGGCTTCCGGCCACATGTCGCGATCATCCTCGTGGCCGCGCTTCTTGCCACCGATGCCGAAAGGCTGGCACGGTGGGCCACCAGAAACCACCCTAAGCTTACCCGCGAGGGGTGACCAATCAATGTCTCGGACGTCGGTCTCGCCGCTAATCGGCCATTGCGCCACATGTTTGATGCGTCGCCGCTTATTATGCAGCAGGGTCGCAACAGCCTCGTTATTCCATTCCGCGAGGAGCGCGTGCTCGAAACCGGCGCGGGACATGCCGAGAGCGAGGCCGCCACATCCACAGAATAACTCCGCGCTAAGCATTGGTCTCTCCAAGGGCCAATGGGAGAAGGGGGCCGCCGTTTTCCTGCTCGATAAGTCGCTCACATGCTCGCCGCACAAGCCAAGCGGTCGTCATTCCATACTTGCGCGCGATGCGTGCCATTTCCGCGTGTTGCTGCTTGGTCAGGGTGGCGGTGACCCGATGCGCGTCTTTTCCGTCCTTGCCCATCACATGCTCCGATTCTATCCGCGGCTATCCGCATCTCCTCAATGTTTGGCTTCTCAACGCTCAAATCGCAACCAGAGATTTGAATGATCTCTTTAAAATTTTCATTAGAACATATAGAGAACATGATCAACGTTGGAAGCGGGTCTGGCTATGACGCGGCCTATACCGCACTCAAAGTGATTGTTCTGGATATGGATACCGAGCGGGATCCCGGTTTCGGTAGATCGCGAATTGCGGCATCGGATCAGAGCGTCGAGAACTCGTCACTCAGCAAGCCGTGCCGAATGTGCAGATTGTTCACCGCGTCGATCACACCGTCGAGCTTCCTCTGCTCTTCCGTGTCTTGCTGATCGACAGTGTCGTTAGACCAGAGCAGGTTCCGTGGGCCAGTCATGGCGCGACTCCTTCCGAGGGATATTCCGCGTATGATGGATGGGGTTGTCTGTAGCCCGCAATGCGCAAGTATTTTTTCGCTTCTGCCCGCCACAGTACGACGACCATCGGATCCTGATTGCGTCCCGGAAAATCCCGGTTCTTCGCTGTCTCCCATAACAAGGGGAGGACACGATGGATCAGCCGGGAACACGTATCCAGTGGGGGCAGGTGCTCGTGGTCCTGTCCATGATCGTGCTGTCCTGGTGGACGGCCACACAATGGACGGCCTGGGAACTGGCGTTCCAGCCGGAACTCGGCCGGCCGTGGTTCACGGTCCTGCATCGCTGGCCGGTCTATGCCCCGCCGCTGTTTTTCTGGTGGTGGTACGAGTTCGACGCCTACGCCCCGGCGGTCTTCGCACGCGGCGCCTGGATCGCGGGTTCCGGCGGGGTTCTGGCCTTCGCAGCCGCCGTGGCTCTGTCTGTTCATCGTGCCCGTGAGGCGAAGCGCGCCGCGACCTATGGCTCTGCCCGCTGGGCCGAAGATGCTGAAATCCGCGCGGCGGGGCTGCTGGGCGAAGATGGCGTTGTGCTGGGGAAATACCGCCGGGCCTATCTCCGGCATGATGGCCCCGAGCACGTTCTGACCTTCGCGCCGACGCGCACCGGCAAGGGTGTGGGCATGGTGATTCCCACGCTCCTGACCTGGCCGGGTTCGGCCATCATCCATGACATCAAGGGCGAGAACTGGCAGATCACCGCCGGTTTCCGGAATCGCTTCGGGCGGGTGCTGCTGTTCGATCCAACCAACCCGGCGTCCTCGGCCTACAACCCCCTGCTGGAGGTCCGGCGTGGGGCGTCAGAGGTCCGCGACGTGCAGAACATCGCCGATATTCTGGTCGATCCCGAAGGATCGCTGGAACGGCGCAACCACTGGGAAAAGACCTCCCATGCCCTGCTGGTCGGGGCGATCCTGCATGTGCTCTATGCCGAGGACGATAAAACCCTCGCCGGGGTGGCGAAATTCCTCTCCGACCCCAAGCGGTCGATCGAGGCGACCCTGTCGGCCATGATGCGGACATCGCATCTCGGGGAGGCGGGGCCACACCCCGTCGTGGCGTCCGCCGCGCGGGAACTGCTCAACAAATCGGACAACGAGCGCTCCGGCGTGCTCTCCACTGCCATGTCGTTTCTTGGCCTCTATCGCGATCCGGTAGTGGCGACAGTAACCAGTCGATGCGAATGGCGGATCAGTGACCTGCTGGAGGGTGACCGGCCTGTCTCGCTGTATTTCGTCATCCCGCCCTCGGATATCAGCCGCACTAAGCCGCTGATCCGTCTGATCCTCAACCAGATCGGGCGGCGGCTGACGGAGGATTTATCCGGCCGCGCGGGACGGCGTCGCCTGCTGCTGATGCTGGATGAATTTCCTGCCCTTGGCCGGCTGGATTTCTTCGAGAGCGCGCTGGCCTTCATGGCGGGCTACGGGATCAAGGCGTTCCTGATCGCACAGTCCCTCAACCAGATCGATAAGGCGTACGGCCAGAACAACAGTATTCTCGACAACTGTCATGTCCGGGTGAGTTTCGCCACCAACGACGAACGGACCGCGAAGCGCGTGTCCGACGGGCTGGGGGTAGCCACTGAGATCCGCTCGCAGAAGAACTATGCCGGGCACCGGCTGTCGCCTTGGCTGGGGCATCTCATGGTTTCGCGTCAGGAAAGCGCGCGACCCCTGATGACGGTGGGTGAGGTGATGCAGCTTCCGGCGCGGGATGAGGTGGTCATGGTGGCAGGCTGTCCGCCGATCCGCGTGCGGAAGGCGCGGTATTTCCGGGACCGACGCTTCGTCGAGCGCGTTCTGCCGCCGCCGGATCCCACGCAATTGCCACGGCCCGTGCGACCTGATGACTGGAGTGGCCGCCCGTCTCCTGTCACTCCGCCACCGGAGCAGCAGATGTCGGCGGCGGAGCCTGACAGGCCCGATGATGCCGATAGCGATGAAGCGCTCGGCACGGGGCGGAAGTGGTCGCGCGAGCATGATCCGGCGGAGACCGGCAAACGCAAGCGGCGTGCAGCACCGGACCTTTTTGGCGAGGAGCCTTCGCCGATCCGGAAGCACGGGATCGCGCCAACCTGACACGGATTGCCCGGCAGGCTGGGCTCGACCGTGGCAATGACCTTGGGTTGTGAGGGTGCAATGAGAACATCCCCGAAGAAGGTACGGCTGTCGGTCTATCTGGAGCCGAAACTGCTGGATGCCCTGACCGCGCACGCTACGCGGCGCGATCTCTCCCTGTCCGTGGTAGCGGAAGCCGCCATTGCGTCCTTTCTGTCACCCGATGCCGACGAGCGACGGGAAGCGTCGATGAGCCGCAGGTTAGACCGCCTTGACCGGCAGGTCGCCCGCATGGAGCGCGATCTTGGGATCAGCCTTGAGACGCTGGCTTTGTTCATCCGCTACTGGATGACGGTCAGCCCGCCCTTGCCGGAACCAGCAGCCGCTGCCGCGCGGGCGCAGGGGGTGGAACGCTACGAGGCGTTTGTGGCGGCTCTCGGTCGACGACTCAGCCGGGGGCCGGTCTTTCGGCAGGAAATTCCCGACGATGTGCCTCCAGCGCCAGAAACCTGATCCCGCAATTCGTAAGTAAAAACCGCATCCGGTACGATCCTGTACTATGGCTGGAAAATACTGTTGAAATCGGGAGAAAACAGCACTCTCTAATTGTCCCCGTCGTCGTCCGGAGAGGCCGGATGGCCCGCAGAGACGGGGATTTCCATGGCGGTCACATCGATTGACAGTGGTGCGCGCCAGCGTGGCATGTCCATGCTGCGCACGGCGATGGGACCGGCTATTGCCCGGCACCTCGCTGATCCTGCCATTGTCGAGGTGATGCTCAATCCCGATGGGCGGCTGTGGATTGACCGTCTGTCCGAGGGGCTGGGTGATACCGGGGAGACGATCACATCGGCTGATGCCGAACGCATTGTACGGCTGGTGGCGCACCATGTCGGGGCAGAGGTCCACGAGGCAGCCCCACGCGTGTCGGCGGAATTGCCGACCGGTGAGCGGTTCGAGGGTTTGCTCCCACCCGTAGTGACGGCCCCGAGTTTTGCGATCCGCAAGCCCGCTGTCGCGCTGTTCACCCTCGATGATTATGTCGAAGCCGGGATCATGGCAGCAGGCCAGGCGGCATATCTTCGCCAGGCAGTTGCAGACCGGAAAAACATCCTGGTCGCGGGTGGCACATCCACGGGCAAGACCACGCTGGTCAACGCCCTGCTGGCCGAAGTCGCGAAAACTGACGATCGCGTCGTGCTGATTGAGGATACGCGCGAACTACAATGCCGCGCACCCAATCTCGTGTCGCTCCGCACCCGTGATGGCGTCGCCACGCTATCCGAACTGGTGCGCTCGGCCCTGCGCCTGCGGCCTGACCGTATTCCCATTGGCGAGGTGCGCGGCCCCGAGGCGCTCGACCTCCTCAAGGCGTGGGGCACCGGCCATCCCGGCGGGATCGGCACACTTCACGCCGGCACCGCCATCGGTGCCCTGCATCGCATGGAGCAACTGATTCAGGAAATCGTCGTCACAGTGCCCCGTGCGCTGATCGCCGAGACCATCGACGTCATCGCCGTGCTGTCCGGACGTGGTACGGCCCGTCGCCTGTCCGAACTGGCTGAAGTCGACGGCCTGGATCCCGTGACGGGAGCCTATCGCATCCGGCCAGTCAGCTTGCCCTCTTCCAAAACATCAAGATCTGCCAATGGAGAGTCATCATGAGGCCGCCTTCACGTCTGCGCGCTGTTGCACGTCCTGATCGGCATGTGCCGGATATTCGCATGTTCGGAGCGTCCACGCTTCTGTCGCTAGTTTTTGTGTCGTCAGCCTGGGCGTCCGGCTCCGGCATGCCGTGGGAAAACCCGCTCAACGAAATCCTGGAATCCGTGCAGGGACCAGTGGCCAAGATCGTCTCTGTGATCATCATCACCGTGACCGGTCTGACCCTGGCCTTCGGGGAAACATCCGGCGGGTTCCGTCGCCTGATCCAGATTGTCTTTGGGCTCAGCATCGCTTTTGCCGCCAGCTCGTTTTTTCTGTCCTTCTTCTCCTTCTCGGGCGGGGCGCTGATCTGATGGCGGGCTATGACGATGATGCGGTGCCGGGCTTTCATGTCCCGGTCCATCGTTCCCTGACCGACGCGATCCTTCTGGGTGGGGCACCCCGCGCGGTCGCCATCGCCAACGGCACGCTGGCGGCTGCGATCGCGCTGGGTCTGCGCCTGTGGCTGATCGGCGCGGCATTCTGGATCGTGGGACATACACTCGCGGTCTGGGGCGCCAGGCACGATCCGTTCTTCATTGAGGTTGGACGGCGGCATCTCCGCTATCCCGCCTGGCTGCGGGCATAGGGAGACCGGCCATGATGTCCCTTGGCGAATACCGCAATAGACATTCCCTCCTGTCCGACTTCCTGCCCTGGGCGGCACTGGTCGGGGATGGTGTCGTCCTGAACAAGGACGGTTCCTTCCAGCGCACGGCAAAAATTCGTGGCCCTGATCTGGACAGTGCGACACCGGCCGAACTGGTCGGCGTGACCGGGCGGCTGAACAACGCCCTGCGTCGTCTTGGTTCAGGTTGGGCTGTGTTCGTGGAAGCGCAGCGTGTGCCGGCGACCCTCTATCCCAACAGCGATTTTCCCGATGCGGCCAGTCAGATGGTCGATCTGGAACGCCGGGAGCAGTTCGAGGATGAGGGTGCGCATTTTGAGAGCCGGTATTTCCTCACCCTGGTCTGGTTGCCGCCTGCGGAGTCTTCTGACCGGGCTGCCCGGTTTCTGTATGAGGGCAGGGAGCATGACGGACCCGATCCACATGGCATGCTCCATGCCTTCATCGATCGCAGCGACCGGCTTCTTGCCCTGCTGGACGGATTCATGCCCGAGGCGGCATGGCTGAACGATGGCGAAACGCTGACGTATCTCCATTCCACCATTTCGACACGGAACCAGCGCGTCAGGGTGCCGGAAATCCCCATGCATCTCGACGCCCTGCTGGTGGATCAGCCGCTCTCGGGCGGTCTGGAACCGAAACTCGGGGATGCGTACCTGAAAACCCTGACGATCACTGGGTTTCCCAGCCGGACCTTCCCCGGCATTCTCGATGATCTGAACCGGCTGGCGATGCCTTATCGCTGGTCGACGCGTGCCATCCTGCTGGACAAGACCGATGCGACGAAAGTGCTGACGAAGATCCGGCGTCAGTGGTTTGCAAAGCGCAAGAGCATTGCGGCCATTGTCCGCGAAGTCATGACCAACGAGGCATCGGTTCTGGTGGACAGTGATGCCGCCAACAAGGCGGCAGATGCTGATATCGCGTTGCAGTCGCTCGGTGCTGATGATGTCGGGCAGGCCTATATTACCGCGACCGTGACGGTCTGGGACAGCAGCGCCAACATTGCGACCGAAAAACTCCGTCTTGTGGAAAAGATTATCCAGGGGCGCGACTTTACCTGCATGACGGAAAGCCTGAACGCCGTGGAGGCATGGCTTGGGAGCTTGCCCGGCCATGTTTACGCTAATGTGCGCCAGCCGCCGGTCTCGACCCTAAATCTCGCACATATGATCCCGCTCTCCGCGGTGTGGGCGGGACCGGACCAGGACGTGCATTTCAAGGCGGCGCCGCTGTTCTACGGAAAAACGGCAGGGGCGACACCATTCCGGTTCTCGCTCCATGCCAGTGATGTCGGTCATACCTTGATCCCGGGACCGACGGGGGCGGGTAAGTCGGTGCTGCTGGCGCTGATGGCGTTGCAGTTCCGCCGCTATCAGGGCGCGCAGATATTTGCCTTCGATTTCGGCGGCTCCATGCGCGCCGCTGCGTTGAGCATGGGCGGAGACTGGCACGATCTCGGGGGTGGCCTGACGGATGACGACGCCTCGGGTGTGGACGGTTTTCCCGGTGTTTCACTCCAGCCACTGGCGTGGATCGATGATGCCGACGAGCGCAAATGGGCCAGCGAATGGCTGGGACAGATCATGGTCACTGAAGGGATCGCGCTGACGCCAGACGTCAAAGCATACCTCTGGTCGGCCCTGAATTCCCTGGCGTCATCGCCGGTTCAGGAGCGGACCCTGTCCGGTCTGGTGGCACTGCTCCAGTCCAATGCTCTGAAGCAGGCGCTGGCCCCCTACTGTCTGGGTGGTCCCTATGGTCGCCTGCTGGATGCGGATACCGAACGGCTGGGTGATGCCGATGTGGTGGTGTTCGAGACCGAGGGGCTGATTGGTTCCGGCGCGGCATCATCCGTTCTGTCCTATCTGTTCCACCGCATCGAGGGACGCCTGGACGGTCGTCCGACCCTGCTTGTGATCGACGAGGGCTGGCTCGTTCTGGATGACAGGAATTTCGCTGGCCAGTTGCGTGAGTGGCTGAAAACCCTGCGCAAGAAGAACGCCAGCGTCATCTTCGCTACGCAGTCCCTGTCGGATATCGCCAATTCACCCATCGCCCCGGCCGTGGTGGAAAGCTGCCCGACGCGGATCTTTCTGCCCAACGAACGTGCCATCGAGCCGCAGATTATGACCATCTATCGCGACTTCGGTCTGAACGACCGCCAGATTGCCATCATCGCGCGGGCTGCCTCGAAGCGGGAGTATTACTGCCAGACCCAGCGTGGCAACCGGCTGTTTGAACTCGGCCTCGGTCCGGTGGCGCTGGCGTTGTGTGCGGCCTCCGGCAAGGACGATCACCGGTTGATTGATGCCGTGCTCGCGAAGCACGGGCGGGACGGTTTTCTCCCCGCCTGGTTCGAGGCGCGCGGCGTGTCATGGGCGGCCGATCTTCTACGTGACGATCGCGGATCGGAGGGCGGGCCATGACAGCAAAATCTTTCCGGCCTTCGGCTGAATTTTTCGGTCGCGCGAGCGAAAAACATTTCCGCCGGAGTGTCCTTCTCACTTCTGCAATGCTGGCGGTCGGTGGGACGTTCTCTCCCTTGCGTCCGGCGCACGCGCAATGGGCAGTCTATGACGGGGCGAACCATGTCCAGAACGTGCTGATCGCGGCCCGCACGCTCCAGCAGATCGACAACCAGATCACCTTTCTCGCCAATCAGGCCCAGATGCTGGTCAACCAGGGACGCAATCTGGCGAGCCTGCCGCTGTCCACCTTGTCGACGCTGCAATCAACGATTTCCCAGACGACGGCCTTGCTCGCGCAGGCGCAGAACATCGCCTACAGTGTGCAGTCGGTCGAGCAGCAATACCAGCAGGCTTACACGTCCGTCTCGTCGGGCATGTCCGACAGCGCCCTGTTCAGTCAGGCGCAGACGCGGTGGCAGAATTCCGTGGGTGGGTTTGAGGATGCCTTGAAGCTGCAGGCGCGGGTGGTGGGCAACATCCCCAGTGACAGTTCGGCCATGAGCCAGCTTGTGTCTTCCAGCCAGACCTCCACCGGGGCGTTGCAGGCGGCACAGGCTGGAAACCAGCTTCTGGCTCTGCAATCCCGCCAGTTGTCCGACATCCAGGCGGAACTCGCCGCCAACGGCCGCGCCACCGCCCTGCAACAGGCGCGGGATGCCGCGACGGAAGCGGAAAGCGAGGCGCAGTATCAGCATTTCTCCCAGCATGACGCCTATGTGCCCGGCACGGTGTCCATGTTTGGCAGCAGCGGGAACTGAAGGTCATGGCAATGGGCGACGTTGGCGTTATCGATAGTTTCCTGAACACTTTCACGACCACCATCGATACCGGGTTCGGTCTGGTGAAGGGCAACGTGATCTCGCTGGCCGGAACGCTGTCTGTGCTGGATATCGCACTGGCCGGGCTGTTCTGGGCCTGGGCTGCGGATGAGGACATCATCCAGCGTTTGGTGAAGAAGACGCTTTATATCGGATTTTTTGCTTTTTTGATCAATGATTTTGACCATCTGTCGAAGGTGATGTTCGACAGTTTTGCTCAGCTTGGTCTGAGGGCAGGGGGCGGAACGCTGGCGCTTTCGGATTTCCTGCGTCCCGGTCGTCTGGCGTCAACCGGCTTCGATGCGGCCCAGCCACTTCTGGACTCTGTACATAATCTTCTCGGCCCGGTCGCCTTCTTTACGAATTTCATCCAGATCTTCGTGCTCTGTCTGTCCTGGCTGATCGTGCTGGCGGCGTTCTTTATTCTGGCCGTGCAGCTTTTTGTCGCCCTGATCGAATTCAAGCTGACCACGCTGGCAGGATTCGTGCTGATCCCCTTCGCCCTGTTCAATCGCACCGCCTTTCTGGCCGAGAAGGTGCTAGGAAATGTCGTGTCCTCGGGCGTGAAGATCATGGTGCTGGCGGTCATTTCCGCCATCGCTTCGGTGCTCTTCAAGCAGTTTACGACGTCCTACGGCGATGCTGTTCCCACGGTCGGACAGGCTACCTCAGTGGTGCTGGCCTCGCTCGCGATTGTTGGGCTCTCCATTTTTGGCGGCAGCATTGCCAATGGGCTTATCTCCGGCGCACCCCAGCTTGGAGCAGGGGCCGCCGTTGGCACTGGTATGGCGGTGGGCGCGATGGGCGCTGCGGCGGTCGCCGGTGTGGGAGCCGTCGCTTCTGGCGGTGCCGCAGCCGTKGGCGCGACCGCCGCTGCTGCACGTGGCGGGGCTGCGATCGCCGGGGCCGCCACGTCAGCCTATTCGGCCGGAGCCGCTGGCGGCGCGGGCAGCATGGCCGCCGGCATCGGAGGCATGGGCCGGGCTGTCGGCGGGAATATCGCGAATGCGGCAAAAGGGGCGGCCTCGCGTGCAGGCACATCTCTCAAGGAAAGCTACGCCGCCGGCGGTCGATGGGCCGCGCGCGGGATGGGGGGCGACAGTCCAACGGGCGATGGCGGTGACGGCAGTTCATCTGGTGGTGGTGGTGACCCCACGGGTAGCGGCCCTGCCGGTTCTGGTCCGTCTGGTCCCGATGGCGGTTCCGGTCCGACAACCGGCGGCGAGCCACCGCGCTGGGCACGGAGCATGAAGCGCCGCAATGCTGCCACCCATGCCGCCGAGGCGGCTCATGTCATCCGCTCCGCCGATGGCGGAGGCGGGTCGGCGTCCATCGATCTCTCGGAAAAGGAATAAACGCGATGTTCCGTCGCTCCACCACACGCTATGGGACCACGCCCGAGCCCGTGACACCCTATCAGAAAGCGGCGCAGATCTGGGACGAGCGCATCGGCTCCGCCCGTGTGCAGGCGCGCAACTGGCGGCTGATGGCCTTCAGCTCATTAGTCCTGTCCGCCGGACTGGGCGCGGGGGTGGTTTGGCAATCGGCCCGTGGCACCATCACGCCGTGGGTGGTGCAGGTCGATCGGCTGGGGCAGGCGCAGGTCGTGACTCCGGCAACAGCGGGTTATACGCCTGCGGACCCGCAGATCGCGTGGTATCTGGCGCAGTTTATTGGCGATGTCCGCTCCCTGTCGTCCGATGCCGTGGTGGTCCGGCATAACTGGCTGCGGGCCTACGATTTCACCACCACGTCCGGCGCTGTGGCGCTGAACGACTATGCCCGTCTCAACGATCCCTTCTCACGCATTGGGCATGAGCAGGTCGAGGTGGACATCGCCTCGGTGATCCGCGCCTCGCCCGGCAGTTTCCGTGTCGCCTGGACCGAGCGTCATTACCGCGATGGCGCTTTCACCGGCACCGAACACTGGACCGCCATCGTGTCGGTCGTGCTGCGGACGCCTCGCGACGCCGATCATCTGCGGAAAAATCCTCTGGGTATCTACGTCTCTGGCATCAACTGGTCGAAGGAGCTGGGCCAATGATCCGTCATGCGCTTCGTGTCCTGCCGCTGCTGGTCCTGCCTCTGGCCGGATGCGCGCAGCAGTATCACCCGCCGGTCATCCGTTACGATGACGCCGTGCAGGCGACGCGTCTGCCCGATCCGCCGAAACCGGTGCAGGTGGTGGAAGTCCCGAAACTGCTTCCCCTGCCGGGGCAGCTTAAAGCTCTTCCGGTGCGACGGGCTGTTCGTCCTCCTCCTGAGGTTCCTGATCCGACCGTGCGCGTCACGGAGGCCAATCTGGCAGCGCGCATCCAGCCCACGCGGGCCGGGTTCATCAATGCCGTGCAGGTCTATCCCTACAGTCCGGGGGCGCTTTATCAGGTCTATACCTCGCCCGGCGAGATTACCGACATCATGCTCCAGCAGGGCGAAAAGCTGGTCGGCACCGGCCCGGTCGCCGCAGGTGACACTGTGCGCTGGATCATTGGCGATACCGAAAGCGGGGCAGGGACGACGAAGCGCATCCATATTCTGATCAAGCCGACCAAGCCGGATCTCACGACCAACCTGATCGTCAACACGGACCGGCGGACCTATCTTGCCGAATTGAGGTCAACGCCAGCCACTTATATGGCATCGGTCTCCTGGAACTATCCCGAAGACGATCTGATCGCCCTGCGCCGGCAGGGCAGTGCGGCAGAGGACGAAGCGCCGGTGGATGCGGGCCTCACTCTCGACGCCCTGAATTTTCGCTACGCCATCCAGCCGGTGAAGGGCGGCACACCGGCCTGGCTACCCAGCCGGACGTTCGATGACGGGCACAAGGTCTATATCGCCTTCCCATCGGGAATAGGGCAGGGAGCACTGCCACCCCTGTTCGTGCTAGGGGCCGATGGCGGACCGGAACTGGTCAATTACCGGGTTCGGCAGAACTGGATGATCGTGGACCGCCTGTTTGCTGCTGCTGAATTACGGCTGGGAGACAAATACTCCGAGCAGCGGGTGCGCATAGTGCGGACGGATGGCAGGAAGTCATGAGTGGGGAAACCCCGGCAGGCGAGGGTAATCCTGCTACACCAGCAGTATCCCCGCCACCCGATCTGCGGCTGCGGGCGGAACGCCCGCGTGTGGTCCGGTTGTCGCGCACCGTGGTCTGGTCGTTGGGAGGTGCCGCCATGATCGCGGTGGCGTTTGCCCTGGGCTATGCGCTGGAAAGCAGCCACCAGGCTCCCCCTTCGACGGAGGCGCAGGACGTGGACGCGCATTCGTCCGCCGATGGTCTGGCAGGGTTGCCGTCCGACTATGTCGGCAAGGACGTGCCGAAGCTGAGACCAGCGCTGCCCGGTGATCTTGGGCATACCATCCTGCACGTACAGGAGCAGGGAAAGGCCGTGTCAGGCGGCGATGACCGCCGTGCGCAACAGGAGATCGAGGCTGCGATCGCCAGCCGTCTGTTCGTGCAGACGGGGGACCGTGACCGTGGTGCCGACCAGTCCTCACCCGCGCCAACTGCTTCCGTCTCTCAGGCAAACCCGTTACCTGCGACCGACCCACAATCTGGCAACCGCGCCTTTCTGGCGGGGCAGCCCGACCGCATGACCGTCAGCCCGGATCGCATCATGCCCCCGGCGTCGCCTTATATCCTCCAGGCGGGCACTGTTATCGCGGGGGCGCTGAACACCAAAATCAGCTCCGACCTGCCGGGCCAGATTATCGGGCATGTGACCCAGAACGTCTATGACAGCCCGACCGGCCGATTCCTGCTGATCCCGCAGGGGAGTCTGCTGTTTGGAGCCTATAACAGCGGCATTTCTTTCGGGCAGCAGCGCAGCCAGATCATCTGGACCCGGCTGATCTTCCCGAATGGTGACAGCCTGGTGCTGGAGAAGCTGCCGGGTGGCGACGCCATCGGTCAGTCCGGCCTGTCCGATGAAGTGAACAATCACTGGGGGCAACTCTTCAAGGCCGCCATCGTGACCACGCTTCTCAGCGTTGGTTCCGAGGCCGGAACCAGCCAGAGCGAGAACAATCTGGCCCAGGCTATCCGCTTCGGGGCCAGCAACGGCTTCTCGATGGTTGGCAACCGGCTGATCGATCGCAGCCTCAACGTCCAGCCGACCCTGACCGATCGGCCGGGGCTGCCGTTTACGATTCTTGTTGGACACGACCTGTTACTCAGGCCTTACCAGAATGGAGGACGTCCACGATGACAGAGTTGAAGATCCGCGAGCTTCCCGACGAGAAACTGGTGAAAATGACCGTGGCGTTACCACCTGACGTTCATCGTGATTTGCTGGCTTATGCAGCACTTCTTTCCGGTAGTGATGGGGCAACGGACCCGGCACGGCTGGTCGCACTCATGCTTAGGCAGTTCATGATATCAGACAAGGGGTTCGTCAGAGCACGGAGAAAGGAAAAAGCGGTAGTGTCGGGAAGATAGTTTCATGCTCTACGGTCTTCGATATACCGGGCGAAGCTCCGGGCGCAGGGATTCCCATTGTCGGGTCGCCAGACGATCCCGAATTCCAGATGAGACGAACCGTTCGCGTCACGTATGTCCGTAATTGCGACGCCGTGCCCATGCTGATCATGGGCAAGCGGCAGCCACGATGCCGGGAGCAGGGCGATGCCTTCGTTGTTCTGGACGAGTGCTATGATCCGGTTGCTGCCGATATCATGGCGCCGGATTTTCGGGTGCATATCTGGTTCGCCAAGTTTTCGTCGGACAAGTTCCTCGAAGTCCTGACCCGCGTTATCCCGTCCGATTAGGAATATATCATGCCGTAGATCAGGCCATGAGATTACGCGCTGGTTTGCCAGTGGATGACTGACCGGGAGTGCTGCTACGATGCGGTCGCTCCACAGTGGTGTGACCCGCAGGGCTGGAGTCAGATTGCGGCGCGTGACGATCGCGAAATCAATCTGTCCGCGCTGGAGGCGACGCAAAAGCCTTTTGCCTGTGCCCTCGGAATAATGGAAGACGACATCGGGATGTGTGGTGCGGAACTCGGCCGTGAAGGCGGAAAATCGTCCAGGCAGGACGCAGGTCTGGATGCCGACGGAGATCTGCCCGTGCTCGCCCTTGCCCGTTCGCCGTGCGCGGGCGTTCATACCCGCCACATTGTCCAGAATCGTCTGGGTCCAGCGGACGAACTCCTCACCGAAGACAGTCGGAGCGGCACCCGCCGGGGAGCGGGTGAACAGCCTGACATTCAGCCGCTCCTCCAGGTTGTGTAAGGACCGGCTGACGGCTGACTGGCGAGTGTTCAGGAAACGCGCCGCGCCATGGATACTGCCATGCTGTGCGATTGCTCGCACGCACAGCAATTGCCAGAGGTCGAATGGCGGCCGTTTCATCTGGAGTTAAAGTCGGCTGGTGTGAAGAAGGTGCGATGCAGCCTCTTCATCCGCCGCCATCCTGAAAGGATGGGACGCCGTCCACCAATTGCGGACGGTGATCCAGGGCAGAACATTCATACTATCCCACGCTGCGAGCGTGGGATAGTATGGCTGGAGATCGGTGCTGGTGAGCAGTTCGTATACGCAGATTAGCATGGAGACTGAAAGATCCAATCTCGGATCAAATGCTGGGAAGCCATTCAACGCCTTTCTTTGCCATCGAAATCAGATCGCAAAAATTTTAATCAATAATCTTTCGATCGTTTCATCCATGAATTAGCCTGGGCCATCGCTTGCGACCGCGAGAAGTGGCACAATCACATCGCTGATCGGCGTCGGGATCCCGTGGGCACGACCTCGACGCAAGACGACACCGTTGCGGATATCCCATTCAAGGGGTCGACCCGCTTCACGGTCCGTAAGAATGGACGTGCCCATGTCAGAAGGAGATGCCTGAAACTTGTCGAGGATCGCTTGAGGCACCTCGTCACCAAGTTCAGCGCCCTCGGCGTGAGCCACGGCCAGACATTCCCGTAGATAAGCGAGCGTAAGTCTGGCGATGTCCGACCGGCTGAACATGCCTGAGCGCCGATGCGTAAGCGCCATGAGGCCGGCCGCCGCGTTCTGCAGCAGCTTGCGCCAGGACTGAGAGAGGAAATCCCCGGCCAAGTCTACGGAACAGCGGGTGCCACGCAACGCCTCGACAACGATGTGTGACGCCGACATGTCTGGCAGGGTAAGACGCACATCCCCACGCAAGCGCACCGAGCCATCGGCCTGCGCCTGAACAGGAAACCACACGACAGCAGGTATGACCTGCGTATGCGGACAGTGTGGCCCAACGCGCTCCACCTGTTCCACCCCGTTTTGCAGCACACACACGACGGTCCCTGGGCGACACAATACTGACAGCCATTCTGCCGCCGCCTCGGTTTGCGTGTCCTTGACCGCGAGGAAGACAAGGTCAGCACCCCAAGCGATTTGTCTGGGGTCAGTCCTTACCGGTCCGGGGACGGTGATGAGGCAATCGTTGTCCTGAAGTATCAGATGCTCTCGCGGAGTGCGGCCACATAACACCGGAGTGTGGCCAGCTTCATATAGCGCCGCCGCGATCACGGTGCCGATTGCCCCGGGACCTATGACAGCCACAGCGGTATTCCTGTCCGTATTCATGAAAACGACCTCCCTGGCGACACCTTCGGCTCATATGCAATGCATTGGCGCACATGGAGCTTGTGCGCTCGATGCGTGTTTTGTAATGTATTACACATCATGATTGATTTATGTAATAAAATTTCGGATTCTGCGGGGCGGCTGGGCCAATGGCTCGGCGGCATTCAGGCACGCACCGGCGACCTCGCTGCCAGCGAGGAGAAGGTGGTCGCACTCCTGCTAACCGATCCCTTGTTCGTCGGCACCAGCACGACTGCGCAGGTAGCCGCCCGCGCTGGCGTTTCAGCACCAAGCGTCATCCGCGCCGCGCGTGCAATCGGGTTCGGCGGCTTCACGGAACTCAAGATTGAGATCGCCCGTGCCCGCGGCACGGCCGAATTCTTCGCACCTTCTGAAACACTCACGGCGGATGCGACGACCGCCACCGTGCTCGAAACATCCATTCGTGCGGGCACCGACGCTCTGATGGCGCTCGGCGGCGCCGTCGACACGACTGCGCTCGACAAGGCCGTTGCCTCTATCCAGAGTGCCCGCCAGGTGATCGCCTTTGGCGCGGGTCCGTCAGCGACGGTTGCCGCCGACGCGGTGTTCCGCCTGCGCGCACTTGGCGTGACGACCATCGGCATCCCGGATTATTTGTCGGCGATGATTGCCACGCGCCTGCTCGGCCCGGGCGACGTCGTCATAGCTGTCAGTTCGACGGGTCGCACGCCAACGACGCTCGGTGTCGCCGATGCAGCTGCTGCCGCAGGAGCATCGCTTATTGCGGTCACCAATCAGTACGGCACACCGTTGGCCACCCTTGCGGACATTGCACTGGTCGTTGGTGGCGCACCACTGCCGGCACAGATGGCCGCCGCCGGCAGCCGACTGGCCCAGCTCGTCGTCATCGACGCACTGGCCGCAGCGCTTGCCTTACGCGATCCGGAGCGTAGTAGAAGAGCGGAGCGAGCGGGCATCGACCTGCCCGATCTTGCCTGATGCTGCCGAGTACCGTTGCAATAATCCTTGTCGCGGCGGTCGCCCATGCGATGTGGAACCTGGCTTCGAAATATAAGCGGGGCGATACCCTACTGTTCGTCTGGACCTATACCGGCACCTCGGCGCTGTTGTGTGTGCCAATCTGCGTCGCGCTTGTGATCACGGGGCAACAGGTGCTCCACTGGCGGCTCGCCTTGGGCGCGACCGTCTCGGCGGTGCTCCATATCGCATACTCCCTGATCTTGCAGGTCGGATATGACCGCGCAGAGCTAGGCGTAGTCTATCCGGTAGCACGCGGTACGGGGCCATTGCTGACGATGCTCTTCGCGGTTCTCCTGATGGGAGAACACCTTACTGCAGTCGCGATGCTTGGCGCTTCCCTGATCATCGCAGGAATCCTCGTTGTCACAGGGAATCCGTTCAGGCGCGCAAGTCACCACCCGCTTCAGGGTGCATTATGGGGTGCTGCGACCGGCGCGACCATTGCTGGCTACACTCTCTGGGACAGTTATTCAGTAAATTCGCTGCATCTCGCACCAATAAGTTATTACACCGGCACGCTGCTGCTACAGGGCATATTGCTAACGCCAAGCGCACTTCGTCGGCGACATCGAATCCCGACTGCTGTCCGCACAAATGCCATGCCGATTCTTATTGTCGCCGTGCTTTCCCCTCTGGCCTACATCCTCATACTCAGCGCCATGCAAACGGCGCCTGTGGCGCTCGTTGCGCCCCTGCGTGAGTCGTCCATCGTTATAGGCTCTCTTCTCGCCTGCTGGCTCTTTCACGAGAACCATCTCGCGCGTCGGATCGCGGGGGCTGTCGTCGTACTGATCGGGATCGTGGCCGTCGGTCTGTGATGCCTTTACCGATGCCGGATTATTGCTTTCTTTATTGTCTCGAATGAGGCGGCTCAAGAAGTGTCGCCCGGCCCGACCGTCATGTAAACGCGTCATGCGCAGACTTGGCTAGTGACTGGTAGAACATGATTTCTGCAGGGTGACTCTTTCCTAGGTGGACCTCTTCTGGTTTGATCGGTGTCAGCAGTTGCGACTGCAATGAGGTTGGCTACTTTTGTTTTAAATAGAACGCTCAGGCACTACGAAAATTGCACGGGGCTAGAACGTCCCATCCGTCAGAAAACAGGCGGGTATAGACGTCATCAACGACTTCTCGATCCTCCTAAATAAAGCCTATGTGCAGGACAAATTTTTGCGAATCTGATACAGTGCTCTCTTGCGGCGTGTCATGCTGTTAGGTGTTTGCTGTCACAGAAAAGCCGCCAACTCCTCCGGCGAGCCTTCGGGAAATGACTTCTGTAGATAGGTCAGGAACGCCGATACCCGTGCGCTCAGAAGCCGGCGTGTCGGGTAAAGTGCCCACAGATGCGTCTCTGGCCCCGCCGCATCTCCCCAGTTTCGAAGTCGGCCAGCGGCTAGGTCCGGACCTGCCAGCGAAAGCGGCAGGCACCCGACGCCGACGCCCAGCCTGACGGCGTCGGGCACCATGATCATCGAAGACAGCGACAGGATGGGGTTTATCGTCATGACCGAAGGCCCGTCCGTCGACATGACTGTCCACTCCTTCGAAGGATCGGCCCCGCCCCGGATCACGGCCGGGACCGCCGTATCGCGCGGCCGCATCGCGACGTCCGGTGCCGCCACGATTACCAGACGGTCGCGAAGAAAGGGTCGACCGACCAGAGTCTCGTCAGCTCGGGGGTTAACCCGGATCACCATGTCATAGCCTTCCTCGACCATGTCGATTTCTCGATCGTCGCTTGTGACTTCCAGGCGCACATCCGGGTAGTCCTTCACAAAGCCGGCCGCGATCTTGCCCATCGCCGTCTGCGCAAAGAGCAGCGGGACGCTGACCCGCAACCGACCTCGTGGCTTTTCACCGCCCGAGGCGATCGCATTGGCCGTCTCCTCTAACTCGGTCAACAGCCTGCCCGCGCGCTCGAACAGGGCCCGACCTTCCTCCGTCAGTTTGAGATCACGCGCGCCCCGTTCGAACAAACGAAGGTCCAACGCGGCTTCCAGATCCGACACACGTCGCGACAGCGTGGCCTTGGGGCGATTGGCGGCGCGCGACGCGCGTCCGGAGCCCCCATGCCGGGCGACGAGCGTGAAATCCGCGAGCGCGAGGAAATCCATGCGTTCCACCTTTGAGATGGTCTGTCCAAATTAAGCGACTATTGCCTGATCAATGGATCACTACTTTCGGGTCGTCAACAACGACATCAGGGAGATGCACCAATGACCATTCTTGTGATCGGAGCGACCGGCCGCGTTGGCCGCCATGTCGTCGACCAGCTTCTCCAGCGCGGCGCGACCGTGCGCGTGCTGACCCGCGATCCCGCCAAGGCGAATTTTGCGACAGGCGTGGAGGTCGCGCAGGGCGACCTGCTCGACATTGACGCGCTGCGCGCCGCCTTGGCCGGCGTTGACGCGATGTTTCTTCTCAATGCGGTGACTGGAGATGAGTTCACCCAAGCCCTTATCTCCCTGAACCTCGCCCATGAGGCAGGTGTTGATCGTGTAGTCTATCTGTCGGTGTTCGACGCCGATGCCATCGTAATCGACACGATCAGTGATGCCGAGCGGCGCGAGTGCCCGCGTGTAGAAGGCGATGGAGCGGTCGAGGTCGGCAACAGATAGGAAGACGTGGTCGAGCATTTCTGATCTCCTGTTCAGACGACGTAACCGCCGGCGACTTTGATCGTTTGCACTACCTTGACCGCCTGCTCCGGATTGCGGTTACAGGTGTGGATGACGCGGCTACCGCCGGTGATGATCGTGATTTTCATAGGGTGTTCTCCGCTACTTTTCGAGTGATTTGGAGATAGCTGTTGAGCCAGTTCGCGGCAGCGCCTGATCCTCTCTCGATTTTGCCTATTCCTGCTTTGCGTTTGCCGCGACCACACGAGAGGCGCACAAGAGGCACATGGAAAACCAGCTTGTAGAACTGCGTCACCTTGCTTCAATCGCCCGGAATAGGCGTACCGAGACCGGTATCCCGCGCGTGGCGATGGTGCAGGGAGCGATACCAGAGCACGAATTGGCAGCGGTCTATGATCCGATGATCAACATCATCCTGACCGGCAGCAAGGCGATGACGATCGGCGAACGGACAATGCGATACGATCCGGCTAGCTATTTCGTGATGTCGCTGGATCTGCCCGCTGTTGGCGAGGTGTGTCCGGATGCTGTCGGCAATCCCTATCTGGCCGTCAGGGTCTATTTTGGACACCATGGCGAAGAAATACGGCGCGGAGCCGAGCCAGATCGCTCTTGCCTGGGTTTTGAAACGCAGCCCGGTGATGCTGCCAATTCCGGGCACGTCCAAAGTCGCCCATCTGGAACAGAACGTCGCTGCCGCAGACATCTCGCTGTCAGATGAGGACTTCGCGGCTTTGGATGCCGAAGGGCGCAAGGCGTTCCGCTCAACGCCGTAAGGAAGCACTTCCGGGCAGTTACAGTCCCAGTGCCGAAAGGGCGGGATGGCTGTCCGGACGCCGCTTTTCAGGCCAGTGGAACAGGCGGCTAGCAGCTGAAATGGACTGGTCATTGATAGACGTAGCGCGGTAACGCATCAGCCCGTTTTCATCGAACTCCCAGTTCTCGTTCCCGTGCGACCTGAACCACTGCCCGGACGCATCCCGCCATTCATACGCGAAGCGGCGTATGCTCACTTACGGCATCTCTTCCCGAACTGATCAGATGTGGATGCCACCTGCGACCTCGATGCGTTGAGCGTTGACCCATCCAAGCTCGTCGGACAGTAAACTCGCGATTACCGGTCCGACATCTTCAGGTCCACCTACGCGCCCAAGCGCGGTATGTGATGCCAGCGCCTTGTTGACTTCAGGATTGTCGCGCACGATGCCGCCGCTGAAATCCGTTGCAATAGCCCCGGGGGCAACGACATTTGCAGAGATGCCGCGCGGTCCCAGTTCAAGCGCCATGTAGCGTGTTAGTGCTTCGACAGCCGCTTTCATCGGGCCGTAAATCGTCCGACCCGGGAACGCGAAGCGCGCGAGGCCCGATGAGATATTCACGATCCGTCCGCCGTCGTTCATCAGTGGCAGCAACGCCTGGGTTAGCAAATACGGGCCTTTGAAATGTACCGCGAATTGCGTGTCTAACTCGACCTCCGTTCCATCAGCCAGCGTCGCGGTAGAGGAAATGCCAGCGTTGTTAACCAAATAATCGAAGCGCACCGCGCCCAAAATTTCCAAAGCCTTACGCACATTCACCGTGAAGTGCTCAAAGCTGGCCGCCTGGCCCACGTCAAGCTGAAGGGCCACCGCTTGTGCGCCGGCCTGCCGGATCGCCTGGACCACTTCGTCCGCTTCGCCGCGACCCGTGTTGTAGGTGATGATCGAGGATATTCCGCGTTGAGCCAGTCGTAGAGCGGTATCGCGCCCTATGCCACGGCTTGCGCCAGTGATGATCGCGATACGGGTTTGATTGTTCATGATTGATCCCCTTCGACAGGAGACATAAGGGCATTCATTGTGCCATATAAGATGGTTATTATCCGACATGATGTACGGATTATTGAACAATGCGCATTGATTTTGCCGGGACGCGTGCTTTCGTTGCCGTGGCTACTGCCGGAGGTTTTCGGGAAGCAGCCAAGATAACGGGCATGAGCGCGTCAAGTCTCAGTGGGGCCGTAAAGCGGCTCGAGGATCAACTCGAGGTCCGCTTGCTCAACCGGACGACACGGAGTGTGGTCACAACGGAAGCCGGTGCCCAACTCCTGGAGCGCCTGCAACTGGTGATGGTTGAGATGGAAGCGGCGCTCGAAAGTGCCAATGATTTTCGCATTTCTCCCAGCGGAACGATACGTCTCAACGTCCCTTTGGGGGTCGCACGTCTCATCCTCCCTCGTATCTTGCCCGCATTCTCGAAGGCTTACCCAGAAGTGCGGGTTGAAGTCGTTGCGGAGCATGACCTCGTGGATATTCTCGCCGTAGGTTCCGACGCGGGCATCCGCTACGATGATCGCCTGACCAAGAACATGGTCGCTGTACCGATTGGACCTGAGTGGCAAAGGTTTGCAACGGCAGCCTCTCCTGACTATCTTGCCAGTCATGGTCGGCCCGAGCATCCGCATGACTTGCTTGACCATCAGTGTCTGCCAGCAAGCGTGCGGGGCGGTGCAGCGTTGCCTTGGGAGTTCGAGCGGGCGGGTGAGGTCGTCAAAGTTGACGTGACCGGGCCGGTAACGGTTGACGCGAATGCGATTGACCTGGCCATTGCAATAGCAGTCGAGGGAGGCGGAATTGTCCACCTCTATGAGGATTGGGTGCGGCGCGAAATCGACAGCGGTGCTCTTGAGCCGATCCTCTTACCATGGTGGCAGAGCTTCAAGGGGCCTTCGCTCTACTATCACGGGCGCGACCATGTTCCTGCGACGCTTCGAGCCTTTATCAGTTTCATCAAAGAACGAAGATGGTAAGCAGCTATTACCTCTTCACTGCGCCGAAGGCGATATTCCGCTACCGGCCACAACTTGGCCGTGAGCGATCGTGCTTTTTATGCCCGCTATGTAGGCGACTACCGCCGCTCTGTTCTGATTTTCTCGAACAGACAGGAGAATTGGGGGGGGGGAAGGCGACAGTCCGCTTTTGGGGAACGGGTTTGATAAGTAGCCATCAGCGGACGCTACACCGACTTTGCTTGACCCCACACACCAAATCCCTGATCCGATCACGATGCCCGGTCGGCGGGCTTATCTGGCGGATTTCTTAAAAGCGACGGGCTCGCCATTGGCCGACACCGCCGCTTCGAGCGAGCTTTTCGAGGTCCGTTGAGCCTGTAGGCAACCATGGCGACGAATTGAACGGAGGATCGATGGGTTCTAACGAGAACCCATCGACTGATCGCACCTGACCCTACGCTGTCTGATAGCGAGGTGCCAGAACACTCCGCGACAGGTCCGGCGCCATGGCCAGACGTGCCTCTGTCATCGCAGCAAATTGCGTATCGTCGGGGAGCGAGGGGATCGTGATCGTCTCGCGCCGATCGAAGCCAATCATCGCAGCGTCGACGACATCGTTGACGTCCATGACCATTTCAGCGGGCAAGGCACCAAGATCATTGCCGGCCCTCTCCCAGATTTCGGTGCGCGTAGCGCCGGGCAAGATCGCCTGGACAAAGACACCACTGTCTTTGAGCTGGACTGCGAGCGACTGGCTGAGATTGAGGACAAAGGCCTTGGTGCCGCTATATACGCCGTCCATGATCTCCGGAACCAGCGCCAAAACTGACGCTATGCTGATGATCGATCCGCTACCACGCTTGGAAAAGGTCCTAGCGGCCACTGCAGCGAGCCGCATTGGAGCGACAACGTTGAGCTGAACGATCCGCGTCAGTTCGTTCGGACCATTTTCCAGCAGCCCATGTCCGAGGAAGAAATCGCGGCCGCGTTCTTCGTTGTGCCGGCCGTGGTCAAACAGCGCCTGCGCCTCATGACTGTGTCGGACAAACTGCTCGAGATCTACGAGCAGGATGGCATGAAGCTCGACCAGCTCATGGCCTTCTCGATTAGCGATGATCACACCCGTCAGGAGCAGGTCTGGGAGATCGTTTCCCAGAGCCACAATCGCGAGCCCTATCTGATCCGCCGCATGCTGACGGAAAAAACCGTGCGAGCCTCGGATCGCCGTGTCCGCTTCGTCGGACTGGATGCTTATGTTGCCGCTGGAGGTCCCGTCATGCGTGACCTGTTCGAGGCAGACGATGGCGGCTGGCTGCAGGATCCGACCCTGCTCGACCAGTTGGTGATGGAAAAATTGCAGGAAGCTGCCGAACAAGTCCGCGCCGAAGGCTGGAAATGGGTCGAAACCGCGCTGTCCTTCCCCTGGGGGCATACACGGGACTTCGCGGAGATTGACGGGACGCCTGTTGCGCTTTCGGAAGAAGAAGCCGCCCGCCTGACCGCGCTGCACAGCGAGCAGGAAACGATCGAGGCGGAATACGCGCAGGCCGATGAATTCCCCGAAGACGTTGATATCCGTCTGGGCGAAATCGAGCAGGCCATTGAGGCGCTGGAAGAACGCCCTGTGTCCTTCGATCCAGCGGATATGGTGCGGGCAGGGGCCTTCGTCAGTCTGGATACCGACGGCACGTTGCTGGTCGAGCGGGGCTTCGTACTGCCCGAGGATCTGCCGGCGGAGCCCGACGACGGTCACGACGAGTCCGAAGGATATGATGACGCGCCCGCTCATCACTGCACGGGTGACGATGTCGAAGAAATTGGGACGGAAGATACGTTCGATACGGAGCCCGAAGAAGACGGACTCAAGCCGCTTTCCGACCGTCTGCTGACCGAACTGACGGCCTGGCGCACGCTGGCCCTGCTGGCGCATTGCCTGTCTTTCGGGATCAACGCGCTGCATGAATCGTCCCATGGCCCGTCTTTGGCACGCAGCGTCAGGGAACGGCTGGCGCGAGCCGACCGTCTCGCCACCGCGCTCGCGCTTGATCTGGTCGAAGCGGGCTGGCAGCCAACGGTGGAGAACTATCTGGGCCGTGTCACGAAGGCCCGTATTCTCGAAGCCGTACGCGAGGCGCGGGGAACTGAGGCAGCCGGGCGTATCGCACATCTGAAAAAGAACGACATGGCGCAGGCGGCCGAAAGGCTGATTGAGGGCACCGGCTGGTTGCCCGAGGCTCTGAGGACGAAAGGACTGTCTGCGCAGATGAAAACTGATGAAGTCCCTGATTACTCAGCAGACGGGCCTGCCGCGGTCGCTGCGGAATAGCATTTCCCTGAATGAAAATGGCGGCTTCCGGTTTCCGGGAGCCGCTTTTTTCCATGCTGTCATGCTACTCGGCAGTGCTTTTGCTTCCGCCCTCATGTCGGTCATTTCTGTTTTCCAATGGGCGTCTCGTAAGCGGACATAACTGAAGATGGTGCTTGACCACTGCTGCTGGTGTCAGCA
Organism: Gluconobacter sp. P1C6_b; assembly: GCF_018811945.1. Taxonomy (GTDB): domain Bacteria; phylum Pseudomonadota; class Alphaproteobacteria; order Acetobacterales; family Acetobacteraceae; genus Gluconobacter. The sequence continues at coordinate 43,136 of NZ_JACRVU010000018.1, forward strand.
AAGTCGTTTTAGCCTAAAAAGACAGCGATGCAGGTATGGTGACAACCTGTGGTCTCTTCAGAGACAGTCACGCTTGAGCGAATAAACCCGCTCTTGGCCATGGCCGGACACGACGAGGATAGGCCTCGCCCGTGGTCGGTCGTCGTTGTCCATCTTGCGACCGGCTCGTGTCCGTCTCACCAACGGAAAGACACAGTCATGAAGCTGAACCATATCAATCTCTACAGCCACGATACCGAGGCTGATCGCGTAATGTTCGAACAGTATTTCGGCCTGCGCACTCTCGTTGTCCGTGGGATCAAAATGGCCATCATGCAGGACAATGATGGGCTGGTTCTGATCGTCAATCATTTCGATAACAAGCTCGAAGGCTTTAATTACCCCAGGCAATTCGACATCCTGCACATTGGTTTCATCCAGAAGTCTCGCGAGGACGTCGATGCTCTCTATGAGCGCCTAAGCGCCGATGGCTGGGAGGTGCAGGCTCCACGCAACGCACATGGCGCGTGGTCCTTCTATTTTAAAGCGAAAGGTGGTTATTTCATCGAAGTGACGACATTAACGCCGGTTCGCCCCGAAGAAGCGTATCAGGGAGCTCCATGATAATGCTTGGCACGAGAGGCTGAGTAATTGGCCGACCTTCATCAACTATACGGATCATACGTCTCTTAGCACCTCAAAGTCAGTGAACTAGGTGGTGGTCTGGGTACGAGCCGTAAGCTTATTTCCATCTCGATCGCGAAGGTAAGCAACGAATGCTCCGTTTGGGCGCTCAATGGGCGGGCTTTCTATGCTGGTTCCGCCATGGGCGATACCGGCGTCATGCCACGCAACAACATGGCTGGGACTGGCGGCGGCAATGCCAATGGTCCCGCCATTGGCAGCCGTCGCGGGCTCTCCGTTTATCGGCGTTGTGATCATCAACCGTCCCCCATTGTGTCTGTAGATGAGACGACCTCTGGAATCCATTTCGCCAGGGACGCCCTCTAAGTGTCCGTCCAAGATCATTGTTTTTAATTACAGATCTTTCTGAGCATCAATCGAACTGACGCCCATCGGAGGAAAGCGAGTGCATTGCGATTGAGGCACTCCCAATCCTTGCTCAAGCGTCGGCAGCGGTTCAACCAGGCGATGGTGCGTTCCACGATCCAGCGCTTGGGCAATACCACGAATTTTCCGACGTCACAGCGCCGTACGATCTCGACATTCATAGAACGGCAGACTTGAGCCAGTCCCTGGTGAAACTTTGCTCCCTGATAGCCCGCGTCGGCGTAAAGTTTCAGAAGGAACGGATACAGTCCGAACAATGTCGCCATCAGCATGACACCGCCATCACGATCCTGGATATCGGCCGCGTGGACCGTTGCCTCCATCAACAGGCCCTGCGTATCGACGAGGACATGCCGCTTCTTGCCCTTGATCCTCTTGCCGGCGTCAAAACCGGACGGATCGATGCGCCGCCCCCTTTTTCAGCACTCTTGACGCTCTGGCTGTCGATGATCGCCGCTGTCGGACTGGCCTCACGGTCCGCCTGCTCCCGACACAGGACGTAGAGCGCATGATGCAGACGGTCGAGTGTTCCGTCATGCTGCCAGCGGCAAAAATAGTAATTCACCGTGCTGCGCGGCGGGAGGTCTTTCGGGATCGCGCGCCACTGGCAACCCGTTCCAAGAACATACATCAGGCCATTCATGACCTCCCGTATATCCACTGTCCGCTTGTTGCCGCCACGCCGGGCAGCCGGGATCAGGGGTTGGATCAGCGACCATTCCTCGTCCGTCAGATCGCTTGGATAGCGAAGCTGGCTCCGGTCATATCGGGCGCGGTTCTCGGCGGTCCACATCAGCAACTCCTGCGAATCGGGCGCGCTGACAGGGAATCACAAACGATTCCAATGATTCAAGATGATCTTGGACGGACACTAAGGCGGCAAATGTTGCGTCATAGAAAGCTCTCGCCCGTTCGAGGTCATTGCTGCCAATCATCACGTGGGTGAACATGATTCTACTCCTGAACTGAGAACAACAGAATATCCGATATCAGTCCGCCAAAGCATCCTTAATAGATGGATGGGTGACGGGATCGAGGAACTATCAAAGAGGCTTCTTTAGGCCTGTTTTTTTGACTCAAAAGACAAGCCTTTATGGTTTTGGGTGGTAAATGCGGTCTTTTCTTGGGCAAATCCAAGGTATGACTGGCAACCTGGTCAAAATTCAGTTCTCCTTCGATCAGGAAAAGTGCTCGCGACCGTTTGCACTAGGCAAATACCGCGAGGGCGTACTGCCAACAGCCTTTCGAAACATCGTAATAAACGCATTGACGGACTCATAACCGAGTATGGCCGCAACCCGCTGCACGCTCGTGCCACTCGCCAGTTCACGGAGCGCGACGACAAGATGAAGCTGTTGTCGCCACCGACCAAATGTTAACCCGGTTTCCTGAACCATCAGTCTGGCCAGAGATCGTTCGCTCATCGCAACACGTTGCGCCCAGTCGGCCACTGTACTGCGATCTGATGGCCTGGCTGTCAGCGCATCAGCAATGGCACGAATTTTGGTATGCTCTGATACGGGCAGGTTAAGACCCTGTCGTGGCATGTCGGCCAATTCGTCGAGCATTACGCGCGCCAGTCGGGCGGCATGACTATCTGGAAGATAATCTTTCGGCTCAGCAGCCAGACGATCAATCATCGTTCGGATCATCGGCGTGATCTCCAGCGCACAGCAATGATCGGGGAGGCTACTCGCACCACTTTCAACGAAGAGATAATCGACCCGGGCGTTCGCAGTCGCCCGGGCACTATGCGGCACCCCGCCCGGAATCCAGATCCCGCAGTTCGGGGGAACGATCCATACGTTTTGAGCGGCGGTGCAGGTGACGGCGCCATAAGATGCCAGAATCAGCTGTCCTTTTCGATGGATGTGCGTCGGCACTTCGGATGCATGATCAGCAAAATCGAGCCTGTGGGCGATTGCGGTTGCATCTGAAGTGTCCGGGTCCACGGAAGCGATAGCTGAGGAGCGGTACGACATCGGATTGGCAGCTTTCAGTGATTGATTGTCTGGATACCTAATTTACCCAGTTGTTGCAACTTATTATCAACAAGGCATGACATTCAGGCCCTTCTGGCAGGACGGGTGGATCAGACCCGCGTTGATTCTGCCGCAACTCATCGCCCAGCTTCGTAACCCAACCCTCAGGGCGGACGGTGAAGCACTGCTCTTTTCCGCCAAGAGTTTCGCTGCCGCGATGCTGGCTTATTTCATAGCGCTTCGCATTGGATTGCCGCGCCCTGCCTGGGCGATCGTCACCGTTTATCTCGTGTCGCAACCCACGGGGGGCGCCTCGCTCAGTCGTGGTCTCTACCGTCTGATGGGCACTCTGGCCGGGGCGCTCGCGACCGTCACAATCGTTCCGACCTTCGCCAACGAGCCAGTGGTGTGCAGTGCGGTGCTCGCAGGATGGATCGGTCTCGGTCTGTTTCTGTCGCTACTCGACCGCACGCCGCGCTCTTATGCCTTCGTGCTGTCCGGCTACACAACCAGCCTGATCGGCTTTCCTGCTGTTGCGGCGCCTGCCGCAGTCTTCGACACCGCCATCGTGCGCGTACAGGAGATCGCACTGGGCATTCTGTGTGCTGTGGTGATCCATCGCTATGTGGTCCCCCGACCGATGACCGGCCAGTTTCAGGCCAAGCTGACAGCAACGCTGCATGATGCCCGAAAACTGGCCTGCGACGTATTGAACAATGTCTCGGAAAGCTCATGCCGCGATGATCGCTACCGAATGGCTCTGGACCTGCTCGCGCTCAGAGGACTGGCGACACACCTTCCTTATGATCCGATTACCACACGTCTAAGCCGCTTAACGTTGCGCCCTTTACATGATCGTCTGGCTCACCTGTTGTTGCTCCTTGCCGATGTTGAGGAACGGATTTCCCTCATTCATGCGCCTGGAATGCCTGAGGAGCTAGCGCAGTTTTTGTACAGAGTTCGCAGATGGATCACTCTGGACACGCCGAATGATCGCGGAACAGAAGCGCACAGATTGTTCCAGAATGCCCGTTCGCTCGACCATGCCGATGACGCCACCTTGATCGATGGCCTTGTCGCCAACATAGCCCGTCATCTCGCCGAGCTCGTCGGTTTCCTTCACGATATCGAACGGCTCGGCGCCGAAGCCAGCGCAACAGAGTCATTTCAGGGCTCTGAGAAAACGACGGGCTATATCTTCCACCGCGATCCGATGATGGCGGCGCGGGCAGGTCTGGGTGCCGCTTTGGGGATCCTCCTCGGCTGCTTTTTTTGGATTTGGTCTGCATGGCCCGATGGAGGGCTGGCCGTATCGGTATTGGGTGTCACCTGTGCCCTGTTCGGCAATGTGGACGCACCGGTGCCGTATGTCCGAAAATACATGCTTGGCTCGGTCTATGGTATCGCGATCAGCCTGATCTACAGCTTTACCGTCCTGCCGCGTGTCTTCGAGTTCTGGGTGTTGATCGCGGTCCTCGCACCGGCGCTTCTATTCGGAGGATCGTTGCAGGCTCGGCCGTCGACCGCCTTCATGGCGCTTGGCATCACGCTGACTGTCCCGATCCTCGTCGGGTTGGGTCCTGTTTATGGCGGAGACTTCGCTGAGGCCATCAATAGTAGCATCGCGCTGTTAATAGGGGTCAGCTTCGGAGCGGCAACTATGACGTTGTTCCAGACCGTCTCCCCAGATACTGCGATCAACCGGTTGCTAAGGCTCGGCCGCCGAGACGCGGCCTATCGCGTCCGAAGCAGGGTTTCCGCCAAAGCCGTCTGGACCAATCTGACAATCGATCGCATCGCCCTGCTGCGACCCCGTCTAAGTCTTTCGGCGCGGCCGACAACGGAGACGATCGACATGATTGTGCGTGACCTTCGCATCGGTCACGCAGTGAGCCGTCTTCGCGAGCAATTCGACCAGTTGGAAAGTGAGCCCCTCAGTGCCATCCAGGTGCTGCTGCTCGATCTCGCGCACCATTTCGACAGAGGTTCACCATCGGTCGACGAACTGAATACGCAGGTTGAAGAGCTGATCGCGCGCATTGTCGTCGGAACGGGCGCGCACCGTCACCTGCTTGATCCACTCATCGACCTGCGTTTCGCGCTTTCTTCCGTCCAAAACAGCGAGGCCAGAGCATGATTCCGGACCTCTGCATCAGTGGCGTCTTTGTTCCCGGCTTGTTGGGAGGCGCCTTCATCGCCTTGGTAACCACCGTTGCGTTGCTACGTCTGCTCACCGTCCTCGGCGCGTGGAGAGTGTTTTCTATCCGGCCGCTCGTCGAACTTGCCGTCTTCACCATTCTGTTCAGCCTGCTCGCGCAGGGTCTCTCCACCATCGGATCCTTCCCATGAAATTCCTCCTCACCTTTCTGGGCCGCCATGCCTTGACACTTGGGCTCGTCGTCATCGCCGCTGCCGTCGCGCTCCATCTGTGGGAAAGCAATCAGCGCACGCCCTGGACCCGTGATGGCCACGTACGGACTGACGTCGTACGGGTTTCGACCGATATTGGCGGTCTCATCACTCAGGTTCTGGTCCATGACAATCAGGTGGTGCGCCCTGGACAACTCCTGATCGTCCTTGATCGACCGCGTCGGGCCGCGGCGCTCGGACGTGCAGAAGCCGCCATAACGGAGGCAAGGGCGCAACTCGATCTGGCGCGCAAGGAGGAACGACGCGACTTGGCCTTACGCGATCTCGTCGCGACGGAGGCTCACGAGCAGAACATCGCAAAGGTCCGGACGGCGGAGGCAGCGCTGACGCGCGCACTCGCTGACCGGGACGTGGCCCAGATCGACATGCAGCGCACTGAAATCCGTGCAACAGTCGGGGGCACCGTCACCAATCTCGACCTTCATCCTGGTGATTATCTGGCCGTTGGCGTCCAAGCCATGGCACTCGTGGACGCCGAGACGTTGCGCGTGGAAGGGTATTTCGAAGAAACCAAACTGCGCAGTGTCTCCATCGGCGATCGCGCGCGCATCCATCTGATGGGAGACGATGCCGATATCGTCGGTCATGTCGAGAGTATTGCCGCCGCAATCGCCGACGACCAGCGCGACAACACCGGAAATCTTCTGCCCAAAGTCGCGCCAACATTCTCATGGGTGCGGCTCGCTCAACGCATTCCTGTCCGTCTGCACATAGACCGCGTACCAGCGGGCACGAAGCTGATCGCAGGACGAACAGCGACGGTGGAAATCCTGCCCTCTACATCCTTGAGCGTGGCTGGGAGGCGCCTGTGAGATCTGTTTTCGCCCTGTGTATGGCGCTTCTGATGACGGGCTGCGTTACTGGACCGGATTATCGTATTCCCGAGGTGGCCATGGCCAATCGCCCTGGAGCGACGCAAGCGCTGCTTGGCAACAAGAACGATGGCGTGGTCTCGGCGCCGCTGCCACCGCATTGGTGGCGTCTTTATAAGGATGCCCGGCTCGACGCCTTCGTCGCCGAGGCACTGACTGCAAATACTGATCTTCGCACCGCAGAGGCCAATCTCGGGAGAGCTGACGCGCTTGTACGCGAAGCAGAGGCAGCACGCACCGTAACCACGGATCTCAGTGGGCAAACTATTGGCTCGCGGATCGGAGGTCCGACCCGGTTTCTGCCAGCGCCTTTCAGCTACGCGTTGGGTATGAACGTCAGTTATCCTCTCGATCTGGCGGGAGGCATCCGTCGCGCAATCGAAGAGGCTCGCGACCAGTCAGAGGCGGCGCAGGCAGCACGCGACCAAGTGCGTGTGATCGTAGCTGCCACTGTCACGCGTAATTATGCTCGCGTTTGTGCTGATGGCGTAGCGCTGGCCGCCGCGAGACACGTTGTGGCAGTGCAACGCGCGACACTTGATGTCGCGTTGCGTATGGCCAGCGAGGGACGCGGCACGCGCTTTGATAGTGAACGCGCGCGGACGGCAACATTCGCCAGCAAAGCAGCCATTCCAGACATCCTCGCTGATCAGAAAACAGCGTTATTCGCATTGGCCGCCGTCATGGGGCGCATTCCATCGGACTATCCGCGCGATCTGGAGGCATGCACTACTATCCCGTCGCTTGCCCTGCCGCTGCCGGTTGGCGACGGAGCCGCGCTATTGAGGCGTCGCCCCGACATCAGAAAGGCAGAACGCCTTTTCGCCGCAGCGACAGCCGGCATCGGCGTCGCCGAAGCCGATCTCTATCCCCAGGTCAGCCTTGGCGGCTCGGTGGGGAGCACCACGTCGATCACTCACGCCCTGACGTTGTCGTCGTTTGGTTTGAGCGTCGGTCCATTGGTCTCGTGGTCGTTCCCTAATCGGGTCTTGGCGCGCGCGCATATTGCGCAAGCCGGCGCAGAAGGCCGTGCTGCGCTTGGCACGTTTGATGAAACGATTCTACTCGCATTAAAACAGACTGAGACCGCCCTGTCTGTCTACATGCAAACACGTGAGCGTCTGGGAGACCTGGAGCGGGCGGCGAACTCCGCTGGCAAGGCGAGCGCCGATGCCGAAACACTGCAACGCTTCGGCCGCACGCCATTCCTCGACGTCCTTAACGCGCAAGCAAATTACGCCGACGCGCAGGCACGCCTGTCATCCGCCCGGATCGAACTTGTTGATCGGCAGATTGATCTGTTCCAGGCGCTCGGCGGTGGTTGGGAGTGATAGTGGTCTGTCTGGACATTATACCAACGGCTATTATGTGTGACTCATCTGTGAAGTGACGTGTCCGGCCTATTCTGATTCTGTCTTGTGAGGGAGGATCGGAGATGGCTGGTGCGATTGCATTGCGGACGGATTATACTGCTGAGGCGCTTCGGCGGCTTGCCTCTCGTGCACGGGAGGCGAATGTTGCACGGCGCCTTTTGTCACTGGCTGCGGTGCGGGACGGTGTCAGCCGAGGGGACGCGGCACGGATTGGTGGCATGGACCGGCAGACCCTGCGGGACTGGGTACACCGGTTCAATGCTTTGGGGCCAGATGGCCTGTGGGATCAATGGCGAAACGGCTCTGTCTGCCGCCTGACGGGGGATCAACAGGCGGAACTCTCGGCATTGATCATGACAGGCCCTGACCGAAACCGGGACGGCGTGGTCCGCTGGCGCCGCGTTGATCTGAAGCAGGTAATTGAGGAGCGCTTTGGCGTCTCGTATGGCTTTGTTGCACAAATGGTGTCGAAGCGGATTCACGGCGTGAAACCAGTCTGGTAGCTGGGTGTCATGAGCAAGTCGAAGCCCACCCGCTACCGTACGACGAACTGGTGTTCCTACAACGCGTCCCTGAAAAAGCGCGGATCGCTGACGGTGTGGTTTGATCCTGTGATGGTCTGGGAAGGCCTGCCGACGGGGCGGAGAGGTGGCCCCCATCGAAAGCCGCGGTTAGTTTCTTCCGTCTGATTGTTAGAAAGGCGAACGTCTCGGACATGGCGGGTATGGCTCGGCAAGATCAGCTGAGTGGTGCGCTCTCAACACCAAATTCCAGCCATGGCAGTGTAGCTGTTTCCGGGGCCAGGGGCCGATATCCAAGGCTGCTGTGGGGGCGGACGTGTTGTACAACGCGTCCGTCCATATGGGGCGACAAGCCACAGAACGCCGACTTCGCTGCATATTACCGGTGACAAATCCAGCCCGTTACAGCGAAATCTCGCTGGAAACCTACCTTCCGGCGGTTCAACCATCGGGAGCAGATCAATCCCACCCCATCAATAATGTCCAGTTGAGGGCATGTTCGGCGCAGGGTCGAAATCAACAAACCCATGTAATTTCTGTCCGCAATACCGCTACAGAAAATAAACACAAATACAAAGAATAAAATTATTCGTGAAAAAGAATCTGCATTTCGTGCCCCCTTGACGAGGCATGCATCTCTTCCAATCTTGCTTTCGCTGGACGCCATCGGGTCCGGCATAGGCTCTGTGAGCCAGACAACTGAAGTCCATGTTGCTTTAATCGGAGGATGTGGATGTCGACACTGAAAGGACTTTATTCCCGCTATCGCCGCTCCCTGCGCACAGCCGCCCGGAGATGGCGCAACCGACTGGAGGGAGGCGTATCATGGTAACGCACCCCCTTTTCGGAGACGATCCGCTGGCTCCGCGTGTCCTCTCCATGCTCCGCCGCCTCGGTCACGACGGACGTGGCGTGACGCTGACGTCTCTGGTGGCCCATACCGGCATACCGGGGATCAGACTTCGCGCCACGCTGGAACGTCTGGTCCAGGCGGGCGCGGTAGCCCCTGCCGGGTGTGATCCCCTGGCTTCTGATCTCGCGTTCCGTCTCCACCTGCGGGCAAGAGCCTCACCGCCAGTTCCGGTCGCGGCGTAAGGCACCGAACGCGCCGGGCGGATCAGAAACGCCTTCTCCGAGCGGAAACGCCGTCTTCTCTGGAACGACCGCAGGAACGAGAGGGTGGAGCGGGGCCTTCTATCGGAGGCCCCGCGTCTCTGAAGGTGAAGTCGAAAGCAGCGAGAACAGGGAGATGTCGAGTTTTATCCATTTTCTCAACCTGAAGGCGCTTCAGGACTATTGGAATAACCATCCTCCCGTGCCCCGTTCACTGGGGACAACGCGGTCAGTTTGGTCACACTCCGCGGGAGAGACGGAGCGAGCGGAACAGAGTGCCAAGCAACCTCGGCGCCTTCGGCAGAGGGAGAGACCACACGTCGCTGTCGGTCTCGTCCTCATGCTGCTGGTCGGAATGGCCTCGCCGGCATCGGCTCATGCGCCGCAGGCTATGCTGTCGTGCGAGACAGAAAAGCAGCCGGTGAACATTCCATCCATGCCACTGGCCCGCGCCATCGAGATGTTGGGCCGGCAGACCGGGTGCCCGGTCCTTGTCGACCCGCCCCTTATGGACGGCCGGACCTCGGCAGCCGTCAAGGGCGCCTATACGCCTCAGGCAGCCCTCCTGCATCTGTTCGGGTCCGTGCATGTCGACGTCACTGCCACTGTTTCGGGCTTGAGTGTCGGCCCTCTGGATGCGACGGCTCTGACATCGGGCGACACGCGCGCCGGCCTGAGGACTGCATCATGACTCTTCACACGGACAGGCCGAACAGAATTATGTCGCTTCCGACCGTTCAGATCGGCACAAAACTGGCGGCCCTGCTGACCGACTATCTTGGCGACGAGGAAAAAGACCGGGGATATGACGGCCTCATGCGTCGGGCGGCTGACCACCGGGTTTACGATCGGGTTTCTCGCTGGAGAACCGCGTCAGACCCGGAACCAACGACCGTCGCCGTGGTCCGAAAACTCCTGCCTGTCGCTGACCGCACGCACATGGCCAAGGCCCTGGGCTGGTCGTTGGGAGCCCTCGAAACCCAGCTGACACCGGCTCTGACCTGGATGTGCGCCGGGAGGGCCACAAGCCCTTCCGGAGACTGATTCAATCCGCATGGGGGTCCGCATCCACATCCGAGGGATCGAGCGGTTCGACCAGTCCTTCCTTGTCCGGGTCAATTGGCGGCTCCTCTTCGTCAGGCGCCGGACGCGGGCGCTGTTCCTTCTCCCGAGAAGGAAGCGGAGGCGGTTCGAACGGGCGGTGAGCGCCCATGATCCGTAACGTGTCCTGCATGGGGACATTCTCCATCGCTAAAAGAAAAACCAGACCCAGGACGTGGGAACTATAACGCAATTAATAGATGGGAAAACGGCTATGGAAGACCGCTCCATGAAACGTTCCTGGCAGAGCAGGGACTGGTCCCGCCTCATCAAGCTGTTCAGGGGCCTGACATTCTACGAGCGTTTTGAACAGGCGATCATTCTGACCCTGATTGCGCTCATCATGCTGGTCACCGCCATCGCGACGATTCATCTGATCGGCGCGGTATGGCATCTGGT
>NZ_JACRVU010000019.1 GCF_018811945.1 Gluconobacter sp. P1C6_b
CTTCTGAACGATCTTCCGGTCGAAACGCTTCTGAACGATCTTCCGGTCGAAACGGCAGAAGTCATCGGAGATCGGGGATACGACAGCAATAAAATCAGGCAGTCTCTCGCAGAGCAGAACATTACCGCCTGCATCCCCCCGAAGAAGAGCCGGAAATCAAAGCCACCTTACGACTGGCATCTGTATAAAAAGCGCCACCTCATCGAAAACATGTTCGCAAAGCTGAAGGACTGGCGACGTGTTGCCACCAGATATGACCGGTGCTCTCATACCTTCGTGTCCGCAATCCATATCGCGGCAAGTGTCATCTTCTATCTCAAGGAATGAGTCCTGAACCTAGAATACCGCATACCGCCACCAAAACCGAGCCCTTTGAGCGGGCCGGATGGCATTGTGTAGAAGGCGAACAGGGACGCGTTTCCCTTACCGGACTGGATCAGCGGCTTGCCGGTTGAGTCATCCTTGACCTTCTGGAAACTGACCGCCGCCGTGACCATCAGGTTGTGAAACGGTTGGGCATGGGCTTCAAACTCGAAGCCATCTGAATGAACCAGACCGCTTTGCAGGCTGTATCCGGTATTGGCGACGGAAACGAGCACGTTACTCTGCTCGATATGGAAGCCCGCTGCCGTAAAGAGAACGGATGTGCCGGGGATCTGGTATTTCAGGCCGCCCTCAAGCTGCTTTCCGATGGACGGATGGGCCTGCCGCAGCGTCGCACCACCGTCATTCGAGACCGTACCGGACTGCGGCTGAAAGGATGTCGAGTAACTGATATAGGGCGAAAGACCGAAATCGAAATGATACAGCCCTGAAGCACGCCAGGTGATCTGGCTGGCGCTTTGCCGGTCATTGGACTGCTCGAAATATTCGGTCTGATGGGACCGGTACCAGTCATTGCGGATGCTGCCCGTCAGGATCAGACGCTTCCAGCGGATCTCGTCCTGACCATAAGCACCAGCCTGATGCGATTTCGTGACATAACGCAGATAAGGCGTCAGGTCCGGAATGGCCATGTGATAATCGGGATGCAGGACATCCAGATCCGGTGCATCGCCATAGGCTTCCGTATCGTTCGCCTTCTGCTGCATGTAGTCAAAACCGAACATCAGCGCATGACGCAGCGGTCCCGTGCGGACCTTTCCCTTGAACTGACTGTCAAACGCCAGATTATAGGTGTGCTCCTGCGTGCCATAGGCGGAACGGGACAGCATCTGACCGCTGGTGCCGTCATCGCTGTCGTAATATCCATTATCATAGACACTACGATAGACCGTTCTGATGTCGTCATAACGGCCACGCGTGCTGAAGCTCCAGTCATCGTTGAAGCGATGGTTCAGGATATAGGTGATAGCCCCCTGACGTCGGTTGAACTTTTCGGCCGAGACGTCGCCATCATAGAAATTGCGTGGCAGATAGCCGTAGGACGCGCGCTTGAGAGAGCCGATCAGCGGAACGCCACCATAGGAGCCGTTTTCCGGATCATACTGGTAGTTTCCGAGCAGCGTCAGTGTCGTTGGGCCGTCCCCACCGAACGTGAAGGACGGGCTGATGCTGAAACGCCGACTTCCGGTCCTGCTCAACTGGGTGTGCTGTCCGTTGATGGTGCCGTACACACGGTAGCGGAGCATTCCGTCATCCGTTGCAAAGCCACCGACATCCGCATCGACACGATAAAGATCGAACATGCCGCCCGTCGCATTCACACCGCCATAAAATCGCTGGTCCGTCGGCAGCTTGCTGGACATGGCCGTCAGCCCACCTGGGCTGGACTGTCCATAAAGCGCGGATGCCGGTCCCTTCAGGAGCTCGACGCGATCGAGACGGAATGTATCCGTCTGGGCCACAGCAAAACCTGTTGGGCTGTCCTGAAATTTCAAGCCGTCCAGAAAAGTCGGAACTGTGAAGCCGCGCAGATCGAAGAGATCATAGCGCGTCCCTTCTCCGCCGCGTGTATCCGCAGTTACGCCCGCCGCATAGCGCACGGCCTGATTGAGGTTCAGTACACCACGCGCGTCCATTTCGTCACGGGTAATGACCGTTACCGACTGGGCTGTCTCAATCAGGGGCGTGTTCGACTTGGTTGCCGAGGACGCAACGGTCGAAGCCAGATGCCCGCGAACCTTGATCTGTTCGACGTCTTTTGCATGTGTTTCTACGGATTTGTGTGCGATGTGGCCAACTGCTGTTTTCCCTGAATGCCGGTCCGTGTCAGCTTTTCTGTCCTGATCGGCAGCAAACGCCGTATCGCTCAGAACGATTGAAAAAAGCGCCGTGTAGATGATCCTGTTACGCTGCATACCCCACCCATGTGTCGTTACCGGCTTCTGCACCCAGAGGGTCGGCGGTGTGTCTTTGTATTGAGAATGACTCTTAGTTGCGCTCCTAGCCACATTCGCAGAGCGCATCAACCGACGCGACGGCCATTGGCCCGAACGCGAACAAAGTCTGCCTGATCGCCGAGAATGGAAGCCTCTGCGTCGTCGTCCAAATGGGCGCAGATGGACGATTTGAGCGTAGAATACCGCCGGTTACAGCGGCGGCGTCAGCGTGCCAGAGCGCACCATGCGGGGTGAGACGCCGAAGGTCCGATGGAACATCGTGCTGAAACTGCTGGCGTTCTCGTAACCGAGGTCGAATGCGACTTCGGAAATCGACTGCCCTGCGGCAATGCGGGAAGCTGCCTCGACCACCCGGACACGCCGGCGCCAAGCGGCGAATCCCATGCCCATTTCCTGCTGGAAAAGTCGGGTAAAGGTCCGTCTGGCCATACCTGCTTCCCGCGCCCAGTGGTCAATGTCGTGGCAGTCTCCGGGCTGGGCGGCAATCGCCTCACACACACGAAGCAGGCGCGGATCGGAAGGAAACAACAATCGGTCCGCAATCGGGGGCGCGCGCCTGATTTCACCAACAAGAAGCCGCGCAATGGACGTCATGCGCTCATCCATGGAGAACTCGTAGCGCATGGCGATAATCTCATCCACGAGCCCCCGCATGAGGGATGAGGCGTCGAACATCTTGCACGGAAGGTCTTCGGCTTCTGGCAGTGTCGGATCAACGTAAACAACCTGAAATGCCAGATCGGTCCGACAGTTTGCCTGATGAAGCGTGTTGGCGGGGATCCACATTCCCTGCCCTGACCCGAGCACGAAACTGCGCCCCAGCGTACTGATGGTCACCGTTCCCCCCAGAAACAGCGAGAGCTGTGAGCGGTCATGCGTGTGATACCCGTCCACGAAACCGCCCAGATAACGGTCTGCAAACCCCACGACCGGCGGCAGACGGTCCGGCAGATCGGCCGTCCGCTTCATGGTGCGATGACCCCGTTCATGTTTCTTCAAAAGAGACCCAGCAAAATGATCCTGCCCGACATTCCGTTCGTCTGCAGCAGCACATCAGAACAAGGCGTCATAGAACACTGGCGGACATTCCGCGTCCATTTTTTTTAGAGAACCTGAACGGGAACAGCGCCTCTCAGGCCGGGACGTTCTGAAGAACCAGAAAACCCTCGAAAACAGGCGGCCCCACCATCAGAGTGCGTCCCTGTCCAGCACCCGTATGCGCCTGACGGAACTGTTCGGACCGGGTCCATCCCACGAAAGCATCATGAGAGTCCCAGACTGTGTGTGATGCATAAAGCGTCAGGCCATCCTGCGTCGGGCCTTTCAGGAACTGGAAGCTGACGAACCCGGGCACCGTCTTCAGAAGGACCTCCCGGTCCAGCCAGCGTTTTTCAAAAGCTTCGGCATTGTCCTGCGCCACCCTGAAGCGGTTCATCGCAATATACTGGTGCATCTGTTTTCTCTTTCATCGGCTGAAAATGATATCGTGCGGCAGGATGTAGGGCTTGCCCGTTCGTTCATGGGTTTGGACGCGCCCCTCTTCCAGCCCGAACACCGTACGGGCCAGGGTGTCAGTCAGAACGTTCTGTGGAGGCCCCTGCGCATGAATACTGCCCTGATGCACGACCACGATCCTGTCGGCACAGGCCACGGCCCAGTTAAGGTCATGCAGGACCAGTACGGCCCCGCCTCCCTTGCGGGCATGTGCGCGGGCAAGATCAAGGACCAGGTGCTGACGGGCCGGATCCTGTGCGGAAATCGGCTCGTCGAGCAGCAGAAATCCCGGCGCATCTCCCCTGCCCGACACCGCGGCTTCAAGCTGCATCAGGACGCGGGCCAGATGGGCACGCTGTCGCTCGCCGCCGGAGAGATCCATGACATCGCGATCCGCCAAATGCTCCAGTCCGACACGACCGAGCAGGTCTTCCGCCAGCACTTTGCGCTCCTGATCGCTCAGGCGGGGTGCCGAGACCCGGGCCCCCATCACGACAAGATCCCGCAATGTGAAACGTGCCCGCAGAACAGTCTCCTGCGTCAGCATGGCCCGCATCGCCGCGAGGCGTTCTGGAGCCAGATCGTTCAACTCCGTACCCTGCAACGTCACCGCTCCACTACTGGGCCGCAGCAATCCGCTGGCGATCCGGAGCAGCGTGCTTTTCCCCGCCCCGTTAGGCCCGACAATGGCCGTCACCTGTCCCGCCTCGAAGCAAAGCGACGCCCCGTGCAGGATCGTTTTCCCGCCCGCGCACCAGACGGCATCCTGAAGAGCAAGACTCATGAGACCACCTCGCGTCCGTGAGTACTCGACAGAAGCCAGACAAAGACCGGCGTTCCCAGAACAGCCGTCACGATCCCCACCGGAACGTCTGCGGGGATGGCAATCACGCGCGCAAGCGTATCTGCCACGATCATGAGGCTTGCCCCTAAAAGCGCACTTCCCGGCAGGACGAGACGATGATCCGGGCCCGTCACCAGCCGGACAAGATGCGGCACGATAACACCCACGAACCCGATCGCCCCTACGAAAGAAACGGTTGGGCCGACGGCGCAGGCCACCGCCACCATGGCCAAACGCTTTATCCGCTCGACCGGATACCCGATCAGGCGGGCATCGCTCTCGCCCAGCAGCAGGGCATTGAGTGGCGTGGCCAGACGTGTCGTCAGGGCAGCCGCGACACACAGGAACGGACATAACAGGCCGATGCGGGACCATGTCGCGCCAGCGAAGCTACCCATGGTCCAGAATGTCAGGTCACGCAGGGCCGTGTCGTTGGCACGGAAAACAAGAATGCCCGTCAGCGCACCGGAAAACGCCCCGAGCGCCACGCCCGCCAGAAGGATCGTGCTGACGGAGGTCACGCCACCGCGCGTTGCGAACAGATACAGCAGATAGGCGGCGGCAAAGCTGCCGCACATCCCCGCAGCAGGAATGGCCCAGACACCCCATGCATCCGAAACAAGCCATGGTCCCCCCAGAACGATCATGCAGGCCGTCGCCAGTGCTGCCCCCGATGACACGCCGATCAGCCCCGGATCGGCCAGGGGATTGCGGAAAAGTCCCTGCATGACCGCTCCAGCAACCGCCAGCGCCGCCCCGGTCAGGCCCGACATCACGACCCGTGGCCCGCGGATACGAAGCAGCACGATCCGGTCTGCCCGAATGTCAGGATCCGTCGTTCCATGCCACAGAGCCGACAGATGCACGCCGGTGGCTCCGATATTCAGCGCGGCGATTACGGCCAGCAACAGCAATAGTATGAGAGCGATCAGAAAGATCAGGGCCTGACGCCGGGATAATGTCATGCGGGATGACCCGCCGTTTCAATCAGGCGGGCCAGATCAAGCGCAGCCTGGGGCGTGCGGGGACCAAATCCAAGAAGACGCTCCCCCTCCATGGCAATGATCGCCCGGTTCTTGCCCGCAGGCGTCAGCTGGAACCCCGGATCGGCCAGAAGCTCATTCCGGATGGCATCCCCACCCTGCTGCATTGTCAGGATTACATCCGGGCGGAGCGCAACAAGGTTTTCCTGATCCACGATCTTGTAGCCCTGCATGCCCGCTCCGGTATTGATCGCTCCTGCAAGGCCGATCACGGCATCCGCGGCCGTTCCCGCCCCTGCCGCCATGGGGCGGTTGTTCGTCATACGCATCACGAACAGCACACGCCGCATCTGCGGATGGGCCGAGCGCCATAAGGCCAGCTTTCGGAACTGGTCCGAAATCGTGGTGCACAGACGCTCCCCTTCAGCTTTCGCCTCAACGATTTCGGCCAGAAAACGGGTACGTCCCTCGATGGCTTCAGGAGAGGGCGTTGCATCCACGAACACGACCGGAATACCCGAAGCTGCAAGCTGATCCATCGCAGCGGCCGGACCGGAATCATTCATGGCCAGGATCAGATCCGGCCTGAGAGACAGAACCCCTTCAGCGGAAATTGTCCGCATATAGCCCAGGTTTTTCTTTTCCCGCTGTGCCTGTTCCGGCCACGTAGAGGTCAGATCAACGCCAATAATGCTTTGCGAGCGCCCAAACGCATAAAGTGTTTCCGTAATAGTACCGCCGATGCACGCAATGCGCTGTGCCGCCGGGATCACAACATGACGGCCACGGCAGTCCGTTATGGTCCGCACAGAGGCTGCCTTGCCTGTTTTGGGCAGGAGACCGGCTGTCACGCTCATGGCGACAAGGGACAGGCCCAGTCGCCGGCGGGAAAGAGCAGAATTCTGCATCATCACGCGGCCTGCTCCATCCCTTCGACAGTCCGGAGCAGCTCATAGGCACTGAACTCCCGCCGCCCGATCGTCAGGGGTTCGCCCTTGCCGGCATCCTTATGCGCAATCTGGAAAAGGTCCGATCTACGCCATGCCTCGAAGGCCTCGCGCGACGTCCATGACGCATGCGAAGCGTAGGCCACATGATCGGAATAGGTATCGCCTTTCAGAAACTGGATCATAAGGAAACCGGGGACAGTGTTGAGAAGCACCTCCCGATCCAGCCAGCGACGCCGGAAGTCGGCTTCACGGTCCAGTCGCACTTTGAAACGGTTCACAACAACGAACATCTGGCTCTCCTCGCTTCCGGAATTCCGCAGTTTTTCGGCAGGAACAGAGGAATGGTCCCATCCGATGTGACAAGGCTGCCACAACTGAAAATGAGAATCAATTGCATCTTATTGACAAGCGTTTTGCCTTGGCATTTTGTTGCGACAGATTCTCAATAAGGACGTGGTCACATGCCTTCCCGCCATCGCAGAATTTCCTGCCGACGCCAGCTTCTCCTCACCTCTGCTCTTGTCCTGATGGGCTCTGGAGGTCCCGGGCGCGTATATGCACAGGATACGACGCTCCAGCCCGTGCTCCCCGACACACAAGAAAAGAAATCTGCCGCCGTCACGGTCCGAACGTCGCCTGTCCTGCAGAATGCTCCCATCGCTCTGGCCCCTGTCCGCGTACAGGGGCAGACCGGAAAAGGGGATGTCCTCGAGTCCATGAAAATCGACCCTGATGCCGACTACAGCAATGTCGGCAAAGCGCGTGTCTTCACCCAGACGACGACCCTGAAAACCCTTCAGACCCGCATGATCGACAACATTTCGGACTACAGTCGGCGCGTGGATGCGGCGGTCAATTTCAATTCCAACAATTTCAGCATCAACATGCGCGGCCTCGACCAGAACCGCATTCTCACCACCATCGACGGCATCCGAACGACCTGGACAGACAACGGTGCCCGTGGTCTGGATGGCGGCGTTTCCGCCTATGATTTCAATGCCCTTGGCGGCATCGATGTCGTCAAGAACGCCAATTCCAGCTTCTTCGGAACGGGGGCGCTGGGCGGCGTTCTTGCTCTGCGCACCCTGAACCCTGAAGATATTCTGAAAGAAAACCGGACATTTGGCGGGTTGTCGAAAGCCACTTATGACGGCTCAAGCGAGAGTGCCTATCTCAACCAGGCTCTGGCCGCACGTTACGGCAACACCATGATCCTCGTCCAGGGCGGCTACCAGAATGGCAGCGAAACCGGAAACCACGGTGATATTGGTGGAGCAGGGACGACACGTTCCAGAAAAGACCCTGCGTCCTACACGCAGGGCAATTTCCTTGGGAAAATCCATCATTACTTCGCAGGCGGCCATCGTGTTACCCTGACAGGGGAAGTTTTTGACCGCAATTACAATGAAAACACCCTTTCCAGCGTCAACAGCACTTACAGCCGCTATCACACACTGGAAGAGACAAAACGCTCCCGCGTCTCCGCAGGGTACGACTACAAGGCCGCCAATCCGTTGGCATTCATCAGCGAGGCGCATCTGACCGCCTACTGGCAGAACGTGGACACGATCAACGATACGGCTGCCAATCGTCTGACAGCTCCGATCGGCGAGTATGACCGCAACGATATCCTCTCCACCCAGTCCTATGGCGCCGTTGGTTCCATCACATCCAACGTCTTCACCGGCCCCCTGCATCACGCGATCACGCTGGGAGGCGAGGCCTATCTGACCGATTCAAGCGAATATGCAGCGGGCAAGGATAACTGCACGGCCACGACCTATGCGTGCTACTTCCTGCACAACAACCAGTCCGACATGCCTGATGTACATGGAACGGACCTTGGTGCCATCGTTCAGGACCGCATCGGCTATGGCGAGCATGAATGGCTGCATATTACGCCGGGCTTCCGGTTCGACTGGTATAAACGCAGTCCGAAATATACGCCGAGCTATGTTGCCAATGCGATTTACAGCGGTACACCGCGCGGGGCGAGCGGATCGCATTATTCACCGAAGATCCTCGTCGAGGCGCGTCTTCTGAAGGACTTCACGGTCTACGCACAATATGCCGAGGCATTCCGTGCCCCTTCAGCCAATGAAATGTATCTTGCCTATGGCGGGACCGGAACCTATGCGTCCATCGGAAACCAGAACCTGAAGCCCGAAACCAGCAGGGGCTGGGAAGTCGGTGCCCGTTATGGCAATTCCAAAAAGGGTGCGAGCATTTCCTTCTACGACAATTATTATCACAATTTCATCGACAGCGTGACGGGAACGGCGGAAGAAGCCGGAATCCTCGGCAACTTTCCCTACGGAGTCTACAAGTACATCAATCGCCAGAGTGTCCGTATTTACGGTGTTGAAGCCCGCGCCAACTGGACCTTTGCCGATCACTGGGAAGTCTGGACGTCCCTCGCCTATTCAGATGGACGGGATACACAGGAACATGTCCATCTCAACTCCGTCGCCCCTTTCCGTGGGATCGTTGGGTTCGGGTATGTTACGGATCGCTGGGGAACGAACCTTTCCACAACCTTTGCCGCTGCCCGCAACAAGGTTCAGGATATGTCATCGAACGTCAACAAGACGCCTGGTTATGCAATATTCGACCTGACAGGCTGGTACTCCCCGAAGTTCTATCGAAACATGCGGCTTCAGGCAGGTATGTATAATATTTTTGACAAGAAATATTACAGTGCTCTGGATATCCCGGACAACATTACAGTACCGAAAGCGTACTACACCCAGCCGGGCCGCAGCTTCAAGGTAACACTCCTGGCTAATTTCTGACATCACACAGCAAAAAGCGGGATTTCTGCGACGGGCAGTGCATGCGACATTAAATCCAGCACTGCCCTGTCGAAATATCCCGTTTCAGGATGCACGTTTGCGCAGAAGCTGTTCCAGCAGTGTGGCAGCCAGAAGAAAGTCGTCCATTTCCATGCTTTCGTCTGGATTATGGCTGCCATTCTCGTTGCGGACAAAGAGCATCTCAGTCGGAACGCCCTGCCCTGCGAATGTTGCCGCGTCATGTCCCGCACCACTGGCCATGGAAACGACCGCGATACCCATTTCTTCTGCCAGTTCTTTCACCTGCGTCTGTATCGTCTCATCCATGATAGCGGGCGTGCTCTGGGTACGTGGTCCCAGATCCACGCGGACAGAGAATTCCGTTTCCACCCGCCGGGCCTGCTCGATGACCCGCGCGTTCATGCGTTCCAGCAGCGCTTCGTCACGTGAACGGATATCGATGACCAGATCAAGTTTCCCCGGAACGGCGGCGAAATTGGCCTGTGTCGGGTCCGTCTGGCACACACCGAATGTCAGGGTCATTTCCTCGCCAGCGGCTTCAACCGTTTTCCAGTCTTCATGAAGCGCCATCATCATGCTTGCACCTGCCATGACGGCATCCGAGCGGAAACGCCGTGGCGTTGCGCCGGAATGGGCATACTGGCCGTGAATGACTGCGGAGCGATAGCGGGTACTGCCACAAATTCCGGTCACGATTCCGACGGGAACATCCGCCTCCAGCAGTACCGGCCCCTGCTCAATGTGGAGTTCCACGAAACAGTCGATTTTTGCCGGGTTCAGAACGGCAGCCTTCCCACACAGTTCGGGATGTGCACCGCAGGCCAGCATATGGTCGCGCAGTGTCACGCCATCGTCGCTGCGCGGTGTCTCAAGGGCCTCCACAGGGAGCAGACCAAAAGCCGTGCGACTGCCCAGATAGGACACCGGGAACCAGACGCTTTCTTCCGCACGGGTCACGATCAGCGTCGTATCGCACTCAGGCTGGAACGCAGCTCTGGTCCAGGCGCACAGGATCAGAAGCCCTGCAGCAGCTCCTGCAGCACCGTCAAAATTGCCACCGCACGGAACCGTATCCACATGCGATCCGGTCATGACAACAGGCAGATCACGGTTGCGGCCCGGAAGCGTGATGAACAGGTTCGACGCCCAGTCCCTACGGACTTCCAGGCCGTACTCCCTGGCGATGTCTTCGAAGAGGACATGCGCCCGGTTTTCGCCCTCACCGTATGATGGACGGGTCATTCCCAACCCGTCAAAACCGATATCATGCAGGCGGTCAAACACCCGGTTTGCCAGTTCCGGATCAAGAACAGGGGCTGTAGCAGCCGTATTGAAAGATGTCAGGGAACTGGACACGGAAATTCCTTTTCGAACCGGGTGAAAGAGACTTACTGCTTGGCAAAAAGCTGATTCATGTCAGCAAATGCCTTGAATTCCAGCGCATTGCCTGCAGGGTCGCAGAAAAACATCGTCGCCTGTTCGCCGGGAAGTCCTTCAAAACGGATCTGCGGCTCCAGTCCGAAAGTGATGCCATGACGACGGACGCGTTCTGCGAGGGCTTTCCAGTCGTCCATGTCCAGTACGACGCCAAAATGGGGGATCGGCACGTTGTGCCCGTCCACGGCCCCGCTTCCAGCGTCCCCTTTGCGGCATGCGCCTGGAGCAAGATGGGTCACGATCTGATGGCCGTACAGGTCAAAATCAATCCAGCTGTTCGTGCTACGTCCTTCCGGACACCCCAGAACCTCACCATAGAAGATACGAGCGGCAGCAAGATCGTCTACCGGAAATGCAATATGAAACGGATTAGGCATTTCTACACCAGAAATTAAGAAGAGATATCAAGATAACATGTCAAATCTGGCATGTTATAGAATGAATATATGCCTTCTGATGAAAGCAAAGGTTATCTTTGCGGACGATCTCTTGAGACTCTCCGCAAAAGCAACGGAATATCAGTCCTGCTTCAGGACAAGTTTTCCCTTTTCACGCGTGAAGCGGACGCCATAGGGCTCACAGAGGGCCTCGAAGCGAGACAGGATGCTCTCGCCTTCCTCCCCTTCGGCCAGAAAAGGTAAGCCACGTGTATGGGCGCTCTTGCCAAGCCCAAGCGAAACGGGATGGATCTCCATGGAAAACAGTGTTCCATCCTCCGCGAATTCGCAGACTGGCAGCAGGGTTTCCCAGAAACGGCGGTCAGCCGGGAAACCCTTCGTGTCATTCAGGGTCCGGGTCTTATAGACCTGATGCGGCGTCACATCCGGGCTGACCTTGTAGAAAGTATAGGAATCCTCCGGCAGCATATCGACAAGTTCGTTCTGGCCGATGAAATTGCCCAAGCTGTAGAAGATCGGCTTGCCCTTGTAGAGTTCCATCCCCTTCAGAAGATGCTGGCCGTGGCAGACCACGATGTCAGCCCCCTGATCGATGGCATCCCGGGCAAAGGCTTCCAGGAATTCTCCGGGTTTTTCCCAACTGATGGTTCCATCGGCATCATATCCGACTTCATGGGTATGAACACTGACGATTACCACGTCAGATACAACCCGGGCTTCACGGACCCAGCGCCCGATTTCCTCCAGATCCCGCGCATTCGGGGCAGTACTGATGCGGGTTTCGCTACCCTCGACAAAGCGGGTCCCGTCCAGCGTCAGCGTCCCCTCCGGAGCGGGATAGCCAAAGCCGAGCTTGATCTGCTCCTGCTTGATTTTCTCCAGACCAAGACCGGCAGAAATGTTCTGCAGAACCGAAAGCTCTTCCGGCTTCACCTGATACGTTGTGCTGAAATGCAGCGGATTGAGACCGGGACGCCCCTGCATGCTGCGCGTCTGATCGGCGGCTTCCTGTCCCCGTGCAAATGTCGAACAGCACGACAGCATCGACACGGTGCCTTTGGGATGACTGAAATAGGCCGGGCGACGCGCTTCCTCGAGGGTCAGTCCCACACCGGAATACAGGATTTCGCGTTTTTTCAGTTCTTCGATTGCGATGCGAAGACCGGAAATACCGTAATCGAGGCAGTGATTGGTAGCGGCCGCGAACAGGTCAAAACCTGCGGTGCGGAGTTCGTCCAGGATCCAGGGATGGGCACTGAAATGAGAACCGCCATGATCAAGGGCTGGGTCCCCCTGATAGTCGCTCGGCATGATCTCGAGATTTGTGAAGGACGCATCGCAGTCCCGGATCATGTCAAACAGCGGGGCGCAGACCGGATCGATATCCGTGTTCAGCCGGCGCAGGACAATGCTGTCACCCGTGAGGCAGACTTTCATATTCAGGTCTTTCAACTACAGTTACAGGATTTCAGAAGGAACAGAGGAACTGACCGGAGCGGTGATCCTGCGCGTCACAGACCACAGGATCACCGCTCCCGCCGCGACTGTGATGGCCATACACACCATCCCTGCCGACAGGGTCCCTGTGAGGGATGTCAGTTTTCCCACGACCATGGGGCTGATGACGCCCCCCCACAGACCAATGGCATTGATCAGCGCAAATCCGCCGGTTGCAGCGCTCCCCTGGAACACATTGGCGGCCATCGCCCAGAACACGACGTAAGACGCGTATATCCCGGCCGTCGCACCCGCCAGAACAATCATCTTCAGGACGAAAATATCCGGAATGACGGTGGTCATAAGGAAGCACAGGCTGGCCAGAACCGCAGGAGCGTAGCAGTGAAAGCTCCGCTCTTTCAGCTTGTCCGAGCGGGCGCTCCAATACGCCATGGAAGCGACGGAAACCACGTAAGGGAACGAGGAATACAATCCGACAGCCACGGACGAATGGACGCCAGATTCATGGATAATGGACGGCAGCCAGAAATTCAGCATGTACATTCCGGCCATGAGAGCGAAGAAGCCAAGCCCCAGAAAATAAATCGCCGGGTCCCGGATGACGGCAGAAAACTCCACATGACGCACATTCTGCCGGACGCTCCATGCCTCAATCGTCTCTCGCTCCTGTGGCGACAGCCAGGTGGCGTCCTTGGGCGCGGTGGGAAGCACAAAAGCGACAATGACGCCCAGCACGATAGAGGGAAGCCCTTCGAGCAGAAACATCCAGCGCCAGCCCGCCAGGCCGGCGACCTGGTCGAAATGTGAAAGGATTAGCCCTGAGATCGGGCCGATGATGATCCCAGCGAGCGGTAACGAAAGCTGATGCCAGAAAATGACGGCCGACATCCGGTTCTCGGGGTACCAGCGGGCCAAGTAGTAGGTGCAGGTTGGGGCAAATCCTGCTTCGAATACGCCGAGCAGAAAACGCAGAACATAAAAGCTGTCGCGGCTGTGAATGAAACCGGTCGCCGCCGATGTCATGCCCCACAGGACCATGATTCTGGCGAATGTCTTGGGCGCCCCCACCCGAGATGACCAGAGACTGATCGGAATTTCGAACAGGACCAGACCGACGAAAAAAATCCCGGCTGCAAATCCGAACTGTGCCGCGGTCAGTCCCACATCCTGGGAAATATGACTGCGTGCAAATCCCAGATTGGTGCGGTCGATACTGTCCATCAGGTAGATCACAATGATCCACGACATGATCCGCCAGTTCAGGCGATGGTAAAGTCTGGTCTGTATCTTGTTCATCAATACCGCCTTTCCCATGACAAGGGATGCTTCCTGCAGAAAAAGCTTCCGATGCCTTGAAGCATCACCGGAATATTCCGGAATCAGAAATTATAGGAAAAACGTCCACCAACAAATCTTGGCTGTCCGGAAATACCCATGTTGACCGTTGTCGCGAGGGTGCGGCTGACAATGTAGTCACGATTGAGAATATTTGTGGCATAAGCCGTAACAGCCCAGCGTCCCTTGACCGGCTTAAAGGTCACACTGCCATTCATGAGGAAGTATGCCGGCAGCAGATAGGTTCCGGTGCCTCGCGGGACAGTATTCTGTGCCCCGCGATATGAATAATCCCCTTGCAGCGTGACGGTATATTTCCGGAAAACGGGTTTCGTCTCATAAGAAATACTTCCGTTCAGTGTCAGTTTGGGGATACCCATATCGGCCCCGTTATAGCTATCGGTTATCGACCTGTACTGTCCGGTCTTGGCGTAATAGGCCGTTACGGCCTGTACGTTCAGGACCTGGAAGTCATCATAGGTTCCGCGCTGATAACCCACATTCTGCGACAGAGTCAGACCCCGGAAAGGATGGGCGCTGATCGAGAGTTCCGTTCCGAAAATGTGCGAGCGGGGCACATTGACATACGAACCGACCGTCCCCCAGCCGGGAACCAGAATATACGAGAAATACTGCTGGTCGTGGTAGGAATCCCAGAACGCCGCGCCATTGATCCGAAGGCGATGATTGAAGAATTCACTCTTGAAGCCGACTTCGTAGGCCATCAGCCATTCAGGTTTGAAGCCCGCAGCCTGCTGTTCGGTCAGCGTGGTATTGGCTGTAAAGCCGCCCGGCTTCACGCCACGCCGGATATCGGCATATAGCATCGCATTTTGCATCACCTGATAGTTGATGCCGACTTTGCCTGAAAACTGGTTTGTCAGAGCCCCGTGATTGGCGAAAACCTGACTATAGGTTTTCGCCAGCGTTACAGGATTGTATCGATAGACGGCGTCGTCGAGGAACTGACGGTCATCACTCTGATGCTCCAGACCGAAAATCAGGTGAAGTTTGGGCGTCAGGGCATATTTCAGGTTCACGAACTGTGAAAAATTCTGCTGGGGCTGCACATGCGTGCTGTCCTGAAAGTAATACTTTCCGGAGCGGTCTGTATAATCGAACCAGTTCTCGCCCGAGGCACGCACGCGGTTGTAGTACATCCCCGCCACCCATTCGAGACGGTTGTGTAGCGCCATGCCTGAAAGGCGCACTTCCTGCGAGAACACGTTCATGCTTCCCGTCAGGTAGCTGTCACCGGAACGGTAGGCTTCGGCATCACGATCGATATATTCATGGCGTTGCTGCTGCTGGAACGAGGAGATCGTTGCCAGATGCGCCCAGCCCAGATCCCGGTCCGCGTTGAGATTGATACCCCACTGCATATCGTTATAGGACGGCTTGCTGTTGGGAGAGATCCCGAGAATCTTGGCGTACTGGGGATTGAGATTCCAGCCCGTTGCATAGATATCCTGATCGCGGGGAAGGATATTGTTGCTGTCGGACAGGACAAAACCGGCCTGCGCTTCCGAAGAATCCTGCGACCAGTTGGCGGTCAGCTTGATGTTCGTCTTGTCATCGGGCTGCCAGGCCAGCTTCCCGCGCAGCGCGCCCTCATTGGCGCGCCCGATCGACTCACCATTGACCCGGTTGTAGCGGAAGGCCCCGCCCTGCAACATCTGACCGGCGAGGCGGAACTGGAGCCGGTCCGTGATCGGTGCGGACACGTAGAAGTTCGTCTTGCTGCGCGCGTAGCTCGCGATATCTTCCGATGCACCGTAATGAAGGGTTTTGGTCGGATCGTTGGTCGTAATCCGCACTTCGCCGCCTGTATCGGCAATGCCATGCTCGAAGCCGACCGGGCCGGGTTCGACGCCGACAGACGCTACGTCGAACATCTGACCGGAACTCATCGCCGTTATGGTATACGGTACGTCGTCGAAATAGGTCATGACCGAGGACATGTTGTTCTGGGTATAGTCCTGCATACCGATGCCGCGCAGGTAATAGTCCGGAACGTTCGAGCCGCCTTCAGTCTGGATCGTAAGGTTCGGTACCAGATTCTGGATGTCCTCGACAGTCGTGACATGATGCGTCACAAGGTCTTCAGCCGTCAGATTGGTGATATTGCCAGCCCGGTGCTGATCGGCCCCGAAACCGAACGCCCGACGCTTCGTCGTGACGCTGATGACTTCGGGTCGGTCCTGCTTTGCCACCGCATGATGCACAGGTGCGGCATGAACATCTGCATGTCGGGGCTGGGTTGCCCGGCGAGCTTTGTCGTTTTTCGAAGTGGCCGCATAGGCCCCTGCCATCGAGAGACATCCCGTACAGACGGACAGCATCAGGAAGCCGCGGAATGCGTTTCTCATAACAGAACCCTGCCGTTCAGCCCGAACCATAATCATCCTGAACTCCTGTTCATAAACCGATCATCCCGCAGACCGGCAAACCTTATGTTTCATATTCAGAACATATTTAGGCTTCAGGACATAGCTGTTCCTGTTTGATTCAAAAGATAATAAAACTATCTTACAGAACGGCCGCCCTGCGAAAAATCTGCAGTTACTCTAAGATTTTAATGGAAGGATCGCTCCAAGAAGATGAAAAAAACATTTTGTTTCCGATCTTTTGTCAAAAATTAGCGTGAAATTTTTTGCGGGAATGATCGTTTGTCGCAATATTCCGAATTCGTGCCCAATAGATCCTTGTCCAACGTCAGGAAGGTCATCATGCCGATACGAAACACTGGAAATATCTGTGATCATGTCGACGCCCTGGCGGATGAGGCCATTGCACTGAGCGATGACGTGTGGGCTGTTCCAGAGCTCTGCTACCGCGAACATCAATCCTGTGCGCTGCACACCCGGATGCTGTCCGATCATGGTTTTGCCCTCACACCCCACGTTGCAGGAATCTCGACGGCCGTAATGGGCGAAAGCGGAGAGAGCGGTCCCGTCATCGCCTTTCTGGGGGAATACGATGCCCTGCCCGGACTTGCGGCGGTGGCAGGTTCCTTCGATCACATTCCGACGACAGAAAACGGTCATGGATGCGGGCACAACCTGCTCGGAGCTGCCTCTCTTCTGGCCGCCGTCGCTGTTCGGGACTGGCTTGCGGCCATGCAGATTCCTGGCCGCGTCCGATACTATGGATGCCCTGCAGAGGAAGGCGGGGCAGGAAAAGGCTTCATGGTCCGAGGGGGGGCATTCAAGGGAGTGGATGCCGCCATTTCATGGCACCCATCCCCATTCTGCGGAGTACTTCCCCCGTCTTCCCTGGCGAATGTCCGGATGGATTTCACATTCACCGGTCGTTCGGCCCACGCAGCGGCCGCCCCCCATCTGGGACGGTCAGCCCTGGATGCAGTCGAACTTATGAGCGTGGGGGTCAATTATCTGCGTGAACACATGCTTCCCACCTCGCGCATCCATTACGCTTATATCAATGCCGGAGGAACAGCTCCCAATGTCGTACAGTCGGAAACGACCGTCCGGTATTCCGTTCGGGCGGAAGATCTTTCTGAAATGCTGGCACTGACGGAGCGGGTGCGGCAGGTCGCTAAGGGGGCCGCCCTGATGAGCGGAACTGAGGTCCATAGCATCATCACCGGAGGCGTTGCGAACCTGCTTCCCTGTCCGCCCCTTGAAAGAGTGATGCAGGAGAGTTTCGAGCAACTCGAGCCACCGCCCTTCAGCACCGAAGATCGGGTTTTCGCCGCAAGGATACAGGAGACCCTGTGTGCCGAAGACATTGAGTCCGCTCTTCGGCAGGTGGGACGCTCCGCGTGTGATACGCCTCTGTCCGACTTTATCCTGCCTGCCGGAAGCCGGTTTTCCCTGGGCTCCACGGATGTCGGAGATGTCAGCTGGACTGTCCCGACGGTTCAGGCCCTGGGAGCAACCTGTGCCATCGGAACACCCCTTCATTCGTGGCAGATGACGGCTCAGGGTGTCTCCCCGGTGGCACATAAAGGAATGATCCATGTTGCAAAGGCTATGGCGATGACCGCCATCCGATTATTCCAGTCCCCGGAAGTTCTGAAGGAAGCACAGACCGATCACGCGAAACGCCTTCTTCGCACGCCTTATGTCTCTCCCATCCCTGCGGATACTTTCCCACCTCAGGGCGCTTGCTGAAAAGGAACCGGAATTGTGTTCTGATATCACGGCGCCTGCCATACCATTACGTCTGAAGACATCATTTCAACATCAAAAACGAGAGACAGCGTATCTTGGATACACGCTTTCTGGAAAGCTTCATCGCCATCGTGGAGCGGGGTTCCATCGCCGATGCCGCACGTCAGCTCTCACTCACCCCTGCGGCCGTTTCCCAGCGCATCAAGGCTCTTGAAGACCAGATCAGACAGCCTCTGCTGATCCGTGCCGGCAGGACCGTGACCCCGACCGCTGCGGGCCTTGCCATCATTGAGAAGAGTCGGCAGCTCATCAAAGGTGTCGAAGAGCTGCGGTCCCTCGCCTTTCAGGAAGAATTTGCCGGCGAACTGAAAATCGGTGCCATTTCCACGGCCCTGACCGGCATCCTTCCTTTCATGCTGAAAAAATTCTTCATCGACTACCCGCAAATCGACCTGCATGTCACACCCGGTCAGTCGATCAAGCTGTATCATGAGGTTCTGGAAGGGCAGCTGGACTGCGCGATCATCGTCGAGCCCCCTTTCGGTATTCCCAAGACATGCGGCTGGAAAAGGCTGCTGTCGGAGCCATTGATAGTTCTGGTTCCAGAGAGCTGCACTGAAGCGGACCCTCTGAAGATTCTAAAAAACAATGTTTTCCTTCGGTATGACCGGAACCAATGGGGTGGCCGTGTCGCCGATACCTTCCTCAAGGACAACAGGATTTTTCCCAAGGAGCAGCTTGAGTTGGATTCACTTGAAGCCATCTCCCTGATGGTCAGCCAGGGCATTGGCATTTCCCTGTTGCCCGACTGGCTCCCTCCCTGGCCGGAAGGACTCAAGGTCCGGAAAATTCCTGTCTCCAGCACCCCACCCCAGCGCCATATAGGTTTGCACTGGCTGCACGCCTCACCGCACGCTCATCTCATCAAGACCATGGAGCCATTCCTCAACATCAAGAAGCTCTGAAGGCTCTCACTTTTCCCATTCCGGATAACCGTTCATGGACACACGCTTTCTTGAAAGTCTGCTCATTGTTATCGAACAGGGCTCCATTGCCGCTGCTGCACGCCAGCAGCAGCTGACTCCTGCAACCGTGGCACAGCGGCTTCGGACACTGGAAGAGGAAATCGGCTGTTCGCTGGTCCAGCGGGATGGACGCCATGTCCGCCCGACCGAACATGGCCTGGCCATTCTCGAGCAGAGCCGCCGGATCATTACATCTGTCCGCGAACTCTGCGTGATCGCGACAAGCGATACCCCTGTCGGCAAACTCAGACTGGGGGCTATTTCCAGTGCCGCAAACGGCCTCCTCCCCCCCTATCTGAAGCGCTTTTTCGAATGCTTTCCTGAAATCGAGCTGCACATCATGCCAGGATCGTCCTCCGCGCTTTATAATGCCGTTCTGGATGGGACACTGGATGCCGCCTTCATCGTCGAGCCGCCGTTCAACATTCCAGAAACCTATGTCTGGGAAACCCTGCGCTCAGAGCCGCTCATCGTTCTTGTTCCCGGCGATGTCACGGAGACAGATCCGCATGAAATCCTGCGCCACTATCCCTTCATCCGTTATGATCGCAACCAGTGGGGAGGACGGCTGGCTGATGACTATCTGAAACGCACCGGGATCTGGCCACATGAACGGCTGGAACTGGACGCACTCGATGCCATTACCACCCTCGTCAATCAGGGAACCGGCGTCTCACTGATCCCGGACTGGGCCCTCCCCTGGCCGGACGGCTTCCATCTGAAAAAGGTCTTGCTCCCGGCTCCGGCTCCATGCAGGAAACTGGGATTTTTCTCCCAGAGAAATACCCCACGAAGGCGCCTGATCAACCGTCTTCTTGATATTCTTCAGTCGTCCCTGGGGTCTGCCAGACTGTGAAGATCATCACTTCGGGACGGCAGATCCCGAAAGCCCTGTCAGATCGTTTTCCCAAACACGCTTCTGGAGCCTTCCAGATTGGCACTTGCGACGTGTTTCATCATCATCCAGGCGAGCTGAATCAGGCGCTGCCGCGGCAGTTCCGTTGCCGGCCCCGACAGGGCGATGCTCGAGCGGACCTCGCCGCTGCTTTCCCGCCAGGGAATGGCAACGGCATTGATACCGGGTCGATAGGATTCAAGATCCAGGGCATATCCCTTGACCCGGACATTCTCGATTTCCAGCAGAATATTCTTGCTCAGAGCATTTGCGCGCGTGGCCAGCACACGTTTCCCCAGTCCCGGCACAAACGCCAGAAACACCAGCCCGACCGAAGAGCCCTCGAGCTTCTCCCGGTCATGGAGGCGGGAGGCAGCGAAGAGCGGATCCTTCAGATCCACGATATCGACGTAAGCGGCCTTGTCCCCGCTGGGAACCGCGAAATAGACCGTAGCGCCACTCTCCCGGGCGATCTGCTCCAGAACAGGCCGCATCCTGTCACGGAAAACGTAGTCATTCCCCACGATACGGGAGAGATTGAGAATGCGTCCTCCCAGATAATAATTCATATCCCCCAGACGACGGTGGACATAGCCAAGCTGCTCCAGCGTCTGAAGGATGTTGTGAGCCGTCGTCTTGCCCAGGCCTGAGATAACGGCCAGATCCCGCAGTCGCGCGGCGCCCCCCTGCTGCGCAATGATTTCAAGAAGAGCCACGGCGCGTTCGATGGACTGAATCAGTTTGGGAGTTTTCGACATAGAACCTTTTCTCTTGAATGGCCGAAATGATCGAAACGCAGCCTGACAGCCTTGTTTAGACGAAATTCTTTCCCCGACGGATCGGGAAAGCATTTGGCCGCTTTGCTCGCAGGCAAAACGGCCTTTTTCATGTCCCGTACAAGGCAGGCGCCGCGCTTCGATGTTTCCCGGAGACCGCACTTCATGCGGCCTCCGGTTTTTTTTCAGTTCGTTCCCTTGGGAAGCGCGAAAACAACCATCTGATCCGAGATTGGCGTCATCATGAAGTGGTGACCGCCGGCCATGATCGCAACATACTGCCGTCCATTGGCTTCATACGTCATCGGATTGGCCTGACCGCCACCCGGGAGGACATGCGACCACAGAACCTTGCCCGTCCGCTCGTCGATGGCCCGGATCAGGTTGTCGGTCGCTGCACCGATGAAGACCAGTCCCCCCTTGGTAATGACGGAACCGCCATTGTTGGGTGTTCCGATTTCCCAGGGCAGCCCTGTCGGCAGGCCCCACGGACCGTTGGCACGAGCCGTTCCCAGTGGGTGCTGCCACAGCACTTTCTGCCCGTGCTTCATGTCGATGGCGGTAATCATCCCGTAAGGCGGTTTGTGGCACAGCATACGGGTGAACGGGTCCCAGAACGGTGCAATCGTGATCGCATAGGGCGTCCCTTCCATCGGACCATTACCCTCCGCCGAGGCGCCGGCGCCGGGCTTGTAGTGCACAGCGTCAATTGGCATCAGCTTCAGATCGTCTGCCTTGCGACGGGTGATGAGCTGGGCATACATCGGAGACGCATTCCAGTTGGCGATCAGGATACCCGTTTCCGGATCATAGGCCATGGAGCCCCAGTCGCTGCCGCCATTATTGCCCGGATACATGATCCAAGGCTTGTCCAGGCTGGGAGGCGTGAACTCACCCACATAATGCGCGCTGCGGAATTTGATGCGGCAGTAGAGTTGATCCAGCGGAGACATGCCCCACATGTCCTTTTCCTGAAGCTCGGGCATGCGCAGGGCGGGCATCCCGACGGACCAGGGCTGCGTCGGCGCACGCGTATCGCCCGGAACATTTCCTGCCGGGGCCGGACGCTCCTCCACGGGAAGAATGGGCTTGCCCGTCCTGCGATCCAGAACGAAGGTCTGTCCCCGCTTGGTCGGTACGATAATGGCCGGAACCGTCTGCCCGTCAGGCGTCGGCATGTCCATCATCGTAACCTGCGATCCCATGTCGTAGTCCCAGACGTCCTTGCGCGTTGTCTGGTAGACCCAGCGCGGGGACCCGCTCTTGACGTCCAGGGCTACGATCGACGTTGAAACGGCATTTTCCTCAGGGCTGCGATAACCGCTGAAATAGTCACCAGCCGAGTTTCCGGTGGGAACATAAACCAGTCCCAACGCATTATCGCCCGTCAGCGCGGCCCAGGAATTGGGCGTGCCACGGCTGTAATGGTTGTTACCGATCGGCTGCGAATGGTCATCGGGGCGCTTGACGTCCCAGGCCCAGACGAACTTTCCGCTCTCCACATCATAGCCACGTACGACGCCGGATGGCGCCCACCGGCGCTGGCCGTCCAGAACCTCGTGATTGACGACAACCACACCGTTTACGACCATCGGCGGAACCGTCATGGCCACGAAACCCGGAACGGACTCACCCAGTCCCTGCATCAGGTTAACCTGCCCGCCATGACCGAAAGTGGGACAGAATTCACCAGTCGCTGCATCCACTTCGACCAGCCGCATATCCAGCGTGCCTTCGATGATACGGTTGTGACATGGCTGGCCCTCAGGCACCTGCGATGACGTGAAATACGTCACGCCCTTGCACGCGGCCGTATAGGGAATGGACTCATATTTCACATTGAGATTGTGCCGCCAGATCTGCTTTCCCGTTGTCGGATCAAGCTTGATGATGTCGTTCTGCGCCGAACACATGTAGAGACCGTCGCCAACCTTGATCGGTGTCGTCTCGGCCGCCCATTTGTTCGTCTGTCCCGGACGCGGATAGCTGCCCGTGTGGTAGGTGAAAGCAACTTCCAGTTTGGAGACATTCTCCGGCGTGATCTGGTCCAGAGGCGAATAGCGCGTCTGGTTGTCGTCGTGTCCGTAGCTCGCCCAGTCCTCACGTGCCGGACTGGCGCTCTGCTGCGGTACCATGGCCGGCAGTGCGGACGCATCGATGGAATCCATATCCGGCAGATTGGCGGCATTCACGCCCGGAGCCTGAGGGGCATAGGGTGAAGGTCCGGCGAAATAACTCGGATCAGGCGGTGCGTCCCGTGCCGGTTCGTCGGCCTTGCCCGGCCCCGGAATGGAGGCGGAGGGCGGACCACCCGCTCCGGCAGGAGCGAATTGTGCATGGGCCGCAAATGGCAGGGTAGTCAGTGCCAGAGAAGCCACTGTGGCGAGAAGATATGGCCGGCGCATCAGACGGCTCCCTTGCTGGAAAAACGCACTTCCTGACGGCGCAGGACCGGAATGGACAGGGCGACCAGAATGCCCAGAAGGGTCGGCCCGAAAGCGCGGGGAAGCAGATCAATCGGGCTGAAACCGACTTCCCACAGGGACCACACCCAAGTGTAGGCCAGTGCGCCGAGATACAGGAACGCGCCCATTGTGCGCCCCAGTATGATGAAAACACCCCCGGCTAGCAGAACAAGGCCGCAGATGGCGTAATAAGAAGAGCCTCCCAGCATGGCGAGATCCACTCCGCCGATGACAAATGCCACCCCGACGAGCGTGATGACCACACCAAGAAGCAGCACAAGCCACTCCACAAAAGTCGCATTATGAAGGTGCCGGAACATTACGTTCCCGGATGAATTAACCATGAACCTTTCCTTTTCCGAGTGGGAATTAGTGATTACATGAAGTCAGATTTAAACAAGATATTCCGAGATAGCTCACAACGGCGTGATATAACTTGGTATTCTTATAATAGTTACTTTGTATATTAGCTCAAAGTGTGATTCCCGTTTCAAAGTCCAGTATCAATGGATTTTTGTATTTATTGGTTCCGCCCGTACTCCAGATGTACTGGGCACCCGGGCGGATCAGCAGCCAGGGGGTGGGACGCCAGCCATAATTGAGTTCGATCGCGTGTTCACCGGAAGGCTTGTAAATGCCCGTAGCCCCCGTGCCCTGCAGTTCATGAACCCAGTTCGTGAGTTTTGGACTGACCCACAGCATCTTCATGCCAAGGCTGACCGTATCGTTCGGCCGCGTCGGGAACGTCCCTTTGCGTGTCAGACCCCAGTCAACGAAATAGGGTGCAACAGACGTCCGCGGATCACCCCACGTAAAGGACGCGAAAAATGATGTTCCTCGGTTCGGATCGTTTTCATCACGCTCCAGCATCCGGTCGAACTGGAACCAGCCGCCAAAGCGCCCCCGCACCTTGGAAACCGGTGCGGAAACCAGGTACTGCGCTGGAATTCCGAAAGTCCCAAGCTGGGAATAGACGTTCTTCACCTCGGAAGAGTCCCAGTATCCGCCAATTTTCACATTGGTCTGAAGCGGCCCGCTGTAATCGTCTTTCCCACCCTGATGCCAGACAAGCTGGAACGGAAGAAACGTTCCTGTCGCGCCATGCAGGTTCATTTTCCAGCCGTTATGCGTATTGCCGATCGTGGGATCGACGGAATAGGCCCCGAACTGGATGGAGTAATGGTCATTTCCCGCCGGATAGAATTTGACCCATGCGCCTGGATGGGCGGTCGGGTAGTAACTGTATCCGGAATTGAAAGCGATTGACTGGGGCATACCGCAGATCGCATTGCTTTCGAACTGGCAATAATTGTTCATGCCCCAGTACATGGACCAGGATTCAAAATCCGTTTCGGCGTTCATTTCACCGACATCCGTGCTCACATACCGGTTCCAGGGCATTTCCCAGGACAGGAGTGACAGGCGTACGGTCGGAGAACCGTAGATTTCCTGCGGACTATCCAGCGCCGGCAGTTTTGCCCCAAGTCCAAGACCTGCTCGGGACGTCACGGTGAGATGAAACAGTCCGATCGAAAATCCCGTCAGCTTTTTGAGATCAAAATCCACATTGACCCCCACCTCATGCGCATAACGGACATTTTTCGAAGCGCCGCCCATGGGGTTCCCTGCACTGTCCTGAAAATAGTGCCCCCCGATATTGATGCCCTTTTTCGTCAGCCATGTGCGCCATCCGGCCCAGTCTCCCGTCATGGTGCTTTGCGTCAGCCAGTCGTGAAAACTGTCCGGGAAAAAGCTGTTTTCGGTCGTATCAGACGTCCGGGCCGTCCCTGTACCGCCATCTGCCACCGGCGCAGGCTTCACAAGTAACGGACGCGGATTCACCGTCTTCGTGGGACTGCCTGTTGCAGGAGAGACATACGAATTCACACGATCATGAACATTACCCACCTGTGTGACAGGTACTTTCGAAATGTCCTGCGCTTTCAGTCCACAAGGGATCCATAGAAGTATTAAGGTACTTACATATAGGACCCCTTTTTTACGACCAGGATCGTTATAGTGGTTCAACATATATTTAAAGGCTCCCTGCGCGTCTCCCCTTCCTCAGAAAAGAAGTCGCAGAGCCTAGAAATCAAAAAACCGAACCAAAAAAAATAGCTCCCCCGATGACAAAAACCGGACTGAAATCCATTAGGAATGGACTTTAGTCCCAATGGACACCTAATCTGTTGTTTTAAATGGAATTATTTATCATCTGAACACTCATAAAACGGGCAGAAAGCCGCCCCTCACTTGTCCGTGTAGAAAACGGATCAAACGCCTGTTTTCCGCGCGTAAGCGCTGATTTTCGTGTTGGGAGGGGAAGACGATGCCGGGGCACCGCAAGCCGCTGTTCAGCCTGCTGTAAAGCTTTGGAATCTGTGGTCCTGAATACATGCGCAATATGGAAGGGAGCGACAGGATTTTCACCTCGGAAAACCCTGCCGCCGGGATGGCTCAGTTGGCCTGAGCTGTCTGCCCGTCATCCAGGGCATAGGCGAGAATATAATCGCCCGTACGCGTTCCCATACCTGCATGTCCGCCTGCAGCAATCACGATATACTGCTTGCCGTTGATCATGTAGGACATCGGATTGGCCTGACCGCCCGCAGGCAGCCGTGCTCTCCAGACCACTTTGCCTGTGCTTTCATCAACCGCGCGGAGATAGTCGTCCGCCGTTGCGCCCAGGAAGACGAGACC
This sequence comes from Gluconobacter sp. P1C6_b, assembly GCF_018811945.1. GTDB lineage: Bacteria > Pseudomonadota > Alphaproteobacteria > Acetobacterales > Acetobacteraceae > Gluconobacter. The sequence goes on from NZ_JACRVU010000019.1 coordinate 26,052, forward strand.
GCCTCCGGTTACCATCGTGCCACCAATGTTGAACATGCCGGTTGGCAGGGGCAGATTGGTGTGCGTGCCGAAGGGGCCGGTATCCCGCGTTGTGCCGATCGGATGCTGCCAGACGATTTTCCGGCTGACGAGATCGATCGCGGTCAGCGTGCCCCATGGCGGCGCATCACAGGGAACCATGAGCGGGTTCAGCCAGGGATGGACGTAGCCGACATACGGCGTACCGTACTGAGGACCATAGACACCGCCCTTCACGTGCGGTTCGTTGCCGCTACCATCCCACGGGGGCACAAAACCCGCCTTCTCGACGGCATCACGCGGTGCCATACGGAGCATGAAGGGGATATAATTGGCCGTGGAAATGACCAGCTTGTTCACCGGATCGACAGAAGCGCCATTCCAGTCCACGACACCGTCAAACGCCGGATAAACAATAGTTTCCTTCAACTGCGGGGGCGTGAACTGCCCCTGATAGGCCGCCTTGCGGAACTGGATGCGGCACATCATCTGGTCGATCGGCGTTGCACCCCACAGATGCTTCTCCGTCAGATCCTTCGGCGAGACAGAAGGAAGACCGACCGAGTAAGGCTGCGTCGGCGTTGTCCAGTCTCCCGGAACGGCACCCTGCGGTGTTTTCTTTTCCGCCACCTCGGCCACGGGCTTTCCCGTCTCGCGGTTGAGCATGAAGAATTCGCCCCGCTTGGTCGTCTGAACCAGAGCCGGGATCGTTGAACCATCCGGTCCGGGCAGATCGATCAGCGACGGTCCCACCGGAACATCCATATCCCACACATCATGGTGAACGGTCTGGAAGTGCCAGCGCAGTTCGCCGGTCTTTGCGTCCAGCGCGATGATCGAACTGCTGAACTTGTCATCAAACGGACGACGATGACCACCAAAGTAGTCGGGCGGCGCATTCCCCGTCGGCAGATAAACGAGGCCCAGCTTGGGATCGGCAGTATAGACGCCCCAGGCATTCGGTGTATCGCGGGTCAGTTCATCATTGGGTCCTGGCGTCCAGGTCTGCGGGTTATGCCCCACATCCCAGGCCCACACGATCTTGCCGGTAATGGGATCAAACGCACGGACAGCGCCTGACGGCTCGAACGTCGCCTGATTGTCGAAGATCCAGCCACCGGTGATGACACGATCGCTGATGATCATGGGCGGCGACGTGACGAAGTGAAAACCATCGGGAACATGGCCCAGATACTGCGTCAGCGAGATGAAACCATGCTCTCCGAAATCCTCGCAAGGTTTACCCGTTCTGGCATTCAGAGCCATCATCCGGGCATCGAGAACCGGTGCAATGATACGTTCCGGGCATTCTGCGCTCGCTCCTTCGGCAGCCTTGTAATAGGCGACGCCACGGCAGGCGAGATAGACGTCCGGGCCGGTATTGGCCTTGGGATCATACTTCCATTTGATCTTTCCCGTTGCCGCATCAATGGCTTCAACCCAGCTGTGACCAGTACAAACATAGAGCGTGTCGTCGACCTTGATGGGCGTATTCTCGAAGTTGAACTCATGCCCACCATCAGTGCCGCCCTGATCTTCACCAGCCCGCATGGTGTCGCCCGTATGCATGCTCCAGGCGAGCTTCAGGTTTTTTACGTTCCCGGCGTTGATCTGCCTGAGCGGAGAGAAACGATCCTGGCCCTGAGTGCGGCCATAATACTGCCAGTCCTGATCCGGAACGGATGTATCAGATCCGCCGTCGGAGCCGGACGCCAGCTGTGCGGCCCCGGAGATACCGTTTGGCTGCAATGCTGCGACAACCAGGGTCAGGAACGTTGCCGCGGTGACACCACCGACAGTGAGTGTCGCAGCACGGGAAACCGGAAACAGCCTGCCCCTGAACCACGGCAGCAGGACAAGCAGGCCAAGAACGATGAATGCGACAAGGCGCGGTTCAAGTTCCCAGAACGTCAGATGGACTTCCGCCAGAGACCAGACCAGCGTTCCGAAAATTGTGACGGCCACGACCCAGAGCGCAAGACTGCGACGTGTCCAGGCCAGCACGGCGCTTGCTGCCAGGGCAAGGCCGGCGATAAGGTAATAGAATGTTCCACCAAGAGAAATAAGTTCTATTCCCCCGATGATGAGCGTCAAACTCACAATGAAGATCAAGCCACTTATAGCCCAAGGCCTTGACCCTATATGAATATCGTTCGACATTTTACCTCCAATGTGAACGTTTGTATTTCAGATTCAGAAACGGGATTTTCATTATTTATTCGGCATTTACTCCATAATTGGTTCCACAATGACGCCGTCCGTTAATGTTCAGGTTTTCTGACGAAACCTCTGAGACGATTTCACGGAGGTGGAGGTCGCTAATGTGCAGAAACCCTCACGGCTCTGCACACTGCAGAATACGGAAATAGCATTATTCGTTAATATTAAATGAAATGAGAATTTCTCTATCATTTATTGAATTAAAATGATTCGTTTTTAAAAATATACTCCATAGTCAAAGGGAATTACTGTCCTTAATGACAAACAATAAATGAGCACCATCAATCGATTGTGAGTGTCTGTTTTGTGATGCCTGAACGGGAAACCAGAGCCGATATCTGCAAAAGGCTCATCCAGATGAACCGAAAGACCGTTCTCTTCTGCTTCGGTAGCAGGCCGGAACGACGGTTGATCAATAATGACGGGTGTGGTCCGTTAGCGCTGATCCGGGCTGGCCGAAGCGGATGACAGGCCGCAGCCCAATGGCAGGTAATGCGTCCCGACAGTCGTGATCCTTATGGGAAAACGATGCTGACGTTTTGAAATTATGGAATTTTTTGTGCAATCCGTCTCCGCTGATCTCCCATCCCGCTATACGCCTTCGACGCGCATCCGCGTTTTTGCCGGTCTCATCCTGACCATGATCATGGCAGCGCTCGATCAGAGCATCGTCTCCACGGCACTTCCTACGGTCGTCAGCGATCTGGGCGGTCTGGCCCACATGTCGTGGGTGGTGACGGCTTTCATGCTGACATCGACGATTGCCACCCCCCTGTATGGCAAGCTTTCCGACATGTTCGGCCGACGCCCCCTGCTCGGATTCAGCATCGGGGCTTTCCTGCTGGCCTCGCTTTTGTGCGGTGTTGCCCAGAGCATGTGGCAGCTGATCCTGTTCCGGGGATTTCAGGGGATCGGAGCCGGTGGGTTGATGACCCTGTCCCAGACCGTGATCGGCGATATGGTCACGCCGCAGCAGCGTGGCCGGTATCAGGGACTCTTTACCGGCGCTTTCGCCGTCAGCAGCGTCACCGGGCCATTTCTCGGCGGCGTGCTGACCAGTGCCCTTTCATGGCGCTGGGTCTTTCTGGTCAACCTGCCCGTCGGACTTCTGGCCTTTACCCTGATCATGTTGAGCCTGCCCTCTGGCGGCGCCGAAAAAAGGCCTCGTATTGATTATCTCGGAGCCGGACTTCTGGGGATTGCGACAGCCGGCTTTCTGCTTCTGTTCAATTCCCTCGGAACCGCCCTGTCCTGGACGTCCCCGCTCACCCTGCTTCTGCTGACAGGCAGCACGGCGGTTTTCCTGCTGTTTCTCTGGCAGGAACTGCGCGCACCTGAACCTCTTGTCAGTCTGGGCCTTCTGCGGATTGCGGATTTTTCCGTCTGCGTAGCGGCTACCGGGATCATGTCGTTTGCCATGATGGGATCGATGATTTTCCTGCCACTCTATTACCAGCTCGTCCTGGGAGAAACTCCCGCAACCTCAGGCCTGATGATGCTACCGCAGGTCGGCACCATGATGATTAGTTCGATCCTGGGCGGTTATGTCTCGTCGAAGACGCAGCGTTACGAACTCCTGCTCGTGATCGGTGTCGGTATCGAGTTTCTGGCCCTGGCCCTCATTGCGCTTTGTGCCCGTCATGGTGCGCCCGCGCTCTCGTTCCTGCTCAGTCTTGGATGCCTGGGAGTCGGAATGGGCATTGGCATGCCCAATGCGACGGTCATCATCCAGAATTCCGTTCCCGGAAACATGCTGGGGATCGCCACAGCCATGATGGCATTCATCCGCTCACTGGGCGGATCGCTGGGCGTGGCGCTTTCAGGGGGCGTGATGGCCCTGATGCTGCGAAACAGCCTCAATGCCCTGCCTGAAAAAATTGATGTGTCCACATTTCTGGAAAACGGCATGGCGGCCATCCAGACGCTCTCTCCCGTCCTCCATGAACAGGTGAAGGCGGCTTACAAGACGTCGATCAGCGCCAGCCTGACCGTCAGCAGCAGCTTCATGCTCCTCGCCTTTATGCTGATCGTGGGACTGATGGCGCGCAAAAAACTGAACGCCGGCGACGTCGGAAGCGACCAGGCTGCATAGGCTTCCGGCTTTTCTTAACGCGAAAGAAGCATGTCGCTGCGATACTGCAGCGGCTCTTTCGGTCGGGCTGACATAAAAATTCCACAGACCTGCAAGGATCATGCTCTTGCGAGACTGAACCGTCTCGTCTACTGACGGCAGACCATCCTGACGCCAATCAGACACCCGCAAGGAGACATGGCATGGCTACGAAACGTTATGGAGGACGGCCTGATACCAGGATGTCCGAAGAACTTGATGCCCTGATCCTCCAGACGGCCGTGCACCTGTTCGGCGAAAAAGGATATGCCGCGACTTCCATGGAGCAGATCGCCGCCGTCGCGCAGGTCGGCAAACAGACCATCTACCGGCGTCATGCTTCCAAGGAGATCCTGTTCAAGACGGTCATCACCGAACTCGGACAGAGCCTTCTCGGAGCCGCTGCTCCTCCCGAGGACATGGTTACCGCAGACCCCCTTCTGGCCCTGCGGCAGACCATGCGCATGCTGATCGATCTCGTACTGCAACCCGACACCATCGCGCTGAGCCGCACCTTCATCGCAGAAGGATGGCGTTTTCCCGATCTGGTCGAACATGCGGGGGCGCATGTCTTTGAGCCGCTGGAAAAGCTCACGTTCAAGCTTCTGGGTGAGGTCGAAAAGGCCGGTCTTCTGAACAGGACCTGTGGTTGCGAGGAGACATCCCGGGTGCTCTCCGCCCTCCTTCTGAGTTGGCCCCATCAGCAGAGGCTCTTCGGGCGGATGGTTCTCGCAACAGCCCTGGAGCGCGATCAGTACCTTGAACAAACCTGGAACGCCGTCATGAGCGGAATCCTCGCTCCCTCTCCGGCCAGTACGGCGGAAACGTCCCGATGAGAGCTTCTGCCGGCAGATTGCCCGTCATGCTGGGCAGCAGCCTTCTGCTTGTTCTGGCTGGCTGTCACAAGAAAGCAACAGCTCCGGACATCCGGCCCGTTCGTTCCATAGTGGTGCAGCCCGTCGACGGCACGGCCGGAGAACCCCTGACGGGTCAGGTTGCCCCGCACCGCACCGTGACCCTGTCGTTCCGCCTGCCAGGCAAGATCGTTGAACGCAGCGTCAGCGTCGGGAGTGCCGTTCATGCCGGACAGGTCCTAGCCCGCCTGGACGAAGAGGCCGCGACGCAGACCCTGCAAACCGCGACCGCAGACGTGGAAGCTGCAAAAGCCGACCTCATCCAGATGGAAGCGCTCCATAAACGCGCTGTTGCCCTTCTCCCGGTGCAGGCCATTTCCCGCAACGAGTATGACGACGTAATCCGCCGCTACCATACGGCGCAGAGCACCCTTCAGTCCGCTCAGGCCCGCATGCGGATTGCGCAGGAAGGTGTGGAGCACACGCAACTGACGGCGGATTCCGATGGAATCATCACGGACCGTCTGGCTGAAGTCGGGGAAGTCGTTGCTGCGGGCCAGCCGGTCCTGCGCATGGCGCAGAGTGGCGAGCGTGACATCCAGTTCGACATCCCGGCCTCCCTTGTGCGCGCAACCGGCCTGATGGGACGGACATTTTCGGTCTGTCTCGACGCCGAGCCCCGGCTCTGCACGACGGCAAATCTTTATGAACTCGCACCCGATGCTGATCCCCTGACCCGGACTTACCGGGCCATGGCGCTTCTGCAGTCGCCGCCTGCGGACATGACTTTAGGATCGGTCGTGGTTGGCCGCATGACGCTGTCGGACCGTCGGGAAATCCGCCTGCCACCTTCGGCCCTTACGGCACAGGACGGCAGGCCCGCTGTCTGGGTCGTCGATGCCGACACATCGACCGTTGCCCTGAGACAGATCGAAATTGCCAGCTACACAGCCACTGACGTCCTCGTCTCATCCGGACTGAACGCCGGTGAGCGTGTCGTCACGGCGGGTGTGCAGGCGCTCTATCCGAGCCAGAAGGTCACGCTGCTGAATGACGCCGATGTCCGCCCCTGAGTCTCCGGCCCCCGGTGGTGTGAACCTGTCGCGCTGGTCGATCAACCATCGCGCGCTCGTTCTTTTCTTCATGATCCTGATCGGTGTGGCGGGCTTCAGGTCCTATTTCGCCCTGGGGCGTAACGAGGACCCTCCGTTCACCGTCAAGACCATGGTCTTGCAAGCCATGCTTCCCGGTGCTTCCGTCGAGGAAACGGCCCATCTCCTGACAGATCCCATCGAAAAGAAGCTGCAGGAAACGCCTTACTTCGACTACGTCAAAAGCTACACGGTCGCGGGGAAAACCACGATTCTGCTCAATCTGCAGTCGGGGACACCCAAGGCGAAGGTTCCAGACATCTGGTACCAGGTCCGCAAGAAGGTGGGGGACCTCAAGGTCTTCCTGCCCTCCACAACCGCGGGTCCGTTCTTCAATGACGAGTTCGGCGACACATTCGGCATCATCTACGCCTTCACGGCACAGGGTTTTTCCCATCGTGACCTGAGGGATTACGTCGAAACGGTCCGGGACGAACTGCTGCACGTCCCCGATGTCGCCAAGATCGAGACGCTAGGCGCGCAGGACGAGAAAATCTATGTCGATCTGTCCAGCCACCATCTGGCACGGCTGGGGATCAACAGCGCGATGATTGCATCGTCGCTTCTGGCGCAGAACGTCCTCACGCCTTCCGGCACGCTCGATACCGGAACGGAGCAGATCCGGATCCAGCCCACCGGGCAGTTCAATTCGGTGCAGGACATCAAGAATGTCACGGTCTATGCGGGAGGCCGCAAGATCCGGCTGGGAGACATCGCCACCGTCACCCGCTCCTATTCCGATCCTCCGCAGGCCATGTTCCGCGTGAACGGACAGGACGCCATCGGTCTGGCGATTTCCATGAGTTCCGGCGGCAACGTCCTTGCGATGGAAAAGAATATTTCCGCAACGATGGCGAAGCTGCACGCGCGGATGCCTGTAGGGATCGAAGCCCATCTCGTCGCCAACCAACCCAAGGTCGTGAAAGACGCTGTCGGTGACTTCACGGAAGCTCTTTTCGAGGCCATCGCCATCGTGCTGGGCATCAGCTTCCTCAGCCTTGGCGGCCGCGCGGGAACCGTGGTGGCCTTCTGCATCCCCTTCGTCCTTGCCGTCGTCTTTACCTGCATGGAAATCTTCGGGATTGACCTTCAGCGTGTCTCCCTGGGTGCGCTCATCATCGCGCTCGGCCTGCTCGTGGATGATGCCATGATCACCGTCGAGAGCATGGTCAGCAAGCTGGAAGAAGGCTGGACCCGCGCCCGGGCGGCGACCTTCGCCTATATGTCCACGGCCTTTCCCATGCTGACCGGCACACTGGTGACGATCGCGGGCTTCGTGCCCGTAGGTTTCGCACACAGCATCGCGGGCGAATACACGTTCTCGCTGTTCGCCGTGGTGGGCATCGCGCTGATCGTCTCCTGGTTCGTGGCCGTTCTGGTCGCCCCGCTGATCGGGATCACGATCCTGCGCGAACATCCCGAAGCAACGACCGGAACCGCAACGCCCCGTCCGCCCGGACGGATCCTGACCACGTTCCGGCGTTTCCTGCTCCTGTCGATGCACCATCCGCGGGTAACGGTTTTTGCCAGCCTCGGCGCGCTCGCTGCGGCACTGCTCCTGCTGCCGCTTGTGCCAAAGCAGTTCTTCCCGGCCTCGGATCGTCCAGAGCTGCTCGTCAACCTGTCGCTAAGACAGGGCTCCTCAATCACGGCAACGGCGGATGTCTCCCGCAGGCTGGACGCCCTGCTGCGCAACGATCCCGATATCGACCACTGGAGTTCCTATGTCGGTCGCGGCGCCATCCGCTTCTACCTGTCGATCGACGAACAGCTTCCCAACGATTTCTTCACCCAGACCGTAATCGTCGCCAAAGACGCAGCGGCGCGCGAACGTGTCCGTCATCGTCTCGATGAGGCCCTGAGCCGACAGTTTCCGGACATCGTGCATGGCCTGTTCGCCCTGGAGCTCGGACCGCCCGTGGGCTGGCCCGTGCAGTATCGCATCAGCGGCCGTGATCCCGACAGGGTCCGCGACTATGCACAGCAGGTCGCGCGCATCATGGACGAGAGCCATAATCTGCGCCTGATCAACTTCGACTGGGGCGACCCTGCCCGGAAACTGAGGATCGATGTCCGTCAGGAAGACGCCCGACGACTGGGCCTCTCCTCATCCGCCATTGCCCTGGCCATCAACTCCACGGTCACCGGTATGACCGTCACGCAGCTGCGCGACAGCATCTATCTCGTCGATGTCGTCCTGCGGGCCAGCCGGGATGAGCGCCTGTCGATCGAACAGCTGCGAAATCTCGACATCCGTCTTCCGAACGACCTGACTGTTCCCCTCTCTTCCGTGGCGACAGTCTCCTATGTGGAAGACTATCCCCTGATCTGGCGCCGCGACCGCCTGCCGACCATGACGGTTCAGGCCCAGCTCCAGAACAACATACAGCCCGATGCCGCGGTCTCCGCACTGGCCTCCAGAATGGCCGCATTCAATGCCAGCCTGCCACCCGGCTATCATCTTGCGGTCGGTGGGACGGTCGAAGAAAGCGCGAAGTCCCAAGGGTCCGTGGTCGCGGTCATGCCGGTGATGCTCCTGATCATGATGGCGGTGCTGATGATCCAGCTTCAGAGCTTCAGGCGCCTCGCGCTGGTCCTGAGTGTTGCGCCGTTCGGCCTGATTGGTGTTGTCGCCTCCCTCCTGATCTCACAGCATCCAATGGGCTTCATCGCCATGCTGGGTCTTGTGGCGCTGGTCGGCATGATCATCCGGAATTCGGTCATTCTCGTCCACCAGATCGAGATCGAACAGCAGGCCGGCAAGTCGGAATGGGACGCGGTGGTCGATGCCGCCATGATCCGGTTCCGGCCAATCATGCTGACGGCCGTGGCCGCTATCCTCGGCATGCTCCCGATCGCATCGAGCGTCTTCTGGGGCCCGATGGCCGATGTCATCATGGGTGGCCTGGCCGTTGCCACGGTCCTGACCCTGATCTTCCTGCCTTCGCTCTACGTCATCTGGTTCCGTGTCCGCGAACCCACTCCCGATCCGGCAGAAGGAGCCGCATGATGCGCAGATGGCTTCTGCTTGCCCCGCTGCTTCTGACGGGATGTTCCTGGCTGGCACCGGATTACAAACGCCCCCCGATGCCCCTGCCTGCAACATGGCCGGGAGCCGCCGCCGTGGCGCGCGATGACCGGACATGGTGGCACAGCTATGGCGATCCGGTTCTCGACCAGCTCGTCCAGACTGCCCTGCGTGACAGTGACGATATTGCCCTGGCCGGCAACCGCCTGATGCAGGCCAGGGCCCAGTACGGATATGCCTTCGCCAACCAGCTCCCCATGCTGTCAATTGCGGGAGCCGATGCCTACGGACAGTTCGCGAACGGACGGGTCAGCGCCCTGAACCAGAGCCTTCATTTTCCGAACAAGACCAGCAATCTCGGGTTCGTCGGCGGAATGCTCACTTACGAACTCGATCTGTGGGGCAAGAACGCCAGCCTCAGCAACGCGGCGAAAGCCGGGGTTCATGCTGGTGTCTATGCGATGGATGCGGCCCGCCTCTCGGTCGTCGCAGGGGTTGCGAAACTCTACTTCAGCCTCCGCGCGCTGGATGAGGACGTCTCCCTTCTGAAGCAGACTGCCCAGACACAGGACGATCTTCTGGCGCTGGTCCAGCGGCAGTACGACGTTGGTGCCACGGATGCCCTTACCCTTGAAAGCGTGAGGGAACGGCGCGATACCGTCCATGAACTTCTGCCGGACATGGAAGACCAGCGCGACCGGGCCGAGAGCGCTCTCGCAGTCCTGATCGGCCAGTCCCCACAGGGTATCATCCAGAGCGACCTTCCCCGCGGCCGGAATATCGGAGACATGACCGTCCCGGAAGCGACCCCGTCCCTTCTACCGTCGGAGTTGCTGGAGCGCCGGCCGGATATCGCCATGCACGAACAGATGCTGATGGCGAGCAATTTCAATATCGGCTTCGCGCGGGCTGCCTATTTCCCGTCGATCTCCCTCGCCTCCCTTGCGGGCGTGAATAACGTCGATATCGACAACCTGTACCGGGCCACAGGCCGCGCGTGGACACTGGGAGCTGCCATGGCGGCTCCGGTTCTGGATTTCGGACGAACGGAAAGCGGCGTCCGGCTCGCAAAAGCCGGGAAGAACGAGCAGGTGATCCTCTACCAGCAGTCCATCCGCTCCGCCTTCAAGGAAGTTCGGGACGCCATTCTGGCGCAGAAGACCGCCGCAGATCGCGAAGGCGACACCACCTCCCGGGTGGCGTCAGACGAACACCGCCTGCGCCTTACGACGCTGCGTCTTGAAAATGGCTACGCCAGCCGGATCGACGTCCTGACGGCTCAGGCCATCGTCCAGCAGGCACAGCTCGCCCAGGTCTCGGCGAGGCTCCAGCGACTGAACGCCTCGGTCGATCTCTACAAGGCGACAGGTGGCGGATTTCAAGTCCCCGCCCAGAAGGCAGCTGTCAGCCCATGAAAAAGGCCCTGTTTTCTCTTGTCACGCTGCTCTGTCTGGAAGGCTGTGCCTCTCCCATCTCCGTCCGGCAGCTTTCCCTGACATCCGCCTATCAGGACCGGAACCAGAGCGCCCTCGCCGGAGATCGTCTCACCAACCTGACACGCACGGTCCTGCAACGCGAGAACCTGCTGCCCCTTTGGAACGCCCATCCTGCACAGGCGCTGCTCGCTTTGCAGGACCGGACCCGGAAACATTTCTATACCAGCACACTGGACGATCAGCTTTTCGCCCTGGCGGAGCTGAACTACCTGCAGGGACGGCGCCATCAGGACCGCGCAGCCTACATGGCGGCCGCGCTTTATGCCTACGCCTATATCAATCCGGACGCCCCTGCAGACGCGCGTCCCAGCCCTTACGATCCACACCTGCGGCAGGCCTGCGACCTGTACATGTTCGGCCTGACCGAGGCTCTGGGAGCACCCGTCAATCTGGTTTCGCAGGAATGGCACCTCTCGTCAGGTCCCGTAACCCTTTCCGTCGATCCCCGACAGCTCCGATGGCATGGACATGATGTCACGGATATCCGTCCCGTCTCCCGCCTTGCGGTCAGTGGGATTGAAAACATCTATCGCCAGAAAGGCCTGGGGGAACCAGTAGGCGCCCTGCCCCGTCTGACCGCGCAGGAAAACAAATCCTTCCAGATCGCCAATTCGCTGCGTGTCCCGATGAACCTGATGCTGGTCATGAGCGCGCCCCGGCAGCAGATCCTCTCAGACCATATTTCCGCCAGTCTTCGGCTGACCCCGATCGACCAGACCATTGCCGGGCAGACGGCGCCGCTCCAGTTCGATCAGACAACCGCCCGCGCAGAAAGCCTGAATGACGCGATGGACTGGTCCGTCGAATATCGCGGTTTCCTCGACGGGCGCCTGTTCAACAAAGGCGATCACCCGCAACTGCTGACCATCGAACCTCATCAGTATGGCCACCGGCCGGTTGTGCTCGTGCATGGCACGGCATCCAGCGCGGCGCGATGGGCGAGCATGGTCAATGATCTGATGGAAGACACAACCATCAGAAATCATTATGAATTCTGGTTCTTTTCCTATGCGACGGGAAACCCCATTCCCTATTCCGCCCTCCAGCTTCGTCAGGCGCTGGAAAAAGCCGTGGCCCAGCTTGGTGGCGCGAAGGCGGATCCCGCTCTGGGAAAAATGACCCTGATCGGCCACAGTCAGGGCGGTCTGCTGACCAAAATGCTGGTTGTGAATGCAGGAGACAGGCTCTGGAACGGCATGGTCTCCGTTCCGCTGGATCGCCTGAACCTGCGCCCGCGCGATGAGACCCTGCTGCGCGATGCCCTGTTCCCGTCGCCGCTTCCCGAGGCCCGTAGCGTCGTCTTCATTTCCACGCCCCAGCATGGAAGCTATGTCGCCGGACTATCCGTGGCGCAGCTGGTCGGCCGGCTCGTGACATTCCCTGTCTCGGTTCAGGAGACTATACGCGCCGTGTTCGCAAGCTCGCCGGAAATCCGAAAGCTGAACATGCGTCCCTGGCGCGTCGGCAGCGTATACGGCATGTCCCCACGCAGCTCGTTTATCCAGTCTCTGGCGGCTATTCCCGTCGCTTCGGACGTCGAGAGCCATTCCATTATCCCGGTTCTGGGGGATGGTCCCCTGAAAACCGCCGATGACGGCGTAGTCATGTACGAAAGCGCCCATATTCCGGATGTTGGGTCGGAACTTGTAGTGCGTCATTCCGGCCATTCGACCCAGTCCAATCCCGTCACAACCGCAGAAGTCCGCCGCATCCTGATCAGGCAGCTCGAAGAGGACGGAACGGTTCCACCCGAAACCGACAAGGGCGGAAAAGGAACGGTTACCTCTCTGGGCGGCACCTATACTCCCCTTGAACAGGCGTGCGCCAAGTGAACCCGCAAATGCCATCCCGCTGGCAACGGGTCCGAAAGACAGCTGAGCGGGTGGGACTTGTCCTGTTCGTCCTCTTTGGAACCGCCGCGCTTTATTATTCGACGCCTGAGCCAGACGGACTTCGCATTGCCCTGACGGTCCTTTTCCCGCTCCTTGTTGCCGGCGCGTCGCGTCTACCAAGCAGGCTGGCCTCCCGGGCCGGTGTTGGCACGCTGTGTGGCGCAGTTGGCGTCTGGTATATCACCGACCCACCGCGCAATGACCGAGAATGGCAGGGGGAATATGCTGTCCCCGCTGATGTCATGATGGATGGAAACCTCGCCCATATCCGGAATATCCGGAACTTCGTCTACCGGACCACGCAGGACTACACCCCGCATTATTACGACGCGACATACAATCTGGACGACCTTTCATCCGTTGATCTCGTCACATCCTACTGGGCGGGCAATGCCATCGCGCATGTCTTTCTGAGCTTCGGCTTTCGTGATGGACGGCATGTCGCCATGTCCATCGAGACACGTCGTCAGAAGAAATTCCAGTATTCGACAATTGCCGGTTTCTTCCACCATTACGAGATTTTCTACGTCACGGCTGACGAACGGGACCTCATTGGTGTGCGGACGGATGTCCGGCATGAGCGCGTCTATCTCTATCGTCTTACGCTATCGCCTGCAGAACGCAGAAGGCTGTTCGAGAGCTACCTGCAGGAGATCCACACACTGGTCCAACACCCGGCATGGTATAATACCCTGACCGACAACTGCACGACGGGCATCCTGACGCGGGCACAGGCCAGACTGCGATACCGACTGGACTGGCGCGTTCTGCTCAGCGGATACACTGCATCCCTGGCCTATGATCTCAGGCTTCTTGATACCAGCATTCCGTTTCCCCAACTCAGGGCCCAGAGCCGTATCCAGCGCCCCGCCAACGCTTCGCCTGATCCGGATTATTCCGAGGAAATCCGCCGCCAACCTCATGAAGTGAATGACCCCGCGGACTGACTTCTGTCACGCCAGCCATTATTTCCCGGTTCTCAGGCGTCCTGCCTTTTCCCCTGCTCGACGCACCAGGCCACCGCCAGAAGCATGAGGGTGCCAATCGAACAGAGGATCAGGGGCGATAATGCCGCACCCGCAAAAAACAGGATCACAAATCCGCCCAGTCCCACCAGATGGCAGACAGACCATGTGGACGTCACGATCCGTCCATAAATACAGCTTCCGAAAAGATAGAGGATTGGTCCCGCAATCATGACGGACAGTGCGGGCCCTGACACGGCCTCAAGGGGATTTTCCAGAAGGATATCCATGCCGACAGCCGTCACGATAATGCCCGCGATGAGGATGGCATGAATATAATGAAAATATGCCCCGAGGCGCCCGGGATCGGATGAGTGCGTGATGGCATGTTCGGCCTGCCTGATCGAGGTCCCGAAATAAAGCCACCACATGGCGACCGTGCACAGGAAACTCACACAGAACCCAAGCAAAACCGGCGCTGTCCACTGCTCTGACCGCGCCATGGACAATCCGGAAGCCATGATGGTTTCGCCCAGTGCCACCATGACGAAAAGCTGGCACCGCTCCACGAGATGGCTGCCTGAAATCGTCCAGTCGGACGTATGCGAGCGTCCAAGAAACGGAAGCCAGAAACCGAACATGGGAGAAACGTATTCACACAGAACGGCGATGCTCCAGAATACGAGCCGCAGATCGGAAGGATAGAATGCGCCAGCGATCCAGAACACAGCGCTGATCAGGTTCCACCCCAGAATGCGCTGGTAATTCGGAAGAAGCGCGTGGTTATGGGGTAATCTGCACACCACAAAGGCCGATCGACCGACCTGCATGATCGTGTAGCAGATCGCAAAACTCAGCCCTCTTGCTCCAAAGGCCTCCGGAGCCGCCGCGCCACACAAGAGAGCAAGCGCCATGGAGGCAAACAGGACACAGCGCAACGAGGTCGAGCGCGGGTCGAAGCAGTTGGTGACCCATCCCGTATACTGCCATCCAAGCCAGGCCGCGAACCACAGAACAAACGTCTGGAGAAAACCCATCCCGCCAAGATGATGCAGCAGTCCATGACTGATCTGGGTGACAAGGAAAACATAAATCAGATCGAAGAACAGTTCTTCGGTCGTAACCTCAACGTGACCGCTCTCCGGCCGCCTGAGAAACGAATAGCCTGCCCTGTCCTGAAAAATCACTGCAACATCCCGCCTGCAAGCATAGAACCCAGCCCTCAGAACTACAGATCAAAGGTAGGCTTGTCTTCTGTAACCCACAGGAAAGAAGAACGGAGGCATATCCGTACTAAGCAGACGATGCCTCAACCGCAAGCGCTTCTTCCGGTGCGGATGACTGCGAGAGGGCTCCGCTCCCAACCCACGCCGCCAGCCCCGCAAGGAGAGACTGCATGTTCCGCTGCGTCTGTTCAAACCCGGCCCCGGTTTTGAGCGTCGCGGCATTCAGATAAAGGGAGCGACAGATCTCCAGCTGAACGGCATGGATGTTCTGTTCGGGACGGCCGTAATACTGGGTAATATACCCACCGGCATAGGGAACATTCCGACGAACGGAATAGCCGAGGCTTCCGAGCATGTTTTCAATCATGTCCGGCAAGCCGGAGACGCAGCTTCGGCCATGAACGTCCCCCAGAACCATATCACACGATCGCGCATAAGGCAGCCTGGGCATGGAATGGGCTTCCAGAAGAACGGCATAGCCAAACCGCGCCTTCATTTCGCTCAGGAGCGCTGCAAGAGCCTCGTGATAGGGCAGCCATGCCGCGGTAATCCTGGCCTTTATTTCAGAGAGATGAAGAGGCTGTCCGTAAACCTGCCGTCCCTGTGACACATAGCGCGGAATAACCCCGAAACCCGCCTTCACCTTCGCCGTAAGCAGGACCTCGTCCTCAGGGGGGGGCGGATCAAACATTTCCGCATCCACTTCACGCCAGTCGCGATTCACATCGCACCACACACGGGGAAGCTCGGCACAGATCAGCGTCGCGCCAAAATCCGGTGCGTTTTCAAATAGCCGATCCACAAACCGGTCTTCGCTCTGCTGCAGTTCATGAAAGGAGAGCGAAGCCCTGTCGAGAAAATCCGACGGATAATTCCGTCCGGAATGTGGAGACGAGACAAGCAGAGGAATCGCAGTATTCCGCGGTCGATTCACCCTGAAGGACGTCAGTGGCACAGGAAGTTGCATATTTTTTTCATATTTCGTCCCACAGGGGGTTGCAAGGTTTTCGGGACACAGCTAGAAACCGCCTCACCGGACCGGGGGCGCATAGCTCAGCGGTAGAGCACTACCTTGACATGGTAGGGGTCACAGGTTCAATCCCTGTTGCGCCCACCACTCGGTCCGGTAAGAAACCCCTTGAAAATTAAGCATCTTTTTTTAGCTCTCTGGCTATAGAAACCAAATGGTTACTGCCATTGGGGACCGCTTAACTCCGGGACAATCCGACTTCAGACGAGAATATCCGTGCAAAATCCGTGCACTCTGCGCGGGATCCTGCGCGCTCATGCGAATCGGCCGTAGGTCATTCAGACACTGATCCCGAGCCATTCCAGGATCTCTTCCCGGTAAGCGTCTGGCATCACCTTGGCATAGCGCGTCACCGTCGTGATGTTGCCCCATCCCCCGTCAGCCTTGAGGCGCATCAGATCCTTGTGCAGGCAGTATTGCCAGCTTGCCCAGGTGTGGCGGGCATCATGCGGCGTGACATCAGGAACGAATACGCTCTTCGGTTTCTTCTGCCCTCTGGGTGTCCACACGCGCATGTGGCCGGGCAGCCCCGCTTTGCGACAGGCCACTGACCATCCGGATTTGATCTGTCCGCCGCTGGTCCGCCCATTTTCAGAAGAGGCCTCTCCGATTTCCCTGCCCTCCCCGTTTTTTGACTTCCGGGCACGAACGGGGCGAAACACGCGGCCGTCCCGGTTGGGTAGAGACGCCAGGGATGCACAAACGCGAGGCGGCAGATCGATATGCCGCTCGTTCCCCTGCTTCTGCCAGACGACAGCCCGTTTTCCCTTCAGATCCACGCAGGCCCAGTCCAGTTCGAGAGCCTCTGACATGCGGGCGCCTGTCCCAAACAGGAAGATGAGCAACGGCTTCAGGTGCGGTGCAGCATTATCGACCAGGTCCGTCACCTGCCCGGGCCTGAGGTAAACCGTTCGGCTCATTGGAATCCGCGGCTTGTCGAATGCCGGCCGTTCGCACCATCTCCGGACAGCAGCGAACTCCAGAACGGAGCGCAGAGGAGTGAGGACGGATCCCTTCGTGGCCGGACTGGCCTGTGCTCCATCGCGCAGAATGTGACGATAGGCCTGATCGAGCGCTGTCTGATCAATCTCAGCCAGGCGCATGGTGCCAAAATGCTCCAGAAGGCGACGCAAATAGGCCTTCGTCGCCTCGGAACGTGGCTCTGCCTCGACATAGGCAGCGACCGCATGGGCGAAGGTTACAACGGCCCGCTTGCCATAGATGCTTTCCTGCCAGAGTTCAGCTTCGCGCTTCGCCCGGTATTCTTCCGCCTGCTGGGGGTCAGAAGTTCCTGAGCTCTCATAAACGCTCTGTCCTTTGACGGTTCCACGGACATAGTACGTTTCCGATCTGGCGCGTTTGAAGAGTTTGAGGGGCATTCCAGGCTCAATAAAAGGCGTTTGTAATCCGCCGGATAGAAAATGATGCGGCGACCCCAACGACGGTGCGTCGGACCTCCGTGGAATTCGCGGACGCGGCTGAGGTGTTCCCTCAGCTTGGTCCGGCCGACACGCCCCTTGAGGCGCGTGAGAACGTCCTCGAAGGTCAGGGTGTCTTCAAGAGACTCATTCATTGCACTCTCCCGTCCTCATGTCGGAATCGTTCCTTACATATTCCGCTTTGATCCTTTCGATTTCACGGCCTGTAATTCTCTTGCTCCAGCGCTCCACGAGAAACGCCCCGAGAAATCCTGTGGCCCATAAAAGCGGCCCCAGAATGAAGCATGTCAGTTCTCTTTCACGCGGCAGGGCTACAATAGAAGCAACCAGAACCGCCATGCTTCCTACAATACACATTGCGAGACAAAGAGAGTTCGCCCATTGCACTCCGTTGTATGGATTATTCTCACTCATGCTTC
This sequence comes from Gluconobacter sp. P1C6_b, assembly GCF_018811945.1. Lineage (GTDB taxonomy): Bacteria > Pseudomonadota > Alphaproteobacteria > Acetobacterales > Acetobacteraceae > Gluconobacter. The sequence continues at coordinate 43,900 of NZ_JACRVU010000019.1, forward strand.
GGCAGCCTCTGCTCCATGCCCCGTCTGAACGAGCAATCTGGCCTGATCAAAAAGCTCCCGGTGCACCTCTTCTCCGAAGCGTTGCAGAACCAGCTGACACACCCTTCGATGGACAGTCCTCTCGGCAGCGACTGACACGATCTGGAGCTGGGTCCGGGCATTCTGAGCTGCCGCTTCAGCTCGCCGTGCAGCAGCTTCTCCCCGGAGCCGTTTCTGCTCCTCGATGTCGCAGGCGCGATCCTGCTTTCGGTTTTCGGCTTCGATATAGTTCAGAACACCTCTGCGCTTGAGAACGCGCCGGTGCTGCAACTGCGATACCGTCAACGCATGGTGCGCGCGGATATGCCAGTCGAGATAATGATCGCTTGCACCTCGCTGTGCCGCGGCAATGCGGGATGTCTCCAGTTGGCCTTCGATCGAGGCGATCTTGGCTTCCAGGAAATTCAGAGCGTCAGCGCAATCCGGCATCGTCTGGATCAGTTCGGGGCGCTCAACCAGTGCTGTCAGGCGTTCGGTCTCGGCCTGGTCGATTTGCGTCGGGCCAAATGTTCGCGATGACCGGGCATCATATTCGACGTCAGAAAAGAAGGCAGAATTGCTACTGGTCATGCGAGGTTCTCCAGGTTTTCGCGAAGACCATTGAGGTCGGCGATCGGTGCTTGGATGCATTTCGGGCGCGTGGTGGTTTCAACCATTTTTCGAACTCTCGGATATCCGGCCTAAGCCGGTGAATTTCAGGATTGTGCTGAGAACGGGGTCTGAAGTGACCCCTGTCCCTCATCGTCGGCGCTGGTTCAGGACCGTGATGACGTCCTGCACGAACTGCTCGATCGTCTCCGGGTCATCAAATCCCTGCACATCCGTGGCAATCATGCGGGCCTTGGCCAGCAGATCGCGCGAACTGCGGACCGGGAGTGCCTCAACCCGTTTCCGGGCGCGGGACCAGCGCTTGATCACGTCCCCTTCTTTCCGACTGTCCTCGGCGCAGTAAGAAAGCTTGGAATTGACGCGATTGAGGCGACGGTTCTCGGACGTGACGGTGATGGAGGTTGCAATCAGAGCGGTCATGTCACGCCCCCTCTCCGACAAGAGCCACATCCTCGGCGGCCGTGATGGCTGAGTACGGTGCGGTGCTCTGCGCGATGTGCTGCTTAACCAGCGGGATAATTTCTGCCGACCAGAGAAGCATCTGACGGGAACGACGGCCTTTGATCGGCGCATCTTCCAGCCGACTGTAAGGCCGGCCCGCTTCTGTCGCAGTCCAGGGGTTGTCGTCACTGCCGGAGCGGTCCTGAAGCCTCATGGCGAGAAGCGTCCTGTTCAGCCACTGGGCGGACTGCCACCCTTCCCGTTTCGCCAGTTCGCTGACAGTGAAAAACGGCTTCTGCGTCGGGCTTTCAATCCGCTTGATGTCCATCAGCTCAAGGGGGTTAACCCCATGCAGCCGCTCGACAGCATGTGAGGCATGGATGGCCGCCTGTGCGTCGTCCAGATTCATCAGCTTGGCAATCCGGCGCATGTCCGCAAAGGTGCGGCCCAGCCCGGCCAGTTTCGGCTGAGGCACCGGCGATACCGCAACCGGACTGCTGCCGGTTTCCAGCTCCATCCAGCGACGGACGATCTTGAGCCGGAGATCCGAGCGGTATCCGGCAACGAGCGTGATGGTCAGGTCCTTGGGGAGATTGTAGCAGCGGTATTCCTGACCATTCTGCTCATTCTTGTAGGTCTCCTCAAAGTTGAGGAGACCCTCTCCAACGTGGAGGGTTCGAAAAACCCACTGGTTTTGGGTTGGCCTTTATGATTCCATTTTTCCTACGTTGATTGGGGGATGGAAGATGAAGCAGCCGGGTTTCTTTGATGTTGAAGAGCGGCTTGCTCGGTTAAGTGGGCTTGGCGATCAGCTTGAAGCGTTTTCCCGGACTGTGGATTTTGAGGTGTTTCGCCCTGATCTGGAGCAGGCTCTGGCCTGTTCAGACGGCAGTAAAGGCGGGTGTCCGCCGTTTGATCCGGTGCTGATGTTCAAAATCCTGGTGATCCAGATGCTGAACAATTTGTCTGATGAGCGGACGGAGTATCTGATCAACGATCGCCTCTCCTTCATGCGTTTCCTTGGTCTGGGGCTGTCGAACCGTGTGCCGGATGCCAAAACACTCTGGCTGTTCCGTGAACGCCTGACCCAGGCGGGTGCCATTGAGAATCTGTTCAATCGCTTTGATGCGACCCTGAGGAACGCCGGTTATCTGCCGATGTCGGGCCAGATCCTGGACGCGACACTGGTGGCGGCTCCAAAGCAGCGCAATACCAACGATGAAAAGACGACTCTGCGGGAAGGACGGATCCCACAGGAGTGGCAGGACAGGCCGTCAAAGCTGTCCCACAAGGACAGGCATGCGCGATGGACACTGAAGTTTACCAAGGCCAGACGGCAGGAGGACGGGACGATCCCTTCCACGGATCTCGCCATTCCGTTCTTTGGCTCCAAGTCGCATATTTCCATTGATCGGAAATATCGGCTGATCCGCACATGGAAGACAACGGATGCCGCTGCCAGCGATGGCGCCAGACTACGCGAGGGCCTGTTGGATAAAACCAATACAGCCTCAACGGTCTGGGCGGATACGGCCTACCGTTCAAAAGCCAATGAGGACTTCATGGAAAAGCAGGGCTTTGTCTCGAGGGTTCACAGAAAAAAGCCGCATCTCAAACCGATGCCCCGGCATATCCAGCGATCCAACGCCGGAAAGTCCGTGATCCGGTCGCGTGTCGAGCATGTCTTTGCCGATCAGAAATCACAGACGGGACTGTTCATCCGAACTGTCGGTATCACCCGGGCCACCATGAGGATCGGGCTGGCCAATATCGTCTACAACATGCGCCGCTTCCTCTTTTTGGAACGGATCAGCACTGCAGCATAGCAATCCAGCAGGGAGGCAGTCCCCTATCTCTTCAAAACGCAGAGCGAATGTGACCCAAAGAACCGTCAATCAAATCGCCAAAAGCCCAAAATCAGAACCAATACACACCAACCAACGGTTCTTCGATCCCTCCAGATTGTTTTGGCGTCCGGCACACGGTTCGACAGTCCCAGACCAAGGAAACGCATGAAGGACAGGCGATCATTGATCAGGTATTCCGTCCGCTCGTCGGACAGATTGTTCAACGTCTGGATCACCAGAATTTTGAACATCAGCACAGGATCAAACGGGGGACGGCCGCCTTTGCTTCCGTCTGAATAAGCCAGTGCCTTCTCCAGATCAGGGCGGAACGCCTCGAAATCCACAGTCCGGGAAAATGCTTCAAGCTGGTCACCAAGTCCGCTCAGCCGAGCAAACCGCTCTTCAACATCAAAGAAACCCGGCTGCTTCATGATCCATACTCCAATCAACGCAAGAGAAATGGAATCATAGAGAACAGGTCAGAGCCAAGGGGTTTTTCGATCCCTCCACGTGCTCTAGATCAGATTTCTTTGTCGTGCTCTAGACTTAAGTAAGTGTATCCAGTACCGTCTTCGATGCCAATAATACGGTGACTAAATACTCGAACAAGGTTTTTTAACTGTGTTAAGCCCCCATACGGCCAAGATGTAGAACCGAACTCTAAACGCCCTATCTGTTCATCATCTCTTGCAACACGCAAATACTGAAAATCATTTTCCAGCAATCCAGATACCAGAGATTCAAAACTCATTCGCCTCTTCAAACTAGGGTCATGCTTTCGAATATTTACTGGAGTATTAAACCAGCGCTCTCGCCAATCTGCATCCTCTTTTTTTGTATAAGTCGGAAATTTTTTTGCAAATTCGCCTCCTAATTCGGATTTCAATGCCTCTATAGGTGGATGATCCTCGTTTGTTATATGTCTATTGAATATTTCTACGCAATGCTTCAGTTTTTCGAAGTCTGCTGTGTTGTCAATATTAAATAAAATGTAGTTACTCATCCTTAATCGCCTCGCCTCATCGATCTTCGTAGGAGACCCTATTTATAAGTTTATATTTAAGTCAATATCGTCATACGACGCCCCCCCCCCTCTAACGGGAGCATATCACACCAAATAGCATAATGGTGGATGTGAACAGCGTGGCGATGAAATCGGAGATCATATCGAGGGCGCGTACGAGAATAAAATTCGCAAGTTTCTACTCTCTCGTCGTCACTCACAGAAGTCCGCTTTCAATTCGAATAGCTAAAATATCTGTCATTCGAGTCTCAGGATTCATAACCCATTACGGTTCCTGACCACGGAAGCCAACGCGGTGGTCGCGCCCTATCATCCCAAAGCCATGCCCGTCATTCTGGAACGCCAGGAGGAGATCGAAAGCTGGCTGACGGCCCCCATACCGGTCGCCCTGCAGCTCGAGAAGCCGTTGCAAGAGGCATCCCTTCAGGTTCTCTGAACAGACGAGGGGCCTAGCTGGCCTTCTGTCCCTTGAGACGGGCAATTAGCCGGGAGCTTCTCAACATGGCTTCATCAGCCTGATTCATGGCTGCAGCCAGATCCTCATAGTCGAACTGAAGCGGGTCCAACCGCGTCGGCGGCGGGAGCTGCGTCATCTCTTCGTCCGGGATAGATTGCGTCGTGAAAGGATCATCCTTACGGGGCCGGCCGTGCTTTCGGCCGGGAACGGGTCGTGTGGGAGGTTTCACGACGTCGCGGAGCGCTCCCATGCCAGCCAGACCAAACATGCGATGAGCTCTCCGGTGCGTGACTTCCACTACAATGCCTCGGTCCTGGAATGCGCTGAGAAGCTGCAGTGCGCTTTTCATCGACATCCCCAGACGATCCGCCAGCATGGAGGCAGACACGAGCGGCTGGATCGCCAGCACATTGACCGCCTGGGGCGCACGGGAATGACGACGCTGTACGCCGCACTTCTCAAGCGCCTGTGTTCTGGCTCGCTCTAGCTGGTGCAGAAGATCATGCGTGTCCCGGGTTTCGGTTAGAAGAGCATCGAGCCACCGGCATAGCCAGGGCTTGATCTCCCAAGGTGTTCCTGGAGTGAGTGCTTCTATGCCGGTCAGGATCAAGGGCGTCCGGAGGATATCATGGGAGTGCCAGTGCCGGCTTAACGCCGCGCAGAAGGGAGCACGAGGATGACCGGCCTGTAACCAGCGATGAAAAACGATCCCCGCATCAAGGATCGGTCCCCACCCTGATGACTGATCTTTCAGGAACGCTTCAGCTTCCGCAATGGCATGCGCCTGCATAGCATCCGGGCGAGCGTACCAGCGCCAGAGCGTAAAGGCATGGGATGCCGCATCCACGACCGTACCGCGTTCATAGCCGTCCTGGCCAACCACTTTCGGCACGAGGCCGTGCAGTTCGGCAACCAGATACCAGGGATCGATCAGCCAGCCGTCGACAGCGCTATGGCGCTGGATCGCATCCAGGCGCTGTCGGAACAGGACGGCAGGTACAGCGGAGCCGCGTCTCAGCGCCTGATCCAGTCGTCCCAGCTCAAGGCTGAGACGGGTGAGCCTCTCGGCGAACGGAGGAACCACTGATCCTATGACGCGTCGTTTTCCGGATAGTCTCCAAGATCGATCACCTTCCCGGACGCGACGAGTTCTGCATAGCGCTGCTTGCTGTCAATGTCAGAAAAAGACATTTCATACACCTTTCCACCCATAGCTTTGAGCTGATCCATCGAGATCGGATGAGGATTGTCCCGGATCGTACCGATGATGATAGGTCCGATAATTTCTCCGCGAAGGCGGGCGCTTCCGCTCCCACTGGGAGCAGAGCTTGGGGCATGTACCGCCGACGATTTGGCGAGACTGGCTTTCAGAGCCGCGAAAGTCCGGAATCCGTGGCGTTGGGAGAGTTTTTCGAGAGCCTGCGTATAAGACAAAGCACCTGACCGGCTTTCCTGTCGTGCCTGCCTTTTGAGCGCTTCAAGGGAAATCGTCATTTGAATCCTCGACCGGAAGGATGAATCACAGGGCCTGATTTGCGCCATACTCCGAACAGGATGACATGACTGTTTGTCTGAGAGACTTTTCCGTTATTTCACAGGCCGGAAGGCGCGCTGTGTCTCTCGCCTATAAGCCTTCAATACCACCAAACGGCACGTAGCAACAGCACCAAACACCCTAATATCTTCAAAAGGTAAGTCTCCGTCTTTTTTTTGAAAATTGCCCCCTTCCCACCCCTATGTCCGTTAATTTACTTTATCGGACATAGGGTAGTATGCATGAAATCGTCTCTAAAATGCTCTTCCTATGTGCTGATTTGGAGCCCTTGTCCTCGGACAAAAACAACTCTGGAAAAGATGGTTTCATCGCCTCTGCCATTCCGGGCGTGAGGAATTACACCCCCGCATAGACCCACAATCCTTTATCGGTTGTGCAGCGGCTTTGGGGGGGGGAAGCGAAAGGTCTGCTTTTAGATCCTATTACAAACAAGCAGACATCGTTGATTAGTCTCCTTCGCTTCAAACGAAAAATTGATTACTTAAGACTCTCCAAATCATCTAGGTGTTTAGTCCCGTGGTTTGATGGGTTGGATTATGGAAGCGTTTGACGGTTGCTTCCTTGATTGTCCGGTTCATCCGCTCAACCTGACCGTTCGTCCAGGGATGATTGGGTTTCGTCAGACGATGTTCGATCCCGTGAGCTTCGCAGATCATGTCGAAGCGCATGGGGCGAGACCAGGCCGTATTGCGGTTACGGGGCTGATCAGCGAACTGGATGCCGTTATCGGTCAGAATGGTATGGATCCGGTAAGGAATGATGCTCAGGAGATATTCGAGGAATTCCCAGGCGGTCTTCCGATCGGCTTTCCCGACGAGTTGTGTGACAGCGAACTTGCTGGTCCGATCGATGGCGACGAAGAGATACAGCTTGCCTTCAGCAGTCTGGACCTCGGCAATATCGATGTGAAAAAAGCCGATGGGATAGCGTTTGAAACGTTGTCGTCTGGGCTTGTCTCCCTCGATATCCGGAAGCCGGGATATTCCGTGGCGCTGCAGGCAGCGATGCAGGGCCGAGCGTGTCAGATGGGGAATGCTGGCCTGCAGGGCATAAAGGCAGTCATCCAGCGGCAGCAACGTATGCCGGCGAAACGCCACGATCATTGCTTCGTCCGTCTCGGACAGAACTGTGGATCGCGGCTCTTTGGGACCTGTCTTCTGATCCTCAACCGTTTGACGCTTCCGCCACTTTGCAACTGTTTTCGGGTTGACCCCGAACTTCTTGCTCAGCGTCGCGAGCGAAGCCTGCGATCGCTGTATTGCTGCTCGCACGGCGTGCGTGGTCGTGGCGCTGCCATGACGTATCTGTCCCATAAGGCTTCCTTCCACTCGCGTGAAAATACCACACCATCAAACCCCGGGACTAAACACCTTATGTGTTTCCAGCCTGTTATGATGGCCTCATGAACGACCCTGGCCAGGGTCGTTCATGAGGTGAGATACAGCGCTTAACACCTGGTAGCCTGACCACGTTTTCTAGCAGGCTGATCTCGCCTCTCTTCACCGTCTCGAACAGTTGACGGCGGCCCGGTTCCGGGACCGCGAACATAAGAAAGAGAGAGAGTGATATGTCTTCGGAAACGGTCATTGGAGTAGATGTGTCTCGAGACTGGCTTGATGGCTTTTGCCTGCCAGAAAAGCAGAGATTTCGTTTTCAGAATTCACCTGATGGCCATGCCAGATTACTGGAAACTCTTCAGAGTATGCCGGACGGTCTCACGGTTGGATTTGAAGCCACCGGTGGACAGGAATGGGCACTCTGGCGTGTTCTCATCAGTATGGGACTCAATGCCGTCCAGTTGCCTCCAGCACAGATCAAAGCTTTCGCACTCGCCATGGGGAAACGCGCGAAAACCGATCAGATCGATGCGGAATTGATTGCGCGCTTTATGGCTTTTCGTCCAGAAGCAGGACGAACACTGCCGGATGAGAAGCTCCAGTTTCTGCGGGCACTGACGGTGCGCAGAGCTCAGATGGTGGAGGCAC